>NZ_JANIBM010000026.1 GCF_024505045.1 Methylomonas aurea | reverse complement strand
CCGTGCCTTTGGGGCGCGAAGCGAACAGCGTGTCATCTGGCAAATCGGTTTGTTTTCCAATCTGCGCTTGTTTCTGATTGTGACAGTGTGCTTTAGCTTACAGTTGGCGATACACCATGTTCCCATGCTGCAAACCCTGTTTCAGATCAAATCGGTGTCGTTGCATCAGTGCGTAGTCTGGATCGGGGTTGGATTTATACCCTTGGCAATCTTAGAGCTCAGAAAAATCCTGCTTAATCGAGCTAAAAAGTTTGCTTAGAACAATGAAAACCAAGCAATCACATCGCTATCAGCCTAAAAGGATGAAATCGCCACAAGCGATGTCCACCAATCGCTTTATTCATCGAAAAATTCTGACCCGATTGTTTTTGGGCTGGTTGTTCCTGAGTGTAACGGTAGGCGGTTCCATTTTATGGCTGGAGATCAAGCGAGCCGAACAAACTGTTCACGCACTTGCGCTTAAAGAGTCCGCGCTATTCAGCGGGGCGTCGGCCCATAATCTGGAACAACTCGATACCCAATCAACCGAACATCTGAGGCTACTGGCTGAACATTTGGTTAGCCAGCATTTTCTGATTGTTGAATTATACGACCGCAACAAGCAATTAAAGCTCGAAGCCGTTAGAAAAGGAAAGGAATTTGTCGAACATTTCATCGACCAATATCGCCATCAATTTCCAAAAGCCGATGGGTTTACTCATGACCTTCATTTCATTCATGGCCAATTGTGGCTAGTGACGCTGGTTCCGCTAATCGGCGAACAAAATTCGCCGATGGGTTATTTCGAGGGCGTCTATCAGGTTGATCCGGAAACCTTTGCCGCCTTGAAGCAAAACCTAATCCGTATGCTGGGTTTCGTTACACTGGGCATTTTCTTTACCAGCCTATTAATGTATCCGATTGTCCTGTCCCTCAATCGAGGCGTCATTAGGCTTTCCGGCGAACTCTTACAGGGCAACCTGGAACTGATGAATGTGCTGGGCTGTGCCATAGCCGAACGCGATTCGGAAACCAACCATCATAATTATCGGGTGACCTATTACGCCTTGCGGCTGGGCGAAGCGATTGGATCGCCCGAAGAAAATATGCGAGATCTCATTGCAGGGGCTTTTTTACATGATGTCGGCAAGATCGGCATCCGCGATCCGATTTTACTGAAACCGGAAAAACTGACAGTGGATGAATTCGAGGTCATGAAAACGCATGTGGCATTAGGCGTGGAAATTCTAAACAAATCGCACTGGTTAACCGGTGCGCGGGATGTCGTGGAGTTTCATCATGAGAAATATGACGGCAGCGGGTATCTGCAAGGCCTTAAAGGGGACGCCATTCCTCTGAACGCGCGAATATTCGCTATCGGGGACGTTTTTGATGCGCTGACCTCGCAACGTCCGTACAAGGACGCGTGGCCCGTAGTCGATGCTATTTCCAAGCTCGTAAAAGAGGGCGGCAGCCACTTTGACCCTCAACTGGTAACGATTTTTGCCAAGATTGCTCCGCGTCTTCATCAAGAGGTGAATGATTTAGACGAATCTCAACTGGAGGCCATGCTACAACGCCTCGTTGGCGAACACTTCTTGAACACAGCTTTTAAAGCTCGAAAGGCAAGATATGAAGTTGCTCGCACATCGGCCTAGGAAGTTGACCCAATGCGGTGCAGTAACACCTTTATTTGCACCAGTATTGCGCAATCGGCCGTGAGAGTATGTAAAGACGAATTTAACTCATTGATTTTAATAATGGCACTATTTGTGCTTGAAATATAAAGATTTATAGAATGGATTGATGTCATTTCTAATTTTTCATCACTCCATGAGCTATAAAAACAGGACGAAATTAACGATTAAAAACAACTAAATCTGGAGAAAATCTATGAAAACAAAACTATTGATTACCCTGTTGTTAGGTGCTGGCATCTTAGTGGCATGTAGTGAGATGAACCCGCATCCGATGGATATGACTCAAGCCGTTCAAAGCGCAACGACCAAAGCTGATCACGAGGCATTGGCGAAACATTACGAAGAGGCGGCCAAAGAACTGCAACTTAAAGTTGAAGAGCACAAAAAACTGCTTAGCCAATATCAGTCAAAAAGTTATCTTTACGGTAAACAGGGCGACACTTTGGTCAGCCATTGCCGAGTTCTTATTAACGCCTATGAAAAAGCCGCCGAGGCCAATTTGAGTATGGCAGCAATGCATCGCCAGATGTAAGTGATTTGTGCTGCTTGCCAAGAAGAATCATGGCAAGCAGCCGCTGAACTATATTGTTCAATTTGTTAGTCGGACCGTTATTAAGGGTTCTGTCGTTGGTTTGACGGTCCGCTGTACGATGAGACCGGACTGTCAATGAGTTGGATGGCGAACGGCTGTTTGGGGTCGGTTGCGACAATTTGCGAATTTTATAAGCCGACATTCGCTACTGGTACATAAATTTTGCGGTTCCGGTTTACACGCCTTCCAGACTGATTTGCTTGAAGGAACATGTTGAAACTGCGATCATCAACGCCTAGTTTTTACATCCCACCTTTTGAGGAAACCATGCATAAATCCGAACTCATTGACGCCATTGCCAGCCATGCGAATCTCAGTAAAGCCGATGCCGGGCGGGGCTTGGATGGCATCCTCAGTGCCATTCAAAATACCTTGAAAAACGGCGATTCGGTATCGTTAGTGGGGTTTGGCACTTTCGAAGTCAAAGAACGTGCCGAGCGTCAAGGCCGCAATCCGCAAACCGGCGCTGAACTGACCATTGCTGCGGCAAAACTACCAGGCTTTAAAGCCGGAAAGGCTTTAAAAGACGCCGTTAAAGGTTAAATTCTCTTGAGAGATAGAGGGCGTTGAGTGGCTCGAAGTCCTCTTGAAACTGCGCTATGATTCGACGATTAACTCACCGTCGAACCTTCGACATTTCAGATGACAAAATCGGAACTGATGGGGGCGCTGGCCGCCAAGCAAGCGCACCTGCTGCAAAAAGACGTAGAGCTCGCTGTCAACACTATCATTGATGTTTTGACTACCGCTATCGCCACTGGCGAACGAATTGAAATTCGTGGATTTGGTGGTTTTTCAACGATTCCCCGCAAAGCCCGTATGGGTAGGAATCCCAAGACCGGGGAGTCTGTCAGTCTACCGAGTCGGCACACCGTTCATTTTAAACCGGGTCTTGATTTGCGCAACCGGGTCAATGCTTCGAAACTGGCGTTCCCCACCATTAAAGACCTTTAACCCTGTCCTGGGATCAGATTAACTATCCCCGGTACTTACGGCGCGATCCCTACTGACTGCCAAAGAAATTCATAGGAAACCGGAGGGCGGTGTTGCGCTTTGGCTTGCTGGGCTTCGCCATGTTCGTAGGTGTGCAGCAAGAATTTGACTTGTTCCAGTCCTTCCGAAGTTCTGATGGCCTCGCGCGGCGTTTGATCGTTCAGGATGGGTAATGGCTTGTCAGCCCAGTCAGCGTAAAGCTGCCGAATTCTCTTCTCTATGAGCTCGGATATTATCTCGGGTGGCAGGGGTATCGGTTCCGATCTTTCTTGGATGTCATGAGGCTGCATATTAGCCAGCATGCCTTTGGGATCGGACAGTTCCCGGCTGAGAAAGGCCACAGCAGCGCCTGATACCGCTTCGAACCAAGGCCTGCCTTCGTCCGCATACTGTTGAGTATGATAAGACACTTTGATCCGATCCTGGCGTTTGCTGGGATGAATACTGAGACTTTGCCGTGTCAGCCCATCCTCACCTGCAAAAAGGCGGCTCCAACCCGCATCACGATTACCTTCGATATCCGCTTCACCGGACAACGCCTGGTCCAATGCGTCCCAGTCCAGAACCCGGTAATGATCAGTCACGAACAGCAGCGATTCACCCGTGACATGATCAACCACTGGCGGCATTTCAAAGACCCTGACAAATAACTGGAGCCAGTGAAACGGAATGATGGCACCAGTGATTTCCTTGGCGAGAGCAGAATCCGGCTCGACGCCCTCTAATTCGTCTTTGAGTTCTTCCAACAAATCCCAGCTTTGTTGGCGGGGGAAAGAGTAAACGGCGCCGGACAGTTCAAAATGCGCGTCAAACGGCACGATGCGTGCCGCGATCAGGTCGTACTGGTTGGCTTGTTGTGAGCCCGATTTTTCCTGGACGAGAACGGGCGGGCGTTCGGGCAGCATCACATCCCTTAATGTCAGGCATTTGCCGGGCACCACCGCCACAATTTCGTAAAGCCTGAGGGGGAGGGCTGTTAGACGCTCAAGCCATTGTCGCTGTTCAGCAGACAATAGCGGACCACCTTTTCCAAGTAACAAATCCGCAACACGATAGTCCTGGTCTTTGAGGGTCAGCACGCCATCTGCCAGCAGCCATTCCATGGCATTGATCATAATGCCGGTATACGAGTCCTCGGGTAGGTCCTGAAGCTCGGCATATTCATCGTCGTCGAGTCCACCAAAAAAACCTTCATCAATCTCGGCACGGGCCGGCTGCTCATACTTCGTGAAGAGCCACTGGATGGCTTTCGGGACGGCTTCAGCCCGATCATGCGCAATCTGGGCGTCTGCTGTCTTCAAGCAGCACTGCTTATATTTTTTACCGCTGCCACAAGGGCAGGGATCGTTTCGGCCTAGTTTTTTCATGTCAGGGTGACTTTAAGCCAACCCCAGGATTATTGCATTGAAATTTTTGCAGCATAGCCCGGCAACCCGACACGACTTGTCGGGTAACACAAAAAGTGAAAAATGGTCGATTGATTTTGAAGTGATTTTCCATTATTCGTGGCACACATCACACCCACTTGCGACACAAATAATGAAATATTCCGGATTTTGCGCCACAAATATTGAAATATTTCCCGTCTAAAAAATCTGGAAATAGTGGTTAGATTTCGGACGACTAATGATTCGCTTCCCGCAACATTTCTGCCATGTCCCGGTTTGCAGTAACGGCCTGCTGGTAAAGATCAATCACTTCTTGGCTGTGTGCTTTGAGATCGTTCGCATGTCTACCGTACACATAGCGTTGTGACTCAAATTGATTGAGAAATTTTTTATGTTCTTCAATCTTGGTCTGTAATTCGTTCGCTTCGTCTTCGAAGTGCTTCGCTAGTGCTACATGCTGAATGTTCAGGTCGGTGTCCATGGCATGGGGCTCTATGAAGCTACAAGCGGATAATAGGAACTCAGCTAAAACTAAAGGAATCAGTGATTTTAATTTCACGGTTATCTCCAAAGGTATCTTGAAATGGTAATGTCTAGGCGCTTTGACGATGTTAAAGCGGTCTTTAATTAAGTTCAGGCCATTTAAAAAGCCGTATTTTTGGGATGAAGTAATCTTAATCCGTTGGCTACGACCAATAGGGAAGCGCCCATATCTGCAGCAATGGCTTCCCATAAGGTAGCCACACCGGCAAAGGCTAAAACGGCGAACGCAGCCTTGACCGTCAGTGCAAACGTAATATTTTGTCGAATAATAGCCAGTGTTCTTTTTGAATGCCCAATCAGCCAAGGCAGTTTGGAAAGGTCGTCGCCCATCAAGGCGATATCCGCTGTTTCGATGGCCGCAGCAGAACCCAGCACGCCCATGGCTATCCCCAAATTAGCACGTCCCAGCGCCGGTGCATCGTTGACACCGTCCCCGATCATCGCTACCTGTCCGTATTTTTCGACCATTTGACTGACGATCTCCACTTTATCGGCGGGCAACAATTCGGCATGTATCTCATCAATACCAATTTGGGCCGCAATGTTATTGGCCGTCACTCGATTATCACCGGTCAACATCACCAGGTGTTGGATTCCTGTTTGTCTCAACGCCTGCAAAATTGACTTAATATTGGCCCGTGGTTGATCAGCAACGGCAATGAGACCGCAAATATGCCGATCATTGCCAATGGCAATCACGGTTTGCCCTGTTTGTTCAAGGGCAATTGCTTTTTCACTGATTTCCGGGATTTCCTGACTACGTTCCAATAAATAGCGGCGCGATCCCAGCCAGAAATCCGTGCCATTAAATACTCCGGTGACACCTTTACCCGGTAGAACCGTCACATTGTCTGCGCTGGCCACGTTGATACCGTGTTGTTCCGTATAGCGTAAAATGGCTTTTGCCAACGGATGATTGCTTCGTGCTTCAAGTGCGGCAGCGCGGCTTAAAAGTTCTTCTTCGGTATGACTATTGAATGGATAAACACCGGTTACTATGGGCTCACCAGAAGTCAGTGTGCCGGTTTTATCAAAGGCAATCGCATGAAGATGAGCAGGTGTTTCAATATAAATACCACCTTTGATTAGAATGCCTTGTCGGGCTGCACATGCCAATGCCGCGACAATACTGACCGGTGTCGAAATGACTAATGCACAGGGACAGGCGATGACTAGCAACACCAAGGCGTGATAAAACCATTCGCTCCAGGCCCCGTCGAAAAATAACGGTGGAATGATGCACATGGTCAACGCCACCAGCATTACTGCCGGGGTATAAATACGCGCAAATTTCTCCACCCATTGCTCGACTTCGGCTCGTTTACCATGGGCTTCGCCCACCAGACGGGTAATCTGCGCCAAGGTGGTATCCGAAACCAGCTTGGTGGATCGGATTTCCAATGTTCCTTCAACATTAATGCTTCCGGCAAACACCTCGTCACCCACTTGTTTGGCAACCGGCATGCTTTCACCGGTAATCGGCGCCTGATTGACTGAACTGAAACCGGCAATTACGTTGCCATCCAGGGGGATTTTAGCCCCAGGCGCTAATATGAAACGGGTCCCTATGCTGACTTCTGCGGCAGGTACCACGCATTCCTGGCCGGCTTCATCCTTGATCGTCACCGTCGATGGGGCTAAATCCAGTAAGGCTTCTACGGCATGCCGGGCACGGCCAATACTCCAGCTCTCAATCGCCAGCGACAACGCAAACAGAAAACTGACCGTTGCTGCTTCAAACCATTCATCAATGAACATCGCACCGATAACCGCAATCGTCATCAGCAAATTCATATCCGCCCGTAAGCGTTTCAAGGCATAAAACGCTTTCACAATCACATGCCGCGCACCGCAAGCCACCGCTAAACCAAAGGCGATTTTTTCAGGCAAAGGCATCGCCTGCTGAGCATGAGCATTTAGTAAGCTATACAGATAGCGAGTAACCACGTCCCATTGCAGAGTTCCGCTTTTTGCCGAGCTGAAAACGGTTTGAATATCCACAAAGCCGCCGGCTATAGCGATATGAATCAGCATGCCCGTCAGGATAAATACACCGCTAAGTACGGTATAAACGGTCTTCGAACGGTGAAGTTGTTTGGCATCGGCATCGACCTGACCGGACTGCCAACGAGCCGCCTGCATGCCTGTTGCCGCTACGGCTTTGATGATGGTTTTTTCAGTCACAAGCTCGGCATCAGGCAACAACGTCATACGACCGTTTAAAACATCAAAGGCCAGCTTGTCACTCCCCCCCACGAGCGGGCCTATCGCGCTTTTCAACGTGGCGACCTCTTCGGCGCAATCCAGTCCCTCGATTTTGAACGTCATCCCACTCGACGAGTTTAATGGCGTTGTTTGGTGGTTATCCGGTTTTTCGCCGGGACAACAACAGGTTTTTTCTGATGACTTGCAGGTATTCATCGTTTAATCCTCATGGGAATCAATCTGCGGTATTCCCGGTATCATGGGATTTATTGGTTGGTCTTGGCGATGCGCGAACCAGTAGAGAATGGGTAATACCAATAATGTCAGCATCGTTGACGAGAGAATGCCGCCGATCACCACGGTGGCTAGCGGGCGCTGTACCTCTGCGCCGGTACCAGTGGCAATAGCCATTGGCACGAAACCAAACGAGGCCACCAATGCGGTCATCAACACTGGTCTAAGACGGGTCAGCGCGCCCTCAACAATCGCTTTATCCAGTGACATGCCTTCGTCGCGCAAACCACGAATAAAGGCAATCATCACCAATCCGTTCAATACCGCCACACCCGACAAGGCGATGAAGCCGATTGCCGCCGAAATCGACATCGGAATATCGCGCAACCAAAGTGCGACCAAGCCGCCGGTCAACGCAAAGGGGATGCCACTGAAGACCAGTAAACCGTCCTTGGCATTGCCAAACATCATGAACAGGAGTGTGAAAACCAGGATTAATGCTACAGGTACCACAATTTGTAAGCGATGGGCCGCCGATTGCAACTGTTCAAACTGTCCGCCCCAACTTGTCCAATAACCGGATGGAATTTTGATTTTCTGTTGCAGCTTTTGTTCGGCCTCGGCAACAAAGGAGCCAATGTCGCGGCCTCGCACGTTGGTACTGATGACGATTCGGCGTTTGCCGTTTTCGCGGCTGATTTGATTAGGGCCGGGAGCCATTTCCAGGCTGGCTACTTCGGCCAGTGGGATATAATTGGTTCGTCCATCTCGGTTTTGCCCCTGCGGCAATGGGATCGGCAAGCGGTTGATGGCATCCAGATTGCTGCGCAGGTTATCTGGCAGTCGCACGATAATGTCGAAACGCCGGTCGCCCTCAAATAAGGTGCCCGCTTCGGTGCCACCAATCGCAGTTGCTACTGCATCCTGCACATCGCCCACGTTTAAGCCGTAGCGCGAAGTTTTATCCCGGTCGATATTGAGTGTCAGCATCGGCAAGCCGGTAGTTTGCTCGACTTTCACTTCGGATGCACCGGGAATCGCCTCCATGACCGCTGAAATTTCAGTCGCCGTGTCATTCAATACATCCATATCATCGCCAAACACTTTAACGGCAACGTCGCTACGCACCCCTGAAATCAGTTCGTTGAAGCGCAACTGGATAGGCTGGGAAAACTCGTAGAGGTTGCCAGGTAGTTTGTTGGCTGCCGCTTGTATTGCTGCCAACAGGTCGTTTCTTGATTCATCGGGATCAGGCCATTGCTCGCGTGGCTTGAGCATGATGTAACCATCTGAGATATTCGGCGGCATAGGGTCGGAGGCGATTTCAGCCGTACCGGTTCGTGCAAATATTCGCTCGATTTCGGGAAATTGCAGCTTCAGAGCCTGTTCAATCTGTTGCTGCATGGCGACCGATTGCGACAAACTTGTACCAGGAATACGCATTGCCTGAATGGCGAAATCGCCTTCATTCAAGCTCGGCACAAACTCGCTGCCCATCCGCGTCGCCAACAAGCCCGACAGAATCACCGCAACCACCGCAAGCGTGAGTATCACCGGTTTGTTGCTCATGACGCTATCCAGTACCGGCGCATAGATACGCTTGGCACTCAGCATCACCACATTTTCCCTTTCGGCGACTTTATCGCCGATAAACAGTGCCACAGCCGCCGGAATAAAGGTCACCGACAATATCATGGCCCCCACCAGAGCAATGACCACCGTGAACGCCATCGGGTGAAACATTTTGCCTTCCACCCCGGTCAGCGCGAAGATGGGCAAATACACGACCATGATGATCAGCTGGCCAAATAACAGTGCTCGCCGCGCTTCTTTCGAGGCCGTAAACACTTCATGAAAACGTTCACTACGTGTTAGTGAACGCCCCTGATGCTCCTGAGCGTGGGCCAGCCGCCGCACACAGTTTTCGACAATCACCACCGCACCGTCGATAATCACACCAAAATCGAGCGCCCCCAGACTCATCAAGTTGGCGCTGACCTGATACGTCACCATGCCGGTGAAGGTGAACAGCATCGACAACGGTATGACCATTGCTGTAATGATGGCTGCACGAATATTGCCCAGGAACAGGAACAGAATCACAATGACTAGAATCGCCCCTTCGGTTAAGTTCTTCTTGACCGTATTGATGGCTTTATCGACCAATACCGTCCGGTCATAGACAGTCACAGCCTGCACCCCTTCTGGCAATGTGCGGTTAATTTCCGCCATCTTTTTGTCGACCGCTTGCGAGACGGCACGGCTATTCTGGCCGATCAGCATGAAAACCGTACCCAACACCATTTCTCGGCCATTTTCGGTGGCGGCGCCAGTGCGTAGTTCCCGACCGATTTCGACCTCGCCGACATCGCAAATACGAATAGGCACGCCCTGGACATTACCCAGAATGATATTGCGAATATCGTCTATCGAATGCACTTGGCCCGGCGCACGAATCAGATATTGTTCGCCATGCTTTTCGATGTAACCGGCACCGACATTATTGTTGTTACGATCCAGCGCGGTGACGATGTCTTTCAAAGTCATGCCATAGGAGGCAAGTTTTTCCGGAATCGGTGCCACCTGATATTGTTTGGCGTAGCCGCCAATGGAATTGATTTCGGTGACCCCCGGCACGTTGCGCAGTTGCGGTTTGATAATCCAGTCCTGGATTTCACGTAGATCGGTCGCGGTGTAAGGCGAACCGTCCGGCTTTTTGGCACCTTCTTTGGCTTCGACTATCCAGAGATAAATTTCCCCGAGACCGGTGGAAATGGGGCCCATCGCCGGCGTAATACCGGCAGGCAGTTTATCCTTGGCTTCTTGAATACGTTGATTCACCAATTGCCGAGCAAAATAAACATCGGTGCCATCCTGGAAAATCACCGTGACCTGCGATAAGCCGTAACGCGAAAGCGACCGGGTTTGTTCCAGATGCGGCAAACCCGCCATAACGGTTTCGATGGGATAAGTAATCCGCTGTTCGGTTTCCAAAGGCGAATAACCCGGTGCCGTGGTATTGATTTGTACCTGAACGTTAGTGATGTCCGGCACGGCGTCAATGGGCAGAATCGAGTAATTAAAGATACCGAGCCCAGCCATACCGAGGATGGCCAGGATAACCAGCCAGCGATGCTCGATCGCTAAACGAATGATTCGTTCAAACATGATGCGAACTCCTGGAGATCAATGGGAATGCTCGGCACTACTTTTGCCTTGCTCGGATTTAAGGACGAAGCTGCCATTGGCAGCGTATTCGGTACCGGGCATGAGTCCTTTCACGATCTCGGTGACTTTGCCATCCGTTAGTCCGGTGGTCACCGGTTGAGCAATAAAGCCGCCGGGTACGCGAATAAAAATCGTCGGCTTGTTTTTGATCATCTGAATGGCATCGGCTGCAACCGCGACCGGCACTTCACTTTCCTTGGTGGGCAACTCTACCGTGATAAACAATCCAGGTCGCCAGGCCATCTGCGGATTGTCCAGCGTCACGCGAGCCGTAGCGGTGCGGGTTTGTTCGCCCATCAATGCGCCCACATAAGACAGCGTACCGGTTGCCGAAGAATCGAACGCCGTGGCCTTGATGTTGACCTGTTTGCCGACTTGCACGACATTGAGATCCTTCGCCGAGACGATAATTTCGGCCCATACGGAGGATAAATCAGTAATGGTGAAGATACTGGCATCTTCCTTGACCGCTTCTCCCATGGCGATGTGCTTCTCGACCACTATGCCATCGAACGGTGCGCGAATTTCGTAGCGGTTGAGTGCGTCGTTGCGGGCTGATACTGTCGGACTTGCGCCAAGTGCTATCAATTTCTGCTGGGCATTTTGAACGGCGATTTCCATTTCCCGCATCGCCTGTTGGGCTTGCAGGTAATCTTGCTCCGCAGAGATTTTCGCTTCCCACAAATGTTTTTCCCGAGCAAAAGTGGCACGCGCTAATTCCAAGCGCTTTTGTGCCGACAGTAACTCGCTACGCTGTTCGGACAGTGCGGTACTGGCAATCACCGCGATAACCTGACCTTGTTTGACTTGCTGGCCCAGGTTGGCGGAAATGTTCTCCACCACACCGGCTAAACGCGGTACCACATGAGACGTCTTATCTTCATTGAAGCGAATTTCACCCGGCAGGGTGACTGAGCTTATGATGCGCGCTACGTCTGCGCTCTGAATCGAGATACCGGTTTCGGCGATTTGCTGATCGGTCAAGGCTACTTTTCCTTCTGCTTTACTGAAAGAAAACTGAAACGTTTGACCATCATGCCTTGCCGTCACGTTCGCATCAAAGACATGGGGCTCGTCGATAGCCTGGATACTCTGCCAATAGGCTTTTTCAGGCTCGAACTCGATGCGCTGTTGCTCGCCGCTTGGGCGCTTCAGTTGCACGGAGAGTTGATTGGCATCTGGCTGAAGCGGTTTATCCTGATTGAATGGATAAACGCGAAAGTGCGGCTCACCACCTTCCTCGCTGAGCAGGATTTCCAATTTAAAGTCACCGGCGCTGTAAACATCGCCGCCGTGCGGGCCTTGGGCCTGCTTGGCTTCATTGGTATGTTTAGGGTCATCCTCGTCTTCAGCGCTATCGACTTTAGCCGCCGCATGGCTTTCTTCGCCATGTTCCTCGCCTTCGGGCATCGATTTATCGATGCTCAGAATAAATAAGCTGAGCAATAGGCCGATCACGATAATTGCAGCGATAGCGGTCCATTGTTTTTTGTTAATCGTGCTCATGGTGATACCTCGGGTTGGCTGTCCGCCACTGTCTCGTTCATATTACTGCCGACCAAACGTTCCACGCTGGCCACGGACTTGTGATATTCGGCCAAAGCCAGTAAATACTGATTTTTAGCGCCGAACAGGGTGCGCTGCGCATCCAGTACATCCAGAAAGCCGAACTTGCCCAGACGATAGCCTTCGCGAGCGGCGTCATAAGCACTTTGGGCGCCCGGTAAAATGTCTTGCTGCAAGGTGATAATTTCGGAATAAGCGGTATCCAGGGCTTGATAGGCAGTGTTCAATGCCGTGGTGATGCGTACCTCGGTGCTGCGCAATTCCTCTTCCGCTTTGGTCAACCGATGCTCGGCTTCTTGAATACGGCCTTGATTGCGGTCAAACACCGGCAATGGCACTGAAAATCCAACCACTAAGGCGTAATCATTGGGCATCAGATATTTACTGGCACCTACGGTCGCGGTGACATCCGGGATGGCTTTGGATTTTTCCATCGTAATGAGTGCCTGGCGTTGGGTAATTTCGGTGGCCCAACGGGCTAAATCCGGATTTTTGGAGAGGCGTTGCATCAATGAGTCCAGGGAAGCCGGTGCTTGTATGCTTTCCAAATTACCGCTCACCGCCTCAAAGCGCGGTGTTGTGCTGCCCCAGCCAGCGGCTAAACGCTTGCGAGCGGCTTCCAGTTCTTTCTGGGCACGCATCAGCTCAATTTGCACCGAAGCGCGAGCAACTTTAGCCTTGGTTTCTTCAACGGGCGATACTTTGCCGACCTGCACTCGCGCAGAGGTCGTGACCGTTGTCTGATTGGCTAATTCATGAATTTGCTGTGTTAGCGCCAAGCGCTGTTGGGCGGCTAGCACGTCAATGAAAGCCTGCGTAACTTGAGTGAGTACATCGGCTCGTTTGGTTTCGTAATCCCAATCGGCTAATTGCTTGGTCAGAGATGCCGCTTCCATGCGGGCGGTACGTTTACCGCCCAATTCAATCAATTGGCTGAGCTCCAAGGTAACGACATCGCCATCGAAGCCCTTGATGACCTGATTACCAAAGTTTGCTGCATTGGCATTGAAAGTGGGATTGGGAAACAAGCCCGCTTGGAGGGTGGCCGCTTCCTGTGCACGGCTCTCCCAGGAAAAGGCGGACAGTTCTGGGTTTTGGGTTAACGCTAAGGCCAAGGCTTGAGACAAAACCAGGGAGCCGGTCGGTTCCTCAGGAACTGACCGATTAGGATCGTTTGGAGTCAACTCGCTTAGCTGAGTGAGCGATAGCGTGCTGTTTGGCGGACTCGCGTCGACCTGACTGGTTGTGATCAATAAACACAGTGCAACGCCAAGTGGCCGCACATAATTTGAGAACATGGAAAATTTCTCCGTAGCATAGAAATAACGTCAGCACAGACACAAGTGAGTTTGTGCCATCGGCTAGTGAATTGCGGCTAGGAGAGGTGGCTAAATTAGTAAAACGGTACTGCGCAGGGCGAGCAGTCGGGAATCGGTAAACGGCGGGTCAAAAAATGCCGGCTGCCGAATAACGACTTTGGCATAAAGGACTAGCAGTGAGAGCAGGAAAAATACCGGCAAAAGTCCAATATCAATCGCTATTTTTGACAAATTTGTCAATTGTAGGGGAATGTGATCATCGCCATCGATAGGAATGTCAGTGCAAGGCGACGAGCAGGGATCAGCGTCATTGCTTGTAAAAGCATTGGTCTCATCGTTGAAACGAGTGACAGTATTTACGCTAGCGAATTGGTCTTTTCCGGTTTTCTCTACAGCAATATGACCATCAGCCCCAAAACACAGCACAAAGGCCGACACATCTCGATGGCCCAGACCAAAATGACCGAGCACAGCGAGTATCAGCACAATAGAAAGCCAAGTTTTAAAGCGGAGTAGGGTAACCATTCCTTATAAAGGATACTCGCCATCCAAAATAATTCAAGCATTTAGGAACAAACACCAGCGAGCATGACCTTGAAAGGCTGCTTGATTGTTTTAGCCGGACAGTTCTGTCGGGTTATTTCATTATTTATGGCATTAGTTTTTCAATAATTTGGCACACTTTTCATTTTTTATGTCACCCGACATGAGCCGGACTCTGAAAATGACACCACCTATATTAAATGGTAGCAAAAGTTGTGCAGTAGTCTTCTGACATTGGTGTCCAAAATCGACCGGTTTCGGACAGGGCTTAAAAAATATGTACTAAAGTAGTCAAAACGGATTTCGTACATGTGTTATAATTCGTACATCCCTTTCGGACGGAATTAGCGCATGTCACGCGTCTTTGCTTACTGCCGAGTGTCGACCACAGACCAGACTACCCAAAATCAAAGCTTGGAAATTCAATCCGCCGGTTTCGCCATTCAGTCGCATCGTTTGATTGAAGAAAGCATCAGTGGTTCAGTCGCGGCTAAAGAACGACCAGGTTTTAATAAACTGATCGAGCGGCTGGAAGCGGGCGATGTGTTGGTGGTGACCAAACTGGATCGACTCGGTCGTAACGCTATGGATGTCCGAGCCACGGTCGAGCACCTTTCTGATTCCGGAGTGCGGGTTCATTGTCTGGCGTTAGGTGGGGTTGATCTGACCAGTTCTGCCGGCAAGATGACCATGCAGGTGATCGCAGCGGTCGCTGAATTTGAGCGTGACCTGTTAATTGAGCGAACCCAAGCAGGCATTAGTCGCGCGAAGGCGGCGGGTAAACAGTTTGGTCGGCCGCCGGCACTTAATGCGGAAGCGCGTGCTGACGTTGTCAAACGCTTGGCCGCTGGCAGCAACGTCTCGGAATTGGCTCGGGAATTCAAAACCACTCGGCAAACCATTATGCGTATCCGGGAAGCGGCTTTGAAATCACCGCAATCTGAAAATACGGTCCACTCGCCTGGGGAGTAAGTAATGAATCATGTGTATTTGGAACGGCATGATGACAAAGACAACCTGCATCGTTTTTATCAGATATTTGTGGCACCCGGTCTATTTGACGATTAGTCGCTGATCAATGAGTGGGGCGGGGTGGTTCTCCGGGTACGGTGAAGAAGAAATGGTTCGATACCTGTTATAACCTGCAATCATCCAAATCGACTCAGCAATATTGGTCGCGCGTTCTGACAAAGCAGCTTAAACTACACGCTTGACTGATTCACCTTCACAGGAGTCTCTAGATGTCTCTGCCCATGTATCGCTTGCTTAATAGCACATTTCGAATGTCTAGATTCTCCGCTTTTATAATCGGAGCTACTAGTTAACTTTGAACAGATGCCAGACAAGGAAATCCATTGCAATTTCGATTAATCCCTGCATTTCTTGTCTTTCTGGGCTCTTACTTTCCGCTGGCCATCATTCTTGGTTTGCAGGACATAAAGCAAGAGTTTTGGGAAAAAGAGCTTTGCCATAGCTGGCGTAACTGCGTTCTTCCCTCTAGCAATCACCCTTATTTGTCGTTATCGACTATTGCAGTAACACTGCTATGCCTTGCTCTTACGATCATGATATTGCGCCGTTTACGGTACAAGTATCCGCTTACCGTCATTGAATCCAAGCCTATTCCAAGTGAGCTTATAAGCTATAGCTTTCCTTACATTGTTTCCTTCATGGGTGTCGATTATGGATCGGCAGGAAAGATTGCAGGATTGGCGGTTTTTTTGATTTGGCTTTTTCTGATTACTTATCGGGCGGGCCAAATCATAATGAATCCTATCCTTTTGGTCATGGGGTGGAATTTATATGAAGCCAAAGTTTCGATTAATCATCACGAAAGGATAATAAAGCTGTTAAGCACGGAGTCTCCGACTCCAGGCACATATTTTTGTCAAGAGGTTCAGGGGAGTTACATAAGTATGGGGAAAAGAAAGGAATGACTGATTTTTTAGATTGGAAGCAGTTCGATTACGACAACTCGACCGTTCAGCTTTGGGTTTTTAAGAAAAGCTCGACAGCAGTGAAGTTTCGGGCTTGGCACGTAAGAACCGACGAGCAGGTTGAAGACCTTTTTCGTAGCGCGATTAAATCGGCAACTTCGAGAATTTCTGAAACCGTGACTTACACCCACTTATCGCAAAATAACGAAAACAGTTGCTTGACGCATGCACTAGAAGAAAGCGATGGATTAATCGCGTTACTGCAAGTTGTAGATGTTCCCGAAGCCGAAAACACCGACGCGGCACTTAAGCAACTGAAAGGAGCAGTTGGCTATTTGGTCAAATTCCAGAATGGTGATGATACAGTTTACGCCATTAGAAAAACTGCTCCGACATGGCGACCCCGTGTTCGCAACACGATGATTAACGCCATTTTTGTAAACGGCGAGCTGTCTGTTGTACCCGAGGAAACTTTTACTTTCGATTCGTATTTTGACTTTTACTGTTTAAACGAGACGATTTTTGTAGCCTCAAAAAAAGCATATGAAAGCACCGTTTCAGATAAGGCTGTGTACAAAAAGAGCTTTGACGATCTAACTGTGGATCCACAATTTCTTTCACTGTTCAGCGACATTGAGCCCCTGAAACAATTTGTGGGTCAAAATGCGATACAACTCAGGAGAATGACGGTTATCCAACAAAAGGCACTGTATACTCGTCCAGATTTCCCTGAAAGCCTAAGGAGAGTAAACACAGGACGCAATTGGGGCATCAATTTCGATGGAAATGGAAAAATTGTTGTTTGCAATCAAACGGCAAGGGTTCTTATGCAAGTGCTGTTAGATCACCGTTTGTTAAGCGAAGTAACCGAAACCATTTATGATGTTCCTGATGCGGAAATTGTGTAGCCAGCATAGATGCATTAGGATCATAGAATGCGCTATCGCGTACCTTTTATGGTACTTGTAATATCAGAATTTAATTATCAGCAAAAAGAGAAAGAAAAATGCCACTTATAAATAAATCTGAACTCAATTACAGATATAGCTGGACTGCTATTCCTGGTGACAACCCTAAAGTTACTGGTGAACCTGACAGTACACGATTTAGCCGTAATGAGGGATACGAAGTACTTTATTTAATTAATAAACTTGCCGAAATATGGGACTTTAAAAAATTGGCTTCTGCACACAAAATCGAAAAAATGATTAAAAACGAACTTCCTTCTGATATTCAAACACAAAAAGGTGTTAAAGATTGGATCAAGGCAAATTGGTAAACAAGAATGGAACTGTGCATCACTGAAATTGTTGATGATGGATATTCTATCGATAAAGAGGTGGTATGGCTGAAATGCCGAACCTCTTCAAATAATATGGTCGCATTCTGGGGCGAGCTAGGCGGACCGAATCGAAACATAGGGTCGTTAAGGCATCAACAACTGCCAGTTTATTTGGAAATCTCGGCTCCGGAGGACTGTATTCCTACGCCATGGGAGAAGTCTGAATTTAATCTATCCCTGAGTGTCCCATCAAATGTCGGGATTTATATCGACCCCGAGCGCTAAACGCCCAGCCCGCGTGAGATGTCTGAATTTTAATTACATTTCATGAACCACTGGCTGGATGCATCGCAACGTAACCTCGTTCCGCTGAGTAAGTCTACGTCGTTTACTGAGGCGTTACGGGAGTGGCTCTTTACCGGAAACGTGTTTGACTACGATGACGAAGACATCGAGTGCGAGCTTTGCGAGCATCCCGATCTTTCACACCACTTCGAGATTCGTAATACTTTGAACGACAATCGTCTGCTTGTCGGTTCGAGCTGCATTCTCAAGTTTTCGGAAATCAATATTCACGACGCTCTTGGGCAAGAAGTTACGGACCCTGACGAACGTAAGTTCTATTTGGAGGATGCGCTTCGAAAAAAGTTGACGGAAATCATGCTTGAACCGCTGCGAGAGCTTTGGCTCAAGGATAAGGAGTACCGCGGGAATATTGAGTCGAAGGCAAGGTACCTGAAGGCCGGAAGCGGTATTTCGCCGCGAGAACTCCTGTTTCTCTTTCGGCGCATGGAGTTCTATAACATTCCTTACACAGCCAAGCGGTATAAAGTCTCCTTGCGTTCTTATTCTGAGCAAAGAGAGCTTCATCAAATGTCGCAGGAGGATCTGCATAAGATCAAACCAGCGTTATCGGCTACCCAAGTAAAGAAGTATGCGCATATCTTAGGGGCGTAGAACGCGTTGAGCGAAAGCGATAAGCATTAAACGAGAAAGATGCGATTCGTACCACATCTTATCCTTCGAAACACACCTAGTTGACAAAATCGCGATTTTGCACAATCATTAGGTTGACAAAATTGGAAATTTGCACAAAAGGTGCCCGATGAAACTTCCTATACACTATAAACCCGACTTAACCAACGAACGCCTTAATATCATTGCCGGCATTCTGTTAGAGGAATACAACAAAACGCTGGACGATCTTAATTCCGACTATGATGGTCCTTATACCTGGGGCTGCACTGCATTTGGCCGTCAGAGGAAGAGAATTATCGATTTAGTTATATCGCAGAAATATACTTGGTTGGAGCTTTCAAACAGCGCAAACGATCTGGTTTTTAAGATCGGCTCTGTTCCGTGCCGCTTTAGCACTGATAATCCTAATAATCCCAAAAAGAACGCAACGCTGATTCCTAACCGTTATCAACAATCGATGATTGATGAAACGGCAAACGACGAGCCGTGCCGGTTCTGTTTTATTTTAGACAAAGGTTATAACGACGACCAGGAACCCAGAGTGGTCTTTTTGGGTTTCGATGCGGCCGATGTCATTAAATGTGAATGGAAATCTGATATTGTCACTACGTTGCATAGCGTTGCTCCGGTTGTTACGCCGAATGCGGTTGAAATCGGTAAGCCTGCCGTTACGCCTAAACGTCCATCGACCGATGGCGATGTCGATCAGGCCGGGGAGAAATGAGCGCGGAGTTTTTGTCTCAAAACCTTCGGCTGGCTAGGCTATTCAATGAACTTTCGTTACAGGAATTGGCTGATGCGGTCGGTAAATCCCGACAATATTTGAGTCGGTTAGAGTCCGGAATTGAACAGCCGACTGAAGGTCTGGCACTGGGCTTAGCGGAAGCTTTGGATGTATTGCCGGGCTTTTTTACGGCGTTGGATGCAATGCCGATTGCCGACGAACAGTGCCATTTTCGTAAGCAACTGACAACGAAGGTGGCTTTACGGCAGGTTGCCCGTGCAAAAGGCGAGATGTTTAAGCGGCTGGTATCTGTCTTAGACCGGAATCTGGATTTTCCTACCTACGGCTTTCTGCATGAGGAGCCTGCTACTCCGGAAGACATCGAGAAAGTTGCCGATGCGTGCCGTGCCAAGTGGGGATTAGGGCTAGGGCCCATTGCTAATATGATCAGGGTGGCTGAGAATGCCGGCGCAGTGTTGATGCATATGGACGGGTTGTCCAACGAAATCGATGCGATTTCTTTTGCAACGCGAAGGCCGGTGATTACGCTGAATGCGGAAGGCAAATCGGCTTGCAGAATCCGGTTCGGCATCGCTCACGAGATTGGGCATTTAACGATGCATGTCGGTGTTCAAACCGGCGACCGTTTGACAGAAAGCCAAGCTAACCGGTTTGCGAGTGCTTTTTTAATGCCAAGAGCTTACTTCATTAAAGAATGTCAGCAGGCGTTTAGGGGCAGTCGTTTTAGCTGGTCTGCGATGTCCGATATCAAGCTAAAGTGGAAGGTTTCCAAAGCTGCCATTTTGTACCGAGGTCGGCAATTGGGTGTGTTTTCCGAAGATCAATACAGGTCTGGTGTTATTTATTTACGCCGGCACAGTCAGGCAATTAAGGAAGATGAAGATGATGCAATTGTTCCGGAGGTACCTGAGATTGTTTACGATGGTTTACTAGTGCTTGAACAGCAATGTGGTATGCCGCGTAGCGCCATTGCACGGGAAATGTTCATAAAACCAAAATTGCTTGATCAATTGTTAGGCGTACAGGAAACGGTGAGTGCGGAGAACGTTGTTAATCTTTTTGGCCAAATAGCTGGCAAAGCTAAACAACATTGTGAATCGTAAGTATCAAAATGTTAATTTTCTCGGCCTCAATCGTGAGGCAGAAAATCTACATGCGGTAGCCAAGTAGGGTATGCAATTCGTGGCCTACTTTATTTAAATAACAACCATTCTGCAAAACGGCATAAAAAATTTACCATTAAAATCGGCCATGTTTGCCAGTGTTAGCATTGCGTATGAATAGCTGGCACGCATTATTTTGTATTGTGGCTGGCAAAACACAGGCTCACAGTGGAAAAGTTGTAAGCTGTTTTGCAAGCTCGGCATCAGACTCAGCTTTTTGTTCATTGGCGCATGACCCTTCAAGCTACGACCGAACGATAGGAGCGGTATGAGTCGAGAGATTCACATGTCGTTGCGTGAGAGCGTGTGATTCCCACGCTCTACTCGACCACCTAGGCGACCCTTAACCGAAGGCTTGCTTTGCTATAGCCTTTCAGAACAGAGAAATATCAAAGGACTCTGTTGATGGATTCCCGTAATTCCGCTATTCTATATTTCAGGATTTTTATAAATTGATGCGCCGCCATATCGAATACCAGGAGACGACCTTGTTGAATAAAGTTTCAACTGACGAAAGCTCGGATACACCGGAAAACAGTCCAACTCAGGCATTGGTGGATTCTGAAAATACAGACGGACGCCAACCGCTTGTACCACTCAGTTTCAAAGTAACGAAAGAATTCAAAAAAAGATACCAGCAGGCAGCATTGAATGCTGATATGAAACTGATAGAGCTTTTATCGGAAATGTTGGATGACTGGGAAAAAAAGGGGAAAACAACACAATGAAGCAGTCATGATTTCAGGGATGGCTCTGAACTTCACAGATTTTGGAGCAGGCGCAATTTCACCACTCAGGGAAATGGGCGCTTATGAAGCGCTGTGGGATGAGAAAGGCGCAACCTTCAAAACTATTTCTGAGAAATTCTCAGCAGCTCCCGGCGCTGTGCCTTCAGATTTTGTCCCAGCACCCAAGGCCATTGAATATGCTGATTTTGTCATGAAGCGTTTTCAGAATGCCATGATCAAGAGCTTTGGGATTCGCGTTCATGGTGCTGGAGAATACCCTGAAAAACTTCGTGATGCCGTCTATCCGATTGAATTGTTGTATTACCAGGGCTGGTGGGATTTAGTACAATCCCGCAGCGTTGCAGTTGTTGGTACCCGCAAACCAACAAAAGAAGGCTTGGCAAGAACCCGTAAGCTGGTCCGCCATCTGGTAGAAGACGAATTCACAATCGTGTCCGGCCTGGCAATGGGCATTGATACCGAGGCTCACACCACAGCTATAAATGCTAACGGCCGCACTATAGCCGTGATCGGAACGCCACTGACACACAATTACCCGAAAGAGAATGCTGATCTGCAACGTCTTATTGCTGAGAAGTTTCTCCTTATCAGCCAGGTACCTTTGCGGCGCTATGAAAATCAGGATTATCGCTCTAACAGGACATTTTTCCCGGAACGAAACATCACGATGTCGGCGCTGACAGAAGCTACCATCATTGTCGAAGCGGGAGAAACATCCGGAACCTTGATTCAGGCGCGGGCCGCGTTGAAACAAGGCAGAAAACTATTCATTCTCGATAGCTGTTTTCAGAACAAGACGCTGACATGGCCGCAAAAATACGCTGAACAAGGTGCTATTCGGGTAAAGGATTACAATGACATCAAACAGCACCTTTCCACAAAGACTGACTGAAATCGATGATCTGACGCGGCCGGATCACTATTACCTTACTGCTGACGACACCTGTTATTTTCTTGGTGAATATACGGCAAGGGAAGGGTATGCGTTCAGCGCCACTAACAGCCTGATCATCAATTTCAAAAAATCGGTTGATAAACGCGGTACAACCCAATGGCGATATAAAGACCTCGCTATCCAACAGAGCGCGATAGCATTAAGGAATTCCATCAATCCCGAAGCCTTGAACAACGTAACACTGGTTCCAATCCCACCTTCCAAGGCAAAAGATGATCCTCTCTATGATGATCGTCTGCTTCGGATGCTGAAATTGATCAGACCCTTGCCGCCCCTCGATATCCGCGAATTGATTGTTCAAAACACAAGCACGCTGGCCGCGCATGACAGTGATAGCAGACCCAGGCCAGAAGACCTTGAAAATCTTTACGAGATTGATCAGTCCCTTGTCACCCCGCAACCACAGCTCATTGCTGTATTCGATGACGTACTGACAACTGGCTCTCATTTCAAAGCAGCTCAATCTCTGATACAGAAAACATTCCCTGGAGTTCGTATTATCGGGGTCTTTATAGCGAGGAGGGCGCCGGGAACTATGGACTTCAACGATATTTTTGGAAATATAGAATAATCCTGAATCAGCAATGAATTGTATAAAAATTATGGTTTTGTCACACAACACGGATTCGAGAAAATGACATCTGTGAATATCCGGGCGATCCGGCAGAAAATCACCCGCATTAATACAGGCGGTAAGCCGCGTGTACTTGATCTCTTTTCTGGTTGTGGAGGCCTTTCTGTAGGATTCAATGCAGCAGGATTTGTAATTGCTGCCGCCATTGAAAACGATCCTTATGCTGCTGCATCACATGGCCTCAATTTTCACGGAAAAGATGCAGCTCATTCTATGGCGCGGGACATAACCAGTACCAGCCCTGACGAATTAGTGCGTGAGCTTGATCTTGGATGCAAAAGCTCGGATGCCTTTGATGTCCTTATTGGTGGGCCTCCGTGCCAGGCATTTGCACGTGTCGGTCGTTCCAAATTGCGTGAGATTGACGAACATCCGGAAGCCTTCAAACATGATCCACGCGCGCGACTTTATATCGATTATCTGCGTTACGTTGAAGCCTGTGCGCCATTGGCAGTACTGGTAGAAAACGTTCCTGATGTACTGAACCACGGCGGACAAAATATCGCCGAAGAAATATGCGAGGCATTGCAACAGAGAGGATATGTGTGCGGCTACACACTGTTGAATGCTGCGTTCTATGGAGTGCCGCAGATGCGCGAACGTATGTTTCTGATTGCGTATCATCAGGAGATTGCGACAGAGGTAAATTTTCCTGAGCCAACACACTGGATCGATCTGCCACCAGGCTATGAAGGATCGCGGTCCGTCGCGCTTAAATTTCTTGATGATCGTCAGCCAGGTGATGCTCATTCATATGTTGAGCCTCCCAGACCGAATCGCAGCCTGAAACCAGCGGTAACGGCTGGAGACGCGCTTGGCGACCTTCCTCCGATATATGCCAGGGAACTGATAAAATCAGGTGCCTTGCGACGCGGTGCCAGGCGCTTCGATGATCCGATGCCTTATAGTGCGGCACCTTCCAATGCTTATACCAGGCTAATGCGCAGATGGCCAGGCTTTAAGGCTCCGGAATTCCTTACCGATCATGTGATTCGCTATCTTCCTCGTGATTACGATCTGTTTGCCAGAATGAATGCTGGTGACCAGTATCCTGAAGCCTACAGACATGCTCTTGATATGTTTGAAGAACGTATAGCAGAACTTATTAATCAAGGAATAAAAGTTCGAAACGGTTCCTCTGAGTATCAGCGTATTAAAGCATCGATTGTTCCGCCCTACGACGTCGGGAAGTTTCCGAATAAGTGGCGAAAGATGTGGCGTGACCAGCCGGCTCGTACCTTGATGGCTCATCTGGGTAAAGACAGCTATAGTCATATTCATTATGACAGCAGCCAGGCTCGCACAATATCAGTTCGTGAGGCGGCGCGGCTACAGTCATTCCCTGATGGATTTATGTTCTGTGGCACGATGAATCCGGCATTCCGTCAGATCGGAAATGCGGTTCCGCCACTCATGGCAAAAGCAATTGGCCTTCAGATCATGAAGGCACTCACAAAAGAATCAAAAGAGAGGATGGATGAAACTCGTCGAGAGACAACAGCAGTTTATTGAAGAGATTCAGAAATACTTCGGAACCTCGAAAGCAACGCGTCCCAACAAGCTGTTCGGCGTTTCCAATAGCGCTAAAATTGTCGAAGGAGGCATGCAGATCGGCGTTGTCAATCTCGAAAGTGCGAGAGACGATGCAGAGGCTTTTATATTCGCATGCGTAATGAAATTCCCACCAGAAGATGAAGTGTATTTTGCAGTTCTGGTGCGGAAAGACAAAGCCACGCTATTGGCGCGTCTCGCTGAGATGAAAAAACTAGGCGCCGCTGCCAAAACGGCCAGTGAGACTGTAGACTCTGGAGCCGAATCTGGCGAAGAGGACACAGAGGCTGAATCAGTGATGAAGTACAGTGCCCGCAATAATCTGACACCTATTTATATAGCCAGTGATGGCCGTCTGTGGTTAAGAAATAAAGGATTCTGGAACAGCCTGGCGATTGATCTTACTCCGTTTGGTCCAGCAGCAGAGCCTGATGAAATCGTTGTTGCGTTATATCCTCCAACGGCATCCGCAAGGCGAAGTCTTCTTGCTCGTGAGTTTATCGGCTGGCTGGGAAGTCTGATCGGTCGGGAGAAAATTCATGAGCTGGCCGTATGGACCGATACGGCAACAGTCAGACCAGAGATGCGGCGCATGCCGCATACAATTGAAATCAGCGAACTGGAATCCGGTGTTGCAGGACTGGGTGGCTACTATACGAATGGCGAAGTACGCCGCCTGCATGCGGCACTGAATTTTCTAAGTCATAAACATTTTGTTATCCTTTCCGGTCTGTCCGGGACAGGCAAGACGCAGCTAGCGCTGAAATATGCACGTGCCGTTCATGGCATTACGTCATCAGAGGCTGCTGACCCGTTCCTGTTTGTGTGCCCGGTCAGGCCAGAGTGGACCGATCCGACAGGGCTTACAGGATATTACGATGTGCTTTCGAACCGTTATGTCGTCCCAACATTTCTTGAAGCGGTCCTGGTCGCAACAGCCCATCGGGATTCGCCGGTCTTTGTAATTCTTGATGAATTGAATCTCGCACGGGTCGAATATTACCTGTCTGACGTTCTGTCCTGCATTGAAACTGGTAGTGCACTTCAGCTTCATTCAAACAGTGTTCCACTTGAAGGCACTACCGGAACCAGTATCCGTGCCGAACTGCCGCTACCATCCAATCTGTTCATTGTCGGCACGATCAATATTGATGAAACGACAAACCCTGTTAGCGATAAGGTACTTGACCGCGCGTCAGTAATCGACATGTCGGCAGTTGACGTACCAGGGTTTCTGGCTGATCTTGCTGCAAGAGCACCGGAACTGAAGGAAGCAAGTGACATTTGCGAAGCAAAGCTCACGGAAATTCATGGCATTATGGCGCAATATGGTGTTGGCTTCGGTTATCGGGTAGTGGAAGAGTTCATTCACTATCACGCATTCAATGCCAGACATCTGAAACAGGATGCCGACACTGTGACCGATGACCTTCTGATGCAGAAGGTCCTAGTAAAACTACGTGGCGCTGAGCGGCAGCGGCCGCTGCTGACCGGTATCGAAAAGGCCTGTAAACATCTGCCGCGTGCAAATGCGCTTATACTGCGACTGCTGAGCGATCTTGATGAGTTCGGCTCATTCCAGGCGATGCGGTGAGCCATGGAGGCTCTCTTTATTCAGGCGGAAGCCGGCGGACCATCCTGGCAGGTCTGGCCTGAACAGGACGCAATCCCGCCTGGCATTATCCAAGAAACCCGTTCCTATCTTTTCGAGCTGCGTGACAGTGATAACACCCTGGACGCCGACCTTCTGATTGATGACATACCAGCGGAAGCGCTGCGATCACGTCAACCACGTGTAGCCAGGTGGCGCTGGACTCCTGGATTTCATGCAGGGACAGTGGAGGCTGTACTCCGTATTCCGGCTGTGTCATCCCGTCGTTTTGAGATCATAACTGATCCCGATCTTCGCAAGCTCACACGAACTAGTTTCGACAGAATGGTGCGTGAACTGCTGGAGGATACTTTTGCATTGTTCTCACTGAGCGCGTTCCGCAAGAGCATTGCGCGTCAGTCCGGCAGCCGGCCACCAGCACTTGCACGGCTTGAATTTCTCAGATCAAGAGCGAATGAAATCACCGAAACTGTGGCTGCAATCGATCGGTCACCACGACATTTTCTGCGCGCCGAGGAAGTTACGGTGCCGGCCCACAAAGCTACCAGGGCCACAGGACCGGAAATAATTAAATCTTTTCGTTCCGGACATATTCTTTCCGAAACATCAAGTCCATCCCGGTTGCCTGTGGCATTGTGTGGAAGATTGCCGGCAAAAATTTCGCTCCGGAAGCGACGCAACAGCGTTGACATCCCAGAGCATCGCCAGATCAAGGCATGCCTTCGGTCCTGGGCTGCATGGCTGATGAACGTTGCTGATATATTAGATCGTACAGCAGTGGCTGACGATCCTGAGAACAGAACCACTGCCGCAACATGGGCTGTTCGAACGCGCCATATCGCACGGAAAATCAGTAATGCCTCAGCATCACCGTTTTTGAAAGATGTAGGAGAGGGGCCGGCAACATTGAGGATGTCATCGCTTTTCCGGCGTGATCCTGCCTATCAACGTTTCTACCGTCTATGGCAGGACATGAATCTTGGACTGGCCGCTCTCTTTGGTGATTTTCTTCAAATGCCCCTCGCGCGAACTTATGAATTATATGAGTTATGGTGTTTCCTGCGTCTGGTGAGGGCCGCAGCAGAAGAGTATGGGCCAGAAGATATTGATGTCAGCAATCTGTTTATCAGCGATGATACAGGTAGTGTAACGATAGCCGCAGGAGCCGTGATGGTCCCGGTTGGCGGCGGTAATATGTTGTGCTTCCAGAAGAAATATCGGGAATACTGGATCGAGCCAGGCAATCTGGGATCATTCAGCAGGACAATGGTACCTGATATTGTTTTCACCCGGCCGGCCACAGACATTACAGGAGCGCGGCTCATTGTACTGGATGCAAAATACCGGATAAATCAGGGGCTCAACGATGCCCTGAATTCAATACACACATATCGCGATGCTCTGGTACAGGAGGCCGAAAGCGGCCGTACTGAAGGCATTGTTACGGCGGCATATCTTCTGACTCCGTATATCCCTGAGCTTGGAGCTGACTTTCAGTCCACACAACTGCCTGGACGGCTTTTCCATCCACAGTATCGTGAGAAATTCCGCTTTGGTGCCGTAACATTACGCCCCGGAATGAGCCTGGATGACCTGAGGGTATGTCTGAAAACAATCGTAGCCGACGCAGTTGTCTAGGAAAAGCGTATGGCAGATGTCCTTACCCCCGAACAACGGCATCTTAACATGAGTCGTATCCGGGGCAGGGATACTGCCCCGGAACTGCTTGTGCGACGCGGTTTGCATGCAAAAGGGTTGAGGTTCCGCCTGCATGACAGGAAACTACCCGGTCGACCAGATCTTGTGCTGGCTTGTCATCGAACTGTGGTTTTTGTCCATGGCTGCTTCTGGCACGCACATGGATGCAGCCTGTCGAAGATACCGGCAACGAGGCCGGAGTTCTGGCAGAAAAAACTGGAAACAAACCGTGCGCGCGATCATAGGGCAATAGAAGCTCTGCAAACCGATGGGTGGCGAGTACTTATAATATGGGAATGTGCACTACGTGGCCAACGACGGTTGGAAGAGTCAGATATTTTTGAGCGCGCTGCCAGCTATATCAGGAACGGGCAATTCAGTCTGTTAGAAATAGGTGTAAACGGATCGGACTGAGTTACCAGTCCTATAAAATACATTATAGGACGTTATAAGGGCGCCGAGGAAGCAGGAGAGGTGTAGAATTTTTTCACCGGGACAATACCAGTTCCGTTAATTGCACTAACAAGCGTGACTTCGCATAAGAAGGATTATGTTAAATTATTGCAATTTCAAGGCACTTCCTATAATAAATACGATAGCTTAGTTAGGATTTGGTTTCACGTCTTGCCGAGCCATTGCTTCGACAACTATAAAGGGGTCACGTTTTCGGCTTGCGGACCTTTGGGCCTCGAAGTCACTTCCATGGCTGCGCGCTGGCCTTCCTTCAGGCTTTTCCGACCGCTGCCTTGAATCACACCAAAGAGTGCAAAGTCATCTCAACCGCGATTTGTTCAATGAAACCAAAGCCTTTGTCATCCTAGAAAGAGTTGGACGCTCATTTTGATCAAAAATTGGAATAATTTACACGCCGGTTAACACCGGTGGCGGTTTTAATCGGAATGTGTGGCTGGTTTGCGCCAGAACGGCGGGGTTTCCGCAGACTTCTAACATCGGCTTAGGGTTAAACATGAGAGGCAATAGCATTCATGGCCTCATGGATATACAATGTGCTGTGTATATCTTTTAATGAGTCGAGAGAGGCACATGCAAGTCGCAAAATGGGGTAATAGTTTAGCTATTCGTTTGCCCGCCACGGTAGTAGAAGCGTTAGAGTTAAAGGAAGGCGATGACATTGAAGTACATATCGCCGGCGAACGGGTGTTTGAACTAGAGAAAAAACCTTCGGCAAAGACGTTGTTAGCCAAATTGCATCAATTTCGTGGGCGCCTACCCGCTGATTTTAAGTTTGACCGCCTGGAAGCGAATGAAAACCGCTAAGCCGTTTCTCGATACCAACGTCTTGCTGTATTTACTGTCTGAGGACAATCAAAAAGCAGACCGCGCCGAAGAGATTATCGCCTTCGGCGGCGTAATTAATGTGCAGGTGCTGAATGAATTTGCGTCGGTAGCGTCGCGCAAGCTGAAGATGACGTTTGTCGAAATCCGCGAAACCTTGTCGATTATCCGAAGTATCTGTGAAACTCAAGCTTTGAGCGTCAGCATCCACGAACAAGGTTTGGCGATTGCCGAACAATTTGGTTTTTCGTTGTATGACAGCATGATTGTCAGCGCGGCGCTGGACGCCGGGTGCTCAATATTGTATTCGGAAGACATGCAACATGGTCAAGCTATTGGCTCGTTAGTCATTAACAATCCGTTTTTACCTTCTCTTCCTAACTAAAGAGCTTTCGCAGCCTCCCCCAAAGGAAGATGATTCGGTGGATTCCTAGGCCGACGCTTCAACCGCAAGCGAGGTTTCTGTAAAAGCTAGCCGCACGTCCCCAGCTCCGAATGACGCGTTTTTCGCGCCGTTGGTCTGTCGTGGTCCAGTCGATATTTACTGTTATCTTTTCAACTGTGCAAATACGTCTGTCGATCACCTGCCACTCTGCTGTCGACTTTGACTTGAGCCATTTCCTAACGCACAATTCAACACCGTTGTCGATTCCGTCGTCCGAAAATGCTTGTAATCGTAAAATCGGATATTCGCGTTTTCACTCAGCAAGAGTGAGCAGTCGGGAATAGTCCGGCCACCTGTTCTACTCGAAATCCGGGTTTTGAACTCCTCCAATTCGGATGTCCCGTAGACTTTCGCAATACTCGGATGTAGCGGGTTCAAATAATAATGAGCTTCGATCTGTTGGCTATTTAGAAACTCCACCAGCGATTTAAACTCGTCGAATCGCGTCATTATCCAAGGCGAAACAGACTTGGGCCCCCTACCCTGCTCGAATTGTTTGTTGACGAATTCAGTTTCGTTTCTCTGTATTTCCGTGTCGTACCGGACCAACTGATACCGGCCGGTATGGTCTATATCGTATCTAACGGAAATGGTGTGGTTTAAGGCGTCGAACAGGTAGCCTATCCCATCGCCAAGGCTGGGTTCGAACAGGTAATTAAAATAGAATTTCCAGCGCGATTCGCCGGTCACGACCGGATGCAATCGATTGGCTGGGCCGTCGTTTACCGGGTCGGAAAAGGCGAACGGCTCCAATCCGTAGACGATGTGCTTAAGCGGCAGTCCTTGCGCGATCAGCGCTTTTAACGTGGCTAGGATCTCACCCGGCCGCCCCGCCAAGAATGCCAGGTTGTAACACCGGCCTTCAGGGAAATACTGCGCCAAGAGCCGTGGGTCGAGCAAGCCCATCACCGATGACCCGACCAGAAGGCAATCAATCGGCTGCTCCGGGTCCGGCGCCGATATCTGATTCAACAGATGGCTCACTTTGCGGTAACGTTCGTTGGTCGCCGGCGACGTATAAGGTTCGCCGATACCTTGGTCGACATCGAACACTTGGTAGGGATTCACCAGCCAGTTCCACACCGGCATCGCCCCGCCAATCAACACGCTCACGGCCAAAGCGGCACACCAGAAATGGCCGAAATTAGAACGACCAGTAGATGAAGCTTTCATGGGCCGCCGATAGCCAGGTGCCGGCGAAGAATAAACCGGCAAAAGTCGCGAGTGCCTTCAGATCCGGGGTGAAAGTGTCGAGTTGTGCTTGCGCATTACGGTAGCGCAGACAAATGGCCAGTAGGAAGCCGATGGCGAGCAGGTCCAGGCCGTTGACCAGCCCCGATATCGGAACCGTCTCGGACCCGAACCAGCCGGCGAGCATGACCGGCACCGATATCCCGTTGAGTCCCAACATCGCCAGCCAGATCTGTAGTGCCTGGTCAATACTCGCCGCCCGGAATAGCACCCAGGCGAAAAACACTCCAAGCAAGGTCAAGGTTCGAGCCAGATAACCCGGCATCGTATAACCCGTCTTGGTCCATAGCCGATAAAGCGCGATCATGGCGCCGTGCATCGCTCCCCAGGCGACGAAGGTCCAGGCGGCACCGTGCCATAAGCCGCCTAGTAGCATTGTGATGGCCGCGGCCCACAATCCACGATAAAAGCCTTGCCGGTTACCGCCTAACGGGATGTACAGATAGTCGCGCAGAAACCGCGAGAGCGTGATATGCCAACGCTTCCAGAAGTCGGCGATCGTGCCGGCTTGATACGGCGAAGCGAAGTTTTGCGGGAGCACGAGTCCGAACATCAGTCCGATGCCGATGGCCATGTCGCAGTAGCCCGAGAAGTCGAAGTAGATTTGCAAGCCATACCCCACGGCCGCTACCCAGGCCTCGCACACGGTGAGCTGATCGCTGAGTCCAAACAAGGGATCCACCACGGCCGCTAAGCGGTCGGCGATCACGGTCTTTTTGCACAGTCCGGCCGCAAACAGGAACAAGCCTTTGGTCATGCGTTCCGGATCGAAGCGAATGCCTTGCCGGAGCTGCGGCATGATGTCGGAATAATGCAGGATCGGGCCGGCAATCAGATGCGGAAAAAACGAAATGGAAAACGCAAAACGGCCAAGATCGAAATCGTCGACCCGGCCTTTGGCACAATCGACTAAATAGGCAATCGCCTGAAAGGTGAAAAACGAGATTCCGAGCGGCAGGATCACCTGCAGCAATGGCCATTGGCTGCCGGTCAGCGCGTTGCTTGTCTTGATCAGAAAATCGGCGTATTTGAAGTAGGCCAGAAGCCCCAGGTTGTACACAACGCCCAAGACTAACCTGATTTTGGAGTGAGTGACGGCAATCCGTTTGCCCCAATAGAAATTCAGTAAGGCGTTGACGACCAAGAGCAAGGCGTACTCGGTGCTCCATGCTGCATAGAACAGAACCGAGCAGCCAACGATGAACCATTGTGCGATCGCTCCGTAGTGTCGCGACATGAGCCACCACCACAACAGCACGGTCGCCGGCAGAAACAGGTACATGAATTCGGGGGCAGTAAACAGCACGTCGACGTCGCTCTGGGTTATTCTCTGCCGTCCGACGCAGACTTGGCCATTGCCGCCAGTGCGGCTAGCGTGTCGGGGTGATGCTCCAATGTGCTGGCGGTGGGGTCCACGACCTTGTTTGTCGGATCCAGCAACACGGTCATTCCCATGACGACGCGGAATAAGGACGCGCTACGTGCCAAACGAATCAGGTATGCGCACACACGCCGGCAATTCTCACTGTCATCAACAGAAAAGGGTTCGGTGTCGTCTTCACCGCCTTGCGGCTTGGCGATTTTCTCGGGCATGGTGCCGCCGTAACGGCTGCTGATGGCCTCCAACGCGTACGCCAGTTCAAGGGCCATGTCGAGGTCTGCCGGATTCGCTTTCGCCATCTTCATCTTGCATCCTCGGTGTGTCTAAAGTCCCAAGGGGCAATAGGATTTGGATCTTGCCATAACCCGAGGTGACTGGCTTGAGCGGTGCGCTCGGCTTGAATAAATACCGGATCATTGCTGTATTGCCGATACACCCAGGCCAAGCCCTTGGCTACTTGTGCCAAGTTAACGTCCTGACCACCCACGTCGACGTGACCGATGAGGCGACCGTAGCGATCTTGTTGGGCATATTCGACCGTAACCCTGCGATGGTAGGCGACATCGGATAATTCGCGTTTGGCGGCCTGACCATAGGCTTGACTGAGTTCAGGTGCATCGATCTTGGCCAAGCGCACTTTTAAGGTCTGCCGGTCGTCGGTGAGCAATGTCAGCGTGTCGCCGTCGTGCACGCCTATTACGACACCAACCAGTCTCTGTGCCTGGGCGGTATCTGCGAGCAGAAACAGACTTAACAGGACTGCTAAGCGGCCGGTCAGTCCGGATGGATTCATACAGGTTCTCCTGGCTATACCCGTTTCTGGGTGTGAGCAAAATAGACGTTCATCGCAAAGGCGATGCCGACACAGGCCATCGGCATCGCCTGCGGTGGGATCGGAAATGGGAAGGTCAAGCCGAGCAGCAGCAAGTAGACAATGCCGATGACGGCGTAGAAGCTATACCGGTGCGCCAACGGGCTGGAATAATCGAAGTTGGATTGCTTGATTTTGCGTTGCACCAAGCCGTCCACCGCGCTGGGTATGGCGACGGCGATTAAAAACGGCCACCAGGACAACAGTAAGAAAAAGCGCCGCAACGATTGGTAAAACGTCCCGAATAGCACGTCCAGTTTACTTTGGACGAGGGGGAAATAATCGGTCTGCCCGAAATGTTCAAACCCAACCGATTTCTCGCGCTCGGCAACGGTAGGGATGAAAAAATGGTACACGTTACGTTGAATGTCGGTTTCCACCAGTAGGACGTTGAATACCGCATTGGCTTCATCCCGAATCCGCCGATCGTTGTCAGCGCCCAGATATTCGATGATCATCCGGTCTTCGGCATCTTGCATATTGGTTAACCATTGGTCAGACACCAATACCGCAATCAAAAATACTTCGGCGATCCACAAGATCAAGGTGACGATGAGGCTCTTGGTCATAATTACGCCGCTGCTCGCTGGATCAAGGCGACGACCTTGGGGTTAGCCACCAAGGTCTCAATCGGTATGTCCGTTGCGTACCTGTGGAACAAAAAACGCTGAATCGATTCGACCGTACGGTGCAGCCGGTAAGCATCGTCCGTATGATGCTGTTGGGAGGCCTGCGCGTAACCGCTCAGTACCTGAGACATCAACTGCGTGATCACATCCTCCAACTGATCTGCCCTAGGGTGGTGATCGGTCATGATCTTGACCGCCGCTTGGAGAATGTCGATCGCAACCGGCCAATCCAATTCCAGTATTTGCAAATCTCGATTCTCGGTTGGGTTTAATTTGCGCCATCGATTCAGCATGATTTCTTCCGCGGTTTGTTTGGGTTTAGGCATTTTTTTGCGAGGCATGGGTTTTTTCCTTGTCCAAGTCAGAGATCAGTATCGGCAGACGGCCCTTGACGATGCGGCCGCCAGACAATTTGGCGATGTAATGTAGATCAGGCAATTGGCCTAATAACTGCGGGGCGAATAAGTCGCCCTCTTCCTCCATTAATCGCTCGCCGATATTTCCGGAAAATACCGCTGGATTCGCTGAATGGGTAGAAACTCCCTGGGTTCTCATGATGTACTTCAATCGGGTTTTGGGCAGGTTGTCGGTGATATAGGTCTGAGTCTCGGCGTCCATCACCCGGAGCGCGATCAAGTTGTTGAGGTTGGCCAGTATTTGTCTGGCCTTGGCTTCGGAACCCAGTCTGGCCGAAAAGTCCGCAAAGGTTTGGGTGGCAATAAACAACCGGAATTGTGCGCCGCGACCTTTGTTCAAGAGCTGGATGCACGGGTCGTTAATCACTTCGGCCGCTTCGTCGACAAAAATATTGACCGGCCGATTATCGACGCCGTGGTTGTACCGGTCGCCGGCGACAGCCGCCAGATCGGCCAACAGAATGGAGCCGATAGCACTGCCGACCATGCTGTCCGATAAGGAATCCAGACCGATGTATGCGACTTTAGCGCCTTTAATGATTTCGGCCGCGTCGGTAATTGCCCGTGTATCGTTCGAGTCGCTTTGGTCCGGCGACAACAATGCGCCCAAGCTTCCGGAGGTCAGCATATTCATCAGCGGCAATAAGGAGGCGATCATTTTGCTGAAATGCGTGCGGTCGTGTTCGAACATGGAAATCAGCCCCTCCAGGTCGGTGTTCTGCCGTTCCTGCTGGACTCGCTCCCGGTAAAATTTGACCAGCAACTGTGCGGTTTTATCGTTCAGATCCATTCTTTTAATTCCGATACTACTGCGCCAATCGAATTGGAGCACCTTGTCGAAATAACGCACCAAGGCTTTAATCACCAACGGCACCGAGCCGCCTTCCAGGTAAGTCCGTAACTTCACCAGGGACGGTTGCTCTTCGGCCGCAAACAGGCCTTGGACGATGTTATCCAAGGCTTTTTGCCCAAAAGCCTTGAACGGATCCGAACCGGATTCACCAGGACTGACCGCGGCAATTCGGCTGGCCAACTCGGACGAGCGGTTGAAATTCTTTAACGGATCGATACGGACGCTTTCGTCCGGAAAAGCCGGATGGAAGTAGACAAACCGGTCCGGGTTCCGCGAAAGTCGGCACGCGCGTTCGGCGCACCATTTCAGATCTTTGTCGCCTTTGGGATCGATGATAATCACGGCTTCGTTACGCAACACCGCCTGTGTCACCAAGATGTCGAACAAGCGGGTCTTTCCGGCACCAGTGGTGCCAACGATCAAGGTGTGGCCGGCGCTGTGCGAGATCGCTTGCCGAATGTAATCCTCGGTTAACCCTAACCCATGGATCCATGTCGCCCCCATCCGATCATGATTGACCGGGATTAATCCGGTTAAATCGCGCTTCTGGATGTCGTAAGCCAATTGGGCGTGCTTTTGGTTCCACTCGAATCCCCAGCCCAACCACCATTGATCCGGGTGGCGCCGAACAATACCGGCCAGACTGGCGACATTGAACCGCTGAAATTTGAAGTAATTGAGCCGGTGCTTTCGATACCACACCCCGGCCGAGGCCGGCACGCGCTTGACCGCCATAAAGACGCACGCCACCATGAGTCCGTTAAAAGGTTCGCTCGGTAATTCCGAAAACCGATACATCAAATACGCCACAAGACCAAAGGCGATCCAGACCACAATGGCCGTAATCTCGTAATTGGGCCGCCAGGGTAATTGATAGTCGTATTCGTCTTTCATTACTTTTTAACGATGAATTTTTTATTGGTGTTATCGATCGAAATATCCGGTCGTTCGAAGGCATATCGCAATAACTGTTTCATTTCGAATAACTGCCGTTCCTCGATATAACCTCTCAGTAACACCATATCCACGATCAAGCTATCATCCGTTTGATCGACTGCAAGCGGCAGTTCGAAGGCTTTAATCGCTTGTATGAGTTGATCAATCTCATGGGTCGCATTGCGTTGCGCTGTATGCGCTCTCTGGGGTTGTCCGCGACTTGGTGTTGGGCGGTTGGTACCCGGAGGGGTGGCGGCGATTTGAGGCGGTGTTGGGGGAACCGGCGGCGTTTCCGCGTTTTGGATCAATACCGTTAGGTATCGGCTGGTTTCTTTGTTCAGCAGTACGCCCTTGACGCCGCCCAGTTCGGTAACCTTGACCATGGGTTTGCGCGGATCGACTTCGATCATGCCGGCGGCGTCTATTGTCGTGATGATATGGATGGGCTTTTGGTCCAATGCCGCTGCGATATTCAGATGCAACATCAAGACGCGGCCATTCGGTTGTATTTGAAAATATTCCGCGGATATCGCGTCAAGACTTTGCATCAACAAGGCGCCGGCCGCGTGCTTTGAGGCCAACCACTGTCTGGCGGCTTTGGCCTCCGCGGTATTGACCTTGCTATTGTCATCTGCGTTCAGCGCAGGACTGGCCGGACTCGGTTGGGAATGATTTGTTGGCGCCGGGGGCGGCGTTGCTGGTTGAGCCTTTATCGAGGTCTCTATTTCCACGACGCCTCCGGACGGTATTTCCGGTTCAGATTCCGGGTTCGCCTGCTCCGCGTCGGTTGAATTCTCGCTGTCGTGATTTGTTGGGGTTACGGCCGCTTCACCATCCTGTGCTACCGCATCGGATTGACCGTCGGTCTCGGTCTCGATGTGAATCACATGTCCGTCGACGATCAAAGGCAGTGCGTCGGTATACACGTTCATCGGATCCACCAACTTGAGCACCCTAAGCGGCAGGTCCATGCTGCCAGGCTTAATGGTCCAGTAGCGCCTGACGGTTTGCGGATTCAAGCGATATGGGACGGCAAGCTGGCGATCGATCAGAATATCGGCTAGCGTATCCGGGTGTTTTGGTATTCCAGGAATATTGCTTTTCGTTATCAAACGGCTAATATCTTCGGCCGCTTCATTCCACAGGATAAAGGTGCCTTCTTTTAGACGCCAAACCACCGCCCCTTTGGCATTATCGGTCCACGTTCCCTTTTTAATCTGTTGCCGCATGGCGTCTAATATGAACCATTCGATCGGTGCGCCTATCGACGGGTCAATGGGGATGCAGTTATTTTTAAGGTCTTTCTCTACGCTGAGGTAGTCGGCATCCATTACCAGTGAGTACATCTTTGAGTTGTGTGAGGTGCCGGCAATTGTGAGCAGCATTTCTTTGTAGATAGCCGGCCCGTATTCGTTTAAATACTCCTGAACTTCGGGTGTGATGACCTTATTGATTAAAGTCGGTGAAACAATTTCATGGTCGCCATTCCGGTTGACTCGCCAACTCAGATAATACCGTTGGATTTTGCGCTTCCTCGCCCAGGTTTCAATATCGTCCCCCACTATATTGCAGGTATGAGCGCCATCCTCGGATTTAATTTCAACGTCGGTGACCGGCTTGCCTAAATCATGCAACATACCGGCAATGAATATCGCCAATCGCCAGCGTGGCGTCAGTTGTTTTCGTCTACCTGGGTTTTCATCCATGCCGTACAGCACGCCATGGGATTTATAAACAGCTTCAAAACCGACCTCTAGGCCATGACGGAATAACCCGCCGGCGCCCCGGTGGTGATGCTTTTCAGACGCAGGCAGCAAATGCACAAATCGCGCATAATTGAATATTAAGGGGTATACACGCCCTTGATATTCCTGGTCGGTGACACCTAAATAGTGTTTGATTTTTTTAATTAATTCTTCTTGAGACTCTAGGATTTTAATTGCGGGGATCACCGGCAGCCCTTTGGCGAATGGTGGATATCGAGGCACCTCTTCATCCGGCTCGGCAATCCGCAATATCGTATTGAGCAATTTCGCTAACATCGCCGATAAACCCGTTTATTTCTTCAAGCTTTTTGGATTGCATGACTCTTTCAGTCTGGCCGGCATGGTGGTGGTGCGAATAATCTCGTGATCGCGATCGGTCATGTCCAGCTTATGCCGGCAGTATTTCCGCCAGGCTCTTTCGATTTCGTCGCCACTCGGCTGAAAACCGGGTTGCGCTAAGGCTGCGTCCGCTTCGGCCAATGGCAGAGTTACGAATCCACTCGCATCTGCCAAGGTACCGGCTGCGGCATGCGGTTTACGGGTGACCACATGCTCCACGGACGATTGCCGTACCGCCGCCCCGCCAGTTTCGGAGGCAAAGGCATCCATTCCAAGCTGCCAGTTGTGGCGAGGTCCGGCGTCGGTTATCGATGTGATGACTTGCTGAGAAGTTGCTGGATCGATCAGCGCCTGGGCGCAACCGGCCATAAAAGGTAAAAGTAAGAATATGGATGTCCGCATTGGCCTGTCCTCTGGTTAGGGTCAGGTCAGCATATCGCATTCCGAATTTTGAACCCGCTGGCTAGATGCATCTGTAATGCACTTTGCCAGCGGGTCTTCCCGTCACTTGTTGGATCGCGCGCGCAATTACTGTTGCGGTCTACCCCGCCACCATAAGTCAACGGGCTATTCAAATTTTCAATTGACCCACGCCTCTGCCACATTATATTTTTCCACCTGCTTGCCCCATTTTATAAATATGGGTCTTCATGGTGGAAAACTATAATGGTGCAACTCGATATTTATGATCGATTTTGCGATGGTTCTGCCTTGAAAACACCAGAGATTATTGGAGCGAGAACAATATCATTTCTTGCTTAGTGATTGATATATCGATGGATTTATTAATGGTGCACGCTTGTGAACAAATTAATGTGGCAGCGCAGTTGATTAATTATTGCGTTTTGCGCGTCGAATTTTTACGTCGTTCCTTTTCAATTCAATAGGTTCGCGGCGATGCCACATTGTATTTTTTCCACTACGCAATGACGTTAAACAGAGCCGCCTAACAAGCCCTATCTGAGCAATGGGTACTACGTCATTCTGATATCGGCAGTCGTTTGCACGAATATCTCGTTTCATGGGATGCGCTTTGCTAATGCCTAGCGTCAACCGGCCGACGGACTCAAGGTAACTGTAATGCCCTTTCTTCCTATCGAAAGATTAATAAACCTTTGAATCAACAGAATACAGCCCTTACAACGACTCATTTCGCCTGTATGTCGACAAATGATCGACTGAGTTCGCTATTTTCATAATTCACATGCTGTCGAGGCAACTTGTCGATCATTCGTTGCTCACCAGTCTACTCGCTGAACCAGGAAGATTTGACAATCTAGGCATTCCGATCAAAAACAGCCACATGATCCGGTCGAAAACCCTCCACGATTTTCAAGATGAGTACACCGATAGCAGATCTCAGCTTTTGGAAGTGACGAATTAACACAACCGACCCATTTTACCTGTCGCATTTCTCTAAGCCGGTGAGCCGGCCAAGTCTAGATTTTGCAACGGAAGGGCTCAAAGCAGCCCCTGGGGAACTCACACAACCGGCCAAAGCGGCCACTGAGGATACTTGCGAAATTTTCCATCCCTAAACTCAGCGAATGGCAGCTTCTCGGCAAGCAACCTTGCGTCCTCTTTGGCTGGATCTGTTAAGGGTTGTCGGATGCCTGCCCTTCACCGCGTAACGGTACTGCTGTGACAAACCGCCGAGGGCAGGCGTCGGACAAGCCCCGAGGGAGGAAACCGCGGGCCACATAGCAGGGAGTTAGCAGGGATGAACGGCTATGGGGATTTGAATGGTGAGTCTGGTTTTATTCTGATTAAGCCATGGATTTGCAAGATCATGATAGGGCTTCAAGCGTGGTTGGCGAAGACGATAATGACCAATCGGATTGCTTTTTTGTGACGTTAGAAGGTGATCATTAAGGATTTTCAGCCCTCTGGCCAAGCGTTTCCGTATCGGCTTTGGCCGACGAAGTTTGGGTGGGTAGCTCCAGCTTGGGCAGGCGTGTTGGCTCATGGCACAGGACCCTGTGGCGGTGGCGCCCGAATCAACGGTTTGCGCGCCAAGATTTCGATGATCATCATGGCCGCCCCGCAATCCGGACAGACGAAGGTTGGCGGGGGTGTTCTTTCCAGTGCGTCCGCTTTCGTTTCCGTGGGTTCTGGTACCACCTGCAGCAACTCACGGGCTCTGGCTAGATGATCTCTCCGCCCGCCATTGGCCAGCAAGCCCACATGGCGAATGCGGTGAAAACCGCTGGGCAGGACATGCAGCAAAAATCGCCGGATAAACTCGTCCGGACTGAGGGTCATGGTTTTCTGCCGCGTCCTACCTTTGGCCCGATAGTCTTTCCAACGAAAGGTAACGCCACGTTCATCCATCGCGAGCAGTCGTGAATTGGCAATGGCCACACGATGGGTATAGCGTGATAGATAAGCCAATACCGCTTCGGGGCCTGCAAACGGACGTTTGGCATAAACCACCCATTCGCATTTTCGCAGCGGTGCGAGCCAGTCGGCAAAGGCCGCCACGTCCGTTAGATGGGCGTATTCACCGAAGAACTGCAATTGTCCTGCCGCATGTGCTTGGCTCAGTGCTTCCAGAAATCGGCGTCGAAACAGTCGAGACAGCACTCTTACCGATAAAAAGAAGCCGCGCTTGCAGCTGACCCAGCGTTCACCGTCCAGTGACAAGCCACCACCAGGGACAATGCCATGCACGTGCGGATGATGGGTTAAGGCTGATCCCCAAGTATGCAGCACCAGGGTGGCGCCGATCTGTGCGCCCAGATGTTTCGGATCGGCGGCAATGGTGCGTAAGATTTCCGCCGCGATCTCGAACAACAAGCCATAGAGGATGGTTTTATTGTAATAGGCGATGGCGCTGATCGGTGCCGGCACCGTAAATACCACATGGTAATACTCGACCGGCAGCAGATCGGCCTGCCGGGCGTCGAGCCAGCGTTTGGCCGCGCTGGTCTGGCACTTCGGGCAATGCCGGTTACGGCAGGAGTTGTAGGCGATGTCTTGATGCTGGCAAGCCGGACAGCACAACACATGCCCACCCAATGTCGCGGTGCGGCACTGTTCAATGGCGGACATGACTTTCAGCTGGCCCAGACTTAAGTGAGCCTGCTGAGCTTGTCGCCAAGCGGGACCGTGGGCGCGGAAAATATCCGCGACCTCAAGCGCAAGCCGCCTCATGGGCGTGCTCGACTACATTAACGGCAAAGTCTCGATCGGACTGACGACCTCCCGCAGAATATCGGTGGCCACCTGCGCATACAATGCCGTGGTCTCCAGTTTCTTGTGGCCGAGCAATACCTGGATGACGCGAATATCGACCTTCTGCTCCAGCAAGTGAGTCGCAAAGCTATGCCGCAGCGTATGCATCGATACCCGCTTGTCTATCCCCGCGGCCTCGGCGGCGGCATGGACAGCGCGGGTGAGTTGACGGGTGCTGAGCGGGTCGATAGGGTCCAGGCCCGGAAACAGCCAACCGCCTGGCAACATTTTGCCTTGGGCGTGCGCGAACTTCCACCAGGCGCGCAAACGCTCCAGTAACACCGGTGACAACATCGCATAGCGATCCTTGCGGCCTTTACCCTGTTCGACGCGTAAAGTCATGCGCTGGCTATCGACGTCGCTGACCTTCAATGCCACCACCTCGCTGGCCCGTAAGCCGGCGCCGTACGCCACCGATAAGGCCGTTTGATGTTTGAGATTATCGGCGGCGGCGAGCAAGCGAGCCACCTCTTCGCGACTCAAGACCACCGGCAATTTACGTGGCTCATGCACTGCATGCATCTTGGCCATTAACTCTGGATGATCTAGCGTGTTGTCGAATAGAAACTTCAATCCCGTGAGATTGGCATTTAGGGAAATCGCCGAAATGCCGGAATCGACCAAGTACAACTGATAACGGCGTAAATCTTCGGCACTCGCGGTATCCGGCGAACGCCCCAGAAACCTCGCAAATCGCTTCACAACGCGAATATAACTGGCTTGGGTTTTGGGTGACAGTTTGCGCATCCGCATATCGTCGATCATGCGTTGACGCAAGGGGCTGACGGGTTTATCTGTCGAGGTCATGACACGACTCCTATCCTGTACAAGGCGGATTGCCTCGTCGCTTGGATAGGAAAAACACAGGATATGCTGCCGATTATCCTCTGGCTTGGCTACACAGACTCCCTACCGCGTAGCGGTTTAGTCCTTTGGCCGATAGTTTGGTGTCGCCAACGGCGGCTTTTTAGATTTACCGTCGCAATATCTGGATTTGGCTGACTGACCGCTATGGAGAAACGCGACAGGCTCTTTTGGGTGACAGGCGACCGCCCACTCTTCACACACATCGCCTGAAAGCTGTCATTAAATTTCGATTTCTGTTTGCGGGCAGTCGCCACTGTGTCCAACCCACCCTAGCTGCCGGTCGCGCTTTTCCAAAGTTGACCACTACAAACCAAAATCGGTTTCTACAGGCTAGAAGTCTACAAAGCAGCCTTTGACGGCCCAATCCAATCGGCCGAAAGGATTTATTCGCAATTGTTCAATTTACGGTAAGCAATCTAGCGGATGAGGTACCAACCGCTAGTCAGGAGAATTTGGTCTTTGCAATGAAAAAAGACGTGTTTGTGAGCGGCGAAATATACCCATCCAACTTCTTTAAGCACACACCAACCGCTCAATCCTTAAACGATCATTCGCAACCCGGCAAAGTGATTATTTCCTGCTTGATTGCATTGACGATCAGACCGTCTGTTACACCAATTGGAAAATCGACACCGATGGGCTGATTCGCCTGGCTATCCCATCCGCAGCTTTCAAAGCGACCATTCGATTTATTAAACGATTGCGTCAAACTGACTTTGGACTTGGTTAAATTAGCCACGTCGTAACAGCTAAAACCTGCTGGCGCCAGAGGATGTCCGACGTAATTGGGCCCGGGATTGACAAACCACACCGGACAGGTTTTTTCGCCGTCGAACTGCAAGGTTTTCTGTTGCAACATCTGTATCGCCAATGCGTCACCGGCCTTGATGGCAAAGTCGCCAGCACTCGCGTAACTGCATTGCTCGACCTTCTGGCTGGCTGTATTGAAGCGGCTGATATTTGCCACCACCGTTGCATCGCCCAAACTGTTCAACAACCCGAGACAGGTTTGATGTTGAGCGGCCACTTGTACCGGATAAGTAAAAATGTTGAATCCAGCTTCAAAAGACACCTCGTAATTGGCAGTTGCCACCGGCGCGTCAATAACAGTAATTTTGGCCGTACGCTGCGCTTTCAGCGCGCCGTCCGATGCGGTAAAGGTAATGTAATACACACCTGCCTGATCATGGTTTGGCGTCCAACTAAATAAACCGACTCCGTCGCGGCGATCCGCGAACACAGCACCGGCGGGCAATTGCGCCACCGTCAAAACCGGCACCGTACCGTCAGCATCGCTTGCCTCAACGATAAAGCCCACCGATTTGCCTTCGCTGACCGTTTTATCCGCAATAAATTGCAATACCGGCGCATGCGGTGCCACCGGGAAATCATCCATCGTCAAACTATAGTGTCCACCACCATTTTGGTCGAACACGTTGATGAAGTAATTCCAGCCGTGGTTAGCAGCGCGGGTTTTGGAGAGCCACACGTTGGCCTTGTTTAAAGCCTTGCCATCCGCCCGCAGTAAACGCGTCACGTCTTTCTTGCCGGCCTGGGGATCCGGAATCCGCGCGTAAAAGAACCCGGCCGTTACCGGCAGATTCAACTGGTAACTGGCCGAGCCGCCCTGCTGTCCGCTGACAGCAATACTGGCAAATGCCGATTGATCAGTCACCTGGGTATCGACACCATTCGATTCATAGACTCGCAAAGTGCTACCGTCGCTCGCCAGAAAATCCTTGATTGCATCGCGCCCCGGCAAATCGACAAGCACGTCGCGCAGAAGTTGATGGGTATTGACCGCCGTCATCAACGAGGTCAACTCGCCTCCCAATTCGTCGGCATGCGAATAGTCAGCCGTAAATTCGATGAATTTGCCGGACAACGTCGTCTCCATTTGCCAGCGACCCATCTTGGCCGAATTCGCGGCAATGTCGCCGAAATCCAGCAATAAACTGGGCGCAACCGCCGCATCGTTAACAAAGCCGCCATTGATGCGAAAATTTATCAACAAACCTAGCTCGTTCTCGACGATGCGCGGCTGCGCGGAATTGATTTTCAAGGCCGGCGCCATGCTCCGGCCTTTGTTGCTGACACGGACGCCCAAGGTAAACGGCTCCGGCGGTTCGATACTGGGGGTGAAGGCATCGTCACCAAACACGTCGGAAGGTAAAAAGTAATCCAATGTCAACTGCGGCATCGGTTTGACGTAGATAAAATCAGGCGTAATTTCGGTGGTTTTGGCTTCGCCGTTCAGCGTGTATTGCAAGGTGGCACCGACAAAATACAACTTGCCGCCCGCCAGTTGTCCGGCGGCACCGGGGGCCGGAATGATCAACCAATGGATATCGGCGGACGATGCCGGCGCGACCACGCCGGTCCCGGTCACATTTTCGATACCGCTCAAACTGTCTTGACGGATAAAAAACTTGGCTTGGGTGTTATCCGGGTCAAAACTGCCGATTACCGGATTGCCGTCTTCATCGGCAAATTTAACATCCACCCGCACGTTTTCTACCGGGAAACCTTGGGCGCCGTTGTTGATCCGCATGTGCGCATCGAAAGCCTGGCGTTCCAGCGTTAATTCCTGTTTGATTTCGATACTTACTTTGGCGCAAAACGTGTCCTCGGCCGCCGCGACGCCTGAAACTGCCAACCAAAACAGCCCAAATATCCAGAACACGGCTCGATAGTTCTCTAGGTTAGCGGTGCGACTCATCTCAGGTATTCCTTCTCGGTTCAAAGCAGGCGAACGGGGCAGACAAACATCTATTCCATATCCACTTCCAAACCCTCGCCGTTAAATTGATAACGGGAGAATTTGAAAGTCGCATCCGGTCGGTTATCGACCAACCGCATCCCCACATAACTACTGTAGCGGTCATCGTAATTGCGTTTTTGCGGATCGGCGATTCGCCAAATGCCGCCGTCATCGAATTCGGCCCACTCGTGGTAAGCCGCAGCCCGCAATAAGCCGTTGTCATCCAGCACATAGCCGGCCACCGCACGAGCCGGCACCGAATTGGCTCTTGCCAACGCGGTAAATAAATAGGCGTTCTCGGTACAGTCGCCCTGGCGTTGCTGCAAAGCATACAGAGCCCCCCGCTCGTCCCGAACGTAACCTATGTCGCGCACGTTATTCACCACCCAGTCATAGATGCCACGCAACGTTTGCGCCGGTTCGCCAGCCAACAGGTTGGCGGCGGCCGCTTGGACGGCCGGGTGATCGCTTTCGATCAACGGCTCAGGTTGTAAATACCGATCCGGTAAAAATCTCCAAAACTTATTCGGCTGGGAATTCATCCGTAATTGCGCGGTAACCCGGATCAATTTCACCCCGTAAGGCGGCATACGATCGAAGCCAAAACGCAACACCTGATTACCCAAATCATCGCTTTCCAATGTGTAAGGCTGCGACACCTCCACCCGTTCGCAGCAGGCTTGTGCCGCGGTCTGCCTGACCGGCAGATACGTGCGAAACTCGGCATGCTCCAAAACCCGATTCGAGGCATTTCGCAACACAAAACTGTAACTCACCGTTTTACTGCTATCGTATTGCGGCGCCGTTACCCACTGCCAGCCATACCAAACCGCACCCGACAACACCAAAGCGGCAAACGCCGCTAACAAACGCTTTCTATGATTCATCGCCGCCTTCTACCGCATGTAACAATTTTTCCCTGTTTTTCGGCTGGCCGATTCCACACGGCCAATTGCCGTTGCAAATAGGTCCGATAGCCTTGTTTGCCGCCTTGCAGAAAATACAGCGGGGGTAGCCCTGCTTTATCGGCAATTCGGCGGAACCGATCGTAGTCGAGGCCGGCATCGGTCATCAGTAAAACCCGCGCTGCCGCAACTTGGCGTTCTCCCGGCCCGGCAACGGCTTGCCGCAACACGCGGCGCAAATCGTCATCGGATTTTTTATCCGGCGCCTGCCGGGAAAAATCCAGGAGTTTGATGTCGCTGAATTCGCGCTCGGCATAGAACTGCGCCGGGCTGACCTGGTCCAGCGTGGCATGGATTAACGAATCGCCGCTCACAACCCCGCCCGCATGGCGCCATGCGTTCAAGCCGCCAGCCAACACCCGGACGTTATTAAAGCCCGCCGCTTGCAATTGCCCGAGCAAATCCAGGTTGCGGGCCGCGGCAAAGCCGTTGTCGAACAGCAGCAGCGCCTTATTCCGCAAAAACATCTTACCCGCTAAATCTCTGGCGGGAATATGGATACTATTAGGTATCGTCGCACCTGCGTCTGGTTTGTCTTCGCGAATATCCACCCAGAGCAAATCGGCCGATGCCGGCAAACTTTTGACTTGCTCGGCACTAACAAAAGCCGGATTTTCCAGCCTGACGGTTCCCGGCTTAAAACGGCCTTGGTCCAAATCCTCCAAGGCCGGCAATCCGAACTTTTCTAAGCTCTGCGGACGCACTTCAATTTCGGAACAGGATTCCGAAGTTGCGTGGGTCGCATGATACGAGCTCGCGGCCACAAAAGCCGGTAGGGCTAACAAAGATGTAATTAACCAAAACAGCCGTAGCCGTACTTTCACTATTCGCATTGAATATGGCTCGAATCTCACAATTGTTTGATAACGCTTTCCAATATAACGATTAACCAGGCCCTTAATACCGTTCGCCTTTACGCCCTTGAGGGTGCTGAGCTTGTCGAAAGGCACTCCACCATAGGGGTAGGAAAGACCAAAGCCTCCCCTCCCTCCGAACCGTGCAGGCGGTTCTCCCGCACACGGCTCTCCAGTCAGTTGTTTCCTCATCGGGATTGGCTAGCCATCACGTAGGCTTCGTGTAACGAGAAAAGCCCGCGCTCGGCAAAGTAGGCATTCTTCCAACGAAACGACGCGCTTTTGCTATTGGCGCAGCCCTGCTTCTTGTTCTGTTTCAGCAGGATCGCGCGCAGTCGCCGCCTCACAAAGGCATCCAAGGTGTTGAAGGTGTATTTGTGCGCGTGCTTGAAATAGCCGAACCAGCCTTTCAGTACCGGATTGAGCTTCTGTATCGTCCGCTCAATCGACTCGCCGGACGTCCGCCGGGTTCGCAACCGAATCGCATCCCTTACCTTGTTCAGACTTTTACGTCTGACCGTCCGCCGCCCCGCTTCGAATCGGTAGCCCAGGAATTCGAACCCCTGGCCCGGTTCCCGACAGTCGCCAATGTGCGTCTTGTCAGGATGCAAGTTCAAGTCGTTTTCGGCCATCCAGACGCGGACACTTTCCAACGCGCGTTCGGCCTCTTCCCGACTTTGACAGAGAATCACGAAGTCGTCGGCGTAGCGTACCAGCCGAAAACCTTCCCCCGTCAGCTTCTCGTCCAAAGGATGCAGATAAAGGTTCGCCAACAGCGGACTGAGCACCGCTCCTTGGGGCGTACCTTTCATCGGCGTCCAGCGTCTCGCTTCCAGCAGAATGTCTTGTTCGAGAAATTGCCGGATCAACGTCAGAACGTTGCCGTCGCTTATCGATGCTTCGACCCGTTTCATCAGCCTTTCATGCGCAATGTTGTCGAAGTAGCCTTGTATGTCGGCATCAACTACCCAGCAATAGCCCTCTTTCAGACCTTGATCCACCACTCTGAGCTCGTCTTTGCATCCGCGCCCAGGCCGGAATCCATAGCTCGTATCCAGAAATTGCCGTTCGAAGATCGGTTCGATGACGCTTTTCAGCGCCGCTTGTACCACTCGGTCCTTGACCGTCGGAATGCCCAGCGGGCGCGTTTTACCGTCGCCTTTCGGGATTTCGATCCGTTTGACCGCTTGCGGTCGGTATTGCCCCGTTTTCAGGGTTTGATGCAGCTCCTCCAAGCACTGCGCCGCCTGTGCGTCGAAGCGATCGATACTGACTCGATCGACGCCCGCCGCTCCCCGGTTGCGCTTTACCCGTTGCCAGGCCGCCATCAATACCTCAGGCCGGTAAACTTTGTCGTACAAACTGAACCATTTGCCGCCTTTGACACCGTTTGCCAGTGCCGCCAACATGCGTTCCGTCCAGACAGCCGTTTCCACCCACGACTTTTGCGGTCCTTGGGTCTCTGTCGCTTGTTTAGTCGCTTCCGACACTCGGTGACTCCTCTCGGTACGTTGTCTGTCTTTCTCGCATCAACTTTCCTACCTCCCTTCCCTCGACGCGGGTTGTGTTGTCCCGCGCTTTTCCGGCGATGTCATTGTGTTTAGGTTCAGGAGGCCGCGCCTCGGTTCTAATGACCCGGTTTCCCAGATCGGGCTGACCTTGGACAACTTCATCGCTTTACAGTACTACGAAGGCTCTGACTCCTGCCGGTGTTCTCTCCCTCCGACAGGTCTCCCTGCTTATCTCGCGTAAACTTCCGACCATTCCATCCCCAACCACTTGATGCGCTCCTTGATCGTTTTAGCCGCCATCGCAACGTCAAGGTCGATTTTCGGGCTTCGCCATACCCAAGCAGGCTCGCCGCCACATCCCGCCGAATCGGGTTCGTCTCCTACGGACTGGTCGTTCATCGCCAGTTGCTCTCCACCCCACCTCGCGGTGACGCAGTTACTTTTGATTACGGAGTCATGGCTTTCTCCGACACGGACTTTCACCGTGCTGTTTACGCGCCTTCGCAGGCGCACTCAGGCTTCGACAGGCTCAGCCCGAACGTAATACCAGTAATAAATAGGGCCGGGTTAGTAACAATTCTTCCGGCATTCGATCAATTTCCAGAAAATATAAAACCTACGTTCAGAAATATTCATTTTAATTGGCTTTGTTCGCAATCATCTATTTCAAAGTCGATGCCGCCGAGCCAATTTACAGGATAAACACCTTGCTTAACATAACGGTGAAAACTCGAATAAGGCAAATCGATAATCATTTTAACCAAGCCAGGTTTTACCGGATTGAAGTGTAAATAATCCATGTGCTTTTCGTAATCATGTTCGTCCCAGATCGAATGTTCCCAAAAAGGAACTCCGTCAAATACCGCATCCACCTCTTTTAATTCGGATCTTGAAAGGTCTTTCAGCGTTTGGACAAATGCCTTACGTGTTAAATGAAAGGTAATAACAAATACTCACCTGCTTCCAGCCCTAACTCTCTTGCTTTATCAAACTCTTCATATCCTTCCAATATTGGCGGCGGCAGAAATTTAGGTAAATATTTCGGGAGGAAATACCCCAAAGGATCATTAAATGGCTGTAAAAAACAATCTGGTAAACAATCACCTTTATTGCACGACGAATTAAACACATCAGCTACATAATTAAAAGTTTTACATTTTAAATAACACTTACCTGCATCTTCTAAATAGTCTTTTCCTAAAATCAAAGCCCCTCGGCCTAACACTCCAAGTACAAGAGGCACAAACTCCCCTGTGGGGTCGTAGTATTTTATTGGATTTACAAACGAATATTGATACAAATTGGCTTGAATAGCTTTTCTGTCAGAATCTTCCGAAATATATCGACTTAGTTTTGCATCATAATAACGCTGTAGGTTATAAAATAGGGTTGTTTCTTGATCATAATACTGCCCTGGAAACCGCAAATTATTCTCCACCGCAGCCAGCGAAACGTGCATATTGCCGAACGCTTCCTGCCGGGCGCTCCAGACCACCAAACCATTACTGTCGACCATTTTCTGCGGCGTCATCAAATGGTCGTGCTGATACCAGTAATACTGGCCATTCACCCACTGGAATAAAGGGCCAGTGCTCCACAGCGAATCCGGCTGATAGCCATAAGACTTAATCAATCCGCCCTGCCCATCAAATTCACCAACCAAACCTTCTTCGGCATAAGCAAAGTGCGTGCGCACCCCAGCCACATCTTTCCACAAACGCCGACCGAACGGATCGTAGTAATACTCGGCTACCGCCGAGCCGTCGGTCCGTTCGACGCGAGTCAGGCGGTTGGCAATATCGTGCCGATAGACGCGCTGGCTACCCAGCGCGGTTTTGGTTTGCAGATTGCCGTTGGCATCGTAGGCAAAGTTATTGCCCGGATAAGACAACAAGCGGTTGTTGGCATCGTACTGCCATTCACCGACGGTATTGGCCGCGGTTTTACGGTTACCCAATGCATCGTAGGTATAGGCTTCGTCGGTCAGGGTCGGGTTGTCCACGCCGGACAAACGATCCAAGACATCGTATTGATAGGCATAGTCGCCGTGCTCGGTCAGTTTGCCGGTAATATTGCCGCCAGCCGAACGCTGGTAGCGGTAATTCAGTAAGGTATTTTGCAGCGGGTCCTTGCTGTGAATTTGGTTCACCCGCTGCAAGGCGTCGTAGGTGTAATCGGTAGTGACGCCGCCGGGCAAGGTGACCCGGTTCGGGCTGTTCCAGGTGTAACCGTTGTAGGTCACCCGCTTGCCGTCCGGCAGTTCCAGTGCGATCAAACGGTTGGCCGCATCGTACAGGTAGCGGTAGGTGACGCCGTCCGGCCCGGTGAAACTTTCCTTCTGGCCGTTGGCGTAGTAGCTGTAGGCCGTGGTCAGCGTAAAGCTGCCGTAATCGGTGGCGGTGGAGGTCAAGCGCCCCAAGGCATCGTAGCTGTAGGTGGCCGAGGTGGTGCCGTCGTCGTAACCGGTGAGTCGACCGAGCTTGTCGTAGCTGTAATGAATGGTTTTGACCGGCGTCTGACTCTGGCTGTCGGCAAAGTGCTGCTCGCTCAGCAAGCGGTTGGCGGGACTGTATTGATAACGAATCGCCTGGCCTTTGGCATCCAGCAGCGCGATGCGGTTACCGGCTGCATCGTATTGGTAGTGCGTGGTTTCGCCCATCGGCCGGATTTCGGCGGTGACTCTACCGTTACGGTCATGCTCGAAGCGGGTCACGCCGCCGTTAGGATCGGTCAACGCAATCAGCTTGCCCAAATCGTTGTAGGCAAACCGGGTTACGCCGCCGGCCGGATCGGTGGTTTGCCGCAAGCGGTTTAACGCATCGTATTCATGGTAGGTGGTGCGGCCTTCTTGATCGGTTTCCGCAGTTACGTTACCGCTGGCGTCGTATTCGCGGCTGACGCTTTGTTGAGTATCGGCATCCAATTGATCGGTGTTACGAACCACGCGTTGCAGTCGGTCGTAATACAGGCGGGTGCTGTATGTTGGATAGTCGATTTGTACCGGTTTGGATGAGTCGGCAAATACCGTACCAGTGTCGTCGTATTGATAGCGGATTTGATAGCCGTTATTTTCCGGGCCGACCTTGGTTGCCAACAAGCGCTGTTCGTTGTCAAAGTCATTGACCAGAAGACTACCGATTTCGTCGGTCACCAGTACTGGCAGACCATCGCTGTTATAGGAAACAGTTTTTGCATGACCCAGCGGATCGGTGACGCGCACGACTTGTTTGCGCTGATTGTAAGCGAACTCGCGGCGCTGACTATTTGCATCAACGGTGGCTACCCGATTGCCGTTTCCATCGAACTCAAAGACAGTTATATTGCCTTCCGGGTCTGTTCTACCGATCAAGCGGCCTTTGGCATCGTAAGTTAAGTTCCATTCGTTGCCACGGGCATCTTTTACTTTTATCGGGTTGCCGGACGGGTCGTAAGCCAGGAACTGGGTTCTATTGCCTTCTGGATCTGTCAAACTTGCCAGATTTCCATCGGCTTCGAAACTAAAACGAGTGGTTGCACTAGAGGTGTCGTCGTCGCCGAGCAAAGTCATTTCGTTCAAATGACTATCCGCGTCGTAGGCATAAATCGTTACCCGTTCGGCGGGTGTACCCTTGGCTTCGACCCGGCGGATTAGATTGCCTTTGGCGTCGTAGCTGTATTCTGTGACGTTACCGCGCTGATCGATCTGGCGCTTGATTTGATGATATACATTTTCGTACTCGAACTTGGCTTCGCTGTCGTCTGGATAGACGATACGAGTAATTTTGTCCCATTCGTCGCGGGTAATCCGGATGACGTTACCTTTTTCGTCGGTGCTGATGTCTGTGCGGCCGTCGGTTTCCTCGGTTTTAACGCGCCGACCGTTAACCGCTGAGCGCAACACGTCGCCGTCGTCACTGTACCAGATTTCAGTAATCTTTCCGGCCGCAGTTTTGATTTGGGCATAGCGTTCCTTGACGGCTTTGTCGTAACCGAACTCGAAATAGGTAGCCCGACCTTCGTCATCGACAACCGACGCCACGTCGCCGTTGCGGTGGTAGCCAATTTGCACGGCTCTGCCCAAGGCATCGACTTTACTCACCAAGCGATTTTTGTCGTCGTATTCGTAAGCTAATTCTGCACCGGTTGGGTCAATCACTTTGGTAAGCAGATCGCCGTTATAACGGTATTGGACTTTGCGGCCGGCTTTATCGGTCACACTCAATAGAAGTCCGTCAGTATTATATTCAAACCATAAAATTTGGTTACTGTTGCGGTCTGTTAGACCAGATGGATGCTTGGTTTCCGAATCGTTGTAGGTCAATTTCCATGATTGAGAAGCTTTACTACCACGCGCTTGTATTCGGCCAATAGCATCGTATTGTTCCCAATTGCCGTCAGTGTCTTCCCATGTAAAACCAGTCTCGCTTTTTACAATACGATATTTATGATTACGGAAAACTGCTTCCGAGCCAAATATAGCGGGCTTGTAAATAACGCTGCCCCTATCAATAGACACTATGAGCCCTGTGTAGACATCTTTAGTCAATTTAAGGCGAGTTCGTTCGTGCTCCCAATGCCATTTATTGTCATAGAAACGGCGTTCAACTGAAACATATCCGTCAAGAGACTTAATTTTTAAATCTTCGACAAAATCTTGATATTCCCGCAGAACACCGTGCACTGAACTACCTGTCGGAATGTTCTTTAGGCCACCACGAGGCTTTAACCCTCGCGGACACGGCTTTTGTGGCTCATCTGGATTAGCAGCGGGTATACAGTCATCCGGGTTTAGTGGATTTGCTGGTGGTCTATAAGAAGGCTGAGTTCCTGAACCTCCCGAGCCGCCACCAATACTTATTGTTCCGCCAGAACTGCTGCCATAGCCTCCACCTGCGGGCACTCTCAAGCCTCCGGCAGTGCCAGGCCCGCTTTTACCAATTCCGCCATACAAAGTCGGTTTACTGCATTTACCACGCGCATAATAAATGTAGTGGTAAACAGCAGATGAACGTATCTGACCGTTAATACACTTATAAATGTACGACACCCTGACTTCATATCCCTTAACAATACAGTGATTGGTGCTTGGCCTCTCGTTTCCTGGATCACTTGGATCACTTGGATCATTTGGATCATTTGGAAAAGCTCGTATTTTATTAAGAGCCACAATTCTATAAGGTACCGTTACCCTTTCTTTGGCTTCCAACGTAGTCGGTAATGCGCCCATTAGCTCTATTCGAAACCCGTTATCGCCAGACGGTACCTGGAAGTTCAACTCCTCCGCACGAATTAGCCCATAATTTGTTAAAGTCAGCTCACCGTAATGTACTTCGCCCGGATTCATATCCGGAATATTGATCGACGCAGGCTCCATTACCACTACCGGCGCCGGCACGTCGGTTTCGTAGGTGGCATTTAGCGTGATCTCGTAGCGGTCCTGCAGCGGCACCTCGGTGACGCTCCATTCCACGCTGACCAAATCGTAATCCAGGAACACTTCCTGAACCTGAGTCAGACCGGGTTTGACGGTCAAACGGCCTATGACTTCCTGGTGGTTGGCGGCCGTGGCTTTAAATTTGTAACGGCCCGCCGGCAAGTCGGTAAACAAGGATTCGCCGGCTTGATCGCTGGTCTGGGTGCGGTCGATCGAGGTAACCGCCTCGTTTTGCAGGCGAATCTGCGCGCCCGCCAGGCCGGGAATCGCGACGCCGTTACGATCCAGTGTTGCGGTATAGATATTCGATAGATGGAATTTGACCTGGCCGATACCGGACTGGGTGACTGCGGCATAGACATTTACATCGACCGGATCGGTATCGGCGCTGGACAAGCGCAGACGGAACTCCTGCAAGCCTTCGGCTACCGCTTGATTGGGCGAGAAGGCCAAGGTAACCGCTGTCGTCTGGCCAACGGCCAAAGTATCGATGCGAGCCGGCGACACCAGGGACACCCAGGACGGTGCCGGATTGCCGCTTGGCGTCATTAAATCCAAGCGCAAGTCGTGTAAATCGGCCAGACCTCGATTGTCCAGCGTCAGGGTTTCCGTCGCCGAGGCGCCACGCGCCACGCCGGTTTCCAGATAACCGGGGCTAAACGCCAATACCGGCTTGGCTTCGCTGAGCGTGTAATCGACGCGGACCTTGGCCAATGTTTGGCTGCCGGCTTCGTGACTCTTGATCGACAACACCACTACGCCGCTGGCTGGAGCCGTGCCATCCGCGCGGAAATTAACCGTTACCGGTACGGTGTCTCCGGGCGCCAGGTCGACCGCCGGCGGCAGGCTCAATTGAATACCGGCCGGCAGTGCGCCGAGCGGTTGGTCGGCCGCTTCGAACGCCACTCTGACCCCGGTCGCCGCCGCCCCGCTGCCTGCGCTCAGTCGCAACGGGATATTTTGATCGACATTGCGCGGACTGGTCAGTTTGATTTGCGACAAGTCGGTTAAAACCCGGCCAATGCTGAATTCGCTCTGGAGCGGACGGTCCTGCAAATCCGGATGAATCGCTGCCACTTGGTAGCGGCCGGATTCTCCCGGCAGCGGTTTGAAGCGGTAACTAAACTGGCCAAGCCGGTCGCTCACCACATCAACCACCCGCTCGAATCCGTTGACGCTGATGACCAACTTCAGCGGCGCCCAAGCCAAAGCCTGGTTGCTGCCATTGTCCATCGCACGGCCGCTGATCACGACATCTTCATTGCCGAACGAATGCGCCGGGCTGATCGAACTAATCTCGCCACGGTAGGCAACATCCACCAATTTCAGCGGACGCTGCGTCTTGTTACCCGCGATCGCGGCCTCGCCGCTCCGGCCCAGATGGTAGTAAAAGTGGTCTATTTCGCCATAAAGGTAGACGTTGTCCGGCGCCGCCAGCGGAACTGAAATGGTGACGGGTTCGGAAACGAAGGTCTCGCCGGGCGGGATACGGATTACGGTTCTACCATCCGGCAAGGTGACGGCTTTTGCATCCAACGACTGGCGGAATGCGCGAGTGGCCAGGACATTGCCGTCCTGGTCGCGTAACTGGAAGCGAATTTCGTCGGAATCGGCACCGCCGCGGCCCAATGCCGTGACAATTTCGATTTCGGCGGAGCTGCTGTTGAACAAACTGAAGCGAACTTGGCCATTGGCACCACGGACAAAATCCGCACTCAGCAAGTTTGCGACCAGTGCGCCTTCGCCTACCGATATTTTGGAGTTACTGATAATCCGCGAAACTTCCCCGGTTTCGGCTGCCACTTCGACGGTACTGGTCAAATCGGCGGTATCGGCCAGATCGGCATGGCCGGCGAAAATGACCGGAATCACGCGCGACTCGCCGGCCGCCAATGTCAGGCCTTCGGAACTGTAATGGTAAGCGCCGATTTGCGCATTGACGCGCAAAACGGACAACGGCCGGTCACTGCCATTGGTGACGGTGTAATCCAGGCGATTCATCAGTCCTCGCGCCAGACCGCCGGTTGGCGCCGTCACGCTCACTTTAGGCAACAAAACTTCGCGGCGCGGACCTTCCGCGCCATTGGCATCGACTTGGGCTACTGCATAGTGCCGCTGGGTTTCCGCATAACCGGTATCGGTATACGTCGGCGCATTCAACGGATTTTGATTCAACTTCAACCACAATCCGTTGTCGCGCAGGTAAACGTTAAAGCCGTTATCGCCTCCGCTGGTTTGCCAGTTCAATTCAGGCAGGCTTTGATCGGTCTGCGCGACCACTAACTCGCTGACCGGCAACAAGGTGAAGTTCAGATATTGCGAAGCGGCCGGCAACGATTCGTTACCCGCGGCATCGACTGCGGTAACGCTGTAATAGTGGTCTGCGGGCGACGGCGATTGATCCAAAGCAAACAATTTGCTTATATCGCTGTGGATGGCCGTCAAATTCGCCACCGACTGAATCGCAGCGGCGCTGCGGTAATAGCGGTAACTCAAACCCTGTTCGTTCGCGGGCGCCTGCCAATCGGCGCGGATACCCGAGCCGGTCAAGACCAACGCCAGCCCGGTTGGCGGTGTCGGCGGCGTGGCATCCGCGTTGACCTCTACGATCTCGCCGTAACCGCTGACCGCTTCCTGGGCATTGGCGCTGCGCACCGATGCAATTGCGTAACGGTGAGCGCCATCGACACTGGTCTGGTCGGTCCATTCAGTCATCGAACCGGTACGCCGATACGGCGTCAGTTCGTTTTCGCCGGGCGCAGCCCGGAATAGTTGGTAATCGACCGCTCCGTTCACCGGTAACCACTGCAATTTTACCCGGCCACCCGCCAAACCTTGGCCGGATAATCCGGACGGCGGATCCAAAGGTTGCAATTGGCCTTGATAGACCTGAAAGCGATTGCCGCCGACAATCGGCTGACTGGGGTTGCCGAGATCGTCTTCGGCCTGAAGCGAGAGGGTTAAGGTTTCGATTTCGGCCAAGCCGGCATCGGCGGGCAATGTGAAACTGGCGGTCCAGACCTTGGCCGATTGCCGAGTCAGGGCAGCCTTTTGTTCAGTCCTGGCCGGCCCGGAAAGCTGGTAGGTCAACTCGGGCGTTGCGTTGTGGGCCAATTCGGCATCCAGTTCCAATTCGACTTGCAAAGCTGCCGGTTGCGGATCGTTTTTAATCGGATCGCCCGGCAACACATTCAAGCGGACCACTTTGGGACCGTCGGTATCGATCTGGATCGTCGCACCGGCATCGATTTCGGTTCCGCGATTACCGTAACGGTCGCGGGCGGAAAACACGGCATAGGCGGTACCTGTCAAAGTCTCATCGCTGATATCGAAGACGCCGTGGTAACGGGTATCGCTTAATTTGGCCAGTTCCACGGCAACCGGCGCACCACCGTCCGGGGTCAAGGTCAGGAACGGTTTTTCCGACAGTGTCTCGCTGACATCGACATCCACGGCAACCCGACCGAGCCCCATGCGCCCAGAATTGGCATCGAAGGCTCCTGACGGGGTATAGCTGATCGCGGTCGCACGCGGCGGAGTGGCATCGGCTGAAGCATTCGCCTGATTCGATACCGCACTTGCGGTGCCGGCATTGTTCACCACAACCAAACGGTAATAATACTGCCCGTCGATGCCGGGAAAATCGTCGAAGCTGGTCGCCATCAATAGCTGATTATTGACTCGTGTGGCTTGTGCAATCGATTCGAAGGGGCTTGCGGAACGGTACAAAGCGTACCCAGCCACGCCGTTGGCCTGAACTGCGTTCCAGTTCAGCCGGATCACGCCCGATTCGCGACTGACGGCTGTCAGACCGGCCGGTGTGGGCGGTATCGACGCATCCACAGTCACTAACACTGCATTGCTCAAAGCACTGCGCCCGCCTCGGTTTTCAGCGGCCGCCTGCAGCGAATTGCTACCGAGTTGCAACGCTATCGAACCTAGAAAGCGGTTATTGCTATCCAGTGCCAGCGGCCCGGCAATTTGCACACCATTACCGAACAGCACGATCTGGCTGCCTTTTTCGGCAACGCCGCTAACCGTGGTCTGCAACTGGTTGGTCAACAAACCATTGGTCGGGGCCGCGATTGTGGGTGCGGCAGGCGCACTCAATGCGATAGTGAGATTGACGGTGGTTGTGGCTTTGTTACCCAAGGTATCGTAGGCGTCGATTTGCAAGACATGGGCGCCGTCGCTGAAGCTGGCGATGTCCCAAAACGCCGAGAAACTATTGGAGCCGATGCTGTCCGTCGCAAACAACTGGCCGTCGACGCTGAATTCGACCCGGCCGATCCCGTTGTTGTCGTCTGCGTTGATAGCCAGGGTTCCGGGCTTGCCCAAGGACGCTCCGCTGGTTAACGGTTGATTGTTGAAGCGGATATTCGAAATCACCGGCGCCGATTGCGGCAAGTCGGCGCCATCGATCACTGTAAAAATTGTCGACACTAAGCCGCTATTGCCCAGTCCGTCCTTGACCAAGGTACTGACGCTATAGACATCCTTGGCTAAGGGCGAATTGGCAGTAAATATCAATTCGTTGCCGGAACGGCTCCATTGGCCGCCGATTAAGCCTTGGGCCTGGCCGGCCACTCGGGCAGAAGCCAATGCCTGAGTGTAATCGATAGCACCTTGACTATCAGACAGGCGGATGCGGACTTCGGACAAAGGACCGGTCACTCGCGCACCGTTGGCCGGCGTGCTGCCGGAGATGGTCGGCGCCGATGTATCGCGAACGACTCTTAGCATCACGCTATCACTGCGGTGGCCTTGCTCGTCCACCGCATAAAGGGTCAGTAAATTGATGCCAGAAACCAGGGGAACCGGTACTGACCAAGCGGTCTGGGCATCGGGCGCCACCACGACCACACCATTAACAGCGATGCCGGTTGCAGCCGATTTCAGCCCGGATAGGGTAATTTCCGTTTCGGCGGTGGGCGAAGCCACCGGCGTCACCGACGGCATCGGCAATATCATCCTGCCGCCGTATGCGCCGAGTTCGGTGCCGTCACTGCTGGCGGCTTTGGAGGGTGAATTTGCGGCAAGGTGCCGGTCGTTATCGGAATATTGCGGGTCAATCGATTGTTCGGTGGTTTTCGGGGTGGCTATGTAGGTGTAACTGCCGTGCCCATAGGTCCGGTCGGTACCATTGCCCCAGACGTTGTTGTAGCCGCGCGTGAAGTCGCTGCCGGCATACGCATATAGCCCCGTCCTGTTGCGCGTCACAATGTTGTTTTCGAACACCAGACTCGCTGACGGAAAATAAAAATACACCCCGTCGTCGCCGTTCAGATCAATGGTGTTGTAGCGTATCCTCGGTGCCGCAGAACTGTTCGAATAGATGCCGTAACCGCTGTTATCCACAATCAGGTTGTTCTCGATGCGTGGCGAACCGTCGTAAACCATTACACCGTTAGCGCAGCCGCTAATCAGATTGCGGCTGATTTCGTGCACTGGGCCGTACACGGAAATACACGTGCTTGCACCGCTCATTCGCGCGTGTTTGATCGCGCTGCCGGAGGCACTCGCACTTAGGACGATTCCGTTCCACTGGCTACCGGCAAATAATGCTTCGAACACAATCGGCTGCTGCGCGGTACCGACGATGCTGGAGACGCTATCGACGGTCAGGCTGGCGTTGGCCGGCACTTTGATGACCGTGCCGGGCTCGATGTCCAAGCGCCACGGCCGCGCCACGGTAACGCTGCCGGTCAACACCACCTCGCCGCTCCAGCGTTCGTTTTGTGTCAGGCTGCCGCTGGTAGTCGGCGTGGTGCTGTAGACCGGATCAAAGACCGGGGCTTCGCCGCCATTGCCATAGGCGCCAAGCTCGCCACCGGTCGCAGAGGCAGTTTTCGATGGTGAACTCGCCGTCAGGCGGCGGTCGCCTAGGTACGGATCAAGGTATTGCGGGTCGCTGGAAATCTCGCTGGCTTTCGGGGTCGCGATGTAGGTGTAACTACTATGCCCATAGGTCCGGTCGGTACCGTTGCCCCAGACGTTGTTGTAGCCGCGCGTGAAGTCGCTGCCGGCATAGGCATAAAGCCCGGTCCTGTTGCGCGTCACGATGTTGTTTTCGAACACCAGACTCGCTGACGGAAAATGAAAATACACCCCGTCGTCGCCGTTCAAATCGATGGTGTTGTAGCGTATCTTCGGCGCCGCCGAACTGTTCGAAAAGATGCCGTAACCGCTGTTCTCCACAATCAGGTTGTTCTCGATGCGGGGACCTCCCGAGTTCACCATGATCCCGCTGCCGCAACCGTTGAAGATGTTGTGGTTGATTTCGTGGGCGGTGCCGGATAGGCTCAAACAGGTGTTGGCGCCGGTGATCTGTACATGCCGCACCACGCTCGCCGCCGCATCGTTGCCAATCGTCAAGCCGCTCCAGCGCCCGCCTGCCGAGGGCTCGAAAATGATCGGCGACTCCGCCGTGCCCACCAAGCTGGCCAGACTGTTGACCGTCAAACTGGCATTGGCCGGCAGCTTGATCCGCGTGCCCGGTTCGATCACCAGCCGCCACGGCCAATTCACCGTCACGTCGCCGGTCAATACCACGTCGCCGCTCCAGCGCTCGTTCTGCGTCAAAATGCCGCTCGTGGTCGGCGTCGTGCTATAGCCGGGATTGTAAACCGCGACGTTGCCGCCATTGCCGTAGGCACCGATCTCGCCGCCCGCGCTGGACGCGGTCCTGGAGGGCGAACCGGCGTTCAACCGCCAATCGCCCAGGTAAGGGCTTTGGTATTGCGGGTCGCTGGAAATCTCGCTGGCTTTCGGGGTCGCGATGTAGGTGTAACTACTATGCCCATAGGTCCGGTCGGTACCGTTGCCCCAGACGTTGTTGTAGCCGCGCGTGAAGTCGCTGCCGGCGTAGGCATAAAGCCCGGTCCTGTTGCGCGTCACGATGTTGTTTTCGAACACCAGACTCGCTGACGGAAAATAAAAATACACCCCGTCGTCGCCGTTCAAATCGATGGTGTTGTAGCGTATCTTCGGCGCCGCCGAACTGTTCGAAAAGATGCCGTAACCGCTGTTCTCCACAATTAGGTTGTTCTCGATCTTCGGACTGCCGCTATCGACATATACCCCGGTTGCATTCTGCACAATATGGCTATTGGCAAGAATGACATTGGTTGCCGACGAAAGATAAACGCCATTGCCGGTACATTCGCTGATCACACTGTTGGCGATATCCTGAGTACCGCCATTAACGGTGACACATGTCGCTGCGCCGCGAATCCGGGCTTGGCGAAGATTGGAGCTTGATCCGGCATTGAGGACGATTCCACCCCAAGCCTGGGCCGGATCATCGCGACGAAATTCGACATTTTGTTCGGCCAAGCCTTGCACCGATAAACTACCGTTGACCGTTAACGCAGCACTCGGCGCAAAAGCCAGCTCGGTTCCGGCTGCAACCGTCAGGGTCGCGCCGGAGGCAACGGTGATGTTGCCGGCAACGTGATAAGGAACACCAATGTTAGGCCAAGTGGTGTTGGCGGTAATGGTTTGGGCCGGAATTTCCTGGGCAGGTGGATTCCCGGCAGCGGCAAGTGTTGCCTGAATCGATAGCATCAAAAAAGCAACAAACATCCAAACTGTGAGCTGAACTCTTCCCATTACCATGTGAGTGTTCCTTCGGTGGAGAAACCGGCATGCGTATGAGCCCCAGACTGTGTCTTAAGGCTTAGTGGTTAATCAAATGTTCTAACGTGCGTGGCTATCTGATCCTGACGCTGTGCCGCCGGCATCGGGGATGTTACGGGACGGCACAGCCCAATCGAAGATCAGCTCTGGATCGGTGTCGATTTAGTGCGTAATCGCGATTTACCCGTTATCCAGGCACATCCGGTTGCAAAGAGCAAGAATGTGGGGGGCAGAGGAACTGGAGCAAGGTAAACATTGCCATTTTGGGTATCAAAGCTGGCGATACTCGCGGCGAGCGAGTCCGACAAAACCACAGACGACAACGTCAGATTGCTGGAACCCGGACCGATCGCCTTAAAATTGATGGTTGCCAGTATCGCAGGCGAAGTAATATCCAAACCAGCCGCAAAGGTGGTCTCGGAAAAGCTGATCGAATTCGCATTGATTTGGCTGGTTATCGGCCAGGTGTCGGCGCCGAAAAGATTGCCGCTGGTGATGGAATCCGCGGAAATAAGCCCACCATCAAAATCAAGATTGAATTCAAAGCCGGCCAGATCGCTGATATCCGATATCAGGATGTCCACGCTAAAGGTTGGATTATCCGTGATGACAAGATTCTGATCGACGCCGCCTCCGGGAACCATGTCTACCGACAGTTTGGCGGCAGAGGCGTTGAAAGCTGTTAATGCCAGCGCTATTGCGGACGCGGTTATCATCGAAAGTCTTGACATGTAATCTCCTGTCTTTTCTGAGTCATCAAATTAAATGGAAAGCTGCTTGCCGGCTCACTGTGTTGCGCACTTGGGCCTTGTGCATAGTAACGTTGCGGCGCGGTAATCGAGTACGTTGATCACGCCGTCCTTATTGATGTCGGTCGGCGAGTTTTTGAAGAGGTTTAAATCGTTGGTATCGACATCGTTGTCGAAATCCAGATCGCCAGCCAATCTGACATTCAGTAGCACTTGATCGAAGTCAACATTGCCGTTGGGGTCGGCAATATCCAGGCGGAAAAGGTAGTCGCCCACCAAATCGGGGGTAAGATTCAACTCGCCACTGTGGGCAATAGCCTGGAGCACATTAGCTACATTGCTTCCTGTCGGAGCTCTAACCAATGCCCAATTAAACGACAAGCGATTTGCGGCATCGTCAGCGTCGTAGCTATCCAGTCCCCGAACCAGTACCGGCGAACCTTTGGAAACGACTTGGTCATTTCCGGCATCGGCGACGGGAGCGACGTTAGCGGAAGATGCGTAGAACTTTGCTTGCGAGGTGGATTGTTTGGCACCGTCAGACACCGACAATTCCAAGGTGTACTCGCCTTCCACATCCGGAATCAAACCACTTTGAACCTGATTATTGGAGTTTATTTTGGAGGAGCTGCCCGAAGGGGTTGTTATGATTTTCCACGCGAATCCCAGTTGCGGATTGGGTGAGCTATCCGGATCGAAGCTGGGCGATCCATCCAAGTCGAGCAAGGTGTTAACCGGTACCTGTTTCGGCAATGACGCGATAAGCGCATTAGGGGCGATATTGCCTTGCAACGGGTCTGCCGCGTTAAATGACGATTCAGCGGAGTTGCTGGTACCGTTGGCATCGGTCACGACCAGCTTGAGCCGATAATCGCCCGGTAGGTCTGGCGTCAGTAATGGTGAAACCGTGTTCTGCAGATTCAGCTTGGCCTTACTTCCAGTCGGTGGTGTCAACGTCCACTGGAAACTCAAGGCATCCTTATCGACATCAAACGACTCCGTTCCATCGACGATGATCGCTTGATTGATTTCTTGGTGTTTAGGTACCCGGATCACGGCGACAGGGGCATCGTTCAGCGGCGTCACCGTTACCGAAACATTGGCTTGAGCCATTCCCCCGTGTCCATCCGAAACGGTATATTGGAAACTATCGTTACCAAAGAAATCGCCGTCTGGACGATAAGTCAACTGGCCACCGGAAATTTCTACGCTACCGTGGCTGCCTTGAGTTACTGCCGTAATGCCCAGTAGGTCATTGTCGACATCCGAGTCGTTACCAAGCACGGAAACCGTTACAGGCTGATCCTCACTGGTACTGGCTTGATCCGGCGTGGCTAAAGGCAAATCGTTCACCGAGACAACAGTGATCTGAACCGTAGCGGAACTGACGCCGCCTCTTCCATCGTTTACGGTATAACTGAAGCTGTCAACGCCGTGATAATTCGGCTTTGGCGTATAGGTTACAGTCCCGCCATTGACCGAGAGCGAACCGTTACTGACTGAACCGATCGACTCCAGAGCCAACCCATCTTGATCAGGATCCTCATCGTTAGCCAATAGTGCCACTGACACCGCCGAATCTTCTTGCGTGCTGACTTGATCGTCAGTGGCCCGCGGAGGGCTGTTTATCGCACCGACGTGGACTTGTACCGTAGCCGTGTTGGATTCGAGGCCTTGGCTATCTTTTACCGCATAGGTAAAACTGTCGCGGCCTTTGAAGGTTGTATTCGGTACATAGCGAATCTGACGATTAATGACGCTAACGCTACCGTTGCCGGGAGACGACTTCACCAACAATTCCCCAGCAGGAATGCCGTCTTCGGTATCGGTATCGTTGGCCACCACGTCTATGTTCAAAGTTTCGCCAACGCGAGAGTTAAGCTCATCATTGTGGGCGACGGGAGCGCTTCCTATGTCCGCCAAACGGATCACTCCATCAACGAGATTACTATCAATCGGACTCCCCTGCCCGAACAGGAAAAGAGCGCCTGCGTTACCGGGAATTAACTTAGGAGTCACCGTGATTTGCCCATTATTGGGAAAGTTCGTGCCTGCCATGCAACGAAACTCTATGAGCGATCCAGCACCCGTCTTTGGCGAGATAGTCGACAAGTCCCCTCCCAGACCGAAGGCATATCGAGCACTGCTACCGCCAAACTCATTTTTTAGCGCCAATAAGGTCCCAGCGCCTTTGCCGCCGAGGAAAAAGTCACCCAAGCCGGATTGAAGCTGCGTAAGCACATTGGGGACGATAGTCTCGCTGGGCGCTCCGGGATTCAAAGACGCAGAGCACGTAATTTTGTCGGCAGGAATTGGTAATGACGGAAGATTTTGTAGAGTTTGAACAAGATTTATCGGACCAGAAAATGCCAAGTCGAGGGCAAATGAGGATAGCCCGGGCAAAGGTACATTGTTAACCCCGACCGCAAAACGTATTACTCGATTGGCGTCCGGCTTTATTGTGGTGGGCGTTACCAGAATTTCTGACTTGACTGCGGCTGTGTCCGCTACAACCAGGCTGGAGAAACCTGTTGTTATGATCAGAGCCAGCAGTTTTTTGTATTCACTGCGAGTTAAATCAGCCATGTATTTTGCCTTGTCCTCAATCTACTAAGGTTGAGCAGCGGAATTCTCTACCTTGCCAAATACCGATAAAAATAAATTGAAATCGCCGAAATCCACAATCTTGTCGTTATTTAAATCGAAATCAATATTGAAACTACAGTTCGGCGATTGGCTAGTTTTGCTGCTGCCGAATTTTCCGATAAACAAATTGAAATCTCCAAATCCGATATTGCCATCGCAATTAAAGTCGCTGCCCTTGCCTTCCGGTGAGAAACACGACTCCAGTGCTTCAATTTTCGCCAGAGGCGGGTTATCGAATTGCTTTACCAACCTTCGAACCTTTAGTGGAATTTGAGTATTAGCCTCGCAAGATAAACCATCGAGTTGACTGATTTCGACACTTTCCCCACCAACAAGATTGAGACTTTTTAGCGTGGATTTCGAATAGAGATTATTTAGATCAACTAAAACAGTAGAAGAACTTTGCTCCTGAACGGCAAATGACGAAACAGGATATTTTGACTTGCCTGGTATAGAAAAAAATACCAAAACGCCAGGTGCGGCAGAAACTCCATCCGGCTCAAACACTGTCTGCTTTATCAGGTCGTTGGCGATAGGCTTTCCATCATCACCGATGCGGGTAGTTTCCAATGTTGTGTGAACTTGGGAATAGATATCAGCCTCTGGAAATGTACTGCTATTACCGGATTTACTGAAGGTTTCACCAGCCACAAAATAGTCGGTATCGGCTAACAAACCTTTTACGTCAATTTTTACAATTCCACGTTGCAAAGCATCTAGAGGGCTTACGGTGGAAATCGTCAAATTGTTGGTTATCTCATATTGCCCTTGGCTGTCAGCATAAACGTGCAACTTTGCCGAATCGACCGCTTCACTAGAAACCCAAACAACCGAAAATGCGCGCGGCGTTACATCGCTGAAACTTATATTATATATTTCAGCAAAACAAAACGAGGGCAATCCGTAAAAAGTAAACAGTATGATCGCTTGAAAAGCACAGATGTTTCTCTGCCGAGCTGTTTTGCATATCGAACCTGAATATCTTTTAGCGGCGGAATAACGCATATTTGTCCGTTGGAGAAAAACCATTACCAAAGCAAGTCATTACAGAGCAACCGATTGGTCTGCAATCCGGAAAAGCAACTAAAAACACTACTCTAATTTTGTAACTAAATTAAATATCAACGAAACTGCGTAAATTTGTATTTTTAAACTACGCTTCATTCCTCTTTATCCCATCCATTGGTTTAGTTATTGATATAAGGTCGTAAAATTAAACTATTTCAGACTTGGCGTTACAGTTTTTCGTGATTAAACCCTGCTTGGAAAATGGGTAGCATAGACACATCGGTTGCCAATCTTTTTCCAAGAACTAACTAGCTCCTAGGCTGCTGTGGCACCTAGGAGCTTTCAGCAAAATCTGCACCATATTATCTATTTTTATGATTTCATTTATATCTTCTTAAAAGAACCATGTTTACAATCTTAGTTTTGTAAAAAATTCTGACACTTTTGTTCGTCCGTGAGGACAAAGCAATGGAGCTGAAGATGTCAAAAAATCCGAGAAGAAAACATTCACCGGCCTTCACAGCGGATCTGTGTACAGTACCTGTAAAAATAAGGCGCGTAGGGGCTTTTCGGAGACAGTCGATGGGTGACCGGTGTGGGAGTAACATTCGGCAAAGACGGCATCCATCGACACAAATACGCCATCAACTATCGCTTACGAGCAGTCAATATTTTGGTAATTCAATAATGTTTCTTTTATGCCGGATAGAATGCAAATCATTTTCCTGATTCGAACCAATTCTTCTTCTGTGTCCCGAACAAGTTGTGCAAACCATTCCGGCTCAGACATAATTATTTTTTCTAAAATTGTATAAGTATTAATGTTTCGCGGCTTTTTGAACCGTTTTTTTTCGAATACCCTTTTCCCAACAAATTTGGCCTCAAACCACTCTATGCTAATCGAGTTGCTGCGATTGTTTTTTATCCTAAGTCCAAGCGAAATTGACGGATATTCTAAGGCGACGCTCTTTCGATTGTTGCTCCAATAATAAGTCACGTAATATTCTGCCTCTTTATGAAGAATTGCTCTCTGATTGATAATCCATTTATTAACTTCATTACATGATTGCCTGTCACTTTGATTCAATGGCATGCATATATTTTCAGAACCTTGCCCCCTCTCTTTTAAGATCGACTGGGTTATATCATCATTACCATAAGAAGAGGTTGACTCATATCTAACAATATGAGCAATAATTTTTAGCAAATAATGCTGCAGCTTTCTGATGCGCTCGATTTTATTTTCCGTCTCATTCGCCAAGCTCTTTAACTCTATGGGTGCTTCGACCAAATAATCATCTATATAATAAATACGAAATCGATTACTTTGTAGATTGAATTTCCTCGTTTGAACGAATTTGTTTTGTTCCCACTTACCGATACCCCATGTAACAGCGAATCTATCGTTTGTCATTGGCTCTAGCTTAATACCCAATGGATAACGATCGACGCCCACAATTGTTCTAACCAAACCAGAATAGTTGTCCGTATATTGTTCGATGATTAAACTGGCCTGTTCACGCAACTGGTCAAGCTGCTTGAATATCCACGCGCATACTTCGGGCGGAGTTTTATAATGATGGTATGCAACCGTCCCGGTCAAGTTACAGGATCCCGTCTCGACCATGGCCTCACCTTCCTTGCCTGAGTTGAAAACTGCCATGCTAGCGTATTTGAAAATCTAAACCCGTTGGCAAAGTGCATTTCAGATGCATTTAGCCAGCGGGTTCCTTTGATCGATCTTGGTAAGATCGACGCGCGTCTATCATCAGTCGCCAGACCTTTCCATTACGTAATCAGGACTATATTCATGTTTGTACTCGGTTTAGATATTGGTTATTCGAACGTTAAGCTCGCATTCGGTGATCAACTTGCACCACCAACCACAAAATTATTTCCCGCCGGGGCTGCACCCGTTGAACACTTGCCCCAAGCAATCGATCGGGCGAGCGATACTTTACGTGTCACGCTCGACGGCGTCGCGTGGGGCGCTGGCATAAGTGTCAGCAAACTGAGCAATTGGAACCGTGCTCTACATCAGGACTATACAAACACCTCCTCTTACAAAGCGCTGTTTTATGCCGCCTTACTATCATCCGAACGTTCTGTTATCGACGTCTTGGTTACAGGTCTCCCAGTATCACAATGGCAAGACAGGTCAGCGCGGCAAGCATTGGCCAATCAGCTCAAAGGTGTTCACCAAATTACCCCGAAACGGCAAGTCGCTGTAGAACAGGTTCACGTCGTTCCGCAGCCAACCGGCGCCTTCGTCGAACAACTATTTACGACGCAAGACAGACGTTTAAGCGATGGCCGGGTATTAGTGATCGACCCAGGTTATTTTTCGGTGGATTGGGTGCTATTGAACGAAGGTGAAATTGTTTCTGCGTCGTCCGGAACCAGCTTAGAAGCTATGTCAGTGTTGCTAGACAAGACAAGTGAATTGATTTGCGACGACCATGGAGGCAAATTGACCCCTGAAAAAATTGAGGATGCTTTGAGATCCGGAAGCAGTAATGTGCTATTGCTGGGCCAAGAGATTATTCTCCAGGATTATTTGGCCGCGGCTGCACAATCGATCTCGATGATCGCATTAGAAGCCATGAAACAATCTCTCCGCCGAGAGAAGGGTTCTGTTGATATCGTCTTACTGGGCGGTGGTGGCGCATCCCTTTACCAGAACGCAACTAAAGAATTTTTCCCCTTGAACCCCATCTTTACGCCATCGCAGCCAACACTTGCCAACGCGTTAGGCTTTTTCTATTTCGGGAGG
>NZ_JANIBM010000025.1 GCF_024505045.1 Methylomonas aurea | reverse complement strand
CTTCTGCCCCGCCGTACGGTCGTTATTTTAAATTTTCCCAAGCATCGGGCTCATTGCAGGCATTTCTGATAATTTTATCGTCAGCTTTAGAAAAGGTTTTAAAAATACGAGATTTATCCTTAATGAATTTTGTAGGTAGCTTTAGCCCTTTTCTTATTACAGATTCGCGATTGAAGCCACCTATAAAATAATCTAGAAGCTTTGGTAGTTGGATAGTAAAAGGTGTTTGCGTGCCTAATACAGTTATTTCACTACCATCGCCATTGTAATAAAAATCAAATTCAGGATCCCCAGGATAAAACCAAGTACAAATCAGGTGTTTTTCACCAGGCTTAATGTTGCCTCTAAATACTTTGACGACATCCACTTTTAGTATGACTACAGATAACGATTCTCCAGAAGAAGTGACAAATCCATTATCAATCTTTTTATAGCCATCTGTTTTTGCGAAAAAAATAGTATCTGATTCAGGCACAGAAATTGATTCGACGACAGCTAAAAACCTTTGATTGTTAGCTTGCACATAAAGCGGTATAAATAAAACAACGACTGTTAATATCAAAAAATAGCGGCCTAATTTATTGAAAATTATTTTCATAATAGTTTCTGTATTTTTGTTTTAGCGCATCACTTGCATGATCATACTCTTCGTTAAATAATTCAGGAGTAAACCGAGGATCAGAGGGAAAAGCATTATATTCCAACTTGTACGCATCTGCTTCATCAAAGCTTATTGGAGGGAGATGCGAAATTTCGTGTAAAACCGCAGCAGGCTTATTACAAAAATAAATATTTGGATCTAACTTAAAGCTTAGATAAATAATTGGTTTGTCAGGATGTCTTCCGCCACAACTGTCTTTATAAATTGGAGGAGGTTCACAACTGACAGTAGCACTATCTAATGTTGATTGAAACTTATCGCCAATGCCGAATTCATTTGCTTTTTTAGTAGCAACTTCACAGTAATTTTTTACCTTTTTCTCTTGTCTAGGAGAGCAACCTAGAGTTTTATATAGACCCAAAGGATCAATAAAATTAACCGGATTATTCTCAACATAGGTGTAGGTATTAATGCCCCCCGCCAACCCAATCGGGTCGGATTGCAGATAGCGGCCGAGTTCGGGCGAGTAATAGCGGGCCATATTGTAGTGCAGGCCGGATTCGGCGTCGAAGTACTGGCCGGGGAAGCGCAGGTGTTGGCTGATGGCGTTCGTGGTGGTCTGCATCAGGCCGAAGGGTTGGAGCTGGGCTGCCCAGACGGTTTGCCCGGCGGTATTGCTGGCTTTCAGCGGCACGCCCAGCGGGTGGTTGTGAAAGTAGTAGATCGGGCTGTTGGCGGCGCTGCCGTCGATGCGGGCCAGCGGTTGGCCGTCCAGGTAGGCGTAGTGGCTGGGCGTGCCGGCGTTTTCGGCCAGTAGCTGGCTGCCGGCGTAGGCGAAGGTTTGCAACGGCCTGCCCGGCCGGGTTTTGCCGACCCGGCGGCCGAAGGCGTCGTAGGCGTAGCCGGCCAGGGTGCTGCTGCCGCTATTGATCTGCACCAGGCGCTGGTCCGGGGCGTACAGGTAAGCGACCGGCGTGCTGAGCACATTCCAGAACGACGATTTCAGTTCGGTTTGCGAGCGGTCGATTGCGCCGCGGGCGTCGCTCCGGAAGTGGTTGAGTTGTTGGCCGGTCGCAGGGCTGCCCATCACCGTCCCCAACAATTGCTGGCTGTCCGGATCGTACCGATAATCCGTCGTGCCGCCGCTGGGACTGGACTGCTGGGTACGGTTACCTACCGCATCGTATTGGTAATTCCGGTTTTGCAGCGGATTGGCATGGCTCAGAGCGGTTAATTCGCCGACGGCGTCGTAGGTGTAAGTTTGTTGGGCCAGACTGGCGGTTTCGTCGTTGCTCAAGGTCATGTTACCCAGGCTGTCGTAACCGTATTGTTGGCGGAACAGGTTGCCGGCGGTCTGCCGGGTCAGGCGGTAATCCAGGTCGTATTGGCGGCTGTCGCTGAGGCCGTTGCCGTAGGTCAGGCCGGCGACCGGGCCGAACGGCAGATGGACGATGTTGTCCGCCAGCAGCCGGGTGGTGGTGGTGCCGGATACGGTGTCGGCGACTTGCAGGCGCCGGACTTGTCCGGCGGCGTCGTATTCGTACTGTAGGCGGCGGCCGCTGGCGGGCTGGGTTTGGACGACGCGGTCGTCGGCATCGTAGCCAAAAGCCAACTCGCTGAGTACGGTGCCATTGGATGGTCTGCGTACCGCGCTGCCGAGCAGATTGCCGCGCAGGTCGAATTGGTAGCGGGTAGCGATATCGCCGCGGCGGGCGTCGGTCAACCGGCCTTGCTGACCGGCAATATTGCCGGCAGTGCCGTCGTAACCGAATTCGGCGTCAGCTTCGCTGCCCGGATAATCGATACCCAGCAGACGGTTGAGGGCGTCGTATTGGTAGAGGGCAGTGACGTTGGCGGCGTCGGTGGTTTGAGTCAGGTTGCCGGCGGCGTCGTAGGCGTATTGAGTCGCGCCGGTGTTGGGGCTGTCGAGGCGGGTCAAGTCGCCCAGGCCGTTGTAGGTGTATCCGGTGTTGTGACCGGCGGCGTCGGTGACTTGGGTCAGGTGGTCCTGAGCGTCGTAATAGTAGTCGGTTTGGCCGTTCAAGGCGTCGGTGGTGCGGATCAGCCGGTCCAGGCTGTCGTATTGGCGCTGGCTGACGTGGCCGGCGGCATCGGTGGTTTGAGTCAGATTGCCGTTGGCGTCGTAGGCGTAGCTCGTGGTTTGGTTGTAGGCGCCGATGTCTTGTTGCAGGCGGGACAAGGCGTCGAATACCCGGCTGCGGGTTTTGACGACGGTGCCGCTGCTATCGAGAATCTCTTCTTTGGTCCGATTGCCGATGGCGTCCAGCGTGTAATGAATCCGCCCGCCCAAGGCGTCGGTAATGTCGGTCAGGCGGTGGGCGGCGTCGTAGGTGTAGCGGAAAAACACGCCGCTGGGCCGGGTGACTTTAGTCAAATTGCCGGCCGGATCGTAGTCGTAGCGGGTAATGTTGCCGCCGACATTTTTTTGGGTCAGCCGGCCGCGGGCGTCGTAAACGAAGCCGATCACCAGGCCGTTGGCTGCGGTCAGGCCGAGCGGTCGGCCGTTGGCGTCGTAGGCGGTAAAGGTGGTGTTGTGGCCCAGGGCATTGCTGATCTGCCACAGGTCGCCGATATGGTGGGTGGCCGCGGTATCCGTGTAATAGCGGTAGCTGGTGACGTCGCTAACGTCGGTGCGCGGGCCGTCGACGGTCAGAATTTGGCCGAGGCTGTTGTAGGTGTAACTCCAACTGCGGCTTTGTTGGCTCGCGGTATCGGTGACGGTTTTGCGCAGCAGGTTGCCGCCGGTGTCGTAACTGAAGCTTTTGCGGCGGCCGGCTTCGTCGATTTGAGTCGGCAGCCGGTAGCTGGCGTGCCACTGGGTACTGACTTTGCGGATGCTGCTGCCGGCGGTTGGGTTGTACGCCGCTAAATTGGCGGGACAACCGGAACCGGCCGGCAAGCCTTCCACGCGCACGGTTTCCAGGTTGCGGCTCAGGTCGTAAGCGTAACAGCTGAGGTTGCCGTTGAAGTCGGTTTGGCTGGCAAGGTTGCCGTTGGCGTCGTAGCTACGGGTTTGGGTCGCCGTACCGCCACCGCTCGCACCGGGCTGGCTAAGGCCGGCGAGTTTCAAAACGTTCAGCACGTTTTGGAAGGTGTAATGCCGAGCCGTATTCAAGCTATCGGTGACATCGGTACTGTTGTCGCTGTTGTAGACCAGACTCACTTGCTCGGCACCGCCGGCATGCTGCGACAGGTTGGCCCGGCCTTGGCCGTCGTAACTCCAGGTGGCGAAGCGGGCGCCGTTTTCGTCGGTGATGCCGGTCAGCGCGTGCGGAAAAGTGGTATTTTCGTAATGGTAGCGGCGAATACTGCCGTCCTGGTAGCTGGCTTGGCTCAGGTTGCCCTGGCTGTCGTATTGGTACTGGCTGAACAATCCGTCGGGATAGGTCGCGCGGGCAATACGGTTGGCGCTGTCGTAGCTCAACTGCAGGGTATGGCCGAACGGCCCGGTGACGCTACTGAGCCGTTGCGACGCGTCGTAGGTAAAAGCGGTAACGCGGCCGTTGGTTTCGGTACGCGACAGGATGCGACCGCCGTTGTCGTAACGCTCGACAGCGCCGGCGGCGTCGGTCAGCGTGTAACCGCCGGCGTCCTGGGTCAGGCGCAAGCGACTGTCGGCATCACCGCTCCAGGTGCCGTTGGTCAGCGTGAACCATTCGGCGCGGCCATCGGCTTGGTGGATAAAAATCTTGCCGGTCAGAATTTCCAGGCTCGGGGCAAATTGATGGTTCCAGCCATAACCTAACGCCCCACTTACATTGAAAGCGCCGCTGTTGTAATAGCGGGTAAAACCCAGTCCGATGACATCGTTTTCAAAGTCGGTTTCAGCTTGGTATTTGTTACCGGTCGAGGCGTCGCAGGGATTGCCAACGCAGACTTTAGGTTTGCCTAGGTTTTCGGATGGAATGGTATAGGCGGTGTAGCATTGGTTGGATGCGGAATTGTATGTTTTTCCAGGCGGGCAAGTAGATACACAAGAACCGTTAACAACCTCCTGACCAGAAGAACAAGTAACAACAGCACCTGTATTTACATCGACATACTGGGAAGAGGTTAAAGAATACCCAGGCTCGCAATAAAAACAAACTGCGGTATACCCATTATAAATATTCCATTGACCTTGCGTATAAAACGCATGCCCATTATGACCAACTGGACAATCAGGACCAATATTATATTGAATCCAGGGACCGTAACCAGTGTTATCAGCAGAAACACTACAACCAGCACGAGCTAAGGATTGATTCGCATAGAACCTAATTTGTTGAGCGAAAACCAATTGAGAAAAAAGCAGCAAAAACAAAATTAAAAAAAAATTTTTCATATTAGGCTCTTTTATTAAGAATAACCCGAATTTAAAAAGATGGTCTACAACTGTCAGGTCCAGAAATATAGAAAAGCCTTTCAAGGACACTTAATTACCAGACCCGCCCCTTTTTCCCCTGTGATTTTTGAAATCGCGATTCACATCTGGCTCCCTATGAAATTTAGGCAACTTAGAGACAGTCCGTTCTGGATTAGTTTATGTTCTGCTAATTCTCGGTCCTTTAAGCGCTGACGCATAACCCTAACGCAGAAACATAGCCGCCTAACTTGATATTTCAATCGTTGTCGTGGTGAATTTCTCCGTTTCAATCGAATTTGTTAGAAAATTGCCAACTAACTCTCACTCTCTCACGGCAGCCGGATGGGAAAGTTTTGATTCTGGAAGGCGTTGCGCGCCCGAGTTCCGTTTTATGCCAGGACAGAAGGGTTGATGAATCCTCCCAGCCACAACGTAGAGAAGCCAGCCCTTATCTGCCTTATTCCGGATGCGCCAGCCAATAACGATTCCAGTCCCGCAGCTACTTCTCGGAAATCCCGATGACTTCCCGTCATCAAACTGGCTAAACATAACCGCAATCCGAACCTACCAACCCTAAAACCGAACCCGCCGATCAATCCAGCAAAAATCCGCAATTTGCCGGCCATTGCGAAACACCGCCAATCCGGCCGCCTATACTTGGCGAGTCACAATTTTGCGAACCGCAACCATGGCTCCGGAAGACGATATTACCCGCATGCTGCCGCTGGACGACGTCACCATCATCCAGTCGCGTCCACAACGCCGGACCTTGGGCGACGCTCCGGCAGCGGACGATCTGTACGGCGGCGATTATTCGTTGCGCGGCGCGGTCGGCGCCGGCGGCGTCGGCCGGGTGTTGCTGGGCTTCGACCAGCGCATCGGCCGGGAAGTGGCGATCAAGGAAATGCTGGATCAGGCCGCCAACGAAGACATGGCCTTGAATGCGCGCTTTCTGCGCGAAGCCCGTATTACCGGCCGGCTGGAGCATCCAAGCATCGTCCCGGTCTACGACCTCGGCGTCAAACAAAGCGGCGCGCCGTATTACGTGATGCGGCTGGTGCGCGGCGACACGCTGGCCAAGGCTCTGAAAGAATGCAACAACGAGCCGTTGGCCGAACACGCCTTATCCAAACGCCTGGCCTTACTGGACCGGGTGATCGACGTCTGCGAGGCCCTGGCCTACGCCCATTCCAAAGGCGTCGTGCACCGCGACCTCAAACCCGGCAATATCGTGTTGGGGCCGTTCGGCGAGACCATCGTGCTGGATTGGGGCCTAGCCAAAGTGGAAAACGAAGCGGAAACGCCGCTGCCGGCGTCGCATCCGCAACACCACGACGCCGACCTGACCCAATTCGGCGACATTCTCGGCACGCCGGCCTATATGGCGCCGGAGCAGGCCGATCCGGAGTTTGGCGAGATCGATGCCCGCTCCGACGTGTTCGCCCTCGGCTGCATCCTTTACTACCTGCTGAACGGCCGGCCGCCGCTGCAAGGCAATGCCGACCAGATCATGTCGCAATTGGTCTCGGCGGCGTCGATGCCGGACGCCCGCAATCCCAAACTGGCGGCCCCGGCGGAATTGATCGCGATTTGCAACAAGGCGCTGTCCAAACGCCAAAGCCTGCGCTTTAAAGACGCCGGCGCGCTGGCCGAAGAGTTGCGCGCCTTCCGCGACGGCCGCCTGGTCAATACCTATGCCTATACCCGCGGCGAATTGCTGCGCCGCTTCATCGCCCGCAACAAACTTGCGCTGTCGGCCAGCGCCGCGGTGTTGGTTTCGATCCTGGCCGGCGCCGGATTGGCGTTCAAGTTCGGCGTCGAAGCGCATCAAGCCCGGCAAGTAGCTGAAGCCGAGGGCGAGCTTGCCAAACAACAGCAGCAACGCGCCGAGCAAGCGCTGGCCGACGTGACCCGAATCTCCAACGCCAACCTGAGCAGCGCCGACACGATTGCCGCCAAAATCGGCGTCGAATTCGAACAGACCCAGGCCGGCTTGACGCAAACCGCCGCGCGCATCAAATCCGCCGCCGAACTGGCCGCCGCGGGGCCATTACTCGAAAGCTTGCTGGCGCGCTACCCGCGACTGGTCAGCGTCGCTACGACCCGGGCTCCCGGCACCATCGTCGCGGTGGCGCCGGACCAATACCGACAGGCCCGGGGCGCCGATACCTCGCAACTGGAGCACAACCGCCAAGTGCTGCAAACCGGCGAACCGGCATTGAGTCGAGTCTATCCGGCGCCGGAAGGCTATCAGGCCATCACCTTGGTGGTGCCTGTCAGAATCGGCAACACGCTAGCCGGCTTCGTTTCCGGACGCTTTAAAGCCGCCGAGTTATTGGGTGAACTATTGGCGCCGGAACTGCAACTGCCGGGCCGAACCATCTGGGTGATTCAGGACGACGGCTTGATTTTGTTCGATACCGACCGCGACGAAATCGGCTTGAATCTGTTCCGCGAGGAACGCTACGCCGCGTTGCCGGAATTGCGCGAATTGGCCAGACATATCGCCGCCCAGGATGCCGGCGTCGGTTATTACCAGAATCCGGCCGCATACAGCGGCCGCCGCATTGCTTCATGGGTCAGCCTGAGACCGGTCACCAACCGGGAATGGAAAGTCGTGGTATTGGAAGCGTGGTAAGCCGGCCCCGAATCCGCGAGCGCGTCGCGCCCGGACCCACTATACTAAGCGCGGTTCGCTTACGTTGTTGATACTGCCGATGTTCAAATCTTGTTCGGATTTTCGGATTTGCCGTTCCGCCGGCCCTTGGCTGCTGGCCCTAGCGCTCGGCCAATTGGCCGGTTGCGCCAGTACCGAAAAGGCGCCGCCGATCACCCTGCCGCAAACCGAAGGCGGCAACCGGATGGCCGTTGCCGAAGCGCTGCAATTGCAGGGCGCACCTTATGTTTACGGCGGCGAATCGCCCAGCGAAGGGTTCGATTGCAGCGGCCTGGTGTATTACGTGTACTACCGCCAGGGATTGCGCCTGCCGCGCGACACCCAATCGTTGGCGCGGCAACTGCCGGCCGTGGCGCCGGAACAGCGCCTGCCCGGCGATCTGTTGTTTTTCAACACCGAACGGCCCTACTCCCACGTCGGCATTTATATCGGCGGCGAACAATTCGTCCATGCGCCGAGCGCCCGCAGCGGCCGGGTCATGGTCTCCGACCTGCGCCAGCCCTATTGGCGCGAGCGCTTCATCGGCGTACGCCGACCGCTCAACCGCCAAGCCTTGTCTTTCAACGACCTTGGCGCCGGCTGCGGCTTCAATTAACCCCGGTCGCTCGCTCTGCCAATCAACGCCGAAAATTCGTCGGCCGGCATCGGTTTGCCGAACAGATAGCCTTGCGCCTGCTTGCAATGGTTTTGCCGTAAATAGCCGGCCTGCTCCGCGGTTTCCACGCCCTCGGCGATGACTTCGAATTTTAGAATCCCGGCGATCGAAATGATCACCCGCACGATCGCCGCGGCATCTTCGTCGTGCATGATGTTGGCGACGAAGGATTTGTCGATTTTCAGTTTGTCGAATACGAAATGTTTCAGTTGGTTCAAACTGGAATAGCCGGTGCCGAAATCGTCGATCGATATTTGCATCCCGGCGGCTTTCAACCGCGCCAGAATTTCGCGTTTTTGCTCCGGATTGCGGATGAACAGGCTTTCGGTCAATTCCAATTCCAGATATTCGGCCGCCAGCCCGGATTCGTGCAGGATGGCGATCACTTGTTCGGCAAAATCCTCCCGGTCCAATTGTTTGGCCGAAACGTTGACCGCGATGACAAAAGGCGGGTGGCCGTTTTGTTGCCAAAACCGGTTCTGCCGGCAGGCCTCGCGCAGCACCCAGGCGCCGATCTCTTCGATCAAGCCGATTTCTTCCGCCACCGGAATGAACTGGTCCGGCGAAATCATGCCCAATTCCGGATGCCGCCAACGAATCAAGGCCTCGGCGCCAATGACGCGGCCGGAATCCAAATCGATCTGCGGTTGGTAATGCAGAAAGAATTCGCGGCGCTGCAAGGCCCGGCGCAAATCGCTTTCCAGGCGCAATTTGCTGGAAACCGCAAACTCCATGCTCTGTTCGTAGAAGCAAAAGGTATTGCCCTGCTCCTTGGCCCGGTACATCGCGGTGTCGGCGTGCTTGACCAGCAGGCCACTGTCCTTGCCGTCGTACGGGTACAAGGAAATGCCGATACTGGAGCTGATATAAAACTCCTGCCCCATCAACGCGAACGGCTTGGCGATGGCGTTACAGATTTTTTGCGCCACCGCCGCAGCATCCTGCGGATTGCCGATATGCTCCAGCAACAGGATGAATTCGTCGCCGCCGAAGCGCGACACCATGTCTTCGCGGCGGACGCAGGCCTGAATCCGCTCGGCGGCGGCCTTCAGCATCAGGTCGCCGACATCGTGGCCCATCGTGTCGTTGGTCAGTTTGAAGCGGTCCAGATCCAGAAACAGCACCGCGTGCTGGGCCGGCACCGCCGCCGGTTTTGCCAGTACCCGATTCAAGCGCTCCATAAACTGCACCCGGTTGGGCAGATTGGTCAACGGATCGTGGTAGGCCAGCCGGTTCAAGCTGCGCTGGCTTTGGCTGGCTTTCAGCAAATGGGCGATACGCTTGCGCAACACCGTGAAATGAATCGGCTTGGGAATGAAATCGTTTGCGCCGGTGGAAAAGGCCAATTCGACCGAATGTTCGTTCTCCAACGCAGTTATCATCAGGATCGGCACTTCCGCGCCGTGCGGCAATGCGCGGATGGCTTTGCAAGCGGCGAAACCGTCCATTTCCGGCATCATCGCGTCCATCAAAATCAGATCGGCCATTTGCCGCGCGCACAGAGCCACGGCCTGCCGGCCAGTGACGGCCAAATCGACGGTGTAGCCGTCCTGCTGCAAGATGTCCTGCAAAGCCGCGCGCATAACCCGGTCGTCGTCGGCCACCAACACCCGCGGCCCGTTCGGGACCAAGGGATGCTCGCCGGCCGGCCGGATCTCGATTTCCGCCAGCAGAAGCCGTTCCAGCGTGCGGAATTCGCCTAGTAGGCCCTCGGCCATGCGATCGGCATCTGCGGCCAAGGCGCCGCTCTCGGCCGCCATTTCCAATTGGCGGGCTATTTCCGCCAGTTTTTCCGCACCCAAATTACGGGCGGCGCCTTTCAAGCCATGCGCCAGTTCCCGCAAACTGCCTAGGTCCGCGTCCCGCACGGCCTGACCGATTTGCGCGATCTGCGGCGGTGCATCCTCTAAAAAGTAGCGAACCATTTTGGCGTACGCCGCGCCGATTTCCTCGTGCAGTTGCGACAAGGCTTCATGGTCCAGAGTCGCCGGCTCAGCCCCGGCAGGCGCCGGCGCGGCCTCGCTTGCCTCAGCAAGCGGCAGCCGCCGATTTTCGGTGTAGTCGAGCAATTTTTGCCGCAATGCCTTCAGCTTGATCGGTTTTGCCAGGAAATCGTCCATGCCGGCGGAACGGCACAGCTCTTCGTCGCCACGCAAGGCGTTGGCCGTCATCGCGATGATCGGTACCCGGCCCGGCGCCCCCGGTAGCGTCCGGATGCTTCGCGTGGCTTCGAAGCCATCGATGCCGGGCATATGGCAGTCCATCAGCACCACGTCGAACGCCGCGCATTCCACCCTCTCCAAGGCTTCCGCCCCGGAGGCGGCGATTTGGTAACGGCAGCCCAAGCGTTCCAGCATGCCGGCTGCCACCATTTGCCCAGCCCGGTTATCCTCTACCACCAGCACATTCAACGCCAAATCCGGCTCGGCCGCGGCCGCTTGCGGATCTGCGCCGGCCGTGGCATTGCGGCCGCAACCGGCGCTCAACAGCACATCGTAAAGATCGACCGGCTTTATTGGCTTGGCCAAACGGGCGGCCAAATTCGGCACAGCGTCGATCCGGGATTCGAAACCGGTATCGTGTAACAAGATGATGCTCGTGCCCGCCAACGCCGCCGCGCCGATACCTTCGATCCATTCGCAACCGGCAGCGTCCTCGACGTCGACCACCAAGCACCTGTAGGCCTGGCCTTGGCCATGCGCGACTTGCAACAGTTCGCCGATCCGGCTGCCGCAACCGCTATGCTGGTAGGCGATTTGCCAGGCGTCGAAATGGCCGGTCAGGAAACTACGGGTTTGTTCATTGTCTGTGACCAACAGAATGCGCAGATCGGCAAAATATTCCCGTCGCGCCGCGGCCAGGGTTGCGCTGCCGCGCGGGGTGGCGAACGGCACGCTAAACCAGAAACGGCTGCCGTGGCCGGGCCGACTGTCGACGCCGATGCGCCCGCCCATCAACTGCACCAGCTGCCGGCATATGGCCAGCCCTAGGCCGGCACCTTCGTGATGGCGGGTACTGGAGCCGTCGGCTTGCACGAAGGCATCGAAAATCCGCTCCTGGACCGCCGCCGGGATACCCAAGCCGGTATCGGCGACGCTGAAGCGCAGCATCAGTGAATCTTGGCCGGTCGGTTCCGCCTCGACGCTCAGTTCGATAACGCCCCGCTCGGTGAATTTCAACGCGTTGCCGACCAGATTGATCAATACCTGGCGCACGCGGCCGGCTTCGCCGTGCAACACGGCGGGTATGCGTTCGCCGATTTTGTAGCTTAGTTGCAGGTTCTTGCGTCTGGCCTGAGCTGCCATCAGTTCGACGACCTCTTCCAAGGTTTCGTGCAAGACAAAATCGGTCGGCTGGCACTTCAACATGCCGGCCTCGATCCGCGAAAAGTCCAGAATGTCCTCGATCAGTTTCAGCAGCGACTCGCCGGCATTGCGCGCCACGATCGAATATTCCAATTGCTTGGGCGTCAATCCCATGTCTTGCAGCAATTCCAGCATGCCCAGTACCGCGTTCAGCGGCGTGCGCAATTCGTGACTGACGTTGGCGGCGAATTCGCCTTTCAAACGGGCCGACTCCAGGGCTTTATCTCTGGCCTGCTCCAACAGTTGTTCGCGGGTTTCCAGTACCTGCATCATGGTATTGAATGCCGCGCCCATGTCGGTGATATCCCTGGGCCCGGACAATCTGGCCCTGACGTTCTTCTCGCCGGCGGAGGCTCGCCCCATTCGCTTCGCCAATTGCTGGATCGGCAAGGTCAGGCGCCGGGCCATGGCCAGCAAAAACACGAAGAACACCAATGCCGCTCCGCCCGATACCAGCAGCGTTACGCATTGGATCTGCCGCTTCATCGCCAGCAGGGATTGTTTGCCGATCGCCACCCGCACGTAGCCGATCAATTCCGGGCCGGGGGTTTGCGCCTCGAACGGCGAAGCCCGTTCGCCACCGCTGCGGGCAAAAACCGGCGCGGCAAAAAACCAAGCCTGCTCGGTTTCCTCGACCAATTGCAACGTTTCCGGCCAAACCGCAGCGGTCGCGCCGACCGGCTGGGTCGATTCGCCCAGTTCGAGCAAGGCTTCCCGGTTGGTGTTGTAAATCGCCACCCCCAATACGTCGGGCGAGTCCAGAAAGCGCCTGGCCGGCTCGTCGGCGTTCTCGCGGCTGGCGTAGAGCAAGGCCAATGCGCTTTGCGCGGCGAAGACCTCGGTCGACTGCCGGCCCTGCGCCAGCCACTTGTCGCGGACCACGCCGTACGACAACTCCGAGATGCCGAACGAGGACACCAACGAGATCACCAACAGACCGCAGGTAAACGTTACGGTCAATTGTTGCAGAAAACTCGTCCGCCCGAGGCGGAACCGCGCTAACGACGCCATCGGCTCTACGGGGCGGGGAAAACCATCGCGAACTCCCGCCGCGTCTGATTCGAAAACTGCAGGCCCAGATGCTCGGCCGTGCGTAAATTGACGGCCACCAGCAAATCGCGCAGCAATTTGACCGGCTCCAGCTTGCCGCCGGGCTGGACTTGTTGCACGGCCAAACTGGCCAGACTGCGGCCCATGCCAAAATTATCCGGGTATAACGAAAACAACGCGCCCTTGCGCACGTGGTCCAGGTTGCTGGAAAACACCACGAAGTTCTTTTCCCAGGCCTCGCGCAGCACTTCCGGGAACAAGGATTGTTCGTCCAGCGCCGCATTTTCCCGCGGCAGCCACAATGCAATCGAGTTGTCCTTGATGTCGATCAGGATCTGGCGGAAGGAATCCGACGCGTCGCGCAAACTGGCGGTGGGTTGCGCCTGCAACACCAAACCGCGTTCCTGCGCGGCGCGCTCGGCGTGGCGAATCTCCCAGGCGGTTTGGCGAGGATCGTAAATCACGGTGATTTTCTTGACGTTGGGCACCAGTTTTTTCAGTTGGTCGAACATCGCTTCCGGCGCCGGCGTCAGGCTGATTCCGGTCAGACCTTGCGGCGCCTCCTCCGGCCGGACGATAGTCGCGCCTATCACCACCGGCAACACGCCAACCAGGCCCTTGGCCATTGCCAACCCGGCCCGGCCCAGCGTGACCACCACATCGATGCGGTCGTTCTTCAAGTCGGCGATCAGCCGTTCCGGCGAGGTATCGCGCTCGCTCAGCAAATAATGGGCAACCGGCCTGCCCAGTTCCTGCTCCATGCCGCGGGCGATTTCCAAGAACACCGAACGGTAAGGTTCGCGCACTTCCGGATAGACGATGCCCACCGTCGGCGTTTGCGCCAACGCATTCGCGTAGCTGCACGTCAAAACCAGCGTCAGCCAAATCGGTAACATTAGTCGGTCGAACAAATTCACTCCTGGGTTGTACGTCTGCAGGCCGGGGCGCCGGCCGGCCGCTTAAAAGTTCACGCTGATTTCGCCGTAGAAACTGCGCGGCGCCAACGGCAAGTCGTTGGGGATGCCGGGCTGCGGACTGCCGGCCAAACTCGGCTCGCGGGCGCTGACGTCGAATAAATTGCGCACCGAAAACGCCAGTTCCACATGCTTGGCCAGGTTTTGCCGGCGCAGGGTCAAATCGACCCAGGTATAGTCGGCAACCGGCTCGCGGCTGTCGCCGAAACTGCGGCTGCGGCCGACGATCCATTTGGCCTGCGGGCTGAAACTCCAGTCGGGTAAAAACTGCCAGTTCATCCGCAGATAAAGCTGATGCTGAGGCCCGTAGCCGGCATCGTGGTGCAAAGTTTCGTCGCGGCTGCGCTGGTAGGCGTAGTTGCCGACCAATTTCAGGCTATCGGCCGCCTGCCATTCCGCTTCGAATTCGCCGCCGTAACCCTGTTGCGCGCCCCGGTTCTGGGCCGTGGCGGTGGTGGCATTGCTATCCGGCACGAAGCGGATGATGTCTTTCCACCAGTAGCCGAAAAAATTCAGGCCAAAACGCAAACCGTCGGCCGGGCGGTAATCGAAGCCCAATTCCAGATTCTCCATGGTCTCCGGCTTTAGTTGCGGATTCCCGATCTGGGCCGGATTGTTCAGGATATACATTTCCTGGAACGACGGCGCCCGAAACGCCGAACCGTACATCAATTTTGCGGTCAGGTCGTAACCGGCCTCCCAGATCAAGGCCGCCCTGGGATTGAAGGTATTGCCGAAATCGGAATAGCGGTCGTAGCGGGCGCCGGCGGTCAGGGTCCAGTCGTTGGCGAAATTCCACTGGTCCTGAAAAAAAAGGTAGGCGATTTTACGGTCCACCTCCGGAATGAAGGTCGACGCAGTCCCGGACACGTCGATTAGCGGAATGCCCGGCAACGACGGTATCGGCAGCCCGGACCCCGGATCGATGCCGAAGTTCTGGCTGACGCGGGCCTGGAACAGGCTGTCGTAATTGAATCCGATCCCGCTGCGGATCTGGTGCCGGCGAAAACCGCTATAGGCCAGCATCTGGCTGACCCGGACGTGGCGCTCCCAGACTTCCGGATTGCCGATATAGCCGTTCGGAAACGTGACCGGTGCGCCGGCGCCGATTTGGCCATTGGCGCCGATCGGCAACGTGGAGCCGGGCGGGAATAAGGTCAGGTTGCGTTCGATTTCCTGGCTGGTTTCGAAATAGCTGGCCTGGCTGGTCCATTCCCAATTCTCGATATCGGTATTTTGGTAGGTGATATCGGCGTTCCAGCGGTCGCTGCCGTAGCGGGCCGTCGAATCCAGCGCCTGGGCCACGCCGGAACCGACACCGAAATTGCCGCGGTGTTGCAGGCCGCCGCGAAAACGCCAATGGCCGCGCGCCAAATCGATACGGGCGTCCAGATTCTCGCGCGACAAACTCAGCGGCCCCGGCGCCAGCGAGGCGCTAGTACCGAACAGCCGGTCGAACTGGCTTTGCAAATCGGCATCGACCACCGCGTTTTGTCCGGCGGTATTGTGGTATTCCACCGCCAGAGCCACGTCGAAGCCAGCCCACTCGGCGCCGTGCAAGGCCCAACCATCGTAGCTATCGAAACTGCCGACGCGGCCGCCGATCTCGCTACCGTCGATGTCCCGGCGGGTTTTGGTGATGACGTTGATCACGCCGGCGAAGGCGTCGGCGCCGTAAACCGCGGAGCCCGGCCCACGCACCACCTCGATCCGGGCGATATCGCGGATCGGCATGCCGCCCCAGACTTCGCTGCGGCTGCCGGTGTAGGAATTGGTGATCGGGATGCCGTTGACCATCATCAGCACCTGTTGATTGAACTGCGAGAAGATCCCGCGGAAGGTGTAGATCGGGTTGTAACCGATAGTATTGCGCTGCACGTGCAAACCGGGCACGGTTTCCAAGACTTCGTCGATATCGGTGGCGCCGATGGCTTTGATATCGGCGGCGGTAACCACCGTGGCGATCGACGGCGCTTGCGAAATCGGCTGTTTGTAGCCGGAGGCGATACTGACCATTTCCTCGCCGCCGTAGATCTGCGACAACGCCCGCTCTTCCTCTTCGGTCGAAACCGGCTGCGCCGTAGCGGCCGTGCCAAAACATGCGGCGCAGGCGGCGAAAAACAGAAAGCGGAACATGGCTAACTCCTGGGTGAAATCTTTTTTAGATTAATTGTTATCGATCACCACAGCCAGCGAGGATACAACAAAGATCCCGCCGAGTGTAACTGCGGGCAATATTAGACCAAATCGGCCGAGCCCGAGGCCGGCGGCATCGGTGGCCGGATGCCGGCTGCTATCGGAGAACCGGCGGATTTGCCGGCTGCGCCGCCATCGGCGGCGCTGGAGGGGAGTTAAACGCCCGGCGCAGGTTGGCGGCCGGGCGGGAAAGCAATGCGTTCGGCTAGCTCAAGCTACGCTAGCCATTCGACCACTTGCTCCAGGCATTGCCGGGTTTTCGGCCGCGGCGGCGGATTTTTCCGGTAACCGAAAGCCACCATATACGCCGCCGCCCACTGGTCGAGATCGACACCGGCCTGTTCGGCCAGAATCCGCTCGACTTCGGCACGCTCGAAGCCCTCGATCGGACAGGAATCGATACCGATCAGCGCCGCCGCCGTCATCATATTGGCCAACGGCAGATAGGTTTGCCGGGTGGCCCAATCGGTCAGCGTGCGCTCCGACCCTAGCAGATCGAAATCGCTGCGCTGGAATTTTTCGATCAGGCCGCTGCGCAACTGAATGATGTCTTCCGGATAGTGCTGGACTTCGCGCATCATGTATTGCAGATAGGCACTGTCGTAACGCATGAAGTGGCTCTTGCGCACCAGGGTCAGTACCACGTGGCTGGCCGTGGGCAATTGCTTTTGTCCGCCCCAGGTGAATTGGCGCAGCTTTTCGCGCAATTGCGGATTTTGCACGACCAGAAACCGCCACGGTTCCAGCCCGAACGAACTCGGCGACAGCCGAGCCGTTTCCAGGATGAACTCGAAGTCGGCGCCGGGGATTTTGCGTTCGGCGTCGAACTCCTTGCAGGCGTGGCGGAATTGGAAGGCGTCGAGAATGTCCTGTTTGCTGGTCGCCATGGCTTACAAGCTATCGCCCACTTCGCGTTGGTAGAACGGCCATTTGGTCACATGCAGATGTTTGCGGATCGGCGTCTTGATTACCGACACGCACAACGCAATCGAAAACAGGCACCAGACCGCACAATACTCGTTGGGATCGTCGGTGGTAATGTCGGAAATCCACGGCCCGATCAGGTAGTGGAAGGCGACGAAACGCCAGGAACCGTAAATGATCGGCAAATAAAACGCCGCCAGGATATAGGCAAACGCATGCAAGCCCCAGTTGAAACCGAGCAGCCATTCCACCGGCTGCGACATCAACCCGTTCAGCGGCATTTGCCAGGCGATGTGCCAGGCGCCGGATACCGAGCAGGTTTGGGTGCCGCAGAAGCCTTCGGTGCCCGGTACGCAATCGCCGGCCCAGGCGAACGGGTACATTTTGATCAGCATCGCCAACGAACTGATCGCACACAGCGTATACACCGTAGTTTTGATCTTCAACTTGACGCTTTCAGGCACGAAGTACATCGCCACCATATTCACGAAGAACGGCTGAAACGCGATATGCAGATAGCCGAGCAGCGTCAACACCTGGTTGTTCGGGTTATCGCATAAATCGATATAAACGTATGTCGCCGCCTGCAACAGCTCCATCAATGCAAAATAAGTCAAAGGAATCCACAGCTCCTTGGATTCGCCCTTGTACGCCACGTAAACGGCGGTTGCCAAACCCGCGGCAGCCAAAACGCCTGACGCCTCTCCACTCCAGCACATCGGAAAATACCCCTTTTTTATACTTTATAGTTATAGGTATGGCTACCTGCGCCAACTCGGCGCCTTACGGCGCCGCAACGGCCAAGATAGCCATGGCTTTAATTGCGACCGGGTCACAAAGGGGCGAAATTATTACATAAAACCGTAGCCGTTAAGCCGGATTTTGCCGGCGGCTCAGTACAAATCCAGCGGGTCGACGTCCAAAGACCAACGCACTTTTTTTGCCTCCGGGAGCTGGTAGAACCTGGGTAGCAGAGCGTCCAACAAGCGGTGCAAATCCTTGCGCCGCGGACTTTGCAACAGCAATTGGTAACGGTAGGCGCCGGCGCGGCGCGCCATCGGCGCCGCAACCGGCCCCAAGACTTGGGTGCTGCCGGCACCCAGCTCGGCGATTGCCGCGCAGACGGCCTGCAGAAACCGGCGCGGCGCATCGCTGCCGCCCGCTTGCGCCCGCAACAGGGCCTGGTGGCTGAACGGCGGCAAGCCGGCCTGGCGCCGCTCCTGCAAGGCGCTGTCGGCAAAGGCGCGGTAACCCTGTCGCAACAACGTGTTCAACAGCGGATGTTGTGGCTGGCGGGTCTGCAAAATCACCCGGCCCGGCCGCTCGGCCCGCCCGGCCCGCCCGGCGACTTGCACGATCAACTGCGCCAGACGCTCCGCACCGTGAAAGTCGATGCTGAACAGACCGCTGTCGATGTCCAGAATCGCCACCAACGTCACGCCCGGAAAATGGTGGCCCTTGGCCAGCATCTGGGTACCGAGGATGATTTCGGCCCGGCCGGCGTGGATTTGCTCCAGGTAACCCTCCAATGCGCCTTTGCGCTGGGTCGTGTCCTTGTCCAGCCGCACCAGGTTTCGTTCCGGAAACAATTCGGCCAAGGTCTGCTCGATACGTTCGGTACCGAGCCCCAGCGCCTGCAATTCGCCGGTGCCGCAAGCCGGGCAGAGTTTGATCAACGGATGTTCGGCGCCGCAATGGTGGCAGCGCAACAGGCGCTCGCCGGCATGGATCACGAGGTTGGCGTCGCAACGCCTGCAGCGCGATACCCAGCCGCAACCGTGGCAGATCTGTACCGGAGCGTAACCGCGCCGATTCAGAAACAGCAACACCTGCTGCCCGTCGTCCAATGCCGCGCGGATTTCCGCCAACAGCGGTTCGGACAGGCCGGATTGCAGCCGCTTGTTGCGGATATCCAGTAACTGAAAGCTGGGCGCCACCGCCGTGCCGGCCCGGTTCGGCAAATGCAGCAGGCGGTAGCGACCGTCGGCGCCATTGGCCAGACTTTCCAGCGACGGCGTGGCCGAACCCAGCAATACCGGAATATTCAGCATCTTGGCGCGGGCCACGGCCACGTCGCGGGCGGAGAAGCGGAAGCCCTCCTGCTGTTTGAACGAGCTGTCGTGTTCTTCGTCGAGAATGATCAGGCCCGGCCGTTGCAACGGCGTGAACAGCGCAGAACGGGTACCGAGCATGATCGCCGCCCGCCCCTGCTGCATACTCAACCAGGCCTGCAACCGCTGGCTGTCGGTGAGTTTGGAGTGGGTCGCCACCATAGCTACGGCGAAGCGGCGGCGAAAGCGCTGTTCGAGTTGCGGCGTCAGGCTGATTTCCGGCAACAGCACCAAGACCTGCTTGCCCTGCGCCAACACGCTGGCAATGATCTGCATATAAACTTCGGTCTTGCCGCTGCCGGTCACGCCCTCCAACAGCGACACCGAAAACCGGCCGAGCCCGGCCACCACCCCCGCTATCGCCGCCTGCTGCTCGGCGTTGGCGGCCAACGCCGGCTCGGCAACCGCAGCTGCCGCGCTCGGCGGCAGCTCGCGGCGTTCGGCCAGGCCTTTGTCCAATAAGGCCTTCAACGCCGGCCGGCAATCGGCCAGGTCAGCCTCCGGCAAAACCCCGGCCTGCAACCGTTGCAGCAAGGCCTGTTGCTTGGGCGCACGGCTCAAAGCCTGCAAATCGGTTTCTCGTCCCGCCGGGCTGAGCCCGTAACCGTAAGGCAGGTCCAACACGGCCGGCTTGCCCTGGCGCAGCGCCACCGGAAACGCGGCGGCCATCACTTCGCCGAGCGGATGGTGGTAATAGCGGGCAGCCCAATGCAACAGCTTCAGATCGGTCTCGGCAAGCAGGGGAGTTTGGTCCAGAACCGCAATCGCCGGTTTCAAGCGTTCGACGGCCACTTCCGAGTCGGCTGCCACAGCCAACAGCACGCCGACCTGGCGCCGGTTGCCGAACGGCACCAGGACCCTGCTGCCTGGGCGCAAACTTCTCCCGTCGCAATCTTGCGGAGGCAGGTAATCGAAAATGCGTTCTAACGGAACCGGGGCTGCAACTTTCAGAATTAATTTGCCGGAAACGTCACAGTTGGACATATTTGATGAGGCGTTTTTGATATTGCACCGCTAAGTGTTTAACGACATTGGAAAAAACCGAGTTACCCACAAAATCTGTGGATAACTCTGTGGATTAGGTTTATCCGCCGTCGCTTAGTGTCGGTTTTTATTACAGATTCTTTAAATTGGGCAAATTTCAGCCAACTTTATTTGACACGAATAATCAATAACTTACGTCAAAAACTAATCTATGTTATGTCTCGGCGGGTCCAAAATACGCCGGCTGCGGCACCTGCCCCGATTTTGTGCATAACCTGTTGAGAGACTGTATCGATACGACGCAATCGAGTGACGGTTACCGCTCGCCTCAGCCCTGGGCCGGCACAACGCGTCTATTCGTTTTCCGGCTGCTCCTCGCCGTTAACGAATTGCAATCCGCCCCATGTCGCCAACAACAAAAATGCGAGCAAGGTCCAGGCCGGGATGCTGAAGCCCAATAAGGTCCAATCCACTTTCGCACACTCGCCGGTACCGGTCAGCATCAGTTTGATCGTGTCGGCCAACGGAAAATGCTGAAACACGTACTCCAAACCGGGACTGCATTCCGGCACTTCTTCCGGCGGCAAGTGCTGCAACCAAACGTGGCGAGCCGAAATACTGGCACCGCTCAAGGCAGTAACGGCACTCACCACTGCATAAACCTTACGGCCGCGATTGTGCAGGCCGGCCAGCAAAAACACGACGCCGGTGGCCAAGATTGCCAAGCGCTGGGAAATGCACAGCGGGCAAGGCTCCAGTTCCTCCACGAATTGCAAATAAGCGCCGACACCCAATAAAGAGGCGCAGGCGACAAACCCCAACAAAAAGCAGATACGCGGATTAAATTTTGCAATATTCATTTTCGACGTCTTTCTTGAATGCTCTAATTTCCCGAGACGGGCCCAAAATTACCAAAATGTCGCCGACGTTGAGTCGGCGGTCGATCTCCTCGCCGACAAAATGCAAACGGTCGCTGACCTTTTTATTGACGATGCCGATCAGCAGCAAATTGTATTGCGACCTCAGCTCCAACTGGCTGACGTGCATGTTTTCCAGAAAGCTGTTATCCGGTATCGCCACTTCGGCCAGATGCAAATCGTGGCGGCCGAACACAGTATGATCAAAAATCTCGGTGATGTCCGGCCTTTTCAACATATCGTGAATCTTGCGGCCGCAGATTTCGTAAGGGTCGATAATTTTATTGGCGCCGGCCGCCAACAACTTCTCGGCCGACTCCGGGCTGTCGACAATCGCAATGATGTTCAAACTCGGGTCCAGTGCCCGCGCCGACAGGGTCAGGAACACATTTTCCGAATCGGTATCGAAAAAACAGAACAAAGTATCGATGTGTCCGCCGATGCCGGCCAGCCGCAGATCGTCGTCGCTGCGAAAATCGATGTTGGCGGTCTCGAAGCCGTTTTCCCGCGCCAGGGCGACCTTGACCGGGTCGTGGTCGATTACGACGATCCGGTAAAACTCCTTATCCAAACGGCTGATCGCTTCGAACGACAGCCGGTTATAACCGAACACGGCGATCTGCTTCATGCCGACCTCCGGGCGAACAGCCGACGTTGTTCGACTTGGTCGCGAAAGTGGTCGATGCCGTATTTACGTCCCAGCAGCACCAGGATGTCGCCGCGGCGCAAAATGAACTGGCAGGCCGGATTGAAATAAAAATGCTGCTGGTTCACCGGATACTTGTTCTTGTGTTTCAAATGAATCGGGTTGGCGCTGATCACGCCGAGCAGGGTTAATTTGCGCTGTTCCAGATCGAGTTGGCCGATATTCCGATCCTCCAACGCCGATTTCTCGCTGACCAGGACAGATTCCATGACGATATCGCTCTGGCTTTGCAGAATGCCGGAAATGGCTTCGAACGCCACCGGCTGGCCGACGAACTCGGCGGCCAGCATGCCGGCGATTTCGAACGGCCGGATTACCTGGTTGGCGCCGGCCTGGTACAACTTGTTGACGTTGTCGTGGCGGTTGGCGCGGGAAATGATCCGCAGGCCCTTATTCAAATGCCGGCTGGTCAGCGTGATATAGACGTTGACCACGTCGTCGCCGGTAATGCACAAAATCGCCGAGGCGCCGCGGCAGATGCCGGCATTCAACAAGACTGCGTTATTGCTGGCATCGTTTTCAATGGCCAAGTAACCGCGCGATTTCGCCGCTGCCACTTTCTCCGGCGATTTGTCGATGACCACGAATCGGCTCTGCTCCTCCTGCAAATGGCGGGCGATTTCCTGGCCCACCCGGCCGAAACCGCAAATGATGATGAAATTATCGTAATGCTCCAACGCCGCATAGGTGCGGCTTTCCCGCACCGACAACATTTTCTCGCTGAAGGCGGCAATCAGAATCGAGGTAAAGAACGACAATACGCCCAGACTGGCCAGAATCAGAAAAATCGTCACCCAGCGCCCGCCGGCGGTTTGCGGGGTAATGTCACCGAAACCGACCGTGGCCAGCGTGACGATGGTCCAATAAAACGCATCGAACAAAGTGTTGATGCTAGCGTTGTTCTGGTATTCGAACATGTAGATCGATACGCTGGCGATGAACACCAAAAAGCAGGTGAAGATCAGCAGCGTGGTCAATTCGAAGCGCTTGCTGGCCAAGGCGTCGGCGAACAGTTTGGCGCTGTCCGAGTAACGGAACAGCTTGAACAGACGGAAGATGATGAAAATCCGCAGTATGTCCAACGGCCGGTAGCTGGGCAGTATCGCCAACACATCGATCACGGCAAATACCGAGCTAATGTATTCCAGATCCTTGGCGATCAGTTTTTTATATATCCCTGACAGTTTGAACGGTAAATTCAGATACAGGGCTTTTTCGTATTCTTCGATAACGATTTTGTAGGTATCGGAATAAATCCAGCCTCTGAGCAAATACTCGACGATGAACACCATCAAAATCGCTAGCTCGAAATAGCCTCCCATCTTGCTGTCCGTGTGCTCGATGTCGTAAATCAAAAAAATCACGCTGAGCACCAGCAACATGATCATCGTCGCATCGAAGTATTTCTTGCGCCGGCTCTGCCGGTTTTCCAACAGGTCGAAAAAGAAGGCTTTGCTGGCCTTGTACCAATCGGCGGCTTTCAGGTAATACGCGCAATAAACGACGAGTTTGGCAAACATGTTTATTTCTTGAATTCGATGACTTTGCTGGCAGGATTCAGGTTGATTTCGTCGACCACGCAATGCGAGCCGGCCTGCAGAATGTAGAGCACCGCATCGGCCACATCGTCGGCTTGCAGGGCTTGACCGGCCTGCTTGCCGGGCATGAAGCTCAGACACTCGAAAAACTCGGTATCGACCATGCCCGGGTTGACCAGCGAGACCCGCACCGAACTCTTGCCGCATTCGTCGCGCAAAGCCTGGCTGAAGCCGCGCAACGCGAATTTGCTGGCGCAATAAATGCTGCCGTTACGGCTGCCTTTCAGGGCCGCTTCGGAACCGATGTAGACCAAATTGGCGAACGGCCGCTGTTTCAGCTTGGGTAGCAACAAGCGGCTCAGACAGGCTTGGGCAGTAAAGTTGACCGTCATCATCCGTTCGATCTGCGCGGCGGAAAATTGCTCCAAGCCGCCGAACTGGCCGTAGCCGGCGGCAAATATCGCCGTATCCAGCTGCGGCGCCAGTTCTTGTATTTGCTTGGCGGCGGCCGGTAATCGTTCCAGATCCGCCAAATCCAGTTCGACCGCGGCAAAACCGGGATGCTCGGTCTGGAACCGCCGACCATCGCGCGACACACCGAGCACGCGATGGCCCTGGGCCAACAAACGCCGGGCTATCGCCCGGCCGATACCGGAGCTGGCGCCGGTGACCAGCACGTTGCGCTTCACAGCGTGCATGGAAAAAACGCATCTTGCGGTATGTATTCCAGCAGCATCCGGCTGCAGTCCGCCGTCATGGCCTGCTCCAGATCGGCCCGGTAGCTCACCATGCCCGCCGCGGTTTGAAACGGGCTGGCAAACAATTTTTCGTCCGGGTACAACTTATGGATTTTCTTGAAGTACTGTTCCGGTAAGCGAAACACGCCCAGACTGACCGAATGCAGTTTGGACCCATCGACCACGGCAAACACCTGGTCGAATAGCTCGCGGTAAATCTGCCGGTAGTCGTGTTGGTAGATCACCGGATCGAAACGCAAACCGATCGGCCAGCCCTGCCGCTGCAGTTTGGCCGCCGCTTCGATGCGCTTGGCGACAGGAGGCGCCTTGGCCTCGACTTTTCCGGCCACCGCGTCCGGCGCCAAACTGAATGCCACCACGCAGCGCGCCACTGGCTGCCGGTTCAGCAAGGTTCTGATCTGGGTACTCTTGGTGCGCAGTTCCAACCAGGCGTTCGGCAAATCGGCGAAGAGCGGCAAGAACTGTTCGGCAAAACCGGTGACCGGCTCGAAGGCCAGGCTGTCGCAATCGTAGCCGGAGAAAAAATACACGTCGTCTTCCGGCGTCTCGGCGCAAATCTCGCGAATCCGGGCCTGAAAATCCTCGTAATTGACAAATAACACGTAATTGGCCGACTGGTACATGCCCTGCAGGAAGCAATAACGGCAGTCGTACAGGCAGTTCAGCATGTGGGAAAAGTAGTAATTGCGGCGGCCGCCGATGCCGTAGCCGACTGGCGCCGGCAACACGAACTTCTGGAATTTCTCGGCCAGAATCAGCGCCGGATGTTGCTTTTGCAGGCGAAAATTCTGCGCCTTGGGATTGAACACCTCGCCGAAGCGCTCGCAAAACACGATCCGCGCCTTCGGAAAACGGGCCCGAATCGTCTGAGTACGCGGATGGCATTCGACGGCGGATTCGATGTACAAGGTGTCTATCATCGCTAGCGGCAAGGAGGGGGATTGGCTGGGCATTATAAGGGATGCACGGCCCGCGGGAGCGGAACTTGCCGCCTGTTGGCAGCGGCAGTGCGGCAAGCTTAGCTGCCGGCTTGGCCGTCGTCTTCAGCTGATAGCCCGGACAAACCGGATGCGCTTGCCCGTGCGGCCGTTTGCTTCCGGAAGCGGCGTTTCTGCCATTGCGCGATGAAATATGCGGCACCTGACAAGGTGCCGGTTGCAGTCGCCAGCCAACCGAATATCGGCGCCAGCCTGACGATCAACGGCTCGTCCACCAAGCCCAGCCAAACTCCGAATGCGCTCAGTCCGGTAGGTTCCGCCATCGCTGCCGCCGCGGCAGACAAGCCGGCGACGATACCGGTTGCCATAGAGACGTGTTCTATCCGGGCGGCGATACGCTCGTGATCCATCGCTGAAAAAAGGAGACTGAAGAAAAATAGATGGGTTTGAGTTCAAACCGTCGGCAACGGCAACCCCGGCCAAAACGCTAAGGCCCGGCCGGACGAATGCCGGCTAACTTCTTAATCTTACTCCAAATAATCGGATCTGCAATAGCGCATTTGTTTTATATAAAGAAATAATAAATGAATTATTTGCACCATTGTAAACCGAATCAACAAGACATAAAGTTAAGCCAACGCCAACATTTACCGATCCCGCCGATCGAAGGAGCCCAAAATGAACGCATCGACTTTGTATCGCGACATTGCTACCGGCCTGTTCGTTATCAGCGGTGTGCTGAGTTTCGTTTCCGGACAATTCATCTTGTCCACCATGCTGTTCGGCACCGCGTCGTTGACAGCCAACCTGCAAGCGGCCAAGCCGGTACGCATCTGATTTAGTTGTGCCTCCTCGTTGTGAAGAAGTAACCTCGACGGCCCCCACTTTTGCTCAGAGTGGGGGCTCTTTTTGTCGTTTCCGCCAGGCACCAGCGAAAGCCATTCCTGGCTCGATCCGCACTCCCGAAAATAACGGTTTCACGGACCAAATCGACTTTATCTCACGCCCCCATACAACAACTCGCTAAAACTTGCCGCATCCAGCGGCCGGCTGAAGTAATAGCCTTGAGCTTCGTCGCAGGCCAGTTCCTTCAAGAACGCCAGTTGCTCGGCGGTTTCGACGCCTTCCGCCAATACCGTCAACCGCAGGCTGTGGCCCAGAGCCAGTATCGAGCGGGTGATGGCGCTATCGTTGGCGTCTTGCGGAATGTCCATCACAAAGGAGCGGTCGATTTTCAGCTTGTCGACCGGCAAGCGTTTCAAATAACTCAAGGAAGACTGGCCGGTACCGAAATCGTCGATGGCCAGCGTCACGCCGAGGTCGCGCAGCGCCTCCATGACCCGAATATTGCGCTCGGCTTGGCGCATGATGTAGGTCTCGGTTATTTCCAGCTCCAGATGTTGCGGCGCCAGGCCGGTTTCCGCCAAAATCCGGTCGACCGCAGCCAATACGTCGCTGCGTTCGATCTGTGCCCCCGACAGATTGACCGCCATGCGCCGGAAACTCTTGCCGGCTTCCGCCCAAATCCTGGCCTGGCGGCAGGCGTTGCGCAACACCCATTCGCCGATTGGTACGATCAAGCCGGAATCTTCGGCGATCGCGATAAATTTGTCCGGCGGGATCATGCCTTTGTCCGGATGGCACCAACGCAGCAAAGCTTCGGCCCCAATCAAACTGCCGTCCGCCAGCGAAAACTGGGGCTGGTAGTGGACTTGCAATTCGCCGCGATGCAATGCCTCGCGCAATTCGCCTTCTAAAAACAGTCGTTCCCTGGCCCGCTCCGTCAAGTGCGCTTCAAAAAACTGAAAATTGCCGCGTCCGCGCTCTTTCGCCTGGTACATCGCCAGATCGGCATGCTTGATCAGCGTCGTATAATCCTCGCCGTCGTCGGGATAAAGGCTGATCCCGATCGAAGTGCCGATTTCCAGCTTATGGCCATGCACCGAAAACGGCTGCGCCAGCGCCTGCAAAATCTTGGCGGCGACTTTTTCGGTATCGCTAATGCTGGGATGGTTTTCCAACAGAATGATGAACTCGTCGCCGCCCAGACGCGCCACGGTGTCGCCGTGGCGCAAACTGTCCTTCAAGCGTTGCGCGGCCATCCGCAGCAGTTCGTCACCGACCGGGTGCCCCAGGCTGTCATTGACGTGTTTGAACCGGTCCAAATCCAGGAATAGCAAAGCCAGGGTTTGTTGGTCGCGGCGCGCCCGTTCCAAGCTATGTTCGCAACGCTCCTGGAAATGCTGACGGTTGGGCAAATCGGTCAATGCATCGTAATAAGCCAGATAATGGATGTGTTCGGCATTTTGTTTCTGTTCGCTCAGGTCGTAAAACACGCTGATATAGCGAATCACCCGGCCCTCGCTGTCTCGCACCGCGGAAATATTCTGCCACAGCGGCACCAGTTCGCCGTCCTTGCGTCGATCCCAGATCTCGCCTTGCCATTTGCCCTCGCGTTTCAACGAACTCCATAGATCCTGGTAAAAGCGCTTGCCGTGGTGGCCGGATTTGAACACGTTGGGCTTGCGGCCAATCACTTCGTCCGGCTTGTAGCCCATCACCTCGCTGAAAACCCGGTTGATTTTCAGTATCTGGGCCTTAGCGTCGGTGATCAGAATCGCGTTCAGGCTGTTGTCGAACACGCTGGCGGCCAAACGCAATTGTTCGTCGACGATGTGTTGCTCGGTAATATCCTGCACCGTACCGACCGAACGCAGCGGCCGGCCGTCGGCTGCGTAATAGTTCTGCGAGCGTTCATGCACCCATTTGATGCGGCCGTCGGCAAATTGCAGACGGTGTTCGATATCGTATGGCTGCCGGTTATCGAGCGCTGCCTTGTATGCGCGATCGACCTGCTCCCGATCATCCGGGTGCACCAGCGCCAGAAACGCTTCGTAACTGTGGGGCGGTTCGGTGCGATGCAGTTCGAAAATCCGGTATATCTCTTCGGACCAGGTCAAGCGGCCGTTCGTCAAATCCAGCTCCCAATGGCCCAGTTGGGCGATATGCTGAGCTTCTTTCAACAGGCTCTCGCTGCGGCGCAAGCGTTCCTGCTGTTGTTTCAACGCGGTGATGTCTGTTGCGCAGATCACGGCGCCTTCTTCTTTGCCCTGCGGACTGTGCTGCATGCTGGCCTTGACCCAATAGTAGCGGTAACGCCCGTCGCGGCCGCGCAATCGGTGCTCGGCCGCATAATCGCCCTGCTTCCGCACCGTCTCAAACAACGGCGAATATACCGTCCAAGGCAGGCTGCCCAGATCTGCGGCCAGGCGTTGGCGCTCCGCCGGATGCAACCAGGCATCGGCGACACCCGGTTCCTGCTCGATGTCGGCGGCGGCCAGTTCCTGCGCGCACTGCTGGTTGATCCTGAGCAAGCGCCCGTCCGGGTCGAGTACGATCATCAGGGCGCCAGTACTATCCATCACCCTTTGAATGAAATTACTTTGATTCTGGTAACGCTGGTTGGCTTCGCGTAACGCATTGCCGTGCGATTCCAACGCCCGCAACATCGCGTCGGTACGCTCCGCATCCCGGCTCATCTGCTGTTCCAACGCCGCGTTGGCCAGCCGCAAAGCCTCCACTTCGGTCCGCAACCGCGCCAGTTCCTGCTTCAATTCCGCTTCATTCATGGTGTTGCGGAGCGAAATAAATGCTAAGCAATGCCACGGCGCGTTCCACCGCGGCAGCGACAGGCTCCGACAGGCCCGGCCGGTAAGGCTCTATTACAGCGGCTTCGGCAGCGACGATGCGTACCGCCGGCGCCGGTTCCGGCAACACCGCCAACGCCGCGAGCAGATAGCCGACTCCGTAGCCGTGGCCGGCTGCCGCTTGCTCCAGGGGAATAGCTTCCGGCGGCAGTTCCACCAGTCTGCCGGGTTGGCCGGCAGGAGCCAACGCATCGACGACGACTGCCTCGCAACATTCTTGAAACAGCGCCAGCGCCGCAAGGCCGGGGGTGCCGGCATCGAACAGGCGCACGCCGTCCGCCAACGGTAACTGCGCCAAGCGGCGGTAAACGGCCGGTCCGAAACCGTCGTCACCGTGCAAGGGATTACCGAAACACAGGATATGGCGCATCATCGCGGCAACCGGCGGCAATCAGGGCGCAAAACGCAGCCTTTTTCCGCTGTCCAGCATGTGCACGGTACAGACCAGACAGGGATCGTGGGAACGGATGATATGGCCGATTTCTATCGGATCGTCGGGATCTTGCACCGCCACGCCGACCAGGCTTTGCTCCCAGTGGCCGGGTAAGCCGTTGCTGTCGCGCGGCGACGCGTTCCAGGCGGTGGGGGTAACGATTTGGTATTGGGCTATGGCGCCGTCTTTGATTTTCAGCCAGTGCCCCAGGGCGCCGCGAGCGGCCATGATTAAACCGAAACCCTCGCCGTCGATCTCGGCGGATTTCGCCGGATTCAGGATATGCGGCTGGCCGATAGCGGCACTCAATTCGTCCAACATACGCCGGGCGCAGGCCAATTCGTAGCCGATGCGGCGCACTCTGGCAAACTGGCGCAGCCAGGCATTGCCGCCTTCCGCCGCGTGCAGAGACCGAATCAGCGCATCGCCGCCGATCATCAGTTCCGCCAGCGGCCCGGTCTGCACCGCCTTATCGCCGTAGCGCGGCGCCTTGGCCCAGGTATAGCGGTCGCTGTTGGGCTGGAAATCCGGCACCGTTTCGCCGTTCAGCGGATGCCGCCCGCCCGGGTAAGGCCGAAACCAGGAGTGGCGTACGTGTTCGTTGACCAATTGCTGGTCGAAGGAGCTCAGCGTGGCGCTGTCGCCGTCGTAGAAACCGCCCGGCAGCAGCCGGCCTGACGCCTGCTGCGGATCGCACCAGGCGCCGAAACTCAACATGTGCGGGGTACCGGCGGCCATGGCGTGCAATCCGAGCGAGCGGGCACTGCGGCTCAACAGCCCGAGCGCACTATCGGCATGGGCCGGCGTTTCCAGCCAGCCGAAATAGGCATCGGCATTGTCCAACGCCAACCATTCGTCGAGTCCGGCACCGACGATAACCTGTTCGTACCAACGCTGGATATCGTCCAATACCGAGCGGCAGGCCAAAATCCGCCGCAGATCCGGTGGGGTCGTGACGCCGCCCGGCAGCATGTAGGACGAGTGCGGCCATTGCCCGCCGAATTGGGCGACGATCTCGACCGCCTGCCTACTCTGAGCCAAGGTCTGCCGATAAACCGAGCCGCGGAACGGTTCGAAACGCGCCATCAACTCGTCAAACCAGGGCCGATCCCGGTAACGCGGATTGCAAAAATCCGGCGTGAAAAACAGAAAAGTCTGGCGCAGGTCGTTTTGTATGCCTTCGGCGATCAGGCACAGGTTGCGGATCCGCACCGCATTCGGCGGAACCGGCAATTGCCAGATCTGCTCCAGCGCCAACACCGACGCATAGAGATGCGCGGTACCGCAAATGCCGCAAACCCGCGGCGTAATCACCAAACCGTCGCGCGGCGCCCGGCCCAGCATAATTTGTTCGAAACCGCGGTACAACGTGCCTACGGTCCTGGCCTCCGCGACGACGCCGTCTTCCAACACCACGGCAATTTCCAGATCGCCTTCGACCCGGTTCAGATTCAGGTTGAGCTCGACCCTCGCCATCAGACGTCCATCTCTTTGTCGCGCACCCGGGCCGGTGCCGCGGCCCGGGCCAGGTTTTTGTAGGCCATGTAGCGGGCGCGCTCTACTCCGAGCGGGAGCCGCACCGGAATGTCGCCGATTTTCGGGGTACTGAACAAATCGGCGTCGCGCGGAAAGGTCGGCGAGGTACAGCCGAAGCAGGGCACGCCAGCCCGGGTCTTGCTGCTGACGCCGTTCCACAGATCGCTGTTGCACACCGCTTGCGTCATCGGTCCCTGGCAACCCAAATTAAAAAACAGGCAGGCGCGGCCGCCGGGCTCCAATTCTTCGATATCGTATTCGTGGTACTCGTTGCGGGTGCAACCTTGGTGGACGACGGTATTGAAAAACGCCTGCGGCCGGTTCAACCCATCCAACGGCAGCGGCCAGCCGGCGGCCAGACCGGCCAACGTTTGCGTCATCGAATGCGGATGGGCCGGGCAACCGGAGACGTTGACCACCGGCAAGCCGCGCCGGGACCGCCATTCCGGCGGCAACAAACCGCCCGGCCGGTCGCGGTCGAATTGCAGCCCGAGGCAGTCGCCGGGATTGGGCGCCGCCGCATGTACGCCGCCGAACGCGGCACAGGTGCCCATCGCCACCACGACGCCGGCCTGTTGCGCCAATTCGCGCACCATTTCCATTTTCGCCCGCCCGCGGTAACTGTCGTACAGTCCGGTGCCGCGCGGCGCCGTAACGATACTGCCTTCCACACATAAAATATCCAGCGTTTGCTCGCCGCTGACGATGCGCTGGTAGATCGCATCGTGCTGGCGCATCGGCTGGTGGGACAGGGAGGGATGCCACAGGATTTCGACGCCGTGGTCGGACAACAACTGCTCCAGACTTGGAGCTTCGGCCGACAAAATAGCCAACGAATCGCCGCCGCAAGCGCCGGTTTGCAACCAGAATAATGTAGCCATCGTTCGCCTCGAGCACGGATTCAAAGCCACATCTTAATAAATCGGGCATTTGAGTGCCAACGGAAACGCAACTAGGCTTTATAACGCCCGTTGAACGCGGCAACGCGAAACACGCCGCCGGCTCGGCCCGGCCGTCACAAGCCGGACCATGCCGAGGCCAACGCTGTCAAATCGAGAACGGCGCAGCCCAAACAGGGAAAGCCCGCGGGCAGTCACCGCGGAAGGCAAGGGCCTTCGCCGTTGCCGCCGGCGCTAGCCTTTCAGCACCCAAGGGAAATAGGTCAGCACTAGTTCGGCAATGGTCTTGTTCAATTCGGCATTCTGGGCGTTGACGTATTCCACTTTCTCGTAGAGTTTCAACGAATCGCCAACCGCCGGCATGCTGAATTCGCACATCGTAAACAGCGAATAACACCAGGCATAAATTACCGGGATATTCGACTTTAAATGTTTTTGGGTTTCTTCTTGCAACCACTTAACCTGGTCGGTTTTGCTTTGTTGGGTATCGATAATGTCGATCGTGATATCGGTAAACTCTTTCAGCGCCTTGGCCCTGACTTTGTTGTCTTCGTCGATGTGCTCTTTCGCAAACACATTCAGCGTCATGCCCTTTCTATCGACGATATTCGGGATGTCGCCGTGGCGCCCGGAAAAGACTTTGAAATTTTTATGACCTTGAGAGCGCAACAACGCGACCAGCGGCAGCCAGGAGTTTTCGCCGGTAATCGTCACCGACAGGTAAAGCTGGCCGACCTGGACCCAGGGGCAATCTTCGTCTTTGACCGGGCCCGACAATAGATTTTTACTGACCACGCTCGGCTTTGCGGTGGAGTTGTGGTTGTACAAGGTATTGGTCGGTTTCGTAGCCATACGGCAGCCCCCTGAAAATTGATTAAAGTTATTGAAGTCTAGCCGGAAGCTTCCGAAAAGCTATCCCGACGCCAACGGCAGCCGGTGACCGCAGATTAGCTGCGAAACCCAGTGCCGCGCTGCGCCTGACCGGCCTTGCTGCCGCAGAATTGAACACGGCGCGCTCGCAACCGGCGCCCGGGCTTTGCACACGCCTTAGCGATATAGGCCAGTACCGACGCATGCTGGTAGAATTGCGGTTTTTGACTCGTTTGCGATCATGCGTCTAATCCGAGGGCTGAACCATCTCGACCCATTGCGCAACGGCTGCGTGTTGACGATCGGCAATTTCGACGGCCTGCACCTGGGCCACCGGCTGGTAATCGAAAAACTAGCCGAACACGGCCGTCGGCTGAATCTGCCGACCGTGGCGATGGTGTTCGAACCGCAGCCGCTGGAATATTTTCTGGGCGACCACGCGCCTTCCCGCCTGACCCGTTTGCGCGAAAAAGCCATCCAGTTCGCCAAACTGCCGATCGACGAATTATTGGTCATGCCGTTCAACCGCGCCCTAGCCGATTGCGACGCCGAGCAATTTATCGCCGACATCCTGGTGCGGCGGCTGAACGTCAAACATCTGGTGGTCGGCGACGATTTCCATTTCGGCAAGGCGCGGCGCGGAAACTTCGCACTTCTGCAGCACCGCGGCGCAACTCATGGCTTTAGCGTGGAAGACAGCCATTCCTTCGAGTTGGCAGGGCTGCGGGTCAGCAGCACCTTGATTCGCGACGCGCTGGGCGAAGGCGATCTGGCTCAGGCCAAATTGATGCTGGGCCGGGATTATTCGGTCTGCGGCCGGGTCGCGCACGGCGACAAACGCGGCCGCGAGCTGGGCTTTCCGACCGCGAACGTACGCATGCAACGCAAGAATACGCCGATCGTCGGCGTCTATGCGGTGACGATGACCGGGCTGGACGGCAACGAGTACCAGGGCGTCGCCAACGTCGGCTCGCGGCCAACCGTGGACGGCGGCGCCAAAGTGGTGTTGGAGACGCATTTGTTCAACTTCAATAAAGACATTTACGGCCATTACGTCGAAGTGCATTTCAAACATAAACTGCGCGACGAAACCCGCTTCGACTCGCTGGACGCGCTGAAACGGCAAATCGGTCTGGATGTGGCGCAAGCCAAACGGTTTTTCGGCTGAAGGCGGAGACGATGATGGCCGACGACACCCCGATCCCGTCCCCTTGCATCCGCAATTGCTGCCTGGACGACAGCGATATCTGCCTGGGCTGTTTTCGTTCGCTGGACGAAATCCGTATCTGGAGCAACGCCGATAACGCCAGCCGCGAACAGATATTGCGCCGGGCGACGGAACGACGCCAATCCCGCTCCAATCCTACTTTTTTATCGAAATAAGGCCCCCAACGCCGCCATGACCCAGGACGCCGAAGACGAATTGGTCCGCAAGGCCTTGAGAAACATTAAAATTCCGGCGGCGCCGCACGTGCTGGATAAGTTGCACAAAGAATTGCAGCAAGACGAGCCCGAGTTGGAGACGGTCGCCGAAATTCTGGCACAGGACCTCGGCTTGTCGGCCCTGGTGCTGCGCTGCGTCAATTCCCCCTATTTCGGTTTGCGCACCAAAGCCGTGTCGATTCAGCATGCCACGTCGCTGTTCGGGCTGCGCAATATCGTCAATATCGTGGCCGGCTTGGCTTTGCGCCGGGCATTCGAAGAAACGGAAGGCGCCAATCCGCCGAATTTTTGGGATTCCCCGCTGAATGTGGCGATGTCGGCTACCGCAATCGCCCGCGCGGTGTTTTATTCACGGCCGGACGAAGCCTACATGCTGGGATTGTTCCATAACGCCGGCCACCCGTTGCTGACCCAGCACTTCCCCGGCTACGCCGAGTTCATGGCGCGATACATCAACACGCCGGAGCTCTCGATCTGCGCCGCCGAAGACCGCCAATACCGAGTCGAGCATGCCGTACTCGGCTATTACCTGGCCCGAGCCTGGGGACTGGACAAACGCATCGCCAATGTGATCCGCGACCACCATCAGGTCAAGGAGCGTTTTGCCGCGCGCGACCGCGGCGACCCAAGCGAGCTTAGCCTGCTAGCCATCCTGAAAATGGCCGAGCATATCGATAAATTGTTTTGGGGCTACCAGCCGGACTACGAATGGCTGGAAATCCAAGATCTGGTTTTGAACTTCGTCGGCCTAAGCGAGCAGGATTTCGCGGAACTGCACCAGGACATCGCCGACAACGTGCTGGGCGGTTTCACCCGCTAGATGCGACCTTTACGGAACAACGGCCGCAGATCCAGCCAATATGTAAGTACCAGATAAACCAGCATGCCGAAGCCGCCGCAAAGCCAAACATCCCATTGGTAATGCGCCACTGCGTAACGGTCGGCACCATAGAGGCCCAAACCCAGCAGGAAGTAATACCCGATCTTGGCCAACGGGTAATCGACCGGATAATAAATCCGGCCCAAGCCCCAGGACAGCAATACCATAAACCCGTAACAAACCAGCGTGGCCCAGGCCGCGCCGACATAGCCATACTCCGGAATCAGCAAGATATTCAACGCCACTGTCACGCCGGCGCCGGCCAGCGCCACCCAGGCGCCAAGCCCGGTGCGGTCGCTCAGTTTGTACCAAACCGACAGATTGACGTAGATACCGAGCAACAAATTCGCGATCAACAAGATCGGCACAACAGTCAACCCCTCGCGAAATTCGGCGCCGATGAAATATTTGAACAGGTCGATGAACAAAGCCACCAACAAAAAGATCGACACGCCGGCGATAACGAAATACTGCATCACCAACGCATAAGCACGTTTGGCGTCGGCCCGGCCGGCGTAGGAGAAGAAAAACGGCTCGCCGGCATAACGGAAGGCTTGTACGAACAAGGTCATCAGAACCGATAATTTGTAACAGGCGCCGTAAATGCCCAACTGTTGCAGATTGGTTTGCAGATCGTACGGCAACAGCAGCTTCAAAATCGCCCGGTCCAGCATCTCGTTGACCATGCCGGCCAAGCCGATCACGATCATCGGCAGCGAGTAGCGCAGCACCGGCGCCAATACCGCCCGCTCCAAAACAAACGGCACGGCACGGAACTGCGGCAGCAGCAGCAGCAACTTAGCGGCGCTGGCCGCCAGATTGGCAATAAAGATGTAACCGACGCCGACTTGCGGGTCGTAGTAACGGGCGATCGCGCTATCCGGCCAAATTGCCGCCAGTTTGGGCCAGAGCAGTAACAACAATAAATTCAAACCGATGGCGATCAGAATCTCGGCCATTTTGATGCCGGCAAAGCGCCAAGCCCGATTCTCGGCGCGCAGCTTGGCGAACGGCAAAGCCGACAACGCATCCAGCGCCAGTATCCAGGCAAACCAGAGCGGATATTCCGGATGTCGCGGGTATTGCAGCCAGGCCGCCAAATCTTCCTGCCAGAACCAAACGCCGCCGGCAAAAGCCAAATTGGCGAGCAGCAGCAGGCTCAGCACGTTGCAGTAAACCCGTTCGCCGTCGAATTCCGGCCGCTGCCGAAAGCGGAAATAGCCGGTTTCCAGGCCCAATACCAGCAACACGGCAACAAAGCCGGCGTAGGCGTAGAACTCCGAGACGACGCCATATTCGCCGGTACTGAAGGTATAGGTATAAAGCGGCACCAGCAGGTAATTCAGGAAGCGGCCGACGATACTGCTCAGGCCGTAGACGGCGGTTTGGGATACGAGTTGGCGTAATGACATGGATCGCTTGTGTCGACGAAAGCCGCGGTGCGGCCGGTGCGGCTATTGTATGCGGTTACGCCGGTTCGGCGGCACGGGCCTGCGCGCAGGCATGGCCGATCAAGATCTCGGCGGCTTCGCGGGCGGCGCGCATCGGCGCCGAACCGCGCTGCATCTGCTCCCGCACCAGTGCACCGGCAATCAGCATCGATAAATGTTTGGACAAATTATCCGGGTCGCGGACGCCGGCCTCGGCGGCCAGCGTCGCCAGCAAGCGGCGAAAACCTTCGGAAAATTCGGCCGCCGCCTGCTGTACCGGGCTGCCGATCTCGGCGAATTCGGCCGAGGCATTGATGAACGGACAACCGCGAAAGGCCGGGCTGGCTTGCAGCCGTTCGAACACGTCGAATACTGCCAGCAGCTTCCGTTGCGGGTCGTCAGTGGCTTGGGCCAATTCCGCTTCGATAATGCCCTGCAATTTGGCCCGGCTTTTATTCAAATGCGCGACCACCAAGTCGTCCTTGGACGGAAAATATTTATACAGACTCATCTTGGTCGTGCCGGCAGCCTTGACGATGGCATCGACGCCGGTGGTCTTAATCCCTTGGCTGTAAAACAGTTCCGAAGCGACGTCGAGGATATGTTGCTGAAGATTACGGGCCATACGCGGATATTTGCAAAATCGGAGTTGCAACTATACCGACCGGTCTGTATTATTGCAACAGACTGACCGGTCTGTTCTGAAAACACTTTTACTTGATGGAGATCATTCGATGATTACTTTATACGGCATAGCAATCAGCAACTATTACAACAAAGTCAAACTGGCGTTGATGGAAAAGGAAATCGCCTTCGTCGAGGAAGCGGTGCGCCCGAGTCAAAACGAAGCGGTGTTGAAACGCTCGCCGCTGGGCAAGGTTCCGTTCATCAAAACTCCAGAGGGCTATTTGTCGGAATCGCAAGCGATTTTGGAGTATCTGGAAGATGCGTTTCCGCAACAGCCGCTGTATCCGGCCGATGCGTTCGAACGCGGTAAATGCCGCGAGTTTATCCAGCACATCGAACTGAACGTGGAACTGATTGCCCGCCGTCTGTATGCGGAAGCGATTTTCGGCGGCAGCGTGTCGCAAGAAACCAAAGATGAAGTCCGACAAAAACTCGATACCGGTTTGACCGGTTTGGCAAAACTGTTGAAGCTGGCGCCTTACGCGCTGGGCGATTCGTTCACCGCCGCCGACGTCGTGGCCTGGCCTCATCTGCAACTGGTCGGCTTCGCCACCCAAAAGATTTACGGCGAAAACCTGGTTAACAGCCACATTCCGGGTATCGAAAGCTATATGCAACTGATCGAAAGCCGGCCTCACGCGCAAACCGTAGCGGCCGACCGCGCCGCAGCGCTGGCAGCGTTTTTCGGCAATCAGTAAATATTCCATTCAACCCGCCGGGTTCGAGAGCGTCCGTCCCGGCGGCGCATGTCAACCGCCTTATCCGATATCCAAAGGTTCGAAGCTTCTTTCCGGTCACTGCCGATCAGGAATTGCGCGATAACCCATCCAGCCCGGCATCGACCGGGTATTTGTGCTTATTGCACCCCTACAGTTTCCCTGGTATTTGTGACGCAAGCTTCTCGTTGCTAGTCGAACAATAATAACCAACAAGATTAGGAGGTTAACGAAACAGCCATCGCCAAACAAATGGTACGCACAATACGACAACAAATAAGTCGCCAACTCATTTGACTTTTTGTTGAACGGCTAGACCTTTTGATCAGTTTGGAGACAACCATGAACCACAAAAACAGATCGGCAATCCGCTGCGTATTTGCATACATGATCGCCGCCGCGCTCGGATACAGCAATTCTGCCGCCGCAGCCACCCCGGACTTCACGCTAGAGCTCCCGACCGGAACTGCGTGTAACTTCGATCTAAAAATTGAAGGCTGGGGCGGCAAACGAAACGTCAGGGAGTTCAAAGACGCAAACGGCAACCTGGTACGCAGCCTTGATACAGGTACCGGTGCAGCGCTGCGTTTCACGAATCTGTCGAATGGAAAAACGCTCTCGACGAAATCGAACGGAGCGGTATCGGCAAAACGGTACAACCCGGACGGCTCTTATACCGAGACAGACACCGGACACAACCTCCTGATTTTATTCCCGACCGACGTGCCAGCCGGGCCGTCCACGACGCTGATTGCGGGTCGCGTCGTCTTCACCGTCGACACCAGCGAAGTCTTTACAGTGCTAAGTACCAGCGGAAAGACAACCGACATCTGCGCCGCGCTGCTCTAATCTCACTCGCCCGCTGCGGAGACCGGTTAACGGCCGTAGCGGGTTTCCTGGGCAGTGCGTGTCGGAACGAGACATTAGCGCCACCGTTATCGTCACCGCACATTTCGCTGATGCAGTAGCGACATCCTGTTGCATCGCGATCGAACTACCCCCTCAAGCCCAACAGCCTTGCATTGCCTCTCCGGCCGGAGGAAGATAACAATGCATCCGCTTCGATATAACAACAATAAGGAGACCCGGCATGACTACACTCGAGAAAACCCGCGAAAAGAATCTATGGGAAAAGTTTTTGACTTTTTTCGGCGACATCAAGATTTATCCTCACCCGCTGTTCATTGTCTACGACCCTGGTTCTTACCGGATCAAGGGTCCGGATTTGCGAGAGATTCTCGAGATTCTGCAACCCGGCGATATCCTGCTGCGCGGCTATGATAATTATCTGGACGGCAAATTCATCGGCGGCACCTTCAGCCATGCCGGTTTCTACTTCGGCGAAGCTACCGAGGCCGACCGACCAGCAGCGCGGGCAGGAACCCAGGAAAACGGCAAGGACTGGTTCACGCCCGGCAAGCAAATGGTGGTGCACTCCATGGCTGAGGGCGTGTTCATGGAAGACATTCTGACCTTCACCCGGTGCGACAAAATTGCCGTCCTGCGTTTACCGGGACGCATCAGTAAAAATACCGAACACAAACTGCATGTGGTCAGCAGCGAGATGCCTGACTTCAGTCCGGCGGAAGAGCGTATATACCAAGCCTTGAAAAACGGCAAAACGGTTGCGAGCGCGGAAGCGGTGGTCCAGGCCAAACGGCTAGCTCTCGCCCACCTGGGTTATGCCTACGATTTCGGTTTCGATTTTGAAACCCACAAAAGCTTTAGCTGCACGGAATTCGTTTATTTCATTTACCGTTGCGTCTGTCCGTTCGTCGATATCAAACTGGTGGAACAGCGCCTACTGTTTTTGACGAAAAAAGTACTGCGTCCGGACGATTTTCTACAGACCGGTTTAGAGCAGGTTTGGCTGAAGAAGTAAGCCGAAAAGGCTAAAGGTTATCGAAGGGAGAATTGGCACCAGTAAAGACCGGTCAGCCAAGGTCGGCGCGGGCGGGCCTGTGAGGACGCCGGTCCGCGCCGGGTTAAAGCTTAAGCTTCGTAATTGGCGCTGGCGAATTCCCAGTTAACCAGGGCCCAGAACGCTTCCAGATATTTAGGGCGCAAGTTGCGGAAATCGATGTAATAGGCGTGTTCCCAAACATCGCAGGTCAAAATCGGGGTTTTGCCTTCGGTCAATGGGCAGCCGGCGTTGCTGGTGCTGACCAATTCCAAGCCACCCTTGTCGTTTTTCACCAGCCATGCCCAACCGGAACCGAAGGTGGTGACGGCGCATTTGGTGAATTCTTCTTTGAATTTCTCGAACGAACCGAAGGTTCTTTCGATCGCGTTTGCCAAGCCGCCGGTCGGTTCGCCGCCGCCGTTGGGAGACAGGCAGTTCCAGTAGAAGGTGTGGTTCCAGACTTGCGCTGCGTTGTTGAACACGCCGCCGGAGGATTTTTTGACGATTTCTTCCAGAGACAAACCTTCGAACTCGGTGCCCGGAACCAGGTTGTTCAGGTTGGTGACGTAGGTTTGGTGGTGTTTGCCGTAGTGGTATTCGATGGTTTCGGCGGAAATGTGCGGCGCCAAAGCGTCTTTGGCGTACGGTAATGCAGGTAATTCAAAACTCATCTTTAATTCTCCAGATTGATTGAACAGCAGCAGTGACTAGGTGCGGACCGGGTCCGACCTAATTACCTAGCATTATAATAAAGAATTATTCCGAATTTAAAAGCACATTTAATTCAATGGCTTAGTATTTCTCGCCGCGGCACGGCCGCATCCCGATTTCCGGTCCCGCTACGCAAGCGAAAAACCTTAAAGAATCAAAGTGTTATAAGATTGCAACCCGTCGCTTGCGCTGATGCCGTCAGTTGATCATCACCATGCCGCCTTTCAGTGTCAGCATGCCGTCGCCGCTAACGGTAGTCTGCAGACCTTTCAGTTCGGCCTGGGTATCGGCTTGGATTTTGACAGTCATGCCCTTGATCGTCACGCCGCTCTGGTCGATCTTGATGCTGTTGGAACCGACTTTGAGTTCTATCGATTGCGCGGCTTCTTCCGAAATGGCGCCGGCATCGAGTTTCACCGTCAGATTGCCCGATCCCAAACTGACCGTGCGGTTGCCGGAACTGACGGTCAATTCGTCATTGCCTTGTTGGATTTCCACAGTGCGATTGCCGGTCTTGACCGTCAGTTTATCGTTACCCTGATCCAGGGTCACGGTGCGGTGGTTATAGATATCTATGGTTTGATCGCCGGCATCTTGTTTATCGAACCCGATTTTCTGCACGTCGTTGTTCTCGACGATACGGGTAAAGTTTTTTTCCGCGTGCAGATAGATTTCCTCTTCGTCTTTCTTATCCTCGAAACGCAATTCGTTGAAGTTCTCGGCGGCACCGTTTGGCGTGCTGCGGCTCTTGATACCACTTTGAGTTTTATTGGCATCCAACGTGTAAGGCGGCATGTTGACGCTGTTATAGACCCGGCCGGTGATAATCGGATTGTCCGGATTGCCTTCCAGAAAATCGACCACAACCTCCTGGCCGACTCGGGGTATGAACATGCTGCCCCAGTTCTTGCCGGCCCAAATCTGCGCGACCCGCACCCAACAGGAGCTATTCTCGTTTTTGGTGCCGAGCCGGTCCCAATGGAACTGGACTTTGACCCGGCCGTATTGGTCGGTCAGGATTTCGTCGTCCTGCGCCCCCACCACCACGGCAGTTTGCACGCCTTGTACCACCGGCACTCGGGTCAATCGGGGCGGGCGGTAGACGTAGGACGTGTTGATCACCGAATAGGTACACAGATATTCTTCTTCGCCGCCGGTGCCGGAGTCGAAACCGTTGTTGCGGATACTGATATCGGTCGACAACACCATGTACTGGCAATTCTGGTCGGCGCGGGGATATTCCGACAGCGTGAAAGTCAGGCCGGTAGCCAAGCCCCTTACGTTGCCGCCGGCGAAAACCTGTTCGTGCTCGGAACGGGCCTGTTCCATCCGTAACCGGGCGTAGCGCTCGCCTTCCGTAGCGGTTTTATACTCGCCCGGATAATCGTAAATTTCCTTGCCGGATTCCGCATGTTCGCCGGCAATCAACGACGCCACCTTCAAATCGGCAGTGGCGGCTTCGAAATCGTACTCGTTCAAGCGGTAACCGCCGCTTTGAATTTGCCGACTGAAAGTCCAGTCGAAGATATGCTCTTCGTCGCGCACGCCCTGATTGTCGGGCGGGTAATACTTGACCGTGGCATTGCCGGCAAGCGCCTGGTGCGCCTGCATGTTGTCGCACAACACCATGGTGTGGCTGCCGTTCTGGTGTTGGAAGTAGTAATAGATCCCCTCCTCTTCCATCAAGCGACTGACCAAATTGAAGTCGGTTTCCCGGTATTGCACGCAAAACTCGCGTTCCGGGTAGGTTTCGTTCAGATTCAGGGTCGGCACGATGCCGTATTCGCCAAGTATGCTCTTGACGATCTCGGACGCGGTCGTCGGCGCGGCTTGGTTGCTTTCGCCGACAGAAGGCGACAAAACTCGGCAATTGCTGGCCCTGGTCAGCAACCAGGCTTTCGGATGCAGCCACAGCCGGTAGTTGTACAAGTCGCCCAGCATGCCGAGTTGATTGACCCGGGTGACGATCCCGTTAAACCAACGGCTGCCGCCGTTCTCCAGGGCCAGTTCGACGGTCAGGCTGGTGCCCAACAAGGCTTTCAAATCGACGGTTCCGCTTTCGCTCAACAATTCCAATTCGTATTCGAACAAGCGGCTGACGGCCTCGCTACCGGTCATCCGATACAGCACGAAAACACCGTCGCCCAGTGCCGTGGTCACCTTGGCTACCCGCTGATCTTGAGAGAGGGACATGTCGATATCCTAAATGAAACTGTTGAAGAACTGGGCCCGGCCGGTGTCAACCGATCAATACCGTCGGATAGCCGACAACTATGGTTCCGCCGTGGGCGCAACTGTCGCCCATGCGGGCGGCGGGCATATTGCCGATTAATACGGTCGCGGATCCCATGGCGATGGTATCGGGAGGCCCGACGCAGACCGCCATATCGGTGGCTCGCGCCGCAGGCATGTTGCCGATCAAAACCGTCGGCGCGCCGGGGCCCGAGATCGGACCGCCGACATGAGGCACCGGTCCGTTGAACATCGGGCAAACATGCATGTCGGTCAAGCGTGCAGCGGGCTGTCCCATAGCGATCCCTCTCTCAAGCCGCTTGCCAAACTCGGCCGTTGCCGCCGTTGGCAATATCGATGCCTTGCTCCAGGAAAAATTGGTATTTTTCCTGGGATTTTTCCGGCAGTGTCAGTACTGCCGCCAACATCACGGCGCCCGCCGCGGCCTTACCGGTCAAGTTATCGGCCGGCGGCACGGCCGGTGCATTTTCCGGCGCCATGCTGCCGTCGCTCCAGAACGCCGCCATCGCCGCCCAAGCGGCGGGGTTTTCGAACGACGCCTCGTGCGCGGCGCTATTCGCCAATCGGCGATTGGGCTCGGTGGGTTTGAACACCCACAATTCTGCTGCTTCCAGCGCTTTGACTACTTCCGGCTTGGTTTCCGGCCCGACCACGCTTCGGGCGCTAATGCAGGCCCACCAGGTCGCTTCGCGCTTGGGCAGCGCCCGCGCCAGAAAACGCACGGCGTCGGGGAACAATTTGAGCTCGATCAAGTTGCGCAAAAATGCCGCCGGCGCCAGATCGTCCGCCAAACAGCGCAGCGCATCGGGCTCCAACTGAATGTCCCGGCAAATTTGCGCCGCCGTAGGCATCGTCACCTTGCGTAAACTTACCGCGCTTGTCATGCTGTCTCCCATCTCCAACGTGTCTGATTTCGGATTTGCTCTATCGTGATTACGCGTCTTCCAAGTAAAAATCTTAACCGTTGAACGCCGAGTTAGCTACCGGATTCACAACGCTTCGAACAGGTTTATATTGGCCCAATCCGTTTGCAAGACAGCCTGCCAACAATTACCCTCACCGGTGCGCGTACCGCCACCTAAGGAATGTCCGGTCACCGATATTCTTCTGCCATTGGAAATTTGGCGGCCTTCAGCATTTTGCCGCGCCGACGAGCATTGGTTGGGCAATTAGACTCATGCTGTTTTCCAAACAACAGTTCGCTGAACCGAGAGCCGTCAGGCTTTTGGAGGTTTTTTAAAACCCTAGCCGTTAGCTCTCATTCAGGCAGGTCGACGCAGAGGCTAAACGCCTGCGCCGCAGCCGCGTTTTGTGCAATTGGCACTAATGTATGGCTACGGCTCAACAATGTTGATCCCGCATTTACCGCAAACATGTTTATAAGCCATACTTAATTGAGCGCCCCCTACTTTAGAAATTTTCCCCATACGGAACGAATGCCTTCAATTCTTTCGCCTACATACACCTGAGACATTCGAACTGAAGACATTAAATTCTCCAAATTTACCCACCACAAACATAAAGTTTCGTTAGTCAGGATTAAATCCCTGAACGTAAAACCCCGTATAAGTTGCCCAATATCCTTGCCCGGTAAGGTACCATTTTAGCCATTCAGTAAATTCCCCGATACTATCTCGACGAAATGCGAACTCCCCCGCGTTAGGATCGAAAAATGACAAGTAAAGCTGGGAATAATGCACCCCTAAGGCATGAGCACCATCACCTGCGATAGTGAGAATGAAGTAAGTCGCCTTATTGCACTGTAGCTCTGTCACAATTGAACTGGCGCTTTGCTTCAATATTTCTTCGGAAAAAAACTCCTGCTTCAAACCATACGGCTTTAGAAGCAGTGCTGAATCTTTGTATTTATCGGCCACTCCTCCAAGTTTACCGCCACTGACCGGTTTTTTTGCTAACGCCTGAAAAGCCATCGGGTAGCGAATCTTGGCTTCAGCATCAGCCGTATTGACCCAGGACCAAAAATCTACAGCCTGTCGTTTGCATCGCAACCATTGGAGGACGATACCGTAGCACCAACCTTCCTCCGTTAAAGCGTCCTTTCTGGTTCTCGCATCCTCAGATTGGTTATATTCATGCACAATTTCGACATTATGCCGAACACAAAGCCTAGCCAACCAGTCTTCCATCTTTTTCTCCTAAAGTTACTCGGACAAAGCGAAACAAAAGCGGAGTCCGATAAGTTTGTTTTGATATTAGTCTCGATTCCGCAGCGCTCCACCGAGATTAAACCACTTAGTCAAATCCATACCCAAACTCCCCACCCTCAACCTTCACTTGTACCCGCTGGATCGGCGCACCGTCCATCATCCGGGTCAAAAACTCCTCGCTGATTTTCGGTAACACGGTGTTGGTCAGGATCGCGTCTATCATCCGGCCGCCGCTTTCCAGTTCGGTGCAGCGGCTGGCGATTAGTTTGATCACCTCGTCGTCGTAGCTGAACGGCACTTTGTGGGTTTCTTCGACGCGTTTCTTGATCCGGTTCAGTTGCAATCTGGCTATAGCGCCTATCATTTCGTCACTGAGCGGGTAATAAGGAATCACGACCAGACGGCCCAGCAAGGCCGGCGGAAACACTTTCAGCAACGGTTCGCGTAGCGCTTTGGCAATGCCTTCCGGTTCCGGCATCAGATCCGGGTCCTTGCACAGATTGGCGATCAGGTCGGTACCGGCGTTGGTGGTCAACAAAATCAGCGTATTTTTGAAGTCGATGACCCGGCCTTCGCCGTCTTCCATCCAGCCCTTGTCGAACACCTGGAAGAAGATTTCATGCACGTCGGGATGAGCTTTTTCGACCTCGTCCAGCAACACGACACTGTAAGGCCGGCGCCGGACCGCTTCGGTCAACACCCCACCCTCGCCGTAACCAACGTAGCCGGGAGGCGCACCTTTCAATGTCGACACGGTATGCGCTTCCTGGTATTCGCTCATGTTGATGGTAATGACGTTCTGCTCGCCGCCGTACAAGGCTTCGGCCAAGGCCAGCGCGGTTTCGGTCTTACCGACGCCGGAGGTACCGGCCAACATGAACACGCCGATCGGTTTGTTCGGATTGTCCAATCCGGCGCGCGAAGTCTGAATACGTTTGGCGATCATCTCCAACGCATGGCGCTGGCCGATGATGCGCTGTTCCAGATTGTCGGCCAATTTCAGCACGGTTTCGATTTCGTTCTTGACCATCCGCCCGACCGGAATGCCGGTCCAATCCTGCACCACCGCAGCGACAGCCTGATGGTCGACGGTTGGCAAGATCAACGGCGACTCGCCTTGTTGCTCATGCAATTGCGTTTGCAAGTCTTTCAATTCGGCCAACAACGCACCGCGGTCTACCTGCGCGGGAGTCGAATCGGTTGCCGGTTCGGCTGCGCCGTCCACCGCATGTCCGGCCGAACGCAATTTGCTGCGCAGGGCCAGAATCTTACCGACCAATTCTTTCTCGGCGTTCCAACGCTCCTCCAAACCCACTAGGCGCTCGCGTTCGGCCGCCAATTTTTCGTTGGCCAACTCTTCGCGGCCAACCACTTCGACACCGACCGCTTTTTCGCGGCCGATGATCGCCAATTCGGTTTCCAACGCCTCGATACGCTTGCGGCAGTCGTCGACCTCGGCCGGCACGGCGTGCTGGCTGACGCCGACGCGGGCACAGGCGGTATCCAACAGGCTGACCGCCTTGTCCGGCAGTTGTCGGGCCGGAATGTAGCGGTGCGACAATTTCACAGCCGCTTCCAGCGCTTCATCCAGAATCAGCACCTGATGGTGTTTTTCCTGCACCGAGACCACGCCGCGCATCATGCGGATAGCCTTGGCTTCGTCCGGTTCGTGGACTTGCACGACTTGAAAGCGGCGGGTCAAGGCCGGGTCTTTTTCGATATGTTTTTTATACTCGGCCCAGGTGGTCGCTGCGACGGTACGCAATTGGCCGCGCGCCAACGCCGGCTTCAACAGATTGGCGGCATCGCCGGTGCCGGCTGCGCCGCCGGCGCCGACCAGCGTGTGAGCTTCGTCGATGAACAAAATGATCGGTTTCGGCGAAGCTTGGACTTCTTCGATGACTTGGCGCAGACGGTTTTCGAATTCGCCCTTCATGCTGGCGCCGGCTTGCAGCAAGCCGACATCCAACGTGCGTAAACTGACGTCGCGCAAAGAGGGCGGTACGTCGCCGGCGACAATTTTCAACGCAAAGCCTTCGACAACCGCCGTTTTGCCGACGCCGGCCTCGCCGGTCAGGATGGGATTGTTCTGGCGGCGGCGCATCAGGATGTCGATGACCTGGCGGATTTCCTCGTCGCGGCCGACAATCGGATCGATCTTGCCTTGGCGGGCCTGTTCGGTGAGGTCGACGGTGAATTGTTTCAGGGCCTCCTGCTTGCCCATCGCCGCCGGCGCCAGCGCACCGCTGGCCTCGCCCGGCGTCGCGGCGATATGGCTGCCGTCGGTTGCCGCCAGGCCGTCTTCCGGCGAACCGGCAACGACATTAGGCAATTCGTCGGAGACGCTATCGGGTTTCAGTTTCTCGAATTCGCGGGAAATGCCGATCAGCTCGTTGCGCAGACCTTTGGTTTTCAACATGCCGACCAGCAAATGGCCGCTACGCACTTGGTTTTCGCCGAATAACAGCGTGCCGTAGACCCAGCCACGTTCGACGCTGTCCTCGATATGCGGCGAGAAATCGGAAATCGAAGTCGAGCCGCGCGGCAGCTTGTCCAGCGCTTCGGTGACTTCTTTCGCGATCCGCGACATGTCCAGGCCGTAATGCTTGATCGCCCGATGCAAGTCGGAATCGGGCAATTGCAGCAATTGGCTCAACCAATGCACCAATTCGACATAGGGGTTACCCCGCAGCTTGCAGAACACCGTCGCGCTCTCGACGGCTTTGTAACAAACCCGGTTTAATTTCCCAAACAGCTTGACTCGGCTAATTTCTGCCATCGCTACATTTCCTGTTCAAAAGTTAAGGTTGGTTTAACAGTTCGCCCCAACGGCGATAAATGGGTCGAGCAATAAATCGTCGGCATCGCGTTCGCTGTGGCGCGGTCCCAGCCACATACTCCAGCCCAGTTGCGCATAACCGTTCATACTGCGTTTATCCTGTTGCTGCGGCACACCCAAGGCCAATTCCGCCGGCACTTCGGAGTGTTTCAAAACCAATTGCGCATCCCACACATATTCGTCGCCGACATAATTGCGCACGCTGGCTTTCAATTGTTCGAACAACACCGCGCCCGGTAACAGCGCCAGATAGTCGGCCAGCGCCATCGGCCCCAGCACGACCTTGAATTTGTGCTGGCAGCCCCACACCGACGCGCCCAATAAGGCCGTCTGGCCCAAACTAGCGATATCGGCACTCACGCCCAAGCGGGTTTGTTCCGCCGGTTGGATATCCATCCATTCGCCGACGAACTCCTCGATTCTGACTCCCAGCCTCAGCACATCGGCAATTACGGCGCGCAATCCGTCCGGATGTTTGGTTTGTGCCGAAAAATGGCCGGCATAAAACAGTTTCGCCCGATCCGCCAGCGCATCCCGCTGCTGGAACGCCTCTCCGGCAACGCCCGCCAAGCTACCGACGTAGAAAGCGAAGCGGTCGGTTTGCGGCCGATCGTAATGCACCTCCGGCCGGGCGTTGGCCCATGCCCGGTAAAACAGGCTGATCATGCGATGGTGAAACACATCGGCAAATCGGGCCAGGGTCGGGTCGTGATGGTGGCGGGCGCGTTGCCGGGCGTATTCGGTCAAATGCAACGGCAACGGACCATGCGGGCCGAACAGACCCATAAAGTTCACCGCCAGCCGCGGCGTCGCGGATTTGGCGCCCGCCGCGACGTAGGCCGAGACGGCCGAGGCCGGGAACTCCAGTTCCGGTTCCTGGGACAAGCGAATCGCATCGTCCCCGGCTTTCAGGCTTTCGCCCAAGCGCGGTTTGTCCGGATGCAGGGTTTCGATCAAGCGCAAGGCTTCGAAAAAATCGAAGCGGTAAGCAGCCCGCTGCAATTCGTCTATCAGAACGTGTGTCGGCATCCCATCCTCACCGGCCATCTGGCCACTTCGCCGCGGTCGGTAGTCCGAATCGCGGTTTCGACGAAGGAATTGATCGACACGTAGCGGGCGAAAAACTGCTCCAGCACGGTACCCATCAAGAAGTAACCGCCGCCTTCGAAGGCCGATTCGTCGAGCAATACCGATATTTCCAGGCCGCGGCCGAACACCATCGGCCCTTTGGAATCGATGCGCCTGACTACATTCTTGGAACCCACCGAAATCACGCCCTCGATCTGTTTTTTGATCGCCGGCTCGCGGCTATCCGCATACAGGCCCAATAATTCCCGCAATGCGGCGGCGCCGGTTTTCCGGTCGCTGTCGATCAAGGACAAGTAATTCAGCGATAAATGGTTAATCAAACGCCACACCGTATCCGACTCGTAGGCTGCCGGTAGCGGCCGGGTCGGCCCGGCAATACAGCGGATCGATTTAACCGGCGCACTGATCTGGAGCGTAAAGTCGGTCTCGCCCAAGCCAACCGGCATGACCAAAGGCAAATCGCGGTTGGTGCATAGCGTCTCGACGCCCAACTGCGCCAATTTGGTGGAATAGGGTGCCTCGGCCGCGTCGACCAAGGCGATAAACACTTCACTGCCGATATAACTGGAACGCACGCCTTTGCGGCGCTGTTTGGACGACAACACCCGTTTCGTCCGTCTTAACGCATAAAACGCGGTTTCAGTGTGGTTCTGGTAAGCCGATTTGGAACCGTAGAACGGCAGAAATGGCTGCTCGCCGGCCTGGTCGTTACCGTAACCGCAAACCTCGTTAACGCTGTACACCTCGTAGTCCATCGGCCGGCTACGGTCGACTACCAAATGGTATTCGGACTGGCGGTGGTCGACGTGAATCCGGTCGGCGCGCTTAGGGAACAAATTGATGGCCGGCGCGCAAAACAAAGCCAAATTGTTCTGGTCCAGCGCGTTGACCAGTTGCAAATCGCTGCGGTCCAACAACACGAACAGTTCCAGTTCCTCGCTGTCGCAAGCAGCGGTCAACTGGTTCAGCCGCTCCAATTCGACAAACAGGTAGCGGTCCGGGAACGCGAAATATTCCTGCAAGATCCGGTAACCGTCAAACGATCGCGGCGTTTGCCTGAGCAGCGCCTCGTCCTGATTGAAGCCCATGCCACGCGCCACCCGGCCGTTGGCATATTCGAAAACATGGGACGCGCCGGCTTTGAATTTGCCGGCCAAGCCCACCGCGTTGGCCAGAAACTGCTCGTACAAGCGGTAAGGAATATTGCCGGAACCGCGCAAGAACAGCGGCAAGCTTTGCAGCGGCATCTTGCTGAATTTAATGCCGCCGACCGTACGCAACACGATGCGAAATGCCGCCTTGACCGTCGGCGGATACCGCCCCGGCGCCAACCCGCTGCTGGAAATCGCCGCCAAACTGGGCAAATATTCCAATTGCGCCAGTTGCAGCGGCCAAAGTTGCACTGGTTGCGAAGTCCGGTATTCGCAGGCGGTTTGCTCGCCTTTCGCAATCAGGCTGCGCAGCACAGTATCCTTCGGAATGGTCAATCCTTCCGCCAATGCCGCTTCGGCCAGATCCGGCTTGAATTCCACTACCGCCATCGAAGGCGTCGCCGACAAATAATGCGGATAGACGATTTGCAGCAGTTGCTGGGTAAAATTCGGAAACTCGGCGTCGACTTTAAGCTGTACCCGTGCCGCCATGAAGGCAAAGCCTTCGAACAGCCGTTCGACGTAAGGATCGGAACATTCGAAGGTATCGAGGCCCAGGCGGCCGGCAATCTTCGGAAATTCGGCGGCAAACTCGGCGCCGACTTCCCGGACGTATTGCAATTCGCGGTTGTAATATTTCAGCAGTTTCGGGTCCATCGCCGCTCAATCCAATTCCTGAATGGTCATTTCCCCGGTCTCCAGATCGAGGTCGCTACGGATAAACAAATGAATCGGCAACGGCTGTGCCCATAAATCGCCTTCGATGGTAAAAGACAGGGCTTTGTTACTCATCTGCTCGTCGTCTTTCACCAGTTCAACCGACAGCGAATCCGGCAAAATGCGCGGTTCGAAACTGGCTATCGCCTGTTTAACCTTTTTCTGGATCTGTTTGGCATCGATTCCGGTTACCGAAACGCCGGAAAACACCGGCGAACCGAAGTTCAAAACCGAATTAGCCACGAACGGGTAATCGCCGAGATCGGTCATGCTTTCCAGGGCTGCCGTGTTCAGCAGCCAGCTTAAATCGCGCAGCACGCTTTGCCTGAGCTGGCGCATCGACATGACGCGCTGTTCCCGGCTTTCTTTTTGATTCTCCGGCGCATCGTCGGTCAGGCGGTCCAACAAGGACGGCTGCAAACGCTCGGAGTGAAGCAAATCGGCCATTACTGCGATTCCGTCGCGCCAGTCGTCAGTTCGATAGCGCGCACATCCAATAACGCATAATCGTCGGCATCGGTTGCGAATAAGCGCTGACCAAGACCGTGAACCGTTTCATCGGCAACCGGCAGCCAATCGGTCAGCCGCGACAGGCGAATTCGTGTATCGGCCGCCAATTCCGAACCGGGATAACGCGTTGGGATAAAGCCTTCGGCTTCGCCGCCATTGATCCAGGTAAAATGCGCGGGGAGCCAGACCAAATCGCGCAAGTCGGTCGGCTTTTCCAACTGAATCTTGCTGATTTGCATGAAGGGAATCCAATAATAACGGCCGTTGATAACGGCCTCCAGGCAGGGGCCGAGCCGAACGTCGGCGTCCGCGATCCAGGCGAACGGGGTACCGTCGATGGAACCGGGCGTAGCCGGCGCCTGTTGCATGGCTTGGCTGCGCAATTCGGCGGCGTGGGAGTGATTGCCGTCGCTTTCGAGTTTCAACGCTTCCAGCATCAGAGCCATCCATTCCTGCGGTTGGCCGAAAACCAAAGGTGTCTTGCGGGCGGCAAACACTTCCTTGCGCAAGGCCTCGCACTGTAAAACCTGTTCGTAGGTACTGACCATCAGCAGAGTGGATGCATCCAGATCGCGCAACACATTGAGTTGGTTGAGGGCTTTGTCCCACAAGCCCGATATGCAATACAACTGGAACAATAAAACCCGCAGCTTGGCGTCCGCCGGACTCTGGCGGATCTGTTGCTGGGTTTGCTGCAAAGCGGGCTCCAATTCTCCGTTTGCGATCAGTTGCGAAACAGTGAGCATGACTTCTCCAATAGGTCGGAAAGATATCCCCGGCAGCCCCGCCGCCGGGGACGGCGATTAAAGCGCTTGGTTTTTCTTCAAATCCCAGCCTTTGAATGCACCGGCGGTGGCCGACTTGCCTTCGCCGAAGGTGCTGTACTTCATTTTGGCCTGGTTGAAATTGATGGAAATCGATTCGTTTGGACGTTCGCCGCCGCTGCTTTGGCTGTAGCTGCTGACGATGGCTTCCGACAGCTCGATTTCCAAAAAGACTTGCTGTTTGGTATCGGCGCCGGCGGTTTGAATGAAATGAATCGTCGCGGTGCCCAAGCTTTTGCCGCAAATGGCTTGCATCCACAGATCGACGGACGCAACGTCCATGCTCTTGGACATGGTCACTTCCGAAAAAGACGGATTGCTGGTATCCCGGTCTTTACCGGCACCGCTGGTGCTGATCGCGCGGCCGACACCCCATTGCAGAGAATCGATCGTGATCCAGTCCGCATGGCCCTCGACGGTGCTGTCGCCTTTAATTTCGGTTGCAAATTTCAATAAAATCATACTGCTCTCCTTTCCACTTTAGTCATTAAAACAAACGGGTATGCCACCCGGGATTTATAGGTCCCGGCGATCCGGGATTTATAAAATTTCTTGCCGCTAGCCGCGGCGGGCCGAATGCCCGGCATTACCAACCGAACAGCATCCGGCACGATCGAATAACGCTAGTTACCCTTTCTGTGACGGTAATTTGGACGTCAGACGCAAAGACACGGTCAGACCTTCCAATTGATAGTGCGGCCGCAGGAAAAACTTGGATTGGTAATAGCCGGGATTGCCTTCCACTTCCTCCACCACCACTTCGGCACCGGCCAACGGCCGTCTGGCTTTGTCTTTCTCGGTGGCGACCGCCGGGTTGGTCAGCACGTATTGGCTGATCCAGGTGTTCAACCAGGACTCCATGTCCTCCCTTTCCTTGAAAGAGCCGATTTTGTCGCGGACGATACACTTCAAATAATGAGCGAAGCGGCAGGTCGCGAACAGATACGGCAGGCGTGCGGCCAAGTTGGCGTTGGCGGTTGCGTCCGGATCTTCGTATTCGGCCGGCTTTTGTAAGGATTGCGCCCCGATAAACGCGGCAAAGTCGGTATTCTTCTTATGCAACAACGGCATGAAACCGCTTTTCGCCAGTTCCGCTTCGCGGCGGTCGGTAATCGCGATCTCGGTCGGGCATTTCATATCGACGCCGCCGTCGTCGGTCGGAAACGAGTGCACCGGCAAACCTTCCACCGCACCGCCGGACTCGACGCCGCGAATCTGCGAACACCAGCCGTAATATTTAAACGAACGGTTGATGTTGACCGCCATCGCATAGGCCGCGTTAGACCAGGTATATTTGCTGCTATCGGCTCCGGAAGTATCTTCTTCGAAATCGAATTCTTCGACCGGATCGGTTTTGGAGCCGTAAGGCAAGCGGCTCAGGAAGCGCGGCATTGCCAAACCGATGTAGCGCGAATCTTCCGATTCGCGTAGCGACCGCCACGCGGCGTATTCCGGAGTCTGGAAGATTTTGGTCAAATCGCGCGGATTGGCCAATTCCGACCAGCTTTCCATTTGCAGAACCGACGGCGCCACGCCGGAGATAAAAGGCGTGTGCGCCGAAGCGCTGATTTTGGCCATCTCGCCTAACAATTCGACGTCTTGCGGACTGTGGTCGAAATGGTAGTCGCCGACCAAACAACCGAAAGGTTCGCCGCCGAAGGTGCCGTATTCTTCTTCGTACAGCTTTTTGAACAGCGGACTTTGGTCCCAGGCGGTACCCTTGAATTTTTTCAGAGTTTTGCCCAGTTCGTTTTTCGAAATATTCAACACCTTGATTTTCAACATCTCGTCGGTTTCGGTGTTGTTAACCAAGTAGTGCAAGCCGCGCCAGGCACCTTCCAGTTTTTGGAAATCGGGGTGGTGCAAGACCAGATTCAACTGCTCGGTTATTTTTTGGTCCAGGCTGGCGATGATGGCCTGGATCGACTTGATGGCATCGTCAGAAACTTTTGTTACGTCCTTCAAGGCGTATTGGGCCAGGGTCGCTACCGCGGTGTTGACTTGATTCGCCGCCTCGGTGCCCGGTTTGAATTCCTTGGCCAGCAATGCGGAAAAATCGTCGAACTCCAGGGTTTGGGTTGCACCTTGCGCGCTTTGCGATTCTAATTCTGCCATGGCTTATTCCCCTTGCCCTTCGGTGGTTTCGGCGCCGGACTCGGCTGGCTTGGCGGATGCCGCCAAGGTTTGCAACAAGGCCGGATCGTTGATCAGCTTGGCAATCAGTTCTTCGGCGCCAGTCTTGCCGTCCATATAAGTAATCAGGTTGGACAACTGGGTTCTGGCCTCCAGGATTTTGTCCAAACCGGCAACCTTTTTCGCCACGGCGGCCGGCGAGAAATCGTCCATGCTTTCGAAGGTGATATCCACGCTCAAATTGCCTTCGCCGGTCAAGGTATTGGCGACCTGAAACGCAACGCGCGGCTTCATCGATTTCAGACGGTCGTTGAAATTGTCGACGTCGATTTCCAGCAATTTGCGGTCGGCCACGGGCGCCAGCGGTTCGGAGGGTTTTCCGGACAAGTCGGACATCACGCCCATCACGAACGGCAACTGCACTTTCTTTTCCGAGCCGTACAATTCGACATCGTATTCAATCTGCACCCGGGGCGCCCGGTTTCTCTGTATAAATTTCTGACTACTCTCAGCCATGTTTCTCTCCAGTTGAAATAGTTAACAACATTAAAACTTTAGTTCAGATCGGGACCTTTGATTAAATCTATTTGCGACAGCGCATCCGGCATCAGGTTGTTGACTATGCTCAGGAAATCCGCAGTGGCGAGATATTTGGCGCGTTGCAACAAAATAGGCACCGGACTGGACGGTTCGTATTCGGCGTAATATTTGCAGAGCAAATCCAAAGTTCTAACCACATCCGCCCGCGTCTCTATCGTCCCGGCCGCCTGTTTTACCTTGGTCGGCGCTTTAGTACCGGCTTCGGTTTCAGCGTCTTCGCCGGCGTCCTGTTCGGTGTCTTCGGCTTCGCCAGCCAGCCGACCACCGGCCAGTTGCTCGAATTGGTAACTGATTTCTTTCAACAACGAGCGGAGTGCGGATAAATTCGCCCCTTGCCCAACCCCGACTTTTTCGCTGACAAAGTTCTCAAGCTGAGCAACGCTGGCGATGCCGTCGCCTATCGCCCGGAATGTTGCTGCCAATTCCTCGCCGTCCACATCCAAAAACGCAGCCTTGATGGCATTGATATCCGGTTTGGCGACGCCTTCCGGCGGCTCCAATTTATCCGTGGCGTACTGAATGTCACGCAAACAGAAACGGCCCACGGCTTTGGATTCGACCAGCGGCGTCAAACTCAACGGCCGGATGATCCAGTCGAAATTCACCAATTCTTCGATGATGTTGATGCGCAAGGTCGGATCCAGGCCGTCGTCGGGATCGAGTTGCGGATGAATGCTATCCCAGTACCGATTCACCGACTCCTGCAATAAACCGAGGCCGTCGCGAAAGCCGGCCAAACCCTCCAGCGGAATCAAGGCCCGGATCAAGTACAAAATGACCTGCAGATCCCTGGATCTTTCCAACAGCGCCAGGGTTTGTTTTTGGATATCGCGCCAGTTGGGCGGCATCGCTTTTTCGCCGGTAAATTGGTTTTCCGGCGTACCTTGAATATCCGTGTCCAACGCAATCCGGGCGGCGTCGTATTCCAAATTGTCGCCGCACGGGTTATCCGGGCTTATCTCGTTCAACAAGCCTGATAAATCTGCCATGTTCTATTCTCCAATCTAAAAGTCCCGCCAACGGCACCGGCCAGTTGGCAAATGCGATTCCAGCGGCGAGCAGCAATGATAGGTGTGGCGGTCGATATCGACGTCACGGCGAAATCTACCGTTTCAACCACCCATACCGATAACCCAGTCGGGTTAAAGGTTTGTGTCTCCGAGCGGATTCTCGCCGCGTGATCCGCCCGGTGTGGCCGCGCATCCAGTGTAGCCGCTTTTGCGCCGCGTGCCGAAAATCGAAGTTACCAACTCGCCCCCTATTTATTACCGGTATTCCGTTAGGTAGAGCCTTTCCAACCCCGATACGGCAGCCCCTTTGAAACCCCCTTGGGGTGAACGGCATTGAAGGGCCGGGTGCATAGTAGCTGTATCCAAGCGCTGAGTTTGAGGTCAGGACTTCGGCTATCACGATAAGCATTAATCAATATGCGTGCCAGCCGCGCTGGCTTAACGGCTGATGGAGATCAAACCATTGATCGATATGAAAATATTTGAACTGACTCACGAATCGGCACCATCCAGCCAATCGAGTCAAACCGGCATGTTGGCACGATATTTCGTAGCTAATACGGAATTTAGTAAGTCGCGCCCGGGTTTCAGAGTTCTCTGCGGGACTATCCCGGCAAAAATCAACGAATATACGCGGCCGGCAGCATGGCAACGACGAGCCGGAATGACCGAAACCCGGATGATGAACACACCAAACTGGACAAGTTGCGGATCGTCAGCCGAATTGCACTACGACGACGGTAATGTTGTCGCGGCCGCTACGCGCCAATGCCTGATTGACCAGGCTATCCGTTGCTTCCCGGCAATCGCCGACCGCCATCAAACGGGCAATTTCCGCCTCGCTCAGTTCCTTGTCCAAGCCATCGCTACACAGCAAATAACGGTCGCCCTCTTCCGCACGGAAGCGCACCACGTCCAATACCAATTCTTGCTGGCCGCCCACGGCGCGGGTAATCACGTTGGCCCCAACCTGTTGCTCGGCCGCTTCCCGAGTCATCAGCCCGGACACCATCAATTCGTCCAACAGCGTGTGATCTCGGGTCAATTGCCGGAATTGCCCGCCCCGCATTTGGTACAGCCGGCTATCCCCGGCCCAAATCGCCGCGCATTCCTCCGCTCGGGCCAGAAGTACTACAACGGTGGAGCCGATAATGTCGCCCTGCTGCAAACCTGAGGCAAAACGGCGCAGATCATCGTTGATTTTTTGCAACCGAGCTAATGCGGCGGCAATTTGCCCGTCCAAACTCTCGGCGGCCGCCATGGCCGATAAGCTATCGACAACCAGACGACTGGCCAAGTCTCCTGATTGGTGTCCGCCCATGCCGTCGGCAACCACCCACAATCCTTGCGCCGGGCAATCCAACATTGCATCCTCGTTGTGTTTACGTTTGTTGCCGACCACGCTTATACCATGCGAACACCAAAGAGGCGCAGCCGAAACCGATTCGGCAGATTTTTCGGCGCCGTTTACCTGCTCAGGACCGACCTGGCGACATTCCAAAATTTGTTTGCGCCGTTGCAACTGCCAGGAGCGCGCGCTTTGCGGAACACCCTGTAAAAAATCGGCATAGGTATCGATAGGCGGCAGACCCTCGCAAATTAACAGATTGGCCGGGCCCGATTGAGTACCGGCCGAAGACCATACGCTGTAACTGCTTAAAAACCGAGCCATTAAAACTTGGCTCAAGCGCGGATACGCTAAGTGGCTCTGTGCCAAGTCCCGCATCTCAAAGCCTAACGCGAATTTACCCGAGTGTTGCCCCAAATCCGCGGCCGCCTCGGTTTGAAAATAATTGGCCGGGCCGTATCGATTCCAGGAAATCCCGGACACGGCGGCATCAAAACCCTCCAAATCGAAGGGCTCGCTCAATACCGATAACGCGGCGTCTTCCAGTTGCGCAAACCAAGCGGTTTCCGGCAGAAACAAGTCCATCAATGCATCGCTAGGCACCGGTTGGGCCAAGGTCAACGGGTAATAACGCCCAACTCGGTCGACACTTGGCATCATCACGCCGGCCCAAGCTGTGTTACCGCATATTCCGGGCCCGAGGGCAAAACGCCACAGAGGGCTGACCAAAAACGACGATAGCCACTTGTCGCCCAGCGAGTCCTGACTGGCGCGTAACGATGATTGCAGCCATTGGTCCCAGGGCTCGATAAATTGGCGGGGCAAGCGCCGACTAACAAAATCGCCCAAGGTGGGAACTTTGCCGAAAAAACCGACTGTTGCCGGTTCGATGTTGGTCACAATGCCTCCGGACAACGGAAGCTTTGGTATTCGCTAATGCCGAACGGATTGTTTACGCTCGCGGCATGCAGTTCGAAACGGGCGCTGAAACCTTCCACTTGCACCGTCAGATTGAAGCGGTCGGGCAAGCCGGTCGGCTCGATGTTGAATTCGTCGAACATACGAAACAGCGCCCAAGCGCCATCTTTGGCACGGCTGACTTGTTTGCCGTCCAAAGTTTCGAACACCACCCGAACCCCGGCGCTGTTATTGCTTCCCGGCCATTGAAATTTGGTGAGCTGTTCCGGCCCGTGGCGATAGACCAATTCCTGGCCTTCGATGTTGAGGCGAAAGGTGCCGACCCGGTCGTCCAACGCTAAGGGTTTCAATTCAAATTGCACTTGAGGCACGGCACCGCCGCCCGGAAAGAACGCATCGCGGATTTTGGCGGCGATCTGGAATTGGCGGATACTGGCCGGAGCCAATCCCAGAGCGTTGTCGGATTTGAGTTCTTGCCACTGCACCGCGGCAATATCGACGAACGGTTTTAAATTGGCGTTGAAAAACTGGTCGACAATTCCGTTCGCGGCAAATACCTTGCCGAAATCGGCCAGTAACACATCCTGAGGCGTATTTTTCGCAAACGGATAGCGGCCGGACAAGGCAGCCTTACATGGGATTGCCACGGCGGTTTTCAACATTTCGTTGAGCTGGTTTTTCGCTCCGCTCTTGATTTGTTGGCCGCCGGTGGCGGTCAAGGCATTTAAAGAGGCCGCAATAGGCCCCGGTAAGCGGGCGAATTCCATTTTCGCCGCCTGCAGCGGATCGATTCCGCCGCCGGCGGCTTTGGCCGCTTCGGTGGATAGCGCCTGGCCGCCGGCATTGCTAGCCGAGCCGATTTGCATCAAGTAGTCGTGCAGATTCTTAATGCTGGCCAACGCCGAAGCGATCGGCGCCGGACGGTCCGCCGCGCCGCGCACTTGGGCGTTAAAAGGCTCGAAATAAGCCTCTAAGGCTTTAACCGGATCTATGCCCTGTTCGCTCTGCTTGGCCACTGCCAGCAATTTTTGCGTGGCGGCTTCCGGCACGGCGATACCACCGGCCGCTTTGCTAAGGCTCTCCGCCAAGTCGGCGGAGAGTTTGCTCAATGAAGTATTTTTTTCCACCAACTCGAGCAACAATTTCAGCGGCGAGTCCGGTCTGGACAACAAATCCAGCGTGTCGACCAGTTGGCTCGTTCCGGCTTGCGGCCGGAATTTGACCCCGGCCAATACGCCATCCCAGGCTTTTTGGTAATCGGCCAGATACAACCGTTTGAAATCGCCGTACAAGCGGTCGATCTCGGTCAACGAATTGCCGGTTTCTACGCCCAATACCCAATTCTGCTCGCTGGCTTCCTTGACGTAAGACATACCTTTTTTCAAAAACAGCTCGGTATAACCATAAGCGGTGAACACCCCGGGTACCACGATAGAGTCCAGTTCTTTGCCGTTGGCCGCGACGAAAACCCGGCCGCCATTCGGCGCTAATTGGGCGGCAACGATCAAATCCCGGCTATGGTCGAATAAGGCCTCGCTTTTAAATCGGCTGTAAACTTGGTTGACCAACGGTATCTGGCTCAGTTTGTTGCGTACTGCGCCGACAAAGTTGTTGTCGATCGCCACCGGGTCTAACGGCAATGCCAGCAAATTGTCCAAATGGGTTTGCAGTTTCGCTTGAGTCTCCGGGTCGGTGGCGAACATTTGTTCCCAATCCAGCTTGATCCAGGGCTGCGCCACCTTGGAGTCCAGCCGTTGCGGTTCGCCGAACATCAGATAGACGCGCAGCAACTGGTACAGTACGTCCAGATTGGCGCCTTCGTCACCCTGCATGCGTTGTTGTAAGCGCTGTACGATCTGCACGGCAAAGCCTTCCCGCAACAAGCGCTGGTAAGCCATGTCCACTCCGGAGCCGATCTTATCGCCCTGATCCAGACCAAAACCGGTACTCCAGCCGGCTTGCCGGTAAACGTCGGCCGCGGCCTGTAATGCGTCCAGCTTAGGCAACAACGCCAAAAACCCGGTTCGCGCATCCCGAGCCACGATATTGCTGGCACGGTAGGCTTCTATCTGTTTATCGACTTCGGCAATCGCCATTTTGTTGGCAGTAAAACTGATCGACCAGACCAGCGCCGCAATCGCGACGAATGCAAAGGTTGCACCGTAAGCGGCAAGCGTCATCAACCGGTATCGGCGCTCGATGCGCGGATCGGTGCCGACCAATTCCGCTTCCGGAAACACGACCTGCTTCAACAACTTGGTCAGAAAATAACTTTTACCGCGGCCGCTCAACAACGGAACGGCTTGGCGATCCAGCCTGAAGTTGGCGGCCAGAACCGACATGATACGGTCGATCGGCGTACCATCCTGCGTACCGCTGCTGAAGTACACACCGCGCAATAAAAACGGTTCTTCATAACGATTGGTGGAAAACGTGGCCCGCAAAAAATCGGTTGCCACCGCTTTGAACAGCATCATTTGCTGCGGGAAATCGAAAATGGCCGCGCGGCGCTGAACATCGCGCTCTTCTTGCATCCGTTTCAAACGCCGCTGCACCAGACGTTCGACCAGTTCGTCGTAGCCGCGCCCGAATTGTTGGAGGTGCTCGGCCGAATTATCGTTAGCGGACTCGGTACGCAGAAAGGTTTCGCCCCAAACTTGGCTGCGCTCGTCTTCGGTCAAGTTTGCGAAAAAGTCGTTAAATCCGGCAATCAAGTCGGTTTTGGTAAACAACACGTAAACCGGCAACTGCACGCCCAAGCGGTCGTTCAGCTCCATGATCCGACGCCGGACCGCCGCGGCGTGCTGGCGTAACTCTTCTTCCGTTTGTTGCATCAAATCGCTGACGCTGACCGCAACGAATACGCCGTTCAATGGCCGGCGCGGCCGATATTTTTTCAATAGCTGCAAAAAACCTTGCCAAGCCGAAGCGTCGACCTCCTTGTGGCTGTCCTGAGTGGTATAGCGGCCGGCAGTATCCAACAATACCGCTTCGTCCGAAAACCACCAATCGCAATCGCGGGTGCCGCTGACACCTTTCACGGAGTGTTTGCCCAAGCGCTCTGCCAGCGGGAAATGCAATCCGGAATTGATCAATGCCGTGGTTTTCCCGGAACCCGGTGCACCTATAATCGCATACCACGGCATTTCATAGAGAAATTGCGTGCCGCGTTGCTGCTTGCGTCCGCTGGTTTTCAACAAAGCCAATGCTTCTTCGAAGCCGCGGTTCAATACATCCAACTCGGCCTCCGCGGCCGCTTCGGTACCGTGGACGCTATCGGCGGCATCGTTTCCCGCCAAATCTGCCATCAGTTTTTGGTCGCGCTGCCGCGAAAAACGGTAGGCCAATATTCGGTAAATCAACCATACCGATACCAACAGGCCAATCGTTATTCCTCTGGCCAACTCCGATTCCAGCGGCGCAACGCCGGCAATCGCAACCAATGGCCCGATAAACCATATCAGCAGTGCCAGGAACAGCACTCCGATCAGTTCCAACACCCATTTACGTTTGAAAAAATTGATTGTCCGTTCCACGCGCAATTCTCACTTAATCAGGATGTCGACACGGCGGTTAAAGGCTCGATGCTCCGGGGTGTCGTTAGGCTCCAACGGCTCGCCGTCCGCTCGCCCTTCGGCACGGACGCTCCCGCGCAATTGTGCGGAAGCGGTCAGGATTGCCAGCACATTCTTCGCCCGCGCAGTCGATAAATGCCAATTGGACGGGAAACGGGCTGACACGATAGGCCTATCGTCGGTGTGCCCGGTAACTAAAATAGAGTCTTGTTGGTTCTCCAGTTCCTTGGCGATCTTTTTCAACATCGGGATGAATTCGGGCTTTACCTGGTCGCTTCCTGACGGGAAGGAATTGCGAACCCGAATAATGCTGTCATCTACGACTTCCACCATGTTTTTGGCTATTTCGTCGCGTAATAACGGAATGAAGCGTTGCGCGCGATTGGGACTGGGCTGAGGACTAACCGGTGCAACCGGAGTTGCCGCTTCCACCGCGGCCAGCAAAATCGGCTCCTTGCTCAGTTTAAGCAACTCTTTGTAGGTGGGATCGGAAGCGGCATTGATAAAAAATGCGAAGCCCAAATAACACAGTAAGGCCAGACCTCCGGCTATGGTTGCAAATACCCACAGCGGTACTCGAGACATCAGCGGATGGATTACAGTTTTCTGGCCCTGCCAACGAGGCGACAATTCGACGGGAGCATCTCCGCGGACACGTTGGATCAACTGGTACAGTTCCACCCTTTGCTTTTCCAGTTCGTTCATGCCATTCGCCATGATCCGGAATTTACCTTCGAAGCCGAAGCTCAAAAGCGCATAACCGAGTTCAATCAGTGCCAGATTCTGAGCGGGTTGCTTCACCAATTGGTCGAGAATCTGGAAAAACCGCTCGCCACCCCACGCTTCCTTGTGAAAAACGATCAATAAGCTCTGGTGCCCCCAGTTACTTTGCGAGCCCCAAGGCGTATTCTGGATGATTTCGTCGAGAAAGGTACATAGCCCGTAGCTGGCGATACGGACGTGCTCTTGCTGTAAGCCGGCGGCAAGCGCCCGATTCTCGAATTCGCTAATCTCTTTAGCCAACTTTTGTTTCAATTCGTCCACCGCCGCATACGCGACCGTCGATCTTAATCTGGCGGCCAGCGAGAGCAATCCGGCTGCCAAATCCAATAAGGAGGCGGATGATGAAATTGTCAACGCACTTATTGGTGGAATATTTTGATAGCTGGCTGGCTGTGGCGTTATCGGCTTTTGCCCGACTCTGCTGATCGTGGCCGAGTCAGGCATGCGCCCCCCCGGAGAAGGCCTTAATACGGTTTTATCGTCATCACCGAATGGACCATTTTGCGTCATCGCCGCCTACCCTTTTTTTATTGCCCAAAACTCCAACTCCAAACCGGGAAAATTGCCGCCGATATGGAACGCAAAACCGCCAGATTCAGCCATTTTTTTCCAATAGGGACTCTGCTTGTCGAGTTCGAAATACGAACAGCCCGCGTGGTAAGGCAATTGCCTTGGCGCCACCGGCAACGGGTGTATCGCAATTCCGGGCAGAGCGGCAGTGACCAATTGCGTGATTTCTTCAACCGGGCCGATTTTTACTTGCGGCGGAAAATGCATACGTAACATTTCCGAAGATACTTGCGCACTGGCGGCCAGTATATAGATTGCGTTTTCCAATAGTTTTACATCCGGACGTCCCGAGTAGTAAACCGACTGGCTGTGCTTGGTGAGTGGAATTTGAATCGCATTTTGTTCCAACACCATGCTCAACAGACGACGCAATTCGTCGATCAACGGGATGAAACATCGGCGCAAATCATCGTGTTGGTAGGGCGGTATATCGACCGGGCGCTTGTTTGGCCGGTAAAAAGTTGCAAGATCTCCCATTATCTGCAGGCACAAGGAAAACAGGCTTTCAGGGTGCAAGGAATTGTCTTCAGCCAAATGTGCGAGCACGGGCTCGTAGCGATTAATCGATTGTAACAATAAGAAATCTGCGACTTCGGCGACAGCGGCGCCGTGCGATGCACCGGCAACGCGGTTCGCTAGAGCCTCGCCCCGGGTATGCAACAACCCTTGCAATTCGCGGACAAAACCAGCCAGAATTTGACTAGCCGAGGATTGCAATGATGCAGGAATGTATTTGTCGTCCAACACGACGGTTTTATCCGCTCGAACTTCAACGATATTGGCAACCCCCAAACACAAATAGCCTGAGCGTTCCTGCGAACTTAATAGTAGACGCGGCCTCATATGCGCAATTTGCACCGGATAACGGCCGTCATATCCGGCATTGTTGTCTCTGACCTCACGATGGTTTATTCGATAGCGTGCTAGCCCGTCCGGATTTTGTTCACTGTCGATCTCGACCCCATCCGGCCGCATTAATGGCAGTGCCAAGTAAACAATTTCATTGCTGGTTCCCGGCGGAACATCCAAGGGTAACGGCAGATCGTCTTCATGTGGCATATAAAACGGCGTACCGTCTTGGAATATACCTCTCGCTTCATTCAGACAAATTTTCCCGATCGGCAATTGGCTGATGTCGATTGCAAGTGTCGAAACCCCCCAATCATGCGCTCGGATTCCACGGCAGCGCCCATCTACCAGCCTTTCTAAATAGCGGTCATGTTGTTGGAAGTGCTGCGGCCGTAAAAACATGCCTTCAGTCCAAACAATCCTATTACTTATAGCCATACTCTGTTGATTTTTGATTTGTTAGCCTACTATCAGCTTCAGGTTTGTTAATATTCAGCGGCGGTTGAATAGATGCATCTGTTTCTCGTAGGCATCGGCAAATTCTTCTCCAAAAAACTCTTCGACGGCTAACGACTTTAATTCAGGGTATTTTTCACAATAAAGCTCCCAACACCTCGCCTTTTTCTGAAACACTAATCCTTCACCCAATGTTTTCTCGAAGGCTTCAGGCTCAAATCGTCGCAAGATCTCCGCCAACGATGCTTGTATGCCTGCTGTAACGGCCATTTGATGATATCTAAGATCTCTAAACGCTTCGGTTACCGCAACATCCGGTGCGATGAAAGCCGGATTATTTGGCGCCAACATAAGTTTAAGCACACTTTCCACATCAGGATTGAATTTTAGTGGGTTATTTTCTGTTGACCGGATTGTGGTAACTGAAACGCGAAACTCACTCTTCATCTCTGCGCGTACGCGTAATACATCCATCAATCCTTCTATCAAATCGCGGAATAACTTTCCTGCGGCAGTCATGGCATTTGACCGCTGAGATTCCGGCAAAAAATCCAAATCATTTATGCCAGCACCTTGCAAAAAGCACCTAAGTAACTCACTGTTATCTGGAGTTGTTCCTGGAGTAGCATTCGAATTTGTAGACGTCACGCACTCGCTTAAATCCTTGATCGCCCTAAGACTCGGAACCTGATCGTCATTTATTTGATCGTCACTGTAATAGGTTCCTTGGGACTTAGGTGCTGAATAAGTTTCTGGCGCAACTTCCAAAGCAGACGATTTCGGCGCATCTGCTGTGCCTGCAATTTCGGATGCACCAAAAGGCGGGGTTGGAGCTAATGAATCCAATCCTTTTAAAAGTTCCGCAATATCTCTTTCCTGGGTCTTAAAAGGAGATACGTTTGCCGATAAAACATCGGGCGGGGAAAAGCTATCTTGGTATGATTGATTGGGTGCTAGATCAAATAGCGGCTTTTCTATTTGGTGCCCAAAAACTGAGGAGTTAGAGGTAGATGCAATTGGCGAATTCGGTTCGATTTCAAAAGATTTTGAGAAAGGACCTCGATCAATTGCCGAAAAATCTAGAATTGGGCGTTCGGTGGATTCGTTATCAATTTCGACCTGTACCTCGTATTCACCTATGCGCAATATTTCGTTATTTTGTAACGTAACATCTTCGCCGGTTATACTAATATCTGCTTTAACGAGAAACGTCCCATTTTTACTAGTATCTTTTAGGCGATATCGTCCATTTTGGTAGAAAACTTCAGCGTGACGACCTGAAACAAAGTTTTCCGGATCGGTTAATACTAATGTATTTTCATTTTTCCTCCCAATAGTACCCCCGCGTTCATCGAACGTAGCCGACAAATCAGTGCTTGAAGGAATACCCTTATATGAGATAACTCTTAATCTTAGAGGCACAGTGACATTCCTGTATCAGATAGAATTATTAACATAGTATTTTATTGCAAATCAACCAACAAAATAACCACTAATTAAATTATCTGTTAATACCATAATCAACCAGCCTCCTAATACTTGTATAGAATACAATCTATAGAATCTTCCAATTCCGCTCCGAGAATTTATCTCGATGTCTTTTATTTAACTTATTTTTTTTGAGCCTCTTCAGTGGAAGATACTAAACTTGACATACAATCAACTACGCTTTCTACATAATTAGAATGTGCATCAGCTAGCTTTTTCGCATCACCAAAATCGCCCCTTAATTCCTCCAATGTTTTTTTTGGATCAGCCGACTTATTAAGCGCCAGCATTTTCGTATAATTCTTATATGCCTGCCTGCGCTGAGGGTCTAAAAAGAACAAACCAGGCATATTTGATGACGATTCGTTCACCACGCACTTTGTCATTTCTTCTGGCTCGATTTTATAGTCCTTAATATCTTTCTCCGTTTTCATCTGCTCCAATACCGCATTTTGATATTCATCCTTTTCTACACACCCCACAAATAAAAAGAGAGAACAAACCAACATTACCTTCTTCATTTCGATACTCTTAAATCCAAAACATTAATCCTGATTAAAATTTTTAAATATTGATTTTGACCAGTAGTTTACACCAAAAAAAACCCCCGCTATTTTTCAATAGCGAGGGTTTGTCTTTCAATTCTAGGCTTTTATCTACCTAGAATCCTTTCACATATTAGATGAAAGTTGGGATCAGCGGAGCGTCAACAGTTACCAATTGACGGTTGCCGTTAGCATCCCAGAAGAACAGCAAGCCAGCAAAGCGGCTGTCTGGGTCATAGATCAAGTCAGCCAGACGATATACTTCCCAAGCAGCATCAGAAGCGGTAACTTCGATAGTGCGGGTTTCACCTGGAGCCAGAGGGCTGTTATCGCTAACAGTCAAGCCTTCTTCAGCCAACAAGTCGTCAGGATAGTTGGTGTCATCTTCATGAACAGCAGGATCCAAGAAGCGAACGCCAGCAGTATTGAACTCACCCAAACGGATAGCAGAATCGCCATTGTTTGTTACGGTCAAGGTCATTTGCATTGCACGACCTGGCACACGGTAAGTAGCATCATCAACTTTCACAGAAACAGTTGACTCTGGCATTTGGTAAGTTTTCATACCACGCAACAAACCAGCTTGCAGCGGAGTAGTAACAGGGTATTTTTCGTTAGTAGAAGCCATAGAAGCAGCTACGATAACCATGGTACCAACACCGAACAACATACCAACTTTTTTATCACCAGCAGAGATCAAAGAATCTGCTTTGCCAGTGCTTACAGCGATATGACGTGGAACGAACAGAGGACGTTTGATCCAGAACAGCAACCATGCGAACGCAATTGCGAACCACACAGCGTGCCAGAAGTAAACGTTATCCAGAGCGTAGTTTTCCAAGTTGATGGTTTGACCAGTCAAAGTAGTTACTGGGTTTACGAATTGGCTCATAGAACCAGTTACAGTAACCCATTTACCAGGACCGATGATTGGACCACCGCCTTGTACGTTCATCATTGAGTGAACGTGCCAGTCACCAGGACGACGAGCTTTCAACAGAACTTTAAACTCATAAACTTCGCCCAGTTCCAAAGAAACAGAACGAGGAACCAGTTGACCGCCAATCCAAGAGCCAGCACGGATAAATACAGGTCCTGGGATACCAACGTTCAAAAATGAAACTTCTGGTTTATCAACAGTTTCCGGCCAGCCTGCAAACACCAGGAATTTGCCAGAAATAGTCATGGTTTCGTTGACAGCTACTTCTTCTTTTGACCAGTTCAAGTCAAACCAGTGAATAGTACGCATACGCATGAACGCAGCCTGTGACTTTTCACCATGAGCAGATGCTGCTGGAGCGTAGAACATCGCTGTTGCCATTGCTACCAACAGTGCGACAAAGGACAGTTTTGCAACTTTGTCTTTTATTATTTTCATATTTCCTCCTCTATCACTAGAGAAATTTAATTAAGACTTTTTGACGGCTTATTATTGTCCGCCAAGTTCATTTTCCTACTACTTCTAATTAAGAAGCGTCGTCTGCGATGAAGTCAGTTTTTGCGAACCAACGACCGAAGAAGTGCCACAAGAAGTAGATAATGATAGAAACGAAACCAGAGAAGAACGCTGATACAGGAGCAACGTCTTTACCGAAAGTTCTTAATGTACCTTTCTCAACCATACGGATGTACTCAGGTGTACCGGTACGTACGTAGTGGTAACCTTGCAAGTCAGCCAAAGTCATCATCATACCGTTGTATTCAACAGGAACGTGCAATGGCGCGATGACAGGCCAGTTGCCTGGGTAGAACAGCAAACCGTACGCCAAACCACCGATAACAGCAGTCAGAGTCATGCTATTGCCCAACATCAGAACCACGTCCAGAACGATAGCGCCTGGCAGTAGGTTAGATGGGAAGCAAATGTTTACTGGGAAGTATGTCCAGCCCCAGAAGTTCATGTAACGGTTGATCCACTCACCGATCATCAGAGCAACAACAGAAAGAGTTGCACCAACTGGCAAACGGTATCTCCACCACAAGCAAGCTTGAACAGCCGCAGGGAAAGTAATAGAAACGATAGGCGCTACGGTTACCCACAGACGTCTATCTTTCCAGTCGGTCCAGAAATCCCAGTCACCGCCAGTCAACATATAGTGAATGTGGTAACCGCCCAGAACCGCTGTGAACAGTGTAAAAAGAATCATCCAGTCAAACGTACGGGAAACTTGTACCGCTTCCGCACGTGAACGTACAGCTGATTGAGATGCGCTCATTAGCTTACCTCCTAAAGAATTAAAATTATATTTTTTGACTTCTCTTTATCCTACCGCCACTCAAACAAAGTAGCGGCAGGAAAGGAGATAGTATTTTTACTTTTAAAGATAAGCTATTAAGCCAGATCTTTTTTCAGCAATTTTGCAATTGCCATTACTTCGGTGTTCACAACACCCATTATAGCCAGAGCAGCCCAACCAAAGAATACGAAACCGTAGTGCAATGGAGCAACGAACAACTCTTCCATAAACCAGAATGTGTGACCCCATTCATTCAAACCAACGTTTGGCAGAATCATGAAAGGACCGATAACCGCAACCAAATACATCAGGTGCAGACCTTCGTGGTATGTAGGCAGTCTTGTTTTTGCATACATAAATGAAGCTGAACCAGTGATGATGTAGATTGGGTATGACAGGTAGAACTCGATGATATGACTTGGAGTGAAGTCAGTATCACGAACGATAGTTTGGTGCCAGGTACCGTCTTGTTCAGTGAAGTAAGAAGCACCCCAGTAGATAGCCCAACCGTAGCAAACCAACCAAGTCCAGTGAGTGAAGTGACGACGCAGTTCTTCACGCGGAGTGATTGACATTACTTTGCGATCACGAGTTTTCCAGATGTAACCATTGATACCAGCAAACAGCAGCACTTCAAGAACGATCTCGATGTACAGCATATTCATCCAGTATGTTTCAAACTCAGGCGCGAATGAGTCAAGACCAGCGGACCAGCCGTAAACACCTTCATACCAGCGAATGAATGAATAAAAAACCAAGTACAGAGCAACGCCTGCCCACAGGTTTCTTTGATTTAAAAGCGGTGCTTCCGCAGCATCAGCCTTAACTGATTCAGTTGTAGCAGCCATTTCTACCTCCTAAAAGATTATCTAAATCCCCGATCGTATCGGGAGTTCTTTGTTTTTCCCTATTACCAGACTTCTTACGAAGACACCCTCATCCCTTAAGGTGCGAGGCAGTCTACCACCTACTATTTTGTTGTCAAGACAATTTCAATTTTTTCCAAGTCCAACAACGTTACCGCGACTTGAGGCCGCGCACTGGCTAAAAGCACACTGCGCAAACGCGAATTGAGAAGAATAATGTGATGCCCCCCTAACGCCTCGAAAGACAGGCGTATTCAACAAAAAGAGGTCATCATCACCGAGAAAACACGTCATCCCGCCATAATTCAGCTAGGAAACCAAGCAAGAAGCCGTCAATCTATACGTGAAGTTTTAACCTATCTGGTGCTGGTATTGACAAAGTTCGCGTATTTACTGGCGTTTGAGGAATCGGCAAACAAAAACATTCAAACGCCAGCGGTCCGAATCAATAGCGTTGTAAGCTCGATGTGCATAACAGCAAATCGCGGGGCATCCAGACACCTCTCAATAAGTGCACTCGGTCGCTGGGTACGCGTAGAGCGCAAATCGGTAAAGATTGGACGATGTGAGAAAAGGGGTTACCTCAACTTGGCCGATCAGGAAAATTTGCGCTGGTTACGCTGGGAAAACGAGCAGTTGCGAATGGAGCGCGAGATCCTATGCCCTCTTTTATGCTTCGGAGGGTATTCTTGCGCCGAAACGCGCTATTTTTGCGAAAGATTTTTCGGAATCCATTGACCGAAAAGTCAGAAAAAATGCACGCAACCGCTCACGCCTTCGACGACCCCGATTTATCCGCGTCACCTAGTCTCGTCCCAACAAGGGTATCGAAACTTAGGCTTTCGCATGACTTCACGCCATTTCGCGAGGCCTTGCAGGCTTTCTCCGCTTCGCTACGAAAACCCGCCCGACGCGACGGCTATCGCGGGCTAAAAATCTTCACTTTGATTTCGACGACTATCTCGACTTATTGGCGATTGCCGAG
>NZ_JANIBM010000024.1 GCF_024505045.1 Methylomonas aurea | reverse complement strand
CCGAGCGCCGGCTCGCAGACTAGGCGCTCGGCGGCCGCCAGATTCAGTTTTTGCAACAGGCCGCTCGCCCGTAACGGCTTTTGCAGACCCGAACGCAAATACAAGGTAACCAACGGCAACAAGCTGCGCCGCCAGTTTTTATGTTCGATCAGACGCAGCGCCAATCCGGCAAGCCAGGACGGCGGCTGCAATTGCGTCAGTTTGTGCCGCGCCAGGTCGAACAGTTCGCCGTATTTCATCCGGCTCGGACACACGGTCTCGCAAGCCCGGCATTGCAGGCAGTTATCCAGATGGCCGCGTTCCTCGGCGCTGAGCGCTTCGTCGCGCAACACTTTTTCGATGCTGCGAATCCGCTGGCGAGGGGTTTCGGCGTCGGTTTGGGTCAAACGGTAGGTCGGGCAGCCGGTCACGCACATGCCGCAGCGCATGCAATCCTGCGCCTCCGGAATATACGGGCCGGCGTTGGCCGGGAACGCTGCGCCGCTATCCTCGCCGGCATCCAAGCCAAAATCCATGTAATCGAACACGCTAACCCTCCATCATCGTTTCATAGGCGCGGCGCAGCAATTCCATCTCGGCCGGCGGCCGGCCGCGCAGTTCGGGTAAGGTGCGCATCCGGCAATCCAGGCTTTGCATCAACCGGTGCGGCGGATCGAGCAGTTTAAAGCGGGCGATGTAGACGGTGACGATGCCGCCGGGCGTGTCGACCGACTGTTTGTAGCCGGCCTCGGCCTGCAACAAATCGGCCTCGAAACCCAGCAACTTGTTGATTGCATTGACCAGCGTCGCCGGATGCACGGTCAACCCGGCCGCTTCGCCGCCGTCTTGGTCCAACGCGGTCGACAGCGCCGGCAGCGGTTGCGGAAAACAAACGCTACCGTTGGCTTGCTGGGCGAATAAAGTCAAAGCACTGATATCGCCCTTGTATAACAGCAACAACCGGTGCCGCTCGAATTGTTCCGGTACAGCCAAGGTCATGCTTTATCCGGCGGCATAGTTGTCCCATAACGATTTAAAACTGGTATCCAAGCGCGACAAACGGCTGTTCAATTGGTCGAGCAGCGAATACTGCGGAAATCGCGCTTTGTTGCCGGCGTCGTACCATTGCTGCATCGCTGTGGTCAGTTGCGACTTTTCGGCAAAACAATCGGCGATTTGCTGCTTCAGCCAACTGATGCTGCGTTGCGGCGCCAGATCGGCAATCCGGTAGCGCAAGCCGTTATGGAAAATCCGTACCCCGCCGCCCTGGGCCGCGGTGTGGTACAGCGCTTGCGGGTCGACGACTTCGACGCCGGCCAGATAATCGATGCCGAACTCGTGCAATTGCGGCAACCAGGGCACGGTCGGCCCCATCAAAACCGTGGTGGCATGGGCGGCCAGTTCGGTCAGGCGCGGGAAGGTCTTGTTGGTGATGCTGCTGCCGGTCAGAAACACCCAATCGGCCTGCGGTAGCAAGAACTCGCACGCCGAGTCGGGCAGATCGGACGCCGTCGGCTGCCGCTCCAGCACCGTCAGCAACATTTTGTCCTGGTAGCGTTCGATGCCGGGATAGCGGCCGATTACCACCACGTGCTTCCCTTGCAATTGCGGCAGAAAATAATCGAACACCGCCAGATTGGCGTGTTCGCCGTGGCAATCCAGCGCCACCGATTCCGGCAGCGGCCGGGCGTTGATGCAACTGTTGATCGCCGCCATCGCCACGGTGGCCTTGAACGGATCCCATTCGGTAATCCAGGCCGCCAGATCGGTGACCGGCTTGCCGACCAAGGTCCCCGACCAGGTCAAGGTGCGCGTGGCGAGGCCGGGGCTCATCGCCAGACCGGCCGTGGCCTTGCCCTGGCTTTGGCATACGGTCCAGACCAGGCCGATCATCAGATTGTCCACGACAGCATCGCTGCTGCAATAGTCCAACAGCAATTCGTACAAGCGTTTGGGATTAGCCATAGCGCCTCCTTATTGCGGAGTTTCCAACAATTTTGCTTCGGTTTTGATGTTGTCCTGCCGGCCCCAGGCGTTGATGGCCTCGACGAACCAGAGCTTCTTGGTCGGGTGCGGCTTGACCACGTCGTATTCGGCGTAAAAACTACCGTCGCCGTGGAATTTGATCTGGCCGATGCGCTGTTTGCCGGCGTTGTACCAATATCCCACCAAATCCCGGCTTTGGGTGAACGGATCGGTGACCAGACTGAAAACCGCGGCGTCGAAGTCCGGCAAACTCAGATCGGTCTGCAGCGGAAAACCCAGCTTGACGATATTCTCGGTCATGCGCTGGCATACCGCCTTACCGAAGCTGCGTTTGGCTTCAACTTGTTGTTGCAATTCTTCGCTCATGCCGCATCCTCCGCCAAGGCCTCGGCCAAGTGCATGATCACCGAACCGCCGGAACGGTCCAGCGGATCCAGTTGCCGCAGCACCGCCAGCACCAGCCGGGCCTCGTCCTCCAATTGCAGACGCAGGCGGATGAAGCCCAGCGCTTTCAAACTGTACAGGTAAAACAGGCAGACGTCGCTGGCGTACATATCCCACTGCTCGGATTCGGCCGCCAATTGCCGGTAATCGGCGGGAAACCCGCCTTGGCGCGCCGATTCCGCCAACGCCGCCAAGGCTTCGCGCTCGGCCTCGGCCAGATGGCCCTGGTAGAAATAAAATTTGTACAGCGCGAAATAGGTCTGCAGGCAGGCCGGATCGAGCTGTTGCGCCTGCTGGAAATACTTTTCCGCCAGCGGTTTATCGGCATGGCTGGCCGCCACGGCCATTTGCAGCAGCTTGTTCACCGCCTCGGGCACATCCGGGCTGAACAGCACCCGCTCTTCCAGAAACGCCACTCCGGCCATGGCCTACCAAACCTCGGCCGGCACTTGCAGCGCCTCGACCGGCGCACCGCCCAACAAATGCTGGTCGATGATGGTCTTGACGTCGTCTTTGGTAACTTTGCCGTACATGACGCCTTCCGGATAGACCAGCACGCTCGGGCCCAGCGTGCAAGGCCCCATGCAGCCGGTGTTGGTCAGGCCGATTTTCTCGAACAGATTCCGGGCCTGGATCTGGTTCATGAATTCATTCATCACCTCGGCGCAACCGCTGGCCGAGCAGGACCCGCGCGGATGGCCTTGCGGACGGGCTTGAGTACAGACGAATACGTGTTTTTCGGGGCGTGGCATGATAGCTTTCCTTTTTTAAGATAAAAAAATTGGTGTCGCTATCGCGACGTGAATTTGAATGTCGGTTCTCGGACCGACAGCCGAGATACTTTCGCTACGAAAACCATCCTTGGTTTTCGCCCTATCGGGCCAGCCTTTGGCTGTTCAAATTCGTTCCAAACGAATTTGTGCGTCGCCAAAAGAAAGTATCCAAAAGAAACGACATCCGGATTTCGCCCTTATCCTGCGCGTCGCGTTTTTTGCAGGGGTTGGCGAAAGGGGCTTCCTGCCCCTTCGCCAACGAGAGGCATCCCTGCCGCTCCCCTTCGGGCGAATCCCGCAAAAAAACTGCGCGCAGGATCAAAGCGGCATCCGGGTCGCCGCTAAGGACATAAAATCCGTCCCCACCCAACAATCAGCCGCGACTCAAAAGCTAAAAATCAAGCCGCAACCTTATGCTGATGGGTAAAACAATCCTTCGGACAAACCTTGGAGCAGGCTTCGCAACCGATACAGTCGGCGGCGTTTTTCAGGCTCATCACCATACTGTTGTCGTCGTCCTCGAAATCTTCGTAGTCGTCGTCAGCCGCATCGGCCAACGCCTCGTCTTTCTCGACCAGATCGAACACGTCGCGTGGACAAACCTTGAAGCAACGGCCGCAGCCGATGCAGGCGCGCTGGTTGATATCGGTCACGTAGGACGGCGTCCAGACGGTGCCGCCGAAGGTAACGCCGGTTACAAATTCGCTCATCGTTCCTCCTAGGCTGAAGTGGCGCTGGCCGCCAAGAATTTCTTGTTGGCTTCGTCCCAGGCCTTGCAGGCATCGTAGGTGGCTTGCGCCACGCCCATCAGTTCGCCGTAGGCATCGGGCAACCGGTCTTCGATCAGATCGTGAAGTACCGACGCCGCCTCGTTGGCCAGGCGTTTGGTTTTCTTCACTTCTTTTTCCAGGGCTTTAATGTCTTCGTCGCTCATAATTCACCTCAAGCTTCGGCCACTTCTTTGTATTGCTCGATCAAGCCCACGGCTTTGTCCAAAATCTTGTCGGTTTTCTCGTTCAACTCCTCCAAACTGCCGAAACCGAAGCGGTGCACGTCGCGCAAGACTTTATCGACCGCGATCAATTTGCCGACCAGCACCAGCGCCCGGCCGAAACCTTCGTGGGTGATGTTGATCACCGGCACCGCCATCAAACCGGTGCGTTTTTCCACCAGCGAGGCAATCGCGTTGTAATAGGCCTTGACCCGGGCCAACGTGATCTCGTCCGGATCGCCAACGATAGGAATCTCGCGTTTACGTTCCTTGGTCATGATGAGCGGATCGATGATTTTCTCTTCCGACCAGCCTTCGTAGGTATCGTAGGTATCCATCGCCCGAAGCTGCTTCAGCATTTCGACGACGATGTCCGAAGTCATCAGTGGATCGCCGGCTTCGACGACAAGTGCGGGTTGGGACATGGTGGTTCTCCTATATTTAAGTATCAAATCTTTTCTACGGCTTCTACTATCGCCAAGCCGTTCCCCCGTATGCCGCACCGAGCATCCGTGGCGTTTATCGAGATCAGCCCGATGGGGCGCCGCAAGGATGCGGCGCGGCGGCGGAGGGGCTGGGAAGCCCGTTCTGCCGACCCTCGATAAACGCCACGGAGCGCAGGAAAAAAGCGGCTTCCGGGTGTCTTTTCTTTTGGATACTTTTCTTTGGACAAGCAAAGAAAAGTATCTCGGCTGTCGGGCCGAGACCCGACTTCTAACCAATCCGTCGCGATAGCGACACAAAACCTGTTTTCGGGGTGGGCACAAAACCTGTGCCCACGCTAAGCATCAGCACTATTCATCCCACCCCTCATCCTCCATCGCATTAAACCGGTCGGGATTCGGTCCTTTATGCTGGTTGATGGCCTTGGCTAGCCAAGTCGACGGGCCGGCTTTCATTTCGTGTTGCAAGTCGCCGATCAAATCCTTGATGGTGGCACCTTCCTGGACCTTGATCGGCTGGATGCCTTGGGCCACGATCTGCTTGATCGCCGAGGCGCCGATGGCCTGGCAGTAGACCGCCGCGCAACCCTCCAGCAATTGAATCTTCACCGACAATTTGTCTTCGTTACCATCCTGCGCCAGTTCGCCGAACTGGGCCGCTTCCAGCATCTCCGACTGCTCCGGGTCCACGGCATAGACCGCAAACGATCTGGCGGAACCGAAATGCTGGTTGACGTGAACCATGTCGGTGGTGGCAAAAGCGACTTTAATGGCGGTTTCCATAGGCATCCTCTGGTCTGGGGCATGCAATACCTGCATGCGGCGTGCTAATGACATGACGGCGAGCAGGCTTGGCGTTCGTTTTCCGGCTTCTGCGCGTACGGCGAGTAGTACGGTTCGATGTCCTCGTGGGCGAAATTGATCACCAGATTGGCCAGATCGAACAGAGTTTGGCGAGAGCCGCGGTAGCCGATCCAGGTTTTCTGGTAGCCGCCGATGATGTCGTACAACGGAAAGCCGACCCGCAGAATCGGAATGCCCAAACGTTCGGCACTGGCAACCGCATGCGAGTTACCTATCAACAATTGCGCCTTGCCTTCTCGAGCCAGGTTTTCCAAATCTTCGAGGTCGCCGATCTTGACGCTGGCGACCGGCGTCGTCGCCAGCACCGGCGCGTTGCCGGCCGCAACCGCCGCAACCACTTCGGCGCCCATGCCGGTGACCAGATGCGCCAACGCGTTCAGTTGATCCGGATCGCCGGCAATCGCCACCCGCAATTGGCCGAGCATGAAATGGGTATCCAGCATTGCATCCTGCAATTGCGCCCGCTGCCGTTCGATCCTGCCCGGTACCGGCATTTCGCTGATGTCGGCCAACGCGCAAATCAAGGCATCGTTGGCTTGCAGACCATAGAGATGGTCGAAGAAATGGCTGGGAACGCCGGTTTTTTCCTGCAACAGTTCGCCGGCTTTGCGCAGCGACGCGCCGATCACCAGCGTGGCGCGGGCTTCGCCCAGCGTCTTCAGCTCCGACACCGGGGTACCGCCTATCGTCACCGGCGAAAAATCGTCGTCGGTCAAACTGCCGTCCAGCGAATCGGAGATGTCCGGCACCAGCACCGGCCGTAAATTGAATTGCTCGATCAGATCGCGCAAAGCTTCCAAATCACCGGGAGTCAGCATCGGACTGACCAGGACGTTGACCTGGCGCTGGCGGGCTCCGGGCTTGGTGCCGGCCTCCTCGGCATCCGGCACCAAGCTGCGTACGATTTCGGTCAGCGTCGCTGCATAGCCGGTTTCGACGCAACCGGTAAAGTCGGGCGTGTTGACCACTACGACCGCGACATGGTCGTATTCGGGATATTTGGCGCGAAATTCGCGCAGGTTACGCTGCACATCGCAACCCTGGGTTTCGGCCAAGCCGGTGGTCAATACCGCAATCAGAGCCGGATTGGATTTCTCGGCAATGATCTTGATGCCTTCGATCACGTTCTCGTCGGCGCCCAGCACCGAACTGGCCTGATCCATCGCCGTGGTTTGCAACGGAATCGGTTCGCGGAAATGGCGCACGAAAAACACCTTGGCAAACGCGGTGCAGCCTTGCGAGCCGTGCAGCATCGGGATCGCCCGGTCGAAACCCAGGCAAGCCAACGAGCCGCCGGTGGGTTGGCTGGCTTTCAGAGGACTGACCGACAGGGCTTTGTTGCGTTTCAGAATTTCGGCCATGGCGAAATACCCCGGTTAAGCGGCGACGGGCTCGGCGAACAGCATCGCCTGTTCCGAGGCTTTGGCAACCTTGGCCGCCGCCTTCCACGGCGCCGGCGCCCTGACCGCTTCCCAGACCGGGCTTTCCAGCGTCAAAGCCAATTGCCGGACCAGTTCCAGCATGCCTTGGTAGCCTTCGTAGCCGAATTCGCGTTCCTGATTGATGTCCAGGAACGGAATCCGCGCTTTCAAGGCGGTGTACATATTGCGGCCGCCGGCGATCAGAATGTCGGCCTTGTAGTCGCGCACGACTTTCAGCAAGGCTTTCGGGCTGCCGTCTTCGATCATCAAGGTGTCTTCGCCCATCAGTTCGCGAATCCGGGCTTTGTCTTCTTCGGTGGATTTCTTGGTACCGGTGGCGACCACGACCATACCCAAATCTTGCAGCGCCGAAATCACCGACCAGCTCTTGACGCCGCCGGTAAACAACAGTACCCGTTTGCCTTTCAGGCGTTCGCGCCACGGTGCCAAGGCTTCGCGGATCCGGTTTTCCTCGCGGGCGATGATGGCTTCGGTACGGGCGGTCAAATCCGGATCATTAATGACGCGGGCGAAATCGCGCAGGGCCTGGCTGGTATCGGTAATGCCGTAGAAACTGCCTTCGAACCAGGGTATCCCGTATTGCTGCTCCAATTTGCGCGCCACGTTGATCATGGCTTTGGAGCAAACCATCATATTGACTTCGGCCTTGTGCATGGTTTGCACTTCGCGGAAGCGGGCGTCGCCGGACAAGGTGCACAACACGCGCAAGCCCATTTCGTCCAGCAGCGGCAATACGTGCCAGAATTCGCCGGCGATGTTGTATTCGCCGACCAGATTGACATCGTGGATTTTGATGCCGGCTTTCTCCGCTTCGATTGCGGCCGGCGGCAACGGATCGGGGTCGCGGGTGCCGACCACGTATTTGATCATCGCATCGGCGGCGATGCGGTTGCCCAGGTTTTTGGTACCGTAAAAGCCGGCGGCGTCGATCGGCACGACCGGTACGCCCCAGCGCTCGGTGGCTTCTTTGCAGGTGGCATTGATGTCGTCGCCGACCAGGGCCGGCACGCAGGTGTTGTAGATGAATACCGCCGGCGGATTAAAGGTTTCCACCGCTTGCTTGATGGCATGGAACAGGCGTTTTTCCGAGCGGCCCATGACGATGTCCTGCTCGGTCAAGTCGGTAGTCATGCCGATCCGGTACAGGTCCGGGCCGGACGAACGGGTGCCGCGGTTGTCCCAGGAACTGCCGGCACAGGCGATCGGGCCGTGCACGATATGAGCGACGTCGGCAATCGGTAACAAGGCGATTTGGGCGCCGTCGAAGGCGCAGCCGCCGGCGGCGGAGCCGGGTTTGGGTTTGGCGCAGCCGGATTTTTCCTTCTTGTTATGCTCGCATGCCGGTTCGTCCAGCATTTCGGCAATGTCTTTGGTCGATTTCATGGCACAACCCCAAGTTTTTTGTAGAACTTATTGCAACCGGTGTGCCAACTACTAAAACCGTATTTTTCAAAGACTTGTGCGGATTTTTTTTGTAGCAAACCCGACAATCGGCGATTGCGACCAGACAAAGTGGCGTCCGCGTTCGACGCGCTTATACTTGCGCCTATCGCATAACCATCCTGCACGCCGCCGATGAGACCGAACCGCAATCCGCACCGCTATAACCAAGGCCAAGCCCTGTCGCCGTGGCGGGAGGCCTTGAACCAAATCATTTTCGGCTCGGAAACCGCCGCCGGCCGGACTTTCGACCTCTTGCTGATCGTTGCCATCCTACTCAGCATCGGCGTCGTGATGCTGGACAGCGTAGCCGAGATCCAACAGCGTTACGCGGACGCGCTGTTCCGGGCGGAGTGGGCATTCACGGCTTTGTTCACGCTGGAATATTTACTGCGGCTGGTGTGCGTGCGCCGGCCTTGGCTGTATATCCGCAGTTTTTTCGGCATTATCGACTTGTTGTCGATTCTACCGGCCTATCTGGGTTTGCTGCTGCCCGGCGCCGGCTACATGCTGACGCTGCGCGTATTGCGGCTGCTGCGGATTTTTCGGATTTTGAAGCTTTCCGAGTATCTCGACGAAGCCAATGTACTGGCCGTAGCCTTAGCCAATAGCCTGCGCAAAATCACGGTATTTCTGTATGCAGTGTTGACGCTGGTCGTCGTCTTCGGCGCGCTGATGTATGTGGTGGAAGGACCGCAAGCCGGCTTTACCAGCATTCCGAAAGCGGTGTATTGGGCCATTGTCACGATCACGACCGTCGGTTACGGCGATATTGCCCCGAAAACGGCCTTGGGGCAGTTGATCGCATCGGCCATCATGATCATGGGTTACGGCATCATCGCCGTACCGACCGGCATCTACAGCGCCGAATTGATCAACAGCCGCAATAACCGAGGCCTGGACAACCGCGCCTGCCGCAACTGCGGCGCAGCCGGGCACGATTTCGACGCGGCGCATTGCAAGTATTGCGGCGAACGCATCGGCGATTGACCGTCAGCGCTGGACGCGGTCGTCGCGCTCGCGCATCAGCCAGTAGACGCAACCCAGCACCAACAAAGCGCCGGACAACGCGGCAATGTCGGCGGCCACCAGATGCTTGGTATCCAGAATGATGAATTTGCGGCTGATGGCCAGGATCGCGATCAGGATCACCGTTTTGACCTGGATGATGCTGTCGCGGCGGGCGACGACGCGCAATATAGAGTGTTTGAATTCCATCGCAATCAGCAAAGTCATGATCATGCCGAACAAAGCCTGAAACACGCCGGGATAGGTGGGATCGGCAGCCTCGAGCACCGTGGCGAATACTTTGAGCGCCAGACGGTACAAAGCGCTGACGATCACCAGCGAAATCAGCGCGACCAGCACCAGAGCCACGCATTGCTCGAATTTCTCGTAGAACGACAGCAGTTTCCATTCTTCGTAGGGTAACGCCAACTGCCGGCTCGGGTTGGCCCCGGCGGTTTCCGGCGGATGCTGGCTCCGCCCGCAGACAGCGGATTCCATCGGTCCCGTAGTCATTACCGTTCGGCTCAGGCGATCGGCAACGTCGCTTGATTCGGATGAAGAACTTGGCCTACGCTATCGATCTCGATGCGCCGCGGTTTCATCGCCTCCGGAATTCGCTTAACCAGCCTGACGGTCAGCAACCCGTCGCGGTAATGGGCGCCGCTGACCTCGGTGTGCTCGGCCAGATTGAAGCGCCGCTCGAAATTGCGGCTGTAGATGCCTTGGTGCAGGAAGCGCCGTTTTTCGGCGTCTTGCGGCTTCTCGCCTTTGACGGTCAGCACGTTGTTTTCGGTTTCTATCTGCAACTGCTCCGGACTGAAACCCGGTACCGCCAAACTGATCGCAAACTGGTTATCGCCAACCGCTTCGATATCGAAGGCCGGATAATCGTGATTCGGCCGATCGCTTTGCAAAATGCCGTCCAGCATTGCGGCCCATTGGCCCAAACCCAAGTTGGGACGGTAAATCGGCGTATATTCGACTCTCATAGCTTTTTCTCCCCAATTCAAGTTATGTCTTTGAAAGAAACAGGTTTTAACCGAGCTGCAAGGCCCGGACACCGAGAATTTAGGGGCGGCGGAGGAAACTTCAAGAGCGCTCGCGCCGAAATTTTTTTCGATCGGGAGCGGTAAAAAGACCTAACCGCCATAGGACGGCGGTTAGGCTAGAGGGAACAAACTAAAACGCGCAGCCGGGTTTTACGCCGAACTTTTTCAGAATGATTGCCAACGGGCAAAAGCCGGTGAACGACGCCTGCACCAAATTGGCACCGACAAAGGCGGTAAACCATAACCAATTCGGCGAATGCCAATGCGCCAAGGCCAGGCTGGCCAGAATAAACGAACCGGCAAACGCCATCACCAAACGATCGATAGACATAAGCACCTCCTATTTCAGGCGCACCACGCCCATAAATTTCAACATCATCCGCTCGTAGAACGGCTCGCTAATACCTTTTCTGATTTTGCGCATGAAGTATTTTTCAAAGGCTATTTTGGCTAGGTGTACCCATTTGCCGTGGTTGGACCAGGTCGTATTGCGCGGCGGGATTTGCGGTACCGCCAGAAACGCCACGCCGGTATCGCCCAGGTCGGCCAAACACAACGCGCTCAAACTCGGCTTGTCGGACGGCTGCAGGCCAGCCAGTTCGTCGCGGATGTTGTGGGCGGTCGCCGTCACCATCGATTCGATCATGTAACCGGTTTTCGGGGTACCGACCGGCACCGGAGTTTTTTCGACCGGCGGCAAGGCGACGCAGACGCCGACCGAATAAATGTTCTTATAGGTCGGGTTACGTTGGTGCTCGTCGACTATGACGAAGCCGCGCGGATTGGTCAGGCCTTCCGCGCCGCTATTGCGTACCGCATCGACTCCGGTGAAGGCCGGCAGCATCATCGAATGCTTGAACGGCAGTTCGTGCTTCTTCTTCTCGTTGCCGTCGTCGTCGACTTCCGTGACGTACATCATGCCGGCTTCGATCTTGTCCACTTTGGCGTTGGTAATCCATTTGATGGTCTTATCGCGTAGCGCGCTTTCCAACAAGCCTTTGGTATCGCCGACGCCGCCCAGGCCCAAGTGGCCGATGTAAGGTTCGGAAGTGACGAAAGTCATCGGCACCTTGTCGCGGATTTTACGTTTCCTTAATTCGGTTTCGATGATCATCATGTATTCATAGGCCGGACCGAAACAGGAAGCGCCTTGCACCGCGCCGATCACGATCGGCCCCGGATCGGCCATGAAGCGGTCCCAATCTTCGGCGGCCAACGCGGCGTGGTCGACGTGGCAAACCGACGAGGTATGCCCGCCATGCGGCCCCAAACCGGGCACTTCGTCGAAGGCCAGTCGCGGACCGGTGGCGATAACCAAATAATCGTATTCGACCGAACTGCCGTCGGCCAGATCGACTTTGTTGTTTAGCGGATCGACTTTGGTAGCGGCCTTCTGGATAAAGGTGATGCCTTTTTTCGCCATCACCGGCGCCAATTCGATTTTCAAATCTTCCGGTTTACGCCATTTCGGCGGCACCCACGGGTTGGACGGCACGAAATGGAAGGTTGGCGAATCGGAAATCACCACCACTTCATGCTGTTTGCCAACGGTTTCCTTCATTTCGTAAGCCATCGGCACACCACCGATACCTGCACCTAACACTACGATTCTTGCCATGACATTCTCCTCGCTGATATTCAGATGAACACGATATTGAGGTTTGATTATCGAATTATTGTTGTTCTACGCCGCAAAATCATGTGACCAAAGAATATTAGAATTCTCTAACATTATCAACCGAAATATTTCGCCCGCTTCAGCTGCCCGGCCGGACTGAGTACAATGGCCGCCGACACCCACTGATATGGATGGCCATCATGACCGACTCACACGATCCCGAACAATTCTGGCGGAAAAAACTGACACCGGAGCAATATCGCGTTTGCCGCGAAAAAGGTACCGAGCCGCCGTTCACCGGCAAATACACCGATTGCGAGGAAACCGGCATCTACCGTTGCGTCTGCTGCGGTGCAGCCTTGTTCGACTCCGAGCATAAGTTCCACTCCGGCTGCGGCTGGCCCAGCTTTTGGAATCCACTGCAAGCCGATAGCCTGGACGAGCACCTCGATACCAGCCACGGCATGCGCCGCACCGAAGTCACCTGCCATTCTTGCGGCGCCCATCTCGGCCATGTGTTCGAAGACGGTCCGCTACCGACCGGCCTGCGCTATTGCATCAATTCGGTGGCGCTAACCCTGGACAAGAAAACATGAACGCACATCGGCAAGTACAGGATTTGCTGGATTTTATCGACGCCAGCCCCAGCCCCTGGCACGCAGTGACCAGCATCGAGCAACGTTTGCAGGCATTTCAGTTCCAGCGCCTGCACGAGGGAGACGCCTGGAGTCTGGCGGCCGGCGGCCGCTATTACGTGATCCGCGACGATTCGTCGATTGTGGCATTCGTGGCGGGACGGCTGGATTTGGCTAGCAACGGCTTCAAGTTGCTGGGCGCCCACACCGACTCGCCGGGACTGCGAGTCAAGCCGCAACCGGTCTTGGAGTCCGACCAAATCCAGCGCTTGGCGGTCGAGATTTACGGTGGGCCGATCCTGGCAACCTTTACCGACCGCGATCTCAGCCTGGCCGGCCGTATTGCTTTCAGCCGCCCGAATGGCAGGATCGACAGCCGTTTGCTGCGCTTCGACCAGCCACTGCTGCGCCTGCCTAATCTGGCGATCCATATGAACCGCGGCGTCAACGAAGACGGCCTGAAACTGCAGAAGCAAAACGAATTGGCCTTGGTTTTGGCCAGCGCCGCCGACCAATTGCCCGCAGACTATTTTCGCCAGTTGCTGGCCGGCGCCGCCGGCATCGATGCCGACAGCCTGATAAGTTGGGAATTAAACGTTTACGACACGCAGAAGGGCGCATTCTGGGGCAACGACCGCTTATTTTATGCTGACAGCCAGTTGGATAACTTAGCATCCTGCCACGCCGGTTTGAGCGCGATTCTGGACGATACGGTGCTGAACGGCGGCAACACGTTGGTCTGCGCCTTTTTCGACCACGAAGAGATCGGCAGCGAAAGTTGCAAAGGTGCAGCCGGCAGCTTTTTGTCCGATGTGCTGGAACGCGTCGCCGCCTGTTGCTGCGACCGGGCCGACGGCTATCGCCGGGCCTTGGCCCACAGTTTCATGGTTAGCGCCGATATGGCACACGCTTATCAACCCGGTTTTCCCGGTGCGTACGAACCCGGCCACAAAGTGATCGTCAACCGCGGCCCGGCCATCAAGATCAACGTTAACCACCGTTATGCCTCCGAATGCCTGTCCGAAGCGGAATTCATCCGTTTTTGCCGGGAGGCGGACGTCCCCTACCAAAAGTATGCCCACCGTGGCGACCTGCCCTGCGGCAGCACGATCGGCCCGATCGCGTCGGCCAAACTGGGCGTGCGCGGCGTGGATGTCGGATCGCCGATGTGGGCCATGCACAGCGTCCGCGAAAGCGCCGGCGTGTTGGACCACGGCTACATGATTCGGGCGTTGCGGGCTTTTTTCTGCAGCCAGTGATTTTTCAACTATTCTTGCCAGATGATTTTTTCCGGCAGGCAATAACTTGGTTTCCGTTTTTTCCTTTGCTGAGGCTCGGCCCTTGCGGCGCATTTGCGTCGCGTTCGGCTGGACCGTTTTATGTTGGTGCACAGCCCCCAAAGCACAGGCCGAAGATAACGAATTGGAATACAAGGTCAAAGGGGCTTACCTTTACAATTTCACCAAGTTCATTACTTGGCCGGCCAAAGCCAGTCCAACCTTCAACATCTGCATCATCGGCAACGATCCGTTCGGCCACTTGCTCGATCCGCTGGAATCCAAAACGGTACAGGATAAACCGATCAAGCTGATCCGTTACGACTCGGCCAAGCAAGCGCGCGATTGCGACATCGCCTATTTCGACAATCCGGACCAACGCCCCGAGCAGCCGCTGGCCGGCGTATTAACCGTGGGCTCGTTGAAAACCGCGTTGACGGTCAGCAGTCAGCCGTTTTTTGCCGAATCCGGCGGCATGATCGGCTTCGTATTGGACGACGCTAAAGTCAAATTGCACATCAATCTGAAGGCGCTGAAAAAAAACGGCCTGACCGTAAGCGCCAAACTGATCGAAGTCGCCACGCTGGTCGAAGGGGGCGAAGTTGAGTAAGTTCTTCGCCCAACTGTCGATCAAGTCCAAACTGTTCGCGATCGCAATCACCTCCAGCCTGTTTTCGATGCTGTTGGCTTTGGTGATTCTGGTAGCTATCAACATCAACGAGGTCAAACGCAAGGCTCTGGACGACCTGCTGGCCGTCGCCGGCCTGATCGCCAATCGCAGTATCGCGGCGGTAATGTTCGACGATGCCAATCTCGCCAAGGAAAACCTGGCTTCATTGGCCAATCTGCCCGATCTGCGCAGCGCCTGCGTTTACGACAAAGAGGGCGGCCTGTTTACCGCACTGGACAAGCCTACGACCGATTGTCCGGCCGGCCTGCAAGGTCTGCGCACCCACTTCGACGAATTGTCGTTATATGTCTACCAGCCGATGCTGCTGGACGACGAGACCATCGGCGCAGTGTATTTGTCGTCCGACCTGAGCACCGCGTTCTGGCGGGAATTGCAATTCGTCGGCGTGGTGCTGCTGGTGCTGTTCGTCGCGCTGTTCATTACTTTTCTGCTGACCGCGCCGCTACTGAACCGGGTGGCCAAACCGATCGCCCAGTTGGCGCGTACCGCGCAAAAAGTCAGCCGCGGCCACGATTATTCGTTGCGGGCCGAGAAGCACAGCAGCGACGAAATGGGCATCCTGGTGGATGCCTTCAACGACATGCTGGACACGGTCGAAACGCAGAACAAGGCGCTGGTCAGCGTCAAGAACAATTACCAGGCACTGTACGACAATAACCCGACCATGGTATTCAACTTGGACATGGAGGGGCAGATTATCTCGGTAAACCGTTTCGGCGCCCGCCAATTGGGGCTGGGCGTCGAAGAATTGCAAGGCTGCTCGATATTCAACTTCGCCCATCCGGAGGACCTCGGCAATTGCAATCAATTTCTGCAAATATGCCGCAACCATCCAGAACAGGTGCACAAATTGGAAAGCCGTATCGTCTGCCGCAACGGCAATACGATTTGGGTCAGAGAAACCGCACGCCTAGTCAAGGACGAAAACAATCTGCCGCATTTACTGCTGGTGTGCGAAGACATTACCGAAACCCGCCGGCTGTCGGAAAAAATCGCCTATCAGGCCAGCCACGACGAATTGACCGGCCTAGTCAACCGCCGCCAATTCGATATCCATATTCAGAACCTGGTACTACAGGCCCAAGCCGACAATAGCAACCATGTCCTGTGTTACCTCGACCTGGACCAGTTCAAAATCGTCAACGACACCTGCGGCCATTTGGCCGGCGACGAACTGCTGCGGCAACTCGGTGAAGTGTTGCGGCAACAGGTGCGGAAGATGGATATCCTGGCGCGGCTGGGCGGCGACGAGTTCGGCATCCTGATGTCTTATTGCTCGCTGGAGCAGGCCGTGGTCACCGGCGAAAAACTGCGCAACGCGATTTGCGATTTTCAGTTCGCCTGGGAAAACCGTAGTTTCAGCATCGGCGTCAGTATCGGCGTGGCGCCGATCAACCGCTCCAGCGGCAACGCGGTGGACGTGCTGAAAGAAGCCGACGCCGCCTGCTATGCCGCGAAGGAGAAAGGCCGCAACCGGGTGCACGTGTTCAGCCCGGACGACGAGGAATTGACCTTGCGCCAGGGCGAAATGCAATGGGTGGAAAAAATTCGGCTGGGTATCGAACAAAACCGCTTCCAGCTATTCGGCCAATTGATCGTGCCGGTGACCCATAACCACGAGGCCTTGCATTTCGAAACGCTGATCCGCTACCGCGACGACCAGGGCAAAATCATCCCTCCGGGCGCGTTTTTACCCGCCGCGGAACGCTACAACATGGCACCGCCGTTGGACCGCTGGGTCATCGCCACCTTGTTCGAGTATTTGGCAACCACGCCCGATTTACTGCGCCGCCTGGAAATGTGTTCGGTCAATCTGTCCGGCCTGTCGCTATCCGACCAAACCATGCTCGGATTCATCGGCGAACAATTCCAAAAATGGCGGATCCCGACCGAGAAGATCTGTTTCGAGATCACCGAGACCGCGGCGATCAGCAACCTGTCCTACGCTCGACAATTCATGGAGTCGCTGCGCGGCAAAGGTTGTTCGTTCTCGCTGGACGATTTCGGCAGCGGCTTATCGTCGTTCGCTTATTTGAAAAACCTGCCGGTCGATTATCTGAAAATCGACGGCTTATTCGTCAAAGATATCCTGGAAGACCGGGTGGATCTGACCATGGTCAAGTCGATCAACGAAGTCGCCCACGTGATGGGCAAGAAAACAATTGCCGAGTTTGTCGAAAACGAGTCTATCTTTGATCTACTGCAAACCCTGGGCGTCAATTACGCACAAGGTTACGGCATCGCCAAGCCGGTGCCTTTACGGGAACTATGAGATTACTTATGTCGGGTGTTTTAAGGAAACGGCTGTTCAAACCGGGTTTGTGGCTGACGTTGATCGGCCAGGCAGCGCAGGCGGAGCAAAGCCTGAACGAATTGCTGGATATGTCGCCGGCGGAGTTGGCCAATATCTCGGTAGCGATCGCCTCGGGCACGTCCAGACCCATCGCCCAGTCCGCAGCCGTGACCAGTGTCATCACCGCCGAACAAATTGCGGCGATGGGCGCCACCGAATTGCACGAAGTGCTGGAAACCGTGCCCGGCATGCACGTCACGATCCAACCGGTGACCAACGATTACAGCTATACCATGCGCGGCATCCGCAACGAAACCAATTCCGAGGTGTTGCTGATGATCAACGGCACCCGTTTTTCGGTACCTTACCAAGGTACGCACATGGCCGGCATGATCATGCCGGTGGAAAACATCCAGCGCGTCGAAGTAATTCGCGGCCCCGGTTCGGCACTTTATGGCGCCGACGCCTTTGCCGGCGTAATCAATATTGTCACCAAAAAAGCCGCCGATATCGATGGATTCAACGTCGGCGCGCGCGGCGGCAATGCCGATACCAAAAGCGCCTGGGGCCAATACGGCGGCAAATGGCAGGGTTGGGACGTGGCCGGTAGCTTGCAGTACAGCCACAACGGCGCCGACCCGGACCGGATTATCCAAGCGGACGCGCAAAGCCAGATCGACCAACTGCTCGCTACGCACGCGTCACTGGCGCCGGGACCGATGCAGACCCAAAACAAACGCTGGAACGGCCATCTGAATCTGCAACGCAAACACTGGGACTTGGGATTCTGGGCCTTTAACGAATCGGATTACAGCTTTAGATCGGGCGCTTTCGGCGCATTGGACAATAAAGGCAAAGGCAACGGCAGCAACTATCTTGCAGACATTCGTTATTCTACCGAGGATGATATCCAGGATTGGGAATTGCAAGCCCACGCCAGCTTCTTGCATACCGATGTTGCGGCCGACATCTACGGCTTTCCGCCGGGATCTATCCTGCCGCTGGATGCCAGTGGCAACGTCACCGGCCAACCGGCTTTGATTAACGCCTTCGTGCCGTTTCCGAACGGCTTACGTTTCGTTGCCGGTTTCAAAAACACGGTACCCAGTTTCGAACTCACCAGCATATATAAAGGTTTTTCCAACCATATCATCAGGATGATCGCCGGCTTCCGCTACGAGGAACTCAACACCCGGGAAGCCCGTAATTACGGTGTCGGCATTACCAATCTCGGCGGTCCGCCGCAAAATCTGACGGGGACGCCTTTCACTTTTCTGGACGACCACCACCGCGACATCTGGTCCGCCGCGTTTCAAGACGAATGGCAATTCGCCACTGATTGGCATTTGACGACCGGCTTGCGTTTCGACCACTATTCCGACTTCGGCAGCACGCTAAACCCTAGGGCAGCGCTGGTTTGGGATGTCAACGAACAATTCACCAGCAAATTGCTTTACGGCCAAGCTTACCGGGCGCCGAGCTTTTTGGAGCAATACCAACAAAACAGCACGCTATTTCTAGGCAATCCGAGTTTGAGTCCGGAAACCATCGCCACCACGGAATTGGCGTTCGATTATCATCCGAGCAAAACGCTCAGAACGGCATTGAATTTGTACCATTATGAAATCCACGACCTGATCAGCGGCCCGATCGCCAGTTCGGCCACGTTGACCGAGCAAAACACTTCCGGCCAGGACGGCTACGGCAGCGAGTTCGAGTGGGATTGGAAATTTCTGCCGGATTGGAATTTACGCGGCAACTATGCCTGGCAGTTTGCCCGCAACGAGGCGACCCACACTCGAGTCAGCAACGTTCCGGAACACCATGTGTATTCGGCATTGGCCTGGAATTTTTTACCGAAATGGCAAATTCAGACCCAGATCAACTGGATCGGCCACAGGCTGAGCAACCCCGGCGATAGCAGACAGTTAAAAGATTACGAAACGGTGGATCTGACGCTGAACGCGAAAAAATTGCTGGGGTATCTGGATTTGACAGCCTCTGCCCGCAATTTGCTGGATGCTCGCGGCACGGAACCGGCCACTGCCAGCTATCCTAATAACCTACCAATCAGTGGCCAGACGTTTTACTTCGAGGTAGGTTTACACTATTGATTTACAACACATCCTGGCCGGCATAGTTTTTATGGACGGCATCCAATAAACTGGCAACGAGTTTGCGACTCAACCAAGCTTCACCGGCGGCGACAGCCCGAATCATGCGATTGATATAAACCGCAAGGCTGCCGCTGTTTTGGTAGCCCTTAGCGCCGGCCATGATGCAGTTCACCACTATATCGTTCGCTAGATCCTCCCCGATAATCACGATATTGCTGGCCGGACTGGCGTTTAGCAACAATCCGGTGTATTCCGCGGTATCTGCGCCGCGTAGCGAATAATTCAACAAAATCAGCCCGGGCTTATCCAGTTCCGCGGCATTTAGTGCCTGTATTTCGTCGATATAAAACGCCACTTCGGCTTCGGCCATCAGCAGCAACGGCTCGATTTGTCCGGCATTGTCGATTACGTGTATTTTCATGGCGATTAGTACTAGCGTTGTGCCGATGTAGGCGCCGAGTTTGTTACTCAACCGGTCCAATGGAGGTTCGCAACGGGCCTAACTCCCTTTACTCGTTATCGGTTGACGATATCGACATGAATCCGTGCATTCCGCGCTTCGAATCGGCCGCCAACCAATCTTTTAAGTATTGCAGTTCTTCGGTAGATTGCAATTCGTCAAGGCTTTTTTTATTTCTGAGCAATCGGAATGCGGCGGAAAGCACTTTGTATCGATCGCCGACGATACCAGCACGCCGCAAGCCGACGATATTCAACCGGTAATGCTTGGCCGGTCGGCCACCAATCAACGTGAACGGTATCACATCCATATTGATGCCGGTCGTACCCTGCACAATGGCGTACGCTCCGACCCGGCAAAACTGGTGGACCACCACGGCGCCGCCCATGAATACGTTAGACCCAACCTCCACGTGGCCGCCAATCGCGACATTGTTAGCGAAAATGGTTTTATCGCCAATCCGACAATCGTGAGCGACGTGGCTGTTATTCATGAAGTAGCAGCCTGATCCGATTACAGTGGCCGCGCCGGGCTTTGTGGCTCTGTGGGCGGTGAAGCCCTCCCGAAACACATTACCATCGCCGATTTCCAACCATGATTCGGTCTCGGCACGGAAGCCGGTATCTTGCGGCAACCCACCCAGCACCGCATGAGGATGCAAAATGTTATCCGCCCCCATTTTGACTTGAGCATGCACTACGGCATGAGCGCCGATTCGACTTCCGGAACCGATACGAGCGCCGGCTTCGACCACCGCAAACGGTCCGACGCAGACGTTTTCCGCTAAAATCGCGCCGCTTTCGACGTAGGCCGTTGGATGGATCAAATTAGTCATGTTTAACCTCTGGGATGGTGTTGGCGATGAAGTTCTTTCAAGCGCTGCTGAGCGATATGCGTATAAATCTGCGTCGTCGACAGATCGGAATGGCCGAGCAACAACTGCACCACGCGTAAATCGGCACCGTGGTTCAACAAGTGCGTCGCAAAGGCATGGCGCAGGGTATGCGGCGACAACTGTTTATCGATCCCCGCCTGCTTGGCATAACGTTTGATAATATGCCAAAAAGCTTGCCGTGTCATGGCACCGCCGCGTGCGGTAACGAATAAATAATCGCTTTGCCGCCCGCCCAATAACGCCTGCCTGGCGCCGCTGATGTAACGCTCCACCCAATCCATCGCTTCTTCGCCGACCGGGACTAAACGCTCTTTATCGCCTTTGCCGATAACCCGCAAACATCCCTGGCGAAAATTGATCTGCGAAAAACTCAAACCAACCAGTTCTGACACGCGCAGCCCGGTCGCATACAAGATCTCCAGCATGGCTCTATCCCGAAACCCCAGATTGTTCGCGATTTCAGGAGCTTGCAGCAATGCTTCAACATCGTTCTCGGACAACGAACCCGGCAAATACCGGCCTAATTGCGGCGCGTCCACCAATTGGGTCGGGTCGGCGGCGATCGTTGCCTCACGCAACAAATAACCGTAGAACCGTTTCAAACAAGATAATTTGCGCGCCGTCGAGCGGCTCGAAATACCGGCTTGCCGTTGGCTGGCCAGAAAGGCGCGGACATCGCTATCGTCTGCCGCCGGCAATTCCTTATGCTTCAACCACGCGGCAAATTGTTTCAAGTCGCTGCCGTAGGCGGCCAGCGTGTTATCGCTCAAACCGAATTCCAACCACAACGCATTCAAGAAAGCTTCTATGGTCTGGGCCGAATTCATAGTTTCGAATCGCACAAACGGCTTTCGTAATCGAGCAACCGGCTTTTTAACGCGACGAATTCGCCATCGGCTTGGCCCATAAATCCGCCAATTCCGTTACTGGCGACGACACGGTGGCAAGGAATAATGCCGGCATAGGGATTCCGTCTACAACCCGCAGCAACGGCACGAGGCGCCGAGTCCAAACGTTTTGCCAACTCGGCATAAGTTAAAGTCCGGCCGACCGGTATTGCCGACAAGGCATGCCAGACACTGTTGCTAAACTCGCTACCCTGGCTTAATAATTCGAGCTGCAATTCGGTGCCGTCGGGATCCAGCAGATATTGCTGAACCCGCTGCGCTAGACAGGTGGTATCTTTGCTCGCCGCAAGCGGCTCCAAACACCAGGAGGCGTCGACGATAACCGAACCGCGCAGGGTTAACGCCAATTCGACATCGAACACAGGAACGCCTATTTTGCAAGGCTCCCCGTTTGCAATTGACTGCCAAACAATGTGCAAGGTCATGGTTCACTCGAAATGGACGGCAAAAAAAAGGCGGCTTGGTAGCCGCCTTTTCTGCAACCGATCCGATTGCCAGCAATCGGATAGCAACGGCTTAAGAAAGTCTTTCTTTAATCCGCGCGGCTTTACCGGCCAGATCGCGCAGATAATACAACTTGGCACGGCGCACATCGCCGCGGCGTTTGACTTCGATGCTGCCAACCGCTGGGCTGTGGGTCTGAAACACACGCTCGACACCCACGCCGTGGGAAATTTTTCTGACGGTAAATGCGGAGTTCAAACCGCGATTACGCTTGGCGATAACGATGCCTTCAAAAGCCTGCAATCGCTCGCGGCTACCTTCGGTCACCCTGACTTGAACAACCACGGTATCGCCCGGACCGAATTCAGGGACGTCTTTTTTCAGCTGTTCCGCTTCCAATTCTTCGATAATTTTACTCATAACCACACCCTATTAAACAACTTCGTTTCTAAATTCTTTCAGCAAAGCATCCTGCTCTGCGGTCAATTTCAGTTTTTCCAGCAAATCCGGCCGCCGTAACCAAGTTCTGCCCAAGGCTTGCTTCATTCGCCAACGCCGGATTGCCGCATGGTTGCCGCCCAGTAACACCTCGGGAACATCGCCAAGTTCGCCTCGTTCCGGACGCGTGTAATGCGGACAATCCAATAAGCCATCGGCATGGGAATCCTGCTTGGCCGACTCTTCATCCCCAAGCACTCCAGGTATCAAACGGCTAATTGCATCTATCACAATCAACGCCGCCAGTTCGCCGCCGCTGATTACGTAATCGCCGAGCGACCATTCATCGTCGCACACGCTTTCGATAAAACGTTCGTCAACACCCTCGTAGCGTCCGGCAACCAGAATTAAGCGTCGACTCAAGCTGGCTTCCTGCAACAGGGGCTGCGTTATCAGGCGCCCTTGGGGGCTCAAATAAACGACTTTGGCGTCGTCAGCCGGCAGACTGCGTTTTGCATCGTTTACCGCATCCAACAAGGGCTGGTACTTCATTACCATGCCGGGACCACCGCCGTATGGCCTGTCATCCACCGTTTTGTGCCGGTCGTGCGCGTAATCGCGCGGATTCCAAACCGATAAACCAACCAAACCTTTTTCTATGGCTTTACCGGTCACACCATAGCCGGCCGCGCCGAAAACCATGTCCGGAAAAAGGCTCACAACATCGAAATGCATGTCGGCCTAAAAATCGGGGTCCCAATCGGCGACGATCAACCCGGCAGCCAAGTCGACTTTCAAAATCGTAGCAGGTTGCAGAAACGGTATTAGCCGTTCGGTTTGGCCGTCGACGACGACCAATACGTCGTTTGCTCCGGTCTCGAGCAAATGATCGACGCTACCTAACCTGTAGCCTGCTTGGTTTTCTACTGATAGGCCTATCAAATCGGCCCAGTAGAATTCACCCGCTTCAGGCTCAGGCAATTGCTGCTTGCGAATCAAAATTTCCGAGCCCATCCACTCGGCGGCAGCATCTCTGTCGCCAATATTTTCCAGCTGGGCAACAATCAAATTGCCTTGGCGGCGACCGCCAACGACTTTCAATTCATGGCGTTGGCCGTTTTTTTGTAACAGCCATGGCGAATATTTCAGGATATTTTCGCGGGGATCGGTAAAAGAAAACACTTTTACCCAGCCCTTTACACCAAAAACGCCGGATATTTGTCCGACGTTCAGATACTCCCCTGACTGCAAGGTTTAAGCGTTACGCGGCGGCTTTGGCAGCGTCTTTGATCAGTCTGGCAACGCGGTCGGTCGGCTGAGCACCATTGGCTTTCCAATATTGAACCCGCTCAGTATCCAAAACCAAACGTTGCTCTCCGCCACGCGCCAACGGGTTAAAAAAACCGACCCGCTCGATATAGCGGCCATCACGGCTGCTTCTGCTGTCGGTTACGACAACATGATAAAAAGGACGATTCTTTGCGCCGCCTCTGGACAAACGAATGCTTACCATTTGAATACCTTAAAAAACATTGAATCAAAAAATTTAATCAAACTATTCTACGCGATTTTACGAATAAGTGAAGGACAAATTGCGAAGATCACATTCTCAGGCCGCGCATGTTGCTTTTCAAACCGCGCATCATGTTGGCGATATTGCCTTTGCTGAACTTCTTCATCATCTTTTCCATCATTTGATGCTGTTTCAGCACGCGGTTTACCGCCTGCAAATCCAAACCGCAACCGTCGGCAATACGCTGCTTGCGAGTACCCTTAATCAAATCGGGAAAACGCCGCTCCTGTTTGGTCATCGAATTGATCACAGCAATCTGATGCGCCAAATCCTTGTCGTTGACCTTTTCTCTGATGTCTTTCGGCACACTATTCATGCCCGGCAATTTGTCCATCATCGCCCCTAAACCGCCCATATTTTGCATCTGCACTAACTGCTCCTTCAAATCATCCAAATCGAAGCTTTTGCCTTTCTGCAGTTTCTTGGCCAATTGCTCGGCTTTTTTCTTGTCGACTTTTTGCTCGATATCTTCGATCAGCGACAACACGTCACCCATACCCAAGATACGCGATGCCAACCGGTCCGGATAAAACGGCTCCAATGCATCGGTCTTTTCGCCGACACCGATGAACTTGATCGGTTTGCCGGTGATGTGACGTATGGACAATGCCGCACCGCCACGAGCATCGCCGTCAGCCTTGGTAAGGATTACACCAGTTAAAGGCAGCGCATCATGGAAGGCTTTTGCAGTATTGGCCGCGTCTTGACCGGTCATGCTGTCGACGACAAACAAGGTTTCGATCGGCTTGATCGCAGCATGCAAAGCCTTAATCTCGGCCATCATCTCGTCGTCGACATGCAGACGGCCAGCCGTGTCTACGATCAAGACGTCGACGAATTGGCGCTTGGCTGCATCCAATGCGCGATTGACGATATCGACCGGATTCTCACTGGCTTCGCTGTCGAAAAACTTCAGACCGATGTCATCGGCCAGGGTTTGCAACTGTTTGATCGCCGCCGGCCGGTAAACGTCGACGCTAACCACGCCGACTTTTTTCTTTTTCTTTTCCTTAAGGTGACGGCCCAGTTTGGCGACCGTCGTAGTTTTACCTGCGCCCTGCAAGCCTGCCATCAACACGATGGCCGGCGGATTGGTGCGCAGGTTCAGCTCCTCATTGGCAGCCCCCATCACTTTGACCAGCTCCGATTGCACCACCTTGATCAGAGCCTGGCCCGGCGTCAAGCTGGCTTGCACTTCTTGTCCGAGCGCGCGCTGAGTAACCTGCTCGATAAAATCGGTCACTACCGGCAGAGCGACATCCGCTTCCAGCAAAGCCATCCGCACCTCGCGCATGGTTTCCTGAATATTGCTCTCGGTCAGTCGGCCTTGGCCTTTTATTTTTTTTAGTGCGCCACTCAGGCGATCGGATAAATTATCGAACATAGATACGTCTTGTTTAGCTGGTTAATTACGACTCGTTCCGGCTCAAGCGGAGTTAGAACAATACTCGAGCTTAGTTTAACATAAGGCCTACGCAACGCCTTTTGATAATTGTTTCTCGCGGAACTCATGAATATCGCAATCGCCGGCATCTTCTCGGTTTTATGTTATCTAACCTCGGCCACCTTGATCGGCAAGGACCTTTTTGCCAGACAAGACCGCCGACCGCTGCCAATCCGCTTGGCGTGGATCGCCACGGCTTTGCACACGGTTTATGCCGCGACGATTTTTCTGGGGGAACAGCCTTTTAACTTCGGTTTTTTCAATGCAGCCACTTTAGTTGCTTTGGTAATTTCCTGGTTTTTGCTGTTTGCTGCGTTAGATAAGCCGGTCGAAAATCTCGGCGTTGCTGTGTTCCCGTTAGCGGCCGCATTGATCGGCCTGGATATGATTTTTCCGGAAACGAATCATCCGTTAGTGACGCACAACTGGCAGATGGGCGTGCATATTCTGACTTCGATCGTCGCCTTCAGCCTGCTGAACATCGCGGCGATTCAAGCCATCCTGCTGGCGATCCAGGACCAGCAATTGCGCAGCCATAACCCCAAAAAACTGATGCTGGCGCTACCCCCCTTGCAGGCCATGGAAACGTTGCTGTTTCAGATGATAGGCACCGGCCTGTTTTTCCTGACTGCAGCATTATTGAGCGGTTTCGTTTTTATTGAAGACATCTTTGCCCAGCATCTGGCCCATAAAACCATCCTATCGATTTGCGCCTGGCTAATCTTTTCCGGACTGTTGCTCGGGCGACTGCGTTACGGCTGGCGCGGCAGTACCGCGATCCAGTGGACACTGGCCGGCTTCGTGCTGCTGTTGCTGGCCTATTTCGGCAGCAAACTAGTGTTGGAATTGATATTGAAAAAAATCTGAGCGCCGCAAGCGAACATCAAGCGTAAGTATCGATTCTGCCTGAAGTCTGCACGGCGACTGAATCAATCAACTTCAGCGCTGCTTCTCCCTGTGCCGCCTGGACTTCCTGACCTTTTTTGACGACCGCTACCGCTAGATTTTGTTTGGCCGAGGCCTCCTGTAGCACCGCTGCAAGCAAGCCTGATTTGTTAACACCGGTTACCGAATCGACCATCTGACACCACCACGAGCACTGTTGATATGCCAAGGTTATCGCCCGATTGCGGCGTTTCTTTAATCCGGACCGGTCGCTCTTAGCTCCGCCAACCGTTGCTTCAACGCCAGCGCCGGCTCATGGCCCGGTTGTTGTTGCAACACATAATCCAGCATTAGGTCCGCGCCGTCGTAAATACGGCATTCTCCATACAGCGCCGCCAGTTTCATCTGCACCAGCACGTCTTGCGGAAACTGCTCGATATACGCTGCGTACGAATCGATGGCAGCAACCACGTCATGCTGTAAACGTTGGATTTCCGCATAAAGCGGCAAATACACCGGATTCAATTGCGACAAACACTCCAAAGCCAACCTTGCCGTTTGGTCATCTTCGTGGTTCACGCCGATCGCAGCAATCCTGGCCAAAGCTTCTTCCAATAATCCGCCCCCCAAATCGACTAGCCGCTGGTAGGCATCCAAAGCATCTTCGGGTCTATCTTGCAACTCCGCCAAATAGCCTTCGATCAGAAAGCGGTAACAATCTGCCTCCTGTTGCCGTTCGTGTTTGCCCAGCGCGGCAAGCAAATCCTGCAACTCCGCCAGTTTGCGGTGTTTGAACAGCAAGCCGGCCCGATGCTTTACAGCAGCCAGATTACTGTGGCTTTTAGCCCGCGCCATATGTTTGGTATTGCGATCGGTCAACACTTCCATATAACGCCGTTCCATCTCGGCGAATGCATCCGCAAACTCGGCTGACAACAATCCGCCGCCGAATTTTCGGCGCCACAATTTAACTCGACCGTAGCTCCGGTCTTTTTTCGCCTGTTCGAGCATCAGGGCGAAATCGGGATGCTCTGACTGCTCTTGCCGGCGAGCCGACACCCGGTCGATCGCAGCATCGATTAAATTCAACAATTTATTGGCGCCTTCGGCATAGGCGTCGTAATAGACGTTGCCCAATTGCCTGGCTTCCTCGGCACTCCATTCCTCATCGTCGAACGGTTTGGCCAATTTGATAAAACTGCGGATACCGAATTTTTTGACCAACCGGCTATATTGCCGGTGCTCGCGTTTAAATTTTTTCTCTATTTGGTCGAGGCTTTTCTTGTCTTTGAAACTAACGACCGTACCCTCGCTTTGATACATCGCGTCATTAATTTGGCGGGCATTAGCAGCCAGCTTGGCTATAGCCCTGACTTGGTGTTGCGCCCGTTTCAATTCGGCATGAACCTTATCCAAGTCCCGATTTAGATCCGAGATCAGCGCCAGCCTTTCCGCCAGCACGGCGCCGACATCGACCGGTTCGGCGTCCAGTTGCAACAAATCTAACGGCCGATACTCCACGGCCTCTATTTTCGCGGCGCCTTCGGCCACATTGACGATGCGGCAACCGTTACGGCTCAGTAAATGAGCCTGCCGTCCCAACGATTGGATCGCCTGGGCAAAATCGCAACTGGTCGGAGCCAGATAGCCGCCGTTGGTTTCGACTTGCAACGAGGTCAAATTAAAGCGAGGCCCGGCCAATTGCTCGTCGCTGCCTCGGGCATGGGTGAAGCCTTCGCGGGTGAAGCATAGGTCGACGCCACACAAAATAATCTGACTGAATCCGAACTCGTAAGCCATGTTCAACGCAGTATTGGTCACGGTAGGCCCGGCGCTGCTCAGATTATTGGAATTCAAATCGCTCTGCCAAGGGAATCTGGCGCCCAAGTAAAGCATGATGCCAGCCCACTGACTAACCAACGTCGGCACGGTATGGTAGGAACAAACGAATACGGTTTTTTCGCTGAAGTTCAGCATTTCCTTGCTGATATCGAAACTCAGATCGGTGGGGTCGACGGAAAACACGAAGTCCGGCTCGATGCCGGCGGCCAGCAGTTGCCTGGAAATGCGGGAGACGGCAAATACCACGCACTGCTGCCGATGTTGGATAACCCAGGGCAGAGCCTGATCGAGCGACGGTCCGCCGGCAAGAATTGCCACCGTTTTGCCGCTGAACGCCTTTGCCATCAATTTTGCCGGCAGGCGGTTGTCAGGCGCATTGGCGATTTGGCGAGCGATGAACGCCTCGGAGCCCAGTTCAGCACTGTAGCGCCAGTTGAATTGCGACAGCACCTCAGCGACGTGCCAACTCAATTCGGCATACTCGTCGATAAAATCGTCTTGCGCGCACAGCGCATTGACCGATTTGACCGCATCGATATAAAAATAATCGGCGGCTTTGAATTTTTGCAACATCCGCAGCCACTCTTCTGGACCGGCGCAAGCAATGCGCTCGTTCGCCTCGCCGAGCAGATCGTGAATGCGCAAGGCCTGCAACACGCGATCAGGCTCGATGAAGAGGTATCGCGTGCCCTTGGGCAAGGGCTTGCTAAGCAAGTACCGCAACAACAGGCCAGAATCGGTACCGACAATGATGTTGAGTTCGTTTTCCCTGAACAACAGATCGCCGAACTTGGTCTCGAATAATGCCGCCGCGCCAAGCTTATCGAACGCGTGGCGATTCAGATTGAAAAAATACCTGTCGCCGAACGCATTCGCCACCAACGGCCCCAGCGCTTGTTCATCCGCCAAATCGATCGTCTCTGTCATGCCTCACTGCCTGGTGGACCCGGTTTATTGCAACAATTTCAAGACCCCTTGCGAGACCTGATTCGCCTGCGCCAACATCGCCGTGCCGGCTTGTTGCAGAATTTGGCTACGGGTCAGGTTCGAAGTTTCCGAAGCGAAGTCGGCATCCATGATTCTGGACCGCGCCGCGCTTTGGTTTTCGATAGACGATTGTAGATTAGCAATCGTCGTCGTGAAACGGTTTTGAATCGCACCGAGGTTGGAACGAAAAATATCGATCTTGCCGATGGCAGTATCGATCGCGTCGATCGCGGAACGAACGAATTCCGAAGTGGCGTCGCTGCCGATGGAACGATTGGTGCCGAATAATTCGTTGACGCCGGAAATACTCAGCAAATTGGATACGGTAACCGAAATCTGGTTGTCGGAAGCGGTGTTGGCCCCGATTTGGAAGTTGGCGCCTTGCAATGAACCGTTCAATATTTTCTTACCGTTAAACTCGGTATTGGTGATGATCCGTTGCAATTCGTCGCCCAATTGTTTGAACTCGGTTTGCAGTTTTTGCCGGTCGCTACTGCTGACCGCCGCCCGGTTCGCCGCCTGAATCGCCAAATCGCGCATCCGCTGCAGGGTTTCCGTCAGCGTACCCATACCCGCCTCGGCGGTTTGCGCCATGGAAATGCCGTCGTTGGCGTTGCGCATGGCAACCGTCATACCGCGGATCTGAGAAGTCATCCGATCGGCGATCGCGAGTCCGGCCGCGTCGTCCTTTGCACTGTTGACCCGCATACCCGATGACAGGCGCTCCATTGATGTTTGCAAAGTATCGTTGGTCCTGCTCAGATACTTCTGACTGGTTAACGAAGCGATATTTGTATTTATGACCATTGATGATGGCATGATCGTTCTCCCGATAAGTCTCTAATGAGTTTGGCATTATTGCCGCCTACCAGGATTATTCACCTTCCATGCCAAAAAGTTTTTATATAAAAATAACAATAACTTAAATTAAATTTACAAAACACCATCCCGCCCAACTCAGACTAAAGCGCAATTTCTTGCCGCCTCCGGCCGGCTTGTCAGTCAGATTCTTGACGCTATCCGTACCGGCAACAATTTGCCGAAGACCGAAAACGCGGCAAAGGGTCGAGACGTAAAGTAATGGACGAGATCAAACACTCTCAATCGTCGCAAGGCAACCGCCGGATCACCCACTCCGCCAATGCCGCCCCTTGCAGTTAGGCACTGGATTGCAACCCGGCAATCACGCCAGACCGGTTGGCAACATTCTGGTTTTGGCTAACTTACCTTCCGCCAGCGCAAATTTGCCGAGGAAGTATTCATACACCCGACCCACCACGTCCTCATGCTGACTGTTGATGGTTTGGATGTTGTTGATTTGATCCAGCAACGCAGATAATTTGCTTACTTCCAAATCCAGCCGGGAAAAGTAGTTATCTGGCAAAGCGCCTGTCAGGGCTTTGTTTTTCTTTTCGATGTCGTGCAACGCGGTATCGATTTTGACGGCAATATCTTCCTGCTTGGCGTATTTGAGGATGTAGCTCCAGCGCGAATCTTCCGGCAGATAGAACACGCTTTTCATGGTGTAAAACGCATCGTTATCCACGTATTGTTCCCCAAATTCGGCAATGATTTCCTTGCGCCGCGCTTCAAAAGTATCGCTGACGAATTTCAGGAAGATCAAACTCAGCACAACGTGCTTGTATCTAAGACTGAAGCGGAAATTGGATAACCGTCGCCCCATTCCGTAGCGCGTCCAGATAGTCCGCCCAAGTCTGCATCATCCGCCGGCGTTCGTCCAGATATTGCGCCCGGTTATAGGCGGCCCTGACTTGGTCGCGCGGCGAGTGTGCCAATTGCCTTTCTATTGCATCCGGCGACCAGCCCTGTTCGTTTAGCAGCGTCGATGCGGTGGTTCTGAAGCCGTGGGCTGTCATGACGTCGGAATCGTAGCCAAGCGATTTCAAGGCGGTGCGTATGGTGTTATCCGACATCGGCCGACCGTCGCCGCGGCTGGATGGAAAGACATAGTTACCGCTGCCGGTTAATGGCCGCACGCTTTCCAGGATTTCGACGGCTTGCCTGGATAACGGCACGATGTGGTGAAAGTCGGTTTTTGATATGTACGGCCGCCATTCTCGCGTGGCTAAGTCCACGTCCTCCCAAAGCATCTGCCTGATTTCCCCCGGACGCTGAAATAGCAACGGCGACAGCCTAAAGGCCGCATGAACGGCGAATGTGCCGCGATAGTTGCCGATGTCCCGCAACACGAACTGCTTGGGATCGATGATCGCGGCCCGGTGGACGACTTTTTGCGCCGGTATTTGTTTGGCAACCGGTTGGGCCGGATCGTATTCGGCGTAATTGTGGACAATGGCATAGGCAAAGATCGAGCTGATTTCCGCATGCAAGCGGTGAGCGGTTTCGAGCTGCTGCTTGTCGATTAGCGGCTTTAAAACGGCAAGGATGTTGGCCGGCTTTACGTCGCCGACCGCTTTATCCCCTAACAGCGGAAATGCCAGGCGCTCTATTCGGCTGGTTTTCTTTTTGTGCGTGGTGGCGCTGGTGAGATGGGCAATCGATGCCAACCAATGGCGGGTGATGTCGGCGAAGCTGTCGAGGATGGGCAGCCCTTGCTTAACGCGATCGCGGTTTTGCTTTTGCAATTGCTTGGCGGCTTTCGCCTCGTCCCGTAGTGCAGCCGGGTTGATACCGCTGGCGATTTGGATTCGTGCTTCTTCTGATTTGCGCCTAGCGGCTTCCAGGGTAACGCCAGAATATATGCCTAGCGACAAACGGTTCCGTTTGCCATCGAATGAAATGACGAAATGCCACAGTTTGGTACCGCTAGTTTTAACCAACAGGAACAAGCCGCCGCCATCGTTGATGAAATAGTCCTTTTCCTTCGGCTTGGCTGCCCTGTAGACCGCGGCTTTATTGAGTTTTTCAGCGATAGTGTGTCATCGAGCGTGTCATCGGAAAAGGCATTTTTCAGAGTGATACACTGGATGACACACTTTTGAGTGTATGCCGCCGCATTTCGTTGTACTTCGTTGAACAATAAAAAACCCGCGAACCCAGAAGATTCGCGGGTTTTTGTACTTCGTTGCATTCTATTGAATGCTCAAATGGTACCGACGGCCGGACTTGAACCGGCACGACTTGCGTCACCACCCCCTCAAGATGGCGTGTCTACCAATTTCACCACGTCGGCATTAACACTTATTGCGCGGCCGGTTTTTCGACTTCTTTGATCGCCGGCGCTTCGGGGATTTTGGCGTCGACTACGCCCGGCACTGCAGCCGGAACCTCGGCAGCGCTCTGCGGTAACGGCAGTTCCGACTTAGCGGGTTCTGCCGCTGCCGGAGCCGACTCCAGGACGATGTCGGTCTTTTTGCCTTGATAACCGCCCATCACCGCCAGACCCAAGCTGGTTATGAAAAACAGGGTCGCGAAAATTGCAGTGGTTCTGGACAGGAACGATGCAGAACCCTGGGCGCCAAACACCGAACCGGATGCGCCGCCGCCGAAAGTTGCTCCTGCATCCGCGCCTTTTCCTTGCTGCATCAACACCAAACCAACGATGCCTATGCCCAGGAAGATATGAATAATTATTATAATTTGGTACAACATAAAGACCTTAATCGGATGGAACTAAACCGAATGGCAAATTTGCAGGAAGCCTTTGGCATCGAGAGATGCGCCGCCCACCAAACCGCCATCAATGTCCGGCTGCGCAAACAAACCTTTGGCATTATCAGGTTTGACGCTACCGCCGTATAAAATTTGTACTTTCTCGGCAATGGCAGCATTTCTGTCCGCGATGCGTTTGCGAATGTACTGGTGCACTTCTTGCGCTTGCTCATCGGTAGCGACTTTGCCGGTACCGATCGCCCACACCGGTTCGTAAGCGATGACCGCTTTTTCAAACGCTTCGATGCCGGCTTCGGCAATCACTGCGTCCAATTGTTCGTCGACGACTTGGAAGGTTTTGTCTTGCTCGCGCTCTTCCAGGGTTTCACCCACGCACAATACCGGCACCACGCCTTTGCTCAAGGCTTGAGCGAAACGCTTGGCGACGGATTCGTTGGTGTCGCCGTAGTAGCTGCGGCGCTCGGAGTGGCCGACCAGGGCGTATTTGCAACCGACATCGGCCAGCATCGCCGCGGACACTTCGCCGGTGTAGGCGCCGGCCGCTTGGTCAGCGACATTTTGCGCACCCAATGCGATTGGCGAGGATGCCAACACCGTGCGGATATCTGACAGGTAGACGAATGGAACGCACACGGCAACTTCTTGCTCGACGTTACCGAGGCCGTCGGCCAAGGCTTGCGCCAGCTTTTGCCCCTCTTCCCGAGAGCCGTTCATTTTCCAATTCCCCATAATCAAAGATCGACGCATTGCACCCTCCAAGCTAAATAAGACCGCATATCATATCGGGATAAGCCCGCTTATTCAAGCCGCAATGGCCTTCTTCACGTCTGCCGCCAACTGGTTGGCGTAACGGGTGACATCGTCTTCGTCGACACCTTCCACCATCACCCGGACTAGTGGTTCGGTGCCGGACGAACGCAACAACACACGGCCTTTGTCGCCGAGTTTTTTCTCGACCGCCTCGACCGCTTTCTTGATGCTGTCGATTTCCTCGATTTTGACTTTTTTCTCGGTTCTGACGTTGACCAGTACTTGCGGGTACTTCTTCATACCGGATTTGAGGTCGTGCAGGCTTTTGCCGGTACGCTGCATTTCCGCCAACACCTGCAACGCCGCAACGATGCCGTCCCCGGTCGTGGTTTTGTCCAGACAAATGATATGACCGGAACCTTCGCCGCCCAACATGCCATTGTTCTCCGTCAGCATTTCCATTACATAACGATCGCCAACCTTGGCCCGCAGCAGTTGCAGGTTCAGCGCATTCAAGGCGTGTTCCATGCCCAGATTGGACATCAGAGTACCGACTACCGGCCCAAGCAATTTGCCTTCGTCGAGGCGGGATTTGGCAATGATGTAGATCAGTTCGTCGCCGTCGACGATCTCGCCCTTATGGTCGATCATGATGACGCGGTCGCCGTCGCCGTCCAGCGCGATACCCAAGTCGGCTCGGTACTCGAGCACCTTGGCAGCCAGATACTCCGGTTTGGTAGCGCCACACTCGTCGTTGATATTCAAGCCGTCCGGCTCGGCGCCTATCGTCACCACCTCAGCCCCGACCTCGCTGAACACATGCGGGGCGATATGGTAAGTGGCGCCGTTGGCGCAATCGATGACGATGCGCATACCTTTGAAGTCCAGATGCGGCGGCACCGTAGCCTTGCAAAATTCGATGTAACGTCCGGCCGCGTCGCTGATGCGCTTGACCTTACCCAGTTTCGCCGACTCAACGGTCGTGATCGGCGCGTCCAGATATTGCTCGATTTGGTGCTCGACTTCGTCCGGCAATTTGGCGCCGTCGACCGAGAAGAACTTGATGCCGTTGTCGTAGTAAGGATTATGCGAAGCGCTGATCACGATGCCGGCTCTGGCCCGCAGCGTTCTGGTCAAATAGGCGATACCCGGCGTCGGCATCGGCCCCAACATCCGGGTATCGACGCCTGCCGCCGACAAACCGGCTTCGAGCGCCGATTCGAACATATATCCGGAAATCCGGGTGTCTTTGCCTACCAAGACGAAGCCGCTGCCTTCCCGAGCGAACACCCTGCCGGTGGCCCAGCCCAGTTTCAACATGAAGTCGGCGGTTATCGGGTACTCGCCGACCTTACCCCGAATACCGTCGGTACCGAAATATTTTTTTGCCATTCTCAAATCTACCTTATTTAAACCAAAAAAAAGAGAGGCCGGAGCCTCTCTTGTTATTCCATGCGGAGTTATCAGCCCTGCTCGGCCGCACCGCCAATCGATTCATCGCCGCTTTTTTGATCCCAATGGTCGTTTTTCCGCTCATCGCTGGGCGACGGCGTATCGTCCCAACCTTTGGGTTCGCGGACCGGTTTTCTCGACATCAAGTCGTCGATTTGGTATTTGTCGATGGTTTCGTACTTCATCAACGCCTCTGCCATCGCGTGCAGGATATCCATGTTTTCTTTCAGAATCGTTTCGGCACGCTCGTAATTGCGGTCGATGATCGAGCGAATCTCTTCATCGATGGTATGCGAGGTTTCCTCGGCAACCGATTTATGCTGAGTCACCGAACGGCCCAAGAATATTTCGCCCTCTTCTTCGCTATAAGCCAACGGCCCCAAGCGCTGCGACAAACCCCATTTGGTCACCATGTTACGGGCCAGTTCGGTCGCACGCTCGATATCGTTGGACGCACCAGTGGACACTTCTTCCCAGCCGAAGATCAGTTCTTCGGCGATACGTCCGCCGTACAGGCTGGAAATCATACTATCCAACTTACGTTTGCTGGCGCTGTACTGGTCGCGTTCCGGCAGGAACATGGTCACGCCCAAAGCCCGGCCGCGCGGCATGATGCTGACTTTATAGACAGGGTCGTGGTCCGGCACCAAACGCCCAACGATAGCATGGCCTGCTTCGTGGTAGGCGGTCATTTTCTTCTCCTTCTCATCCATGACCATCGAGCGACGTTCCGCGCCCATGATCAATTTGTCCTTGGCTTTTTCCAAATCGACCATGCTGACCAAGCGCTTGTTGAAGCGGGCGGCAAACAACGCCGCTTCGTTGACCAGGTTGGCCAGATCGGCACCGGAAAAGCCCGGCGTACCTTGGGCGATGTATTTGACTTTGACGTCGTCCGCCATCGGCACTTTTTTCAAATGCACATTCAGAATCTGCTCGCGACCGCGCACGTCGGGCAAGCCGACGACCACTTGGCGGTCGAAGCGGCCGGGACGCAACAAGGCTTTATCCAATACGTCGGAGCGGTTGGTCGCTGCGATGACGATAATGCCTTCGTGGCCTTCGAAACCGTCCATTTCGACCAGCAACTGGTTCAAAGTTTGTTCGCGCTCGTCGTTGCCGCCGCCCAGGCCGGCACCGCGGGAACGACCTACCGCATCGATCTCGTCGATGAAGATAATGCACGGAGCATGTTTTTTTGCTTGCTCGAACATGTCGCGCACCCTGGAAGCACCGACACCGACGAACATTTCGACGAAATCCGAACCGGAAATGGTGAAGAACGGCACTTTAGCTTCGCCGGCAATTGCCCGGGCCAACAAGGTTTTACCGGTACCCGGAGGTCCGACCATCAGCGCACCGCGGGGTACTTTACCGCCCAAGCGCTGGTATTTGGCCGGATCTTTCAAGAAGTCGACCATTTCCTGAACTTCTTCCTTGGCCTCGTCGCAGCCGGCAACATCGGCAAAGGTCACTTTGTTCTGATCCTGGTCCAGCATTCGGGCCTTGCTTTTACCGAAGCCCATCGCGCCGCCGCGGCCGCCGACGCCACCGCCCTGCATCTGCCGCATGAAGAAAACCCAGACGGCAATCAACAGCAGAATCGGGCCGAACGACACGAATATCTGCATCAACATCGACGGTTCTTCGGGCGGCTGCACGGTGATTTCGACCCCGTTCGCCAACAAATCGTCGATCAAATGCGGGTCGTTCGGCATGTAAGTCTTGAACTTATCGCCGGTATGCATGCGGCCTTTGACCGTATTATCGGAAATCGCTACCTGTTGAACTTGGCCGGCTTTGACCGCGTCGATCAGTTGCGAATACGACAAATTGGCGTCGCTACGAACCGCCCGCGCCCCGAAATTGTTGAATACGGCCATCAATACCACCGCGATGACCACCCACAAAACCAAATTTTTAATCATATCGCTCAAGTTACGCGCTCCAGCCAGGAATGGCCAACATATTTAAAAACCGAGTAATTGTATCAGGAGTACTCGCACCCTACCGGCTCGAACTGCCTGGAATCAAGGCCTTTAGCCGGCTTATTTAAAACCTTTCGCCAGAATGTAGACTTCGTTGCTCCGCGCCCGCGAAGCCTTGGGTTTTCTGATGGCGACATTGTTGAATTGCTGTCGCACTTGATTATAGTACTCGTCGAAACCGGCGCCCTGGAACATTTTTATCAAGAACGTCCCGCCCTTTACCAAAATCCGCTGGGCGGCGTCCAATGCCAATTCCCCGAGATAGATGGAGCGCGGCTGATCCATTTCCCGGCTACCACTCATATTGGGGGCCATATCCGACAATAACAAGTGCACCGGCTCGCCATCAAGCACTTTGTACAATTTTTCCAGGACTTCGTCTTCCCGAAAGTCACCTTGAATAAATTCGACACCCTCGATCGGTTCGATCGGCAACAAATCCAGGGCAATCACTTTACTTTTCTTGCCGACAATCTTGCTGGCGTACTCCGACCAACCGCCGGGCGCCGCACCGAGGTCGACTATATTAATACCAGGCTTGATGATTTTGTCTTTTTCCTGAATTTCGATCAGCTTGAATACCGCCCGCGAACGGTAGCCCAGGGCCTGGGCTTTCTTGACATATTCGTCCTGGAAATGTTCCTGCATCCACTGCTGGCTACTTTTGCTGCGTGCCATATTTTCTATTCGTGTAAAATCGCTCGGTTTTAGAAGTCAAGGAAACTGCGTGAATCCCATCCAAAAGAAAAAACTCAAAGCCCAGGCGCATGCCCTGAATCCGGTGGTGATCGTCGGTCAAGCCGGCCTGACCGAAGCAGTGCTGAAAGAAATCAATGTCGCGCTAGATGCACACGAACTGATCAAAATTAAAATTCGCGCCGACCGGGATGAGCGCGCAGCGATCTCCGAACAAATTTGCGCTGAAACCCAAGCCGAGCTGATTCAATCTATCGGCCAAATTGCTGTGGTCTACCGGCAAAATCCGAAAAAATAGCCATCCGGGGAGGCAGCGCCTCCCCGTTCGACCCGGCTAAATATATTTGACCGAAATTATCTCGTACTCGACATCGCCGCCCGGAGCCTTAACCGTCACGACATCTTCGACTTCCTTACCGATCAACGCCCGCGCGATCGGCGATCCCACCGAAATCCTGCCTTCCTTAATATTCGCTTCGTCCTCGCCGACGATTTGGTAAGTCACAACCTTACCCGAATCCAGATCCTCGATTTCGACCGTCGCGCCGAATACAACTTTGCCGTTGGCGTCGGTTTTGGTCACGTCAATGATATTGGCGTTGGACAATTTGCCTTCGATTTCGGCAATCCGCCCTTCCGCAAAACTTTGTTGCTCCCGAGCCGCATGGTACTCGGCATTTTCTTTCAAATCGCCGTGCTCGCGGGCCTCGGCAATGGCCTGGATAATCCGCGGCCGAATCACGGTTTTCAATTCCTCCAGCTCGGCGCGCAGTTTATTGGCGCCAGCCACCGTCAGCGGAAATTTTTGCATCTACTGCTCCCCTTTTTCTTCATCCGTTAAAAGTGTTATGCAAATCTTGCAGGCAATTGACGTCGCCGGCATCGAGTTCGCCCAACGCGTAACAAGCCGCTCTGGCGCCAGCCATAGTCGTGTAATAGGTCACCTTGCGCTGCAGCGCTTCGCGCCGCATCGTGAACGAATCCGCAACCGCTTTCGCGCCGTCGGTCGTGTTGATGACCATCTGGATTTCGCCGTTCTTGATCATATCCACGGTATGCGGCCGGCCTTGATTGACCTTGAATACGTCTTTACAAGCGATACCGGCCTCGCGCAATACGCGGGCGGTACCCGGCGTCGCGACGATTTCGTAATTTTTGGCGATCAGCATATTCGCCAATTCCGGCAATTTGGGCTTATCGGCGTCGCGAATACTGATCAACACCTTGCCGCTATGGCTCAAATCCACGCCGCAAGCACGTTGCGACTTGGCGAAGGCTTCGCCGAAGGTTTTGCCGACGCCCATCACCTCGCCGGTCGATTTCATCTCCGGCCCCAACAATGGATCGACGCCCGGAAACTTGATGAATGGGAACACCGCTTCCTTGACCGAGAAATACTCGGGGATGCGTTCTTCGGTCACGCCCTGTTCCTTCAAGGACTTGCCGACCATGCAACGCGCGGCGATTTTCGCCAGCGGATAGCCGGTGGCTTTGGAGACGAACGGTGCGGTCCGCGACGCGCGCGGGTTGACTTCCAATACGTAAACAGTCTCGCCCTGAATCGCAAACTGGGTATTCATCAACCCGCGCACACCCAAGGCTTCGGCCATCTTCGTCACCTGCGCCCGCAACTGGTCTTGCAAATGGGCCGGTAAATCGTAGGGCGGAATCGAACAGGCCGAGTCGCCGGAATGCACACCAGCTTGTTCGATGTGCTCCATCAAACCGCCGATCAACACGGTTTCGCCGTCGTAAATCGCGTCGACGTCCATTTCCACCGCGTCGTCCAGGAAGCGGTCAAGCAGTACCGGCGAATCGTTGGACACACTGACCGCCTCTTTCATGTAGCGGCGCAAACCTTCTTCGTTGAACACGATTTCCATCGCCCGCCCGCCCAGCACGTAAGACGGCCGTACCACCAGTGGATAGCCGATTTCCTTGGCGCAATTGACCGCCTGCTCGACCGAACGCGCGGTCGCGTTGGGCGGCTGCAACAGATTCAAGCGTTCCAGCAGTTTCTGGAAGCGCTCGCGGTCTTCAGCCAAATCGATCGAATCCGGCGAGGTGCCGATGATAGGCGCACCGGCAGCTTCCAGTGCACGCGCCAGTTTCAGCGGGGTTTGGCCGCCGTATTGGACGATAACGCCCTTGGGCTTTTCCAGATCGATAATTTCCAGCACGTCTTCCAACGTCAGCGGCTCGAAATACAGGCGGTCCGAAGTGTCGAAATCGGTCGATACGGTCTCCGGATTGCAGTTGACCATGATGGTCTCGTAGCCGTCTTCGCGTAGCGCCAAGGCCGCATGCACACAGCAATAGTCGAACTCGATGCCTTGGCCAATCCGGTTCGGACCGCCGCCCAAGATCACGATTTTTTCCCGGTCCGACGGCTTGGCTTCGCATTCCTGCTCGTAGGTGGAATACAGGTAAGCCGTATCGGAAGCAAATTCGGCCGCGCATGAGTCGATGCGCTTGAACACCGGCCGAATGCCTTTTTTGTGGCGGACGTTGCGTACTTCCGACTCTTTGGTCTCCAACAATTTCGCCAGACGCTTGTCCGAGAAACCTTTGCGTTTCAGCCGCAGTAATTCGCCCGGCTCCAAGGTTGCCAGAGTCTTGGTGGACAGCGCCTTTTCGGTGGCGATCAAATCCTCGACCTGGGCCAGAAACCAGGGCTCGATTTTGCAGGCCTGGTGGATTTCTGCGAAACTCAAACCGCTGCGGAATGCGTCGGCCAGATACCACAAACGTTGCGGGCCGGGGTAGCGTAATTCGCGCAGGATAATGTCCTGTGCGTTCGGATCGGTCAAATCGGCCACTTCGTCCAGGCCATCGACGCCGACTTCCAGCCCGCGCAAGGCTTTTTGCAGAGATTCCTGAAAGGTGCGGCCGATTGCCATCACTTCGCCGACCGACTTCATTTGCGTGGTCAGCCTATCGTTGGCCTGCGGGAATTTCTCAAACGCGAACCGCGGCACCTTGGTGACGACGTAATCGATGGTCGGCTCGAACGAAGCCGGCGTCGCTCCGCCGGTGATTTCGTTGCGCAGTTCGTCCAACGTAAAACCGACCGCCAATTTCGCCGCGACTTTGGCGATCGGGAAACCGGTGGCTTTGGAGGCCAAGGCCGACGAACGGCTGACCCGCGGATTCATCTCGATCACGATCAAGCGGCCGTTATCCGGATTGACCGCAAACTGCACGTTGGAGCCGCCGGTATCGACGCCGATTTCGCGCAACACCGCCAGCGAGGCATTACGCATGATTTGGTATTCCTTGTCGGTCAAGGTTTGCGCCGGGGCGACGGTGATCGAGTCGCCGGTGTGCACTCCCATCGGATCGAAGTTTTCGATCGAGCAAACGATGATGCAGTTGTCGTTGCGGTCGCGCACCACCTCCATTTCGAATTCCTTCCAACCCAGAATCGATTCCTCGATCAATAGCTCGTTGGTCGGCGACAAATCCAGCCCGCGCTCGCAAATCTCGATGAACTCCTCGCGGTTATAGGCGATACCGCCGCCGCTGCCGCCCATCGTGAATGAGGGGCGGATGATGGTTGGATAACCGACCTCTTCCTGCGCGGCAAAGGCTTCTTCCATGCTGTGGGCGACCTTGGATTTGGCCACTTCCAGGCCGATCTTGCGCATGGCCTGATTGAACAGGTCGCGGTCCTCGGCTTTGTTGATGGCTTCCTTGGTGGCGCCGATCATTTCCACGCCGTATTTTGCCAGCACGCCGTGCTTGTCCAGCGCCAGTGCGCAGTTAAGCGCGGTCTGGCCGCCCATGGTCGGCAAAATCGCATCCGGGCGTTCTTTTTCGATAATTTTTTCGACGGTTTGCCAGTCGATCGGCTCGATGTAAATCGCATCGGCCATGTCCGGGTCGGTCATGATCGTCGCCGGATTGGAGTTGACCAGAATCACCCGGTAGCCTTCTTCGCGCAGGGCTTTGCAGGCCTGGGTGCCGGAATAGTCGAACTCGCAGGCCTGGCCGATGACGATCGGTCCGGCGCCCAGTAATAAAATCGATTTTATGTCGGTTCTTTTTGGCATATCACTCTATAAAAAACTGGGCTTAACGGGACTGGTCCATCAGCACGATGAAATCGTCAAACAAGGACTCGACATCGTGCGGCCCCGGACTGGCTTCCGGGTGGCCTTGAAAACTGAAGGCCGGTACGTCGGTGCGTGCAATACCCTGCAAGCTGCCGTCGAACAGCGACACGTGGGTGGCTTGCAGATTGGCCGGCAGACTATCCGGACTGACCGCAAATCCATGGTTTTGGCTGCTGATCATGACCCGGCCGCTAGCCAAGTCCTGGACCGGGTGGTTGGCGCCATGGTGGCCGAATTTCATTTTCTCGGTTTTCGCGCCGCTGGCCAGCGCCAACAATTGATGGCCCAGGCAAATGCCGAACACCGGTACTTTTTTCTCCAAAATAGCTTTGATCGCCTCGATCGCGTAATCGCACGGCTCCGGATCGCCCGGGCCGTTGGATAGAAACACACCGTCCGGATTCAGTGCCAACACCTCGGCCGCCGGAGTTTTCGCCGGCACTACCGTGACCCGGCAACCCCGGTTCGCCAATAGCCGCAAGATATTGCGTTTGACGCCGAAGTCGTAAGCAACGACATGCTTGACCAAATCCGGCGCGACTTGATGCCCGGCACCCAATCGCCAGACATTTTCGGTCCACTCGTAGGCTTGGCCGGTGGTGACTTCCTTGGCCAAATCCATACCCTGCAGCCCAGGGAAATCGGCGATTGCCCGGGTCGCCGCTTCGATATCGACAGTTTCGCCGGCCATGATGCAACCGCGTTGCGCGCCTTTATCGCGCAGCAAGCGGGTCAGTTGGCGGGTATCGATATCAGCGATTGCCACCACATTGTGCCGTTGCAGATACTCGGGCAGGGTTTGTTGCTGGCGCCAGCTGCTAGCCAACAACGGCAAGTCGCGAATCACCAAACCGCTGGCGAACACTTTTGTCGACTCGTCGTCCTCGGCATTGGTGCCGACGTTGCCGATATGCGGGTAAGTCAAAGTCACGATTTGTCTGGCGTAGGAAGGATCGCTGAGGATTTCCTGGTAACCGGTCAGCGCCGTGTTAAATACCACTTCCCCGACGGAACAGCCATCGGCGCCGATCGACACGCCGTGAAACGCAGTCCCATCCTCTAATACCAGTAATGCGGGTTTATTCAAGATTGGCCACCTTAGATGTAGAAAACGGGATAAGCCTTGCGGCCGATCCCGTTCCGGAGAGATAAAATCAGCGAGATTTTACGAAATTATGCTTGTTTGGTCATTAACAATTTTCCGAAATGGTGCACACCGGCAACCCCGAACCGCCAGTCCCGATAACCCGGCGCGAACCGGCATTCAATCCAACGGTTCCGATACCAAAATGCCTTGCCGAGGATCGTGGGCAATTAGCAATGCCTTTCAATGTTCGGATTTTTCCAGTTCGGCTCTTAACTTTTGCTGTTGTTCAGAGTTCAACAGCTTATACAGCTGGTTGTCGAGTTTGGCCTTGTCCAAAACGGCTTGTTTGTGAAAATCCAACGACTTTTCGATTAGGTCCAGGCTTCTTTCTTCGCTAAAGTCGGCGGAAAAACTGAGCTTACGCAACTCATCGTGCATCGCCCTGCCCCGGTCCATCTTGTCTTTGCCCTGACTAAACCGGGTCTGCAACAAACTTTTGATCTCCGCCCGTTGCGCATCGCTCAGATTCAACGACCGTAAGAAATGCGGCAAATGCTCGCCGGCGGCAAATTCGCCGTGGCGAGCAGGATGCGGGCCGCCATCGCAGCGAGGTTCGCCGTGGCGGGGGCCGGCGGCAACGGCAAGCGGTAACAGCCCTACAATCAATAACAACTTTTTCATGGCAACTCCTTCAGTTAAATACAGGGAAAAACGGCAAAGCCGGTTAGCTTTTTGCCGGAATCCAGTATTGCAAACAGGGAGTTAACTGCCGTTAGCGCAAAGTAAAATCAAGTAAAAGCGGTTGGCGGAGCTAAGCCGGCAACCGCTATGATGCCTTATCGAATTTTGGTGGAGGTCAAGCAGATGAACAAAGTGTTGATTATCGACGACGATGAGGAATTGGCCGGCCTGTTCAGCGAATACTTGCAACAGGAAGGCTTCGCAGTCGATATCGCCATGACCGGCCATGCCGGCCTGCAACAGGCGCTATCCGGCAAACACCAACTGGTTATCCTCGACATCATGCTACCGGACATCAAGGGCACCGAAATCCTGGCGCGAATCCGATTAGAAAGCCGGGTACCGGTACTGATGTTCACCGCCAAAGGCGACGATGTGGATCGGATCATCGGCCTGGAATCCGGCGCCGACGATTACGTACCGAAACCTTGTACGCCACGCGAACTGGTCGCACGGATCCGAGCGATTTTGCGCCGAACCCAATCAGCTGCAACGTCTCGCCAGCAAGGGCCGATTCTCGCTGGTCCGCTGCAAATCTGGAGCGAAAAACGTAAAGCGACATGGTTTGAGCAGACCTTGGAACTGACCAGCACCGAATTCAATTTGCTGGAGACTCTGGCCCACTATGCCGGCCAGGTGGTCAGCAAACAAACCTTGTCGGAAAAGGCCTTGGGCCGACCGCTGGCCCGCTTCGACCGCAGCATAGACGTGCACATGAGCAGCATTCGGCAGAAACTGGGCAGCCAGGCCGACGGCCGCTCCTACATCCAAACCGTGCGCGGCCAAGGCTACCAACTGATTAAGGATTAAGATGGGCCGCTTGTTCTGGAAGTTTTTTTTCGCGTTCTGGCTGGCCTGGCTGACGGCGGGCATCGGCGTCGGCACCATTTTCTGGCTGCGGGAATCGCAGCAACAAGCGGAACGCGCCGATCAACCGAATGGTATCAACGTCAGGCATATCGCTTCGATGGTCAGCGTTGCCGCCAGTTTGTTGCCGCGCAGCGGCGTCGCCGGTTTGCGCGATTTCATCCATGCTTTGCGCCAGGAACGGTTTCCGCCGATTTACGCAGTAGATGAACAAGACCGGGAACTGTTGGGCCGCGAAGTCTCGGCCGAGATTTTGCAACAAGCGCGGACCTTGTACGCGGAAGGCAAGTATCCGGACGCGATCCGCATGGTATCTGCCGATGACGGCCGCCGTTATCTGTTATTCGTACCGTCGCCGGAAAACGGCTTCGCCGACAATTTAAGAATGGCCCTGCCGCCCAATCCGCCGGAGCTGCTAGGCTTGGCTGGCCCCGGCCAACGCCCGCCGCCCGACCGCGACAATCGCCGCCCGCCGCCGCGCACGCCGGCGTCGCCCATTGCACCGCTGCTGGCCGGCAGCGTCGCCAGTCTGGTTTTTAGCGCGCTGCTGGCGTGGTACTTCGCCAAACCGATCCGCAATCTGCGCAATGCCTTTCAAGCCGTGGCCCAAGGCCGGCTGGATACCCGCATCGGCCTGGGCATGGGCCGGCGCCGCGACGAATTAAGCGATTTGGGACGGGATTTCGACCACATGGCCAAGCAAATCGGCAATTTGGTCGGCGCCCAGCAACATTTGCTGCACGACGTGTCGCACGAATTACGCTCGCCGCTGGCCCGGATTCAAGCGGCGATCGGCCTGGCCCAGCAGCAACCGGAAAAGTTGCCGAACACATTGGAGCGCATAGAGCGCGAGTCGCAACGCATCAGCGACTTGGTCGGCGAACTGCTAATGTTGTCGAGACTGGAAGCCGGAGTCGACAAACGGAGCTTCGAATCGGTAAATATCGCCGATCTGTTGGCGGATATCGTCGAGGACGTCGGCTTCGAAGCGCAGCGAAACGGAATTTTGCTGGACTATGCCGGTATCGGCGATGCCCGCGGCTATTGCCTGCCCGAATTGCTGCACCGAGCCGTCGAAAACATACTCCGCAACGCGGTACAGCACTGTCGCCGCGACGGCCGAGTGTCGTTAACCGCCGATTTCGAGCGCAATAATGCGCGCTTAAGAATCTGCGTGGACGATATGGGGCCGGGGGTTCCCGATCGCGACTTGGCGGCTATATTTCAGCCGTTTTTCCGCAGCGGCAAACCGGCCAAGGCTCAAAGCACCGGCCTGGGCCTGACCATCGCCCAACGCGCGATCGAAGCGCACGGCGGCCGGATCGGCGCCGAAAATCGCGATAGCGGCGGTTTGCGCGTCACGATCGATATCCCGTTCCCCAGTCGGCAACCCAGTTGAGGTATTTATGGCTATGCGCAATTTCGGATTCCGGCGTCGGCTAGCGGCAGGCGCAATACTGATAGCGTTGGCGTTCGCTGCGAGCGCCGGCCCTCACCACCACCGCGCACACGGTTTCGGCCGCCACTTTAATCCCGGCTTCGGATTTTACTTGGGGGTACCATTGTTTCCGAGACCGTATTTTCCGCCCTACCCTTACTACCCTGCCTATCCATACTACCCGTACTACCCACGGGAAATCATTACGGTTCCGGCGCAACCGCCGGTTTACATCGAGCGCGAACGTCCGGCCACGCCCAGCGCACCCTTGCCGGAAGGCTATTGGTATTACTGCGACAATCCGGCGGGCTATTACCCTTACGTCAACCAATGCCCCGGCGGCTGGCGCCAAGTCACGCCAACGCCGCCGAACTGAGTGGAGGCGCTTCATGAAACGTAACAGCGTTATCGGCTTGGTCGGCGTCGCTTTGCTAAGCGGCGGCTGCGCCCACATGCCTTCCGGACCGAGCGTGATGGCCTTGCCCGGCAGCGGCATGTCGTTCGAGCAATTTCGCCAGGACGATTACCTTTGCCAACAGTACGCAGCCGGGCAAGTTGGCGTCACACCGAATCAAGCCAGCGCGGATAGTCAGATTGGCAGCGCCGCCGTCGGTACGGCAGTCGGCGCCGCTGCCGGCGCGGCTTTGGGCGGTGGCAGCGGTGCCGCGATAGGCGCCGGTAGCGGATTAATGGCGGGGACCATCGCCGGCAGCGGCGAAGCCCGCCGCGCCGGCTATGCCACCCAGCAAAACTACGACAATGCCTACGTTCAGTGTATGTACGGCAAAGGCCACAAGGTCCCGGTATCCGGGGAGTTTTCTTATCAATCCCCTGCGCAAAGCGTTACTCCACCAAGGATTCCGCCGCCACCGCCCGGCTCGCCGCCACCTCCTCCCTACCACTAATGCGCCGGTAAACGAGTGGCGACGGCGGATCGCGGCTACAACGAGCCCAAGTAAGCGGCCAACGCTTTGATATCGTCGTCGCTCAACGATTGCGCCATCGCGTTCATTTGCGGCGCCTTGCGCGCACCTTTCTTGAAGTCGGCCAGTTGCTTGGCCAAATATTGCGGCTGCTGGCCGGCGAGTTTGGGCACCATTCCGGTTCCCTGCGCGTTATTGCCGTGGCAGCCCAGGCACATGCCGGCTTTTTCCTTACCCTGGCCGATCAGCGTGGCGTCAACACCGCCGCCGGCCGACTTGCCGGGCAAACTGGCGTAGTAAGCCGCCAGATTCTGCATGTCGGCTTCAGATAAACCGGCCGCAATCGGCTTCATCACTTCGTTTTCACGCTGCCCCGACTTAAATTTGTTCAATTGGCTTTCGATATAGATTGCGCTTTGCCCGGCCAAACTAGGCCACTGCGGGCTGTTACTGACGCCGGCGCTGCCGTGGCAACCCTGGCAAACCGCCGCCTTGGCTTTACCGGCATTGATATCCGCCGCATTCGCTCCGGCGGCAAACAACCCCAGCATGACGATTAATTTGATGTTGTAGTAGTTATTGTTCATCCCGATCACCCTTGGTTGGCTTGTTGTACAATCCGATCAGCGCTTTCGCACCGGCGGGGAAGACTCATCATAGTCAGGCCGTTTTAAGTAAGCAAACCTAAAATCCCGTAAACCCCATCCCTAAGGAATAGGCCATGTCCTGGTTGCTATCGCTTTTCAATCAAGATTCCGTACCGCACACATTGCTGATCATCAGTCTGGTAGTCGCTAGCGGCCTGGTGCTGGGCCGCCTGTCGCTGGCCGGCATTCAGCTCGGCATCGCCGGCGTGTTGTTCTCCGGCCTGATCTTCGGCCATTTTCATCTCAGCATTAACCCGGAAGTCATGCACTTCCTGCGCGAGTTCGGCTTGGTACTGTTCGTTTATGCCATCGGTTTGCAGGTCGGCCCCAGCTTCGTCAGCGCCTTTTTCCGTTACGGCCTGCGCTTGAACGGGCTGGCCGCCGCCGTGGTTTTACTGGGAGCGTTGATAGCGGTACTGATCAGCATCGTCGGCGACATTCCGATGCCGGTCGCGGTGGGCCTGTTTTCCGGGGCGACGACCAACACGCCATCGCTGGCTGCGGCTCAGCAAGTCTTGGACACTTTACCCAATATCGGCCCGGAGACCCTGAAAATGCCGGGCTTGGGTTACGCCGTGGCCTATCCGTTCGGCATAGCCGGAATCATTCTGGCGATGCTGTTGAACAAACGCCTGTTCAAGATCGATATCGCCCAAGAAGCCAAACTATTCGACGACAACCAGCAGCAGCAAGCGCACGTGCCGATCTGGAAGGATTTGAAAGTCGAGAACCCCAACCTGAACGGGTTGATGCTGAGTCAGATTCCGTTTTTCGAAGGCATGAACGTCGTCATGACCCGAATTCTGCATAACGGCCAAGTCGACGTCGCCGGCCAGGACAGCCGCCTGGCGCTGGGCGACACGATTCGACTGGTCGGCGAGCGCGAACCGCTGGAGCAGTTGAAAATCCTGATCGGCCCGGAATCGGATATCGACCTGAAACAAATCGCCACCAATCTGCACAGCAAACGCTTAGTGGTCACCAACAAGGCGGCGATCAATGAAACCATCGGCAACCTCTGCCTGCTGTACGGCGTAACTATTTCACGGATTCACCGGCCGGACGTCGAATTTTCGCCGACCAGCCACGTGCATGTGCAATTCGGTGACGAGTTGCACGTGGTCGGCAGCCAGGATGCGCTGACCAGCATCGAAAAAGCGTTGGGCAATTCGCTGGAGGAACTGGACCACCCGCAAATCATGCCGATCTTTATCGGCATCTCGCTGGGCGTGTTGTTGGGCAGTTTTCCGCTATATCTGCCCGGCATCCCGTCCGCGGTCAAACTGGGCATGGCCGGCGGACCTTTGCTGGTGGCGATCATGCTCAGCCGGATCGGTAATTGGGGCGCGATGACTTGGCATCTGCCGAAAAGTTCCAACATCATCTTGAAAGACATCGGCATCGTGCTGTTTTTAGCCTGCGTCGGGCTGCATTCCGGCGACCAATTTGTCGAAACCCTGGTCAAGGGCGACGGCTTTTACTGGATGGCCTGCGCCGCACTGATTACGCTGCTACCGCTATTGATCGTCGCTGCAGTCGGCCGCGTCTTCTATAAATTGAATTTCCTGTCGCTGTGCGGGCTGTTGGCCGGCAGCATGACCGATCCGCCGGCGCTGGCCTTCGCCAACAATTTAAGCCCGTCGGCTGCGGTGTCGATGGCTTATGCGACGGTGTATCCGCTGGTGATGATTTTGCGCATCATAGCCGCGCAATTGATCATTTTGCTGGTGGCCTGAGCAGGGATTCGCTCAGCGCATGCTTGGCCAGCTCAGCGCCGCAATACCGGCCCCTGCCGAAAATCTGGCGCCGTGCGATGGCGAACTCTACCTGTTGCGCGGCTTTTACTCGAGCAATACCGCCGATCGTTATTTTCAAGATCTGCTACACGGTCTGGCATGGCAAACCGAGCAAATCCAAATCTTCGGCCGCTTGCTGACAGTGCCGCGGCTGATGGCTTGGTACGGCGACTCGGACGCCCATTACCGCTATTCCGGCGTCGGCCACGCTCCGCTGCCTTGGAGCGGAGCCTTATTGGCGATAAAAGCCGACCTGGAATCGGTTTGTCAGCATCGCTTCAATAGCGTGTTGGCCAATTTATACCGCAACGGCCGCGATTCGATGGGCTGCCATGCCGATAACGAGCCGGAACTGGGCGCCAATCCGTTGATTGCCTCGCTCAGCTTCGGCGATAGCCGCCTGTTCCGCCTGCGCCACAACCGCAGCAAACAGCGGCTGGATATCGAATTAGCCCATGGCGATTTGCTGGTTATGGCCGGCACGCTGCAACACCATTGGCGCCACGAACTGCCGAAAACCCGGCAAATCAAACAAGCGCGGATCAATTTGACGTTTCGGCGGATTTTGCCAGCCAATTGAGCCGAGCGATGCGCAAGGCATTGATCTTATCGACCAGCATACGGCTCAATGCGGGCTCAGACAGCTCGCTACCGAGCCGGGTAGCGTCGCCGTCCAGTTTCACCAGATAGTCGCCGTCGTCGCTGAATACGCTGACCTTATCGCGATTGTCGCCGCGGCGGTGGGCGATAAAGCGCGGCGGCGCGGCATGCTCGCCCCACAACACGCCTTGCCAAGCACTGCTGCATTGCCTGCCCTCGACCATGCCTTGCAAAGTATTGAACACATCGGTCTGTTGAAATTGCCGGTCCTCGTCTGCGTGCCCGCTAGCGGACACCGCCAGCAGCGGCACTTTGGCCGAGGCTCTGTAATGGCCGAAGTGTGCGGCTTCTTCCTGTTTCAACGGCGTCATCGAATGGTGGTCACCGACGATCAGCAGCATGCCGTGGCGAAAAAAACCGGCGTCTTGTAATCGCTGATAGAAATGACCCAATTGTTTGTCCGCATAGCGAAACGCGGCCTCTTCCGATTTTTGTTTGGTTTCCGGATCGAGATAAGGATGGTGGGTGCTGACGGTTTTGATGAACAACAGCAACGGTTGGTGTCCAGCCTTGGCGATTCTATCCAGCGCCCGAAGGTAAAGAGCTTCGTCGGGCGCGGCGCGAAAATGAAACCGTTCCCAACCCGCATAATCGGGATGGTCGTGGCCCTCGACGTAATCGAAGCCGATACTGTTGGCCCAGACTCCGGTATTACCGAATTCGAGATCGGCGCTGGTCAAAAATTCGCTGCGGTAGCCGCGCGCTTTTAGCCGATGCGGCAACGATTGTTCGACAGCGTAAAATCCGGCGAAAGACGCGCTGCCGCCGTCGGAATAGCTCGACGGCGAATAGATCGGCGGCAAGCCGGTCAACAGGGCGATTTCGCCGTCTTCGGTGATGAACCCGTTCGCATAGAAGTTACGAAACGCCAGATGGTTTGCGGCAATGGCATCGAGTTGCGGCGTCCAATCACGAATCCCGGAAAAGTAGCGGCTTTGGTAGGCGGACAGCGATTCCACCATCAGAATCACAATGTTTTTGGTTTGCGCCGGCTCGGCATGGCAACTTTGCGCTTCGTCGTAGCGAAAGCCGCGGATAAACTCGGCGCTGTACGGCTCAGCCTCGGAACGTATGGTCAGGTTGTAATCGAAAACGTTTTTATAAATCCAGGCGTGGGCGTAAACGTCGTTGTCGGTGAAACCGGAAATTAACGGCAGCCCGGCGATAGCAAACAGCGGCAGTTTGCGGTTGCGTTCGGCGGGAAGGCGGTAAGGTACCGAGACCAACGCGGCAATCGCAGCCAACAGTATCAGCAAGATTCCCCACAAGGCCCAATCCGGCAATCCGTAAATTTGCTGAATGTACTTATGCGAATAGCCGGCGTATTTGATCGCATCGCCGACGGCCAAATGGGTATCGAAATTGGCGATAACCAAATAATCGATCCAGTAAATCCCGAACAAGACCAATGCCAGCAAACGTAAGATCGCCGAAACGACACGCCGGACACCTGGCCAGCAAGACAGGTACAGCAGCAACAGCAATACCGCATAGACCACTGCATCGTTGGCCAACACCCGAGCCCATCCCAAGAAACGGGTGCCAGTGTATTCGTAGATGAAACGATCGACGAATAGGCCTTTTAGCAGTAACGGCGCCAATAGGAAGGCTAATACGCCCAAGCGCTTGGCCATGCCGGGCTATACCGCGTGCTTACGTTTTAACAGATGAAAGATATCCACTTCTATAAAGCCGAACGCGACTATCCATAACAGCGCATCGTAGCCGTCCAACCAGGCGCCGCGCGCCAACCAAATTCCGGCCATCGCCAGCAGACCGGCAAAAGTGGCAATCGTCGCCAGCCAAAACAGCCGCTCGTGGCGGCGTACGTAGTCCGGCCAGCGGACTTCGGTTTCCAAGATGGCAATCAATCCAAACCAAAGCGCGGAGTTGGCGATATCCAGCCATTCGTTGTCGCGCCAATAACTACCGAAAACCAAACCGATCACCACGATCAAACTGCTGCGCAAATGGCGCATCGCTGTTTCGCCCAGCGGCAACTCGACGTTATTCGCTTCCAGTTCGTAAATCACCAGTAACACCAGCCAGACCAAGGCATCGGTAAAACTGGTCAGCGTATCGGTAAAGCCGTAAATTACGGCATTCAGCGCCAGCAATGCCAGAATCGCCAATTTGAATTTAGGGTATTGGATCGCGGAAGTATTGAACATGATCGACAGGCCTGACATGCCGAAAAAGGCAACGTGAAAATTGTGGCAAATCAAAAGGGCTTTAGCGGCGCTAGAGCCCTGTAGTGGCGGAGCCGTTTATTTGACGAAACAAGCTTTCTCGGCTTCGGCTTCCGCTTCCTTCAAGCGGCTGCGCAAATCCTTGGATTGCTTAGGGTCGCGGAACGCGGCGCCCGCTTCTCCGGCGGTTTTCTGCATCTGGCTGAAGGTTCTGGCCGCTTCGTATTCGGCGAAACTCAATTTCTCGGCGATCTTGTCGATCTTGCAGCCGCAGGCGTACTGGCTGATGTAGGTCAAGCCGCCGTGTTTGGCGACGCATTCCAAAACATAATCAACGCGGTCGCGAGTCGGGTAGTCGTTGACCATTGGCGCAGGCTCGGCGGCAGCTGCTTCGGCATCCGGTTTGGCGCTCTCTTCGGTGACGGCGCAACCGCTAAGTAAAACCAAGGCGCTGAGCATCGGGATCAAAAAGTTTTTCATGGTGCTGGCTGTTTCGTTGTAGTTAAAAAGTTACTGTTCGGCGGCGAAATCGACAATTTGCTTCAATTGTGGGTTCATTTCGCTGGCAAATTTGTTCAGCGCCGGATTGTCGGTATCTTCCGGCAACAAATGGGTACGCACGATGGTTTTGCCCTCGAACTGATAGGTGACGACATTACACGGCATGTAAGCGATGGCGTGCGGCGTGATGTCCAGTACCGTTTTCGCCAAGGTCAAATTGCAAAATTGTAGCGTGTCGTATTCGGGAAAATTCTCGGCGCCGCGTTCGCGAATCACCTTGCCGACCCGGCTATGGCCGGTGATCCGAAAGTTATGCTCGGCAATCGCCACCTGCAATTCGGCCAGCACCTCGTCATAAGGTTTGCCGGTCTCGACCTGGTAATAGGTTACCGTCTCGGTGTGCAGTGCGGGACCGGCGCAGCTTGCAATCAGCGGTAAGCTTGCCAAAATGACGGCTCTATTAAACATCGGCAAAGCTTACCATCATGAACGGGCAAAACAAAGTAAGCGGCGTGGTGCTGGCCGGCGGCTTGGCGCGGCGGATGCATCAGCAAGACAAAGGCCTGATTTTGTTCAACAACCGGCCGCTGGTCAGCTATGCGCTGGCGGCGTTAGCGCCGCTTACCGACACGTTGGTGATCAGCGCCAACCGTAACCAGGAACTATACCGCGGCTTCGGCTACCCGGTCATCAGCGACGCCAGCCCCAATTTCGACGGCCCGTTGGCCGGCATTCTGGCCGCATTGCAAACTGCACCAGCGCACGTTTTTCTGACCGCGCCGTGCGATTCTCCTTTCGTCCGCACCGAACATTTTCAAAAGCTGCTGCAGGCCTTGTGCAGCAGCAGCGCCGACGTCGCGATAGCTTTCGACGGCGAACGTTTACATCCGGTGTTCTCGGCCATGCGGAGCCATTTACAAGACGATTTACAGGACTACTTGCAGCGCGGAGAGCGTAAATTGCAAGCTTGGTTCCGGCGCCACGCCTTGATCGAAGTCGATTTCTCCGCCGAACCCGAGGCTTTTGCCAATATCAACACGCCCGCCGAATTGCAGGCGCTGCAGTCGGATGAAGGATTCGGCTGAACGGCATTTCCAGGTGCGGAGTGATCCGGATTACCCCTACAACCAGTGCAGTATGCCTTTTCCGCCGGCTTGTGCTAACGTTGATATTTTGAACGCCACGGTCCGGAATTGAAATGAAACGCAAACTGATCCATTCGCTGATGCTGACTCTGTCCTTGCCGGCCTGCATAGCTCAATTCCAGCCCGCCTTGGCGGCGACTACGGCAGCCGATCAGGATAAATTACGCATCCACACCGGCATTCCGCGCCGTGCCAGCGATTCCCTGTTTTCTTATACAGTGGAATGGCGCATCGACGACGGCGAGTTGTACCGCTCCACCGGCTTGAGTTTCTTGAATGCCTCGAAATTGGACCACGATAATCCGCAAGCTTACGTCGCCAAAAAAATTTGGACCGCAATGAAGGACGGCATGGTCCAACTCGATCCGAACTGGCGCGGCGTAACTGTTATCCAACCCAAGGACCAGCCGGAGCTGGTTATCGCCAACAAAGCCGGCTACTCGCTAACCAACATCACATTCCGCGATTACTCCAATCAGGCTTTGAATTACGAGCTTGCCGACAAAACTTTTAGTGCCGACGGCGTGCAGGTGGCTGTTGATCTGGTCTATACCGCCGACGTGGAATATTTGGACGATTTCACCTCGAAAAAAGCGCAAACCGCCTCCCAAGGCGAAATTTCGATCGCGATCGACGGCCAAAATCCGATCAAGATAAAAACCGACGGCAAGACCACCCAGGAACTGGAGCAAGAACTTGCCGGCAAACTCAATGCCGCAAAATTGGCCCAAACTCCGTTGTATCCGGGCATGGTCAGTACCGATACCCGCAACAACAAACCGTTCGACGGCAGCGAGCTTCAGCTACTCAACCTGCCGGCAAAATCGATCGCTATCGATGTCAGCGACCCTGCTTTAGGTGTTTTGACCAAATTCAAATTCAAAGATGACAACCGTGCGCTGCAGGTGGCCGAACCGAGATTCATGCTAGCGTTGCTGGGGCTGGCAACCGGACTGGCGTTGTTTTATTTTTGGCGCAACAGCAACAGAAAACGCTCCTGATCAATGACTTAGTTGCCATCGTCCGCAATATGGCTGGCTTTGCCGGCAAACCGCTATTCTCGATAGCGAGCTAAGCGGACGGCTTATCTGTTTTTTTCCAAAACCAGAGGCCAAGTCCGACCACGCCGGCAACCAACAGCAACATCAAAATCGGATGTTGGTAGAAAGTGTCGAAAAACGCGCCGGTGGTTTGCGATGTCGCTCGGTAATACGGTCCCATACTTATTTCCCCTCTAACGCCGGCAAGCAGCGAAGTTGTTGTTCGATTAAATGCCCAGCAAGGCAGCGCCATGCTCAACGGAGAAGTTACCGCGCAAACAGCCGTTGTCCAGTCTTAAACCGATAGCGCCTGGATATACGGCCGCAGTAGTACAAAATCCCGACTTGTTTGGCCGGCCGGTTTCGGGCAATAAAAAACCAGACCCGGCGGTTGCCGGGTCTGGTCCGTGGCCGCATCGAGTTAGCGGGATTTAATGCGGCGAATGCCTAGCGCGCCCAACAGTGCGGAACCCATCAGCAAGAATGCCGGGGGCAACGGCACCGGAGTAGTGGTTGCCAATACCCGGAATTGTCCGTCCCAAGCCGCCGGGCCGGAAAAGTTCAGGCGAAAACTATTTACGCTGGAAAACACGGCAGGATTGCTGAATGCGTCGAACCCCAACCAAAAATTTCCCGGTCCGCTGAAACTTTTCACGCCGCTAGACGAAGTGCCATTGGCGACCATCTCGACTTCAACGCCCAAATCGATACTTAAAATCTCCAACAAAATCGCATTGCCGTGAGCAGTAAAATTAACCGGATCGAAATTCCAAACGATGGACGCGGTACCGGCCGAGGTGCCGCCGTTGGTAATTTTCAGCACATTGCCGCCCGAAACGATTTCTTCCTTATTGGCGTAGGTCGTACCGCTGGCTAAGGCAATAAAGGTGCGCGAGGCATTGGTCAAATCGGTACCGGTCAATTGGTTGACGGTAGTCGGACTACCGACCGAATTGCCCCGATCAATCGCCGTCTGAGCATGGCTAAAGTTATCGATCGTTAAAACGCTGGCGTTTGCGAACGGCGAGATAGACAGCGAACAGAGCAGCGCTAAAGCTTGCGTGCTGGATTTCAAGGTTTTCATAAACATGGTCGATTGTCCTAACATTACACTGAGAATGGATTGCTACTTCACGCTTTGGCCGACAACGTTTTTTTCGGCGAACCGAAGCCGCGAGCCAACAAACCGATCGCTAACAGCGCGATAACCGAAGGCTCGGGCACGCTATTGCCATTGGTAGCCAACAATCTAAACTGTGCATCCCAGGCGTCGGTACCCTGGAATTTGAGTTCCAGGCTAGTCAGATGGCCGAACACACTGGCATCGGAAAACTGGCTGAAGGCGATGATGTGTTGGCCCAGTCCCAAATCGGTAAATCCGAATATCGAACTGCCGTTGGCAATCAACTGCACTTGGTGGCTCAGATCCATAAATTCGGTGGCAAGCACGAATGCACCGGCCAGCGATGCCAAATCGATCGTGTCAAAGCTGTATAACACGCTGGCGAAACCGCCGTTCGTACCGTTACTGACCGTCAGAAGACCGGCTTCAACCACCACTTCGGAGGTATCGCCGTTAACGAACGGGGTTGCAACCAAGGTACGGGTAATTCCGCTTAAATCCGAACCGGAAATCGGCAACGGGCCGTCGCTACCGTTATCGATGGCTTGAAAATCGGAAAAATCGTCGATTAGGGTTGCGGAAACGGCATTTCCCGCCAACAGAGCCAACGTCAGGGCCAATAAAACCAGGCGTAATCCAGGCAAAAACTTGTTCACTTTATTCATCCTTTGCATCAGTCATAAAACATTGAGTGGGACGGAACGAATTCCTTAACCCGGATTAAGCACGCCTTGTGCCACTACTGCTAAAATGTTTCGAATCAATTATTTGATATTCTTCACAATGATTTTTCGACGCTGGCTAGACTGACAGTTCTGGCAGCCGGAATGACACGCATGGCAGCGCTGGCAGCATTGCCAATCCGGCCGCCAGCCAATAGACTGGCATCTCAGCCAAGTAAACTGCCCCAACACCCGCCATGAGCCAGTTATTCACTCCGTTTTCTTTAGGCCCGTTACGCTTGCCGAACCGGATCGTCATCGCACCGATGTGCCAATATTCGGCCGCCGACGGTATTGCCTCCGATTGGCACTTAATGCATCTCGGCAATCTGGCAATGTCCGGCGCCGGCCTGCTGATCATCGAAGCCACCGCAGTCGAAGCCCGCGGCCGCATCTCACCGGCCGACCTCGGTCTCTGGTCCGACAACTGCGCGGCAGCACTAGGCAAGATTGTGGATTCGATTCGGCGATATTCGCCAATGCCGATTGCGCTGCAACTCGCGCATGCCGGGCGCAAGGCCTCTACCGCAGCACCTTGGGACGGCGGACATCTGCTGGGCAAAAACGACGGCGGCTGGCCGACCGTTGCCCCTTCGCCGCAGGCCTTCATGCCGGGCGATCCGCCGCCGGTCGAACTGAGCTCAACCGACTTGGCGCAAATCGAACAGGCTTTCGTATCGGCGGCGCAACGGGCGCAACAGATCGGCGTCGACGCGATCGAAGTCCACGCCGCTCACGGCTATCTGTTACACCAGTTTTTGTCGCCGCTGGCCAACCTGCGGGATGACGAATTTGGCGGTTCACTGGAAAACCGGATGCGCTTTCCGCTGGCGGTGTTCGCAGCGATGCGTGCCGCGGTTTCCGAGCGGATACCGATCGGAGTCAGGATTTCGGCGACCGATTGGGTGGCCGGCGGTTGGGACGTCGAGCAAAGCATCGTGTTTGCCAACGAATTGAAAGCTCGCGGCTGCGCCTTCATTCACGTCTCCAGCGGCGGCCTGTCGCCGCAGCAGAAAATCCCGGTGGGCCCCAACTACCAAATACCGCTGGCCGAAGCCATTCGCCACGCCAGCGGGCTACCGACGGTTGCGGTCGGCTTGATTACCGAAGCGGAAGCGGCCGAAGCCATCGTTGCAGAAGGCCGGGCCGATCTGGTCGCGATCGCCCGCGGTATTCTTTACGATCCGCGCTGGCCCTGGCATGCCGCCGCCAAACTCGGCGCCCGGGTTGAAGCTCCGCGCCAATATTGGCGCTGCCAGCCGAAACAATTTAAGGAACTGTTCGGCGACATCCGCTTCCGCCAACGCTAACGCATAAGCCGGCAACCCATCGTTTTGCCGGACGCCAAAACTACGAAATATCGTACGATTGGCGATATTTCGTCCCGCTCGGCCCGCTGCCGTCGCTACTGAATCGCCACTCCCGCCTTGCTTTACAATAAAAACAATATCATTTCAATGAATTGCAGCATCTTGATTCGATTAAATCCGCAATGGCACGGCTCTTGATCGATTCGGTAAAAAAGTCGCCGGAAAACGGCAAATACAACCCCTTTACCGACAGAGCTGACCATGAAAAACGAACCCACTCTTTTCTTGAATCCAATTCCGACCCTTTCCGGTCCAGACGGCATTCTCGCCTCGCAATGGCTAGAGCCGGCCTCCTGTTGCGCCGCGCCCGACACTTGCGAACGGTTAAACCAAAACTTCGCCGAGATTGCCGAATTGCAAAAGGCGCTGGCGCTGAGCCAACAACAATTGGCCGACGCCAGGCGGCAACTCGAGACGTTACAAGCAGACCGGAGTGAATTAAGCCAAAAATTGCAAGAAGCCGGCGAAAATTATCGCCAAGCTTTACATGCCGCCCACCACGATGCTCTGACCGGACTGGCAAACCGCACGCTGCTGCAGGATAGGTTGCAACAGGCCATGGCGCTGGCAAACCGCCAGCGCTCGCATCTGGCATTGTTGTTCATCGATCTGGACGATTTCAAAGCCGTCAACGACACCTTAGGCCATGCGGCCGGCGACCGCCTGTTGAGCGACGTCGCCAACCGGCTGCAAGCCTGCATCCGCAATTGCGATACCGCTTGCCGTTACGGCGGCGATGAATTTTTGGTATTGCTGACCGACATCGAAAATTCGGCACAGTTAAACGCGGTAATCGACAAAGTCTACGAAAACCTGATCGCGCCCTACGCCTCGGCCATTGGCTACCTGACGCTGGATGTCAGCATCGGCACCGCGATTTACCGCCGCGGCAAACAATCCTGGGACGATTTGATCAGACAGGCCGACCAAGCCATGTACCGGGCGAAGGCCGCCAAGGTTTGAGTCGGCCCGAGACGCGAGGCCGGACTAGTCCAACCGCCGCAACCCGACGAATTTGTTGCCCGGCCTCAGTTCCATTTCGAAATAACCCTGAATGCCGTTTTTGGTGAGATAACGTTGAATATTACCGGCCGGAAACTGTATGCGGCGGCCGTCGTCGGCGACCGCGCTGGCCGTTTTGGCCTGGCCTTGGTAAACGGCCAGAAACTGGCCGTAACTGAGAGCGAGTCGGAAGCGGATAAAGTGGTTTGCCATAAAAAAGCCGAACCGGGACGGCCCGGCTCAACTGACCTGGAGACTAACGGGCGTTTTGCAAAGCGGCGATGCGCTCTTCCAAAGGCGGGTGGCTCATAAACAGACGTTGCACGCCGCCGCCGTTAATACCGAATGCCGCCAACTCGCCGGGCAATTGAGCGGGTTCGTGCGCACGCTGCAAAGCGCGCAAGGCACTGATCATTTTCTGCCGGCCGGCCAATTGGGCACCACCAGCATCGGCGCGGAATTCGCGGTAACGCGAGAACCACATCACCAGCATCGAAGCCAAAATCGACAACGCAATCTGTGCGACCATTTGCGTGATGTAGTATGCCGGGCCGTAACCACGTTCGGTTTTGAACACCGCCCGGTCAACCACATAACCGATGATCGTGGCGAAGAAATAGACGAAGGTGTTGACCACGCCCTGCATCAACGCCATCGTCACCATATCGCCGTTGGCGACGTGGCTGATCTCGTGGCCGACCACCGCTTCGACTTCGTCGGCATTCATGCTCCTCAACAAGCCGGTACTGACCGCCACCAAAGCATTGTCGCGATTGGCTCCGGTAGCGAAGGCGTTGGCTTCCGGCGCGTCGAAAATACCCACTTCCGGCATGCCGATACCGGCCATTTGCGCTTGCCGCGATACCACGCTGACCAACCACTGTTCGGTCTGATTTTGCGGCTGTTCGATCACATGCACGCCCATCGCGCTTTTCGCCGACCATTTCGACATGAACAACGAGATCACCGAACCGGTCATACCGATCACGGCGGAAGTCGCCAGCAAACCTTCGATGTTCAGATGTACGCCTTGAGCGTCCAGCGCACCTTTCAAGCCTAAAACGTTAAAAATGATGCTGATCGCAATCATGATGGCCACGTTGGTAGCCAAAAACAGCAATATTCTCATCATGGCGTAACTTTCCTGTGTTGTTATGGTGTGGAGGCGATTTGGGGCGCCGAAAGATTAAATTCAAGGCTATAGAGTGTTAACATCATTCAAAGTTTACTCAGAGGCAGGTAAAAATGAAAAGAATAAAGTCGCTGCTATTGCTCATGGTTACGAGTTTGCCAACGCTGGCCGCCAGCCCGGAACACGAGGCGGTATTGAAGCAATTGCGCTTGCCGCCGGGATTCAATATCCGGATTTTTGCCGACAATCTGCCGAATGCCCGGCAGATGGCATTGGGCGACAAGGGCGTCGTCTATGTCGGCTCTCGCCAAGGCAATGTTTACGCAGTGCAAGACAAAGACGGCGACGGCGTCGCCGAACAACGCTTCGTCATCGCCGAACAACTGAACTTGCCTAACGGCGTCGCTTACAAAGACGGCTCGCTGTATGTTGCCGAGATCCAACGCATCATCCGCTTCGACGAAATCGGCATGCGGCTGGCCAATCCCCCAAAACCGGTAACCGTGTACGACAAGTTTCCGACCGACCGCCACCACGGTTGGAAATATTTACGTATCGGCCCCGACGACAAACTGTACACCGCGGTCGGTGCGCCTTGTAATGTCTGCGATCCGGAAAAGCCGATCTACGGCTCCTTGCTGCGGATGAACCGCGACGGCAGCAATTTGGAAATACTGGCGCGCGGAATCCGTAACACCGTCGGTTTCGATTGGGAAACCCGGACCGGCCATTTGTTTTTTAACGACAACGGCCGCGATCACCTGGGCGACGACGTGCCGCCCGACGAGCTGAACGAATGGACCCCAACCAACCAACATTTCGGGTTTCCTTACTGCCATGCCGGCAATATTGCCGATCCGGAATTCGGCGCCGGTAAGGAATGTTACAAATACGCGGCGCCGGTCTGGCGCTATAAAGCCCACATCGCGCCGCTGGGCATGCGTTTTTATACCGGCAAGCAATTCCCGGACGTCTATTTCCGGCAATTGATCGTGGCTCAGCACGGCTCGTGGAACCGCAGCGAACCGCAAGGCTACCAGGTCAATATCGTCAAATTCCGCGAAGGCCAACCCTATAACGAACAGCCTTTCATCAGCGGCTGGCTGACGCCGAAGGGCGAGGTATTGGGCCGGCCTAACGACGTACTGCAACTGCCGGACGGCAGCTTGCTGATCAGCGACGACAGCCTGGGTGTGATTTACCGAGTGACTTACGGCCGATGAGCGACAAGCGTTTCGAAATACTGGATTGCCGCACCGTCTACCACGGTTTTTTCCGGCTCGAGCAATATACGCTGCGGCACACGCTGTTCAAGGGCGGCTGGAGCCAGCCGCTGACGCGGGAATTATTCCGCCGCGGCAACTGCGTGGCGGTGCTGCTGTACGACCCCGACCGCGACGAAGTCGTTATCATCGAACAATTCCGGGTCGGCGCGATTTTGCAGCCGCAACGGGCCTGGCTATTAGAGATCGTGGCCGGCGCCATAGAGGAAGGCGAAACCGCCGAGGAGGTCGCTTACCGCGAAGCGCGGGAAGAAGCCGGCTGCGAGATTCTGGATTTGATCGAAATCCAGCAGTTCTTCACCACGCCAGGCGGTGCCTCCGAATGGATCACGCTGTTTTGCGGCCGGGTAGACAGCAGCCACGTCGGCGGCATTCACGGCCTGGACGAAGAAGACGAGGACATCCGGGTCAGCGCGGTCAAGTTCGAGGATGTGTTCGCGATGCTGGAACGGCACGAAATCGAATCCGGTATTCCGATCATCGCCATTCAGTGGCTCTATATCCATCGGGATCGATTACGGGCGCGGTGGCTGCCCCGACCTGCGAAGCAACCGGCCTGAGGCCAAGCTGGGTATTTTCCGGCTAGCGCTAGCGGGATTTCAGCGACCCGCTCCGCCCCAACCAGGGATTGGCTTTTTCCTGCAGCCAAGCCTGGGCGAACACGTCGTTTTTTACGACCATGTCCAAAAATGCCGTCGTGCTGGCAATGACGGCGGCAACCTGCTTGTAGCCCTGGTCACGCCGAGTTTCTTCAGCGCGGGAGCCGCCAAACCAGGACTCGCCGCCGGCTTGAGGGCCGCCCATGCCGCCCCGGCGACGGCCGGCGGCCGGCGGCAGACCCTCCGCCATCGGCGCGTCGTTGCGCCGCTCGGCCGCAGCAAAACGACCGCCAAGTTCGGAACCGGCCAACACCTTATGCCCGCCGCCCTGTAACAGAAGCAGGTACTTGCCGCCGGCCGGCGCGTATTCCCACAAAGCGGTTCTGACCGGCGCCGAGCTGATTGCATACGGATCGTTGTCTTCGCTACCGGTGATGCTCAGCATCGGCAAGGACAGATTTTGAAACCGGCCCCGCACTTGGCCTTCGGCCAAATCGACCGACGGACTCAACACGATGGCCGCGACCGGTTGCAAATCGCCGCGGTCAGGCATATCGCCTGCAAACGCTTCTGCGGCGGCAGCGGAAACGGTTTGCCCGCCCAAATCGTAACCGGCCAAAACCACTTTGGAAAAATCGGCAGCGGCAAATCCCGGCACCCGCATCTCGGCTCTGAGTTTCAGTTGCCGGTAAGCCCAGTACAAATGCCCGAGCCGGCTTTTTAAACGATCCGGCGCAAAATATTGGTGGCCGACGTAATGCAATTCGCTGCTGCGCGCGGAACGCGATTGCCGCGGGCGTTTTTCGCCGAACCAAGACTCGCCGACCTGTTCGCGCGCCGGCGGGTTTTCCTCGTCCAGGTCCTCGGCCGGGCCGAGGCCGCCCGCATCCGGCGGATCGAATTTACGTTCCGCTTCCAACGCTTTCAAAGCCTGGGCTATTTCCACCGGCTGTACGCTGAATACCGCATAACCGGCCTTGGCCCAACTTTGCCGCCATAACCTGCCGGCCCCGGCGTCTTCGCCGATGCTGGGTAGATATATCACCAACGGGTAAACGCCCGCGGCTTTCGGCGCCAGCATTTCCACGTCCAGCTCGACGCCATCGTGCAACCAACGGTCGCGAACCGACTCCAGCTCGAAATTGCCTGCCGGCCGATAAGCTCCGCTTTGCATCGCCTCCTGCAATTTCTCGGCCTGCTCCTCCTGACCCGGCAAGCTCGGCCGAGTTGAACAGGCGCTTAGCATCGGCAGCAGCAGAATCGCCGGAATCAGGCGAAAGCACGGGAATAACCTCATCAAAATCGACATCGGCGCGAAACTCCGGCACGGGTAACGGAAAAATCCAAAAACATAGTCTCAAGTATGCCCAACTGAAAGTAAACCGACGTTCGCCGAATGTAAAAATTGATTAATCGAAACAGCGCCGTATCGGCCGGCGTTCAAACCGGTCCGCGTTATCGGCGGAGATTCCTATTCAGCGCTGGCCCGCGACACGGCCGGCCAATAAACCTTATTAATTACGCGGTAAATTTCACCGCCGCCCGCATCGTTGTACAATGCGCATTTCAAGTAAATTATCGGGTTGCGTATGGGGTTCGAACAATTAGCATCGCTGCGGGATCAACTGGCGCAACAAGCCGCTGCCGAAAAAGCGAAAAAACAAGAGAAGAAAAAGCGGCACCAAGCGCCGAGTCCGGATATCGATCCGGTCGTACAAACCATCGGCCAGTTGCAGAAACGTTTTCCGGCTATTTTTCCGAAAAGCCCAAATCCGAAAGTACCGCTCAAAATAGGCATCCACAACGACTTGATCGAACAGTCCGAACAACTCGGCATCGCCAAGGACGCTCTGCTTGAAGCCATCAAAACCTGGTGCACCGGCAACCGCTATTGGGCCTGCCTGGTCGAAGGCGCAATCCGCGTAGACCTGAGCGGTAACGAAGCCGGCCGCGTTACCAAGGATAATGCCACCCAGGCGCAACGGCTGAAATACCGGTCGCAGAAAAAAAAGCCGAAAAAGGCCGAAGCCAAACCTGCCCAGCAGGCTCCCGCCACCGAATAAACCTGCCCGGGCGCCGCCGGGATGGATACTTGCGCGAAGCGTACACCCACCGCGGTCGCACGGGTACTGCCTGAGCTGCATCCTTCGCGGTGTTGCCGGTAATGTGGTGGAATATTCCGATTGGACCGGCTACGCCGCATCGCACAAGCATTCCCAAGGACCGTATGCGGGAATTGGCGCACCGCCCGCAGGTTTCAACCTCTTCCCGCTAGCGGTCGCCGGCAATCGGGCCTTACTTCAACATTTACCGTCTGCGTACAGTAATTCCTGGCCACTACCCGCGGCTCAGCAAAGCGGACGCCAGGCTGATTTTTATAAGGCCTGCCGGTGTTTACCGGCATAACCCGTTTTCGGCCTGATACCCAATTACCTCGGCCGCTGCTAGTAATCCGTCCTTCGGCCATCAACGGCCAATTTGACAATCCCAATTGCCCAAATCATTGCTTTATTCAATAACCCTGGAATCCTAGGCAATATGTGCCATGATTTTTACGCCCGTCTCCATGACGATTGAGCTCGCCGCCAATCTTGGCTGACATTGTGAGTCGGCGTAGAGTTCGAAATCCTGGTAGTTCATTCACCTGAGCGGAGTAGTATATGAATAGCCCCTTAAAAATTAGTTTGGACGATCAATTGCTCACCCAGATTATCGATGTTTGGTATGCCAAAATGCGCGACGACTATCGAATCAATCGCTATTTTTACGATAGGCCGTTAGCCGAACAAGCAGCACCGTTGAAGCGGTTACTGAGTGCGTTACTGACGGTCCAGCCAGTCGAACCGCAGACGTTGTCCGAACTTGCGGACGCCGCATTTACGGCGGCTTTTGCCCGCGGCAACGCCAAACCGAGTTTGGTGAACAACCGCGACTTCGCCTTCTTGGGAACGTTGATGAACGGCAATATCGTCGGCGACGACTCAGAAGTACCGCGCCTGACCATGTTATGCCCGGCCCATTCTCATTTTTTAAGGCTCAATCCGATCGACGAGGTGTACGACGTGGCCGTGGAATTGTTGCAGGCGACTCTGGCGCAACTCAATGTCGGCAATGAAATTGCCGCACCTTTGATTCGCTTGGTGGCTTCCGGCAAAGACAGCGTGATGGGTCGGGGCGAACCGATTTTCGACGACGAGGAAAGATCGAGTCGTTTCAGCACTCACGGCTGAACGCCGCCCTCACCAGTCCGGCGCCGATCAACTTGCCGTTGCGGCGAGCTGATCTGGCGGCTGGGGCATAAAACCAGGCTCAAGCTGCGACAGCAGCGATTTCAGCGCGGCGCAGGTAATCCGTCAGCAAATGCTCAATGGCTGTGGCCGTGATCATGCCCATACTGAGCTTGCACCTTGATCACAAACGGATCGTATTCCTTGTCGCCCAAATCGGCGTAATCGATGTTGTCGTAGCTGTCGCCGGCCGTTGGCGGCCACGGCGCGGCAGCGAGCACGTAGGCCTGTAGCAGCTCGGTGCGCTCCGATAAGCCACCGGTTTCCCGTTCGATCAGCACCGGCAGCGCCAGATCCAGCCTGACAATCACATGCCATTCGGCCCCAGCCGCCGAACCGCGATACTCACGAACCGACGTTCCATCCGACTCAGTCGCCTCCTCGGCTATCAAACCCGCCAAAATCGCCGGATCAAGTAACAGCCCCAGTTTGCTCCAGGCCGGATGGCTGCCGAGCATTTTCAAATCGTCCTCCTGAAATTCAATTGCCCGGCGTTCGGCGTGATACAACTTGCGATGGATCAAAGACTTGCCGTCGCGCTGCCAGAGTTCGCCCAAACCAAGCTGCGGCCGCTCGATGACGATTTGGTCGGCATCGCGCCAAAACCGCCAAAGCACGGCCTCGGCCGGCAAAACTTCGGCTGCATGTGAATGCTCGGTAGACTGCATAGCGACCGTAGTCCGATATTCCGCGGCGGCGGCCGGCAATCTGTCAGCCGCCAGATCGACGGTTGCGCCGGCTGCAACCTGACGAACGGGCGCGTGGCCGCAAGCCGCCAAAATCGCCGACACGGCGACGGCGGCCATTATCGACCCTGCCTTAGGAAGCCTTGGTATGCGTTCGCCTCGAGCGCGTCCAACCCCTGCTTGTAGCTCGACAAGGCTCTTCCGAGAGCAGCCAAGCGGTTCGGCACGAACTCTGGAAACAGTTGCGGGACGGATTAATGGTTTGGATATCAAGGCTGGGTTTTGCGGCATAAAGTCTGTGACGGCGGGAGACAGGAGAAAAGCCGGGGACCGTCGAGCCGTCCCCGGCAATGAATGCAAATGGCGTTAGCGGTGGTCGTTCCAGCCCAGCGCGTCGGCCATGATGTGATAAATCGCGTTCTGCTCCAGCGTGCCGCGCACCAGGTAGGCGCCGGGACCGTCGGCATAAATCGCCACGTCTTCGCCGGCGTGGGTTTCCGAACCCATCGGCACGGTCGCTTCCTGCATGTAGTTAGGGTTTTCGGTGTCAACCGCGCTTAAATCCGGGCGCAGTTTGCTACCGGTATAGGCTGCCGCCGCGGTGCTTTCGTTGGCAGGGTTGAATTCCTTGCGCTGCTGGCCGCCGGTCCAGCCCGGGCCGTTGGCATAGGACAAGGTGGTGTACGGCAAGCCCAGCGCATCTTTCGCTGCGACGCCGTCGACGGCCGTTTTACCCAGAATCGGGTTACCGCGCGACGGGTAACCGGCAATGGTGAACACGTGACTGTGGTCGGCGGTAACCAGGATCAAGGTGTCCTTGTCGTTGGTCAGTTGCTTGGCTTTTTTAACCGCGTCGGACAGCGCAATCGCATCGGTCAATGCCCGGTAAGCGTTGCCGGCGTGGTGAGCATGGTCGACCCGACCGGCCTCGACCATCAGATAGTAACCTTTGCGGTTTTTTTGCAAAATTTTGATGGCTTTTTCGGTCATTTCCGCCAGCGAAGGCTCGCCCGCCGCGTCGTCCTTGCGATCCGCTTCGTAACGCATGTGCGAGCGTTCGAATAAGCCCAACAGGTGGTCGGTCTTGGCCGGATTTACCGCGTCGAATTGGGCTTGGTTCCAAACATATTCCGAGTTGTTGTATTTCGCCGTCCACTCGGCGGTCAAGTCGCGGCTGTCGGCCCGGCGGCCCTTTTGCGTCGGATATTCCGGGTCTGCGGCGGTATTAGGCATGAAGTAGCTGCGGCCGCCGCCCAAGGCTACTTCCAAACCGTCGCCGTAGGGGAACTCGAGCAATTGCCGGGCGATGTCTTTTACAGTAGCGCCGGCCGGCAGATTGCTGTCGGCCTCCCAGTCGCGGTTGGAACTATGGGCGTAATTCACCGCCGGAGTGGCGTGGGTGAAGCGCGCGGTGGTTACCACACCGGTGGCCATGCCCCGCTCTTCGGCGCGTTCGAGGATAGTTTTCACGGTTTTGGCAGCGGTGACATCCGCATTCGGCTCCAGCCGATTGATGGTTTGGTCGACCGAAATGGCACCATCGTTGGTTTTGATTCCGGTCACCATTGCCGTCGCGGTCGGCGCCGAGTCCGAGGTTTGCTGATTGGCGCTGGCAGTGACCGACAACGCGGTATTACCGAATCTTTCGAAACTGAGCCGGTTGAATTCGCCATCACGCCCATTCAATTGGCCTTCCAGGATGCGCGCTGCAGTGACGGTGGACACTCCCATGCCGTCGCCGACGAACAGAATCACGTTTTTGGCTCTACGCAGATTGGCTGCATCCCGTTTATTAGCCCTCACCGCCATTTCGCCGACCCGGAACCATTCGCTGGCCGACGCCGGCACCTGATTGGCGGGAACGTGATCGTGACGGCGCTGGTGATCGCCGCCGGCAAGCGCGGCAACCGAGAGCGCGAAACCGAAAGCGCCCAGCGCCGCGGCCAATTTGCTTGGTTTGGGTTTATTCATTGACTGGCCTCGAATGTGATTATCCAAACCCGCAGCTTAACCGCCGAACATGACAAATTCGTGAAACGGGTTGACTTATTTTGATATTTCAACTAATTTTGAAATATGGAAAATAAAACCGCCGTTACCGCCCTCGCCGCATTGGCGCAAGAGACCCGCTTATCGCTGTTCCGCGCCTTGATCCAGGCCGGGCCCGACGGTTTGGCGGCAGGCAAGATCAGCGAAATGCTGGGAATTTCGCCGTCGTCGTTGTCGTTTCATTTGAAAGAACTGGTCCATGCCGGTTTGATCGAGTCCCGCAACGAAAGCCGCTTCGTGATCTATTCGGCCAATTTCGCGGCGATGAACGAGCTACTGGCATTTTTGAGCGAGAACTGCTGCGGCGGAAACGACTGTTCGGCGGCCTCGGTCAGCCGCTGCGAGCCCCAAACATGAAATCCGGGCGATTGCCGGAGCGATCGCTCTTCACCATAACCCTAATCCAAGCTTTGTTTTCAATTCAGCACCCCGATCTATGATTAACGTTCTCTTTCTTTGCACCGGTAACTCCTGCCGCTCGCTGATGGGCGAAGCGATTTTCAACCATCTGGCGCCGCAAGGTTGGCATGCCATCAGCGCCGGCAGCAAGCCGCTTGGCCGGCTCAATCCCGGCGCCGTCGCCATGCTGGAGGAAAAAGGCATTGCCACCGCCGGCTACTACAGCAAGTCCTGGAACGATCTGCCGGTCACGCCCGACATCGTTATCAGCGTCTGCGGCAATGCCGCCAACGAAACTTGCCCAGCCTATCTGGGCCCAGTGCTGCGCAGCCATTGGGGCGTGGAAGATCCAGCCCATGCCGAAGGCACCGAAGCTGAAATCAAAGCCGCATTTGAAACGGCCTACGCCATTCTGCGCTATCGCATCGAACAATTTCTCGCTTTACCGTTGACCGAATTGCAAAACGACCCGGTACGGTTGAAAGCGGAAATGGACCGGATCGGCGTGTCTTTACCTTAACCACCAGGAGAATAGCCATGAGCAGCATTCAAATATTCGATCCCTCACTGTGCTGCAGTAGCGGCGTCTGCGGCGTGGACGTCGATCAGCAACTGGTCGATGTCGCCGCCGAAATCGCCTGGGCCCAGCAAAGCGGTGCCGCCATCGAACGTTTCAATCTGGCGCAACAGCCTTTGGCCTTTGCCGAAAATCCGGTTGTAAAAGCTTTCCTGGAGCGGTCGGGCGCGGAGGGATTACCGCTGGTTTTAGTCGACGGCGAAATTGCCTTGACCGGCCGCTATCCGAATCGAAACGAATTGGCACGCTGGGCCGCGCTCGACACGGCGACGGACAAACCGGAAGCGGCCTGCTGCAGCGGCAGCCGCTGCTGCTGATCGGGCGGGGACTGCCTTGAACTTTCTGCAGCAAGCGCCGCGCTTTCTGTTTTTCACCGGCAAGGGTGGCGTCGGCAAGACCTCGGTGGCTTGCGCCAGCGCCGTTCATTTGGCCGATAGCGGATCTAAAGTGCTATTGGTCAGCACCGACCCCGCCTCCAACGTCGGCCAGGTATTCGGCCTGGACATCGGCAATCGCATCGCCGCCGTTCCCGCCGTCTCCGGTTTAAGCGCCCTGGAAATCGACCCGCAAGCCGCCGCCCAAGCTTACCGCGACCGCATCGTCGGCCCGGTCAAAGGCTTGTTGCCGGATAACGTGGTCAAGGGGATCGAGGAACAGCTCTCCGGCGCCTGCACCACCGAAATCGCCGCCTTCGACCAATTCACCGGTTTATTAACCGATGCCGAGTTGGTAGCCGGTTACGACCACATCGTCTTCGATACCGCGCCCACCGGCCACACCATCCGCCTGTTGCAATTGCCCGGCGCCTGGAGCGGCTTTCTGGAAGCGGGCAAAGGCGATGCCTCTTGCCTGGGGCCACTGGCCGGCCTCGACAAACAGCGCGCTCAGTACAAAGCCGCGGTCGATGCACTGGCGGACAGCACCCGTACCCGCTTGATTCTGGTGGCTCGCGCCCAGCAATCCACATTGCGGGAAGTGGCGCGAACCCATCGGGAACTGGCCGAGATCGGCCTGCGCAATCAATATTTGCTGATCAACGCGATACTGCCGGCCGAGCAAGTCGCCGACGACCCGCTGGCAATGGCGATTCATCAACGCGAACAAACCGCATTGGCGAACATGCCCGACGTCCTCGCCGCCTTGCCTCGCGACACAGTGATGCTGCGGCCCTTCAACATGGTGGGATTGGCTGCGTTGCGCCACTTGCTAACCGGCGACGGCGCAGGCCTGGCCCCGGCCGCTCAGCCTTGCCGGCCCGACGCTCATCCCGGTTTGGCCGAATTAGTCGAAGAAATCGCCCAAGCAGGTCACGGCCTGATCATGCTGATGGGCAAAGGCGGTGTCGGCAAGACCACGCTGGCAGCAGCAATTGCGGTCGATCTGGCCCGGCGCGGCCTACCGGTGCATTTAACGACCTCCGATCCCGCCGCGCATTTGCAGGAAACGCTGGCCGGCGCTCTGGAACAGTTGACCGTCAGCCGGATCGATCCGGCCGAGGCAACCGAACGCTACCGCCAGCAGGTATTGGCTACCAAAGGCGCACGCCTGGACGCCCAAGGCCGCGCGCTGCTGGAAGAAGATCTGCGTTCGCCGTGTACCGAGGAAATCGCCGTGTTCCAGGCCTTCTCCCGCATCATCCGCGAGGCCGGCCGGCAATTTGTGGTGATGGATACCGCGCCGACCGGCCATACGTTATTGCTACTGGACGCCACCGGCGCCTACCATCGCGAGGTCGCGCGGCAAATGCAACCCGGTATTCACTATCTGACGCCGATGATGCAATTGCAGGATAGCCGGCAAACCAAAGTGCTGATTGCCACGGTGGCGGAAACCACGCCGGTGCTGGAAGCCGCCAATCTGCAACAGGATTTGCGCCGGGCGGGTATCGAGCCCTGGGCCTGGATAATCAATAACAGCATCTCCGCCGCCCATGCGACCTCGCCGCTATTGCGGCAACGCGCCAGTAACGAACTGGTAGAAATTGCCGCCGTCGCCAAGCGCCATGCACCACGCTACGCCGTGGTACCGTTGCTACAGGACGAGCCGGTCGGAATCGCCCGCCTGCAACAGTTGGTCGGCTCGGATCACTGAGATTTTTCGATGCCGGAACGAATTGCGACTGTTTTATTTCTGTGTACGGCCAACTCGGCGCGCAGCATCATGGCCGAGGCCATCCTCAATCGAGTGGGCAGCGGCAGATTCCAGGCATTCAGCGCGGGCAGCGAACCCGCTGGCAGCGTGCATCCGTTGACCATCGAGTTGTTGGAGCAGTTGGGTTACGACACGCGGCCGTTGCGCAGCAAACATTGGTCCGAATTCAGCGGCGCCGAGGCGCCACTGGATTTTGTGTTCACCGTTTGCGACAAAGCGGCCGGCGAACCCTGTCCGGTCTGGCCGAAACGGGCAAGAGCCCATTGGGGCGTACCGGACCCGGCACTACTCTACGGCTCGGAACAGCAACGCAAGAAATTGTTTTTCGAGGTTTACAGCCTGTTGAAACGCCGTATCGAATTGTTGTGCGCGTTACCGCTGCCGACGTTGGACACTCTGACCCTGACCCAAAGAATCGACGAAA
>NZ_JANIBM010000023.1 GCF_024505045.1 Methylomonas aurea | reverse complement strand
CCTGGTCTGCGGGTAAAACGCAGACCAGGGCGATTTTGTTGTTTATAGCCCGTCAAAAAACAACACAACATTTCGTGATAGACCATGACAACAATTATAAGAGCGCTGACGCTCATCGCCTTCACCTGGGCATTACCCGTTTCGGCGTACGCCGATGAATTGAACCAAGCCAATACGGCTTGGGTGCTGACCTCGACCGCATTGGTCTTGTTTATGACCATTCCAGGCTTGTCGCTGTTTTACGGCGGCTTGGTCAGGAGTAAAAACGTGCTGTCGGTTTTGATGCAGTGCTTCTCGATCACTTGTTTGGTTTCCCTGCTTTGGCTGGCCGGCGTCTACAGTTTCGTGTTCGCCGACGGCGGTGACTGGCAGCCTTGGTTGGGCGGTGCGGCAAAAGTGTTTCTACCGGACATGGGTATTCGTAGCCTGACCGGCGATATTCCGGAAACCGTATTTTTCATGTTCCAGATGACGTTCGCGATCATCACGCCGGCCTTGATCGTCGGCGCCTTTGCCGAGCGGATGAAATTTTCCGCGATGCTTTGGTTCAGCGGATTGTGGCTGGTCTTCGTCTATATGCCGATCTGCCACTGGATTTGGGGTAACGGTTGGCTGGCGGCGTTGGGCGCCAAAGACTTTGCCGGCGGTATCGTGATCCACGTCAACGCCGGCGTCGCCTCGTTGGTGGCCGCGTTGGTGCTGGGCCGGCGTAAAGGCTTCCCGAGCGTGGCAATGCCGCCGCATAACATGACCATGGTCGTGACCGGCGCAGGTATGCTGTGGTTCGGCTGGTTCGGCTTCAATGGCGGCAGTGCCTTGAAATCCGACGGCTCGGCCGGCATGGCGATTGCGGTAACCCATATCGCTGCCGCCGCCGGCGCCTTGACCTGGATGGCGATCGAATGGCTGCGTTTCGGCAAGCCCAGCGTGTTGGGCATCGTCACCGGCATGGTGGCCGGATTGGGTACCATTACGCCGGCCTCCGGCTTTGTCGGGCCGATTGGCGGCTTGGTGATCGGCGTGGTGGCCGGCGGCGTCTGCTTCTATGCCACCCAATTCGTCAAACGGCGTTTGAAAATCGACGATTCGTTGGACGTGTTTCCGGTACACGGCGTCGGCGGTTGCGTCGGCTCCATTCTGACCGGCGTATTTGCGGCCGAGAGTTTCGGCGGGCTCGGATTGAACGGCGTCAGCGTTGGCCACCAGGTCGCAATCCAAACCCTGGCGGTGTTGGTGACCGCAGCCTGGAGCGGTGCTTTCAGTTACGGCCTGCTGAAAACGCTGGATCTGCTGATCGGTTTGCGGGTCACGGAAGACGAGGAACAGCAAGGCCTGGATATCGTGCTGCACGAAGAGACCGGCTACCACAATCTGTAAACTGCCGCATTGCGGGTTAAAATAACCGGCTGACTCAAACAGGCGGGATGTGCCAACATCCCGCCGCCGACATTTTTAAGCCGAGACCACCATGCCAATCACCCTCCAAACTCTGGAACCCATCATTCGCGCCGCCGGCAGTGTGGCGATGAATTATTTCAACGATCTGCCCAATCTGGCCGTCAACAAAAAAAGTGCGCGCGATTTGGTGACCGACGCCGACGTTGCCGTCGAAAATTATCTGAAACAAGCCTTGGCCGAACATTGCCCGGAATACGGATTCTGGGGCGAGGAGAGCGGCCAAACCGCCAATCAAACCAGCCGCTGGATCGTCGACCCGATCGACGGCACCCATTCCTTTTCCAAGGGCCAGTATTACTGGGGCATCAGCGTTGCGTTGGAGATCGACGGCGAACTGGTCATGGGCGTGGTCTACGGTCCGGCTTTGGACGACTATTACTGTGCTGAGAAAGGCAAGGGCGCCTGGAAAAACGGCAAACCGATCCGCGTCTCTGACGAAACCGACCTCGGCGCCAGTATGGTGTCGACCGGCTTTGCCTGCCTGCGCCAATATCTAACCGACAACAACCTGGCGCGCTTCGCCCGCATCGCCCAGGCCACCACCGGCCAGCGCCGCCTGGGTTCGGCGGCATTGGATTTGTGCACCGTCGCCGACGGCCAAGTCGATGCGTTTTGGGAGCAGGAATTGAATCTGTACGACGTTGCCGGCGGCGCCTTGATCGTGCTGGAAGCCGGCGGCACCGTCACCGATTTCGCCGGCAATCCCGGCGTGTTTCCCAAACAAATCCTGGCCACCAATGGCAAATTGCTGGATCAGATCTTGCCTTTAATGTAGTCCGCGCTGGCGTTGCAGGTCTGACCGGGTGTGGTCCGCCTAATCCCGCAGCACCGCATTGCGCCGGTCGGACTGTTTCAGTACGCCGCCCAGTATCCACATTTGGTACATCGACACGGTCCACATGAAGGCGAAGGAAATGCCGAGGCCGGCGCCGGCGATGATGACCAGCCAGGCGAAGTGCGGATTGAGTTTGGTCAGCCACCACGAGGCGATGTCGACCAGCAAAAACAAATAGGGCATGACGATGGCCGGATATTTGTATTTACAGGGTACGCCGGTACTGAAGCTGAAGATCAGGCCGACGAACATGAAAATAAAGCTGATGCCGAACAGATGGATGTGCGACAAGCGGGTCAGCGAGGCAAAGGTGGCGCCTTCGCTGGACTCGGCGAGTTTTTTCAGATTTTCGAATTTGCCGAAATCCGGCAGCGAGCCGGCATTGGCGTTGTGGCACATCAGGCAGTTCTTTTCGACGATCGGCTTGATATTCGCGTTGTAATCGGCTTCTTGAGCGCCGTCCCTTACCCACTGAATGATCTTGAACCGGTCCTGGTCCGGTGCGTTCATTTTCATCGAGCCGTTCAATTTCGATTCCAGCACCGAACCGGAGCGGTCGCCGTAATAGCTGTAGACGATGTCGTCCAGCGATAAGCCGAATTTGCCGTCGGCCATGCCGTGGGTGAATAAAATCTGGGTCAGCGCCATCAAGTAGCCGGCCCCGATTGTGACCAAATAGCCGGTGAACAACAGCTTGATACTCGTGCCGAAGCTGATCAGATTTGCGCCCTTGTAGGCGTACTTAACGGGAATATTGGAATCGGTGGACATATGCTATCCGGTCGCTGAATTGGCGGAGCAGGCGAATGCGGGCGGCCGAAACCTTCAGCCGCCCGGCGTAGTAGCCCGGTTATTTTTTGACGTTTTGGTAATAAAGGCCCAACTCGTTGATCTCGTCCTCGCTGAGCGCTTCGGCGATCAAACGCATCCGGCTGTAGATGTCGTTATGGCGGTTACCGGTTTTGAAGGCCTTTAAGGTGGCAACCAAGTAGTCGGCGTTCTGGCCGGCCAGAGCCGGAATATCCATTTCCTGGCCTTGGCCGTTACCGCCGTGGCAGACTTCGCACGGCGGCAGGATGCGGTCGTTACTGCCTTGGGCTACCAACTTCTCCGCCTGCTCGTAAACCATCGGGCTGCGCGACTTGAACGCCGGCGGCCGGGTCGAGAACCACGCCGCCAAGTCGGCCGCATCCTGCTTGCTCAGCGATTTGGCCAGGCCGGCCATCATCGGATTGTCGCGGCTGCCGTCGGCATAATCGCGCAATTGCTTGTACAGGTAGGTAGGCAACTGTCCGGCCAGAGACGGTGTGCCGGGCAGGGTGCTGATGCCGTTTTCGCCGTGACAAGCCGCACAGGTTTTGGCCAGTTCCTGGCCTTTCTGCGGGTTGCCTGCTTTAGCAAAGTTCAGCTCCTCGGCGGTCCAGGCCACTTGCGACGAAGGTTGCGCCGCCAATGCGGTAGGCAGCAGCAAGACTGTAGTAAGTATCAGTTTTTTCATGATCAGACCCCCCATCTGCCTGAACCAAAGGTTTCCATCAAGAAAAATTGCAGAATCGGATAACCGAAGGCAATCAACATGAATACGGCGATGATGGCGTTCCACAAGCCGAAGCTGTTCAGGTAGCCGGGCAGGTCCTTGACGGCGTGGATCGGTTCGGCATATTCGACCTCGCCCTGATAGCTTTCCTGGCTGGTTTGCGTTTTATACAGGATATAGATCAGCAATCCGGCCGAGCCCAGTAGAATCAGGCCGCCGAATATCATCGTCACCTCGTACGGTTCCCAGGACAGGGTCAACAGGTTGTTGTAGTGCACGCTGTCGATCCGGCGCGGTTGGCCGAGCAGGCCCAGAATGTGCCAGGGCGTGGTCATGATGATCATGCCGATAAACCAGCTCCACAGTTGGGCGATTGCCAGCGACGGGCAATACAGCGGTTTGCCGCTCAACACCGGCCAGAAGTAATAGGCGATACCGAAATACATGATGATGGTGGTGCCGCCGAAGATCAGATGGAAATGGCCGGAAATCCAGGCGGTGTTATGCACCATCGCGTTCATCGCGTAACTGGCGTTGATCAAGCCGCCGAAGCCGCCGAAGATCAGCATTAACAAACCCAGAATCAAGGCCAGTACCATCGGGTTGTTCCAGGGCAGAGCCGCTATCCAGCCGAACAAGCCTTGACCGCCGCGTAAACGGCCGGCGATTTCCAGCGAGGCAATCACGGTAAAGCCGGTAATGAAGGTCGGTAAGGTCACGACGAAAGTGCCGACCGCGTGCAGTATTTTCCAGCCATGGCCTTGTTCCGGGTCCATATACAAATGATGGAAGCCGATCGGCAAGCTGAATACCACCAACAGGATGAAGGCTGCGCGTGCCATTTCGTCGCTGAACAAAAAGCCGCCGGCTTGTTTCGGTACCAGACAGTAAAACGCGGTGTAGGTCGGAATCAGCCAGAAGTAGACGATAGGATGCAGCGTCCAGGCGAACAGGGTGCGGGCCAAGCCGGCGTCGATGGTGTCGATCCAGCCCAATGCCCACGGGATTAACTGGAACAACACTTCGGCGGCGACGCCGGCGCTGGTCCACAACCACAGGATGGCGTTGCCGGTGGTGGCGAACATCGCCAGCGGCACCGGTACGCCGGGATTGGCCTTTTTCCATTGCGTGTACATGACGATCATCGACACGCACCAGAACCAGGAGCCGACCACCAGCAAGGTGGCGCCGATATAGAACAACGGATGCGCCTTCAACGGCGGGTAAAAGGTAAACAGGACCGAGGCCTGGCCGAACAGCAGCGGTAACGCGGCCATCACGACGCCGACCAACGCCACGCCGAAGCCGGTCCAGGCGAAGGTTTTATTCCAAACCGGCAATTTCAGGGTGCTGGTGGCGACGTAGTAGCCGAAGCCCATGATAAAGAAAGTGGTCAACACAAAGCCCATCAGCACGCCGTGGGTACTGACCGAGGCGTAATAGACCTCGCGCGACTCCAAAAAGCTGAAGAAGCCGCTACGTTCGATGACTTGATACAGGCCCATCACCGCCGCCAAGCCGAAGGCGGCGAAGGCGACCCAGAAATGGGTCAGCGCCAATTTTTTTTCTACGCTGTTATCCATGGTTTGCTCCCCCTTGTTTGTTGAGCGCTTCCCATTGCGCTTTGCTGACCACCTTGATATTGCTCCACATATGAGCGTGGCCCATGCCGCAGTATTCGTTGCACAGCAGCGGGTAGTCGCCGGCATGGTGCAGTTCGGTTTGCACTTGGGCAACATAACCCGGCACGATCATCGTGCTCATGTTAGTCATCGGGATGTGCACGCCGTGGATCACGTCCAGGCTGACCCAGCGGAAGGTGATTTTAGTTTCCGCCGGCAGGGTCAGGGTTTTCGGATAGAACCCGTAACGCCCGGCTACCATCCGCACCGTAACGCTGCCGTCCGGATTGGTACTGGCGCCTAATTTGTCTTCGGCAAATTCTTCGGACAAATGCAGTTTCGCCGAATCAATGGTCTCCACGTTACTCGGGGCGTGGATACCGTGGACCAAGGCGGAGCCCAAAATCACCGCGACAAAAAGGCCGGCGATGCCCAAGGCAATGCCGGCCCATCTTTTTTCCAGTTGGTCGATATGCATGGCGCCCTCCTAACCGATATGGCCGCGAGGCAGGAACACCCCGTAATACATCAGCAACCAGGCGACCACCATGCCGCCGCCGACGATCAACATCAACGCCCAGGTGCCGACCGGCGAGCTCTCCAGGATTTTTTTACGTTCTTCTTCAGTGAGATTGTTCATATCCTTCCTTTCTTGTATGCGTTTGTGACAGGAATTGAGTTGGCAACCAACGGCATGAACAGCACAGGCTCCGTCATTCTTGCTGATGACTTAACCAGCCGATTGCTAGGGTAATCATACTCTCAAAGAATCGCTGGCTCAAAATCGGATAACTCAAGTTTTTTAGATGCTTGTAGGGCATTCTTATAGAAAGTTACGACTTTTATAGAGTAGGCGGCGGATTGCTGCGGTAGTCCGGTTACGGCTGCAGTGCAGGCCGCTATCGCGGCCAAAGCCCCAAACAAACCCGAATTGAAGCTTTTCGTCAGCAAAGCCCCGGCGCAAACGGGCAGGGTTTGGTGTCGGTTTGGGCGCTACAGTTTGGCCGTTTTCAAGCCGGCGTCGGCCGATTGCCAGTTCGTGGCGATTCGGTTATAAGGCAGCGCTACGGACAAAACCATTGTCTAGGCCGGGTTTATAGTGGAATTTATCGATTGAAAACAAGCATAGTGGATTCAGTAGCTTTAGCTGAGCCGATTCGTCTGGGTTTAATGCCGCCGTTGACCGGCGTGGTAGCGATGTACGGCGCCGAAATCATTCACGCCGCCCGGATTGCCTGCGCCGAGATCAACCGCAAAGGCGGTTTGTTGGGCCGACCCCTGGAACTGATCGTCGAAGACGACGGCAGTCTGCCGCAAACCGCGGTGCCAGCCGCGCGCCGCTTGGTGCACGATCACCGTTGCGTGGCGATGATAGGTAATTTGATGTCCAGTTCCCGGATTGCGGTTGCCGGCCAAGTGGCCGAACCGGAAAAGATTCCCTATCTGAATTTCTCGTTTTACGAAGGCAGCATTTTCAGCCGGTATTTCTTTCATTTCGCCGCTTTGCCGAACCAGCAGATCGATAAAATGATTCCGTATATGGCGGAGCGTTATGGACTGAAAATGTTTTTTGCCGGGAATAATTACGAATGGCCGCGCGGTTCCATCGATGCCGCCAAGCGTTGCCTGCAAAAACTCGATGGCGATGTGGTCGGCGAGGAATATTTGCCGATAGGCGCGAGCCAGGACGAAATCAATGCTTTGCTGGAATTGGTCGCACGTTCGGGCGCGGATGTATTCGTGCCTTACTTTGCCGGGATAGATCAAATCAGGTTATTGACTGGTTTTGCCGGGATGGGCTTGAAGAAACACATGGCGGTGGTGATGGGGCATTTCGACGAAGTGTTGGCGAGCCTGTTGCCGGCCCAAGTTCGGGAAGGCTTTTATTCCAGCAACACGTATTTCATGTCGTTGGATACCGAGGAAAATCGGGCTTATTTTCAAAAATTGGCCGCCGAACCAGATGTCGATGGCATTTGGCCGGCCGGCAACGGTATTTTGACCAATTTCGGCGAAGCGACCTATGTGTGCGTGAAAGCTTTTGCAAAAGCCGTCGAGCAGGCCGGATCGACAGACAGCGAAGCCCTGGTGGATGCCCTGGAAACGATCAGCGTTACCGGTCCTCAAGGTAGTGTCAAAATGGATGCCGCAACTCACCACGCCTGGGTTAACACCTATTTGTCGCGCTGCAACGCCGACGGCAGTTTTAGCATCGTCGAGAGTTTTTTCCTGAATCCTCCGCGTATTCCGGAACGTTATACCCGGCAAAACGCCGATTTGCATATTTCGCGGCCGCCACAGCGCAGCATCAGTCACTTGGGGCAGGCAGCCAAGTCGGTATTGACCCGATCGAATGCCGCGCAACAAATTCTGTCTATCGCCGATATGGCGATTCTGGCGACCGACGAAAACGGGATAATCACCGAAGCTAACGTCAATGCTTGCAAAATGTTCGGTTATTCGGGGGCGGAAATTCTGGGCATGTCCGTGCATTTATTGTTGCCGCCGCATTTTCGCCAGCGTCACGCCGAATTGGTCAAGCGTTTTGTCGAAAGCGACGAGACTCAGCGCAACATGGGAGGGCGAAGCGAACTCGCCGGTTATCGCAAGGATGGGTCGTTCTTTCCGTTGGAAGCTTCGATCGGCAAAGTTCGCTTCGGCGAGCATTGGATGTTGGTGGTGACGCTGCGCGACATCTCCAGCCGCAAACAGGCCGAGGAGGAATTGCTGTGGCGTGCTACGCACGACAGTCTGACCGGCTTGCCCAATCGAGCCCTGATTCGCGAGCGTTTGGCGAGCGCCTTGCTGCGTTCGCGCCGTCATGGCGGCAATGTCGCGCTGTTATTTGTCGATCTGGATGATTTCAAACTCATTAACGATAATTACGGCCATGAGATGGGTGATCTGTTGCTGAAAACTATCGCCGCGCGTTTGCGGGAGTTGATTCGTCCGGGCGACACGCTGGCTCGCCTGGCCGGCGACGAGTTCGTGGTACTGTGCGAACAAATCGAGCAACCGACCGCACTGTCTTTGATCGCCGAGCGTATTAATGCCGAGCTGCGCCAAACCTTGGAGTTGAACGGGCACTCTTTGTGCGTCACCGCCAGTATCGGAATTGCCGTTGGCCACGGTTCCACGCACTCTACGGACGACTTGTTGCGTTATGCCGATACCGCGATGTACGAGGTTAAGCAAAAAGGTCGCGACGGTTGGCATTTCTTCAACGATAGCCTCGAACAAAAAGTTCGCCAGCGCCTTTCGGTAACTCAGGGTTTACGCTTGGCGATCGAGCGCAACGAGTTGTCTCCGCGGTTTCAGCCGATCGTATGTGCCGACAGCGGCCGGATCGTCGGCGCCGAACTGTTGCTACGCTGGTTTCCGCAGGATGGCGAGATATCGCCGGCAATATTTATTCCGATTGCCGAGATGACCGGTGCGATTGTGGCGCTAGGTTTATGGGTGTTCCGGCAAGCTTGCCTTGCCGAATCCGCTTGGCGCCAGCGTTGGCGGGATTCGGCGCCGTCCTATATCTCGGTCAACGTATCGGCGCGGCAGCTCAACGAAGAAAGCTTGGCGGACGATTTCTCCAGGATTCTGCGAGAAACGGGAGCCGACCCGCGACGTATTTTGTTGGAAATCACCGAAACCTCGTTGATGGCCGATATCGACACCAATTTGCGGATATTGCGGCGCCTGGCCGATTTAGGGATGCGAGTGGCGGTGGACGATTTCGGTACCGGTTATTCTTCCCTCGCGCAATTGACCCGACTGCCGGTCAACGTGTTGAAAATCGATAGGGCATTTGTAGACGGTATCGACACCCAGTCGGAGAATCGGGCCGTGAACCGGGCTATCGTTGGCTTGGCGCGGGCGTTGGGGTTGAAACTGGTGGCCGAAGGTGTCGAAAATATCGAGCAATTGCTCGAACTGCGCGCATTGGGTTGCGATTACGTGCAGGGCTACCTGTTTCATCGGCCGTTGGACGAGCAAAGTTTTATCGGCAGGTTCAGCCGTGAGCTCGAGGAGCAGTCGGTCGCCGCGGCTGAGCCGCCGCTGTTTTTCTTGATCTACGTCAGCAGGGCCGTCCGCCACTTAAGCGATAGCCAATTGGAAATGCTGTTGGAAAAGACCCGCGCTGCCAATAACGCCCGGAATATTACCGGTTGCCTGCTATACATGGATGGCTGTTTTATGCAGATGTTGGAAGGCAGTCGCAAAGCGGTTCTGCAATTGGTGGAAAAGATAAAGGTCGATCCTCGTCATCGAGACTTTCGCCTAGTTATGCAGGCACCCCAGCAGCGTCGGGCCTTTCCGAGTTGGAGTATGGGATTTCGCGATTTGTCCAGGCTCAAAGACGAACCGGATTTTTCCCCGTGGTGCCAACGCAGGATCGGTTTCTTCGAACTGGCCGAGGATGCCCGCACCTGTTACACCTATATCACCGCTTTTCGGCATGACAGCATATAGCCGGTGGGGCTAGGGTCGATTTCGGCCGGATATCGCTGCGGCCGGTTTGCCGTTGGCGCCCTTGGCCGACAATGCCCCGTTTCTGGGGTTATAATGCCCGGCTTTTCCAAATCATCGGGTAGTTACGCCGTGGATATTAAGACCTATATGCAGCAGCTCGGCCGACAAGCCAGACAGGCCGGTCGCGAAATTAGCAAAGCCGACAGCGGCCAAAAAAACGAGGCCTTGTACAACATCGCCGCGGCCATTGCTGAGACCCGTGAGATTTTGGCCGGCGAAAACCGTAAGGATTTGGATGCCGGACGGGCCAATGGCCTGGATTCGGCCGCGTTGGACCGGTTGGAACTGACGCCGACCCGCATCGATGCGATGATCGAAGGTCTGAAACAGGTGGCGGCGTTGCCCGATCCCGTTGGCGAAATCAGCAACCTGGTATATCGGCCCAGCGGCATTCAGGTGGGCCAGATGCGGGTGCCGTTGGGCGTGATCGGCATCATCTACGAGTCGCGGCCGAATGTTACCGTCGATGCGGCGGCCTTGTGCCTGAAATCCGGTAATGCCTGTATTTTGCGCGGCGGGTCGGAGTCGATTCACTCCAATCGTGCTATCGCATCCTGTATTGCCAAGGGTCTGGGCGAAGCCGGCCTGCCGGAACAGGCGGTGCAGGTGGTCGAAACCACAGACCGAGCCGCGGTTGGCGAATTGGTCCGGCTGCAGCAGTACGTCGATGTGATCGTGCCCCGCGGCGGCAAGAGCCTGATCGAGCGGATCAGCGCCGAAGCGACGATCCCGGTGATCAAACATCTGGATGGCATCTGCCACGTCTATATCGACGGTAAAGCCGACATCGACAAGGCCGTGGCGATCGCAATGAACGCCAAAACCCACCGCTACGGCGTTTGCAATGCGATGGAAACCCTGCTGGTCGCTGAAAGCATTGCGCCGGCCGTGCTGCCGGTGTTAGCCGAAAAATATGTCGAGAAAGGCGTCGAATTGCGCGGTTGCCTGAAAACCTGTTCGTTACTGAAACAGGCCATCCGCGCCACTGAAGACGACTGGCATACCGAATATCTGGCGCCGATTTTGTCGATCAAGATCGTGGCTGATATCGACGAAGCGATAGAACACATCAACATTTACAGCTCGGCGCATACCGAAGCCATCGTCACCGAGGATTACACGTTGGCGCGGCGCTTTCTGCGCGAAGTCGATTCCAGCTCGGTGATGGTCAACGCATCGACCCGGTTTGCCGACGGTTTCGAATACGGCCTGGGCGCTGAAATCGGCATCAGCACCGACAAGTTGCACGCCCGCGGACCGGTGGGCCTGCACGGCCTGACTTCGTTGAAATTTATCGTGCTCGGCGACGGCCATATCCGCCAATAGATGATCGGCGTCTACGGCGGCACCTTCAATCCGGTCCATTACGGCCACTTGCGCACGGCGCTCGAGGTCAAGGAGCTATTCGGATTGCAGCGCCTGCACCTGATTCCATGCCGGCTGCCGGCCCATCGCGGCCAGCCCGAGGCCGACGCCGAGATCCGGATGCAGATGTTGGCCGCGGCGGTAGCCGATACGCCGGGTTTTTACGCCGATCGGCGCGAGTTGGAACGCGACGGGCCGTCGTATATGGTCGACACGTTGGCGCAATTGCGGCGCGAACTGAGCAGCGCTACGCCGCTGTTGTTGTTCATCGGCGCCGACGCCTTTGCCGGGCTGGAACGCTGGCATCAGTGGCAACGGCTGTTCGAATTTGTCCACCTGGTTGTGATGACCCGGCCCGGCTTCCAACGCGGGCCGTTGCCGCCGTTTTTGCAACAGCGGGTCGTCGACGACTCGCTGTTGTTAAGCACCGCAGCGGCCGGGCGGGTTTTGTTCCAACCGGTGACGGCTTTGGCGATTTCCGCCACCGAAATCCGCCGGCTCATCGCAGCCGGCCGCAGTCCGCAATTTTTATTGCCTGATCGGGTTATTGCTTTGATCCGTCAGCACCAACTTTATCAAGCAACTACTGATCAATAGGAATTCGAATGCAATCAGAAGCGTTAGTGACACTGGTCGAAGCCGAACTCGACCTGCGCAAGGGCCTGAATATCAAAACCATAGACGTGCGCGGCAAGACCAGCATCACCGATTTTATGGTAATTGCCACCGGTACCTCGTCGCGGCACGCCAAATCGTTATGCGATTACGTGGTCGAAAAAGTCAAGGAAAACGGCTTGCAACCTTTAGGCATGGAAGGCGACCAAGGTTCGGATTGGATCTTGCTGGATTTGGGCGACGTCATCGTACATGTCATGACCGGACAAGCCCGCGAGTTGTACCAGTTGGAAAAATTGTGGTCGGTTGCCGGCGATGCCGCCCATGCCTGAGCATTAGGCGCTCAACTCTAATTTTGCCGATGTTGCCGCGCTAATTTTTCGGCGCAGCCCTCAAGAAAACTCCGCCCCAGTCGATGACTTAGGCATGCTAAAGGAGGGGTTATGAAAGCGTGGCGAATACTCAGTTTGGCGGCCTGTTTGGCCTTGGCGGGTTGCGCAGCTAACGGCAGCAAAAATGCCGAAATGGCGCCGCAGCCGAAAACCTTGCGTGCCAGCGGCTACAGTACTTTCGATAACAGCGGCCGGCTTTCGGTCAACCAGCGTTGGCTGCAAGCGCAACAGGCGGCCAAGCTCGAAGCGTTCCGCAGTTTAGCCGATCAGTTGTACCGTGAGCCGCTGGACGACGGCGATACGGTCGGCGCCAAGGTGATGCGCGACGAAACTTACCGGATTTATCTCGATACCTATCTGCGCGGCGCTGCCGCATCCGACTACCGCACGGTAAAAGACAGTCTGAAAGCGACATTGGAGCTGCAACTCAGTCCGCGTTTTTACCGCTGCATGAGCGGTAGTGCCGGCAACGTCGACCAATGTCTGCAGCAAGAAAATAAAGTCCCGTTCACCCGGTTGGGCTACAAGGAAGCTACCGTCACATCGGCTAACTTGGCTTGCGGCTCGCGCGATTGCAACGACCTGTATTACGTCAGCGGTTTCTCCAAACAACCGAACATCCTGGACGATGTTTTGCTGGATGCGGGACTTTACGACGCGCAAGGGATAGTCAATACTGGTGCGCGTGGCTTTCTGCAATATTTCCTGTTCAATGGCTTCTTCAATTCGCTTTAACAGTCTGCTCGTGCCGGTACTGGCGTTGGTGTTGGCCGCCTGCGACGGCGGCCTGTTGCATAAGAGCGTCGACGCCGACAGCTCGGCCAATGCGTCCGGACGCCAGACCAGCGTACAAGGCGCGGCCGCCATCGGTGCCGGCGGCGTCGAGGAAGCGCGGCGGGCGGCGATCGACGACGCGGTACAGCGCGCCTCGGCGCAATTGAAACGCAGCAATCCGGCCGGGGCTGCGATCAGCGATATCAAGGTGGTCGACGAATGGCAGGATGGCGGCGTATACCACATCCAGGCCTTGGCAGTATTGTCCGACCGCCAACATTGCGCGTCGCCGTACCGCAAAAAAATCGTCGCCACCGGCTTTCCGATCATGAACGCCGAGCAGGTCAGCAGCAGCGAAAGCCAGGACCTTTTCAGCGGCATCCCGCGCGAAATCAATAACCGGCTGATGGAAACCGGCGATTTTATCGGCCGGAATCTGACCAACGCCGTGTTGTATTCCCGGCCCGATATCGCACCGGAAATCTTGCCGACGACGGGGTCCGCCGAGTCGGTGATCGTCAACGTCGCCCGCCAGTATAATGCTCAGTTCGTGCTGTCCGGCGTGATTCGCGGGTTTCGCACCGAATCGACCGAATTCGTCAGGGGCACCGGGGTGTTGGCGGAAATCAAATCGATGGCCCGAGACTTCATTGGCCGGCGCAGCATCGATTTCGACGTATTCGTGCACGACGGATTCAGCGGCGCGCTATTGTTCCAGCAACGCTACAGCGCGTCGATCCTGGGCGACGTTTCGTTACCGAACGGCTATAACGTCGGCAGCGAGCGCTTCAACGACACGCCGTCCGGCCACAAAATCAGCGAATTGATTCAGCAGGCCAGCGAGGATTTGCACCGCTTGTTCGGTTGCTATCCGTTCACGACCCGGGTGTTGGAATCGGCAAACAACCGCATCGTGATAGCGGCCGGCGCTCAGGACAAAATCAGGGTAGGCGATAAACTGATGATTTATTCGGCGTCCGGGATTGCGCCGAGCGGGCGGGGTTTGAGCGATCAGGTCGGAATGTTGACTGTCAGTGAAGTCAGCGCGAACACTGCGGCCGGCAGTCTGGATGCCGGCGCGCAGGGCATGGTTCGGCCAGGAGATTGGGTGAAAAGCTTCGCCTCCCAGTAAAGTTTACGACTCGGCCAGTAGGCGCTCTATATCCTTAGACAGCGCGGACGGCGCTACGAAGGGCGCGTAGCGTTTGTACACTCTGCCGTCGCGGCCGACCAAAAATTTGCAAAAATTCCATTTTATCGACTGGCTTCCCAATAAGCCCGGCGCGGCCGCTTTTAGATATCGAAACAGCGGATCGGCGTTGGCGCCGTTGACGTCGACTTTGGCAAACATCGGAAAAGTGACGCCGTAATTGGCTTCGCAAAAATCGGCAATCTCCCGGTTGGTACCGGGCTCCTGTTGGCCGAATTGGTTGCACGGAAAACCCAGTATCTTGAGTCCGCGGCTTTTATAAGTTTGGTATAACGCTTCCAGACCGCGATATTGAGGCGTAAAGCCGCAGTGGCTGGCCGTATTGACAATCAAGACCACTTTGCCCCGAAATTGGGATAAGGAAATGCTCTCGCCATGTATGTTGGCGGCGGAGAATTGGTAAATATCGCTCATGCTGGAAATTTCGCTTGGTGTGGTTGTCGGAAACATTTGGCGACGCCATGGTTGCACACTGCGCCTGTCGGAATTGTGCGGACTTCCCGAAAATTCGCCGATAGCCGGAATTCTCATTCGATACGCAATTGACCTGACCGCGGCGCGAACGGTTGCAGATTACCGTTGGCCGCGGATTTGTCAAAGCGGGCCGACCTTTAAGCCGAATGCATCCGAGTCAAGTATTGCTGCAGTTTATGAGCGACGATGGTCTCGTAGTGCCTTTTCAGCACGGAGTCGGAGGGTTTTCCTGGCAATTCGCTTTCGATCTGGTGGGCGAGGTGGGCCAGAAAGTGGCGTCTGAGCACCGAATCCTGCGGAATGCCGGATTTTGCGGCTACCGTTGCAATGGCAGGCGCGGCTGATTCTGATGCAACCCGGCTAGGCCGGTTATCGGCATTTCGCTCCGCCGTTGAGTCGGCCTTATGCGCGGTATCGTAGTGACGGCGCAAAACTGAATCGGTCGGATAGGGATTTGTCCGCACCTCCTTTTCGGCCAGTTTGGCGGCTTGATAATGACGGCGCAATATGGAATCTTCCGGCTCGCGCTCATTACTTGCCGTAGTTGCGGTAGCCGCGCTCACCTTTACACTCTGACTAGTCGAGTCCGGCGCGGGTGGGGTCACCGCTTCCGCGGACGGGGATGTTACTGCGGGTGACGCTGGCTCGGCGGGAGGCGATACTGCCTGATCGGTTTTAAGCGAGGTTTGCGTTGGTTTCGGTATTGGCGCCGATGCGCCGGCTCTGGCTTTCCGGCGATGGCGGATGAATGCCCAGATCAAAATGCCTAATAGCAGCAGCGATACGCCGAGAATCGATAAAATTACCAACATGACGGTCCTCCTTTGAAAGAGTGTTGTTATCTGCACGACCGGCCCGGTTTCCCGACTGGGCGCACTCTGCGTTGTTGTAGTGGCCGTCCGGCGTCCATTGACGGCGCAGACAGGGGCGGTGCCGGGCCGAAATTCGGGATGGCGTTGCCGTAGTCCGATTCGATTTATAGCATAATTCGTTGAAATAGTTGCTTTTGGCCGGGTTTGGTCCGGCATAGTGACGCGGTCGAGGTTATCGGCGGCTGGGTTCGGTACAATAACCGCGTTTTTATTTCCCATCCCCTGGTTTGTTAATGACTGATTCAATTATTTACGCGCTGGATTTCGACGGCGTGATTTGCGACAGCGCACTGGAAACCGCGCTGACCGGCTGGAAAGCCGCTGCCACGATATGGAACGGCATGGCGGAAACTGCTCCGCCGGAGTTGGTCGAACAGTTCCGCGCCGTTCGCCCGATCATAGAAACCGGCTACGAAGCCATACTCGTGATTCGGTTGTTGTATGCGGGCGAGACTACCGAGTCGATCTACGCCGGTTATGGCGAAAAGGCCCAAGCCTTGATGGCGGATGCCGGTCTGACGGTGGAGGGGCTGAAACAGTTGTTCGGGGATACGCGCGACCAATGGATCGCCGAGGACAAAGCGGGTTGGATCGCCGTGAATCCGCTGTTCGCCGGCATGGCCGAAAAGCTGAACCGGTTGGGTAGTAACCATGACTGGTACGTCGTTACTACCAAGCAGGAGCGTTTCGTAAAGAAAATCCTGAATGCGAACGACATCGAACTGGCCGCCGACCGCATTTTCGGCTTGGATCGGAATATGAGCAAGCCGGAGGTATTGAAAGGTCTGCAACGTTCGCATCCCGGCCGGCCGATTTATTTTGTCGAAGACCGCTTGCCATCTCTGCAGAACGTACGCAAACATAGCGAACTTGCCGAGTTGCGGCTCGGATTCGCCCTATGGGGTTACAATCTGCCGCAGGACAAAACGCAGGCTGAAGCTGAAGGCTGTTGGCCGATACATCTCGAAGACTTCCTGGAAGGCGACGCCGGATTCGGCAGGGCCTGAAAGCTCCGTTAAAACCTTAGCAAGCTTTGCAAGTAAACGTAATCGGTATCCGGGGTGCGCGGTGCGGACGGTGCGGATCTGGCGAATTCGCCTTTGAACAAATGGCTCCAGCCGGTTTCGAAATTCAGGCTGCTGTTCACGTCCCAGCGCGCCGTCAATTCCAATTGTTGGCCGACCGAATCGCCGCTGCGGCCGGTTTTATCCTGCAAGCCGGTGCCGGCCCTGCTGTCGGTCGGCGAGGCCAGCCAGAACAAGCGATGGGAAACCGATGCTTGCAAGTCGCTCCGCGGTGAAAATGTGATGCGGGTGCCGGGCGAGTTGATATTGGTGCGAGCGAACGCGCCGTAGATGCCGGTGGCGCCGAATTCGAAGCGGCGGGCGCCGTATAAGGTATCGAACCTCTGTTCTTGGTTGTCGTTGGGGTTGTCGTCGCCGCTGGCGTAATCGTATTCCAGTGTCAGATGCGGGGACCAGGGCGCATCGAAACTGTAGCCGACATCGGCGTGCTGGTAGCAGGCGCTGTGCTGCTGGTCCAGGCCGTCGCGGGCGCCGCTCGTGGCTCTGACCGTGCCGAACTGGCCGATGGTCTCCAATTGAAAGTCGTAACTGGACTTGGCCGGTTTACTGAATAACCGAACCCCCGGCGTGAAATAGCGGCGGTTGCGGGTCGGATTGCGGATACTGTCGCCTTCGTCCAGATGGTACAAGTAAATCTCGGCGTTGGTATTCCACGCCAGTTTGTAAAGCTCCAGAAAACCGCCGGAAAACCAGGTGTGGGTGTCTTCCTCGTCGAACTCGTGAGTTTCGTCGAGCAAATCGATAGAAGCGGTCGGGTAGCGGTTGACCGGCATCGTTACGAAGCCGGTCAACTGCCAAGCGTCGTAGTCCAACAAGCGCAATTTGACGCCGGTGAAGCTGTTGATTGTGTTGCGCATCGCGTTGCGCGCCGCCAGACGCCGGCTGCCCAGATTCAAGGTTTGGCGGCCGGCCACCATTTCGAAACCGAGACCGCTGTAGAACACATTTTGTTTGGCCCAGGCTAAGTAACCCTGGATGAAGTCGGCTTGGTCGGCGTGGGTGTTGTTGATACCGGAACCGCTGTCGGCAGCCAAGGCTCGGGCATCGAGAAATTCCGCGCCGAGGCGGAAGGCATCGAAAGCGGCTTGCAGCCAAAGATCGCTTTGCAGCGCGATTTGCTGGTCGCCGCCTTTGCCGTTGGCTTTAAAAGCGTTGTCCAGCGTTTCATAACGGGTACGCTGTTCCAGACCGAGCGATAGCCATTTCGGCAAGCCAAGGTTGTCGTGTAGGTTCCACACCGGTTTTTCGTATTTGTCGTTGCCCAGCAAAGCATCGGACATTTGGCTGGAAAATGCGGCAAACGGCGGCCGGTTGTAGGTTTTTTTCTCGGCGGCTTGTAGAACGCCTACTGCGCCACAAACATAAATGCCGGCGGTGACCGTTATCGCCTTGCTGACTGCTGGTAGTTTCATGGTTCAACCCGATATCGAAGTTAATACGCTGCGCGTGCAGTAGTGTTATGCATCGATTTGCCTGGGCGCGGTATTTTTCCGCTTCTGCCAGGCAACGTCTGGATTGAGCTTACTTGTCGTTATGTATCTGTGTAAATAACGAAAATTGGGAACAATTTAATTTCGTTAAGGCAACAATTGCAAACTGAAGCGGTATTTCCTCTCTCCAAAGGTCGGTATGAAATTGAGGTTTGCTGGGTTAGTTTGCAGTTGTCACAAGCGAGACCAGGTTCGGATTCGGCGAAAATCGTGCGGAGAATGGCGTCCATATCGGCGACGGTGTTTGATTTTCCTGGAAAACGAGTCGGGCAGGCGGCCGGTTTAGTAACGATACCGCTCCAGTTGCAACCGCCTAAATGAATCGGATCGTCGCAAATACGACACAGAGGGCTGCGAAAGCTTAAGCCTGATGTCGGGTTTGCGACAATGTCAGCCATTGGATAGCCGAATTGGCTTGTTTTACCTCCGGTTATCCGGAATGTCGCTGCAATATTCCCAATATTGATAAGGGTTTAACAAGCTGGCAAGCCTCTTGCATCGTTCTCAAGTAACACGATTCTATTCATTCGACAGGAGACTTTTCCGATGTTACTCGAGAGCTACGACAGCCAGGGCCTTTTAACCATTACTTCCGTGTTGGGCAAGACCAGCATGGCCGGTGTTTCGGCCTGGCGTGGCGACCTGGTTTTGGTCGAAGGCGCGATGCGTGAGGGCGCCACGAATCCTAACGATCGTAATCCGCCTAAGTTGCTGATTCATCAAGCCGCGATGTTGGCCGATAGCGAGAAAATCTTGTTCATAAACGGCGTGGTTTACAAACTGGATTCGCTGGAAGTGTTTGTCGAGAAATACCAGTCCGCACTGACGCCCGAAACCCTGGCTTTGATCTATGTAGAAAACATTGCTGACAATCTGGAAGTCGAAATCGGCGGCGTCAAGTTCAAATTATTGCCGTACAGCGAAGGTATGGTTTGGAACGAAACCATGGAATTGCTCTACATCGAAAAGTCAGACCTGAAAGGCCAGTCGGCCGAAGACAAGGTGGTGACCGTTTACGAAGCTGCCAAAGATTTCAAATTCAAGGCGGAAACGGTGGATTACCAAACGGCTTTGAGCAAGACCATAGAAGTCAAACGAGAAGCCAGCTACGGTCCGGTCTAACCCGGCTTTGCCCAGGTTGGGAGCGAGCATGAAAAACTTTAAAACGGTTTCCGTCGCCGAATCGGAACAACTGATAGCCGCGCAGCAACCGATGATTCTGGATTGCCGCGATCTGAAGGATTACCGGGCCGGCCATATCGAAAATGCCATGCATGTGCACGAACAGTTGCGCGATTCCCTGCTGCGCAAGGCGGATAAAACCAAGCCGCTGCTGATTTACTGCTATTACGGCCACGCCAGCGAACATTTGGCGGAAATGTTCGGCGATTTCGGCTTCCAAGCGGTTTACAGCCTGGCCGGCGGTTATGCCGACTGGAAAGAGCAGCACAAACTTGAAAGGTGAGGCTATGGAACAACTATCACGAGATTTGGCGTTGCGGATTGCGTTGGCGTCGCGCGTGCTGCCAGGAGTCGATGTCGCGACACTGATTGGCATCCTGCACGAAAAGGTCGGCTCGCCGCTGTCGGACGAGAAATTGAAGTCGATTACCGTGACCAATTTGAAGACCGGCATCGGTAGCCACGACGGCGAGGAGGATGGCGAGGATATCGATATCGGCCTGGCCAATATCAAACTGGCCGTGCGGTACTTGTGGGGCGAGGAAGACGGCGACGAGGGCCTGCCGGAAATCATGCCTTACAAGGACGGTGACTTGCCGGAGTCGATCCGGGTCGCGATCGCGTCGAATAGCGGGGCATTATTGAACGGCCATTTCGGTTCCTGTATCCGCTTTCTGGTGTACCAGTTGTCGCGCGACGACTTGCGGCTGGTGGATATTCGGTCTACGGTCGATGCCGATACCGCCGATGACAAAAACCTGTTCCGCGCCGAATTGATCAAGGATTGCCACGTGCTGTTCGTGCAATCGATCGGGGGGCCGGCGGCGGCAAAAGTGATCCGTGCCGACATTTACCCGATCAAAATTCCGGACGTGATCGAAGCGACCGACCAACTGCGGGAATTCCAGAAAGTGTTCGACGCGCCGCCGCCCTGGATGGCCAAGGCATTGGGCAAGAGCGCGGAGGAACGCAAACGCTTCGTGGCTCAGGAATAGCGGGGTAAGGCGGTCGGCAATCTGTTAACGGCGCAATTGCCGGTTCAGCCGTATCAGAAACTCGGTTCCCTGTCCGGTTTCGCTGACGACGCTCAGCGTGCCGCCGTGTTGCTGGGTGACGATACGGTAGGCGATATGCAGGCCTTGGCCGCTGCCTTTGCCGAAGTCTTTGGTGGTAAAGAACGGGTCGAAGATGCGGTCGCGAATCGGTTCCGGAATGCCGGGCCCATTGTCGGCGATCCGGATTTCCACAAAGTCGTCTACCGCCGAGGTGCGGATTTCGATTTTGCCGCCGCCGTTTTTGCCGTCCTCAATGGCTTGCGCCGCATTGACGATGATATTCAAAAAAACCTGAGTCAATTCTCCCGGAAAGCATTCTATGGTCGGTACGTCGCCAAAATGCGTTTCCACCTCCGCCACGTATTTATAGCTGTTACGGGCAATCAGCAATGTATTCTCCAATGCCAGATTGACGTTGATCCATCCGGCGTTGCTCTGTCCGCTATGCGAAAACCCCTTCATGGCCTGGACGATACGCACGATTTGGGCAATGCCTTCCAACGACTGTTCGATGGCCAACGGAGCGTCTTCCAGGATAAACGCCAGATCGGCCTGACGTTCCAGGTCGTCGATAACCTGTCGATGGTCGGCCTGTGCCGACAGTATTGTGCGGTACCGTTCCAGCAGATGGGTGATGCTGGCGAAGAAATCGCCGATGGCTCGCAGATTGTCGCCGACGTATTGTGCCGGCGTGGCGATTTCGTGGGCGATGCCGGCGGCGAGTTGGCCTACGGCGGCTAATTTCTCGGCTTGCAGCAGGTTTTTGTTGGCTTGTTCGATAGCGCGGGTGCGCTGCTCGATTTGCTGCTCCATGTAGCGCATAACGTTTTGCGACTGTTTGCTTAACTGCCATTTTCGCAGCGCGGCATGAACCACTTGGCGCAATTCCAGGTCACTGAACGGCTTCTCCAAGATCAACAATTGGTCGCTTTCCCCCAATGTGGCGACAATTTGCTCCCAGTTCGGCCCTGGACTGGTGGTAGATAGCACGACATGCAGGTCGGCGTCGGTTAGCCACAATTGACGGATTAAATCCAGACCTTCGCCATCCGGCAGGTTGTTTTCCACGAAAACCAGCTGGAAAATTTGTCCGGACTTGACGCCGCGGCCGATGGCTGCACTCGCTTCTACCATAGTTGTGCAGCCAAGAAACATATAACTCAGATTTTCTGGGCGGTATGTCAACGACGCGTGCTCACTGCCGTTGAACATCAAGTCGAGTCGGCTGCGCAACGCCGGGTCCGGATCGACCGCCAGGATCCGGTAATGCTCTTCTGCCTCAATGAACATGCTCAGACTCCGGTGTTATGCGTTCTGGTGCGCACTGCGTTGGCGAAAATCCACCGTACCCGCTCATCGGATCGCCAAGGCCCGGCAAATTCGCGGCAAATTGATTTCCGCCATCGATATGTCGTCCGATTGGGGCTGTTGCTGCTGATGGGCTCGCAACTGTGCCTCAATTCGGTCGATACGCCTCTCTCTAGCAAGATCGGCCTCCAGTGCCCGCTGCAAACCGTTTACTCCGAATAAGTTGAGGTCCGCGCCGATTTGATCGGTCACGCCGTCGCTATAAAGAAATACCGATTCGATACCGCCGACGTCGTACTCGGCAATGTTGCCGATAAGACCAGGGTCGGCGGCAATGCCGAGCGGCAGATTCGCAGAGTGCAATTTGTCGGCGATTTGGCCTTGCTGGTCTAAAAAGTAAATATCCGGCATGCCGCCGTTCCATGCTTGCAGACGGCCATCCGCCAAATCCAACGCAATCAGCGATGCCGCACAAAATAAGCCGGTCGGCAATTTGCGGCACATTTTCCGGTTAATCGTATTCACCAACTGTTCCAGCGGCGGATGGTCCAGGCATTGCTCGTCGAAGATCTCGGTGACTAATAAACCGCCCAGTGCGGACTGTAATCCGTGGCCGGTCAAATCGCCCATCATCAGGTAAAATGCCTGGCCGTCGCGACTGACGGCGTTCAAAATGAAATCGCCGCCCACCGCGTCTTTGGCCGAGATGAAAAAATCAAGGCCGTCGGGCACTTGGTAGCCGTTTTTACCGAATTTGCTGCAAACGATTTTAGCGGTCTCCAGTTCGTGCTCCAGCAGCGCCTGTTTTTCGGCCAACTCTGCATTGCGCTGTAACAATTCCAGGTTTTTCTGTTCCAATTGTTCGCTTAACAGGCGCTTGGCAACCACCAGCCGGTATTGTGCCAGCGCGTCGGCGATGATTTTCTTGGTAACCTCCAGCGGGCAGGGCTTGGGTAAATAGCGAAAAATATGGGCCTCGTTGATCGCTCTGATGGCGATGTCCAACTCGATGTTTCCGGTCAGCACGATTTGCACGCTGTCTGGGGAAATCTCGCCGGCTCGCTTCAGGAATGCCAAGCCGTCAGTGCCGGGCATGCTGTAATCGGACACGATCACGGCGATGTCGCGCTCTTGCTCGAGGATGCGCAGTGCGTCTGCGGCGGAACTTGCGGTGAATAATGCGAACTGGCGGCCCAACGTGCGTTTGAACGTGTCCAGAACATTCGGTTCGTCATCTACGCACAGGATTTTGTTTTGCAATATTTCCACCATCTAGCCCTCCTATTTTGTCGCAAAACATGCCATGACGTTATCGGCCAGCGTTCGCCATTCGTTTAGACGGTCCAATTTGCCGAGCCGCTGCAAATAGGCTAGATCCAGAGCCATATCGAATAAACGGTCGTAACCGCCCATTGCCGAGGGCTTGAGCAGGCAGGATGCGACATGTACCGCAGTCAGTGCGTTGACGCCGTCGTATTCGGAATCGCTTGGCCGTTGTTGCAGCAAAATCGATTCTATGATGCGCGGTGGTATTTTCCATAAACTCAGCACGTAAGCGGCCGCCTCCGCGCGGGTAAAACCGAAGATGGCGGTTTCAAGTTCGGCGATCGGCGTATCGCTGATTAGGGCTTGTTCGATCAGCATTTTGAGTTTATGACCGCCGCGCGACATAAAGATCAGCAAACCCATATTGTGCAGCAGGCCGCCCAAATAAGCTTGGTCCGGCCGGTCTTCGCTTTGCTGCTCCGATAGCGCGATCAAGCGAGCCAGTTCGGCCACCCGACCGGCGTCCTGCCACAAGTATTCCATATAGCGTTCCGCTGCTTGATCGTCGACCGGAAAGGCGGTTTTGACGTGTACCGACAACACCAGACTGTTGAGTTTTTTCAGGCCGATCAGATTGATCGCGTCGGTCAGATTGGATACCCTGCGCTGCAAGCCGAAATACGGCGAATTGACCAGATGCAGCAGTTTGGCGGAAAGCACCATGTCCTTGGCGAAGATATCGGCGATTTGAGTGCTGGTGGTGCGTTCGTCGGCAATCGCGGAGTTCAACTCGTTATAGATTTTGGGTAAGCTCGGTAACTGGCTGGCTTCGCCGACTTCCGCCGCGATGCGCGGATTATTGACGCAAGCCTGGATATTGAAGATTTGGCAGATCGTTTCCCGCAAGATTTCGGCGCTGCACGGTTTGGCCAAGTATTGGTGAGCCACCTCCAATCCCCGAGTCAAGGTTTCTTCGTCGGCGTAGCCGCTGAGGATCATGCGTACCGTGCCCGGATAGGCCTCTGCCACCCGTTTAAGTAATTCGTCGCCGCGCATTTCCGGCATCATCATGTCGCAGACGATCAGATCGATGGGCTGGTGCTGCATTAATTCCAGGGCTTGTTTACCGCTGGTGGCGAAATACAAATGCCATTGTTCGCGATAAGGGCGAAGTTGCCGCTGGATGCCGCTGATCACATTTTCAGTGTCGTCGACGAACAGGATATTTTTGTTTCCGTCCATATCGAATCAGTTTCACCGCCAACCGGCGCGGTGGCACGGCAATCGCGGTTTGCGCAAAATTTCGCTGGTTTAGCGCTTCGGGTTACTGGGTATCGGTCGCAATCGTTGGCTTGCGAGGGGCTTAAGTTTAGATAAGCCGAGTCGGTTTGTCTGGCACCGATAACCAGGAATGGGTATTGGTTAAGATTTTTGCAGCATTGACAAGGTTTTAGGCAACTGATAGCTTTGCTGTTGGCACTCGGCAGTGTGGAGTGCTAACGAATTTTGAAGGTAACGAACTGTGGCTGGCGGACAGGATTTAAACGAACGATCGTTATATTTACTAAAAACCCTGGTGGAGCGTTATATCCAAGACGGTCAACCGGTTGGGTCGCGCCTGCTGTCGAAAGATCCCAACTTGAAATTGAGCCCGGCTAGTATCCGCAACGTGATGGCTGATTTGGAAGAGATGGGCTTGATCCATTCGCCGCATACGTCCGCCGGGCGGGTGCCGACGGTCAGCGGCTACCGTTTGTTCGTGGATAGTCTTCTGACGGTCAGGCCTTTGGCGTCGGCTGAATTGGACCAGTTACAGGCCAGTCTGCACAGCCAGACCGAAACCGCCACCGATTTGCTCGGCAAGGCCTCCAAGCTCCTATCCGACGTCACTAAAATGGCCGGAGTGGTAACCTTGCCGCGCCGCGACAGCGTCTCGTTGCGCCACATCGAATTTTTGCCGATGTCGAGTACCAGGATTCTGGTGATCTTTGTCACCGATACCGAAGAGGTCCATAACAAGATCATTCATACCGAGAAACAATTCTCTACCGCCGAATTGCAACAGGCCGCCAACTATTTGAACTCGGTGTTTACCGGCCGCAGTCTGGCCAAGATCCGCGACTTGGTGGTCAAGGACCTGGAAAAAGATCGGCATTCGGTCAACCAGGGCATGATCGATGCAGTCAACATGGCGCAATTGGCGTTTGCGCAGCAGCCAGACGACGATTACGTGTTGAGCGGCGAAACCAATTTGATGGGTTTTTCCGAGCTGTCCGACATGGAACGGCTCAAACAACTATTCGACGCCTTCAGCCAGAAACACGGCGTAATCCACTTGTTGGACCAATGCCTGCAGGCCGACGGCGTGCAGATTTTTATCGGCGAAGAGTCCGGCTACAGCGTGTTCGAACGGTGCAGCCTGGTGACCGCGCCGTATTCGGTCAACGACGAAGTCGTCGGCGTGCTCGGCGTGATCGGCCCAACCCGGATGGCTTACGAGAAGGTGATTCCGTTCGTCGACGTCACGGCAAAATTATTGGGCGCGGCCTTGAATCCGAAATAATAGCCCCTATCGTTAGCCCAACTCAAAAAATTAGAACCATGGAGAAAATATGAGTCACCAGCAATCGAGTCACGAACAGCAGACGGACGCCGAACTGATCGCCGAAGTATTAGAGCAAACTAAGCCGACCGCGGCGGAAGCCGGCGCCGAAGAAACCGCAACGGAAGAAACGGTCAGCATCGAATCCTTGCGCGAGCAATTGGAACAAGCCCAACAAGCCGCGGCTGCCAATCTGGACAAAGCGTTGCGGGCTCAGGCCGAGATGGAGAACCTAAAAAAGCGAGTGCAAAAGGATTTGGACGACGAGCGCAAATACGGCCTGGCCAAATTCGCCAAGGAATTGCTCAGTGTGCTCGATAGTCTGGAATTGGGCATTCAAGCCGCAAGCGGCGACAGTCCGGAAGTGGTCAAGTTACGCGAAGGCAGTTTGCTGACCATCAAACAATTCGAATCGGTGTTCGCCAAGTTCAACATCGAGACTATCGATCCTCTCGGTCAGCCGTTTAATCCCGAATTTCATCAAGCCATGGTCATGCAGCCCAGCGAAACGGCCGAGCCGAATTCGGTACTGAACGTATTTCAAAAAGGTTACATTCTGAACGGCCGTTTGTTGCGCCCGGCCATGGTGGTGGTGGCCAAGGCCGCCGACAAACCCGCCGACAGTGCAAAAATCGATGAGCAGGCTTGAAAATCCAACGATCAACCGCATATCGCTAACAACTTTTTAACTTACCCCTTATTCAAGTCTGGAGAATTTCAATGGGCAAAATGATCGGTATCGATTTAGGAACCACCAACTCCTGCGTCGCCGTGCTGGAAAACGGCACCGCGCGGGTCATCGAAAATAGCGAAGGCGCCCGCACCACGCCCTCCATCATCGCCTTTACCAACGATAACGAAGTCCTGGTCGGCCAATCGGCCAAACGCCAAGCGGTAACCAATCCGGAAAACACCTTGTTCGCGATCAAACGTTTGATCGGTCGCCGCTTCAAAGAAGACGCGGTACAAAAAGACATCAAGATGGTGCCTTACAAAATCATCGAAGCCAACAACGGCGACGCTTGGGTCGAATGCCACGGCAAGAAAATGGCGCCGCCGGAAGTGTCTTCCCGGGTGTTGATGAAACTGAAAAAAGACGCCGAAGCGTTTTTGGGCGAGGAAGTCACCGAAGCGGTCATCACCGTACCGGCTTATTTCAACGACTCGCAACGCCAAGCCACCAAAGACGCCGGCCGTATCGCCGGTCTCGACGTCAAGCGCATCATCAACGAGCCGACCGCAGCGGCGTTGGCGTTTGGTATGGACAAACCGAAAGGCGACACCACTATCGCGGTCTATGACCTGGGTGGCGGTACTTTCGATATTTCCATCATTGAAATCGCCGAAATCGAAGGCGAGCACCAGTTCGAAGTACTGGCCACCAACGGCGACACTTTCCTGGGCGGTGAAGACTTCGATTTGCGCATCATCGACTTTTTGGCGGGTGAATTCAAAAAAGACACCGGCATCGATCTGCACAACGATCCGTTGGCCTTACAACGGCTGAAAGAATCGGCGGAGAAAGCCAAAATCGAGTTGTCTTCAGCCGAGCAAACCGACATCAACTTGCCGTACATCACCGCCGACGCTTCCGGTCCGAAACACTTGAACGTCAAACTGACTCGCGCCAAATTGGAGTCCTTGGTCGACGATTTGATCGAACGCACCAAAGGCCCCTGCCTGCAAGCGATCAAAGACGCCGGCGTCTCGACCGGGAAAATCAACGACGTGATTTTGGTCGGCGGCCAAACTCGGATGCCGAAAGTGCAACAATTCGTTAAAGAATTGTTCGGCAAAGAACCGCGCAAAGACGTCAACCCTGACGAAGCCGTGGCTTTGGGCGCGGCGATTCAAGCCGGCGTATTGGGCGGCGATGTCAAAGACGTGTTGTTGCTGGACGTTACCCCGCTGTCATTGGGTATCGAAACCCTGGGCGGCGTGATGACCAAGCTGATCGAGAAAAACACCACGATTCCGACCAACGCCTCGCAAGTGTTCTCGACCGCCGAAGACAACCAGACTGCCGTTACCGTGCACGTGTTGCAAGGCGAGCGGGAAATGGCGTCCGGCAATAAATCGCTGGGCCGCTTCGACCTACAGGACATTCCGCCGGCGCCTCGTGGCATCCCGCAAATCGAAGTGTCGTTCGACATCGACGCCAACGGTATCTTGAACGTGTCGGCCAAAGACAAAGCCACCGGCAAGAAACAGTCCATCGTCATTAAAGCCTCCAGCGGTCTGTCGGACGACGAAGTCGAGCGCATGATCAAGGACGCGGAAGCTCACGCCGACGAAGACCGCAAACTGAAGGAACTGGTTTCAGCCCGCAACGCGGCGGAAGGCATGATTCACGCCACCGAAAAATCGCTGAAAGAATTGGGCGACCAAGTCAGCAGCGACGAAAAATCGGCGATCGAAGCGGCGATCAAAGACCTGCATGCGGTATTGAAAGGCGACGACAAAGACGCCATTGAAGCTAAAACCAACGCCCTGACCGAGCTATCGGGTAAACTGGCCGAACGCGTCTACGCCCAAAAAGGCGGCGCCGAAGCGGCTGCAGCCGGCGGCCACGAACACGCGGCCGGCGGCCAACAAGCCGAGCCCGACCACAACGTGGTCGATGCCGAGTTCGAGGAAGTCAAGGACGACAAGAAGTAAAGTTCGTTCGGTTTCTCTCGCGGCCTGAGAGAGGGTAGGACGGACGCGCACGCTGTTCAGGTCGCGTCCGTCATTCTTTCAATTCAACATCTTAATTAACCGCCGGTTTCCGCCGGCGGTTTTCCTCGTTATGGCAAAAGAAGATTTTTATAAATTGCTGGAAGTGGATCGCAACGCCAGCGAAGCCGAAATCAAGAAAAGTTATCGGCGGATGGCGATGAAGTACCATCCAGACCGGAATAAGGAAAATCCGGAAGAGGCCGAGAAGAAGTTCAAGCAGATCAAAGAAGCCTACGAAATATTGTCCGACTCGAAAAAACGCGCGGCTTACGACCAGTTCGGCCATGCCGGCGTCGATCCGTCGATGGGCGGCGGTCGCGGCGGCTTTACCGGAGCGGAGAGCTTCAGCGATATTTTCGGCGACGTGTTCGGCGATATTTTCGGCGGCGGCCGCCAGCAGCGCAGCAGTGTTCAGCGCGGCGCCGACTTGCGTTATAACCTGGAATTGACGCTGGAAGAAGCGGTCGGCGGTACCGAAGCTACCGTCAAGGTGCCGGTGCTGGTCGCTTGCGGCGAATGTAACGGCAGCGGCGCGAAAAAAGGCAGCAGCCCGGTCACTTGTACTACTTGCCACGGCCATGGCCAGGTGCGGATGCAGCAAGGCTTTTTTTCGGTACAACAAACCTGTCCGACCTGCCGCGGTGCCGGTAAACAGATCAAAGACCCGTGCCCGAAATGTTATGGCCAGGGCCGGGTGCAGGAAACCAAAACCCTCAACGTCAAGGTGCCGGCCGGCGTCGATACCGGTGACCGCATCCGATTGGCGGGCGAGGGCGAGGCCGGCTTGAACGGCGGCCCATCCGGCGATTTGTACGTGCAAGTCCAGGTCAAGGACCATCCGATTTTCACCCGCGACGGCGCCAATCTGTATTGCGAAGTGCCGATCAGTTTCCCTATGGCCTGTTTGGGCGGCGAACTGGAAGTGCCGACCCTGGACGGCAAGGTCATGTTGAAAATCCCGCCGGAAACCCAAACCGGCCGCATGTTCCGCTTACGCGGCAAGGGCGTGAAGCCGGTCCGAGGCGGGGCGGTCGGCGATTTGCTGTGCAAGGTGCAACTGGAAACCCCGGTGCACTTGACCAAGGACCAAAAAGCCCTGATCGAGAAACTCGGCGAATCCTTGTCCGGCGGCGGCAAGCACCACAGTCCGCAAGAACATAGCTGGATGGATGGCGTGAAAAACTTCTTCGACAAACTGACAGGATAAGCCATGCAAAGAATCGCTGTTGCCGGCGCTTCCGGGCGCATGGGCTTGTGTTTGATCAAAGCGGCACTGGCCGCCCAGCAAGCCGAATTGACCGTTGCGGTATCGCGGCCGGGCAGTCTGGCCGTCGGCCGGGATGCCGGAGAATTGGCCGGCTTGGCGCCGGCTGGGGTGAGCGTTACCGACGATTTGGCGGCGGCTGCCGACCGCTTCGACGTGTTGATCGACTTTACCCGTCCCGACGCGTCGATGAATTACATCGAAATTTGCCGTCAGGCCGGAAAAAAAGTGGTGATCGGCACTACCGGTTATTCCGACGCGCAGAAAGCAGGCATTGCTGCCGCGGCTAACGACGTGGCGATGGTGATTGCGCCTAATTTCAGCGTCGGCGTCAATCTTTCGCTCAAATTGTTGGAAATGACCGCGAAGGTGATGGGCGATTACACCGATATCGAGGTGATCGAAGCCCACCACCGCCATAAAGTCGATGCGCCGTCCGGCACTGCATTGCGAATGGGCGAAGTCGTCGCGGCGGCGTTGGGGCGAGATCTAAAAGACTGCGCGATTTACGGCCGGGAAGGCGAGACCGGCGCCCGCGACCGCAAAACCATCGGTTTTTCGACGATTCGGGCAGGCGATATCGTCGGCGAGCATACCGTGATGTTTGCCGATGAAGGCGAGCGGGTCGAAATCACTCACAAGGCCAGTAGCCGGATGACGTTTGCCAACGGTGCGGTGCGCGCTGCGATTTGGTTGGCGGACAAACCGCGCGGCTTGTTCGATATGCAGGACGTGCTGGGCTTGAAAACCTGAGTCGGGCGTGTAGCGGCCGGGTTCAAGCCCGGCCTCAATGTTGTAAAATCAGAAAAATCTTATATTCTCAGCGGCGTTACTTCGCCCGTCAGTTTATAATGCCGGTAGTCGGCAATTACCTGGGCGTGATCGAAAGCCAGAACGGCCGGCAAACTGTCGAATGTAAACAATCCGCAATTTTTCGCATCGTCCGCTGCCAACGGTTCGCCGTGGGCTGTTGCTAAGTAAACGGCGGTGACGGTGTGGTTGCGCGAATCCCGGGCCGGGTTGGAATAAAGCCCGAGCAATGCGGTCAGTTCGACGTCCAATCCGGTTTCCTCTTTCGCTTCTCGAATCGCCGCATGTTCGACGGTTTCGCCGACGTCGACAAAACCGCCGGGTATTGCCCAGCCGTGTGGTGGATATTTGCGTTCGATCAGAACGAATGGGCGATGCGGATGGTCGATCAATTCGATCAGGATGTCGGCGGCAAGTAGCGGTGTAATCGGTTTTGGCATGGCGGTCATGAGGCTGGGTTAAGCGTTAAAATATTGTCGGCCCTAGTTTATACCGGTTTTGGCCGACGGCAGAAATGTGCGAGGCATAGCAAATGGTGCCTTCGGTATGACATGCCCGCCGGCCGGACTAAAGTGCTATCCGGCGACGGACCGATGGTTCGACTCGGTACCGACTGGAAATCAATCAATAAAAAGAAATACATGAACGAATTTATTCCCGGCCAACGCTGGATCAGCAACACCGAATCCGAACTGGGTTTGGGCATGGTCGTCGAGGCCGAAGCCAACCGCGTCACCGTCTTATTCTTGGCCACCGGCGACCGGCGCGTCTATGCCAAAGACAATGCCCCGCTGACGCGGGTACAGTTCAGCGAGGGCGACGTTATCGAATCGGTGGAATACGCCAAGATTACGGTGCAGCAGGTGCAGCAACACGCCGGCCTGCTGACTTATATCGGCTTGGATGAAGACGGCCGGTTGCAGCAAGTCGATGAAATGGAATTGAACCACCATATTCAGTTCAACAAACCGCAAGACCGCTTGTTTACCGGCCAATTCGACCCGACCGCCTGGTTTTTGTTGCGCTACGAGACCTGGCGTCGGCAACAGCAACATCAACAATCCGCCGTTATAGGCTTGCAGGGCGCCCGCGCTGCGCTGATTCCGCACCAGTTGTACATTGCCCACCAGGCCGCGAACCGCTCCGAGCCGCGCATCATGCTGGCCGACGAGGTCGGTTTGGGCAAGACCATCGAAGCCGGCTTGATCATTCAGCACCGCTTGATCAACGGCTTGAGCCAGCGAGTCTTGATTCTGGTGCCGGAAAGCCTGATGTACCAATGGCTGGTGGAAATGCTGCGCCGCTTCAATTTGCGTTTCAGTCTGTTCGACGAGTCGCGCTGCATGTCGTTTGCCGACGAGGGCAATCCGTTCCAGCACGAACAATTGATCCTGTGCAGCCAGCAGTTCTTCGCCGACTTCCCCGAGCGGCGCGATCAGGCGCTGGATGCCGGCTGGGATTTGGTCGTGGTCGACGAGGCCCACCATCTGGAATGGAGCGCGGAGGCGCCGAGCGAAGAATATCTGTTCGTCGAGCAACTGGCCGCGGCGGCGGCGGGATTGGTGTTATTGACCGCCACCCCGGAGCAATTGGGCAAGGAAAGCCATTTCGCCCGCCTACGCTTGTTGGACCCGGACCGCTTTTACGATTTTAAGCAATTCCTGGCCGAGGAAAGCCAGTTCGAGCCGGTCGCCCGCCTGGCGAATTTGTTGATTGCCGGCGAAAGGTTGGATGCCGAGCAGCAAGCGCTGTTGCAACGTTTGCTGCAGCACGACAATGTTGATAATTGGCTGAGAGAGGTCAATGCGGCCGACGGCAACGCGCGGGAGGAATTGATCAAACTGTTGCTGGACCATCACGGGACCGGACGGATTCTATACCGCAATTCGCGGCATACCGTACAGGGATTTCCGGATCGGCAACGCCATGCCTATCCGTTGCAGGGTGAGGATAGCGCCGATTTGGCCAACAGCCCGTACTTGCATTGGCTGGTCGCTCAGCTAAAAGCGCTGGGCGACGAAAAAGCCTTGCTGATTTGTAAACGGGCCGACACCGCTATCCAATTGGAACAGTTGCTGCGGCACCATGTCGGCCATACTGCGGCGGTGTTTCACGAAGGCATGAGTATCGTCGAGCGCGATCGGGCTGCGGCGTTTTTTGCCGACGAAGAGAGCAGGGCGCAACTGTTGGTGTGTTCGGAAATCGGCAGCGAAGGCCGCAATTTCCAATTCGTCCGCCATTTGATTCTGTTCGACTTGCCGGAAAATCCGGATTTACTGCAACAACGCATCGGCCGGCTGGACCGAATCGGGCAGAAGCACGTGATTCAGATCCATATTCCTTATCTGGTCGGCAGCGCCCAGCATGTGCTCTACCGTTGGTATGAAGAAGGTTTGGATGCGTTCAGGCACAACTGTTCGGGTGCCGCACAAGTGCTGAAATTGCTCGGCAACGAGTTGCACGAGGTGTTGCGAGTGCGCGCCCCGGCTGCAATCGACGAGTTGATTGCCAAAACCCGCGATCTGAATCAACGGGTTGAAGAAGAACTGCACAAAGGCCGTGATTTATTGCTGGAGCTCAATTCCTGCCGGCCGCAGGAGGCTGCGCAATTGGTGGAAACGATCTACCAGAACGAGCGGGACGGCACTTTGTGGCCTTACATGGAGGCGATGTTCGACTGTTACGGGGTCGATGTCGAGGACCATTCCCGGGATTGCTTTATCTTATGGCCCAGCGAAAATCTGCGCATCGCCCATTTTCCGATGCTGCAGGACGATGGTCTGACAGTGACGACCAACCGGGATATAGCTCTAGCGCGCGAGGATATGCAATTTCTGACGGCCGAGCATCCGATGGTCATGTCGGCCATGGATTTGGTATTGTCCAGCGAAACCGGCAATGCTGCAGTCAGCGTGGTCAAGCACCCGCAGTTGAAAGCCGGCCAGTTTTTGTTGGAGCTATTGTTCGTTGCCGAATGCAGCGCGCCGGCCGAATTGCAGCTCGGCCGCTTTTTGCCGCATACGCCGATCCGCATTCTGGTGGACCAAAACAAACAAGATCTGACGGCGGCCGTTGCCCACGATAGCTTGACCGAGACTGGAGATAGCTTCGATAAACTGCAGATTGCCCAATTTTTGCACAGCCAGCGCCAGCATATTCAGGACATGATCCAGGCAGCTGAGGGTCTAGCTGCTGCCCAGATGCAAAGGTTGATTACCGAGAGCGGCAACCGGATGATCGCGGCGTTGACCGGCGAGATCAAGCGGTTGGTGCGCTTGAAAAAAATCAATCCGGGTATCAAGCCGCAAGAAATCGAACAACTGAAACAGAAAACCATGCTGTCTCACGAATGCATCCAGGATACCCAGTTACGGCTGGATGCGGTGCGCTTCGTCATTACCAGCTAGCGGTCAATGGGTTTTGATGAATACGGTGGAGTTATCCAGTTCGATGCATTCGAACATCACATCGTCGATAGAACCGTCGATGTGATCCACGTAATGCACGCCGCATTCGGTTTCGTTTTGTTGATGCTTCAGGATGCCGTGGACGCTGAAGGAGGTGCCGGATTCGGGCAGCGTCATCGTGATTTTGATATGGCCGATGATTTCCGCCGCAATCGGTTGTTTTAGCCTGACGCGAATCCCGCTGTAACTGATGTCAAGAATATCGGCATCCAGCGCGATTTCCTGTTCGGCGGAGTAGAAGCGGAGGCCGGCTTGCAGGCCTTTCGGTTGTAATCTCGGGTGATTGCGTTTCTCGGTCATGCGGGACCTCCTTAGAAAGAATAACTTGCCTGTTAGAGTGGTTATTTTAGATAAAAAGTGTATGTTTGCCGATTTTTCCGGGCGATAAATCGCGCACTGAGTGACTAATAGTTTCGCGTCCGGCTCAGCGGACGCCATCTGATGGGTTGATCAATGTTATTTTCAGAACTGGGTTTGTCCGAACAATTGCTGCGGGCGGTTGCCGAACAAGGCTACCAAACGCCGACGCCGATTCAGGCGCAGGCAATTCCGGTAATTCTGCAGGGCCGCGACGTATTGGCCGGTGCGCAGACCGGTACCGGCAAGACGGCGGGCTTCACGCTGCCTTTATTGCACATCCTGCAGCAGCAGCCGATTCCGCAAAAGCCGCGGCCGGTCAGAGTGTTGGTGTTAACGCCGACCCGCGAATTGACTCTGCAGGTCTACGAAAGCGTCAGAACTTACGGCAAGCATCTGCCCTTGTTTGCCGAAGCGATTTTCGGCGGCGTCAGCATCAATCCGCAGATTCAGAAAATCCGTCGCGGTACCGACATCGTCGTCGCCACGCCGGGGCGTTTGCTGGATTTGATTCAGCAGCAGCACTTGGATTTGTCCCGCGTCGAGCATTTCGTGCTCGACGAAGCCGACCGGATGCTGGATATGGGCTTCATCCGCGACATTCGCAAAATCATCGCGTTGTTGCCGGAAAAACGGCAAAACCTGTTGTTTTCGGCGACTTACGCCCCGGAAATCAGCGCGTTGGCCGAGCAATTGTTGAACGATCCGGTCGAGATTGCCGTGGCCAAGCGCAATGCGGCCGCGGATACCGTATCGCAACTGGTTTACGGCATTCAGCGCGAATATAAACGCGAGCTATTGTCGTATTTGATCGGTCACGGCCATTGGCAACAAGTGTTGGTTTTCGTTCGCACCAAACACGGCGCGGATCGCTTATGTAAGCAATTGATCAAAGACGGCATTCGCTGTGCGGCTTTGCACGGCGACAAGAGCCAGGGTGCCAGGGTCCGGGCGTTGGACGATTTCAAGAAAGGCACGATTACGGCGTTGATTGCCACCGATATCGCCGCGCGCGGGCTGGATATCGACCAATTACCGCATGTGGTTAACTTTGATTTGCCGCAAGTCGCCGAAGATTACGTGCACCGTATCGGCCGTACCGGCCGTGCTGGTGCGGAAGGGCAGGCGATTTCGTTGGTCGACCCGGAAGAGGCGCATCTGTTGGCGGCAATCGAAAAATTATTGAAACGGCAGATCCCGCGCATTGCCGATACCGGTTACCCTCGGGTGTCGTTGGAGCCAGGCAACCCCAAGCCGCCGGCAAAGCCGGTGGCGGCGCAGCCCAAACCGCAGCAAACCGGGCGCCGCGCCCAATCCGGTACCGCAAAGACCGCGCCGGACAAACGCAGTCAGCCGCGGAAACCGCGCCGCGGCAACGCTGGCGCCGCTAAGCCCCGTTAGCAGCGGCAGCGCCGATGTGGATAGCCAGCCAGACCGTATCCTGGTCCGGGCTGGTCCACTCGACCCGGTGCAGGCAATGCGCCGGAATCAGCGCATAGTCTCCGGCAACCATCTCCAACGCCGGCGCGGTTTTAAAAGTCAGCCGCGCAGCGCCTTGCAATACCATCACCCATTCGTCCCAGGCTTGGTCGTACCAGGCGTCTTTTTCAGTGAAATGTCCGCGCGAGACAATGCGCTCGATGCGCAGATTGGGCGCGGCGAGCAAGGTTTGGCAAAATTCATTTGGCAACTGAACTGGAATGCCTGTAAAAATAGACGAACTGCTGATGTGCATATGGCAGATTAATAATAAAAACTTGGGGGAGGTTGCTAATGAATATTACGCCGTTGAATACTGTAATTGGGACACTGATCGGCAATATACCGGATGCGATGCGGCTGTCCAGCCGCTTCTGCGACAAAGCCGGGACTTTGGATTTTCTGGCGCCGTTGTTGATCCGCCTGTATCTGGCGCCGGTGTTCTGGATGGCGGGCACCAAAAAATTCGCCAGTTTTTCCGATACGGCGGAGTGGTTCGGCAACGCGGAATGGGGGCTGGGACTGCCGGCACCTTACGTGCTGGTGTTTTTGGTGGCGTTGTTCGAGCTGGTCGGCGCTTTGTGCCTGTTGTTCGGTTTCGCTACCCGGCCGATCTGTCTGCCATTAATGGTGATCATGGTGGTGGCTGCAGTCTCGGCGCATCTGCAAAACGGTTGGCTGGCCATCGCCACCGGCAGCGGAATTTTCGCCACCGACCGGACTACCGGCGCCATCGAGCGTCTGGAGCGAGCCAAGGAGATTTTGCAGGCGCAAGGCGATTACGAATGGATCACCGAAAACGGGGCGTTGGTGATTTTGAATAACGGGATTGAATTTGCCGCGACCTATTTCGTGATGCTGCTGGCTTTGTTTTTCTTAGGTGGTGGCCGTTTCGTCAGCGCCGATTACTGGTTGCGCCGCCATTACGGGATAGAGTGATTTTATCGGTCCGCCGGCGTTGCCGGTGGGCCTTGGCCTTCCCCGAAGCTATCAGCTCCGGTAATTTTGTACCAGCACCCAAGGTTTAACCACCACGGCCCAGACCGAGCTGTCGGCGGCGATCCAGGTGGAAGCCTGGGCGTCGGAAACGTGGCCAACTTGTCCGGCTTTGAGCCAAGCCTCGACCTGGATTTTGTTATCCGATGCAAATTGGCTGGCGACCTCGATCAAATCCAATTCGTCGGCAACGGCAATCGCCAGGCCGGCCGCAAAAAAACGCTGTAATTCCGACCAAGGAATCGTTGACGTTTCCAGATTCATCTTGGCTTTTTCCAGCTCGGCGATAGTTTCGCTCATTTACCTTTTCCGGTTGTGGCGGGATGTTGTAGTATGCTGCGCTATTTTATCGCAACCCGGTTTGTAAAACAGAAGTGAGGAATCTTCATGTCGTTGTTGAGTTCATTTAAGAAGCGTTCGACCTTGGATGCCGCCATCAAACAAGTCGCTCAGGCCCGCAAAAGCGACGGCAGCAAGGCCGAGCAACTGTATAAAGGCGCCTATCAAGGTTTCGCCAGTGTGATCGCCGACCATTTGATTGTGTCCGAAGCGCTATACCATTGGGGATTTGCGTTATTGCACGAAGCTCGAGGTCGGGAAGCGCAACAAGCTATCGAAATATACGAAGACGCAATTTCCAAATTTTCGTTCTGCCTGTTGACCGCGCCGAGCTACTTGGGTGCTGCGATCGACGGCGGCGTTGCCTTCATGGAACTGGCCCGCATCAGTCCGGATTCGGCAAAACCCGAGTTATACAAATTCGCCGAGGATTTTTTCGAAAAAGCCGGAGCGATTCAAAAAGGCAGTGCAGCCTACAATTTAGCCTGTATTCATGCGTTACGGGGAGATCAGGACGCTTGTCTGAAAGCGCTGCAAACCGCGCGCGAGTTTGGCAGTTTGCCGGATGAGCAGAACATTTTGCAGGATCCGGACATGGCGGCGGTGATCGGCAGCCAGTGGTTCAAGGATTTTCTGGAGGAATTGCACAAGCAGCCTGAGCCGGCAGCCGAAGAGGAGATGAAAGACCAAACGATCGACGTCGAACCGCGCTTCAAGTTGGAAAAAAAAGAAGACTTCGATTATTACGCGAAATAATCCTATTATCCCCGGATCGTCCGGTTTAACCCCGCAAGCGCAAGCCGAGCGGGGTTTTATGTTTGCGGACGGTTTACTCGGTTGCGCCAGCGGCGGCTAACATCGCTGCCAACTCGCCTTTACTGTACAGATCGGTGACGATGTCGCAACCGCCGATCAGTTGGCCGTCGATATACAACTGCGGATAAGTCGGCCAGTTCGAATATTCCTTCAATGCTTCGCGCAACTCTTGATCTTCGAAAATATTGAAATGGCTATACTCGGCGTTGCACGCCTCCAATATTTGCACCACCCGGCTGGAAAAACCGCATTGCGGAAATTCCGGAGTACCTTTCATGTACAACATCACGCGGTTTTCGGATAACTGGTTTTGAATTTTTTCAATAACGCTCATGGTTGGTCTCGGTTGCTAAACGGTATTCGGATTCTATCAATCGCTATTGCGGATTAGAAGTTTAACTTCGCCGCAACACCGGGTTTGTAAATCGGTCAGGAAACTCGGCCGCGTTACGTTGGATAGGTTGGGTCGGCGAAGCGGGTCGCATCCATGGCGCTACAAAGTCCTAATTTTGCCGGCTAGGCCGGCCGGTGTGGGGCGGGTGATGGTTTAGCCGCTGCAGAGGATTTCCGGAGCGGCTGTTTATCAGGCTAGATTATTTGGCTTTAGCCAACTCCGCGCGCATTTCGTCGATGACGGCTTTGTAGTCCGGTTTGCCGAAAATCGCCGAACCGGCAACGAAGGTGTCGGCACCGGCTTCTTTAATCTCGCGAATGTTGTCCACTTTGACGCCGCCGTCGATTTCCAGGCGGATATCGAAGCCGCTGTCGTCGATGATTTTTCTGACCTGGCGCAGTTTGTCCAGCGCCGAAGGAATGAAGGATTGGCCGCCGAAGCCGGGATTGACCGACATCAACAGGATCATGTCGCATTTGTCCAGTACGTGGTCCAGGAACGACAACGGCGTGGCCGGGTTGAACACTAGGCCGGATTTGCAGCCGTGGTCGCGGATCATTTGCAGGCTGCGGTCGATGTGGCGCGAGGCTTCGGGATGGAAGGTGATGTAACTGGCGCCGGCTTTGGCGAAATCCGGAATGATGCGGTCGACCGGTTCGATCATCAAATGGACGTCGATCGGTGCGGTGACGCCGTGCTTGCGCAACGCTTCGCAGACCAGAGGACCGATAGTCAAATTAGGCACAAAATGGTTGTCCATCACATCGAAATGCACGATATCCGCACCGGCATTTAAAACATTGACGACTTCTTCGCCCAAGCGCGCGAAGTCTGCGGAAAGAATGGAAGGTGCAATCAGATTGTCGGCCATCTTTTGATCCTTATGGGTCGGGTTAAAAAGCCGCATTATAACTTTTTTCCGCGGTTTGGCTAAAACCGGGATGGCGGCCATTTTAATCGGCCTTGCGCTTGGCGGCCGATTACGAAACCGTCCCCAACCGCTCCCGGCGGTACGCCGCCAAAAATACCGAAAATTCCTCTGGGCATAACGGTGCGCTGGTCAAAAAGCCCTGGTACAAATCGCATTGGCGGGTTTTCAGAAAAGCCAGTTGTTCCGCAGTTTCGACGCCCTCGGCAATCACGCGCATACGCAGGGTTTTGGCCATGGCGATGATCGTCGCCGTGATTTCCATGTCGTCGGTATGGTGCGGGATATCCTCGATAAAGCTTCGGTCGATCTTCAGCACATCCAGCGGTAACAATTTCAGATAGGCCAGCGACGAATAACCGGTGCCGAAGTCGTCGATCGCCAGGTGTACGCCCAAATCGTGCAAGTTGTGCAGGATCTGAATCGCCTCCTTTTCCCGTTTCATCAACGCGCTTTCGGTCAATTCCAGTTCCAGCAGTCGGGCCGGGAAGCCGGTTTCGCGCAAGGTTTTGGTCACCTCGGCCCGGATATCGCTGTGCAGGAACTGTTGCGGCGAAAGGTTGACCGCCAGCCGTAACGGCGGCAAACCGCCATCCAGCCACTCCCGGCCCTGGCGGCAGGTTTCGCGCAGCACCCAATTGCCGATCGCGGTGATCAGACCGGTTTCCTCGGCGATTGGGATGAAGCGGGTCGGCGGAATCGTTTCTCCGCTCGCCGTATGCCAACGTACCAGCGCTTCGGCAGCCAGAATTTCGCCGGTTTCGACATGGACTTGTGGCTGGAAGAATACCCGCAGTTCTCCCTGTTCGATGGCTTGGCGCAGACGAATCTCGATATCGATGCGTTCGCGGGCCGCCCGCGTCAATTCTTCGGAAAAATATTTGAAACGGTTGCGGCCTTCGTTCTTCGCCTGATATAGCGCGGTATCTGCATGCTGGATCAATTCGTCCGGGTTGCTACCGTGTTTCGGATACGTCGAAATGCCGACGCTGACGCCGATGCGCACTTCGTTGCCGCTGGGCAGGCGCCAGGTCTGGCTCAAGGTCTTGATAATTTGCGTTGCGACGTGGGCTGCCGTTTCCGGGTGGCCGATTTCCTCCAGCAACACGACAAATTCGTCGCCGCCCAAGCGGCACACGGTATCCGAACTGCGTAGGCGAGCAGTCAGGCGCTTGGCGACCATTTGCAATAATTCATCGCCAGCCAGATGGCCGAAGCTGTCGTTGACGTCCTTGAAACGGTCGAGATCCAGCATCAATACCGCCATTTGCGTTGACTGGCGCCGGGCTTTCTCGATGATATGTTGCAGCCGGGACAGAAACAGCATCCGGTTCGGCAATTTTGTCAGCGGATCGTGGTGGGCCAGAAATTCGAGCTCCATTTCCGAATCCTTCAGTTTGGTAATGTCGGCAAACACGCCGACATAGTGGCAGACAGTGCCGTCGCCGTCGCGCACGGTACTGATACTGAGCAGTTCCGGGTAGACTTCGCCGTTCTTGCGCCGATTCCAGATTTCGCCTTGCCAATGGTCGGTGGCCGAGATGCTGCTCCACATCTCCCGGTAAAATTCACTGTCGTGCCGGCCGGAACTGAGCAGGCTCGGACTGTTGCCGATCACCTCTTCCGCGCTGTAGCCGGTAATTGTCGTGAATGCCTTGTTGACCATCAAAATGCGGCGGTCGGCATCGGTGACCATGACCCCTTCGCGGGTGCTTTCGAACACCGCGGCGGCCTGACCCAGCGATTCTTCGTTGGCTTTGATTTCCGAAATATCGGTGATCGTGCCGACGTAACCCCGCAAATTCCCGTCTTCGTCCAATTCGGGCTCGGCCCGGCCGATAACCCAGCGCAGATGGCCGTCGCTATGTTGAAACCGGTATTGCAGCGTGAAAGGCTTGGCGTTGGCCACGCACTCCGCCCATTCGGCCTTGACCCGTTCCCGGTCGCCGATGTACAAGCCGCCGAGCCAGCCCTCGCCGTGCGATTGGCTATGGCTGAGGCCGGTGATTTCGCACCAGCGCTGGTTGACGTAATCGCAATGGCCGCTCCCGTCCGTGCGAAAAATGCCGACCGGAGCGATTTTCGACAAGGTATGGAATAGCAATTCGCTTTCCTGCAGCGCGAGTTCGGCTTGTTTGCGCGCCGTGATATCGCGTAGCGCAATCACGAAAGCCGGCGCCGCTTCCCATTCCAGCGGGGCGGAGCGCATTTCGGCCCAAGCGATACCGCTGGGCCGGATCAGATTAATATCCTGGTGAACGGTTTCGTCGGTGGAAGCCGGAATCGCCAGGACGTGGCCGATCAGCGGGCCGCGTTCCAACAGTTGTTCGGCGGCTTGGTTGGAATACAGTACGATACCTTGCGGGTCGACCACCATCACGCCGTCGGTGATGGTGTCCAAGATCAGTTCCAGTTGCTTGAGGGTCTACGGCATCGTTTAGGCCAGGTTCCGGCTTCAGATGATCACGGCTTGGATGCCGCTGCCCTGAGTTTGGGTAGTGATTGCCGCCATCACCGAAGACATTCGCGACAGGTCGCCGAGCAACTTCAATACCGGTTCCGGCAAGTCGCGCACCAGCATCGGCGTCGCGAAGATTTCCTTCTCCAGCGCTTTTTCCGGCATGCCCAGTACCTCGACTACATCGAAAACCCAGTGGCCCGGTTCGTAAATACCGGCCAACACCGCAGTGATTTGCTCCACTAGTCTTCGGGTTTCCGGATTCAGCGACACCACGTATAGTGTCAAGACCAGTTTGTGGTGGTTGGCGCGGCGTTCTTCATGAATCTTGGCAATTTGCACTACCTGCGCGATATTACGGATTTGCGTGGCCGACAGTGGCTTGCTCGCCAATTCGAATTGCAGGCCTTCGTCGTGGGCGTTCTTCAACTGGTCCATGAATTCCGCGGAGAACGCGGTGACGATATAAACGTTCAGGCTATTGTCAATCGCTTTGAGTCGGCGCAAGGTTTCCACGCCGTCGATACCGGGCATGCGCAGGTCCAGAAAAATCAGATCGGGACGTTCGGTCTGGACCATGGCTATGCCGTCTTCGCCGTTCTCGGCTTCGCGTACGCTGTAACCTTCGTCTTCCAAAATCAGCTTGAACGCGCCGCGTACCGCCGGATCGTCGTCTATCACCAAAATGCTGTTTACCATTGTTCAGGTCCGTTAATTTCAAATATTACTATTAAAAATGGTGAAATTTTAACCGGATGCGGCAACCCAGGCCAATGCCACTTTCCACGGCAATGCTGCCACCGTTGTCCTGCACCAGGCGCCGCGTTACCGATAAGCCCAAGCCGGTACCTTTGCCGGGAGGTTTGGTGGTGAAGAACGGATCGAACATGCGGCTTTGCACTTCGTCGCTGATACCGGGGCCATTGTCGGTTACCGTCAACTCTAGCATTTTTTCCGAGATTGCCGCCGAGATTTCAATGGTAGGCCGCTCGCAGCCCGCCAGCGCATCGCGGGCGTTGATCAGCAGGTTCAGCAATATCTGCTGCAAGCTTTCCGCGCTGCAACCGATGTTAGGCAAGCCCTCGGGCAATTCGGTACGCACCTCCACGCCAGCCTTGCGCAGTTCCGCACCGATCAGCAGTAGGGTCTGTTCCAGGACTTCCGCTAACGAGCAACTACCGATTTGCGCGGTTTGGTTGTGCATGAACACCAGCATGTTGGAGACGATGTTTTTGATCCGTTGAATCTGCTTCATCGCCTGCTGCAAGATTTGTTTTGATTTGGGATCGTCGCTGCGCTCGGCCGCGAATTCGACGAAATTCATCAGCCCCATCAGCGGATTGTTGATTTCGTGGGCCACGCCGCCAACCAAAGTACCTAAGGCGGACAGCTTTTCCATCTGCAGCATGTGTTCCTGGTTTTCCTGCAATTGCTTGTAAGCCTGCCGGGTCTGTTCCAGCAGGCGGGCGTTTTCCAAAGAGATCGCAGCCTGGGCGGTTAGCAATTCCGTCATCAGGATTTTTTCCGGTGTGAATACGCCGTCGGCCAGCCGGTTTTCCAGATAGAGCAGGCCAATCAACTGGGTCTGCTTGACCACAGGCAGACATAAAATCGAACGCAAGCCGTAAGCCACGACCTCCGGCGCGTTTTGAAACTCGCCTTCGCTGCCGGCTTCGCGTAGCACGACTTTTTCCCTGGTTCTATGTACATAATTGACAATGGCCCGGCAGACGCCCTGCGCCTGATTCAGGCTGTATTGGGATTTAGCGAGCGCTCGCCTCTTGCCGGCATGCTGTTCGGCGGCAACGTACAATTCTTCGCTTTGGCCGATCAACAAATAGGCGTGTTGGGCCGCGGAGCTTTCCAACACTACGGCCAGAATTTTTTGCATTAGTTGGGCCAGATCGGTTTCGGCCGACAAGGCCATCGCCGATTTCATCAGATAGTTGATATCCAGGTTCGGCAGCGTGGCTGAGGCGGGCTCCGTTTTGGGAATGCTGCGGGCGCCGGTTTCCGGGCTGACGTAAGGGTGGCGTTCCTGCAAGCGCTTGCCCAACGCATCGGCCCGGCACAGCCGGTAATGGCGGCGGGCTTCGCCGTAGTAAAGCTCGGCGTCGCCCAAATGCTGATTGACCAGCAAATCGGCCAACGATTCGTAGATATGGCCGGCTAACAGGCCATACTGGCATTCCAGAGCCAAAGCAATGGCGTCCAGATATAAATTGCGGGCTTCGCGGTACTGCTGCTGGCATCGCGCGATTTCGGCATGAATCAGGGCCAAATACGGTTTCAGCAACGGCCCCAGCGCAGCCCAGGTTTCCAGTGAGTTCAGCAGCGGCGCGATCTCCCGGTCGATTTCCGGCCAATCCAAATATTCCGGTAGGCGCAAGCGGTTAAGGATGCGGAACACGTACCACATCCGCTTCAACACGTTGTCGGTCAGGCCGTGCAGGTAATGTTCCACTGCGGCCAAGGACTTGGCCGCAGCGCCATGGTCGCCGAGATAATATTGGGCAAAACCCAGCAAGACGAAATAACTGCCGGATGCAGCGACGTAATTGTTTTCGGCCCAATGCCGCAGCGTCGCCTGCATGTCGATTGCCGGCCGTTCCGGTTTCAACGGTGTCACCCAACCGGCCAATACCGCTTCGGCCAGGCCGACCGAAAACGACAATTGGTTTTTGCGGGAAAACTGCAGGCATTCCTCGGCGGCTTCCTCGACCAAGCGCAGATTTTTACCTTGGACTTGCAGATTCCACATTAACGGCCCGTAGGACAGGCCGGCGTTGTACAGGTCGCCGCAGTTTTTGCCGCATTGGATGGCTTTTTGCGCATATTCGACGATTTGCGCCGGATGGCTGCGCGAATGCATGTTGCACCAGACGATGCCGTTCATGCCGCGGGTGGCACCGAACGTATTGGGGTACTTGGCGCACAAGTCGTGCGCCAGATCCTGGTATTTGAAGGCTTGTTCGAAGCGGCCCTGTTCCCCTAGATTCAAGCCCATGATCGAAAACGAATAGATCACCGATTCGTCCATCCCGCCTTCCAGGCAATGCAGCGTCGATTGCGCGGCGGACAAATACAACTGCGGTACCAAGCCGCACATGTACAAATCCGGGATCAGCTCGCTATAAAAAGCCAGCTCGATTTTGCTTTGCCGTTGTTCGGTAAACGGCATATTCAGTATGGTCTGCCAGACGTCGCCGCAGCGGTCGATGCTGGCCATCAATTCCAGCATGCGTTGCCGGGCCTGGTCGGCATCCTCGGGAATGGATTTGCCGAAATAAGCCAAGCCGCGGTTGGCGGTGGCGATGGCTTGCTTGAAGTTGCCGAACGAGGACAGCGAGGTGGTTTGTTCGGCCAGAGCCTCGGCTTTATCGAGGTCGCTGACCGCGCACTCGATCAAACGGTTCAGCAACGCCTCCGAGCTTTCGTAGCGGCCGCACATCAGATGGGTTTTGGCCAGGCGTTGGTATATCCGGAAGGTCAGGGCATAGGCCGCTTCCCAGCTATCTTCCGGTAAATAATCGTGGGCTTTCTGGAAAAATTCGTTGGCAGCTTCGCCGGCCAGGGCATCCAGAGCTTTGTTGCCGGCCTGGAAGTTGATGTCGGCCAGCCAATAAGCCGTCTCTTTGTCGAGTATCTCCGGGCGGCCGCGGTTCAGGTGCGCGGCGATCGTAAACAGGTTATCCAGACACTGTAGATCGCCGCCGACCGCGATGCCTCGCATCAGGCGGTTGCCGATACGCCAGTGAATGCCGGGCCTAGCCGCGGGGTCGACGTGTTGCAGCACGGCTTCCTGCACCCGGTCGTGGACGAACTGCAGATCGGCCTTATTCTCCAGTAGCAGTCCGGAACTCAACACCGGCTTAAGCGCTTCGAACAAAGGTTCGATGCGCAGATCCATGACCAGCGCCAGTTCCTCGACACTGAAACGGTTGCCCATGCAGGCGCAATGCTCCAAGACACGCAGCGTTTCGGCCGGCAGCTTGCGTACCTTGGCGCCGAACAGTTCGACCACGTTGGCCGGCATCCGCGAGTCGCGGATGCGCCGCATGTCCCAGCGCCAGAAGCGGTTGGCGTCGGTGCTGAGCAAGCCTTCGTTATACAGCCAGGCCAGGCTCTCGCTGACGAACAGAGGATTGCCTTCGGTCAGATGGGCGATGAATTCGGCTAGTTTTGCCGTCGCCGCCAACGGCGAGTCCAGGATATAGGCCACCATTTCGTGGCAGTCGGCGTCGCTCAGCGCTTCCAGCCGAATTTCCCGCAACGGGCCGCCTTGCTCGCCGACATTGCGGATCAACTTGGTCAGCGGGTGGGCATTGTCGACCTCGTTATGGCGGTAGGCGCCGATGAAAAATAAGAAAGGATGTTCGCGGTGGTTGGCGAACAGGTTTTGCAGAAAGTCGAAACTGGCGCTGTCGCACCATTGCAAATCGTCGATGAACAACACCAGCGGATTTTCGGCGCTGGCCAGGCAGGCCAGGAAGCGGCCGAATAGGTTATTGAAACGGTGGCGAGCTTCCATCGGCGGCAGATGCGCCGGTTCCGGCTGCGGGCCGATGATGAATTCCAATTCCGGCGCCGCGTCGATGATGACCCCGCCGTTGTGTTCCACCGCCTCCAGGATTTTGTCGCGCCAGTGCCGAAGCTGGGTGTCGCTCTCGGTTAGAAAGGTGCGGATAAGGTTGCGCAGGGCTTGGATCAGCGAACTGTAGGGAATGTTCTTCTGGTACTGGTCGAACTTACCCGACGTGAAATAACCGCGGTTTTTGACTAGCGGTTTTTGCAGTTCCTGGATCAAGCGGGTTTTGCCGATCCCGGATAGCCCGGAAATGAACACCGAACGGAACTCGCCGCGGCCGACCTGTTCGTATTCGCTGCGGATCAAATCGCTTTCGGTTTGGCGGCCGACCATTTTCGAAATGAAAATCACCCGGCGGCTGCGGTCGTGCTGACCGATCGCAAAATCGCCGACCGCGGCGCCGGCGGCGTATTCTTTCTGGCAACGCAGCAAGTCGGCCAACAGGCCGGAAGCGCTTTGGTAGCGTTTTTCCGGCTGCTTCAGCGTCAGTTTGGCGACGATCTCGCTCAGCGGGCGCGGCACGCCGGGGCAGATGTCGTGGACTTTGACCGCCTCCTCGGCCAAGTGGGAATGGATCAATTCCAACGGGTCGTTGGAAAAAAAAGGCAGGCGGCCGGTCAGCAACTCGTAGAACACGATACCCAGCGAATACAGGTCGGTCGAGAAGTCCACCCGGTAATTGATCCGGCCGGATTGCTCCGGTGAGGTATAAGCCAGCGTGTTGCGGACGAACTCCGGGTCGTAGATGAAATGGCTGACGTCGCGAATGTCCAGCGGTGTGATGAAATCGGTCAAACGCAGGTTCAGATTGCCGTTGTGGACCAGAATGTTATTCGGTTTGACGCCACCGTGGGTGATGCCGGCATCGTGTACCGCTTGCAGAATTTCGGCCAGCGCGCAGGCCAGGGCGAAGAAATCGCGGAGCGGCACGGCTTGCCTTAGCGCGGCCCAGTGGTTGAGCGGTTGGCCGTTGAACCAGGGCTGGACGATGAATTGCTCGCCGTCGTCGGATTCCAGCGCCAGCGGTGTGCTGACCCGCGGGTCGTGCAAGACTTTTAGTCGTTCGATTTTTTGCCGCAAATGCCTGGATTGGTCTTCCCAGCTCGACAGCAGTTTCAGGCACTTGATCACTAGCGGGTATTCGGGAACGTGCTTGTGGTAACCCTTGTAAACCGAGGCTTGCAGGCTTTCGCCGAGCTTTTCGGTCAATACGTAGCTTTCCAGATAGGGAGCGCCGGCCAACCGTGCGGTGTGTGCTGATTCGATCATATGCGGATAAAGCTGTAATAAACCGAAACCGGTGACGGATGTTAATGCGATTTTCCGGCTAAAACCAGACCGGGCTTGTTTTATAATCGCGGCCGTTTCTCAATCCAGACAGGAATTCTTATGGCCGCTACTGCTTCCGCGATGTTGCCGCTCGGTACCGTCGCTCCCGACTTTCGTTTGCCCGACACTGTGACCGGTCGCGAGTTGACGTTGCAGGAATTGCGCGGCAAGCGGGCGACGCTGATCATGTTCATCTGCAACCATTGCCCTTATGTTTTGCACGTCAAACAACAGCTGATCGCGATCGCCCGCGAATATGCCGCGGCCGGCGTAGCGACGATTGCCATCAGCGCCAACGACGTCGTCAATTACCCGGAGGATGCGCCCGACAAAATGCAAGCGATGATGGCCGAGTGGGGCAATCCGTTTGCCGCCTACCTGTACGACGAAAGCCAGGCGGTGGCCAAAGCTTATCAGGCGGCATGCACGCCGGACATCTATCTGTTCGATGCCGATCTGGCTTGCGTCTACCGCGGCCGGTTGGATGCGGCGACGCCGAAGAACGCCGAGCTGGTAACCGGTGCCGATTTGCGCAACGCCTTGGACGATCTGCTCGCCGGCCGGCCGGTCAGTGCCGAGCAGATACCGAGCATCGGCTGCAATATCAAATGGAAGGTGGCGGAATAGTGCGGTTGGCGGGCTAATTCGATCTGTCGTCGAATTGCTCGACCATCATATCCAGTTCCTTGCTCAGCTCCGATACGCTACCGCTGGCGGCGCTAGCCAGATTGGCGTGATTGGTGGTCTCGCGCGATAAGGTGCCGATCGCTTCCACGGTGCGGGATATGTCTTCCGCAACGGCATGCTGCTGTTCCGCCGCGCTGGCGATTTGCACGATCATGTCGTTGATCACGCCCACCGAACGCCCGATTTCCTGCAGCAGTTGCGTCGAATTCTTACCTTGCGCCGCGCCGGAGATAGCCAGTTCGCGGACCTTGGCCATCTCCTGCACCGCATTGTCGGCACCGCCGCGTAAGGCCTCGATCATTTTATGGATCTGCTCGGTCGAGTTTTGGGTGCGGCCGGCGAGGGTGCGTACTTCATCGGCCACGACCGCGAAGCCGCGGCCCTGTTCTCCGGCGCGCGCGGCTTCGATCGCGGCATTCAGCGCCAGTAGGTTGGTTTGTTCGGCAATGCCCTGGATTACATCCAATACCCCGCCGATTTGTTTGCTGCGGTCGGCTAGTACCTGGATTACCGCTTCGGCTTGGTCGACGGCGGTAGCCAACCGGTTGATCATCTCGATACTGTCGTTCACCCGGGCCAGAGTGTCCTGGGATTGGCGGTTGGCGTCATTGGTGGCTTGCGCGGCATGGGCGGCGCTACGGGCGACTTCGCTGACCGTTGCGCTCATCTGGTGAATCGCGGCGGCTACCTGTTCGATTTCGCCCATCTGCCGCGCCATGGCCAGATTGACGCTTTTCACGGCGCGGTCGCTGGCTTCGGCTTTTTCGGCTAGCGGTTCGGTGGCTTGGATCAGGCGGCGAATGATGGTTCTGGACTTGGCTTTCAGCAATTTGATCGCCAACAGCAATTGGCCCGCTTCGCCGGCGTCGGCCGTGTAGACTTGTTGCATCAACGGGTTGCGGATGATGTCTCGGGCTTCGCTGGCGGCGGCCTTTAACGGCCGGAGCGCCAACGCGGTCCAGGCGTAGGCCGCTGCCGCCGTGGCGGCGAAGGTTATCGCCGCGATAGCCGGCGAAATCGAGCCGGCCAAGGCCAAGCCGGCGCAGCCGGCCGCTTGGATCGCGGCAAAGCCCAGCGCCAGCTTGGCCGCCAGGCCGACTCCGCTGCCGGCCGCGGGTGTTTTGCCGACGTTTAATTGCCGGTAGATGGCGTCGGCGCGGGCGACGCAACCCGCGTCTGGTTTCACCCGCACCGACTCGTAGCCGACGATGTTGCCGTTGGCGAAGCGCGGCGTCACAAAGGCATCGACCCAATAATGGTCGCCGTTTTTACAGCGGTTCTTAACGATACCCATCCAGGGGCGGCCGCTTTTAATGGTCTGCCATAAGTCGGCGAAAGCCGCCGGCGGCATGTCGGGATGGCGGACGACGTTGTGGCTTTTGCCGACCAGTTCGTCTTGGCCGAAACCGCTGATTTTCAGAAAATCCTGGTTGATGTAGTTGATGACGCCGGCCGGGTCAGTGGCCGAGGTGATGGTGGTTTCCGGGCCGTAAGAGATTTCCCGCTGCGTGACAGGTTGATTGTTTTTCATCGTTATTCTTGTTATTCGGTTCCGGGTGGACAGGATTTTTCACCGGGAGCAGTGGCTGGTGTCGAGCTTACGGCGGCCACGGTCTGCGGCTGAGTTTTAAACCACGGCAGAACAACTCAGAGCTCCGGCTAGGCATTATAGGCCACGGCCCGTAATTGCCAACGCCAATATTTTTACCAGGGCCAAGACATGCACTATGCTTGGTCCGAAATTTTAACCAAAGGGAGGTCCACATGGCACAGCATCAGGCGCAGCCCCTGCATTTCAGCGGTAGCGGCAGCGAGTATTTTCGACTTTGGATCGTCAATGTTTGCTTGAGTATCGCGACGCTCGGAATCTATTCGGCCTGGGCCAAGGTGCGCCGTAACCAGTACTTTTACCGGCACACCCGTTTGGCCGGTGCGGGTTTCGATTACCACGGCGACCCCAAGGCCATCCTGAAAGGTCGGCTGGTTGCCTTTGCCCTGTTCGCTGCCTATACCGCCGCCAGCAGCTTCGCGCCCACGGCGGCGGCGTTCATTTTGATTCTGATCGTGACCTTGGCCCCCTGGTTGTTGGTAAGGTCGTTACGGTTCAGATTGCACAATACCAGCTACCGCGGCTTACGTTTCGCGTTTCGCGGCCGGATCGGGCCGGCTTACCTGGTGTTTTTGTTATGGCCGCTGCTGGCCGGTCTTAGCTTGGGTTTGTTGTGGCCGTTCGCGCAACAGCGCATGGCGGCCTATACCCGCAATAACAGCGCCTACGGTGGCGCCGAGTTTAGGTTCTCCGCGGGTGCCGGCGCTTACTACGGCATTTATCTGATGACGCTGATGTTGGGCGTGGTGTTGTTCGCCGGATTGATGGTGTTGACCAGCGTACTCGGCAGCAACGGCTGGTTCGCAGTGGAAGAGGGCCAGTTAACGGCCATGAGCCTGCTGTTGGCTGCGCTCGGCACGTATCTGGGGCTGTTGCTGTTCGCCTATCCCTACGTCACGGCGCGTTTGCAAAATCTGGTCTGGGGTTCGACGACGTTGGGCGGACACCGTTTCGTTGCCAATCTCAGCGCCTACCAATTGTTGGGCTTGATGCTGAGCAACGTCGTGTTGGTGGTGTTGACCCTGGGCCTATACAAGCCGTTTGCCGATATCCGGCTGGCGCGTTACCGGATCGAACATCTGCAGGTGCTGGTGGAGGGCAGTATGGACGATTTCGTCGCCGGACTGCAGGCCGGCGCCTCGGCGGCCGGCGACGAAATGGCCGAAATGTTCGATTTCGATATCGCCTTGTAAATGCGGTTGGCGGCGGTTTACTACGATGGCCGCAACGCCAAGGCCCATCCGGTCACGTTGTGCTTGGAGGGCGATAAGCTGTTGCTGCAAGGTAAGGAAATCGTCCGCCGCGATGCGATATCCGCGCTTGAGATTCAACCGCCGCTCGGCAGCACGCCGCGGGTGGTTTTGTTCGCCGACGGTGCCCGCTGCGAGGTAGCCGACAACCGCGGTTTCGCCGAGTTGTTCCCGGGCGCCGACAGCCGGGTGGCAGTGTTGGAGAATAGTTGGCGCTGGTCGGGATTGGCCTTGTTATTGGTACTGGCGCTGGCCGGAGCCGGCTATCTTTGGGGGTTGCCCTACGCCGCACAAAGGCTGGCACAACGCATTCCGGCCGAACTTGCCGCGAGCCTGGACCGCGAAGTTTTGGCGGACCTGGACGGTAAAGTATTTCAGACCAGCCGGCTAAGCCCGGATCGGCGGCGCGGACTCGAAGCCAGAGTCGCGGAGTTGGTGTTACCCGATCCGGCGGGTCGGCCCGGCGCAATCGAGTTTCGGTTCAGTGCCGAGTTGGGTCCTAATGCCTTCGCGTTGCCGGGCGGTACCGTGGTGGTATTGGACGCGCTGGTCGAATTGGCGGAAGACGACCAGGAAATCGTTGCGGTTTTGCTGCACGAGATGGGCCATGTTGCCGGGCGTCATGCTTTGCGCCAGATGTTGCAGGCTTCGGCGGTCGGGCTGGCGATGGCCTGGTATATCGGCGATTTCAGCAATATGCTGGCTGCGGCGCCGGCCTTGATGCTGGAAGCGCGCTATTCGCGCGATTTCGAACGCGATGCCGACCGTTTTGCCGCCGAAGCGCTGCAGGCCAATGCGATTCCGCCCGGCCGCCTGGCGGATATGCTGCTGAAACTGGAAACCGCCCGGCAACGCGGCCTAGACGCAAAACTCGGCGCCGGTTCGGATTACCTGTCCAGCCACCCGACCAGCGAAGAACGTATCCAACGCCTGCGCAGCCAATGAGTCTGGTGCAGGCCCATTCACCCGATCAGGAGAGCGGATCGTGAAACCGTTAATTTGCTTATTGCTGGTGGCCTTGTTAGCCGCTGGCTGTGCCCAGACCGTGCCGCCTCGAGCCGGGGAAGCCGGCGCTAGAGTGCATCATGTCGCCGTCGTTTGGTTGAAGCAGTCCGGCAACGAGCAATTGCGCCAGCAATACATTGCGGCCAGCCGGCCTTTGGCCCGACTGCCGGGAGTGGTCGCTTACGACGCCGGCACCCCGGCCGCAGTCAGCCGTAGCCGGCCCAACGCTGCGCTGGACGACAGCTACGATGTCGCAGTTTCCGCCGTGTTCGAAAGCCGGCAGGCTTACGAGCAATTTCTGAAAGATCCGGAATATCTGCGGCTTGCCCAGCAGGTTCTGCGGCCCTTGGTGGAAAAATACAAACTCTACGAATTTACCGAGCCGGAAGGACCTTGAGCGTTCAGGATTGCCGCTTCTGGCCGGTCGATGGCGGAATCCCAAGTTCCGGCGAGCCGCCGCAAAACCCGTTCACGTCCACCCATAGATGCGGCAGTTGTAGGTCGGCCAACCAAGCGGGGCCGTCGCCTTCTTTCAGCATCGCAATCGTCGATGCGCTGCCGGCCACGACGCAGAATTCTGCGAACACGGTGACCGCGGCCAGATGTCTGACCGGCCAGCCGGTGCGCGGATTCAGGACGTGGCCGTAACGCGCGCCGTTCAGGGTTATGCAGCGCTCGTAATCGCCGCTGCTGGCAACCGCACCCGCTGTCAGCGCCAAGGTATCTAATAAACTGCCGGGGTGGTGGGGGTGGCGGATCCCAATCTGCCAGGGGCTGCCGTCGGCACGGGGGCCGACCACTTTGATATCGCCGCCCAGATTGACCAGGCCGTGGCGGATACCATGGGCGATACACAATGCCGCGGCCCGATCAACGGCGTATTCCTTGACTACACCGCCGAAGTCGATTTCCATGCCTGGCACGGTGAAGGTCAGCCACGGACGTTGCCAGCTCAATTTGTGCCAGCCGACGCACTGCAACAATTCGTCGAGCAAGGATTGCTCCGGCAATTGGCCGGAATCGAATTTCCAGGCCCGGCGCAGGATACCGGAGGTGATGTCGAACAGGCCGTCGCTTTGCGCGTAGCAAGTTGCGGCGTAATCCAGCAGGCCGGCGGTTTCCTCGTCGACTTCGATCGCAGCGCCGACGGCTGCCGCGCGATTGATTTCGGATAAAAAACTATCGTTGCGGTAACGCGAATAACGCGCTTCCAAGCGCTGAACGTCGGCGATGGCCGCATCGGCGGCGGCCATCGCTGCGGCTTTGCCGGCCGCGAACAACTGGATTTCGCACGGCGTCCCCATGGCGTTGAATTCGCGGCGAAAATAGCGCAATAGCGGTTTTTTCATGGGCAGCGCCCTGGGCCGGCAACGGTAATGTTGAATCAAGCGGGGGCGGAACGGTTATCGGATTTGTAATCCGGAGGGACGTCCGCCCGCCAATGGATTTTCGAACGGCAGCTGATAAGGCCATGCATCGGCTGGCGGCCGATGGCCAAAGCGGCGGGATGGCGACGTCCGGCAGATTATTTTTTTAACGCCGATGCGGCCGCCGCGCGGCGGGTGATTTCGGTCCAATCGCCGGCGTCGACTAGTTCGGCCGGTGCCATCCAGGAGCCGCCGACGCAGGCGACGTTACTAAGAGCCAGATATTCAGGTGCGTTTTTCGGATTGACACCGCCGGTCGGGCAGAACGTGACTTGCGGCAGCGGTCCGCCTATCGACTTCAGCATCGGAATGCCGCCGGCGGCTTCGGCGGGGAAAAACTTCATCGCGGTAATGCCTTTATCCAACAAACGCATGACTTCGCTTGGCGTAATCACTCCAGGCAGTAGAGGCACGCTGGTTTCCAGTGCTGCGTCCAGTAAATTATCGGTCACGCCGGGGCTGACGATGAATTGAGCACCGGCCTCGATCGCGTGGTGCAGGGTCTGCACGTTGATGATGGTACCGGCCCCGACGATCGCTCCCGGCACTTCGGCTTTGATCTGGCGGATCGCGTCTAGCGCCACTGGGGTGCGCAAGGTGATTTCCAGTACCTTCAAGCCGCCTTCGACCAGGGCTTTAGCCAGTGGCACGGCGTTTTCCAGTTTATTGATGACCATCACCGGCATTACCGGCGAGGTGGTCATGACTTCTTTGATTGATACGCTCATTGCTTTATCCAGATTTGGCAGGTCGGGTTAGCGTAGCCTAACCCACCCGCGGTTAATTGTCGGGCCACGCTACGCCAACCCAACTCGTGTTTATCAGATGACAATCTTTCCGATTCCGGCGATTACGCCGTATATGTCGTCGACGCAGTCTTGCCGCCGCGGCCGGTCCAGTCGGTATGAAAGAATTCGCCTCTGGGCCGGTCGATGCGCTCGTAAGAATGGGCGCCGAAATAGTCGCGCTGCGCTTGCAGTAGGTTGGCCGGCAAACGTTCGGTGCGGTAACCGTCGTAGTAGGCCAGTGCCGACGAAAACGCCGGCGTCGGAATGCCCAATTCGATGCCCATCACCACCGCTTGACGCCAGCCGGCCTCGGCTTGCTGCATCGCGTCGACGAAGAAATCGGCCAGCAGCAAATTTTCCAGTTCGGGGTTGCGTTGGTAAGCCTGCTTGATATTGTTCAAGAATTGGCTGCGAATGATGCAACCGCCGCGCCACATCAAGGCGATATCGCCGTAATTGAGCGCCAGTTTGTATTCGTGGGCGGCTTCGCGCATCAGGCGGAAGCCTTGGGCATAAGAAATGATCTTCGACGCGTACAACGCCTGGCGTATGGCCTGGACCATGGCTTGGCGGTCGCCGCTGAAGCTTTTACGTTGCTTAGGCAGTATTTTGGCGGCTCTGACGCGCTCGTCTTTTTGCGCGGACAGGCAACGGGCAAACACCGATTCGCCGATTAAGGTCAGCGGGATACCCAAATCCAGCGCATTGATGCCGGTCCATTTGCCGGTGCCTTTTTGGCCGGCGGTATCAAGAATCTTATCCAGCAGCGGCTCGCCGTTTTCGTCTTTGTAGGCCAGGATGTTGGCGGTGATCTCGATCAGGTAAGAACTCAACTCGCCCCGGTTCCAGTCGGCGAAGATCGCCTGCATTTCGTCGGTACTCAAGCCCAGGCCTTCGGACAACAATTGGTAGGCCTCGCAAATCAACTGCATGTCGCCGTACTCGATGCCGTTATGCACCATTTTCACGTAGTGGCCGGCGCCGTTATCGCCGACCCACTCGCAACACGGTTCGTTATCGACGTGGGCGCTGATCGCCTGAAAAATGGGCTTGACGGCCGCCCATGCGGCTTTATTGCCGCCCGGCATGATCGAAGGGCCGTGGCGGGCGCCTTCCTCGCCGCCGGATACGCCGGTGCCGACATAGAGCAAACCCTTGTCGGCCAGGTATTGGGTACGGCGGTTGGTGTCGGTGAACAATGAGTTGCCGCCGTCGATGATGATGTCGCCAGGCGCGAGCAGCGGCAGCAAATCTTCGATGTATTGGTCGACGACGCTGCCGGCCTTGACCATCAGCATCACCTTGCGCGGCGACGCCAGACTTTCCACCAGTTCAGCCAGCGAGCGGGTGCCAATGACCTGGGTGCCCTGGGCCGGACCTTCCAGGAACTCGTCGACTTTGCTGGTGGTGCGGTTGTACACCGCTACCTTGAAGCCGTGGTCGTTCATGTTCAGGACCAGATTCTGGCCCATCACTGCCAATCCGATTAAACCGATATCTGCTTTCATGTTCACCTGCCGCTAAAAGTTGCCCATATTTGAAATTCGATTCAACTTAGCTCGAACACTGCCGCGGCCAAATCGGTTAAACGCTGGTTTTGTCAATCGACAAAGAACAAATTGGTGGCACCGGTTTCAGCGGATGAGGCCTGTGCCCGCATCGCGCCAAACAATTCCCGGCCCATGCCGTAGTGATGGCCGGTGGCGTGGTTCGGCTCGGCCTCGCGGGCCTCGAACTCGGCCGGGTCGACTTGGACGTTGACTTCGCCGGTCTGGGTGTTGAGCACGATGATGTCGCCGTCGCGCACCTTGGCCAGCGGGCCGCCGTCGATGCATTCCGGCCACATGTGGATGGCCGAAGGGACTTTACCGGACGCGCCGGACATGCGGCCGTCGGTGACCAGGCCGACGTGGAAGCCGCGGTCCTGCAACACGCCCAGCACCGGCGTCAGTTTATGCAGCTCCGGCATGCCGTTGGCTTTCGGGCCTTGAAAACGCAACACCACGATCACATCTTTTTCCAATTCGCCGCGTTTGAAGGCGGCGACCACGTCGAGTTGGTCGTCGAAGACCATCGCCGGCGCCGTCACCACCTGGTGTTTTTCGGCAACGGCGGAAATTTTCGAGACGCCGCGTCCCAGGTTGCCGTGCATGACGTGCAAGCCGCCGCCGGCTGCGAACGGTTGGGCGACGCTGCTGATTACTTCCGGATCCAGGGATTGGGCCGGCCCCTCTTGCCAGTGCAGTTGGCCTGCGCCATCGAGAACGGGAACCTGGCTGTACTGAGCCATGCCGCGCTGGTCGCCGATGGTCAGAATGTCGCCGTGCAACAGGCCGTTCTCCAGCAGTTCCTTGATCAGCAAGCCCATGCCGCCGGCATTGTGGAATTGGTTGACGTCTGCCGGGCCGTTCGGGTAAATCTTGGTCAGCAGCGGAATGATTTTCGACAGTTTGTCGAAGTCGTCCCAATTGATGATGATGCCGGCCGCGCGAGCGATGGCGATCAAATGGATGGTATGGTTGGTCGAGCCGCCGGTCGCCAACAGGCCAATGATGGCATTGACGATAGCTTTTTCGTTGACGACGTGGGCGATCGGCCGGAAGTCGTCGCCGAGCGCGGTAAATTTCAACACCTGCTTCGCAGCCGCCTTGGTCAACTCGTCGCGCAACGGCGTATAAGGATTGACGAACGACGCGCCGGGCAGATGCAGGCCCATGATTTCGACCATCATTTGGTTGCTGTTGGCCGTGCCGTAGAAGGTGCAGGTGCCGGGGCCGTGGTAGGATTTGGATTCGGATTCCAGCAATTCTTTTTCGCCGATTTTGCCCTCGGCATATTTTTGGCGGGCGCGCGATTTTTCCTTGTTGGACAGGCCGCTGGTCATCGGGCCGGCCGGCACGAACACGGCCGGCAAATGGCCGAAACTCAACGCACCGATCAACAAGCCCGGCACGATCTTGTCGCAGACGCCCAAGTACAACGCGGCGTCGAACATGTTATGGCTGAGGCCGATGGCGGTGGACAGCGCGATCACGTCGCGGCTGAATAACGACAACTCCATGCCGGGCATGCCTTGAGTGACGCCGTCGCACATGGCCGGCACGCCGCCGGCAAACTGGGCCACGCCGCCGGCCTCGCGCACGGCTTGTTTGATCAATGCCGGGTAATCCTTGTAGGGCTCGTGGGCTGACAACATGTCGTTGTAGGCGGAAATGATGCCGACATTGGCTTTGGGGCCATGGGCCAGCTCTTCTTTTTCCGCGGCCGAACACACCGCAAAACCGTGGGCCAGATTGGCGCAGGGAAGTTTTGCACGATGCGGGCCCTTTTCCACGGCGGCCTCGATCCGGGCCAGGTAAGCGGCACGGCTTTCCTTACTGCGTTTGACCACGTCGGCGGTGACTTTTTCTAAAATGGGGTGCATAGACTCTCCTGGCTGTAATTACGCCGATTTGGTTGCGACGCGCGGCTCACTTGGGTTCGAGAATACTCGGGTCATGCGCGTCTAACCCGTGCTGATGGATGTAGGGTGCTCAAGGGGCCCAATACAATTCGACCGGCGCTTGCTCCTGGTTCAATAGCGCGCGGATCGGCATGTCTTCGACCGGGCCGGGCTGCTGGGCTTTGCCGAATACGGTCAGTTTGTCCTCGCCGGTGAACAGGATAATGATACGCTCGGATTTCAGCAGTCCGTTGCGGGTCAATGTCAGGCGTTCGGTGTTCGGGCCGGTAACTTCGCTCTGTACGGCGTTGATTGCCGCGGTCAGTTGCTTGTTGTCTTCGCTCAGCGCTTCGGCCAGACCGGGGGCGTGTGGAAACAACGATGCGGTATGGCCGTCGATGCCCATACCGACGATGCTCAAAGTAAACGGTTGCGGCAAGGCCTGATAACGGCTTTCGGTTTCGGCTTGGCCAGCCGCGGCGGTCGCGGCGGCGGTTTTCATGCCGACGAATTCGACGTTTCTGGCGTTGTTGATCAACAGGCTGCGGCGGATCAGGGCTTCGTTGCTGGCGCTATGGCTGCCGTCCACCCAGCGTTCGTCCACCAAAGCGACTTTGATTTTTTTCCAGTTCAAGTCGGATTTGGACAGCGCTTCGTATAGCGGTGCCGGCGTGGTGCCGCCCGAAACCAGCAGCACGGCATGGCCGTGTTTGCTGATCGCTTCGGACAAGACGTCGTGGCATTCCGCCACCAACGCGGTGAACAAGTGGTTTCGCTGTTCGAAAAAAAATTCTCTAACCATGATCGTTGTACTCGTGATGGATTTAGATGGTTACTCTTCCCAAGCGCGGCCGTCGCGGGCCAGCAACGCCACAGAGGCGATCGGTCCCCAGCTACCGGCCGGATAAGATTTGGGCGCACTGTGGCTGTGTGCCCAGGCGTCCTGGATCGAATCGACCCAGGTCCAGGCCTGTTCGATTTCCTCGCGGCTCAAAAACAGCGTCGGATTGCCGCGCAGGGCCTCCAGAATCAGTTTTTCGTAGCCGCCGAAAATGCTGTTTTTCTTGAAAGTTTCCGAGAAGCTCAAGTCGAGCTTGGTTTGCTGCAATTTGATGTTGCCGTCGATGCCAGGCACTTTGTTCAGCATCACCACCTCGACACCCTCGTTGGGTTGCAGGTGGATCACCAGTTTGTTGGCCGGCAAATCGCGGAAACTGTCTTTAAAGATGTTGTGCGGCAACTGCTTGAAGTTGACCACGATCTCGGTGCGCTTGTTCGGCATGCGTTTGCCGGTGCGCATGTAAAACGGCACGCCGGCCCAGCGCCAGTTGTCGATGTCGACCCGGATCGCGACAAAGCTTTCGGTGGTGCTTTCCTTGTTGGCGCCTTCCTCTTCCAAATATCCCGGCACGGCCTGGCCTTTGATGAAACCCGCGGTATATTGGCCGCGTACGGTTTTTTCCTCGACATTGCGCGCCGTGATCGGTCGTAGCGCTTTCAGGACCTTGATTTTCTCCATGTGGATGCTTTCCGCTTCCAGATCGGCCGGCGGTTCCATGGCGACGAAGGTCAGAATTTGCAACAGGTGGTTTTGCAACATGTCGCGTAACTGGCCGGTCTTGTCGAAATATTCCCAACGACCTTCGATGCCGATGTCTTCGCCGACCGTGATCTGGATGTGGTCTATCGTGTTGTGGTTCCAGTTGGTCGTGAAAATCGAGTTGGCGAAGCGCAAGGCCAACAGGTTCAACACGGTTTCCTTGCCCAGGTAATGGTCGATCCGGTAGACCTGATCTTCGTGAAAGGCGTCGGCGACCGCATCGTTGATTTCTATCGACGACTTCAAATCGTGGCCGATCGGCTTCTCCATCACCATGCGCGATTCCGGCGTCAACACGCCGCAGCTTTGCAAACCCTGGCAAATGTTTTTGAACAGGAATGGCGCAACGGCGAAGTAATTGACCATGACCCTTTTGTCCGGCTCCACGACGGCATTCAGCTGCAGGTATTGTTCCGGCTGAGTCAGGTCGATTTTCAAATAAGACAGGCGCTTAGAAAAACGCTGCCAGATTGCTTCGTTGATGGTGTTGTTCAAAAACGCATCGAGACTGGCGCGGGCAATGTTGACGAAGCCTTCGCTGGTCTCGTCCAGCCGGTCGACGCCGATGATGCGGGTGTCGGGCTCGAGTAATTCCGATTTTTCTAGTCGATATAACGAAATCAACAGCTTGCGCTTGGACAAATCACCCAGCGCACCGTAAATCACTAAGTCGCAGGGTTTGTAAGTGTGGTTTTTCATTCAATGGTACCCAAATACGCCGAAATCCGTTCGCTGCCGGTGCCTGTAAATTGAGGCGGGCCGAAATCAGCCGAAAATGCCGCCATTATAAGGTTGCAAGGGCTTTTCGAACAAGAAAAAAGCCTGGAGGCCGCGAATTTACTGGGTTTTAAGAAGGCGGCGGATCAGCCGAAGCTTTCCGTGGTGTAGCGGAAAAATCGCAGGCTATCCGACCAATAAGTGGCCGGCAGGCCGGCTTTTTGTTTCAGGTGGTTCAGGAAATGGGCAGGTTCGGGCAGATCGTCCCAAACCGCCGGTAGAAACGTTGCCCGCCGGCCGCCTTCCTGCAGAATCAAGCCATCGACGCCGGGGCGAAGCTGTTGCAGCAAGTCGGCTTCCGACTCGACCGGCAGCGATTCGGCCGGTGCCAACACCGAAATGTGCAGATCGAGTCCGGCCAGTTCGCTGTCCCGCAGCGGCGGGAAGCGCGGATCGCGGAAGGCGGCGGCGAAGGCGTTTTCGGCCACGTCTTCCGCCAACGGCCGCCGCGCTTCGAGCATGCCGATACAACCGCGCAACTGGCCGGCGCGTTCCAGCGTGACGAAGGTGGCGCGGCGGGCGGATAATTCGCCGGGATACTGCGCCGGATCGACGCTTAACGGCCGGCCGGTTTTCAGGCCGTGAATGATCGATTGCCGGGCCAGCGCCAACAAGCGCTGGCGTTGGTCGTCAGTCAACGACATAGGCACCGTAGCCCACCACTTGCTGCTTGTCGCCGGCGGTGTCTCCGGAGTTGCGCAGGTCTATGGTTTTGATCGACAGGCCTTTTTCGGCGAGCAATTTCAACAGGCCGTTGACCGCCACCTTGCCGCAGGCGTCCTCGCCGCCGATGTCCTGGTAGCGCAATTGTTCGATCAGTTGGCTGGTATTGCGGTCCATGCGTTGCGCGGTCGCGTAAGGGTGGTAGTGGCTCAGGTCGGAGCTGACCACCAGCAATGTTTCCGGACCGTCCCACAGTCGATCCAGCACTTGGCTGACCTGGTCCGGGCTGGCGTCTCCGGCCACGATCGGCACCAGGCTGAAGTCCCGCAAGACTTCCTGCAGAAACGGCAAATGGACTTCCAGGCTGTGTTCCAGGGTATGGGCCTGTTCGATATATTCGACGAACGGTAGTTGTAACAAGGTTTCCACTGCGGCCCGGTCCACCTGGACGTCGCCGAGCGGCGTGGTGTAGGCGTGGGTTCTGCTGACCGCCAGACCGCGGAACGCCACCCGGTGCGAGGGTCCGATTAATACCACGCGTTTGATCGAGCCCGCTGCCGGCTTCAAGCGTACATAAGCGCTGGCCGCGACCGGGCCGGAATAGATATAGCCGGCGTGCGGGGCAATAATGGCTTTGGGAACTGGGTCGGCCGGTTCGGCCTGCTGCAGAAAGCCGACGATTTCGGCGTGAAGTTGTTGGGGTTGCGCCGGGTAGAAGCGGCCGGCGACCGCTGGTTTTCTGTTCATGCGCTGATCCTTATTAGAGTTGTAATCGATCAGTAAGCCCGGGCCGGCCGCGGCTGTCGAAATAACTACAGTTCGCGGCTGCTCCGGAGTTATTCTACTGCTATCCGCACCGGTAACGACCGGATTTTTTCGGCTAGGTTCAAGGAGCAACACCATGGCTACATTAATCAGTTCCGACACAGCCGCCACCCGCTATTGGCACGTACTGGCCGACGGCAAAGTGCAATGCGATTTGTGCCCGCGCTTTTGCAAACTTCACGAAGGCCAGCGCGGCTTGTGCTTTGTCCGCCAGAATCTGGGACAGCAAATCGTCATGACCAGCTACGGCCGTTCCAGCGGCTTTGCCGTCGACCCGATCGAAAAGAAACCGCTGAACCATTTTTTGCCCGGTACGCCTATCCTGTCGTTCGGTACCGCCGGTTGCAATTTGGCCTGCAAATTCTGCCAGAACTGGGATATCAGCAAATCGCGGGAAATGGATACTTTGATGAGTTGCGCCAGCCCGGAAGCAATCGCCAAGGCGGCGTTGGAGCAGGGCTGCAGCAGCGTGGCTTACACCTACAACGACCCGGTGGTGTTTCACGAATATGCCATCGATACCGCCCAGGCCTGCCGCGAACTGGGTTTGAAGTCGGTGGCGGTGACCGCCGGTTACGTTTGCGCCGAACCGCGCGCCGAGTTTTACCGTTATATGGATGCGGCAAACGTCGATCTGAAAGCGTTCTCTGAGGATTTTTACCACAAAATTACCGGCGGCCATTTGCAGCCGGTGTTGGATACACTGTTGTATTTGAAGCGGGAAACCCAGGTCTGGTTTGAGCTGACTACCTTGCTGATTCCGGGAGAAAATGATTCCGAGGCCGAATTGCAGGCGATGACGCAGTGGGTGGTCGAGAATCTGGGGCCGGAGGTGCCGATGCATTTCACCGCCTTCCATCCCGACTGGAAAATGACCGACAAACCGCATACGCCGTTGGCGACGTTGCTGACGGCTCGGAGTATTGCGTTACAAAACGGCGTGCGTTACGCCTACGTCGGCAATGTGCACGACAAGGCGGCAGAGAGTACCTACTGCCACCATTGCGGCGAGCTGTTGATCGGCAGAGACTGGTACGTGTTGTCGGATTGGAATCTGGATGCTGCGGGCAATTGCCGCTATTGCGGTACGCGTTGCGCCGGCCTGTTTCAAGCCCAGCCCGGCGATTGGGGGGCAAAGCGGCGGGCGTTACGTTTTTAGTGCGCGGTTGGCGGTCAGCACCAAGCGTCCGGGTTAATTTGGCCGATAGCCTGAAACGCCGGCTTGCAGAACAAGTAGCCTTGGAATAGCGTCACGCCGCAGGACAATAAAAAATCCCGCTCGGCTTTGGTTTCTATGCCTTCCGCCAGTACCTCGATTTCCAGATCGCGGCACATCTGGACCACGCCGCCGACAATGGCTTGTTTGGCCTTGTTGAGATGGATGTCGCGTATCAAATCCATATCCAGCTTGATCAGGTCCGGCTGAAATTCGGCGAGCAGATTCAGGCCGGCATAACCGGCGCCGAAATCGTCGATTGCGGTCTTGAATCCGAAGCGGCGGTATTCGGTGAAGATATCGATCAAATGCGGTCGGTCGGAAACGTCTTCGCCCTCGACTACCTCGAAAATGATGCGGTCCTTGGAAAAATTGTATGTGTGCGCCGCTTCGAAGGTGGAGCGGATGCAGGCTTCCGGTTGGTAAACCGCGTTCGGCAGAAAATTGATAGAAAGAAATTCCTGTATGCCTAACTTGGCGGCACCTTCCACCGCCTTGACTCTGCAGCTTTGGTCGAAGCGGTAGCGGTTTTCGTCGGTGACTCTGGACAATACCGAAGCGGCGGATTCGCCGTTAATGCCGCGCACCAAGGCTTCATGGGCGAATATAGTGCGGGCGAAAAAATTGACGATGGGTTGGTAGGCGAAACTAAAGTCGAAATCCAGTTCGTCCAGATCCTGGCAACGATTGCAAGCGGGCGAGCTGTTTTCGGTAGCGGGAGCTTTGGCGTTTGGTGCGGGTTGGTGCGGCATGGAGCGGTCTCTAAAATCAATGTCGGGCGTGTCTCATCGTTGCTGTTTCTTCTGCGATTTAACTTTCGACGAGTATTAGCAATCGGGTCAGCGAATTGTAGCCAAATTCCTTGGTAACGATGGTTATTTCGATAATGTTGGTGTTGCTGGAAACGACTCTAATCGCGAGCTATACATTTGCTCGTTGTCAATTCACCGAGTCGAATTGTTTGAAGTAGTGTCAACTTTGATTATGCATGTAAACTTGCATATGATAGCCGACCAGCATCAGCCACCGCTTGCTTAAACCGTCCCGGCAAATTTCGCTGGCTCACGCCGAATGGAACCAAGGACATTGCATGAAAAAAACTCGATCGCTCGATCACGACGGCTTGGACGGCGTGCTGCCGTCCCTGGATAAAGCACGGCTGGATTCAGGCAATTTGCGGGTCAAACCGGAAAAAGCTTTGAAAAAGCCGAAGCGCAGCAATGTGCCGTGGTTGGTTGGCGTGGTCGGTTTACTGGCCTTGCTTGCGGTTTTGACGATCGATTTATCGAAAATACCGGAGTCAACTACCGGAACCGCGGCCTTGAGCAAGCCAATAATCCTGGTCGAGCCGTCGGCCGAAATCAGCCGGCAGCAGCCGGAGATAGCGGCAACTAAACCCGAGGCTCCGGCCGGCCCTGCTGCTGCGGCAATGGCTCCGATGCCGGTTGCCGAAGCAAAAACCGAAGCTGGGCCTGCGCCGGATGCGCAGCAGACGGAACAGGCAGGTATCGAGGGCGAACAGCAGTTAACCGACGCGATAGCCAGTTTGCCGACCGAACCGACTGCGGCGGGTGTCTCCAAAGCGGCGGCAGACACTTTCGCCGTTCCCCGCTTCACCGTGTACTTTAAATTCGACTCCGGCCAAATGGCTCAGCAGTCGGCCGCTAAGGTCGACGAATTGGTTTCTGCGGCGCAAAGTTGTTCCGGCCAAGTGCGTTTGGTGGGCCATACTTGTAACCTGGGCACGGACGCCGGCAATCTCGCGCTCGGCCGGATCAGAGCGAACGTGGTGAAAAAGATGCTGGTCGCCCGCGGCATTCCAAAACAAAACATCGTTACCGCCTCGGAGGGCATGGCGCGGCCGGCGGCGCCCAACGACAGTAGAGCAGGCCAGGCGCTGAACCGCAGGGTAGAACTGCATTGCCTGGACCAATAACCGAACGAGGAGAGTAGAGGCCATGTTACAAAATACCAAGTCAGATTATCAGATCGCCCAGCAGCAAATTCTCGACGGCATTATTTCCGGCCAGTTCGAAATCGAAAACCGCAACGATTTGGGGCCGTTGATCCCGATCCGCCTGTTTCAAGCCCTGCGGATGGTGGCTCTAGGGTCGAACGTCGAGGACATCCTGGGCCAGGGCGCGCCTTCTTTGGTTTACCACTCAGGCCAGAGCTTGGGCTTAGCCATGGGCCAGATCGCCGTGGCCAACATCGATAAAGATCTGGAGACCTACGTCGGCAAGATCAAAATGTTGTGCCGGCAATTAAGCATCGGCCTGGTAGTGCCGGATAAAGTCGATTTGTCGGCCGGTGTGCTGGAGTTGCGCGTCGACGAGTGCGTCTCCTGCGCCGGCATTCATAACGTCTCGGCGCCGATCTGCCATTTCGAGGCCGGTATGGTCGGCGGTATCGTCAAGACGTTTTTCAAACGCAACGTCAAGGCAACCGAGACCAAATGCAATGCATTGGGCGATAAGACCTGCCTGATTCGCGTCGATTTGCTCTAGGCGGGCCCATTAAAACGATAATCAGGAGTACGGCATGAGTAGTAACGTCCAATTTCTCGATCCCAGGAAATCTCAAAACAACGAGATCGATGCGATTTTGCGCAATCTAATGAGTATTCAGGGAGTATCTGCGGCGGCGATTGTCGACAGCGACGGTTTCGTCACCCATATTCACCGCGATTTCGAAATCAACACCGATGCGATCGGCGCTTCGGTGCAGGTGGTGTTCGGTGCCGCTGCCAAAGCCGCGCAGCACGTCGGCCACCATTCCACCAACATGGTGATTTGCGAAAATTCCGAGGGCTATATCTTATCCACGCCGATCGAGGCCGGTTTCATGTTGGCTTTGGTCACGCAACGCGAGGCGCTGCTGGGCCGGGTACGCTTCGAATTGAAGGAAACCATTCCGGTCTTGAAGCGTTTGTTCAGCAGTTATTTGGCCAATTAAGACACTCGGCAGATTCCTACATGCATTGGTTCGAAACCCAGTTGGCGGCGCTGAACCGGCTCGCCGCAGACTATACCTCTGCGCAAAAGCAAGCGGGCGGCGACATCGTCAACGTTAGCGAATCCGCCAGGACTAAGCGCGCGGCCTTCATCGACGCCGTACAGGCGCTGGTGGATAAGGTGGTCAAAATCAAAGGTATAGCCGCTTGCGCGGCCTACCACGACGGCCTGATTCTGGCGCAATCGGCCGAAGTGCCGCATATCGACGCTTTCGGTGCAGTGATTCAGGAAACCATTCGTGCCGCCCAGCACGGCCAAGTTTCGCTGAGTTTGGGCGCTATCGAGCAAATCGTCATCGTCGGCGCCGACCACAAACTGGCCATGCTTAGTGTCGGCCCAGTCATTCTGTGCATTTACAGTCCGAAACAGGTCAATCTGGCTTCGGTTTTGAGTCGGCAGGCTTAAGTTCGTGCTGGTAACTTCCGTAAACGCTTCATAGCTCGGCGAGGCCGCCGGAGGCCGCGTTATTGTGCGCCAAGTCGCTAATCGGCGAGTTTTGTAGCGCTTCCAACTCGCTTAATTTCTTCCAGCGGTTAATAATCAGGCAAAACAATTCGGCGGTCTGTTCGGCATCGTACAGTGCCGAATGGGCTCGGGAGTTATCCCAATCCAGTCCGGCGGCTTGCGCGATCTTGGCTAGCACGGTCTGGCCGTATACCAGGCCGCCCAGGGTAGCGGTATCGAAGCTGCTGAAGGGGTGAAACGGGCTGCGCTTATGGTTGGTACGGTCGATTGCGGCATTCAGGAAATTGATATCGAATGCCGGATTGTGGCCGACTAAGATCGCCCGTTTGCAATGGTTGCGTTTAACGGCGGCCTTGATTGGCGTAAACAACTTGTTCAACGCCTCTTTTTCTTCGATTGCCATGCGAAACGGGTGGTAGGGATCAATACCGTTGAACTTTAAGGCGGCTTCGTCGAGTTCGGAATTTTTGAACGGGATGATATTGCAATGGTGTTTTTCGGTAACCCGTAGCAGCCCTTCTGCATCGGGCTCGACGATCACCGCGGCAATTTCCAGCAACGGGTTTTTTTTGGCATTGAAACCGGCGGTTTCGATATCGACAATGACGGGTAGATAGCCTCTGAAACGGTCGCCTAACGGATTGAAAGTGCTTTGCATCGAGCTGCGGGTTGCTAAAAAGAGTAGGTTGTATGCTATGTTACGTGAGTTTTGGATAGGTATAAACAATATTCAATTTGACGAGGTTTGTTATGCAAAATAAAAATGCCGTTTGGTTGGTCGCAGGATTGTTGGCTTTGGCCAATGGTTGTGCGACGGTCCATACCGTCGATCCGAAGGACCCTTGGCAGAGTTGGAACCGGAGCGTACAGTCGTTTAACGACGGCGTCGACGACTACGTGATGAAGCCGGTGGCCAAAGGTTACCGCTGGGTGACGCCGGATTTCGTCGACCAGGGCGTGACCAATTTTTTCAGCAACATTGACGACATCGGTGTTTGCGCCAACGACGCGCTGCAAGGCAAATTCGCCCAATCCGGGGCCGACGGCGCGCGTTTCCTGGTCAATACTACGGCCGGTGTGGCTGGTTTGATCGATGTCGGTAGCATGATAGGCTTGGCTAAACACAATGAAGATTTCGACCAAACTCTGGGTTACTGGGGGGTTCCGACCGGCCCGTATTTGGTGTTGCCGTTCTTCGGACCCAGCTCGCCGCGCGGCGTATTCGGGTTGGTCGGCGATGCGGCGATGAATCCGTTTACTTATGCCGGCATCTACTTGAACCCGGGTTGGGTAGGCGCCGCCGCATCCATCGGGCCGGGTGCGTTGAAAGTGATCGATGCCCGTGCCGATTTGTTGGGTCTGGAAAAAGTCGCGACCGAAGCGGCGTTGGATCGGTACGAGTTTTTCAAGAACGCCTATCTGTCCAGACGCAATTACCTGATCCACGACGGCAACGTGCCGGAAGACGACGTGCTGAAATTCGACGAGCTGAAAGACCAGGGTTACGGGCCGTGGGACCCTAACCCGTATTAAGTTTTTTCCGATACTAAACCAAGGCCGCTGGGCGTAAAGCCTTGCGGCCTTTTTTATTCGGCGAGGCTGGTGTTGACGAAGTCTGCCGCCACCGACTCCAGCCGGGCCGGCACAATCAGGTTTTCCAAGGATCGGCCGGCCGGGGCGTCGCAGGTCACACGCAAATAATTCGGGGTATAGCCGAAATAGCGTTGGTCGCCGTTTGCTAACGTTTCGGTCTGGCCTTCCCACAACACTGGCACCACGCATCCGAGGTTGCCTTCGGTAAATGCCTGTTTCATCGTTTCGGCCAGCGCGTGCAATTCCCGGCTGCGTTGCCGTTTCAGGTCCTGCGAGATTTGATCGGGCAGCCCGGCGGCTTTGGTGCCTTCGCGCGGGGAGTAGCTGAAGATATGGATATGGCCGAAGCCGACGCGCTGGATGTATTCGACGCTTTCCCGCCATTCTTGCTCGGTTTCGCCGGGGAAGCCGACGATGATGTCGGTGGTGACGTTGAAATGAGGAATCGCGCTGCGGGCTTGGTTCACCAATTCGGCAAACTCGGCGGTTTTGCAGCGCCGCGCCATGCGCCGCAACACGCTGTCGCTGCCGCTCTGTAACGGTAGATGCAGATGCGGCATCAGCCGCGGGTTTTTGAACAGCTCGAAGAAACCGTCCGGTAATTCCCAGGGTTCCAAAGACCCCATGCGCAGACGCGGGATGTCGGTCCGTGCCAAAATGGCCTGTACCAGTTCGGCCAGATTGCTGCCGATATCGCTGCCGTACCCGCCCAGGTGCACACCGGTAATGATGGCTTCGTTGATGCCTTGCGCATGAAGTGCATTGATTTCGGCGACGACCTCGTCGACGCCGCGGCTGCGTTCCTCGCCGCGGGCGACGGTGACGATGCAAAAAGTGCAACGGTAACGGCAACCGTCTTGAACTTTGACGAAGGCGCGTTGGCGACCGCGGCTAAATAACGACACCTCGCCGGGTTCGGTCGACATTGCCGGCATGCTGTCCATGTTCAGTTCGCTCAGCGTGCGCTCGACCAACTGGTTTTTGTCGTTATTGCCGACAATCAGATCGACGCCCATCAATTGTGCCGCTTCGCTTTCGTTCAAGGTGGCATAACACCCGCTGACTACCAGTTTGGCTTGCGGATTGTCGCGGTGTACGCGGCGAATCAATTGTTTGGATTTTTTCACTGCATCTTGTGTCACCGCGCAGGAGTTGATCACGACCAGTTGCGCGTCGTTAACGTTGCGGGTGATGGCATGGCCTTTGGCTTGAAAGGCCTGGGCCCAGGTTTCCAGTTCCGCCTCGTTCAGACGGCAACCGAGGGTTTTTAAATGTATCTGCATTTGCTATTCGTTTCCAAATTTTGCGGCGAATCGAGCCGCCGGTTCGGCGTTTAGCCAAAAAACCAATAAGTCACCAAAATCGCGGCAACGATGCCGCCAATGTCGGCAATGATGCCGCAGGCCGCGGCATGGCGGATGCGTTTGACGTTAACCGCGCCGAAATACACCGCCAGCACGTAGAACGTGGTTTCGGTGCTGCCTTGCACCACCGAAGCCAGCCGGCCGGCAAACGAATCGGCGCCGTGGGCCTGCATTGTATCTATCATCATCGCCCGCGCGCCGCTGCCGCTGAACGGCTTCATCAATGCAGTCGGCAAACCGTCGATAAAGCGGTTGTCGATACCGTAATAATCCGCAAGCCAGCGCACGCCGTCGGTGACAAAAGTCAACGCGCCGCTGGCCCGGAACACGCCGAACGCCACCAACATCGCCACCAAATAGGGAATGATGCCGATCGCGGTTTGAAAGCCTTGCTTGGCGCCTTCGATGAACAATTCGTAGGCGTTGAGGCCTTTGATTACGGCGGCGGCGATGAATGCGACCACCAAACCGAGCAAAATAACGTGGCTGGCCAGCGACGACTGCGCCAGCATCTCCGCTTGGTTCAAGCCGGAGAAATAGCTCAATAGTCCGGCCAGCAATGCGCTGATGCCGCCCAAATAGGCCAGTACCACTTTGTCTAACAGGTTGATCTTTTGCACCCAGGCCACCGCCAGCAAGCCGGTCAAGGTCGATACATAGGTTGCGATCAAAATCGGCAGGAACACGTCGGTCGGATTGGCGGCGCCGAGCTGGGCCCGGTAGGCGAAAATCGTCACCGGAAACAATGTCACCGACGAGGTGTTGATCACCAAAAACAGAATTTGCGGGTTGCTGGCTTGCTCCGGCCGTGGGTTCAGCGTTTGCATTTCCTGCATGGCTTTGATGCCCATCGGCGTAGCGGCGTTGTCCAGGCCCAACATATTGGCGGCGATGTTCATCGTGATCGATCCCAACGCCGGGTGGCCCTGCGGAATTTCCGGCATCAGCCGGCTAAACAACGGGTTCAGCGCGCGGGTCAATAATTCGATGAAACCGCTGTGTTCGCCGATTTTCATGATGCCCATCCACAACGCCAATATACCGCCCAGGCCCAAAGAAATTTCGAACGCGGTTTTCGCCAGACTGAACATCGCCGCGACCATTTCCGAAAACACTCGAGTGTCGCCCAGCAGCAATAGCTTGAAACTGGCGACGGCGAACGCCGACAGGAAGAAAAAGACCCAGATCAGGTTGAGCACGAGGTGAGGAGCTTGGGATTGGCAACGGCAAAATTAACGCCATTTTAGCAATTTAGCGTTGCCGGCGGCGCGGAAAATAATCCAGTCCATAGAATTCGTGCGAGCGCTCCGGCACTGCGCGTCAGCCCACGTAACGAAACGGCAAATAGCGCGGATGCCATTGGTTGGCGGCAATAAATGCGGCCAAGTCAGTGGGGTTGAGGTCGTCGCGGCTAGCCGAGCCGTCGGCGATGGCTTTGGCTAACACCCGCTCCGCGACGTAGCTGCTGATTTTCTGCAAATCGGCAATAGGCGGGTAGATTGCGCCGGCGTCGGGTTCGAATTCGGCGATATAGTCGGCCAGGGCATAAGCCGATTCCAGCACCATCGCGTCGCTGATACGGCGGCATTCGCCGAGCATCGCCGCCAAGCCTAGGCCCGGAAAGATAAAGGCGTTGTTGCCTTGGCCGATTTTATGGCGGGCACCGCGGTATTCGACGTCGGCAAACGGGCTGCCGGTGGCGACGATGGCGCGGCCCTCGCTCCAACGAATGATATCTGCCGGGGTCGCCTCGCAATTGGCGGTCGGATTGGACAGCGGCATCACGATCGGGTTTAGGCAGTTGCCGGCCATGGTGCGGATCAGCTCTTCGCCGAACAAGCCGGCGGCGCCGGTTAGTCCGATCAATACGCCGGGTTTGGCGTGGCTGACCACCTGGAATAACGAGGGCTGGCTATGCTCAGGAATGCCCCAGGTTTGGCCGATTGTCGCCGGTTGGGCGATGCCGTGTTTGTAGTGCTCCAGTTCCCGGTCTGCGACGACCAATCCGGATATATCGACCACATACAGGCGTTGCCGACTTTGGGCTTCGCGCAATCCGGCATCCATCAGGCCGGCCTTGATCACGCTGGCGACACCGATACCGGCGGCGCCGGCGCCGGCAATGACAATGGTCTGTTCGGTCAGCGTTTGGCCAAGCCGGCGGCAGGCGGCCAATATTCCGGCCAGCGCCATCGCGCCGGTGCCCTGGATGTCGTCGTTGAAACAGGGCACTTTGTCGCGATAGCGGGCCAGCACGTCGAAGGCCACGTCCTTGGTAAAGTCCTCCCACTGAATGATGGCTCTGGGCCAGATCCGATGGGCGGCGGCGACGAATTTATCCACCATCGCAAAATAAGCCTCCCGCCCCAGGCGTTTGGCGCGCACGCCCAAATAGTGCGGGTCGTCCAGCAATTCGTCGCGATTGGTGCCGACGTCCAGATTGATCGGCAAGGTTTGGAACGGGCAGACGCCGCCGCCGACCGTATAGAGCGCCAGTTTGCCGATGCAAATCGACAAGCCGCCCATGCCCTGGTCGCCGATGCCCAGAATCGCCGAGGCGTCGGTGACGACGATCATACGGATGTCGTGCCAAGGGTAGTTTTTTAAAATCGCATCGGCGCGGTCGATGTTGTTAGGCGACAGGGTCAAGCCGCGCGCGGTGCGGTACAGCGAGCTGAATTTTTGTACCGCCAAACCGATGGTCGGGGTATAGACGATGGGGACCATCTCTTCCAGATGCCGCTCCAGTATCGCGTAAAACAAGACTTCGGAGCGGTCCTGGATGGCCCGCAGAAATTGGTATTTGGAAATATCGTCGGCCTGTTGCCGGTAACTGAAATACAAACGCTCGATTTGTTGTTCCAGCGTTGTCACTTGCGGCGGCAATAAGCCGTCCAAACCCAGATCGATGCGCTCCTGCTCGGTGAAAGCGGTGCCTTTATTGCTGGCCGGCAACTTCAGCAAGGTCATGCCGCGGATAGACACCGCCAGGTAAGAGTTGCCGTCCTGGTCTTGGCGGTATTCGAAGTAGTCGCTGAGTCTGGTCATCGGGTGAGTGTAGTTATTCCCAAACAGCCGCGCAGTCTATCCGAGCTGGCAGGCGTTTGCAGGTTTGATTGTTAGTATCAGCTACAAGCAAATGCGGTGCCAGGGCAGGCGCGATTGCGCGGCTTGGCCGGCGAATCGGATAACTTGGCTACGTTTTCGGTTGGACTTTGGGTTTGAGGCGCGATTATGCGGGTATCGGTCCTTTTTTAGAGTTGCCGCTGGCAGAATGCGCTGGAATGGGTTGCGGTAAAGATTGTTTGGCCCGATTCGCGAGTGATGCAATTTCGATATCGCGGCCGGCGACGAGGAATGGCCGCACCAATAACGGACTCAACCGATCCCGGTGCACTGAAATAGTTCGATGGTGCCGGTGCTCCCGGGCGAAGCGGCCGGCCGCTTCGC
>NZ_JANIBM010000022.1 GCF_024505045.1 Methylomonas aurea | reverse complement strand
CGCTGCAGGTGCAATCGATCGACATTACCGGTACTCAAGGCACGGTCACCGCCTTCGCCGACGGCCACTTCAGCTTCACGCCGACGGCCGGTTTCAGCGGTAACACCAGCTTCAAGTACACAGTGGTCGACGGCTTCGGCGGCAGCGCGCAAGGCACTGTTACGCTGGACGTCGCCGCCGCGGCGAGTTTGAAGGTGGTGTCTTTCGTGCAGACCGATTCCGGATTCGCAGTCCGTTTCAACCGGGCGCTCGATGTCAGCGTCTTGAATCTTTATACCGGCGAACCCAGCAATATGGGAGCGGCCGACTTGGTACTGACCGGTCCGACCGGCGCTGCCGTGGCGGGCAGCCTGATTCTCGACAACGACCATGCCGGTTTCAGTTTCCTGCGTACCGGTGGCGTATTAGCGGCGGGCAACTACAACCTGACATTGGCTTCGCGGCTCGACGGCTTTAGAGGCCTCGGCGGATTGCTGCTGGATGGCAATGCCGACGGTACGGCCGGAGATAGTTACCTGAAGGCTTTCACGGTGGCATCGGCCAACGCTGCGGTATTGTCGGTCGGCGAAATTGCCCGCGGCCCCGGTCAAACTTTGGCAAATCCGGCCAACAATTTCAATTTCCCGATTACGTTGGAAAACGCTGCCGGTGCGACCCGATTGGCATTCACTTTAAATTACGATCCGGCCTTGTTGAGCGTCAGCGGGTTCAGCGGCGGCAATCTGCCGGCGGGCAGCCTGGTCGCTGTCGATACCTCGGTGGCCGGCCAATTGCGGGTATCGATCGAGGCGTCCGCGCCGCTGGCAGCCGGTAAGTTGGTACTGGGCAATCTGGTAGCGCAGGTACCGGCGACGGCGGCTTATGCCGCCAAGGATGCGCTGCGGTTCAGCGGCGTGCAACTGGACGGCGGAGCCCGCCAAATCAAGAACGACGATGGACTGCACGTGGTGGCCTTTATCGGCGACGTCACAGGCGATGCCAGCTACACCACGCTCGATTTCCAACGTTTGAACCGGGTCCTGCTCAAACAAGATAGCGGCTTCGGTGCCTGGCCGTTGGTCGATCCGTTGATCGTCGGCGACGTCAACCCGAACGGCCGCTTGCAGTCGGCCGATGCGCTGAAACTGGCCTACCAGATCGGCGGCACGCCGCAGGCCGATATTCCGCCGATACCGGCCGGTTTGCCGCCGCTGGTATTTGCCGGAGCCGATCCGAAACTGACCCTGGCTTCGGTCGCCGCGGCAGCCGGCAGCCGGGTGACGGTACCGGTCAATATCGATACCGCGGCCGGACTCGAGTCGATACAAATGACCGTGCGCTACGATGCTGCCAAACTCGGTTTGCTTGAGGTGCAAAAAACCGGGCTGACCGCCGGATTCGTCTATACCGTGGTCGAAAACGCCCCCGGCGAACTGAAAATCGACGCCAGTGCGCTAAAACCGTTGGCGGATGGCGGCGGCGTCCTGTTCGAGCTGAATTTTGCTGTCGCCGCCAGTGCGCGCGGAGCTGCAGCCCTGGATTTCGTCTCGGTCCGGCTCAACGATACCTGGTTGACGGTCGATCCGTTGCCGGTTGCCGGCGCCGATCCGACCGACGGGCTGATCGAGATTTTAGCTCCGGCCGCCGCACCGGCTCGGCAACCGACGCTGGCTTTGCGCCAGGGCGCCAGAAGTTTCGATCTCGGCAAAACCGAGCAACAAGCCTGGCTCAGCCAATGGTTGAATCCTTCTGAGAAAGATTCGGCTAAAGCCAACGATTGGAGCATTTCGGCCAAACGTCCAATTAAATCGAAATTACATTAATAGATAATAGCCTCGCACCCCGGTCCGGACCGCCTTGTAGACCAGGCGGATGCGGTTCGGGTCGGGCGTCGGCTATTTTTACACCACGCCGCCGCGACAGCCGGGCGCTAAGCCGATTTATGGTATAAGTGGTTAATGTTTCGGCAGGGATATCAGTTGGCGCCGATTATGCTAGGCAGAGGTGCGAACGGGTGATACCAGTTTTTCAAATGAATCGATCAAACGGAGTTTTTATGCTTAACAGACATTCCAAATTCAATTCCCTATTATTTTCGCTGGTGGCGGCCGCGGCGTTGGTATTGGCTGCACCGGCAGCGAAGGCCGCGCTTAGCGTCACCCCGCACGACGTCGCCGGCGCTCCCGGCAGTAATGTCGACGTAACTTTCGACTTCGATTTCGGCGCTAACACCTTAATTTCGTCTTTCGATTTGGGCCTGGAATTCGATGCTTCATTATTGACCCTGCTGGATGGCGATTTCTACCAGAATGGCGTGCCGGTCGACGCGTTGGCCGGGCTCAATTCAGCCGGCCTCTTAGTACCGAATATCAATCCTAGCAACGGTATCATTGGTGTAACCTGGTATGCGGTGGATTCCAACTTTCAACCGTTACCGCCGCTGGCGTTGTCCGGTACTTACTCGTTGTTGTTGAGTTTTCAGTTGAACAACAGTTTTCCGATCGGCCAAACCAGCCCGGTCATATTGACTTTAGACGCGAGCGATGAAAATGCCGCCGCCATCGACACCATCGTCAAAACTGCAAACGTCGCCGCTGTTCCGTTACCGCCATCCTTGTTGATGATGTTGTCTGGCTTGGGCATGTTGGCTGTAACCCGAGTTCGCCGTTCAGTTTAACCAGACATGAGTGGCTCCGCCCAGAGCGGATCCGCTGCCGTAGTCGGAACGGTCGGTCCCGAATCCCGCGCGGGTTCGGGATTTGCCAGCGCCGGTGCCGCTCAGGGCGCGGCCGAAGACTTTTGGTCGCAGCTGGTCCAGGCCCAAACCTCCGAACAATTATGCCGCGCCTGGTTAGGCATCCTCTGCCAGTGGATACCCAGGGCGCAGGCCGGTATTCTGCTGCTGCACGAAGAGGGCGATAACTACGCGCCGGCCGCCGTCTGGCCCGATCCCCAGCGCGATATGTCGTTCCTGGCCGAAATTGCCCAAGACGCATTGATCGAACAACGCGGTATCGTCCGCAACGATGCCGACGGCTTGACCCAATGCGCCTATCCACTGCTATCCGCCGACGAAATATACGGTGTCGTCGTGTTGCACGTGCTCGGCGGCAACGATGCGGCGATGCGTGAGGCGTTGCGCCTGCTGCATTGGGGTGCCGGTTGGCTGGTGGGTTTGTTCGACCGCCGCCATTTACTGGACCGGGATCGACGTCTGAAACACTCCGCGTTATTGCAGGATTTGCTGCTTGGGGTGTTGGCTGAACCCAATCCGGCCGAGGCCGCACGCTGGATCGTCAACCGCCTGGCCGAGGCCTTACCGTGCCGGCTCGCCATAGTCGGCCATTGCGACGCATCCGGCCACCACATCGAATTAGCCAGCGTGTCGGCCAGCGCTAGTTTCGAGTCGCGTTCCAACCTGATGGCCGCCGCGCGCGAAGCGATGCGGGAGGCCTTGCTGGCCGGCCAAGCCGTAGCCCATCCCGCAGCCGAAACCGGCGATGATGCTACTATCGCCTTCAATGCCGTCGCCGACTATTGCCGGGAAGCCGAAGCCCCGGCCGCGGTCGCGCTGCCGCTCAGCCACCGCGGGCGCCGGGTCGGCGCCTTGCTGCTGGATCTGGACGCCCAACCCGCGCCGGCCGATCTGGAATTTTTGCGAACGCTGGCTTTGGCATTGGCGCCGGCGGTGGATTTGCACGCGGTCGCCGCCCGCGGGTTGGCAGCTCACGGCCGTGACAGCATCAGGCAAACACTGGCGGATTGGCTGGGTCCGCGCCATCCGGGCTTGAAATTCGCCGCTGCGCTGGCCGCGCTCGGCTTGTTGCTGGCAGCGACGTTGCCGGTCGATTTCCGGGTTCGGGCGCCGGCGACGGTGGAAGGCAAGGTGCAACGCGTGGTCGCGGCACCGTTCGCCGGTTTTATTCAGGAAGCCTATTTACGCGCCGGGGATGCGGTCAAACAGGGCGACGTCTTGGCTCGGTTGGACGAACGCGAATTGCGCCTCGAGGAATCGCAATGGGTAGCCCAGGCCGAGCTGGCCGAGCGCAAACTGCGCGAAGCGATGGCGAAAGGCATCGCGGTGACGGTCAGGCTGGCGCAAGCCGAACTCGAAGAAGCGCAGGCGGAACTGGCTTTCGTGCGCAGCAAGCTGGCGCGGGCCACCGTGGTCGCGCCGTTCGACGGCGTCATCGTCAAAGGCGACCTGTCGCAACAACAGGGTGCACCGGTCGAACAAGGTAAAGTCTTGTTCGAGGTGGCGCCGATGTCGGCCTGGCGGGTGGTGTTGAAAGTGGACGAACGCGACATCGTCCATGTCCGCGAAGGCGAGCAGGGCGAATTGGTGCTGACCGGCTTGCCCGGAGAACGTTTCGCGCTGAAGGTCAACAAGGTTGCGCCGGTGGCGTTGGCGGAAGACGGCCGCAACAGTTTCAGAGTCGAAGCCGCCGTTCTTGGCGAAAGTAATGGCGTGCAACCGGGCATGGAAGGCGTCGGCAAACTGGAAGCCGGAGAGCGGACCTTGTTGTGGATCGCGCTGCACCGGGTGTTCGATTGGGCACGGTATACGCTATGGACGCTGGGCTTGTAAACGCCGATTCGACGCTGGGCAGCCAGCTGGTCAACAGCCATTGGTACCGAGTCGCCGGGTTGGCCCCGCGGCTGCGCGATACCTTGCGCATCCATTCCCAGTACTGGCGCCGGCAATTGTGGTACGTGGTCGAAGACCGCATCAACGCCCGTTATCACCGTTTCGATCGTCAGGCCTACCGCATCATCCGGCTATTGGACGGCCGTACTACGCTGCAACAACTGTGGCTGCGACTGGCGGCCGAAGCCGGCGAGCACTTGCCGAGCCAGGAAGAGATTCTGAGTTTACTCGGCCAATTGCACAGTCTGGATTTACTGGCGACCGATACGCTACCGGATTTGGCCGAATTGGCCGGACGCGGCCGCAGCCAGACCTGGCGCAAGCGGGCGGCGAGTTATTTCAATCCGTTGGCGATCAGAATCCCGCTGTTCGATCCCGACCGTTTTCTGCAGCGAGCCGCGCAGCGGCTGGCGCCGGTGCTGAGCTGGCGCGGCGCGGCGATCTGGCTGGTCTGCGTATTGCCGGCGCTGGTATTGGCGGCTTCGCATTGGCGGGAATTGACCAATAATTTCGGCGAAAGGGTTATGGCCCTGGATAACCTGCTGATGCTGGCGGTACTGTTTCCGTTGGTCAAGATTCTGCACGAACTCGGTCATGGCCTGGCCTGCAAACTGGGCGGCGGCGAGGTTCACGATTTGGGCATCATGTTGTTGCTGTTTTTGCCGGTGCCGTACCTGGAAGCATCCAGTTCATGGACCTTCCCGGACAAACGCGCCCGAATGTTGGTCGGCGCGGCCGGCATGCTGGTCGAGGTCTGGCTGGCGGCGCTGGCGTTTTACTTGTGGTTCTGGCTGGAGCCCGGCATGGCCAAGGCCTTGGCTTACGATGTCACGGTATTGGCCAGCGTCACCACTGTGTTGTTCAACGCCAACCCTTTATTGCGTTACGACGGCTATTACATTGCCAGCGACGCATTGGAAATTCCCAACCTGGCGCAACGCGCCGGCCGCTGGTGGTCGTATCTGTTCGAACGCCATTTGCTCGGCCGGCGCTACGCCGAATCGCCGGCGCAAGCGCCCGGAGAAGCGTTCTGGTTTACGCTGTATTCGCCGTTGTCCTTTCTGTACCGAACCTTCGTCATGTTCTCGATCGCGGTGTTCGTCGCCGGGCAATATTTTGCGGTCGGCGTGTTGATTGCGGTCTGGAGTGTCGCCGCCAGCGTTGCATTGCCGTTATGGCGGGCACTGGGCTGGCTGGCCAGAAATGTCTCTGCCGGCGGAATCGACAGCAGGCCGCGACGGGTGATCTTGGCGCTGGCTGCGGGCCTGGGACTGTTTCTGTTCGCGCTGCCGTTACCGCACCATACCCAGGTCGACGGCGTGCTGTGGTTGCCGGATAGCGCCGTGGTCAGGGCAGGGCAGACCGGATTTGCGGAACGGGTATTGGCGATCAGCGATAGCGATTTGCAGCCGGGCGAAACCATTTTGGAATTGGCCGATTCCGGTTTGGCGGCGGAATTGGCGGCACAGACCGCCCGCACCGAGGCGGCGCAGGTGCGCTACGATGCCGCCAGACTCGAGGACCCTGCCGCCGGCGAGCGCTATGCGGCCGAATTGCGGCGCGAACAGAAAGCCCTGGCGCATTTGGCAGAACGCGACGCCCGTCTGGCCGTGAAAAGCGCCAGCGGCGGCCGCTTATGGCTCAGCCAGAGCGAGGATATGCCCGGACGCCATTTTCGCCAAGGCGATGTGCTCGGTTACGTGATACCGCCGGCGCCGCCGCGGGTCCGCATCATCGTCGACCAGTCCGACGAAGCCCTGATTCGCGAGCATACCCGCTCGGTACGGGTCAAGCTGCCGTTTGCGGTCGATTCCTTGTGGCCGGCGACGATACTGCGCAGTGTGCCGGCCGCTTCCAACGAATTGCCCAGTGCCGCGCTGGGCCGGTCCGGCGGCGGCGAAATCGCCACCGATCCGCGCGACGACAGCGGCCGGCGGGCGTTGACCAGCCATTTCGAGTACGAACTGGGATTACCGGACGACTTTCCGTACCGGTTGATCGGCAGCCGGGTCAGCGTCCGGTTCGAGCATCCGCTGGAGCCGGTGGGGAAACGGATTTGGCGCGGGTTAAGGCGATTGTTCCTTGCCCATTTCCATTCCTGATCGGCTGGAGCAGGCCCGATGGCTATTGTGAATAAAATGCCGATTTTTCATGGTGGACAATGGCCGCCCGCCGACGTCCGTCTGGCGGCGCGGATTTTTCCGGAGCGGGCCGATACGGCCGATTCCGCGCTGGACCGCTGGGTGACGGGATGGTGGCAAGGCAAGCTGCGCACCTGGTACCCGCGCCAGCGGGAGCGGATTCGGTTTCGGGACGCGGTGGCAACCGCGGCGGAACGCCTGCAACTGGAGCGATGGGACGACGACCGGTTGCGCCGCGAAAGCCGGCCGGCCGCCAACGCCGCCTTTATCGGCAAAGATTTCGCTAGCGGTGCGTTGGCTTTGGCACTGGTGCGCGAAGCGGCAAGGCGCCGGCTGGGGCTGCTGGCGCATCCGCCGCAACTGCTGGCGGCGTGGAAATTGTTGTGCGGGCATTTGATCGAATTCGATACCGGTGAAGGTAAAACCCTGACCGCCGCGTTGGCGGCCTGTCTGGCCGCATTGGCCGGCGTACCGGCGCACGTGGTGACGGTCAACGATTATCTGGCGCAACGCGACGCCGAGAAGATGCAGCCGCTATTCGCCTTTTTCAGGTTGAGCGTCGGCGTGGTCCACGGCGGCGTCGCGCAGGGCGATCGGGCCAGCCAATATGCCCGGGATTTGACTTATTGCACCAACAAGGATTTAGTGTTCGATTACCTGCGCGACCGGGTCAACGCCGGCGGCATCAACAGCCCGGCGCAATTGGCGGTACGCCGCCTGCACCAATCGCAGCGTGGCGAGGAGCGGCTGCGCTTGCGCGGCCTGCATTTTGCGATCGTCGACGAAGCCGACAGCATCCTGATCGACGAAGCCCGCACGCCGCTGATACTGTCGGCGCTGAGCGATCGCGGCGCCGACCGCGACGTGTTCGAACAGGTGTTGGCCATTGCCGAGCAATTGCAGCAAGACCTGCACTTTCGGCTGTTGGGCGCGCAACGCATACCGGAACTGAGCAAGGAAGGCCGTTTGTATTTGGCGCAACTGGCCGACGACTACCTTGCCGCGGCCGAATTCGACAGGCGGCAAAAAGCCCTCGACGAATTCTGGCAGTTGGATTGGGTCAGGGAGCATTACGTGCTGCAGGCTCTAAGGGCGATTTACGTCTACCGCCGCGATCAGCATTACGTCGTGCTCGACGGCAAGATCGTCATCGTCGACGAGTTTACCGGACGGTTACTGCCGGACCGCAGTTGGGAGCAAGGTCTGCATCAATTGGTCGAGGTCAAGGAAGGCTGCGCCGTCACCGGCCAGAACCGGACCTTGGCGCGGTTGACCTATCAGGTGTTTTTCGGCCGTTACCTGCGCCTGGCCGGTATGAGCGGAACCTTGCGCGAAGTGGCGGCGGAAATGGCGGCGGTGTACCGGGTGCCGACCTTGCGGGTCGAACCCAACCGGCCTTGCCAACGCATCGAATGGCCGAGTTTGTTGCTGCGCGACGCCGAGGCCAAACACGCCGCCATCGTCGACGAAGTCATGCGGATTTTAAACGAGGGCAGGGCGGTATTGATCGGCACCCGTTCGGTGATGGCCTCGCTGGCGATTTCTCGGGCCTTGGCCGCAGCCGGCATAGTCCACAAGGTGCTGAACGCATTGCAGGACGAGGACGAAGCCAGTTTGGTGGCCCGGGCCGGCCAGCCCGGAGCGGTTACCGTGGCTACCAATATGGCCGGACGCGGTACCGATATTCCGTTGGCCCCAGCGGTATCCGCACGCGGCGGTTTGCATGTGGTGTTGAGCGAATGGCATGAGTCGGCGCGGATCGACCGGCAATTGTTCGGCCGTTGCGCCCGCCAGGGCGATCCGGGAAGCTGCCGCGCCATCGTTGCGCTGGACGACGAATTGGTTCGGCATTATGCCTCCGCGCTGGCCAACTGGACCGCGCTGCAATGGCCGGGATTGCCGCCGGCGTCGGCAGTCAAACTGCTCAGGCGTACCATGCAGAGCAAAGCCGAGGCGGCCAATGCCGCGCAACGGCGGGCGACGATGCGGCAGGACCGGCAAATGCGGCGGCAACTGGCGTTTTCCGGCGCCACGGAATGATCAAAACCAACGAGGTTTACCAGAGAATGAACGAAGTTACAGCGAAGCCGGCCAGAGCTTACCGATGGCTTGCCGGAATAGTGTTGACGGTGTGGATGCCGGTGCTCGCGGCTGAGGCTCCCGGCCAAGCCACTTTCGACTGTCTGATCGAACCCTCCCAACTGCTCGAAATCCGCAGTCCGGTCACCGGTTTAATCGACAAAGTGCATGCCGGCCGCGGCGACACGGTCAAGCGCAATGCGCCGTTGGTCAGTCTGGAATCCAGCGTCGAGCGCGCCGCTGCGGAACTGGCCGGAGTCAGGGCGGCGATGAACGGGCCGCTGGCCGTGGCCGAGAGCCGCCTGGTCCATGCCAATCAAACCTTGAACCGCAGAAACGCGCTGGCGCAGAAAAACTACAGTTCGGCGCAGGAGCGCGACGACGCCGAGGCGGAAAAAAACATAGCCCAGGCGGAATTGATGTCCGCCCGGGAAAGCAAGCAGGTGGCGAAGCTCGAACTGGCTTATGCCAACGCTCAGTTGGGGCTGCGGGTGATCCACAGTCCGATCGACGGTATCGTCACCGAACAATTGATGTACCCCGGCGAAGTGGTCGAAGTCGGCGGTACCACGACCACAATCCTGAAACTGGCCCAGATCGATCCGTTACGGGTGAAAATGATCCTGCCTTTGGCGTACTACACCCGGGTAAAACCCGGGATGCGCGCCGACATCGTCCCGGAAGCGCCGCTGGAGGGCCGCTATAATGTGGCGATCAATCTGGTGGACCAGGTCATCGACGCTGCCAGCGGCACGTTTCAGGTCCGCGCGGATTTGTCCAATCCGGGCGGAAACCTGCCAGGCGGGGTGAAATGCAAGGCGACGCTGGCACTGTAGCCGAGATTCGCGGCAAGGCGGGCGTTGGGCTCGGCTAAAATCAAAAACAGTAAAATTACTTAACGAGGAGAATGAGCAATGGCTACGCAATTACTGATCTACGAAAAAGTCGTACCGGTTTCCAAGGACCGCCACACCGGTTGGTCGGTCAAGGCCGGCAACGATTATTCCTTCGCCAAACATATCAATTCGGTGCCGGTATTGGCCGTGGAGTTTGCCAGCGCGGCCGACGAATACACCCTCGTTTTCGCCGGTAACGAGGACGGCATGATGCCTATCGCATTGCTCGGGATCAAGGAACGCGAAAACCTGTTCGTCAACGAGTCCAACCATTGGGATGCCAAATACATTCCGGCTTTTATCCGGCGTTATCCGTTCGTGTTTTCCGAGAGCGAAGACCGCTCGACGTTTACCCTGTGCATAGACGAGGATTTCGTCGGCTGCAATCAGGACAATAAGGGCGAGCGCCTGTTCGATGCCGAAGGCGAAAGAACCCAATATCTGGACAACATGCTGCGCTTCGTCAACGAATACCAGGGCCAAAACCTGAGGACCCAGGCGTTTTGCCAGAAACTGCGCGATCTGGATTTGCTGGAGCCGATGCAAGCGGAATTCACCTTGACTTCCGGCCAACGCTCGCGTCTGGCCGGATTCTTCGCGGTGAACCGGGAACGCCTGAAACGCCTGAACGACGAGCAAGTAATCGATTTGTTCAAACTCGACGAATTGGAGTTAATCTATCTGCACTTGCAGTCGATGCGCAACTTTACCGGCATGTTGGAACGCAGCGCGGCGCACAACTCGGCGCCGGCCGCCGACGCCGACAAACCGGCCGAAGCCGCAATCGCCACTGATCATGCGCCTGACGAAAAGCTGCATTAATCGCGGCGGTCAGGCTGAACCCAATCGATTCCGCTATTGTTGATTCGGCCTCGTGAAATTTTGATTTCCCTTTGCGCTGCTGCCCATAGGGTAAGGGGGGTGTCGAAGCGCTGCCGGTGTTTCGACAGGACCATTACTGACGGTTACGACACACCGAGGCCGGATCAACAAGCGATGGCGACCACTCCGCAACCAATACAAGCAGCGGCAGTGCGGCGCGGTTTAACAAAAGGAATTGCTCATGGACTCGCATTACCGGACCGATAACCGAGCATTCAGACTGAAAGCCAGTGCCACCGATTGGCTGATCTGGCTTACTGTCGCCGCACTCTATACGTTGACTGCCCGGTTAGCCCTGTTTTTTTTCGCGCCCGAGGGTAATGCCAGCGTTTTTTTCGTCGCCAGCGGACTGGCTTTGGCAGCGATTTTGCTGGGCGGCAAGCGCTACGTCTGGGCTATTTTCAGCGGCGCATTGGCGCTCAATTTGTGGCAAGGCAAGGATGTTTTTGCCGCTATCACCATTTCTGCAGGTAGTGCGGCCAGCGCCTGGCTGGGGGCTCGGCTAATCAAGCGCATGCAGGGCGTTAATCATTCGCTGCAGACGCTGCGCGACTACTTGCTATTAATCAGTCTCGGCGGGGTCGTCGCTTGTACCTTGGCCGCACTGGTTGGCACGTTGACCTTGCTCGGCAGCGACATTATTCAAATCGACAACTTTTTACCCAGCCTGGTGCATTGGTGGATGGGCGATACACTGGGCGTAATTCTGATTACTCCGCTGATCCTGGTCTGGTCCAACACGTCCTGCCGGTTGCAAAGGCCTAAGCAATACGGTGAAGCCCTACTGATCGTTGCGATGAACTTTTTTGCCGGGCAGATGGTTTTTCTCGATTGGTTTCACGATAGCGTGGGTCACTTCGCGAAAAGCTTCTGGATGTTTTTATTCGTCAGTTGGGCCGCGGTTCGTCTCGGTAACCGGGCCACCACATCGATTCTGGTCATGACGGCGACTCAGGCCATGTTCGGTCTGGTCGAAAAGCGCCTGGGATTTATCGATCCAGCTCTCGGCGACAATCAGGCAATCAATTACTGGTTTTTCATGGTGGTACTGTCGCTGGTCGGCATGGCATTGGCCTGTTATTTTGGCGAAAGGCAACATGCGTTGGAAGTATTGGCGGAGAAGGAAGAGTTGCTGCGTACCCTGTTGAATGCCATGCCGGAAAAAGTCTGGTTGAAAAATCCCGATGGCGTTTATCTGCTGTGCAATCCCAGCTTCGATCCGTTGTTCGGCGGTCCGGTCGAAGAGGTGATCGGCAAAACCGATTACGATTTGATGGCCCGGGACCGGGCCGACGCATACCGCGAACAAGACTTCAAAGCGATCGCCGCCGGCAAACCCATCAAAAATCTGGATTTGTCCACCAAAGCCGACGGCTCCAGCAAACTGTACGAAACCATAAAGACACCGGTCAACACCAAAGACGGCAAGTTGATCGGCGTGCTGGGCATGGCGCGAGACATAACCGAGTTGCATGAAACGCAAGTCGCCTTGAAGGAGCGCATCAAGGAGCAAAAGTGCCTGCATGCGATCTTTCGCGAAACCGAAGATTTTCAAAAGCCGTTAGCCGACGTGATGCGCTCGGTAGCGATGCTGCTGCCCCCGGGCTGGCTCCATCCGGAGAGTGCGGCCGCCTGCATCGAATGGGATGGGCAAAACTTTAGCACCGACAATTTCCGGACGCCCCTGGATTCGCTGAGTGCGCCCCTGGTAATCGATGGAGCGACAGTGGGGAGAATAACGGTAGGCTATCTTCAACCCAAACCCAGACAACAGGAAGGCCCGTTTTTGACAGAAGAACGACTCCTGATCGATGCGGTCGCGGAGAGATTGAGCAGTGTCGTGCGGCGGCGCCTCATCGAAGAAAAAGCGCGCACCCGCGAACGTATTTTCAGTTCCATCGTTTCGCAAGCGCGCGATGCGATTACCTTGATCGATGCGGAAACCTTCGAATTCATCGAATTCAACGACGCGGCTTGCAACAGCCTGGGCTATAGCCGCGAAGAGTTTGCCGATTTGCATCTACCCGATATTCAAGGCGAATTCGATGCCGATACCGTCAAACGCATGACGAACGAGTTCATGGCGGCGGGCGGCGCCCAATTCGATACCTTGCGTCGCCACAAGAACGGTTCCTTGCGCAACGTCCATGTCAGCATAAAGGTCATCGACATTCACGGTCGCCACTATCTATCCCTGATCTGGTCCGATATCACCGAACGCAAACAAATCGAGCAACAGTTCCGCCATTTGTTCGATCACAATCCGGCACCGATGTTGATTTACGAGCGAGGTTCGCTTGCCATGGTGGCGGTGAATGATGCGTTTACCGCGCTCTACGGTTACAGCCAACAGGAAGTGGTTGCGTTAAAGCTCACCGATTTTTACCCGGAAGCCCAAAAGCAGGCCATTGCCGATTTGTCGGCCAGTTTGCACGGTTTTGCCTATGTCGGCGAATGGCAACACATACGCAAAGACGGCTCGCTGATCGACATCATCGTTCGCTCGCACGACATCGAGTTCTCCGAGCGCCATTGCCGTGTCGCCGTCATTACCGATATCACCGAACTCAAGCAAGCCGAATCCGAATTGCGTAAATTGTGGTTGGCGGTGGAGCAAAGCCCCAACAGTATCGTCATTACCAATCTGGATGCCGAGATCGAATACGTCAACCGCCATTTCAGTAGGGTGACCGGTTACAGTCGCGAAGAAGCCCTGCATCAAAATCCGCGCATTCTACAATCGGGGAAGACAGACCGGGCCACCTACGACGAGATGTGGTCGCGCCTGGCTGAGGGGCAGAGCTGGTCCGGCGAGTTGATCAATCGGCGCAAGGACGGTAGCGAATACATCGAATGGGCGCAGATTACGCCAGTGAGGCAGCCCAACGGCGCCATTACCCATTATCTGGCGATCAAGGAAGACATCACCGAGAAAAAACACATCGCCTTGGAACTGGAGTCTTACCGCCACAACCTGGAAGAACTGGTGGCGGCGCGGACCCGCGAACTGGAACTAGCCCGCCAGGATGCCGAGGCCGCCACTCTGGCGAAGAGTCAGTTTTTGGCCAACATGAGTCATGAAATTCGCACGCCGATGAATGCGATTTTAGGCATGCTGTATCTGGCGTTGAAGCAAGATTTGCCTTTGACAGTGTATAACCACTTGAGCAAGGCTCAGGGGGCGGCGCATTCGTTACTCGGCATCATCAACGACATTCTCGACTTCTCCAAGATCGAGGCCGGCAAACTGGAGTTCGAAACCGCGGAATTCGCCTTGGATAGCGTCATTGAACAACTGACCGATACGGTCGGTCTCCACGCCGAGCAGAAAGGCGTCGAGTTTCTGGTCCGTTACGATGTGAACATTCCATCGCCTCTGCTCGGCGATCCTTTGCGTCTGAAGCAAATATTGCTGAACCTATGCGGCAACGCGATCAAATTTACCGAGCGCGGTGAAGTGGAACTGGCTTTCCGCATGCTGAACGTGCGAGAGGATGTGGTGACCTTGCAAATTTCGGTCCGCGACACCGGTATCGGTATGGATGCGGCATTGCAAAGCAGGCTGTTTCAAAAATTTACCCAGGCAGACGAGTCGACTACCCGGCGCTTCGGAGGTACCGGGCTTGGCTTGGCCATTTGTAAACATTTGGTGGAAGCCATGGGCGGGCGCATTTGGGTTGAGGATTCGCAACCCGGCAAAGGCACTACCATAAGCTGCACGTTACTTCTGCACATCTCGCAAAGGGCGGAGTCGCATCGGCGCGAATTGCTGGCTCAAACCGGGCCTTTGCTGAAAGGCGTTAGGGTACTGGTGGTCGATGACAATCAGGTCTCGCGGGAAATCCTGGCGGAAATGCTGCGTTACTTCCAAATGCAGGTTGACGTTGCAGCGAACGGCATCGCGGCCATCGAACAGCTGGAGTCGACTGCCGAGCAACCGATAGAGCTGGTGCTGATGGACTGGCGCATGCCCGGCATGAACGGCGACGAAGTGACACGTCGCATTCACACCGATCCGGCCATCAAGTATCAGCCCAAAGTCATCATGATCACGGCTTATGGCCGGGAAGATGTGATGTCGCTGGCGCATCAGGCCGCGGTGGATGGCTTTTTGATCAAACCGGTATCGCCTTCCTCTCTGTTGGATAGCATGCTGTCGGTATTGGGTCGCGGGAATTTGGCCAGTCGGCAGGAGGGTTCGTCGTCTTGCAGTCATTTCATGGCGCCACCCGATTTTTCCGGCCAGCGCGTGTTATTGGTGGAAGACAACGCCATTAATCGGGAATTCGCCATCGAATTACTGCGCAGCATGAATTTTCAGGTCGATGAAGCCGTCGACGGCCAGGAGGCTTTAACCATGGTGCAGCAAACTCGATACGATTGCGTGCTGATGGATATTCAAATGCCGGTGATGGATGGTCTGGAAGCGACGCGCCGAATTCGCGACCTGAGCCGACAGACCGGTAACGAACGCTATGCTACCCTGCCGATCATCGCCATGACCGCGCTGGCAATGGCCAAAGACGCCGAAAAAACCTTGGCTGCCGGGATGAACGACCATGTCACCAAGCCGGTCGAACCGGAACTGTTGTTTGCCTGTTTGGCCAAATGGCTGAAACAGACATCCTCCGAGTCTGGCAGTCGGGCGGCCGGGAGCAGCAACTGTTCGCCGGAATTATTGGCCCTGCAAAGTCTGCAAGCGATCGAGGGCATTCGCCGCATCGGCGGCAAGGAAGCGGCTTATCGCAAGCAGCTGAAACGGTTTCGCGAACACTATTCCAACGCTGTCGAGGAATTACGGCGTCTATTGCAGGCCGACAATCTGACGCCAGCGGAACAGTATTGCCACTCGCTGAAAGGCGTGGCAGGCAATATCGGCGCCAATAAGCTGTTTGAATGCATCTCTGGCGTCGACAGCACGCTTAAACAACAGCGCCAGCCAACATCCGAAGAACTCCAACAATTTGACGAATTGTTACAACAGATCATGACCGACATCGATAGCCTGGTCGTGGCTTCGGCAAACATCCCGGTATCCGGCGTCCCATTATCCCCCGTTGCCATCGCGACTAAAATAAGCGAGCTGACGGAGGTATTGGAATCCGATCTGGGCGCCGCCGAGCAGTTAATCACCGAGTTGCGTTTCGGGGTCAGCGGCAGCGACCTGGAAACGGCCATCGACGAGATCGCCGCCGAGATTGACGTATTCAACATAGACCAAGCGCTGGCTTTGTTGGCTGCATTACAGCAACGTTTGGCCATTAACCTTTCACCATAACCGCAAACCTATCGTGCCTGACTCTAAAAACGGCAAGCCCCGCATCCTGATCGTCGATGACGTTAACGAGAACCTGCACGCCTTGTTGAGCGCTCTGCGCGACGATTACGCGATTTTGGCCGCAACCAACGGCGAAAAAGCCTTGGAAATTGCCTATCGTATTCCCGGACCGGATCTGGTTTTACTGGATATCAAAATGCCCGGCATGGACGGTTATGAAGTATTGCGTCGGCTGAAAACCGACCCCGCCACTGCCGATATTCCGGTTATTTTCGTCACCGCGTTGTCGGAGTCTGCCGACGAAGCCACCGGGCTGAAATTGGGAGCCGCGGATTACATTGCCAAACCGGTCAATCCCGAGCTATTGAAACAGCGCATCAAGACCCAGCTGGAATTGCGTCACTATCGACGCAAACCGCTGGTATCCCTCAGCGAGAAGATTCTGGTCAGGGAAGAGCGCCCGGCCCTGCTGCTGGTGGACGATATGCCGGAAAACATCCATGAACTGGCCGAAGCGTTGAATGACGAATACCGCATCATGGTGGCTAACAACGGCCGTAAGGCAATCGACATTGTGCTGGGCCCCAAACCGCCGGATTTGATTCTACTGGATATTCTGATGCCGGAAGTCGATGGCTACGAGGTGTGTCGGCGTATCAAGGCAACGGCGGTAGGCACTCGCATTCCAATCATATTCGTCAGTGTGATCGATAGTTCGGTGGAAAAGGTGCGCGGGTTTTCGATTGGCGCCGCCGATTACATTACCAAACCCTTTGATATCGACGAAGTAAGGGCAAGAGTGCGCACCCATCTGGAACTGAGTCGACTCCATCAATATTTCGAACAACTGATAGAACTGCGCAACGCCGAGTTACAGCATCTCGATGGCATCGTCAGCCGTTCTCCAGTGATCGCTATTACCTGGCGAAATGCAGAGGACTGGCCGGTCAGCTACATCAGTCCCAACATTTCGAATTGGGGCTATCGTGCGGAAGATCTGCGTTCCGGCAAGATCAAATTCGCTAATTTACTGCCTGCCGACGATCTGGTGCGTGTCGAAGCCGAAATCCGCGAGCATATCGCTCATGGCCCGGATGACTACCGCTTGGAATATCGATTCTTGCATGGAGATGGCCATTGGATCTGGATTGAGGAATTCACCAAACTGAACCGCACCCCACAGGGCGATGTGACGACGATCGACGGTCTGCTCCACGATGTTAGCGCCAGAGTCGAGGCCGAGGCTGCTTTGCGCGAAAGGGAACACCAATTGCGGGTAATGGGCGACAACCTGCCGGACGGTTACGTTTACCGGTATCAGATAGGGCAGGATGGTCGGGGCGGTTTTCGTTATATCAGTGCGGGCGTGGAGACATTGCATGGGCTGCAACCCTTGCAACTACTGAAGGATGCCGATCCATTATTTGCCCAAATGACCCCCGATTCCCTCGAGGGCTATCGCCAGGACGAAGCCGAGTGCTTGCGGGAATTAAAAGTCTACAAGGGGACTTTGCTGTTCAAACTTCCCGATGGCCGTCAGCGCTGGATTGCCGTGCAATCCAGTCCGCAGTTGCAAGCCGATGGCAGCGTCATTTGGGATGGGGTTGCTATCGATGTCACCCAGCGCATGGAAAACGAGCAGCGCTTGATACTGTTGGCGCAGCGCGCTCAAGGCCTGCTGCAACTGCCCAAAGCGTCGGAGGAACTGAGCGAAACCGATTTCATGCAGCGCGGCATGGAACTGGCGGAAGACCTGACAGGTAGCAAAATTGCTTTTGTGCATTTCGTACACGACGATGAAGAAATCATCGAACTGGTGACTTGGTCGCGCCGTACCCTGAAGCACTACTGTCATGTCGCCTACGACAAGCACTACCCGGTCAGTCAGGCCGGCATCTGGGCGGATGCAGTGAAGAAGCGCCAACCAGTCATTTTCAACGACTACCCGAACTATCCGAACAAACACGGCCTACCGGAAGGCCATTCCGAGTTGCTCCGCCTGATCTCGGTACCGGTCATCGAAAACGGCAAAGTAGTGATGTTGGCGGGAGTTGGCAACAAACCGGTCGATTACACCGATCTGGATGTCGAAACGGTCCAGCTCATTTCTAACGATATTTGGCGTATCGTGCAGCGGAAGCGTATCGAGAAAAAAGCCGAACGTTTTTCCCACGTCTTGCAACGTTCCACCAATGAAATCTACATTTTTGACAGCGAGACGCTGCGCTTCATAGACGTCAATCAAGGTGGTCGCGACAACCTGGGCTACACGATGCAGGAACTCGAACAAATGACGCCGTTGGATATCAAACCCGACCTGCCAAAAGAGACGTTTGAATTGTTATGCGCTCCGCTGAGAGCCGGCCTCAAAAGCCGTTGCGATTTTTCTACCGTACATCGCCGCAAAGACGGCAGTTTGTATCCGGTCGAGGTGCATCTGGAGATAACGGACGATCAGCCGCCCGTGTTTGTGGCGATCGTCAACGATTTGACCCAGACCCGGCAGATGGAGGATCGCATCACCGAACTCTCGCGTTACGATCCGGTTACCGGCCTGCCGAATCAGTTTTTTTTCGACGATCAATTGTCGTCCCTCATCGCCGAGGCCGAGCGCCAACGCCATGCCATCGCGGTTTTGCGCCTGGATATCGGTAATTTTCATACGATCGACGATACCTATGGCTATGAAATTGGTGATCAGACCCTGAAAGTCGTTGCCAATCGACTGGTCAAGGCTGCCGGAAGCGAGGGTATCGTCAGCCGAATGGCAAAGGACAACTTCAATATCGCTTGTCCCAGCATCAATAGTCCATTGGATGCCGAACAACTGGCTGAAGCCCTGCTGGCGGCGATCACCGAGTCGGTGATTCTGAGCGAACATGAAATTCACCTTGAGGCCAAGATCGGCATCAGTTTTTATCCGACCGACGGCAAGTCTGCCACCGAATTGGTGCAGCGGGCAGGGATTGCGTTGAATCACGCTAAATCGGACAAGCTCTCCAACCTCCGTTTTTTCGAACGGACAATGAACGAACAATTGCTCTCCAGAATAGCGCTCACGAATGACATACGCCATGCCATCGCGCGCGAAGAATTCGAGCTTTACTACCAACCGCAGATCGATCTGGCGTCGGGCACCATCATCGGTCTGGAAGCGTTGGTGCGCTGGAATCATCCGCTCCAGGGTTTTCTGCCGCCGGTCAAATTTATCCCGTTGGCCGAGGAATCGGGTTTGATCATGCCATTGGGAAACTGGATCTTGAAGCGAGCCATGCTGCAAGCAAAGCAATGGCTGGATGCCGGGCTGACCCATCATAATTTCTTGGTTGCGGTCAATGCCTCGGCCGTGCAAATGCAATCCGGCGATCTGGTCGATTTGATACGGCAGTTAATCGAGGAAACCGGATTGCCGGCGCATTGCATCGATCTGGAATTGACAGAAAGCGTGTTGATGACCGATGTAGCGGAAACCCAGGTCCTGCTGAAGCAACTCAAATTATTGGGTATTCATCTTTCGATCGACGACTTCGGCACGGGTTATTCCTCTCTTTCCTATCTCAAGCAATTTTCGGTCGATAAATTGAAGATCGATAAAAGCTTTATCGATAACGTCGTCAGCGATGCCAATGACGCGGTAATTGTGCAGGCCACCATTGCCATGGCGCATAGCCTGGGGTTGAAAATCATCGCCGAAGGCGTGGAAACTCAGGCCCAAGCGTCTTATCTGAAAAAACTGCAGTGCGACCAGATCCAGGGCTATTGCTTCAGCCGCCCATTGCCCGCCGGCGAAATTGTGCGGCTCTTGAATGCTGGAACCAAAGTGGCCATGCCGGTCGACGAACACAAAGCCACCATTTTGCTGGTGGACGACGAGCCCAATATATTGTCGGCCTTGAGACGATGCCTGCGTCGGGATGGCTATGAAATTCTGACGGCAGGCAGCGGTGAAGAGGTGCTGGAATTGTTGGCCAACAATCCTGTGATGGTGATACTTTCCGATCAACGGATGCCCGGGATGAGCGGGACCGAGTTTTTGTCGCGAGTCAAAGTCATGCACCCTCGTATGGTCAGAATGATCCTGTCCGGTTATGCGGACGTCACTTCGATCACCGAGGCGATCAACAAAGGCGAAATCTACAGATATCAAACCAAGCCCTGGGACGATGATGACTTACGCAAGGCCATGCAGGATGCGGTCATCCACTATGAACAAACCGATCTCAGTAAACTAAAATGATCCGAACCGTTTGAATCCGGGCCGATGCGTAACGGGATGCGGTGTTATGCGCCGGCGTTTTCGCCGTGTCTTTTGACAATCCCTTAAGAAATCGTCAAACCCAGGCCGGTACCCTTGCCGACCGGTTTGGTCGTGTAAAAGGCATCGAAAATGCAGCCCGGTTGCTAGTCGGTCATTCCGGAGCCGGTGTCGCCGATTTCGATCCAGACCCGGCCGTCGCCGCAGCCTGTCGCGATCGTGATCACGCCGTGTTTTTCGATGGCGTAGCGAGCAATGTCAGCCGCGAGTTGGCCAATCGACGACATTTTTTCCGATTGCAGCAACTGCGCCTGAATAACCTGCAATTTATGGTGAGTCGCAAGGCCATGGCCCAATCGACTCGGCGGCCGATACGAACAATCAGGGGCTAATCGCCAGCCACCGTGTCCACCAGCAAAATTCGCTCGTGGTCCAGGCGTAGTGCCAAGGTTTTACAGAGCTGGCTGGTCTCGAAATCGCGGTAGCGCTCCGAGGTGACCACCCGGTCGCGGTCGCCGCAGTTTTCCAAGGCCAGCAGTTGGAAGAAATAAGGCCGCCAGGACCAGTTGAAGCCGATCTTGCGCGGATCGGTAAACCATTGGTTTTCGTTGAAATTGAAATCCGGCGAAATCTGGTCGCCCTGGTTGTTGCACAGATAGAACCGGATCACGCCGCTTTGAGTGAAATTCCAACTGACCAGCTCGTTCAGATTGAAATCGTCCTGCAACGTTTGCGCCAAGCGATAAATCAAAGCCTTGGTGGCGTTGATCGCGTTGATCTCCTTTTGTACCCGCGGCAGCGTGTTCTTGACGAATTTACTGCGCAGCGAGGCCACGTGTTGCTCGAAACTGTTGACAGGCAGGAAATCGGCTTCGGCTTTGGCGAACAAAAAGCCCTGCATGAATTGGGCGCCGCAGTTCAAGCCGAATAAAAATTCCTCGTCGCTTTCCACGCCTTCGCAGACGATGCGGGCGCCGGTGCGTTGGCCCAGGCGCGACATCAGATGCACGATGTCGGTGGCGATGCTGCTGCCGCGGGCGGCGCGCTTGAACAAACGCATATCGATCTTGATGATGTCGGGCTGGATTGCGATCACCCGTTCCAGTTGCGAGGAACCGGCGCCGAAGTCGCCGATCGCCACCCGCAGGCCGTGTTTGCGGTAACGCTGCACGATCTGTTTCAACTTGTGCGGATCGACGTGGGCGTCGGAGATTTCGACGACGATGCGTTGGCGGTCGATATTCAACTCTTCCAGCATGCGCAGGGTCGGCAAGGCATTGAGTTGGCGCAAATTCTCGATCCAGGCCGCCGAAATGTTCAGCGCCAGATAGGTTTGGCTATCGGCCTGCTGCGAGAATTTTTCCAGGGCTTGCCAGCGTACCTGTCGGTCCAGTTCGGTACGCTGTTTGATGTCCACATCGGCGGAAGAGAACAGGGCGCCGGCGGAAACCACATTGCCCTTGGCATCGTTTTGGCGGGCCAAGGCTTCGTAACCGACGATTTTGCTGCTGGCTATCGCAATGATGGGTTGAAAATAGGGAAATAGCGTTGATTTTTCAGGCATGGTCCTTGTGCGCGTCGAGTTAACCGGGCTGAGGCAAAAACTCCTTCAATTCGGCGACGCAGGAACCGCAGCCGCTGCCCGCGCCGAGGCAGGCGCTGATCGCTGCCACGCTTTGTAACTTTTGGGCTTGCACCGCTTGTTGAATGGTTTTTTCGCCGACATTGAAACACGAACAGACGATTCGGCCAATATCGGCTTCGCCTTTCGGCGGCTGGCCGCTGAGCAAGGCAAGGCGTTCGCTGCGGCTCAGTTCCGGTTTCGGGAACAGGCTGCACAACCAGCCCGGCTCCGGCAACTCGAAATCCGGTCCGACCAACAGACAGACTTGCAGTCGATTGTCGTTAACGTAGGCGCAACGGTAATAGCCGGCCTGCAGATCGCTGTATTCCAGCCAGTCGCCCGCGCCGGCCATGCCGTGCTCGGCAAACAAATCCCGGCTCCACTGGCGCCAGTCTTTGCCGGCGCCGCTGCCGGCAAGCTCGTAACGGTAAAACTGGTCGCCGCGGACTTTGACCTGGTATTCGCAATCCCGGATCGTCAACGGTTGCCGCGCCAGGATCGTCGCATACCAGGTGGCCGGCCAGGCCGTGATTCTGACCGGAGTCTGTTTGCTTTCCGGTTGGCCGGAGTAGGGGTCCACCACCGGGTTGACCAAGGCGCCCATCCGGCCGTGGCTGCTCAATTGCCCGGTCCAATGCATCGGGACGAACAAGCTGCCTTGGCGTTGGCCGGCGCCGATTTCGACCCGGGCCAACATTTGCCCCCAACGGCTTTCGATGTGGGCCAGACTGCGGTTCTTCAGATGCAAACGCTCGGCGTCGGCGGGATGGATTTCGACGAAGGGCTCCGGCCGGTGCGCATTCAGTTTTGCGGCCAGTCCGGTGCGGGTCATCGTATGCCATTGGTCGCGCAAGCGGCCGGTGTTCAGCGTGAACGGGTAGTTGGCGTCGACGCTATGGCGCGGCCCTTGCGGCGCGACCGGAATAAATCTGGCCTTGCGGTCGGCGGTATAAAAAAGTTTGTCGGCGAAGAGTTGCGGACTGCCTTGGGGCCGGTCGCGGGTTACCGGCCATTGCACCGGTTGCAGTGCATCGAATTCGGTCTGGTCGATCGCGGCGAAGGCCGACAAATCGAAGTCGCGTAATTGATGTTCGGCGTCGTTCTCGAAAGCCGACAGCGCCGCATGTTCGCGAAAGATTTCGGAGCTGGATTGGTAAGCGAAGGCCTCGGTAAAGCCCATGTGTTGCGCCACCCGGCTAATGATCCACCAGTCGTGGCGGGCTTCGCCGGAAGCCGGAAACAACGGCCGTTGCCGTGAAATGCGCCGTTCCAGATTGGTCACGGTACCGTCCTTTTCGCTCCAACCGGTGGCAGGCAACAATACGTGCGCGAGTTGGGCCGTGTCGGTATCGGCGATGCAATCCGATACCACGACGAATTCGCAGCGTTGCAGCGCTTGCTTGACTCGGTCGGCGTCCGGCATCGACACCACCGGATTGGTGGCCATGACCCAGACCGCCTTGATCCGGCCGGCGGCGATAGCCTCGAACATGTCCACCGCTTTCAATCCGGGTCTGTTCGCCACTCGTTCGCTGTGCCAAAACCGGCCGACCCGGTCGACATGCACCGGATTGTCCAAGTCCATGTGCGCTGCCAGCATGTTGGCCAGACCGCCAACTTCGCGGCCGCCCATCGCATTGGGTTGGCCGGTGAACGAAAAAGGTCCCATGCCAGGTTTGCCCAGCCGGCCGCTCGCCAGATGGCAGTTGATGATGGCGTTGCATTTGTCCGATCCGGAGCTGGATTGGTTGATGCCTTGCGAATAAACCGTGACGCTGCGTTCGGTATCGGCGAACCAAGCGAAAAATTGGGCGACATCGGCCGGGTCCAGCTCGCAACCGGCGGCGACCGCGGCCACCGAACCGGCGCTGGCTTCGGCTTGGCGCAGCGCCTCGGCGAAGCCGTTGGTGAAATTGGCGACGTAGTCGTGGTCGATTCGGCCATCGCGCTGCAGGTGGCATAAAAGTCCGTTGAACAGTAGCGCGTCCATGCCCGGTTTCAACGGCAGATGCAGGTCGGCGATATCGCAACTGGCGGTGCGGCGCGGATCGACGACGACGACTTTTAACTGCGGATTGTTATCCTTGGCCTTGCGGATGCGTTGAAACGCAATCGGGTGGCACCAGGCGGCGTTGGAACCGACCAGCACGATCAAATCGGCCAGTTCCAGGTCGGAATAACTGCAGGGCACGGTATCGGCGCCGAAGGCGCGTTTGTAGCCGACCACGGCCGACGACATGCACAAGCGGGAATTGGTATCGATATTGGCCGAGCCGATGAAACCTTTCATCAGTTTGTTGGCGACATAATAGTCTTCGGTCAGCAATTGGCCGGAAACGTAAAACGCCACGGCGTCCGGTCCGTGTTCCGCGATGATCTGCCGGAAGCGGCTGGCGACGTGATCGAGCGCGCTATCCCAATCGCAACGTTGGCCGTTGACGGCAGGGTAGAGCAAGCGGTTTTCCAGCGAGACGGTATCGCCCAGCGTGGCGCCCTTCGAACATAATTTGCCGAAGTTGGACGGATGTTCGGGATCGCCTTTGATGGTGACCCGATGCGCAACGGGATCTTCGACCGTGGCTTCGATGCCGCAGCCGACGCCGCAATAGGGGCAGGTGGTTTTAACGGTTGCTAGAGTCATGGCGTAACGGTTAAGCGGCGGCGGCCAACGGCGTCTGGCCGAACATCAGGCGATCGCGGATCGCGGCAATCGGCGTCTTGTCCTTGACCAGATTCAAATACCAGGCGCTATCGCTGGTGTCGCCGTACAAGATCACGCCGATCACGATGTCGCCGCGCAATACGATTTTCTTGTAGACGCCGAGGCCGTGGTCGATCAATTGCAGAATTTGGCAGTCGGCGTCGCCCTCGAAATCGCCGACCGAAAACAGATCGATGCCGGTGACTTTCAGCATCGTCGCCGAGGACAGAGTTTGGTAAATGCTGCCGGCGTGGCCCGACAATTGGCGGGCGCAGACTTTGGCCTGTTCGTACACCGGCGCGACCAGGCCGAACAATTCGCCGCGGTGTTGCACGCATTCGCCGACCGAGAAAATCCGCGGATCGCTGGTTTGCATTAGATCGTCGACGATGACGCCGCGCTCGCATTGCAAACCGATGCGTTCGGCCAAGGCGATGTTAGGTTTGATACCGGTCGACATCACCAGCAGGTCCGCCGGCAGTATTTCGCCGTTGCTGAGCTGCACGGCGTGGATCTGGCCGTCCTCGCCGAGAATGCGGCCTATCGTGCAGCCGAGATGGAATTCGATGCCTTTGCCGGCCAGTTGTTGCTGTAAAAATCCGGCCGCTTGCCGGTCCAGTTGTTTGTTCAGCAGATGGCCGGCGCGGTTGACCACGCTGACCTGCATGCCGCGCTGCAACAGGCCGTTGGCGGCTTCCAGGCCGAGCAAGCCGCCGCCGAGGATGACTGCGTGGGTTTTGCTGGCCGCGGCGGCAATCATGGTTTGCACGTCGGCAATATCGCGAAATCCCAACACGCCGCGCAATTCGCGGCCGGGGATGTCCAGCATCAACGGCAGGGAACCGGTGGCCAGCAGCAGATAGTCGTATTCGGCTTCGGTGCCGTCCCGGGCTATCACCCGGCGCCGGGCGCGGTCGACGTCGACCACTGTTTTGTCCGGGCCGCAGTGCAGAGTGATGCGGTGTTTGCGGTACCAATCGAAGTCGTGAATCATGATCTCGGCAATGCTCTTGGCGCCGAACAGTACCGGAGTCAACATGATCCGGTTGTAATTGCCGTGCGGCTCGGCGCCGAACACGGTGATTTGATAGCGTTCGGGCGCCAATTGCAGCAATTCGTCGACGGTACGCATACCTGCCATGCCGTTGCCTATGACTACCAGTTTCAGTTTCATCGCTTTGTCTAGTAACTATTCAGTAGCCGGACCGGGCCAGCAACACCCGGTCCGACGGGGTTTTAGAAGCTGACGTTGGCTTGCAGCCAGATTTTTTGGGTATCGGTAAACGCCGCGTTTTCGGTGTTGAAATTGGCGTACTTGGCTAACAAGGAGTAGTGCTTACCGAATTTCTTCAAGATCGAGAAATCCCATTCGCTACCGTACTCGATGCCGCCGGTATCGTCGTAGAAGTCGTGGTAGACCCCGGTGACGATCAGGCTGTCGTTCATCATTTTGTAGGTGGCGGTGGCGAACACGTCGCGAATACCGGCGGCGGGCGTGGTCAGGAACAAATCCGCCCAACCCTGGAAGGCATGGTTGGTGCCGAGCGGGGTCTGGAAGGATTTGTAGGTGCTGCCGTTGCTGCTCGTGACGTTATTGGTATAGCCGTAACCGTTCAGCTGTTCGATAGCGCCTTGCAGACTCAGGTTGAAGGCGCTGACACCGCCCATGAAGTTGAAGCGGTCGGCTTGATAATGATTGGGATTGTCGCCGTAGTCGAGCTGGTTGCTCCATTCCGCGGTATACAGAAAATTCAATTTGTCGAAAAACTGCGGCGACTTACCGTCGAAGCGCAAGCCGTAAGTCTGCGACGATTTGTGGTAGTTTTCGCGTTGCCGGTAGTCCAGCCAATAGCCGTAACCGATCATATTCCCCCAGTCGCCGACTTTGTAGTTCAGGTTCAGGATCGGGGCATTGATGGTTTCGGTTTCGCCGAAGATGTTTTGGATGTGGTCCAGATAGCCGGCGTTGACGGTCAGGCCGAAAATGGTCTGGTTGTTGTGGGTCAGCAGTATCGAGTCGTAAGTCATTTCCATTTGCCGCCAACCGACGTTGCCGATGAAGCGGTCGTCGTCGAATTTGATGCGTTGGCGGCCGACTTTGATCAAGGTATCCGGGATGCCTTTGTAACTCAGCCAAAACTGATTCAATTCGCTGCGGTCGGGGTCGGCAACCAGCGAATAGTCGCGGTGGCGGTTAGTGGTGGTGCCGCCCTGGTCGTAATCTTCCTGCAACGCATAGTTGCCTTCATATTCGACATAAGCCTGGAAGTCGTGGAACGTCGGCGACAGCAAACCCAGCCGCAGGCGGGCGGTGTTGGCGTTTGCGGTCTCGACCCGGCGCGGCGCTTTACCGGGAATCACCGGGCCCTGGTCCTGGTCGACGTTTTCCCAGCGGTAGTTCAAGTCCAGTTTTACCGCGCCGTTGCTGCCGTAATGGTAAAAATTCAGCGCATCTTCCACCTCCTTGGTCAGGTCGGCGGAGGCCGGCGCGCTGGCGATTGCCATCGACAGCAGCGTGGCGGACGGTAATTGGTTTTTCTGCAATGGCATAATGCCCCCTTGGCAAATAAAAACGAGTAAGCGTTAAAAAATCAGTGGGTGTGGTCGCATTCGGACAGGAAGGTCAACAGGCTCTCCCGGTATTGGTAATAATCGGGATGTTCGAGCAAGGCCTTGCGGCTGCGCGGCCGGGGCAGGTCGATCTCCTGGATCTTGCCGATTTTGGCGTGCGGGCCGTTGGTCATCATTACCACCCGGTCGGCCAGTAGAATCGCTTCGTCGACGTCGTGGGTGACGACGATGGCGGTGACGTGGGTGCGTTCCCAAACTTCCATCAGCACTTCCTGCAATTCCCAGCGGGTCAACGAATCGAGCATGCCGAACGGTTCGTCGAGCAATAACAGTTTAGGCGACAAGGCGAAGGCGCGGGCGATGCCGACCCGCTGGCGCATGCCGTTGGACATGTCGGCGGCTTTCTTGAACATACTGTCGGCCAGGCCGACCCGGGTCAGATAATATTCGACGATGTCCTCGCGCTCGTCCTGGCTGGCGTGCGGATAGACTTTATCGACGCCGAGCATGACGTTGTCGAACGCGGTCAGCCAAGGGAACAGGCTGGGGGCCTGAAATACCACGCCGCGGTCCGGACCGGCGCTGGTGATTTCGCGGTTATCCAGAATGATGCCGCCTTCGGAGATTTCGTTGAGGCCGGCGGTCATCGACAACACGGTCGATTTGCCGCAACCGGAGTGGCCGATGATGGAGACGAACTCGCCTTTTTTCATTTTCAGATCGAAGCCGTCCACCACCTTCACCGTACTGTTGCCGTCCGGCGTCGGATAGATTTTCGACAGGTTGGAGAATTCCAGGTAACGCGGCCGGCCCAGATCGGCCTGGCTCGGTTTCAAAGCCGAGGTATCCAGTTTCCAGTCGTTGCTGGTGTTGGGGCGCACGTTGGGCAGCTTCAGTTTGTCGCCGATCTCGGCTTGGGTTTTTTGCAGGCCGATGTCCATCAGGTAACGGGTGATTTCGGCGCGCAGGCGTTTGAATTCCGGATCGTGGTTCAAGGCGGTGCGGTCGCGCGGCCGTTCCAAATCAATGACGAAATCCGGACCGAAGGTGGCATCCGGACCGGGTTTCAGCGGAATCACCCGGTCGGCCATGTAGATGGCTTCGTCGACGTCGTTGGTGATCAGAATCACCGTTTTCCGGTCCTGTTCCCAGATTTGCAGGATTTCGTCCTGCAGATTGCCGCGGGTCAAAGCATCCAGCGCACTAAGCGGTTCATCGAGTAGCAGGATATCCGGGTTGGCCGCCAAAGCGCGGGCGACGTTGACCCGTTGGCGCATGCCGCCGGACAGTTCCGACGGCTTTTTATCCATCGCCCGGCCCAGATTGACCATGTTGACGTATTTCTCGGTGTGGGCGCGGCGTTGCTGCGGCGTCCAGTCCTTGAAGATCGCATCCACCGCCAGCGCCACGTTTTCGTAGACGGTCAGCCACGGCATCAGCGAATAATTTTGAAATACCACGCCGCGGTCCGGCCCTGGTTCGCGAATAGCCTGGCCGTTTTTCAGCAGTTCGCCGCTGTCAGGATAGATCAGACCGGCGATCAGCGAGACCAGCGTGGTTTTGCCGCTGCCGGAAAAGCCGACGATGGCGATAAATTCGCCTTCCTTGATGTCCAGGTTGATGTCTTTCAGAATCGAAGTGCGGCTATTGCCCTCGCCGTAGGATTTGCAGACGTTTTTCAGTTCCACCAACGGTTTGATCGGATCGTTGGCAGGGGAAACGGTGGCGTGTTTATGCATGGAAAGTTCGATGATTTTGGCTTGGGCTGCGTTCATGGCGGCGTCCTTAAGCTTTTTGGAACGAGAACAGGTTTTGCAGCGAATGCATGATGCGGTCGAGGACGAAGCCGATGATGCCGATCGTGAACACCGCAACCATAATCCGGCTCAGCGAGTTGGAGCTGCCGTTTTGAAACTCGTCCCAGACGAATTTGCCCAGACCCGGGTTCTGCGCTAGCATTTCGGCGGCGATCAATACCATCCAACCCACGCCCAGCGACAAGCGCATGCCGGTGAAGATGAAGGGCAGGGCGGACGGCAGGATGATGCGTTTGATCTGGGTCGACCAATCCAGCCGTAACACCTTGCCGACGTTGACCAGATCGCGGTCGATCGACGATACGCCGACGGCGGTGTTGATCAGCGTCGGCCACAGCGAGCACAGCGTCACGGTGATGGCCGAGGTGATGAAGGATTTTTCGAACCACGAGTCTTCGCTGGTGACGTAGACCGCACTAACCACCAGCGTCACGATAGGCAGCCAGGCCAGCGGCGACACCGGTTTGAAAATTTGGATCAGCGGGTTGAACGCGGTATTGAGCACCGGGCTCATGCCGCACAGAATGCCGAGCGGCACTGCCACCAAGGTTGCAATCACAAAGCCGGCGAATACGGTACGCAGGCTGGTCAGAATTTTGTCCAGGTAGGTCGGTTTGCCGGTGTAGGGGCGAATCTTGATTTCCGCATTCGGATCTTCGGCCAGTTTTTCCTTGTTGCGTTGTTCCTGGCGTTGGTAAAACTCCGCTTTCTTGGTCTGTTCCGAGACATGCTCTTCGATCAGGCCGCCGACTTCGCCCCAGACCGCAATCGGTCCGGGAATCGCGCCCAGGCTGGTTTTGACGCCGGAAGCGGACACGCTCCACAAACCCAGGAACATGGCAAAGGCGATGACGGGAACGCCCATGACCAGAAACAATTGCCGCATTTGCTGGGCCGGATTCTCGCCGGCGGCGATTTTGACCAGCGGCACGAACCAGGTTAGGCCGGTGATGTTGAAAAATTTAATCAGTTTGTTAGCCATCGCGCTTACCTATCGAAAGGTTATCAATCAATTCAGGTGATTTATTAGCTTGCCTGGGTAAAAAAGCGTCCTTGCACTAAACCACTTCCTTTTCAGAGCACCCACCAAGGTTCTGTTAATCCACGACTTTGCCGCCGGACACGGTTTGCTTACCTTTCAGGCCGATCGGGAACTTGGCCAGATAATCGTTAGGCTTGTTGGCGTCGAACGGAATTTTGTCGATGAAGAAGTTTTGCGACGGTTTGATACCGGTATCGGCCGGAAAGTCTTCGGCCTTGGCCTTGCCTTCTGCCACCAGTTCTTTCGCGGCCGCCAGATAGATGTCGGGGCGGTAGACTTTTTTCGCGGTTTCCAGATACCAATTATCCGGTTTGTATTCGTTGATCATGCCCCAGCGCCGCAATTGGGTCAGATACCAGATCGCGCTGCTGTAGGACGGATAACTGGCACCGTGGCGGAAAAAGGTGTTGAAGTCGGGTAGCGAACGTTTGTCTCCTTTTTCGTATTCGAAGGTGCCGTTCATGCTGGCCGCCAGTACCTCGACGTCGGCGCCGACGTATTGTTTTTGCGACAGCATTTCGATGGCTTCCTTGCGGTTTTTGTTGTTCTCGGCGTCGAGCCAGATTGCAGCTCGGATCAGTGCTTTGGTCACGGCCAGATAGGTGTTGGGATATTTTTCAGCCCAGGCTTTGGTTACCCCAAACACTTTTTCCGGCGTATCTTTCCAGAGTTCTTCGTCGGTGATGACCGGCACGCCGATGCCTTTGAATACGGCTTGCTGGTTCCAGGGTTCGCCGACGCAATAGCCAAAGATCGTGCCGGACTCCAGTGTGGCCGGCATTTGCGGCGGCGGCGTGACCGACAGCATCGCGTCGGCGCCGATCTGGCCGGAAATGTCCTGCGGCGGCGAGTAGTAGCCTGGGTTAATGCCGCCCGCCGCCAGCCAATAACGCAGTTTGATGTTATGGGAGCCGGCCGGGAAGGTCATCGCCATATTGAATGGCTTGCCTTCGGTTTTGTATTTATCGACCACCGGCTTCAAATAATCCGCCTTGATCGGATGTACCGGTTTACCGCCTTCCGCCGGTACATTGGCTTTCATCTGTTTCCAGATATCGTTGGATACGGTAATCGCGTTGCCGTTAAAACCCATACTGAACGGGACTTCGATGTCGGCCTTGGTGCCGAAGCCGACACCGGCTGCCAACGGAGCCGGCGCCAGCATATGCGAGCCGTCCAACTCGCCGTTGACGACCCGGTCCATCACTACTTTCCAGTTCGCTTGAGCCTCAAGCTGTACGAACAGGCCTTCCTCTTCGAAAAAGCCTTTTTCGGCGGCGACCGCCAAGGGCGCCATATCGGTCAGTTTGATAAAGCCGAATTTCAAATCCTCTTTCTCGGGCTTGGCACCGGCCTGCAATGGAGTGGAAAAACTCATTCCGGCCAACGCGATCGCGGTGGCGACGGCGGCAAACAGTTTCTTGGGAGCGGGCGTCTGGGCTGGTTTCATGTCGGTTCCTGTCTACGATTAAAAAGTTCGGGCCAAAAAAAAGGCGTCCGCGCTCGGATTCTTAATCGAATCCAGCGCAAGACGCCTTTGTCTTGTTTGCTCAACAATGAGCGGTTAAGTTAGTAACCCTGCTTTGGGTGTTGGTAAATCCTAAGCAACTGTAATGCCATTTTTTATTTTTTTTTGAGCCTTCTTGGTAAAAAACATTAATAATCAATCGATTGCAATGCGCCCGTCGAGTCTGGCCGAGAAGTTTTCGCTCTTGTTGTTGTTTTAGATCGTTTGCCGTTGATTCCTGTTTGGGCGTTTCGCACCCCTATGGTGCGGATAAATCAGAGTCAAAACGGTGCAAATGCAGTTTGATTGCCAGCCATACTGGTGCCTGATTGAACTCTACCGAATTCAAGGCTTCGTCGTTTGGAAAGCAAAAATGCGGGTTCCGCTTTGGAAGGCACTGGTGAAACTCGACCCAACCGGTGCGATCTTTTGATGGAGAAGGCTGGTTCGGGATGGGGCTGCGATTTTCTTGACCAATCCATGCAGCACAAATCCCGCGATAGGTTGTCCGGTTTAATTCTCAAGCTGTGGCGGCTGCGTGTTATGCTGGATCGGCTTCGCCGTTCTATCAGGAGTCAACAATGCAAAAATGGTCATCGATTTTTTTTCTGTTCTTGTCGTTACAGTTGTCCGGTTGCGGGTACAACACCTTTCAGAGCCAGGACGAGCAGATCAATGCCAGTTGGGCGGAGGTATTGAACCAGTACCAGCGCCGCGCCGATCTGGTGCCTAATTTGGTCAATACCGTAAAAGGCTATGCCGGCCACGAAAAAGAAGTGCTGGAAGCGGTGACGGCGTCCCGTGCCAGGGTCGGGGCGATTCAGGCCAGCCCGGAATTGGTCAACGACGAACAGGCCTTCGCCAAGTTTCAGGCGGCGCAGGGCGAGTTGAGTTCGGCGCTGTCCAGGCTGTTGGTGGTTTCGGAAAATTATCCCAATTTGAAAGCCGACGCCAATTTCCGCGATTTGCAGGCGCAACTGGAAGGCACCGAAAACCGGATTACCGTGGCCCGCAACCGTTACATCGCCGCAATCAAGGAATACAACGTCACGGTGCGCTCGTTTCCAAGCAATCTGACGGCGATGCTGTTCGGTTACAAAACCAAGCCGTCGTTTAGCGTCGACAACGAAAAAGCGATTTCCACCGCGCCGGCCGTCGATTTCGGTAAATAAACATGAGCGACTGCCTTCTGTGTTGGCGGCGATATCTGGCGTTGATTTCAGTCTGCTTCGCCCTGATCGGCCAGGCGGCGGCGCAACAGACGCCGATTCCGGAATTGAGCCGGCGCGTCACCGATACCGTAGCCGCCCTGACTCCGGCCCAGCAAGCGGCGTTGGAGCAAAAGTTGGCCGAGTTCGAGGCGCAGAAGGGCAGCCAGATTGCGGTTTTGATTGTGGCCAGCACCCGGCCGGAAGACATTGCCCAATATTCGATCCGCGTGGTCGAGCAATGGCGGCTGGGCCGCAAGGGCGTCGACGACGGCATTCTGTTGTTATTGGCCAAGGACGACCGCACCACGCGCATCGAGGTCGGTTACGGCCTGGAAGGCGTCGTGCCGGATGCGTTGGCCAAACGCATCATCGAAGACATCATGATCCCAAAATTTCGCCAGGGCGACTTTGCCGGCGGCATTAACGCCGGCGTAGACAGCCTGATCGGTTTGATTCGAGGCGAGCCGTTGCCGCCGGTGCAGTCCGGGCCGGCCGGCGAGCGGTTCAGCCAGTATTTGCCGCATCTGTTCATCGCGGCAATCTTCATCGGCGGCCTGTTACGAGCGATATTCGGCAAATTTCTCGGCGGCCTGCTCACAGGCGGCGCGGTCGGCGCGGCAGTTTGGCTGCTCGGCGGCGGTTTACTGCTAGCTTTTATTCTGGCGTTTATGGCGTTTGCAATTTCGTTAAGCGACAACCGCGGCCGCCGCGGCGGTTATTACGGCGGCGGTTTCGACGGATTCGGCGGCGGAGGCGGCGGTTTTTCCGGCGGTGGCGGCGGATTCGGCGGCGGCGGCGCTTCCGGGCGGTGGTGAACGGTATGGGGATGGTTCGATTTTTCAAACACGTTTTCAGCGGCCCTTGGTGCGTAAAGCGGGCGTTTCCGAAATCCAGCCTGCGCGCCATCGAAGCGGCAATCGCGGCCAGCGAGCAAACGCATCTGGGCGAATTGCGCTTCGCCGTGGAAGGCGCGCTCGATATCGGCGATCTGCTGCGTGCGACTACGCCGCGAGCCAGAGCCCTGGAAATCTTCGCGCTGGACCGGGTGTGGGACACCGAGCACAACAGCGGCGTATTGATTTACCTGTTACTGGCCGACCGCCAGGTGGACATCGTTGCCGACCGCGGCATCAACGGCAAGGTCGGGGAGGAGGGTTGGCAACGGATTTGCCGGGACATGGAGAACTCATTTCGCCGCGGCGATTTCGAGGCCGGGGTACTGTCCGGTATCGCGGCTATTAGCGCGCATTTGCAGCGGCATTTTCCGGCCGGCGCCCGCGCCAATCCCGACGAACTGGCTAACGCGCCGCTGCTGCTCTGACGCGTTGCCGGTTCAGGGTGCGAACTGCGCCTGCAACGCCAATATTTCCGGCATGATGCCCAGGAATAGCTCCAGCAAGCGCGGATCGAAATGGGTGCCGGCACCGCTGCGCATCGTATCCAACACGGTTTGCAACGGCCACGGTTCTTTGTAAGGCCGTTTGCTGCTCAACGCATCGAACACGTCGGCAATCGCGACGATGCGCGCCGATTCGGGGATGGCTGCGCCGGCCAATCCGGCCGGATAGCCGCCGCCGTCCCAACGTTCGTGGTGGTAAAGCGCAATTTCCGCGGCCATCTTGAAGACCGGATTGTCGGTCTTGCTCAGAATGTCGTAGCCGATTTGCGAATGCGTTTTCATGATTTCCCAATCGCGGCCGGCCAGGCCGGTTTGCGCTTTCAATATCGCATGCGGAATGCCGATTTTGCCGGTGTCGTGGGTCGGCGCGGCCAGTTTGACCATTTCCACTTGCGACGGACTCCAACCGGCGGCGCGGGCCAGCGCGGCCGAATAGGCCGCCATCCGCCAGATGTGGTCGCCGGTATAGGGGTCGTTGTAATGGCCGGCGGCGCCGAGCATTTCGATCGCGGCGCGAGCCAGATCGTCCAATTCCTCGACCCTGACCAGCGATAGGTGGGTTTGCACCCGGCGCAGCACGATCGGTCCGGACACCGGCTTTTGAATGTAGTCGACCGCGCCGACGTCGAAGCCGTAGGCTTCGTTTTCGGTTTCGCCCATCGCCGTGACGAAAATGACCGGAATCTTCGCCGTGCCGGCCTCCGCTTTCAAACGGGTGCAGACCTGGTAACCGTCCATATCAGGCATCATGATGTCGAGCAGAATCAGATCCGGGCGGTGGTCGCGGGCAGCGGCCAGGGCTTTTTCGCCGTTGATCGCAAAAATCAGTTCGTAGCGGTCTTTCAGAATTTGCTGCAACACCTTCAGATTGTTCGGTTCGTCGTCGACCAACAGCAGTTTGTAACTGTCTTTCATGGGTGCTCTCCTTCCGCGGCATCGGTAAGTTTAGCCTGCAACCGTCTGGCTTCGGCCTTGGCGCCGTCGAAATCGAAACTGTCCAGTTCGAAGCGGATGGCTTTCAATTCGGTTTCTGCCAGATAAGGCGCCAACTCCTGCAGCACCGGTTCGACTTTTTCCGGATTCAAGGTGTCCAGGTTGCGAAGCAGTTGCTGCAGCAGCTCGCCGATGCGCTCGGCATCGAAGGCTTCGACGCCGGCCACCGCCGGTTTTTCCGGCAACTCCAATTGGCGGATCGCGGCCGCGGCTTGGTCAAGTGCGCCGCGCAGGCGTTCGATTTGCGCGGCGGCCAGTTCGGGGGTGCCGTTCTTCAGTTCGGCGTCGATGGCGGCGGCCAACGCGGCGATCTCGGTCAATGCCAGATTGCCGGCCACGCCTTTCAGTGCGTGTGCGCCGCGCCGGGCGGCTTCGCTGTCGCCGCCGGCCAGGTGATGCTGGATCTTGTCGGCGTCCACGCCGTGTTGCGCGGCGAAATTGATCAGCGCGTCGGCGTAAATCAACGGGTCCAACCAATTGCTCAGTCCCTTTCGGTAGTCGGCAACCTCGGCCAGCGGCGCGAAATCCACGGCGACTTCGGTGGCGATAGCCGGCGCGTTGCCGTTGTTGGCGATGCCGAAACCCGCCGGAGTCAGATTTTCCATCTGCGCGAGTAACTCGTCGATGTCGATCGGTTTGCCGACGATCGCGTCGATGCCGGCCGCCAGCGATTCGCGCCGTTCGTGGTTCAGGACGCTGGCCGTCAGCGCCAGAATTGGAATCCGCCGGCCGCGGTCTCGTTCCAGTTCCCGGATCTGGCGGGTAGCCTGGATGCCGTCCAACACCGGCATTTGTAAGTCCATCAGAATCAAATCGAAGTCGGAGTCGCGGTAGGCGGCGACCGCTTCGGCGCCGTTTTTGACCCAGTGCACTTGGTGGCCCTGTTGTTCCAGGCGCAGACTGGCCAGTTTGGCGTTGGCCTCCACGTCCTCGGCCAACAGGATCTTGAATCGGCGCGGCGAATAATAGGCCAATTTGCGCGGTGCCGCCGACTCGTACAGGCAATTGTCGGTGGCAACGGCTTCCGGCAGCCGCACCGTGAAATGGAACACGGAACCGACGCCGAGCTGGCTTTCCACCCAAATCCGCCCGCCCATCATTTCCACGATTTGCTTGCTGATTGTCGTGCCCAGGCCGGTGCCGCCGAAACGGCGGCTGGTGGTGGCATCGGCTTGGGAAAATGATTCGAATATGCGCCCGGTTTGCTCCGGCGTCATGCCGATGCCGGTGTCCGCGATGGCGAAATGCAACATTTCCGGCTGTTCGGCCCTACCGATACTGACCGAAATGTAGCCGGATTCGGTGAACTTCACCGAATTGCCGACCAGGTTCAAGATCACCTGCCGCAGCCGGTTAGGGTCGCCGACGAAATGGCTCGGCAGGCCGGCCTCCAACGCCAAATCTATCCGTAAGCCCTTTTCCGCCGCGCGCAAACTCATGATTTGCAGCGCTTCCTGAATCGCGACCGGCAGGTTGAAGCAGACCGACTCCAATTCGATTTTGCCGGCCTCGATTTTGGAGAAATCGAGGATGTCGTTGATCACGCTGAGCAAATGCCGACCGGAACTGAGGATGGTTTTGATGTGGTTGCGGGTGGCGTTGGACAGGTTGGCGTCCTGCAGCGCGACCTCGGCGAAGCCGATCACCGTGTTCATCGGCGTGCGGATTTCGTGGCTCATATTGGCCAGGAAGTTGGCTTTGGCTTTGGCGGCGGCTTCAGCGGCTTCTTTGGCTTGGCGCAGCTCCTGTTCCGCTTGTTTTTGCAGCGTGATGTCCGAGATGAAGCCGACGAAAATGTGGCGGCCCTCCGAGATAATGCCGTGGCCGACCGCCAGGCTGGCCGGGAAGCGGCTGCCGTCCTTGCGTTGGGCGATCACTTCGCGCTCGGTGCCGAGGATTTTCGATTGCCGGCCTTCCAGAAAACGCCGGATGTAACCGTCGTGGGCCGAGGCGTCCGGTTCCGGCATCAATAACGATACATTTTTGCCGACGATCTCTTCGCTACGCCAGCCGAACAGTTTCTCCGCGGCCGGGTTGAACATATGGATGGTGCCGTTGCTGTCGATGGAGACCACGCCGTTCACCGCGGTTTGGACGATGGCTTTGACTTCGGTGGTGGCCATCGCCACCAGCTCTTCGAGATGTTCGCGGTATTCCAGCAATTCGGCTTCCGCCGCTTTGCGCTCGGTGATATCGGTGATCGAACCGACCATGCGTACCGGTCGCCCGCTTTCGTCGCGCAAGGCTTCGCCCCGGTCCAGCACCCAGCGGTAACTGCCGTCGCGGTGACGCAAACGTAATTCGGTGGTATAGCGTTCGTTATGTTCCAGATGGCGGGCAAAGGCCTCGCTGGCTCTGGCCTTGTCGTCCGGATGAATCAGTTCGAAGAAAATCGACTCCACGTTCGGTAGCTCGCCGTCGCCGTAGCCGAGAATCTTATTCCAGCGCGGCGAAAGGTAGTATTCGTGGGTCAGGATATTCCAGTCCCAGATACCGTCGTTGACCGCGCGCTCGGCCAGAATATAGCGTTCTTCGCTGGTGCGCAGTTCCCGGGTGCGCTCGGCGATTTTCGCTTCCAAATTGTGCTGAGCGTCGGCCAAGGCATCGGTCATGTGGTTGAAGGAACTGGCTAATTCGGCGATTTCATCGTGCCCGGTTACCTCTGCACGCAGACTCAAGTCGCCGTCCCGGATGCGGCGAGCGGTAAAGGTCAGCCTGGCGATCGGTCCGACGATACGTTTGGCTAGGACATGCGAGGTAAATCCGGTCAGTACCACAAAAACCGACACCACCAGCAGCATGTTGTGTTCCAGACTTTCTATTGCCGACAAGGCTTCTTCCTGCTCGATTTGGGCCAAGATGCAGCCGCCGCCGATCTCCGCGACATGACGATAGCCGTATATTACCGGCCGTCCCCGGTAATTTTTGTCCAGGCCCTGGACGTTATCTCCGGCTAGACAGGCTTGTAGCGGGCGGCTGGCAGAGGGGTCGGCATGGTCCGGGGCTGCCCGGTAACGGGCCGGCGTCACGAATAGGCCGCGCGGGTCGGCCAACAGGTTTTCGCCTGAGCGGCCAAGGTCCGGATGCGAGCCGAATACGGCCTGGATCGGCGCAATCGGGTAAAACACCGCCAAGCGCCAGGGTTGGCCCGGTTCGCGGGCGATCGCGTAAAAATAGCCGGGGCGTTCTGTTTCGGACGGAATCAAGCCGGTGATCTGGCCGTGGCGGAACTCGGCCAAGTCGGCGAGCGGCAGCGGCGGATTGCCTACCGCCAGCGTCTCGGTCTTATCGTTAAGGAACAGCCAAGCGCCGGCGGCGCCTTCGCCGTGCAGGAAGTCGTTGACGGCGCGGCTGGCGCAATCGCGGTCTAGCCTGGTGTCGGCCAGACATTTCGCCAGGACTTCGGCCATAAAGGCATCGGCGCGGTTATCGGCGCGGCGTAAAACCATGGCTAATTGTTCGCGCCGGCTTTCCGCTACGCGGCCAATGGCGTCGAGGCGGTTGCTGCGCATCGTATCGATGGCAAAGCGGTACGCCATCCAGCCGGTGGCGAAGGTCGGCAACAGAATCAATAACAGCAACAGTGCGATCAAGCGTTTTTGCAGCATCTGGTTTAGCCTCGCTGGGATGGCAGTGCGACCGATGTTACGCCGAATCTCGGCGGCGCTGCAACGCTATTAGAGCGGGCGGGGCAGGCAGGGTTAACATGCCGCGCCGGCGGTACTTGTCAAACCGGCGCGGGCCGCACGTTACGCGTTGAGGATGGGGCAATGGACTCCTGTTTCGTATAATTGCAAGCAATCTGACAACATTGCCGCGCAATATGCCCATCGTCGATTTATCCGCCGTACCCCAGCATCTGCCGACCCTCGCCGCATGGCACCAAGCCGAATGGGCGTATCTGAATCCTGGCGAGACTTTGCCCATGCGCATCGCCAGGATGCAGGCCTATTTACAGGAAGGTTTGATTCCGTCCACTTTCGTTTGCGAGCATCAGGGGCGGCCGGTGGGTTCGGCGGCAATTGTGGCCAGCGATATGGACAGTCGGCCGCAATGGTCGCCCTGGTTGGCTAGCGTGTTTGTCGCTCCCGAGTTTCGCCGGCAGGGAATCGGCGGTCGGTTGGTCTTGCATACGATGGCTCAGGCCGCGGCAGCTGGTTATCGCTATTTGTACCTGTTTACGCCGGATCGCGCCGCATTTTACGAAAGGTTGGGCTGGCAAGAGATTGCCGAGGACATCTACCGCGGCAGCCGAGTTAGCGTGATGCGGGCGCTGTTGTCTGACGGTCGAGCGGCGTAACCAGTGCCGACCGGATGCCCTACTACTGAGACCGAAAATAAAAAAGTGTTTGCGGCTGGGTTTGGTCGTTGCTGAGCGCAGTGGAGTTTCGCTGCAGCCGCGTTCAGCAGCTGTGCAATTAAACCCAATGCCGGATTGGAAGCGGTTGGGATTTATGGAATGCTGGATTGGTCTCCGAGAAAGCATCGGCTGACGCGAAAGCCGGCATATTCGGTATGGTTTATGGGTTATAAGTCCGTTTGGCGAGCTGCGGCACAATGATTTGCCGCGCCATCCGCGCTTTCCAATGATTGCCTGCCGCGCCGATTTATTTTTTCACCCGTTCCCGCCTGGCCTCCATCGGATTTTTCCGTAGCGGCCGGTAAATTTCGACCCGGTCGCCGTCGGCCAGAACTTTATCCGCGGTGCAGACCGCACCGAAGATACCAATGGTTTGTTGTGCTAGATCGATGTCTGGAATTTGGCTGGCGATGTTCGACGCGGATATGGCCTGGCCTGCCGTAGTGCCGGCCGCCAGCGTCAGCGGGATCAGAATTTGCCGTTCCGGTAGCGCGTAGGCCACTTCGACTTGAATCGGATCAACCGCCATACAGGGCTTTGGCGCGTTGGGTGAAGGAACCGACCATGGTGTTGCAGATTTGATTGAACACCGGGCCGAACGCTAAGCTGGCGAAGGCGCTGGAAATTTCGAACTCGAGATCCAGCGAGATTTTGCTGGCGTCCTCGCGCAGCGGCATGAAGCTCCAAAAACCTTCCAGCGATTTGAACGGACCGTCCAGCAGGCTGATTTGAATCCGGCCGCCGCGGTCGACTTTATTGCGGGTCGTGAACGACTTGTGAAAGCCGGCTTTGGCGATGTCGATCTGGCCTTCGACGATGTCGCCTTCGCGGCGCAATACCCGGCTGCCGGAGCACCAGGGCAGAAATTTGGGATAGGATTCGATGTCGTCGACCAGATCGAACATCTGCTGCGCGGAGAATTTCACCAGCGCGCTTTTTTGGACCACCGTGATCATTTACAGCACTCCGAGTACGTGCAGGAATACCAGAAAGACCGAGACCGGTGCGACGTATTTGATCAAAAATTGCCAGACCTGAAAACCTTGCTCCGGCAATTCCAATTCCTGTTCGGTATCGGTTTGGCGCATGGTCCAGCCGGCAAACAGGGCGATGCATAAGCCGCCGATCGGCAACATCAGGTTGGCGGTCAGATAATCCAGCAATTCGAACAGATTTTTGTCGAACCATTTATGGCCGGACCAGATGTTGAACGAAAACACCACGGCCACGCCCAACGCCCAACAGGCGCTGCCGGCCCAGACGCAGGCGCGATGGCGTTCGATCTCCTTATTTTCCACCAGCCAGGCCACTGCAGGTTCGATCAACGAAATCGAGGAGGTCAGCGCCGCAAAAAACAGCAAAACGAAAAACAGCACGCCGAACAGCCAGCCGCCGCCCATGTGGCCGAAAGCCAACGGTAGGGTTTGAAAGATCAGTCCCGGTCCGGCCGCGGCTTCGAGGTTGTTGGCGAACACCAGTGGGAAGATGGCGATGCCGGCCAGCAACGCGACGATGGTATCGGCGCCGGCGATAAAGAACGTGGTTTTGGCGATCGAGACATGGCCGGGCAGGTAGGAGCCGTAAACCATGATGGCGCCCATGCCCAGGCTTAAAGTGAAGAAGGCGTGGCCCATCGCGGTCAATACTGCATCGGCGTCGATTTTGCTGAAATCCGGACTGAACAGAAATTCGATGCCTTGCTCATACGCGCCGGACGACATTGCGTAAGCCACCAATATCATCAGAATCACGAATAGGGCCGGCATCAAAAAACGGACCGCTTTTTCCAAACCGCCCTGCACGCCGCGCATCACTACCTGCATGGTAACTATCATGAACAGCGTATGCCAGAACAACTGCTGGATCGGGCTGGCCATCAGGCCGTCGAATATGGCTTTGACCTCGCCGGCGTCGGTGCCGAAGAAGCCGCCGAAGAAGGCCTTGAAAATATAGGCCATGGCCCAGCCGGCAATCACGCTGTAGTAGGCCAGAATCAGAAAGCCGGCGATCATGCCCAGCCAACCCAGATAATGCCAGCGCGGATCGGCCCCGGCTTCCGCGCTTAGGCTTTGCATGGTGTTGATCGGGCTTTGCCGACCGCGCCGGCCGAGCATGATCTCGGCGATCATGATCGGTATGCCGATCGCGGCGACGCAGGCCAGATACACCATCACGAAGGCGCCGCCGCCGTTTTGGCCGGTGATGTAAGGGAATTTCCAGATATTACCCAATCCCACTGCCGATCCGGTGGCGGCCAAAATAAAAGCAAAGCGGGAGGACCATTCGCCGTGAATGGATCGGGTTTTATCGCTCATGTGTTGCGCCCTGTGTTTTTTAAGTCGTTATTTAGCGGGTGTGTGAGTAAAATAACAAAATTCACGTTTTCAGTCAGTCTAAAAAATCCAAGCTTCAGATGGCCGCCAAAAAATCGAAAAAGGACTCCAAAGCCAACGACAACACCATTGCCGTAAACCGGCAAGCCACGCACGAATACACGATAGACGAGCAATTCGAAGCCGGTTTGGTGTTGGAAGGTTGGGAAGTGAAGAGTCTGCGCGACGGCCGGGTGCAGCTAAAGGAAAGCTACGTCGAAATCAAACGCGGCGAGGCCTGGCTGTGCGGCGCCCACGTTTCGCCGCTGCTATCCGCTTCTACCCACGTCAATCCGGACGCGGTGCGGCGCAAAAAGCTGCTGTTGCACCGGCGCGAACTGAACAGGTTGATCGGTTCGGTGGAACGCAAAGGCTACACTCTGATCCCGCTGTCCATGTACTGGATTAAAGGTCGCGCCAAACTGAAAATCGGCTTGGCTAAAGGTAAAAAACTGCACGATAAGCGTGCCGCGGCCAAGGACAAAGATTGGCAACGCGACAAAGCGCGCATCATGAAACACGGCTGAGCCATGTCTTCTCATCCCAATTTACTCGACGCGAGTCGCAGCGTCTTGCTGTTGGTGGATATTCAAACCCGCCTCAGCGCGGCCATGCCGGAAGTGGAAGCGCAACAGATGTCGCAGTACTGCGAACGCCTGCTGCGAGCGGCGGCTTTGCTGGATGTGCCGGTCATCGTGACCGAACAGTACCCGCAAGGTCTGGGACCGACTCAGGCCAATTTGTTGGAACGATTGCCGGCCGCGGCACCTGTATTCGCCAAAACCGGGTTTTCCTGCTGCGCGGCGGAGGGCTTTAACGCTACGTTGGCGACATTGGGGCGCAAGCAGGTAGTGCTGGCCGGCCAAGAAACCCATGTGTGCGTGCTGCAAACTGCATTGGAGTTGGATTGTCTTGGTTACCAGGTGCACGTGGTAACCGACGCGGTCTGCTCGCGGCGTGCCGAACACAAGGCCATTGCTTTGCAGCGCATGCAGCAACAGGGTGTAACGCTGGGCTGCCACGAGTCGGTAATGTTCGAATGGTTGCGTGACGCCAGCCACGAACGGTTCAAAACGATTTCCAGTTTATTGCGTTAAAAACACCATCGTGGGGGATAAATGATACGGACGGCATGGATCGGACCGATACTGGGCGGGCTATTGCTGGGGGCTTGTGGCGGCGAACCGCAGGTACCGGTGCAGAAATTCGAGGGCTTTGCCCAAGGTACCACTTACCATGTCAGCTATTGGTCGGAGCAGGCTGTGGATGGCAAGCAAGTGCAGGCCGAGGTCGGCAAGACGCTGGCGGATCTGGACAAAATGTTGTCGAACTACCGGCCCGACTCCGAAATCGAGCAATTCAATGTGTCTGCGGCGACGGTCGGCCAGACGGTGGACGCGCAAATCGTTGCCCTGGTCCGCGTCGCGCAAACAGTCAGCCAGCTTAGTTCCGGTTGTTACGATCTGACCGTCAAGCCTATATTCGAACTTTGGGGTTTTCAAAACGACGAATTGCACGTGCCGGACCAGGCTGCTATCGATACCGCGTTGGCTAACGTCGGCATGTCCAAACTGGAAATCGTCGACGACGTGCATTTGTTGAAGAAATTACCAAGTCTTCGCGTCGATTTGTCCTCCATCGCCCAGGGCTACAGTGTTGGCAAAGTTGCCGAAGCCATGGAACACTTGGGGATAGAAAATTATCTGGTCGAAATCGGCGGCGAACTGAAATCGAATGGCCATAAACCCGACGGCAAAGCCTGGGTCATCGCCGTCGAAAAGCCGTTACCCGGCGAAAGAATGATGCATAAGACGGTGACTTTGCCGAAGGATGCGCCGATGGCGGTGATGACCAGCGGCACTTATCGCCACTATTTCGATCTGAAAGGCCAGCGGTACAGCCACATTCTGGATGCGCGCAACGGCAGGCCGGTGATGCACGATTTGGTGGCGGTGACGGTTTTTCACGAAAATCCGACGGTAGCCGACGCGTGGTCGACGGCCTTGCTTTGTCTGGGCCAGGAAGAGGGTATGAAGTTGGCGGATAACGAGAAATTGCAGGCTTTGTTCATTCAGCAGCGCGGCAGCGAATTCGTCGAAAGCAAGACCCGGGCGCTGACGACTTCAACCGCAGTCACGATCAATTGAGCCAAGGCCGGTGCGCCGAGAACGGGGGGATTCATGTTGGAATTAGGTAGCCAAATCCGATTTTCGATACATGGCGGCGCCGACAGCGGCGGCGTGGCCGGCGGGGTCGAGGCCCTGCTGTCGTTTCTCGAAACCGCGCTGCGGCAATCGCCTGGCGAAACCTTTGAAGGTTTACTGCCGGGAATTTCGGCGTTGCAGAATTTGCACCCGCTGTTCGTGCATTTTCCGATCGCGCTGTTGAGTCTGTTTTTTGCGGTCGATTTGGCCGGTAGCTTGGCGGCGCGCGCGGAGTGGCGTCGAGTAGCAGGTTGGTTGTTATACCTTGGCGTCGGTTTTGCCGGAATTACCGCGACCTTCGGTTTTATTGCGGCGGATACGGTAGCCCACGGCGGCGACGTTCACGAAATCATGGAAAACCACGAGCATCTGGGGGTAGCCGTATTCGGTCTTGCCGCGTTTTTGGCGGTATGGCGCGGAATTGGCAAAACCCATCCGGTCGGTCCGGCCAACGCGTTCTATTTACTGCTGGCGGGTTTGCTCGCCGGTTTGTTGGCGTTCACGGCCGATTTGGGCGGCTTGATGGTCTACAAATACGGTGTGGCGGTCGAGGCGGCAGCCGACGCGAACCGGGCTGCGGCGCTGGAACACGAACATGGCGCTCCCGATTTCGACCAACCGGTCGACCATGAAGAGCCGGTCGTAAAACAGGAGCTGGGATTGGGTAGTGCGATTCATCAGGATGACGCGCCTCATCCGCAGGCCGAGCCTGCGCCGGCGAACCACCTGCACCAGCATGAGCATAACCACAAACATGGTCACTGATGCGCCGCTCCCGGCGCGGCAAAGGCTGGTTCGTCCGGCCTTTTTTATCTGGCGCGGGCATGATTTCCCGAACAGCTGTGGTATGCTACGCGGCCGTTTTTTATGAGCTTGGCTATGCGTACCCGCGTTAAAATATGCGGCTTTACCAATGTCGACGATGCCGTGCAGGCCGGTCGGCTGGGTGCCGATGCGATAGGGTTGGTGTTTTACCCGCCCAGTCCGCGTCATGTCGAGATAGAGCAAGCGGCGGCGATCAGCGAAGCCTTGCCGGCGTTCGTCAGCGTGGTAGCCTTGTTCGTCGATGCCGAACCGGACATGATTCGGCAAGTACTGGATAGAGTACGGGTAGATTGCCTGCAATTTCACGGCGAAGAGCCGGCGGAAGCCTGCCGGATCTATCGCAAATCGTATATCAAGGCCGTTCGGATGCGGCCGGGCATTGACGTAGCGCAGTTGGAGAGTCGATATGCCGATGCCTCCGGGCTGTTGCTGGATGCCTACCATCCGGGCTTGCCGGGCGGTAGCGGTAGCGGTTTCGATTGGGATTTGATTCCGCAAAGGCGATCGCTGCCCTTGATATTGGCCGGCGGTTTGACGCCGGAGAACGCTGCCGCGGCGGTGATTGCGGTACAGCCGTATGCGTTGGATGTCAGCAGCGGTGTCGAAGCCGGGAAGGGCGTCAAGGATGCGGCGAAAATGGCCGAATTCATAAGAAAAACTAATCGAGCGACTTGAGAATTATGACTGACACATACCCTTTGGGTGACAAGTACGACATGCCGGACGCCAGAGGGCATTTTGGTCCTTATGGCGGCATCTTTGTGGCAGAGACGCTGATGCCGGCGATTACCGAACTCAATCTAGCCTACCAGCGTTATATTAAAGACCCGGATTTTATCGCCGAACTGGACGCCGATCTGCGCGATTATGTCGGCCGGCCGTCACCGTTGTATCACGCTCAACGCTGGAGCCAGCATTTGGGCGGTGCGCAAATTTATCTGAAGCGCGAAGACCTGAATCACACCGGCGCCCATAAAGTGAACAATACCGTCGGCCAGGCCTTGCTAGCCAAACGCATGGGTAAGACCCGCATCATCGCCGAAACCGGCGCCGGCCAGCACGGGGTGGCCACAGCGACCGTCGCGGCGCGCCTGGGATTGGAATGCGTGGTCTACATGGGCGCGGTAGACGTGGCCCGCCAAGCGCTGAACGTGTACCGGATGAAGCTGCTGGGCGCTACCGTAGTGCCGGTCGAGTCCGGGTCGAAGACGCTTAAAGATGCGTTGAACGAAGCGTTACGCGATTGGGTCACCAACATCGATAACACTTTTTACATCATCGGCACCGTGGCCGGCCCGCATCCTTATCCGGCGATGGTGCGCGATTTCCAGGCCGTGATCGGCCGCGAGGCGCGTCGGCAATGCCTGGAGCAGGCCGGTAAGTTGCCCGATGCTCTGGTCGCGTGCGTCGGTGGCGGTTCTAACGCGATCGGCTTGTTCTATCCGTTCATCGACGACCTCGGCGTCAAAATGTACGGCGTCGAAGCGGCCGGCGACGGCATCGCTACCGGTCGTCATTCCGCGCCATTATCCGCGGGCCGCCCCGGAGTACTGCACGGCAACCGCACCTATCTGATGGCGGACGACGACGGCGAGATCATCGAAACCCATTCGATTTCCGCCGGCCTGGATTATCCCGGCGTCGGACCGGAACATGCTTGGCTGAAAGACATAGGCCGGGCCGAATATCCCAACATTACCGACGAAGAGGCCTTGCAGGGTTTCCACGCGCTGACCAAGATGGAAGGCATCATTCCGGCGCTGGAATCCAGCCATGCCATGGCCTATACGATGAAGTTGGCGCCGACGATGCGCAAAGACCAAGTTATTGTCGTCAACCTGTCAGGCCGCGGCGACAAGGACATGCACACCATCATGCAACGCGAGGGAATCAGTCTATGAGCCGTTTAGCCGCTAAATTCGCCGAATTGAAAGCATCCGGGCGCAAGGCTTTGATTCCGTTCATTACCGCCGGCGATCCCTACCCGGAGTTCACCGTGCCGATGTTGCACGAAATGGTCAAGGCCGGCGCCGACGTTATCGAGCTGGGTGTGCCGTTTTCCGATCCGATGGCCGACGGCCCGGTGATTCAGCGCGCCAGCGAGCGCGCCCTGGCTCATCATGTCGGCTTGCGCAAAGTGCTGACGATGGCAATGGAATTTCGCAAGACCGACCAGACTACGCCGCTGGTGTTGATGGGCTATTTGAATCCGATCGAGATCATGGGTTACGAAGGTTTTGCCAACGCGGTGCAGCGCGCCGACGTCGACGGCGTGTTGACAGTCGATTTGCCACCGGAAGAATCGGAGGACTGCGTCAAATTGCTGCGCGAGCGCGGCATCGACCAGATCTTTCTGTTGGCGCCGAACACCACGCCGGATAGGATTCGTAAAATGCACGAGGTCGGCAGCGGTTATCTTTACTATGTCTCGTTGAAAGGCGTCACCGGTGCCGGTCATTTGGACACTGCCGACGTCCAAGACAAATTGCAAATGATCAAGTCCAACACCGATTTGCCGGTCGGCGTCGGCTTTGGCGTCAAGGATGCCGAGACAGCGCGGACGATCGCAGCTATCGCCGACGGCGTCGTGGTCGGCAGCGCGCTGATCAGCAAGGTTGAAGCCAATCTCGACGACCCCGAGCAGGCCAAACGCGAAATTATCGAATTATTAAAATCCATGCGCCAAGCGATGGACCACTGAGCTACCTAGCGGAGAACACCCCGAATGAGTTGGTTTGAGAAACTGGTTCCCTCTGCAATAAGAACCGAATCGTCGCAAAAGCGCACCACGGTGCCGGAAGGTTTGTGGAACAAATGTCCACGCTGCGACGCGATACTGTTTAATGCCGAGTTGGAGAAAAACTTCAGCGTATGCCCCAAGTGCGAACATCATTTGCGGATTTCCGCACGCAAGCGGCTGAACATGTTTCTGGACGAAGACAATCGCCAGGAAATCGGCGCCGGCCTGAAACCGGCCGATCCGCTCAAATTCAAAGACAGCAAACGCTACAAAGACCGCATCAGTCAGGCGCAGAAACAAAGTAACGAAAACGATGCCCTAGTGGTGATGAAGGGCACTTTGCAAGGTTATCCCATTGTGGCGGCGGCCTTCGATTTCGGATTCATGGGCGGTTCGATGGGGTCTGTGGTGGGCGAGCGTTTCGTCCGCGGCGTCAACGAAAGCCTGCGTAGCGGCGCGCCGTTTATTGTCTTCACCGCCAGCGGCGGCGCCAGGATGCAGGAGTCTTTGTTTTCGTTGTTTCAGATGACCAAAACCAGCGCGGCGTTGACCAAACTGGCGGAAGCCGGGATACCGTACATTTCCTTCATGACCGACCCGACCATGGGCGGTGTTTCCGCCAGCTTGGCGATGCTGGGCGACATCAATGTCGCCGAGCCGGATGCTTTGATCGGATTCGCCGGGCCGCGCGTAATAGAACAGACGGTGCGGGAAAAATTACCGGAGGGTTTTCAACGCAGCGAGTTCCTGCAGGAACATGGTGCCATCGACATGATCATTGATCGCCGCGAGATGCGCGATAAAATAGCCGGCATATTGGCGATTTTGCGCGGCGGCGTTGCTGCCTCGGGCGAAAGCGGAGATACGGCCCAAAGTCCAATCAGCGAAACCTTGCCGATTCAGGACTAACAGCGGTCGAAATGGCGCGTTTCGATTCGCTGCAAGCCTGGTTGGCTTGGCAGGAACAATTACATCCACGTTCGATAGATTTGGGTTTGGCCAGGGTGGCCGGGGTTTATCAAAAGCTGAATCCGACACAGACAAAACCTTTGACCGTCACGGTGGGTGGCACCAACGGCAAGGGTTCGTGTGTGGCCGTCTTGGAGGCGGTGTATCGGGCCCAGGGCTATAAAGTCGGCGCTTATACCTCGCCGCACATCTTGCGCTATAACGAAAGAATTCGAATCGACGGTCGGGCCGTGGATGATGTCGACATTTGCCGGGTGTTTTCCCAAATCGACGCGGTTCGCGGCGACACCAGCCTCAGTTATTTCGAGTTCGGCACGTTGGCGGCGCTGTGTTTATTCGCCGAAGCCGGTCTGGATGTGCAGCTATTGGAAGTGGGTTTGGGCGGCAGGCTAGATGCGGTGAACATTGTCGACCCTGATGTTGCAGTGGTAACCACGATCGCGCTGGACCATGTCGATTGGTTGGGCAATACCGTGGAAGCGATAGGCCGGGAAAAGGCCGGTATTTTTCGGCGATCGGTGCCTGCTGTGATCGGCGATGCCGCGGCACCGGCTTCGTTACGGCAAGTGGCCGAACAGATTGGCGCCGAAGTTTATCAACTCGGCCAAGCCTTCTCCTACCGTAAGCTGGGCGAAACCTGGGAATGGCGTGCTGGCGACCGAGCCTACTGCGATTTGCCGACCCCGGCCTTCAAAGGCGAACACCAGTATCGAAATGCCGCCGCCGTGCTGATGGCCGTATCGGCGTTACAAGATCGCTTACCGGTCGGTGAACTGGCCATCCGCACCGGGTTGCTCCGGGCCAGCCTGCTGGGCCGGTTTCAACTGGTCGACGGCAAACCGCGCATATTGTTGGATGTCGGCCACAATCCGCAAGCGGTTGGCACGTTGGTCGAATATCTGAGCGACTATTTTCCCGATATCACCATTTATGCCGTGTTCGCGATGATGCGCGACAAAGATATCGCTACGGTGGTTGAGATGATGCGGGAGCGGGTTACAACATGGTATCTGGCGCCGCTCGATAATCCGCGTGCGGCGGAGCCAGAATTGGTTGAATCTTATTTTCGGCAGTTGGATATGGCGAACGTCGAAACCGGTTTCGCCGATTTTTCGGCCGCGTTTCAAGCGGCGTTGGCCGCAGCCGGGCCGGACGAGCTGGTTTTGGTGTTCGGCTCGTTTTTTCTGGTATCCGAATATTTGGCTAAATTTTCCTAGAGGTGATCGGAATGGATCAAGAATTGAAACAGCGATTGATAGGTGCGGCGGTCATTACCGCACTGGCCGCGATTTTCGTACCGATGTTATTCGACGATCCTATCGACGAAACGGGTAAGAATATCAGCGAACTGAAAATTCCAGAATTGCCTGCCAAAGCGCAGGAAGTGGAAATCATGCCGCTTCCGGAAAAAGTGGAAGACGTGCCTGAGGCCTCCGCTCCGGCTGCGGTCCCAGCGGCCAAGCCGGCTCCAAAATTCGTGGAAGAAGGCGAAGCCGAGGCCGAATTCGAAGCGCCCAAGCCGCAAATCAAATTGAGCGCTAGGGAAGCGGCGCCGTTAACGCCATCCGCAGCCTCCGCTGCCAAGGCTCCGGCGCGGGCTATCGCCCCGGCGGACGAAGAACCAGCCGAAGCGGAGGATTTGCCGCTCGCGCCGAAACCGGCGAAACCCGCCGTTTCGGTTCAAGCTTTACCGGGTGTCGCCCCGGTGCCCAAACCGTTGAAGCCGCTGGCAAAACCAGCCGAAGCGAAACCGGAACTACAGACCCAAGCGCCGGTAGCGCCGCCTGCGGTCAAGCCTGTCGCCCCGGCCGAGGACACCAACCGCTGGTATTTACAGGTCGGCACTTTCAGCCAGAAAGCGAATGCCGCCAGTTTGCAGGAGAGTTTGAAGCAACAGGGTTTTGCCGCAACAGTTAAAGAAGTCGCCGGCGACAAAGGCACCGTCTTCAAAGTTCGGATCGGACCGATCGTCGATAAAGCCAAAGCCCAGGCCGTCAAGGCCAAATTGGCGCAGATCAACGTCAACAGCTTCGTTTCCGCCGACGAATAACCGGTTTTAACCCGTTTGGGCATTTTGCTAAATTACTGAACGATGCCGGATTTGCTGCCTTGGGACAAACTGCTGTGGGTTGATTACACCATCATCGCCGTCATTTCCATGTCGGCGGTCATGGGTCTGGTTCGCGGTTTCATCAAGGAAGCCTTTGCCTTGGTGTTGTGGATTGCGGCGGTTTGGGTGGCGACCCATTACAGCCGCGAGCTTTCTGCGTTGCTGCAAACCACGATCAGCTACCCGTCGGCGCGCATCGCCGCCAGTTTCGGCTTGCTTTTTTTCGCCACGTTGATACTAGGCAGTCTGATCAGTTTCCTGTTGAGCCAACTGATCGAGAAAACCGGCCTGAGCGGCAGCGATCGCCTGCTTGGTATGTTGTTCGGTATCGTCCGCGGGGCCGTGCTGGTTTCCCTGCTGGTAATTCTGGCCGGAGTCACGCCGCTGCCGGAAGATCCCTGGTGGAAACAATCCGTTCTCATTCCTCCGTTTCAAGCCTTGGCGATCTGGTTGAAAAGCCAGTTGCCGGCCGGTTTGGCGGATTACATTCATTATCGATAATCCGGATCAGTTATGTGTGGTATTGCCGCTATTGTTTCCAATCAAAGTGTTAACCAAGACTTGTACGATGCATTAACCGTGTTGCAGCACCGCGGCCAGGACGCGGCAGGCATCGTCACCTGCGACGGTGGCCGCCTGCATTTGCGCAAGGACAACGGTCTGGCCAGAGACGTGTTTTCGCCCGAACAGATGATGAAATTGAAGGGTAATATGGGTATTGCCCACGTGCGTTATCCGACCGCCGGTTGCACCAGTTCCGCCGAGGCCCAGCCGTTTTACGTCAATTCGCCGTTCGGTCTGACCCTGGCCCACAACGGTAATCTGACCAATACCGAGGAGTTGAAGCGGCAGGTGTTCGTCGACGACCAGCGCCACATCAATACCGACTCGGATTCGGAAGTCTTGTTGAACGTGTTCGCCCACGAATTGCAGCAATTCGGCAAACTGAGGTTGACGGTAGACGACGTATTTCAAGCGGTAAGCGCCGTGCATAAACGTTGCCGCGGCGCTTATGCGGTCGTGGTGATGATCGCCGGCTTCGGCGTGTTGGGGTTTCGCGATCCGCACGGCATCAGACCGATCGTGTTTGGCGAACGCAAAACCGAGGATGGCGTCGATTACATGATCGCTTCGGAGAGCGTCGCCCTCGATGTCTTGGATTTTCGCCTGATTCGCGATCTGGCGCCGGGCGAAGCGGTATTCATCGAGGCTTCCGGCAAATTGCACACCCGCCAGTGCGCCGAAACCATCGACCATTGCCCGTGTATTTTCGAATATGTCTATTTTGCCCGGCCGGATTCGATCATCGACAACATCTCGGTTTACAAGGCGCGGATGCGGATGGGCAAAAAGCTGGCCGAAAAAATCCAGCGGGAATGGCCGGACCACGACATCGACGTGGTGATTCCGATTCCGGATACCAGCCGCACCGCCGCCTCGCAAATTGCCCACGATCTGGGGGTCAAGTTTCGCGAGGGGTTCATGAAGAACCGTTACATCGGCCGCACTTTCATCATGCCCGGCCAGAAACTGCGCAAAAAGTCGGTTAAGCAAAAGCTGAACGCGATTTCGCTGGAATTCGACGGTAAAAACGTATTGCTGGTCGACGATTCCATCGTGCGCGGCACCACCTCGGAGCAGATTATCCAGATGGCCCGCGACGCCGGCGCCAAAAAGGTTTACTTCGCCTCCGCCGCGCCGCCGGTACGTTACCCCAATGTCTATGGGATCGATATGCCGGCCGCGCGCGAGTTGATCGCCCACGGCCGTAGCGAAGACGAGGTGTGCCGGGAACTGGGAGCCGATAAATTGATTTATCAAGATCTCGACGATTTGATCGAAGCGGTCGGCCGGGGCAATCCGAAAATCGCGCACTTCGACACGTCCTGCTTCAGTCGCGATTACGTGACCGGCGATATCGACGATGCCTATCTGGCCAAAATCGAGGCACTGCGCAACGATCATGCCCAAGAAACCCGCAATAGCAGCAGCTTCATCATAGAAATGCAGGTGGCGAAATAATATGAATCAACCGGATTGGCAGGAATATGCCGCGGAGACCCAAGCCATACGCGCCGGCCAGAAGCGGACCCACGAGGGCGAACACAGCATGCCGATTTTCGCCACCTCCAGCTACGTGTTCGGCTCGGCCGAGGAAGCCTCGCTGAAGTTTACCGGTCAGCAGCCAGGCAATATTTATTCGCGCTTTACCAACCCGACTGTCAGCGCATTCCAGGAGCGCCTGGCGCTGATGGAAAAGGGCGAGCGCTGTCTGGCGTTTGCCTCCGGCATGGCGGCGATCATGGCGGTAGGTATGGCTCTATTGAAGGCAGGCGACCATGTGGTGTGTTCGCGCAGCGTATTCGGCAACACCGTCCTGGCTTTTCAAAATTATTTCGGCAAATTCGGCGTCGAAACCGATTTCGTCAGTTTGACCGATCCGGCCGCCTGGGAAGCGGCCATCAAGCCCAATACCCGCTTTCTGTTTCTGGAAACGCCGTCGAATCCGCTGATCGAAATCGCCGATATTCGGGCCTTGGCCGACATCGCCCACCGCCACGGTTGCCTGTTGGTGGTGGACAATGTGTTTTGCACGCCGATTCTGCAGCAGCCGTTGACCTTGGGTGCCGACATCGTCGTGCATTCCGCGACCAAGTACATCGACGGTCAGGGACGTTGTGTCGGCGGTGCGGTGGTCGCTAACGAAGAAATCATCGAAAAACAGGTCTATCCGTATTTGCGCACCGGCGGTGCGACGTTGAGCCCGTTCAATGCCTGGGTATTTGCCGGTGGTTTGGAAACGTTGGCGATTCGGATGAAAGCGCATTGCGATAGTGCCTTCGCCCTGGCCCAATGGCTGGAGCGGCAGGACGCCGTTGCCAAGGTGCATTATCCGGGGCTGGCGTCGCATGCCCAGCACGAACTGGCCAAACGCCAGCAAAGCCATTTCGGCGCGGTGGTCAGTTTCGAACTGAAGGGCGGCAAGGCAGAAGCCTGGCGTTTAATCGATGCGACGCGGATGCTGTCGGTCACAGCCAATCTGGGCGATGTCAAGACCACGATCACCCATCCGGCGACGACAACCCATGGCCGCTTGACGCCGGAGGCCCGCGCCGAAGCCGGAATCAAGGACAGCCTGGTGCGGATTTCGGTCGGTCTGGAAAATCTCGACGATATCAAGGCCGATTTAGCGGCCGGATTGGGTCTGGCCTAGAGGCGGGCAGACGGGGCAGCGAACGTAAAGTCAAAAATAAGCTATCTTTGTCCGAAATTCCTTAGAGATTCCGCGCATGTTCCAGGAAAGAAAAGAATACCGAAAAAATTTCAATGCCGAGGGGCGGCTCTACGTCGGTGGCGAGACCTTGCAAATCAATTGCTACGACGTTTCTCTGAACGGCGCGATGCTGGAAGTGATGCCAGGCGATTTGTTGACGACTATTCGGGATTTCGAGGTCATGCTGGAGCAAAGCCGGCGCGCAGAAATTTTCGTCGCCGAACTGCAGTTGGCCGGGGAAGTCGACATCGTCTGGGTCAAACGCGACCGCAACCGGATCATGATGGGTCTGGAATTTCGCGATGTGGTGCATAACGCTCAGAAACTATGGCGTAAGCGCCGCGGCTACCGCAAGGCCGAACATTTTAAGGCCGAGTTGTTCGTCGACAAGGAACGTTTCACGGTGGACGGCGTGGACCGTTCGGTGGAAGGCATGTGCTTAAAGTTGGCGGGCAGTGCGCCGGCGATCAAGCTCAATGCTCCGGTCAAAGTGCAATGCCCGGAGTTGGGCCTCAGCGCTTTGGGCAAAATCGTCTGGTTCGACAGTAACGAAATCAGTACTCGAATCGGCTTGCAGCTAGTCACTATTCGCTAAAGCGCTCGATTCCGGGCGACGGAGTTTCCCTGAAGCCCGGTTCTGCGGAACTTCAATCCTGTAGCAACGGATCCAGCTCCCGGTTCATGTCCAGTTCATGCAAATCGTCGAAGCCGCCAATGTGGCGCTCGCCGATAAAAATTTGCGGCACCGTGCGACGTTTGGTTTTTTCCATCATCTGCTCCCTTAATCCAGGCTCGGCATCGACGTTGATTTCGGTATAACGGGCGCCCTTACGCTCCAGTAAGCGTTTCGCCATCGTGCAATAAGGGCAAATTTTCGTGGTGTAGATGATGATTTCCGGCATGTTCAATTAATAAACTCTAATAAACCTGGCATTCTAACGGGCAGGCCGGTTTTGCTCAAGCGCCAAGGCCTGGGCTAAACGGCCGATCAAAGCTTCGGCGGCTTGCTTTAGCGAGGTGCCGAACGCCACTACGCCGTCTTCGTGCCCCAGCATGGTAAATATTCCGCTATCGTTGTTTGCGGTCGCTTCCAGTAGACTCGCCACGGCACTCGCCATTTCCGGGGTGCCGTAGGGGATGTGCGCGGCGGTATGCGCCAGCCGTAATTTTGCGGTATTGTGCCAAAGTTCCGGACAATGCCCATGAATCACGGCCTGCACATTCGGTAGTCGCTGGTAGATCACGGCGTGGGTCAGGGCTTCCGAGGACGGTTGCGCGGGGCCTTGAGCCTGTAGATGGTTCTGTTGCGGCGACGCGGCGGTGACCCAGGCATAATGCTCCCGGCCGAGCTGGGGCAGGTGGCCGGTCTGGGTCGCGGAAACCAAAAAGCCGTTCTGGCCGGGAGCCCGCCGGATACTGATGTTGCCGAAGCCAAGCCCATCGTATTTGTCGGCGATGCGACCAATCAGGCCCAGCCGGAATATGATGGCGCGCCAGGCATTGATTTCGCACAAATCCGCATCGCTTGGCAACGTCCGGTATTGGTGGTCGAGGCGGTATTTGATCACGCCCTCGCGATCATTCGGCATAAATGCTCCAGACGGTAATTTTCGATTGAGGTAATACACTAACTCATGAACTTTCATTTTTTTCTGCACGCTCTGTTTTTTTTAACAGCGTTGCTCATGGCCGATGCCGGTTATGCCGCAACGCCCAGTACGGCTATGAAAACCGTGTCGCGGGCCGATATCCAGCAGCGCGTCCAATTGGTCAAAGATAAACAAAATCTGAGCGAAGAGGCCAAAAACCGGATCCTGGCCGCTTACCGGGAAAGCGAGGACAATTTAAGCGAGGCCGAAGCCCAGGACGCTCAGGCCGAGTCCTTCAAACAGGCGTTGAATCTCTATCCGGTGGTGTCGAAACAAATCGCCGGGCAAATCGCCGAGGCGGAAAGCAGCCTAAAAAACCGCAAGTCGGAAAAGCTGGCTTTGATCCCGACCGATGAGTTGGAACAGCGCTTGATCATCGAAAAAACCCGACTCAGCGATCTGGATGCCGAGATTAGCCGGATCGAGGCCCAAATCGGCGAACTGAACGGCCGGCCGCAACTGATCCGGGAAAAAGTCGCCGAACTCAAAAACAAACAGGCTTCCAGTTTGCAGGAACAGCAAACCCTGGCCGCGCGCGCCGCCGACACGATCTATGAGCGCGAAGCGCGGCAGATTCAATTGGATACCCGGATTCGCCTGCTGAACAGCACGTTGAAAACCTTGGAGCTGGAAAATATCAGCAGCCCGTTGCGTTTGCAGGTCGAAAAGGACCGGATGCATCTGGCCACGTTGCAGCGCGAGTTGCAAAGCCTGGTGATTGCCGATCTGGATAATTTTTTACTGGACCGGCGCCAGCAGGAAATCGACAAGGAACGGGCGGAATTGGCGCAGGCCGAGAAGGATGCCGAGGGTAAACATCCTTTCATCAGAGATGCGACCAAGCGGAACATGCAGTACAACCGCAGCCTGCAGGATATCAACAAGAACATGGAGCAATACCTGCTGCAAAAGACCGAGATCGATACCCGCAGCAAGCAGTTGGAAAAAGACTTTCAAAGCGCCGAGCAAAAAATCAACCTGGCCGGTTTGAGTCCGGCTTTGGGCAACTTGTTGCGCGAACAACGGCGCAATGTGCCGCAGCGCAAACAATTCGCCCAGTTGAATGATGACATCCAGGAACAGATCGCCGTGGTCAGCTTGGAAATGTTCAAGTTGGACGAAGCCAAAAAGGAATTGGCCGACGTCAATCAGGTATTGTTGAATCAGATCGGCCAATTGCCGGCCGACACCGACGACGCCGAGAAACTGCGGATTCGTACCGAATTGCGCATGCTGCTGAACGACCGGAAGGATTTGGTGATGCGGCTGGCCGCCAGTTATAACGACTACGGCCGCTTACTCGGCGATGTCGATTTCAGTCTGCAACAAATGCTGGGCGTGGCCGATAAATTCAGCGCCTACCTCGACCAGCGTCTGCTCTGGGTGCCCAGCGCACCGGTGATCGACAAATATTATCTGCAAGACATTTTCTCGTCGTTGGCCTGGTTTCTGAACCCCGGCAACTGGTGGCGGGTGGCGGCAAATTTCGGCGAGAGCATCGCGAATTATCCGCTGCTGGTGCTGATTGGTTTGGGGATCGTGGTATTGCACTGGCGTTTTCGAGCGAACCTGAAACGCAAGCTGGCGCAATTGCTCGACAAGAACCCGATAGCCCATAGTTTCGGCCAGATTCTGTCGGGGATGGGGTATTTGATGCTGTTGTCTCTTTACGGCGCCTTGTTGATGGCCTGGATCGGTGGGGTGTTGTTGTTGAATGCCCGCGCCGATTTTTTCAGCCATGCCTTTGCCGAAGGCATGGTCGTGACGGCGCTGTCGCTGTTTGTCGTGCAATTCTTCTTTCGTTTGTTCAAACCCGACGGCATCGCCGAGACCTTGTTCCACTGGCCGGAGCATGCGACTAACTTGCTTTATGGCCAGATGAAGTGGGCCCGCTTTCTGTTGCTACCCTGCGTGTTCATCATGTCCATGACCGGTAGCGACTTGTTTTCCGAGCACAGTTATGCCTTGGGGCGTACCGCGTTGATCGTGATGATGCTGACCTTCAGCTACATTTTTCACCGTTTGACTCAGCCGCAAACCGGCCTGGGGCGTTATTTTTACCAACAGTCCGACGGTTGGTTCAGTCGCTTGCGCTATGTTTGGTATGCGATCGCGGTGCTGACGCCGTTGGCGATTATCGGTTTTGCCGTGGCCGGTTATTACCAAAGTGCGCTGGAGCTGGAAGAAAAGCTGATCGACAGTCTGCGGCTGGTATTCTTCGTCGCTTTGTTTCAGGCCTTGGTATTGCGCTGGTTGCGCAACACCCAGCGCAGGTTGGCTCTGCAGAATGCCCGACAGAAGCGCAAGCAGATCGAGCAGGCCGCCGCCGCGGCCGGTACCGACGGCGGGGCGGCAATCGAAGAAGAATTGCTGGATATTTCCAAAATCAACCAGCAAGGCCACCAGTTTTTGACTACGGTCACTGCGGTGCTGGTCGTGGTCGGGGTGTGGTGGATTTGGAGCGATATCTTGCCGGCTTTTTCGGTGTTCGACCAAATCGTGCTCTGGCAGTATAGCCAACTCGTCGAAGGCAAGCAGATTCTGCAGCCGGTCACGTTGATCAACCTGTTGCTGTGCCTGGTTTACGTTGGACTGGCATTTTTATTCGTCACTAATTTCCCGACTCTGGTCGATCTGATCACCGCCGGCAAGTTCGCAATGACTGCCGGCGGGCGTTACGCTCTGATACAGTTGGTGCGTTACAGCTTGGTTGCCATTGCCTTTCTGGCCGTGGCGAATGAACTGGGCGGCAGTTGGTCTCAGGTGCAATGGCTGGTGGCGGCGCTCAGCGTCGGTTTGGGTTTCGGCTTGCAGGAGATCTTCGCCAATATGGTATCGGGCATCATCTTGCTGTTCGAACGGCCGATTCGGGTCGGCGACACCGTCACGGTCGGCGACGTTACCGGCCGGGTCAGCCGGATTCAAATGCGGGCTACCCACATCGTCGATTGGGATCGCAAGGAGCTGGTGGTACCGAACAAGACTTTCATCACCGACCGGCTGATCAACTGGACCCTGTCCGATACCGTCACCCGGGTTGTGGTTCCGGTCAGCGTTTCCTACGGCACCGATATCGAGGTGGTGGAACAGATTTTGAGCCAGGCGGTGAAAAATACTGAGCAGGTTCTGGCCGATCCGGAGCCGACGATTAGTTTCGTCGGTTTCGGCGAAAACGCATTGGAATTTAAGGTCAATGTGTTCGTGCGCGAGTTGAGCGACCGGGTTGTCGCTACCCATAAATTGCATATCCAGATTTACGAAGCGCTAAAGGCCCACCATATCGAAATTCCGTATCCGCAACGCGACGTGCATATCCGTTCGGTCGCCAAAGGTGTTTTGAACGAGGGCGGCGCCAACTACTAGCCGACTTCAATATAACCCGGTTCTGTAATAAAATGCCGCGCTTTAAACCGAGCCTCGATTTTTAACATGCGTTGTCCGTTTTGCGCAGCACAAGACACGCGGGTGATCGACACCCGTCTTGCCGACGACGGCGACCAGGTCAAGCGCCGGCGCGAGTGCGTGGCCTGCAAGGAGCGGTTTACGACGTTCGAAGTGGTGGAATTAACCCTCCCGCGCATCATCAAACGTAACGGTGCCCGGCAGAGTTTCGACGAGCAAAAACTGCGGGCAGGCATGCAGCGCGCACTGGAGAAACGGCCGGTGCAGGTCGATGCGGTCGAAGCCGCGCTGAGCCGGATCAAAAAGGCATTGACGGCCAGAGGCGAGCGGGAAATTCCGGCGCGCGAGCTGGGCGAGATGGTGATGAACGAATTGAAAGCGCTGGACCATGTCGCCTTCGTGCGCTTCGCCTCGGTTTACCGCAGTTTCCAGGATGTCTCCGATTTCACGGCCGTGATCGAAAATTTGCAGAAGCATGACGTCTAGCCAAGACGCCGCTTTTATGGCGCGGGCCTTGAAACTGGCGCAAAACGGTCTTTACACGACCGATCCCAATCCCCACGTCGGCTGCGTGTTGGTCAAACATGGCGAAATCATTGCCGAGGGCTGGACCCAACGCGCCGGTTACGCTCATGCCGAAGTCGACGCCTTAAGCCGGGCCGGCGACGCCCGCGGCGCTACGGCCTATGTCACGCTGGAGCCTTGCAGTCATCAAGGCAAGACCGGACCGTGCACTGATGCGTTGATTGCTGCCGGCGTCAGCAGGGTCGTCGCCGCGATGCAAGACCCGAATCCGCTGGTATCCGGCCGGGGCTTGCAGCAACTCGCCGCGGCCGGTATCGAGGTGGCCTGCGGCGTATTGCAAAGCGAAGCGGAAAATTTGAACCGCGGCTTTTTCAAACGGATGAGCCAAGGTTTGCCGTGGATTCGCAGCAAATTGGCGATGAGTTTGGACGCGCGCACGGCGATGGCTTGCGGAGAAAGCCAGTGGATCACATCGCCGCAGTCGCGGCAGGATGTCCAACGTTGGCGGGCCGCCAGCAGCGCCGTTTTGACCGGAATCGAAACCGTGCTGGCTGACGATCCTTCGCTGAGTGCCAGAGTCGATTTCGATGTCGTGCAACCGGTGAAAGTGGTGCTGGACAGTCGGTTGCGCATTCCGCTGGCGACGCGGATGTTGCAAGATGCCGCGGAAGTCTGGATCGTCACTTCAAGCAGCGACTCGGTGAAGCGGCAGCGACTGCTGGATGCCGGCTACAAGGTATTTCAAGTCGACGCGACAGCCGGACGAACCGATTTGCACCAGGTGTGCAAGTTGCTGGCAGAGCGGCAGATCAACACGGTCTGGGTCGAGGCCGGCGCGACCTTGAACGGCGCTTTGTTGAATAGCGGCCTGGTCGACGAGTGGTTGATTTACATGGCGCCTAGCGTTTTGGGCGACAGTGGGCGCGGCCTGTTCCGGATGCCGGAGTTGCAGCGCCTGCAAGACAAGAAAAAACTTTATTTGGCGGAAGCGCGGCAAGTAGGCCCGGATTTACGGTTGCTGTACCGCCCGCAAGCGATTTCCGATTAGGGGCTAGCCGTTATGAGGACTGTCATTATTTTTACGTTGCCATTGCTTTTGTTGCCGGGCTGGGCCGGCGCCGAGGACGACGAATCGAAAACCTCGAAAACCGTTAAAATCGAAGGCGGCAAATACGTCGGCGAGGAGCACGATATCGAAATTTACGATTATCATAGCGGTGTCTACCAATCGGTAACCGTTTATCGTAAGCCGCAAAAAGCCGATAAAACCCAGGATTCTGCCGCGCAACCGGCGGAGCAGCCGCAAAAACGCTGACGTTCCAACGCCAACCCGAATCATCGAGCGAATACCATGTTTACCGGAATTGTTTTAGCCGTCGGCCAGATCGCGGCGGTTCAACCCAGGGGCGGCGATTGCCGGTTGAGTATCGCCACCGGCAAACTGTCGCTGCGAGACTGCGCGCTCGGCGACAGTATTGCCGTCAACGGCGTCTGCCTGACCGCGGTCGAATTGGCCGAGCATCGCTTCAGTGCCGACGTGTCGAACGAGACGCTGTCGCGCACGACCTTAAGTCAGGCCAAACCGGGCATGCCGGTCAATTTGGAATTGGCCCTGACTCCAAGCAGCCGGCTGGGCGGGCACATCGTCAGCGGTCACGTCGACGGTATCGGCCAAATTCTGGAAAAACGCGCCGACGGCCGCTCCTGGCGCTTCAAATTTAAAGCGCCCGATCCATTGGCCAAGTATATCGCCGAAAAAGGCTCGATTTGCATCGACGGCATTAGTCTGACGGTCAACAGCGTCGACGGCGCCACCTTTGCCGTAAATATCGTGCCGCACACCTTGCAGGAAACCACGCTCGGCCAGGCCGAAGTTGGCGATCGGGTCAATCTGGAAGTCGATCTGCTGGCCCGCTATCTGGAACGCCTGATGCAAGGCGACGCCGCGGCCCGCGGCCGGGGAACCATCACCGAGGCGCTACTTCACGACGCAGGCTTTATCCAATGAACAGCATAGAAGAAATCATCGGCGATCTGCGCCAAGGCAAGATGGTCATCATCATGGACGATGAAGACCGCGAAAACGAAGGCGATTTGTTGATGGCAGCGGAATTCGTTCGGCCGGAAGATATCAATTTCATGGCCAAGTACGGCCGCGGCCTGATCTGTTTGACCTTGACCCGCGAACGTTGCCAGCAATTGCGACTGCCGCTGATGGTCAACGACAACCGAACCCCCTATACCACCAATTTCACCGTGTCGATCGAGGCGGCCGAGGGCGTTACCACCGGCATTTCTGCGGCGGACCGGGCCCTGACGGTGCAAGCCGCCGTTGCCAAACAGGCCCAACCCAGCGATTTGGTCCAGCCGGGCCATATTTTCCCGCTGATGGCCCAGGCCGGCGGCGTGCTGAACCGGGCCGGGCATACCGAAGCCGGTTGCGATCTGGCGCGGTTGGCTGGTGTCGAACCGGCCGCGGTAATCGTCGAAATTCTGAACGACGACGGCTCTATGGCTCGCCGTCCCGACTTGGAGGCGTTTGCCGAACGCCATAATCTGAAAATCGGCACGATTGCCGATTTGATCCATTACCGGATCAAGCACGAAAACACGCTGGAACGCATCAGCGAATGCGCCTATCCGACCGAGTTCGGCGATTTCCGCTTGTACGCCTACCAGGATTGCAACGACGATAACGTCCATCTGGCCTTGGTCATGGGCGACGTGGCCGGTGACGAGCCAGTATTGGTGCGGGTACATGCACGTAACGTGATCGACGATTTGTTGTTCTCCAAACGCAGCGATTGCAGTCTGCCGGTGCGCGAGGCGCTGAAAAATATCGCCGAGGCCGGTCGCGGCGTCCTGGTCCTGATCCGGCAGAAAGAAAACAATAAGGATCTGGTCGAATTGATCCATAGCTACCAAATGCAGGACCACGGCGTCAAACACAGCCGCGATCTCAGCGCCGACGCCGATTGGCGCACCACCGGTGCCGGCTCGCGGATTTTGTCCGACCTGGGCGTGCGCCGACTCAAGGTGATGGGCGCGCAAAAAAAATATATAGGCTTGTCCGGATTCGATCTGGAAGTGGTCGAGCATATCGATGCCGGCAATTGACCGCAGTAATTTCAATCTCTCACTCATCAGGTAAATACATGGCAACAGTCACTACCGTAGAAGGTAATTTTTCGGCGCAAGGCGGCAAGTTTTGTCTCGTCTCTTCGCGCTTCAACAGCTTTATCGTCGAACAACTGGAAGGCGGCGCGATCGATGCATTGGTCCGCCACGGCGCCGACCGCAACGATATTACGCTAGTCAAGGCGCCGGGTGCCTTCGAACTGCCAATGGTGGTGCAACGTATCGCCGCCAGTAAAAAGTATGATGCGATCATCGCCTTGGGCGCCGTGATTCGCGGCGGCACGCCGCATTTCGAATACGTGGCTGGGGAGTGCGTCAAAGGCATTGCCCAAGTGGCATTGCAGTACGATGTCCCGGTTGCATTCGGCGTGTTGACGGTGGATAGCATCGAGCAGGCGATCGAACGCGCCGGCACCAAAGCCGGCAATAAAGGCGCCGAAGCCGCTCTGTCCGCAATCGAAATGGTCAGCCTGTTTAAGGCTCTGAAAGGCAACCAGGGCAATTGATGAGCCAGGCAAAAACCAACGCTAGAAAATGCGCGGTGCAGGCCTTGTACCAGTGGCAGATGTCGGGCGACAGTCTGACCCGGATCGAGACCTATTTTCTGGAAGAAGAGCATTTGAAAGGCGCCCAGAAAACCTATTTCAGCGAACTGTTCCACGGCGTCCCGAAACAACTGGACGTGATCGACGCTGCGTTGGCCGAGTTCGTCGATCGGCCGGTGGAGAAAATCGATCCGGTGGAGCGGGCGATTCTGCGCATTGGCGCCTATGAATTGATCAACCGTCTGGAAACCCCTTACAAGGTCATCATCAACGAGGGCGTCAATCTGGCCAAGGATTTCGGCGCCGACGGCAGCCACAAATACGTCAACGGTATTCTCGATAAAGTGGCGCAGAAGCAGCGCGCGGTGGAAATCGCCGCCAAACAACGCCACAAAACCGGTGACTGATGGCGCTGGGCGAATTCGACCTGATCCGGCGCTTCTTTGCCGGATCGGCGCTGCAACACCCGTTCAATCAACTCGGCATCGGCGACGATTGCGCCTTGCTGAATCTGCCCGATAGCTACCAGATCGCCGTCACCGCCGACACGATGGTCGAGAACGTGCATTTTTTTGCCGATGTCGATCCGAATGCCTTGGGGCATAAAGTATTGGCGGTAAACCTCAGCGATCTGGCGGCGATGGGCGCGGAGCCGTTTGCGGTGACGCTGGCGTTGACCGTGCCGAAAGTCGACGAATTCTGGTTGCAAGCTTTTGCCGATGGTTTTCTGGCCCTGGCTCGGCAATATCGGGTGGATCTGGTCGGCGGCGACACCACCTCCGGACCGCTGACATTGACGGTGCAGGCCATGGGTGCGGTGCCGCGCGGCCAAGCCTTGTTGCGTTCCGGCGCCAGACCCGGCGATTTGGTTTTCGTCAGCGGCCCTATCGGCGACGCCGGCTTGGGGCTCAAGATCAGAAAAGGTTTGCCGGGCCTCAATAATGAACTCGCTTTGCAAAGGATGGACCGGCCGCTGCCGCGAATCGAGACCGGTTTGGCGTTGCGCGGTATCGCCAGCGCATGCATCGATATTTCCGACGGCTTGGCTGCCGACCTGGGCCATATTCTGCAACAAAGCGACGTCGGTGCCGTGCTCGATTGGGACAAGCTGCCGTTGTCGGCTGCGGTGAGCGACTACATCGCAACCAGCTCGGACTGGACGCTGCCGTTGAGCGCCGGCGACGACTATGAACTGTGCTTCACCGTGCCGGCGGCCGCGGCGGCAAAGGTGCCGGCCGGCTGCCACTGCGTCGGTGTCATTGAGGCCGAGCCCGGTCTGCGCATGCGTCGGGCAGGGCGTATCGAAAACATTCAGGCCAGAGGTTATCAGCATTTTGCTTAGAGAATATTACGGAAACAGCCGGTTAAGCGCACGGCAAATCCTCAGCGATCCGGTGTTGTTTTTGGCGTTCGGTTTCGGCTCCGGCCTGTCGAAGTTCATGCCTGGCACGTTCGGTACGGCCGCCGCCATTCCGCTCTATCTACTATTGGTCCAAACCGGCAGCGTCGTTTACGGCTTGGCGACACTGGCAGCAATCGTCGGTGGAGTGGCGATTTGCAGCCGCGCCGCTGACAAACTGCGGGTGCACGATTTCGGCGGCATCGTCTGGGACGAAATCGCCGGCTTCTTGGTGACCATGCTCGGTGTTGCTTTCTCCTGGCAGAGTCTGTTGGCCGGGTTCGCACTATTTCGGCTACTGGATATCCTGAAACCTTGGCCGATCAAATGGCTGGACCGCCATGTCGACGGCGGGCTGGGCATCATGCTGGACGATATCGCCGCGGGTGCTGTGGCCTGCTTGATCTTGCATTATTGGTTCTGACGGACGGCTTAGGCATCCGCCGAATCCATACTTTGCAATTCGGTTCGACGCCAAATACCCCTGCAGGTACGATTGACCCCTGCTTGCCGCCGAGACTAGAATCCATCCGCGGCTACTCGGTCCGAGTCTGCCGCGTCTTCCATTCCGGTCGGCGCATGCCTTATGTTTGTGCCGCAACCGCAACCGATAACAAAAACAATCAGGGGGATAGACATGAATATGAAACTAGTACTTGCCGCTTCCGTCGCCGCACTGCTCAGTGCCGGTAATGCATTGGCAGACCGGGATTTAGGCGACAAAGGCAAAGGCGTTGGCTCCGCCTGCCGGGGCTTGCCTAGCCATGCCGAGTTGAAAGCCGCGCTGAACCAAGCGGTCAGCACGGAAACCAGCGGATTGAATCTGCACATGTGGGCGACTATCGTCAATCGCGATGGCGTGGTCTGCGCTGTGGCATTTTCCGGTAGCAACCGTGCTGCGCAATGGCCGGCTAGCCGGGTAATTTCGGCGCAAAAAGCCAATACTGCCAATTCCTTGAGCCTTGATTCGTCATCGGCCTCTGCCGGATCAGGCAAACCGAACGGATTGGCTTTGTCCACCGCAAATTTATACGCGGCGGTGCAACCTGGCGGTAGCTTGTTTGGGTTGCAGGAGAGCAATCCGGTAGATACCGAGGCGGCTTATGGCGGCAATCAAGGGCTGTACGGTACTCCGGTCGACCCGCTGGTCGGCAAAAAAATCGGCGGCGTCAACGTATTCGGCGGCGGCTTGGGCTTGTATGGCGCCGGGCGCACTCTGGTCGGCGGTATCGGTTTGAGCGGCGATACCTCGTGTGCGGACCACAATATCGCCTGGCGGCTTAGAAATATACTGGGTCTGGATCATGTTCATGGTGTCGGCGGCGTCAGCGGCGATCCGCTGCGTCCGGACAACATCGTTTACGATATCGGTGGCGACGGGAAAAGTGCAGGGGGCTTTGGTCATCCGACCTGCCTGAACTCGACCGACGCGTCCGAATTACCTGCCGGCATTCCTTAATTCTCCCGAGGCAATCCGCTCTTCGTTCTGTTCCAATGGCGACGGTTTCAGCAGATTGCCCATTGTCAGGTGCCGCCGTGGCGGCACCCTTCTCTAAAGCCTTAACCGCTGCTGTTCGACTAGACGGCTACTGCGATCAAGACGAAATGGCGTAACGGCCGACGTAAGGGTTGCTGCGCATTTCGGCGCCGAAGGTCGACATCGGGCCGTGGCCGGGAATGAATTTGATGTCTTCTCCCAGCGGCCAGAGTTTGTTGACGATAGAATCGATCAGGGTTTGGTGGTCGCCTTTCGGAAAATCGGTGCGGCCGATCGAGCCTTTGAACAAGACGTCGCCAACCAGCGCCAGCCGTTCCGTTTCGCTGAAAAACACCACATGGCCGGGGGTATGCCCGGGGCAGTGGATGACCTGTAGTACTTCGTTGCCGACCGTGACCGTGTCGCCGTCGTTAAGCCAGCGCTGCGGCGTGAAGCCGGCCGATTCCGGGAAGCCGAACATGCGGCATTGTTCCGGTAATAATTTGATCCAGAAGTCGTCTTCTCGCTGCGGCCCGATGATCGGTAGCGACAACTTGGCGGCCAATTCCGCCGTGCCGCCGACATGATCCAGATGGCCGTGGGTCAACAGTAAGGCCTCCAGTTCGACTCCTTGCTTTTTTACTTCACTCAGCAACAAATCGATGTCGCCGCCCGGATCGACTAGGGCGGCTTTATGGGTTTGTTCGCAGAAGAGTAGGGTGCAGTTTTGCTGGTAGGCGGTGACGGGGATGATGGTGTAGCGCATGTCAGTAGGGTCCAAAGTTGGCGCCGAACGCAGAGTGGGCCGGCGCCGACGAGCTAGATGTTGAGTAACAGGTGCGCCGGGGCCTCCAGACATTCTTTGATGATGCCGAGGAATTGCACCGCTTCCTTGCCGTCCACCAGGCGATGGTCGTAAGACAAGGCCAGGTACATGATGGGGCGGATCACGATTTCGCCGTTCTCAACCACCGGCCGGTCCTTGATGGCGTGCATGCCTAAAATCGCGCATTGCGGCGGGTTTAAAATCGGTGTGGACAGCATCGAGCCGAAGATGCCGCCATTGGTGATGGTAAAGGTACCGCCGCTGAGGTCTTCGACGCTGATCGAGCCGTTGCGGGCCTTGTTGCTGAAGTCGTGGATGCCTTTTTCGATACCGGCGAAATCGAGCTGATCGGCATCGCGCAAAATCGGCACGATCAGGCCGCGCTGGGTCGTGACGGCGATACCGATGTCGTAATAACCGTGGTAGATGATGTCGCTGCCGTCGATCGAGGCGTTGATGGCCGGGAAGCGTTTCAAGGCTTCTATCGAGGCCTTGACGAAAAACGACATGAAGCCGAGTTTGATATTGTGCTTGGCTTCGAAACGGTCTTTGTATTGGTTGCGCAATTCGATAACCGCTTTCAGGTTGACTTCGTTGAAAGTGGTCAACATTGCGGCGTTTTGTTGGGCCTGCAACAGGCGCTCGGCGACCTTGGCCCGCAATCGGGTCATCGGTACCCGTTGCTCAGGCCGCAAGGCGGCGATGGCCGTCGCCGAAAGCGGAGAATGGCTGGTATCTGCCGTCGGCGCAGCGGCGGCGGGCGCCGGTTCCGGCTGCGCTTGCTGTTCCTGCAAATAGTCCAGTACGTCGCTCTTCAGAATCCGGCCGTGTTTGCCGGAGCCGGCAATCGAGGTCGGGTCGAGTTCGTTTTCGGCCACCAATTTGCGTACCGACGGGCTGAGCGGCGCTTCTTCAGGCTTTGCCGCCGGCGCGGCCGCCTTGGCGCTCTGCGGATCGAGCTTGGCCAGCAACTGGCCGCCGACCACGGTTTCGCCGTCTTGGACGACGATGGTTTCCAACGTTCCGGATTTCGGGGCCGGCACTTCCAGAATCACTTTGTCGGTTTCCAGGTCGGCCAGATTTTCGCCTTCGTTGACCCATTCCCCGGTCTGTTTGTGCCAAGCGACCAGCGTGGCGTCGGACACCGATTCGGGTAGGCTGGGTACCAAAATATCAAAGCTCATGTTTGTTTCCTTCGTTGTTTCCATAGAGAGCGGCATGAACTACCGCACGTTGTTCTTGTAAGTGGGTTTTGTAATTGCCCACGGCCGGTGCTGCGCACGGCGGGCGGCCGGCATAATGAATCGGAATATTGTTATCCACCAAGTCGAAGAAATGGTGTTTGCTTTGGTACCAGGCGCCTTGGTTTTTAGGTTCCTCCTGGCACCAGTAGATTTGTTCCAGATTGGGGAATTTGTCAATCTCCTGTTTGAAACGGTCGTTTGGGAACGGATACAGTTGTTCGATGCGAACGATCGCGACGTGTTGCAGATTGTCGGCGCGGCGGGTCTCCAGCAGGTCGTAGTAAACCTTGCCGGCGCATAGAATCAAGCGGGTGACGTGAAACGGGTCGATATCGTCCAGTTCGCCGATCACGGTCTGAAATTCGCCGTTAACCAATTCGCCCAGCTCCGACACCGCCAGTTTATGGCGCAGCAGGCTTTTCGGACTCATCACAATCAGCGGCTTGCGGTATTCGCGCACCACTTGCCGGCGCAGCAAATGGAAAATTTGGGCCGGGGTGGTCGGTACGCACACCTGGATATTCTGGTCGGCGCATAATTGCAGATAGCGTTCCAGGCGGGCCGAGGAATGCTCGGGGCCTTGGCCTTCGAAACCGTGCGGCAACAGCATTACCAAGCCGCTGAGTTTGCCCCATTTGGTTTCGCCGGAGCTGATGAATTGGTCGATCACGACTTGGGCGCCGTTGGCGAAGTCGCCGAATTGGGCTTCCCAAATTACCAGCTTGTTCGGTTCGGTCGAGCTGTAGCCGTATTCGAAGCCCAGTACGCCGGCTTCCGATAGCAGTGAGTTGAAAATTTGCGCCCGGCCCTGGTTTTCGGCCAAATGCTTCAGCGGTATGTAATTTTCGCCGTTGGCCTGGTTCAGCAGAATGGCGTGGCGGTGGGAAAACGTGCCGCGGCCGATGTCCTGGCCGGTCAGACGCAAGTCGTAACCGTCCATCAACACGGTGGCATAAGCCATGTTTTCGGCAAAGCCCCAATCCATCGGCATTTCTCCGGCCGCCATTTTGTTGCGGTCTTCCATGACCTTAGCCACGCGCGGATGCAATTCGAAACCCTCCGGTAAAGATTGCAGGCGTTGGTTGCAGAACTGAATCCGATCCAGGGATACCGAGGTGTCGGCCGGCATGTCCCAATGTTTGTTCAGAAACCGTTCCCAGCGTGCCGAGTAAGAATAGGCCTTGTTTTCGATAATCGGCCGCGAAACCGGCAAGCCTTCGTTCAACTGCTGCAAATAATGCTGTTCCAGTTGGTGCACGCCGGCCTCGTCGATGACGCCGTCGACGATCAATTTCTGCGCGTAAATTTGCGGCGGCGTCAGGTGGTCGCGAATCGCTTTGTACATCATGGGCTGAGTAGCAGCCGGCTCGTCGGCTTCGTTATGGCCGTGGCGGCGGTAGCAAATCAAATCAATTACCACGTCTTTATGAAAGGTGTTGCGGTAATCCAGCGCAAGTTGGGTGATAAAAATCACGGCCTCCGGATCGTCGCCATTGACGTGGAACACCGGCGCCTGAATCATGTTGGCCACGTCGGTGCAATATAAGGTGGAGCGGGCGTCGAACGGATTGCTGGTGGTGAAGCCGATCTGGTTGTTGATGACGATATGCACGGTGCCGCCGGTGGAAAACGCCCGCGTCTCCGACATGTTCAGCGTCTCCATGACGATGCCCTGGCCGGCAAACGCCGCGTCGCCGTGTATCAAAATCGGCACGATCGCATCGATGCCGCCGACGCCGTGTCGGTCCTGGCGGGCTTTGACCGAACCTTCCACGACCGGGTTGATGATCTCCAGATGCGACGGATTGAAGGCCAACGTCAAGTGAATCGGGCCGCCGGGCGTGGCAATGTTTGACGAGAAACCCTGGTGGTACTTGACGTCGCCGGTCAGTACGCCGGGCGATGAGGTGTGGGTGCCTTCGAATTCGCCGAACAACACGGCAGGGCTTTTGCCGAGTATGTTTATCAAAACATTGAGCCGGCCACGGTGGGCCATGCCGATCACGATTTCCTTCACCTTGTGTTCGCCGGCGCGCTGGATCAACTCGTCCAGAATCGGGATCAGCGACTCGCCGCCTTCAAGCGAAAAACGCTTTTGGCCGACGTATTTGCGGTGCAGGAATTTCTCCAGACCCTCGGCGGCGATTAATAGCTTCAACAGCCAGATGCGCTTTTCCGGATGGCTGGAGAAATCGGGCTTGGCGCCTTCCAACTTGTCTCTGATCCAACGCTTGGATTCGTCGTCGACGATATGCATGTATTCGCTGCCGATACTGCCGCAGTAGATCTCCTTCAAGGTCTGCAGGATGGCTTTCAGCGGCAATCGATCGATGCCGCATAAACCGCCGGTGTCGAAAAGCGTGCTCATATCGGCTTCGGTCAAGCCGTAATACAGCGGCTCGAGATCGGCCGGGACGGTGGGCGAACCGCGTAGCGGGTTGTTGGCGGCGATTTGGTGGCCTTTGACCCGGTAGTGGTTGATCAAACGGGCCACGGCGGATTGCTTCTTCACGCTTTGCTCGGTAAAGCCTTGCATCCGGGCTAGTTTGCCGGGTTCGGCGATAGCCAATTTTTCGAAGCGGTCGACGATGGCGCTGTGCGGGGTGTCTTCGGTCGAGCCGCTACGGATTGCGTCGAAGCGGGCGCGCCAACTCGGGTTTATGGTCTCAGGGGCGTTCAGGTATTGTTCGTACAAGTACTCGACGTAGTGGGCGTTGCCGCCGTACAGCGAGGAAGACTCTTCGAATTCTTTAAGCAGGCTACTCATTGCAAACGTCCTGGTTATCGGCAAGTGGGGTTAATTATGTTAGAGCTAAAATGCTATATTACCAAGCACCGGTTGCAGTTCCGGTTCGCGGTTTTGGCATAGGTTCGGTTTTTATTAATAAGGAAAAGGCATGGCAGATAATAGAGTCGTTATCAAAATAAATTACGATAAATCTAAAACGGCAAAGCCGGCAATCGAGCCGCAGACTATTACTGTTTGGCATACTGGCAGAATCGTTATTGCCTTGGTTTTATTAGTGCTATTTTTGCTGTTTTTGTACTTTATGTTCAGCCGAGCCGACCAAGCCGGCAATACTCAGACCGAACCGGCGGCAAAAGTTCAAGAGCCGGAATCGAATCCGGATTCCGCCGCTATCGTCCCGGAGCGGCCGGCGGCCGAGGCTAAGGATATTAATAATAAGGTAGACGCCAAGGCTGTGCCGCCGTCGCCTGATAACACCAAGGCTGGGCTGCAAGCCAGCAGTCCGGTCGCTATTATTTTCGATCGCCGGGTGATTAGGGCGTCACTGAATACCCGCTTGAAAGACAATGAACCGGATCAACCGGTTCAAGGCGCGTTTGCCGTGGTTAAAGGGAAACCGCTGGAATTGTTTTATTTTACCGAGATTCGAAACCTAGGAGGGCAAGTGTTATTCCACGAGTGGTTGCGAAACAAACAGGTGGTTCAACATAAACAATTGGAATTAAAAGATATGCGCTTCAAGGGGTGGTCCAGTAGAATTTTATCGTATAAGGATGTCGGAGAGTGGCAAGTAAGGTTGTCGGATAAGAAAGGTAAGGTATACTCCGAAGTGAAATTTTTATTATCCGCGGAATAATAGTTTTTTTCGCTAAAAGTTAGTGATAGAATTTGTGCCGTCTTTTCATTAAAGAGGAAAATATGACTGATTTTAATAAACTATCCGAAGCCGAGTTACAAGCCGTTATCGATAATGCCGAAAAAGCCTTGAAAGAAAGGCAGTCTAGTAAACGTAAAGAAGTTATCGCTCAAATTAAGGAATTGGCTGCGTCTATCGGCGTGGTGGTCGATATCCACGATGGCGATAAAAAATCGGAAAGAAAAATTTCCAAAGTGGCGGCGAGATATCGTAACCCGAATAATGCGACGTTGACATGGTCGGGCAGAGGACTGGCGCCGAAATGGATGCAGGAACTGCTAGCCGCGGGCCACGATAAATCCGAATTCGAAATCAAGTAATTTCGGATAGCTGTTGCGTCCACTCCTGTAGGCACTTAGCCACCCAAATTCCGTCGTCCAGTATCAGGTCGTGACCGGCCCAAGGGTGGCTAAGCAAAGGAATATTCCAGCGACTATGGATGGCTTTCGAACATTTCTCGGCGACGATTCTGTCGCCTTTACCGCTCAACAATAACACCGGCGCTTGGTTTCTGTAAGGAGCCGGGCGATAGCGCGACGCTGCGCATAGCTGGCGCAGCGCATTTCTGATCGTGACCGGCCGTTGTTGCTGAATATTCGCCCAGATTGCAGCCAATTCGTGATCGGATTCGCGGCGGTTGCTGGTCAGACGGATAATCGATAACTCTCTGCGGTATATATCCTTTTCCAGCAAAATTTGCAGAAACCGCCGGTAACTCTGCCAGCGCAGCCGGTGGAAGAACGGGCTGAGCCCGGCGAAGCTGGTATTCAGTAGCGCAACGCCGGCGATGTCGTCCGGATAACGCTGCAACCATTCCCAAGCCACCATGCCGCCTAACGACATGGCCAGAATCGTGGTCGGCCGCTCCAATAATCCGTTTGCCGCCGCCCGCTGGCGCACTAATTCGGTAATCAATTCAATCCGTTGCGGACTGGCCTCCCGATGGCAGGTGCCGGCGCCCGGCAAATCCAGGCAGCTTACGCTCGAACCGGGAAAAGCGGATTGCAGCAGGCTGGGAAACTCGCCCCAATGGCCGTTTTCCCGGCACAGGCCGCGTAACAGCAACCAATCCCGACCGACGCCGCTAGCCATACCATAGCTCCAGGGCTCGGCGCCGGTTTTCGTCCGCCTGTTGAGTATCGAGTTTCGCCCATTGCCCTGGATATAACAGGCAACGAAACAGGAAGTCGAACAGCGTTAAATGCCGACGCAATATGCGTTGTTGGCGGTGCGGTAACAGCGGATGGAATAAGCCGTGGCGTTGAAATAAATGGGTCGGGCTTTTCCGCAGCCAGAGCCAGGAACCCATCTCCAACGTTAGGGGTAAAAACAGTTTGCGTTGCCGATAGCGGTCGGTGAAGTCGTCGTACAGGTAATCCCATAAATCGCCGCTGATCACGTATTCCTGGCTCATCGGCTCGATTTTATAAAAATGGTGCGGGTAGCAGCGGTCGAACAAGCGCTTTAAGGCATAGGCATCGGCCAGATCGGGGTAGGGCGTTTGCCTGGACGCGTACGGAAACCACAGGCGGTCGTGAATACCGAAGCCGGAATGCAAGTCGACGGCAATCGCCAGCGGTGCGTCGAACAGATGGCGGTGTACCACCCGGCATAGCGCCTGGGCTTCCTTTTCCATTTTGGATTCGTCGCCGCGGTACCAGGGCAGTTTCGGGCTGAGGCGCTGGCCGCTGTATAAGCGGGTATTGCCGTCGCTTTCGATCGGCGAATTGCGCATCAGGTCCACGCCGCGGCCGTTGCAGCGCGTCCCGCGAAACACGCCGACCGGATTGACCAGCGGCATGAACACGAGGCGGGCTTTACTTAAACGTTGGTTCAATTCTTCGTCCCAGTCCAGCAATTCGCACAGCGTATGGAGATAGGCCAAGATCACTTCGGAACCGATTTTTTCCAGGCCGTGTACGCCGCCGAAGTAGGCCAGCACCGGCACGTCCGCCGCGCTGGAGCCTATCGTCAGGCAGTGGATCGGGAACCGGCGGCCGGCGTGTTCGACGGTTTCGACGATCTCGTACCGGGCACGATTGCCCAAGCGGGCGGCAATCGCTTCCAACTGCTCCAGTTCCGGAAATGAACGTTGTTTCATGGGGCTGTCTGCAGACGGCGCGGCTTAGCCGGCCAACGATTTTTCGATATAACGCTGGCGTTTTTTCGGTGCGATTTTGTCGACTTCGACCATGATCAGGCTGTCGATGCAATTGTTGAAGTCCGGGTCGATGTTGAAATCGATGAAATGGCAGCCTTTATCGACACACAATTCCACGTATTGTTTGTAAAGCGTCGGCACTTTGACGCCGAGTTTTTTCAATTCGCTGTTCAGTACCTTGAAACTGGTCGAGTAGTCGGCATTGAATTCGCTCGCGGCGAAGGCCTGACCGGCCTCGGAAATGACGAACGGCTTGCGTGCTTTGGTTTGATGCGGCTCGGCACCGAATTGCTGGCGGTAAAAGCCGATGATCAATTCTTTGGCGGCGTGCGGGTAGGCGTTGCTGATGCTGACCGGGCCGAACAGGTACTTGATGTCCGACCGTTCCCGCAAATAAGCGCCGATGCCGTACCATAAATAATCCAGACTATGTTGGCCCCAATAACGCGGTTGGACGAAGCTGCGGCCCAGTTCGATGCTGTTGGGCAAGTAGTCGACGAGCTCGCCGCGCAAATCGAACAGGGTTTGCGTGTAAAAACCGTCGATGCCGTGGCTGGCCATGATAGCCGGGCCGTCGCCGATGCGGTAGGCGCCGACGATTTCCAGATCGTTGTCGTCCCACAACACGATGTGGCTGTAATAGATATCGAACTTATCCAAGTCCAGGGCAAGGCCGGTGCCTTCTTCCACGGTGCGGAAGGTCAATTCCCGCAGCCGGGCAATCTCCTGCATCACCGGGCAGTCATCGCGGAACTGGTACAAAAAAATCTTTTTGCCGTCGCGGGTTTCGCCCAATAGGCGGGACTGGAACAAGGCCTTTTTGACCGCCTTGGTATCGGACGGATGCACCACGGTGGCGACGGTATCGAACAGCGGCGCCTTGTTTTTCTTGCCCAGGTTTTGCACATGTTTGCGAAAGCGCTGGCTGAGTTGTTTGTTGGTTTCCGTGCTGTCGGCGAGCGCTTGGAACGGCACCGGCGCACCGACCAGAAATTTGATTTCCTGGCCTTTTTTGTTGAACATTTCCTTGACCAACAACATCGTGCCCAGCGGTTTGTAAAGCGTCGAGGCGCTATAAAACAAGGCCGAATTCTTGGCTTTGATATAAATCGGCAGTACCGGCGACTGGGTTTTGCGCGCCAGTTTGACGAATCCGCTTTGCCAGGCGCCGTCGCGGATACCCTTGGGCGTGATGCGCGAGACTTCTCCGGCCGGAAAAAAAATCACGGCTTCTTCGTTTTCCAACGCGTCGATCATGGTCTTGTACACATCCTTGAACTTCTTTTTTTCGGACAGTACGTCGACCGGCAGGAAGATCGATTGCAACGGTTCCATGTGCGATAACACGCGGTTGGCGACAATGCGTACGTCGGGCCGGACCGAGCGGATCAGTTTGACTAAGGCCAGCCCGTCCAGCGTGCCGATCGGGTGGTTGGCAACGATGATCAGCCGGCCTTCGGCCGGAATGTTGTTATAGGAATCGTTACCGACCTGGTAACTGAAGTTGAAATATTTCAGCAGTTTGTCTAAAAACGCAAAGCCGCGTAAGTGCTGGTTTTTGCGGATCACGTCGTTGAAATCGTCTTCGTGGATCAGCTTTTTCAACGCTTTCACCACCAATGTGTTGTCCTTGCCTAATTTGAAGTCGGGGTAGGTTTCATGCAGTATGCGTTCGGCGTCGATCATCGAATGGAGTCCAGAATAAACGGTATGGCGCGAATTCTAGACAGCGAATATGTCAGAAATGTGTCAATAGATTTGGCCGGCGGGAAACGGAGAATCGGCAGTATGCCGAAAGGCGAGAATGGCCGGCCTATCTTGAGTAAGACAGGCCGGCTTCCGATTATGTCAGCCCAGCTTTAGAAACTTGCCGATAAAACTGATTTGGCAAGGCTGGTGGGTAATTGACGAGGCAATGGTTTTTTGCGGTAAAAAGTAAGAATCGAACAGCGAGACGGCGTCGTGCGATTTTAAATTGGCGAATACTTCGTAACCTTTATGCATAAAAAAATTCTGATTGATCTGTTCGGATAACGTGATCGAATGGGCGGCTAAGGGAGGCTCTGACATGGCGTTCTCCTGGCGGTTGAAAATGGCGAAAACATACGCCGTAATACCGAAAAAGTCTGTTAGCCGAATAGGGTATTTAAATTAAAGATTCTGGCGGTTGGCAAATGTTTGAAACAGTGCGCGGATTTTTTCGATGGCTCAGGGTTTTGGCCGTGCCGAAAGGAGTTTTCCGAAAGCGAATTTTCGGATAGTCGGGATGGTGTTGAAAACAAAGCGTGCCGAGTCCGGCCGCGGCGAAACGCTAGCGCCGCGG
>NZ_JANIBM010000021.1 GCF_024505045.1 Methylomonas aurea | reverse complement strand
CCCTGACCGGCAGTACGCATACTGCGGATATTACGGCCGCCAGCCTAACCGTCAGTACCGGCAACGTTAGCAAAACCTACGACGGCGGCACCAGCGCCTCGGGTACGCCTACGGTTACCGCCGGAACCTTGTACGGCAGCGATAGCCTTAGCGGCGGCAGCTATGCCTTTACCGATAAAAACGTCGGCAGCGGCAACAAGACCGTCACCGTCAGCGCAGTCACTGTCAACGATGGCAATAGCGGCGCTAACTACTCGGTATCTTATGCCAACAATACCAGCAGCACCATTACGCCTTTCGTTATTAATTTGAGCGGATCCCGCAAGTTTGACGGCACGAATATTCTTAATGCAGATATTTTCACGTTTGGCAGTTTGGTGGGGGCTGAAACCTTAACGCTGACAGGCGTCGGCGAAATGGCCGATAGTCAAGTCGGCGTCAACAAACCGGTAACCCTAGGGACTCTCGCTCTCGCCGATGGTGCGAACGGAGGATTGGCAAGCAATTACACCCTAAGCGGAGGCACGCCGTTAGTAACCATTCTGGAAAACGTCACACCGCCGCTTCCCGATTCGCCCTCAGGAAACGTCGATGCGGGTACTGTCGTGCCGAATGTCGGGGCAGGTGGCGATAGCAATGGCAACGCCGGAACCGGTGGCGGTAGCAGAAGCTCGGGATTAGCGTTATCTGTTGCCCGTGGCACCGATAGTAACCGCACCATTCATTTCAATATGGTCGACACGGGAGTTAATTCCGGTGGTTCGAATACAGGCAACCCAAACGTTGGTACTAATACTCGAAATGACCAAGTGAATCTGGTCCACTTACTTTCATCGCAGACATTGGATGGTAGCAATCAAGTTAACTACGCAGCGAATGTCGAAATTAACGATTACAACAGCGGCTTTAGTTTCAGTTTGCCCGCGGGGGGCATCCAAGCATTAAGTGGCGGTAACGACGTATCCGTTAGATTGGCTAGCGGCGAATCTCTACCCAGTTGGATTAAATTTAACCCAAGTTCGATGAATTTCAGCGTCGACAATGTCAATTCGGTACAGTTTCCGTTGCAGATTCTGATCACCCAAGCCTCGGTTACCGGTCAAACCAAATCATTTGTTGTAACCATCGATAAGCAAGGGAAAGCGATTTAACACAAAATTTCCCCCGGCCTTGCCGGGGGCTTTATCAAGTGAACAACTCAAAGAGAAATGGACCATTGGTTTGAACAGCGAATCTGTGAAATCCCCACCATAGTTTAGGCGGTCGAAGTGAGGTTCGGGCGCCCTCTAAAAAAGCATTTTCCAACCTCAATTGGCCGATTTCGGCATGCAGGGCTTGCAGATCAATTGACGACGACTCAGGCTTCCGAGGGCTTACCGAATACTTCGGCCGCTCGCTCGGACAATTGTTTCTTCCAATCAACAATCTGATTTTGATGAATCTCGAACTCCCGGCACAACTGGGCTAGAGTTTCATCGCCCGCCAAAACCGCTAGGCCGACCTTGGCCTTGAAGGTTTCTTCTGGTCTTTTTACACATTTTCTGCTCCATTATTTTGTCCTCACGGACGGTCAAGAGTAGCAGGGGTGTCACTTAACCAAGCGTTCAATTTTTCGGCGCCGTCTCTCCCTAAGGCCATTCCGGCCGGAAAAACGAATTGTTGTTTAAAATGGCAAGTAGAGTAAGCAGCCTTGTTAAAATGCTGAAATGGTCGTTCGGTCGGCTTTGGTTTTTTCAAATCGGTTAAGGAATTCGCAAATGCCAGGATTTTTCTCGAAACAACGCATTATCGCCCGGCCGGGTTATAGCCGTTGGCTGGCGCCGCCGGCGGCATTGTCGGTGCATCTTTGTATCGGCCAGGCTTACGCATTCAGCGTGTTCAACGATCCATTGACCCGAATAATCGGCATTAGCGCCTCGGCTACGGACGATTGGAAATTGACCGAGTTGGGCTGGATCTTCAGTTTGGCGATCGTTTTTCTGGGCTTGTCCGCGGCTTTCGGCGGCAAATGGCTGGAAAAAGTCGGGCCGCGCCTGACCATGTTCGTTGCGGCCTGCTGCTTCGGCGGCGGATTTTTTATCGCCGCGCTCGGCGTCAAGTTGCATCAAATCGGATTGCTTTATCTGGGTTATGGCGTGATTGGCGGCATCGGCCTGGGTCTAGGTTATGTGTCGCCGGTATCGACCTTGATCAAATGGTTTCCGGACCGGCGTGGCATGGCGACCGGCATGGCGATTATGGGCTTCGGCGGCGGCGCAATGATAGGTGCGCCGTTGTCGGTATGGTTGATGGACCAGTTCAGATCCGCAACCTCGGTCGGGGTGATGGAAACGTTTTGGGTGATGGGCGGCTTGTATTTTTGTTCGATGCTGATCGGCGCACTGGCGATCCGCATTCCGCCTAGCGGTTGGCTACCGGAGGGGTGGACGCCGCCGGTCGTCGCCAACAAAATGATCACCGACAAACACGTGCATATCGATCAGGCGCTGAAAACACCGCAGTTTTATTTGCTGTGGCTGGTGTTGTGCCTGAATGTAAGCGCCGGCATCGGCGTATTGGGCCAGGCATCGGTGATGATTCAGGAAATGTTCAAGGGCTCGGTGACGCCGGCCGCTGCGGCGGGTTTCGTCGGCTTGCTCAGTTTGTTCAATATGGGCGGCCGCTTTTTCTGGTCGTCGGCGTCGGATTATCTGGGCCGCAAACATACTTACATGATTTTCTTTGCAGTTGGTGCGGTGCTGTATGCGACGATTCCGACCATGGGTATGGCCGGTAACATGGCGATGTTCGTGTTGCTGTATGCGTTGATCATGAGTATGTACGGCGGCGGATTTTCCACCATCCCCGCTTATCTGGCCGATATTTTCGGTACCCGATTCGTCGGCGGTATTCACGGCCGGCTATTGACTGCCTGGTCGACGGCCGGCGTGTTGGGACCGGTGCTGGTGAACTATCTGCGCGAATATCAGATCGGCCAAGGCGTGGCCAAAGCCGAAGCCTACAACATGACGATGTATATCATGGCGGGCTTACTGCTGGCCGGATTTGCCGCCAATTTGGCGATTCGTCCGGTGCACGAAAAACACCATATGAAACACGGCGACTTCGACGAGTTGGATGGCATTTATCCGGCCGGCGACGCCGATCATTGACTGGAGAAAAACGATGAACGAACGGCCCAATAACAACCCGTCCAGTCGGCTGCTGGTTGCTTTATTCTGGCTTTACGTTTTGACGCCTCTCGCTTGGGGAGTTTGGTCCACGGTCAAAAAAGCCTTGGCTCTGTTCGGTTGAACGCGGTAGGCATGCCCGGCATGACGGCCGATATGGCCCGGTTGCACACCGGGCCTGATTGAGCGCGGCGAATCAGCGGGAACCGGATTTTTCTGCTCCGGTTGCATGGTGTAAGTATTGGTTGACTACTTCCAAATCCACTTCGCTCAGACTGCCGGCCGCTTCCTTCAATTTGATGCCGTTGATTAAATAATCGTAACGGCTTCTGGCGTAATCGCTTTTGGCTCTATAAAGATTGCGTTGTTCGGCCAAAACGTCGACCATAGTCCGGGTGCCGACTTCGAAGCCGGCTTCGGCGGCTTGCACCGCCATGTCGGCGGATTTGCTGGTGGCGTCCAGCGCCTTGACCCGGCTAATGCTGGAAACCACGCCGCGAAAGGCGTCCTTGACGCCGCGGTTGACGCTGCGTTTGACTTTGGTCAGGTCTTCCTTGGCCGCTTCGTACTCGTGCTCGGCTTGGCGCACCCGCGACGAGACGCCACCGCCCTCGTAGAGCGGCAGATTCAATTGCAGGCCGAAGCTTTCGCTGTTACCGCGCAGGCCGTAGCGGTTGCCGGTATCCATTTCGTTGTATTGGGCGACGATATCCAGGGTCGGCATGTGCTTGGATTCCTGTAAATCGATGTTCTTTCTGATGTATTCGGTCTGGTTAATTTGAGCGACGATCGAAAAATTATTGCTCTCGGCGGAATTGGCCCAGGACGACAAATCTTCCGGCTCCGGCGGCGACAACGGGATTTCCGGTTGCAAGCCATCCAGTTCTGCGCCATTGTCGCCAACGATCTCGCGCAAAGCTTCCTTGCTGTTGTCGAGCAGGTTTTGCGCCTCGATTTCGCTGGCCAGCGCCCGGTCGTAGCCGGCTTGGGCTTCGTAGACATCAGTGATGGCGATGATGCCGACATCGAACCGCTGCTTGGCTTGTTCCAGTTGTTTTTCAATGGCTTTCTTTTCGGCTACGGCAAACTCCAGATTGTCCTGCGCCGCCAGAATATTGAAGTAGGCTTCGGCGGTGCGTCGCATCAAATTTTGGTATTTGGCCTGAAACTGGGCCTCGGCCTGGGCGATTTTGTTCTCGGCCTGTTCCAATTGCACCCAGTGCTCCCAATGAAACACCGGTTGTTTCAAGTTGAATCCGAGTTTGCTGTCCCAGTAGTGCTGCAACGTGTTTCCCAGGAAGCTGGTACTTTCCAGCCGGTTACGGCTGCTGTTGGCGTTGAACGAGAGATTAGGCAACATCTGCGCGATACTTTGCGATTTGATTTCGGCCGTCGCCAGTTTGTTGATATCCGAGCTTTTGAAATCGGGATCGTTGGCTTTTGCCAATTGGAAGGTCTCCAGCAAATCCTGGCTGAATGCCAACTTTACCGGGATTAACGCCACCAAAAGCGTGCATAACGTTCTTGTCATTGCGGTATCTCGTGCGGACAGGTAAGAATAAAACGGCATTATCGCCTAAAATAGCGGAGCGACAGTGTTTAATTAATAAGAATGCCATAAGGTTAGGCACACATTATTTATTCGTCAAAACCAAACCGAAACTTGAAAAGAGCCACTATGAGTCAGAAAATTACTAAAGCCGTTTTCCCTGCTGCCGGTCTCGGTACCCGTTCCCTGCCGGCAACCAAGGCCGTTGCCAAGGAGATGCTGCCGATCGTCGACAAGCCGTTGATCCAATATGCGGTAGAGGAAGCGGTTGCGGCCGGCATAGACACCATGGTGTTCGTAATCGGCCGAAACAAGGAATCGATCGCCAACCATTTCGACAAATCTTACGAGTTGGAAAAGGAGCTGGAAAAAAGCGGCAAGACCGGCTTGTTGAACATGTTGCGCGACTTGCTGCCACCGCACGTGTCCTGCGTTTTCGTGCGCCAGGCCGAAGCCTTGGGTTTGGGGCATGCCGTCCATTGCGCCAAACCGGTAGTCGGTAACGAACCGTTCGCCGTGATTTTGCCGGACGACCTGATCGAGGATGGCAATCGCGGTTGCCTGAAGCAAATGGTGGATTTGTTCGACAAAGAGCAAAGCAGCATCCTGGGTGTTGAGCGAGTCGATCCGAAAGAAACTCATAAGTACGGCATCGTCGAACACAGCGAAATTGCACCGCGGGTCGGCAAGCTCAGTTCGATCGTCGAAAAGCCGAAACCGGAAGTGGCGCCTTCCAACATCGCGGTGGTCGGCCGCTATATCCTGACTCCGGCGATCTTCGAGAAAATCGAGACCACCGGCCGCGGCGCCGGCGGCGAAATTCAGTTGACCGATGCGATTGCTGCGTTGATGAAAGACGAACAAATCCTGTCTTACGAATTCGAAGGTAACCGCTACGACTGCGGTTCCAAATTCGGTTTCCTGTTGGCCAACGTCGAATACGGCTTGCTACACCAGGAAATCAACCATGAGTTCGGCCAATATTTGAAACAGCGCACGGCTAAAATCTGATGATGGCGTCCGGAACGGCTAACTGCAGCCGTTCCGGGCTTGCCGTCGGTTTACCGTCTCGTAAATCAATAGAGCCAGCATAATCAGCGCCGTGCCGGCGAGCGTGGTCGGTGTGATCGGTTCTTGATTCACGCTGTAACCCAAAAATAACGACATGACCGGAGTCAGCAGATTCATCATCGCCACGTTGGTGGCCTGCATGTTGTTCAACACGAAGTAATACAGCGCAAAACCCAGCGTGGTGGCGATTACGCCGAGGTATAAGATCGAGTAAAGCGCCTTTGGTGAAATATCCGGTGGCAAAACCATCTCTTCTAAACCGTGCCAAGTCAGCAGATAAAGCGGTACCGCGATCAACAAGCCGCCGGTGACCAACGGCAAGGCTCCAAGACCGGCATCGATTTGCTTGACCCAGACCGCGCTTGCAGCGTGGATAAAGGTGGCGACCAGCACGCCGACAAGGCCGGCTATTGCTTGCTCGTGCAGTTCCAGCGCGGAATTGAACATGACCATTAAACCGCACACTCCCAAGCTATAAGCGAACAACTTGCCCCAGCCGAGGCTGCGTTCTTTCAAATAGGCAGCCGCCATGAATGCGGTCATGAACGGGCTAAGGCCGAATATCACCGAAATCCAGCCGGAAGGTACGAATTGCGCCGACCAATAGGTGGCCAACATGCTGCCGTAAAGTTGTACCGCCACTGCGAAATAGCTGGCCAAAGCCGGCCGGTTCAACGGTATCCGCTGCCGCGCCAGTAAACACAGCAAAAGCAGGCAGCTCAGACCGATGCTCATCCGTGCGGCGGCAGCGAATACGAAACCGGCGCCTACGCTGCTCCATTGGATGGCCAGCGGCGTTGTGGTCCAGATCAACACCACGCCGATATAGGCCAGACCGAGGCGGATTTTCACTTAGGGTAGTTTCAAGCGGTTGGCGATCAATTGCTCGACCACCGACGGATCGGCCAGGGTCGAGGTGTCGCCCAAATCGTGAAACTCGTTGGCGGCAATCTTACGTAATATTCGACGCATGATTTTACCCGAACGGGTCTTGGGCAGGCTCGGTGCCCACTGAATAAGATCGGGCAGGGCGATGGCGCTGATTTCTTCTCTGACCAAGTCCTTCAACTCGCCTTTCAGGCTGCTACTGCCTTCGATGCCGACATTCAACGTGACGTAGGCATAGATGCCCTGGCCTTTGATCGGATGCGGAAAACCGACCACGGCCGCTTCGGCCACCAGATCGTGCAACACCAGGGCGCTTTCGATTTCGGCCGTTCCCAAGCGGTGGCCACAGACGTTCAACACGTCGTCGATGCGGCCGGTGATCCAATAGTAGCCATCCTTGTCGCGGCGGGCGCCGTCGCCGGCAAAATAGTAGCCGGGGAATTTACTGAAATAGGTGTCGACGAAACGTTGGTGGTCGCCATAGACCGTCCGCGCTTGGCCGGGCCAGGGATAAGTCAGTACCAATATGCCTTCGGCTTCGCCTGCCAGTTCGTGACCGTCCTGATCGAGAATGGCCGGCCTGACGCCGAAAAACGGCAAGGTCGCCGAGCCGGGTTTCAACACCGTGGCGCCGGGCAATGGCGTGATCAATATGCCGCCGGTTTCGGTCTGCCACCAGGTGTCGACCAGCGGACAGCGCTTGTTGCCAACCACGTGGTAATACCATTCCCAGGCTTCCGGATTGATCGGTTCGCCGACGCTGCCGAGGATGCGCAACGAGGTGCGTTTGGTACGGTTGACGAATTCGTCGCCCTGCGCCATCAGCGCGCGGATCGCGGTCGGTGCAGTGTAAAAAATATTGACCTGATGTTTGTCGATCACTTGCCAGAACCGGTCCGGATGCGGATGGGTCGGTACGCCTTCAAACATCAGTGTGGTGGCGCCGTTGCACAACGGACCGTATAGCACGTAGGAATGGCCGGTGATCCAACCGATGTCGGCTGTGCACCAGTAAATCTCGCCTTCCTGGTAATCGAACACGTACTTGTGGGTCATCGCCGCGTACAACAAGTAACCGCCGGTAGTATGCAACACGCCTTTCGGTTGGCCGGTGGAACCGGAAGTGTACAGAATGAACAATGGATCTTCGGCATCCATCATTTCCGCTGGGCAAGCGGCGGAAGCGGTTGCCATCGCGGTGTGGTAACAAATATCTCGCTGATCGTGCCAGGGAATGTCGTGGCCGGTATGTTTGATGACAATGACCCTACTCAAATTAGGGCATTGGTCCGCGGCTTTGTCGACGTTCAGCTTGGAGTGCACGATTTTGCCGCCGCGGTAACTTTCGTCGGCGCAGATCAATAAGCGGCAATCGGCGTCGATCACCCGGTCGCGCAAGGCATCGGCCGAAAAGCCGCCAAACACAATCGAATGCACGGCGCCGATCCGCGCGCAGGCCAGAATCACTACCGCCGCTTCGGCGATCATCGGCAAGTAAATGCAGACCCGGTCGCCTTTGCTGACACCGTGGTTTTTCAGAACATTGGCGAACTTGCAGACCTGCTCGTGTAGCTCCCGATAAGTCAGCGTGCGGCTGTCGGCCGGATCGTCACCTTCCCAGATAATCGCGATTTGGTCGGCGCGGCGCGGCAGGTGGCGGTCCAGGCAGTTGACGGTCACATTCAATTTACCGCCGATGAACCATTGAATTTCGCCTTGCGGATAGTCGTATTCCAGTACGGTATGCCAAGGTGTTTGCCAGTCCAGAAACCGCTCGGCCTGTTCGGCCCAAAAAACCTCCGGTTGTTCGATCGATTGCCGGTACAGCCGCTGGTATGCGGCCGCGTCGATATGCGCGCTGGCCGCGACCTTGGGCGGCACCGGATAGGTTTTTTGGTCTGACATGTTTTACTCCTTGTGCTAAGTCTGGTTACTGGGCGGCGTGTCGATGCTTATGCTGCGAATGCCGCGTAAACGCTCGGGCGACCAGCGGGCAACAGCCCAATCCAATATCGTCGGGATCTCGGCTCGCTTCAGCGTCGGCGGCGGATTTTGGCCGAGTAAGCTTAGCAGCATGAACAGCGTTTGGTTCGCCGAGGTTGCCGTGACCGCTTCGGCCCGGGTTTGTTTGCTGAGTTTTTGTCCGTTGCGATCGACGATGATCGGCAGATGCAGGTACTCCGGCGTCGGGTAGCCGAGCAATTGTTGCAAGTATATTTGTTTCGGCGTCGAATCGAGCAAGTCGGAGCCGCGCACCACATGGGTGATGCCTTGCCGGTAATCATCTACCGCCACCGCCAGTTGGTAGGCGACGATACTGTCCTTGCGCAGAACGATGAAGTCGCCGTGTTGATCGGCGATGCTTTCCCGGATTATGCCTTGCAAGCCATCGATGAATTCGACTTCCCCCGGCGAGGCCTTGACTCGTAGTGCCGCAGGTTGATCGTTTCGATAAGCTTGAGACCGGCAATAGCCCGGATAAATGGGGCCGGCTTCGGCCAGCAAACTACGGCTACAACTGCATGGATAGAGCAGATCGCGTCGCTGTAAATCGGCGATGGCCTGTTGGTATTGCTGCCCATGCCGGCTTTGCAAATCGGCCTCACCGTCCCAATGCAGGCCGAATGCTGCCAGACAGTCCAAGATTCGTTCCGTCGCGCCCGGCATGTTGCGCGGTGTATCCAAATCGTCGATACGCAACAGCCACCAGCCGTTGCGGCTGCGCGCGTCGAGATAACTGGCAAGGGCCGTGTATAGAGAACCGAGATGGAGCGGGCCGGTAGGCGAGGGGGCAAACCGGCCGATATACGGAGGGGGCGAGGGGCAATCTAGCCTAATTGTTTTTCCCTGATTTCGTCCAAAGTCTTGCAATCGATGCACAAGGTTGCGGTCGGTCTGGCTTCGAGGCGGCGGATGCCGATTTCGATGCCGCAAGTTTCGCAGTAGCCGTAGTTGCCGGATTCGATTTCCTTCAAGGCTTCATCGATTTTCTTGATCAATTTGCGCTCGCGGTCGCGGGTGCGCAATTCCAGACTGAACTCAGATTCTTGCGTAGCGCGATCGTTAGGATCCGGAAAGTTTGCCGCTTCGTCCTGCATGTGGTGAACGGTACGGTCCACTTCCATCATCAGTTCGGATTTCCATTTGTTGAGAATGGCGGCAAAGTGATTTAACTGCGCTTCGTTCATGTACTCTTCGCCTTCTTTTTCCTCGTAAGGCTTGAAAGTAAATTCCGATGCAGGGCTAGAATTGTTCATCCAACGACTCCTGGCGGTCTGAAAAAATCGGGGCTTTTTATCAGAATCGCCGGGTGCAGGCAAGAAGTTTGTTATGATGCCAAAGCTTTGCCACTAACGGGATCAGGATAATGAAACACCACGTCGCCGACAGGATGCGCGGGATCAGTTCGTTTTATGTGATGGAATTATTACAGCGCGCCAAGGAGCTGGAGCGGCAGGGAAGAGACATCGTTCACATGGAAATCGGCGAACCGGATTTCGCCACGCCACCGTTGGTGCTGGAAGCCGGCAACCGTTTTCTCAGCAAAGGCGAAGTCAAATACACCGCCGCGGCCGGCTTGCCCGAATTGCGCAGCGCCGTGGCCGAATATTACCGCACCCAGTACGGCGTGAGTTTGGACCCGCGCCGGGTATTCATCACCCCCGGGGCGTCCGGCGCCTTCCTGTTGGCGTTTGCCGCCAGTTTGAATCCGGGGGAACGGGTTCTGATGGCCGATCCCTGCTATCCCTGCAACGATAATTTCGTCAGATTGTTCGACGCCGGCACCCATTTTGTCCCGGTCGGTGCGGACACCGCTTACCAGCTAAATGCCGAATTGATCCGCCGCCACTGGCGGCCCGGCTGCAAAGGAGCGCTGATCGCTTCGCCGTCCAATCCTACCGGAACCCTGGTCTGCGCTGCCGATTTACAAGCCGCGGTGGCTGCTGTCAGCGCATTGGGCGGCTGTTTTTATTCCGACGAAATTTACCACGGCCTGGTATACGGCGATCCCGCAGCAAGCGCTCTGCAATTTAGCGACCAGGTATTCGTCATCAACAGTTTTTCCAAATTTTTCGGCATGACTGGTTGGCGGGTGGGCTGGCTGGTGGTGCCGGAAGATTTCGTCGATGCGGTGGAAAAGTTGGCGCAGAATATCTTTATTGCCACGCCCACCCACTCGCAGTATGCGGCCCTAGCATCGTTCGATCCGGAAAATATGGCTGAGTTGAACCGGCGGCGGGACGAGTTTGCCGCGCGCCGGGACTTCCTTTACGATAGCCTGCTACGCTTGGGATTTAAGATAGCCTGCAAACCCCACGGTGCATTTTATATTTACGCCGATTGCAGCGCCTTCTGCGACGATAGCTTCGAATTTGCCAAAAGTTTATTGGAAACGGAAGGCGTTGCCGTAACGCCGGGGAAGGATTTCGGCGCACATCGAGCCAATTACCACATTCGATTTGCATATACTGCTTCAATCGATAGAATGGCCGCCGCGCTCACCAGACTGGAACGATTCATATGCCGATAAGCCAATATACGCCGGAACAACTTCGCCAACGTTTGCAGGAAGAGGCGCCTGTGATGTTGCTGGATGTGCGCGAGCCGCATGAGTTTGCGTACGCAAAAATCGCCGGCAGCATATTGATTCCGTTGCAGCAAATACCGCAACGTCTGGAGGAGATCCCTTCCGACCGGGACGTCGTGGTTATTTGCCATCACGGCATGCGTAGCCAACAGGCCTGCAACTATCTGGAACACGTCGGTTTTCAACGTTTGATCAATCTGCGCGGCGGTATAGACGCTTGGTCACTTGTTTGTGATGCTTCAGTTCCTCGCTACTAATAAACAATAACAACATTATGTTTCTAAAAGAATTCTATGCAATCCAGGACGGCTGTGTCGCGATTAGCGCTGCACAAGCCAGCGTGTTCGCCAAAGAAGTGGCGCACGACTTCAATCCTCTGCACGACGAAGATGCCAAACGTTTTTGCGTGCCCGGCGACTTATTGTTTTCTCTGGTGCTGGAAAAGTACGGCCTCAGCCGCAATATGCATTTCACGTTTTCCGGGATGGTAGGCCACGGCGTGTTGTTGAATTTTCCGGAGACCGACGCCGACCGGATCGATGTCACCGACAACCAAGGTAAAACCTATCTGCAAATCGAGCGTTCCGGCGAGGTAACGCGCGATGCCGATTTGATCGAGACCTTGATTCGCGATTACGTGGCATTCTCCGGTCAGAATTTTCCTTACGTTCTGGTGCCTTTGCTGGCCAAGGAAAAAGTGATGTTCAACATAGACCGGCCGTTGGTTATTTATGAAAGCATGACCCTGAATTTGAGCCGTCTGGACTTTGCTTCGCCAAGATTAAAAATGCTGGAGCCGGAAATGGTGGTCAATGGCAAACGTGCCACTGCGTTTTTACATTTCCAAATTCAGGCCAACGACGAAGTCGTCGGTTCCGGATTCAAGAAACTCGCTGTCAGCGGCTTGCGCGATTATGAAGCCGAACCGATGCAGGCCTTTGTCGATGAATATCTGGCGCGAAAGCATGGCTATTTAGGCGAATTGGCGTCGGCAAGCGCTTAGCTTGCTGGTGTTGCGACCGGCCTGCTGGCGCGGGGCGAGCGCAATCCGGCCCCGCCGATCATTACTTGGTGCAACCAAAAGCTGTTCGCCTTTACTGTGTTTAAGCGGGTATCAGGGTTCGACAAGCTGCTATTGAGCGCAGCAAAAGGGTTTAGCTTGAACGGAATATCAGTAAAAAGGATAGGGGTTGGGTTAACAAACTTATAAATCGATTGAGAACGGCTCTACCAGCACCCAGTCGCCGCGGCTTACGCCGGCACAATCGGTGTCCAGTACGATAAAACAGTTGGCCATACTGGCAACTTTCAGTTGATGCGAGTCCTGCGGTCCGGCGGCGGTTACCGTGAACTCGCCATTCTCGCCCTGTTTCAGAATGCCGCGCTGGTATTCGCAGCGCCCCGGCACTTTTCGTAGTTCGCTCTCGCTGCGTGCCCTTAACTCCAACGTCGGACGGGGCAGGGCGCCGAGCAGGTGATCGAGGCCTGGTTTTACGAATTTGTGGTACGTGACCAACACAGCGACCGGATTGCCGGGTAAACCGAAAAACCAACAACCGCCTATCTTGCCGAACGCCAAAGGTTTGCCGGGCTTTATCGCCAGTTTCCAGAAATTGATCTGTCCGCATTTTTCCAAAACCTGTTTGATGTAATCGGCCTCTCCCACCGAAGCGCCCCCGGTCGATAACAGTGCGTCGTGGTGTGCCGCAGCGGAAACCAACATGGCCTCCAACGCCTGCGGATCGTCTTTGACTACGCCCAAATCGTTGATTTCGAAGCTCGGGTCGGCCAGTAATGCCGCCAGCAAATAGCGGTTGCTATCGTAGATTTGGCCGATATCCAATTCGGACCCGAGCGGCGCCAGTTCGTCGCCGGTGGAAAAAAAACCGATCCGCAATCGGCGCTTGACCTTGACCGCAGCGACGCCGGCCGCTGCCAGCAAGCCGATATCACGCGGGTTCAGTTTTCTTGGGGCATGGAGCAGTTTTTCTTCGGCTTTGAAATCGCTGCCGGCCGGCCGAATATTTTTATGAAACAGGCACGGCGCGGAAAACCGGACACAATCGGCTCCGGCATGGGTTTGTTCCTGGGCGACGACACTGTCCGCGCCATCCGGAACCACGGCACCGGTGAATATGCGTACGCATTCGCCTTGGTCCGGCGTCCCGACGAAAGGCTTGCCGGCCCATGAGGTGCCGACCATGCGCAGGCTGAAATCGGCGTTTCCGGACAATCCGGCTGCGGCGAAGGCGTAGCCGTCCATTGCCGCATTCCGCTGCGGCGGCATATCGATCGCAGCAAAGACGTCTTCGGCCAAAGTTCGCCCCAAGGCCAGACTCAAGGCAACTGTCTCCGAGCCGGAGATCGGTTGAATGGTTTGTCGAATCCGCGACAATGCTTGCTCGGCGGTTAGCAGAGTGTTTTGCGGGGGGAAGCAGATATCGTTCACTGGGTATGGCTCAAAAAAGAGTAAAGGATGAAGTTGGCTATGGCCCCGGGGTCGTTTAAATCCAAACAGGGGAGTTCGGGCGAAGTCGGCAGCGGCCGGTCGCAGGCTATGGCAATGATGCAATGGTCGTTCGGGTAAAGCAATGGTTTGCTCAGTGCCGGACGATGCAGCTCGATTTTGGGAAACGCTTCGTCTCTGAAACCCTCGACCAATACCAAATCGAGTTCGGCGCCGGACAATACGGCCAGTTGGTCGGCCAGTTTCACTTCGGCGGTCTGCGGGAGTTCTTCTACAATTGCGCGCCGGTATTTCGAAACCAGTAACACCGGGCTCGCCCCGGCTTTTCTCAGCTCGAAGCTGTCTTTGCCGGGTTGATCGATTTCGAAATCGTGATGGCTATGTTTGATCACACCGATTCTCAGCGCTTTTGCCCGCAGTAACGGGATCAATTTCGTCAATAGCGTGGTTTTACCGGTGCCGCTGAAGGCTGCAAAGCCCAGGACCGGAGGACTGGAATGGAGCATCGTAAATTCATCGGTAACCTAACCGGCGCTATTCTAAGTTATTATTCGGCCGGTGTTGAGAAAGGACCAGACTGGAATGTTAAGGATCGGAATATTATTGGCTCTGATAATCGGCGTTTTTGTCTACCGCTGGTACGCAAAGACGCCGTCGGAGGAAGTTCGTCGCCAATTGCGCCGCATCCTTTGGCTTCTGGCGTCTGTTTTGCTGGCCGGAGCATTGTTGACCGGAAAACTGAATGGATTGGTGGCGTTGGCCGGCGTGCTGCTGGCGTTTATCGCCAGAATGATGCCGGCGCTAATAAATTATGCGCCGCAACTGCACCGGCTTTGGCGGCTATTCAGGGAAAGCCCGGACGGCCGCCGCCAGTCGCCCCGCGCCCCCGGACCGGATATGACCCGGGACCAGGCTTTGCAAATACTCGGCCTGAAACCTGGGGCCACCGAGCAAGAAATTGTCGCCGCCCACCGTAGCTTGATTTCCAAAATGCATCCCGATCGCGGAGGCTCGGATTATTTGGCCGCACAAATCAATCAAGCGAAGAAAATCCTCCTCGGCGGCTAACTGGCCTACCCTCGCGCAATTGTTTCCGAGGGTGCAGTTATTGTCGTTTGGCTAGTGTGGATCCATCGCTATCTGCTTCCGGTATTTTGGTGAAGGCTCTAGTTTTTGCCGGTTCAGTGTCTTCTGCACTGGAAAACGCGAATGCAGTACGGGATTAAAAGAAAATTAAAAAAAGAGACATGTACCGCAAAAAAAGCAAGGAATTCAATTTATAAGACGAATATTTTAAAGTTATACTGCGACTCGCCGTTAAGGTTAGTGGCCGAATCAACCCTACAACAATAATGCATCGCCGGCCACTTGATGCTTCGGGTTTTCAGGTCAGTTACCCAACGAAAACAGTGCGCTTCGAGCCTAAGGCATCACTGAGGTTAAAAAGGAAAAACGGTTATCCGGCTGGATAATAAAAAATAATTGAATCGGCAAGCCAAAATACCTGGGAGATTAATCATGATGGAAGAAACTTTAGATGTAATAAAAGATATGGACATTCCGGATTTTATTTCTTTTGAGGATGTGGAGGACGAAGTTGTTGAAGTCGATCCTAACGAAACGTTCAAACTTGCAGACATAGAAAGCAGCGATACGCAGAGCGACAGTGGGTTCGATGCGACTCGCGCCTACCTTAACGAACTCAGCAAATCCCAGTTATTGACTGCCGACGAAGAAAAAATATACGGCAAGCGTACCCAGCAGGGTGACCCGCAAGCGCGCAAAATCATGATTGAAAGCAATTTGCGCCTGGTGGTAAAGATTTCCCGCCGCTATTTGAACCGAGGCTTGCCCTTGCTTGATTTGATCGAGGAGGGCAACCTGGGCTTGATCAGGGCGGTGGAAAAATTCGATCCCGACCGCGGCTTCCGCTTTTCCACCTATGCCACTTGGTGGATCAGACAAACCATCGAACGGGCGATCATGAATCAAACCCGGACGATCCGCTTGCCGATCCACATCGTCAAGGAGATGAATATTTATCTGAAAGCGCAACGGAATCTGGCGCAACAGCTTGACCACGAACCGACAGTCGACGAGATTGCCAAGCATCTGGACAAACCGGCGAAAACCGTCAGTAAAATGCTGAAATTGAACGAACGGGTTACTTCGGTCGACGTTTCTTTCGGTAAAGATTTCGATAAGCCGCTGCTGGAAACCATATCCGAGGAAGAAAGCCGCAACCCTGCGGAAATACTGCAAGACGATTTCATCCAAAACAACGTCACCTATTGGGTGTACCAATTGGCGGAGAAGCAACGTGAGGTGATTTGCCGGCGCTACGGCTTGTGCGGTTTCGAAAACGCCACGCTGGAGCAAGTCGCGCTGGAATTGGGAGTAACCCGCGAACGGGTCCGGCAAATCCAGATGGACGGTTTGAAACGGCTAAAGGAAATCCTGGAAAGCAGCGGCTATTCTTTCGAGTCCATCTTCAGTTAAATCAAGGGAACCTCTAAAAATTATCCGTTCACGCTTCGACAAGGCTCTCCTGATCACAGCCGAAAGGCTTGGCACGAACGGATAATGCTCAGATTTAGTAAGGGCTGCCGTTCGCACTGAATTTGTCGAAGTGCAATTTTTAGAGGTTGCCTCAAGTCATCCTGTATTTAACCGGCCTCACTGCTGCGGTGGGATCCGGTTCTTACACTTCACTGCGGTTGGTAAAGCGGCAAGGTGTCCAGCCTTTTGTCGATTTCCGCGATAATTTCTTTGTAACGCTTGCTGCCGACATTTTCGAAACGCTGTTTAAAATCCGCTTCGTCCATATGTTCCGGCAGGTCTTGCACATCGGGGACAATCGCCGAATAGTCTTTGGTTTCGGCCATTAATTTTTGTAACAGCCGAGCTTGGGTCTGGGAGGCAATAGCCATTCGGCCGAAGCGACTCCCGGCCATATCGGCGGATAAGTCGATAAAACTGAAACCGCTGCCTTGCCGCGCGTCGCCCAACTCCTTATCGACGCCCATTTTCTCGACCAATAACGACGAGTCGACCGCGGCTAATAAAGCCGAAGCGATGAAATGTTGCGGAATATCGACGCGTTTGTAGGCAAAAACCGGGTATTCCTTGCTGTATACCAAGCCCAACGGCAAGTAGCGGCGCAAGTCGCGCTTGTAGATATAACTGGCCACGGCGATGATGATGGCCCGGTTTTCCTGGATGGCGTCAGCTTCGGGGGTATTTTGGTAGGCGACCGCGAATAAAGGCTGTAATAAATCGATTAAGGACAGACGCCAATTCGGATCGTGCCGGCCGACGATTTCGTTGATTTGCTGCTGGTACAGATGCAGGTTGGGATATTCGGCGTGTTTTCGAATTACCAACTGTTTGGCGGCATCGACAATCGAACCCAAATAACTGATTTCCAAGGTTTGCGGACCGATGCGCACGTCCTTGACATACTGGGCCAGAACCTGCCAGTAGTCATTCAGCGGCGTATAGCGGACCAAGGCCGGAATTACCAGGTTTGCCGCCGGATCCGGAATCGAGATCTCGCCGACCTTGAATGATTTCAAGCGGATGGTGTCGTTTACTTGCCGCACGCTGAAACTGAAATCCAGGTAGTGCCCGAGCAGGCTTTCCGGTACGAACACGGCAATTTGGCAGTCGATTCGGTCTTGGCCGAAATGGACTTGGGTGGTGTTTTCGACGAAATGGTCCAGCAAATAGCTGACGGCGATATTCAAATCCTTCTGGTCGAGATAGACGGTTTTCAATTGGCTCCGTTCTTCCGGACGTACGTGCAGCAACTGTTTAGCCCGTTGAATGTCCTCGCGCGTCAAGCCCTGATTCAGACTGGGCAACGGCGAGTCGTCGATCGCGAATAGTAATAGTACTGCCAATAGCGCTGCGGTAGAGAACAGCGCGAATAACAAAGCCTTCAGCATTGATCGATGATCAACTCGAAATTCGCGTCTTCCAGATAGTGCATCTCTTTTTTCAAGTCGGCGTAGGTCAGCGGTGCTTGTTCCAGCCAGCCTTCCGGAAACGCGAGTTTGATGTTGTTGCCGTCGATATCGATTTTGAAATCGGCGCGTTGGCTATGGCGGTTGCGGTGTAACAGTGTGGCCAGTCGAAACACGATGGCCATGATAGGCGCGTTTTGCCGCCACGGCGCCGGCAAATCGGCAAAACGCTCCAAGCGCAACTTTTTCCGATGGCTGCGCACCAATATCGACAGCAGTAACTGGTCTTGTTTGGAAAATCCGGCTAGATCGCCGTTTTCCAGAATGTAAGCACTGTGTTTGTGGTATTGGCTGTGGGCAATTTCGAAACCGATCTCGTGCAGTTCCGCCGCCCATTCCAAAAATTGCAGGCTGGTCGGGTTGTCGTGGAAACAGGGGTGGACGTCCAATTGTCTTGCGATGTAGCGCAAAGTATCCTTCAATTGCTCGCTATGGCTCTGGTCGGTGTGGTAGCGCTCGGCAATGGTTTTGCTGGTTTGCGAACGAATGTCGTCGTTATAGATGCGGCCCAGCAGGTCCTGAACCAGACCCTCGCGCAACGCGCCGTCGGACACGGTCATCTGTTCGATATTCAAGGTCTTGAACGTCGCATAGACGATTGCGACCGCGCCGATAAAGACCGGGCGGCGCTCGATGCTCAATGCCGGAAAATTGATCTGCTCGACCTTATCCAGCTTCAATAGCTGGGCGACCAGTTGCTCCATGCCGGCCATCGTGATGCCGTTGTTGCTCCAACCCGAGGTTTGCAGCACGTTACTGATTGCTTTCAAACTGCCGGAGGCGCCGATCGCTTCATCCCAATTTTGGGAGTTGAAGGTATTTTGGAAGGGTTCCAAATGCTGTTCGGCAAACAACGTGGCTTTGCGGAACGCTTTCTTGTTGATCTCGCCGTTTTTAAAAAAAAGTTGGCTGACCGTGACGCAACCCATGTTCAGGCTTTCCTTGGTATGGGCGACATCGTTGCGGCCGATGATGTATTCGGTACTGCTGCCGCCGATATCCATCACGAAGCGGTTGTTGGCATTGCTGGCCAGGCTGTGGGCCACGCCCTGGTAGATCAAACGGGCTTCTTCGATGCCGGAAATAATATGAATCGGATGACCCAACGCCTTTTCCGCCTTTTTGATGAACTGTTGCGCGTTCTTGGCGATACGTAAGGTATTGGTGCCGACGATTGCGACGCTGTTCGGCGGAAAATTGCGAATGCGTTGACCGAAGCGTTCCAGGCAGGCCAGCGCCCGTTCTTGCGTGGCCTGATCCAGATACTTTTGCGAGTCCAATCCCGCCGCCAGGCGCACCATTTCTTTCAATCGGTCCAGGGTTTGCAGCTTTCCGTCGTGCAAACTGCAAATGATCATGTGGAAACTATTGGAGCCAAGATCGACCGCGGCGACGCTGGTCGGTATTTGCTGGGGCACGAGTCTGTTCCTGTTCGGACTACGGGGAAAGGCGGAGTCTGATAGAATTCCGCAGCTTAACTGGCGCGACTGTTCCCAACAGTTGCCAGCCATTGACGACGGCCATTATAAACCAGTGCATGACGGCTTTATCCATTCAAAACTTAAAAAAAACGTATGGCAACGGCTTCGAGGCCTTGAAGGGTGTGGACTTGGAAGTCGAGTGCGGTGATTTTTTCGCGTTACTCGGCCCCAACGGCGCCGGCAAATCCACGTTGATCGGCATCATCAGTTCTCTGGTCAATAAAACCAGCGGTAAGGTCAGAGTCTTCGACCACGATCTGGATACTGACCGGGTCGCGGCTAAAACCTGCATCGGTGCGGTACCGCAGGAAATCAATTTCAACCAATTCGAAACCTGTTTTAGCGTGGTTTTGAACCAAGCCGGTTATTACGGTATTCCGCGCAAGCTGGCGAAGCAGCGCACGGAGCAATGTTTGCGCCAGGTCGAATTGTGGGACAAGCGCGATACGGTGTCTCGGCGGTTGTCGGGCGGTATGAAACGGCGCTTGATGATCGCGCGGGCGATGGTGCATTCGCCGCGGCTGTTGATTTTGGACGAACCGACCGCCGGGGTCGATATCGAGATCCGGCGGTCGATGTGGGAGATGATGCAGGAGGTAAACAAACAGGGTACGACCATCATCCTGACGACCCACTATCTGGAAGAGGCGGAAAGCCTGTGCCGCAATATCGCCATCATCAACAACGGCGAAATCGTCGAGAAATCGGCGATGCATCAATTACTGGGGCGGATGCATACCGACCATTTCGTACTGGATGTCGGGCGAAGTCTGACCGGTGCACCGGCGATTGCCGGTTATCAGATCGAATTGGTGTCAGAACGCTGCCTGGAGGTCGCCGTGCCGAAAAGCCTCGGTTTAAACCGATTGTTTCAGGAGCTGTCCGCCCGGCAGATCGAAGTGTTGAGTCTGCGTAACAAATCCAACCGTCTCGAACAACTTTTCCTGGACTTGGTGCAATGAACTATTCCGTGGCCTTTTCGACCATCTTAATCAAGGAAATCCGCCGCTTCACCCGGATCTGGCCGCAAACCTTGCTACCGCCGGCCATCACCACGGCATTGTATTTTCTGATCTTCGGTAAACTGATCGGCGACCGGATCGGTTTGGTGCATGGCATCCGCTATATGGATTACATCGTGCCGGGCATCATCCTGATGTCGGTGATCAGTCATTCCTATTCGAACGTGGTGTCCTCGTTCTATTCCACCAAGTTTCAGCGCCACATCGAAGAACTGTTGGTGGCGCCGGTGCCAAACTACGTGATTTTGTCCGGCTACGTCTGCGGCGGCATTGCCCGCGGCGTGTTGGTCGGTTTGGTCGTGGCCGCCATTTCGATGATTTTTACCGACACCCGCATTTTGCATTGGGATATCGTTGCAGCGGTATTCGTGTTGACGGCGACCTTGTTCGCCTTGGCCGGCTTTATCAACGCCGTGTTCGCCGACAGTTTCGACGATATTTCGATTATTCCGAACTTCATCCTGACGCCGCTCAGCTATTTGGGCGGTGTGTTTTACTCGGTGGAAATGCTGCCCGGCATCTGGCAGAAGGTCGCCCAGGGCAATCCGATTTTGTATATGATCAACGCCTTCCGTTACGGCATGATCGGCGTCAGCGACGTGCAAATTCAGATTGCATTTGCCATGACGGCCGGTTTTATTCTGCTGTTGGCTAGTCTGAGCCTGTATTTATTGCACAAAGGCATCGGCATCAAAAACTGATTTATTCCAAAGGCAACAGCATGTTGCGCAGGCCGATCGGGTTTTTGATCGCGATAAAACGGTTCTGCACCACGATCAGTTCGTCGTCCTGAAACTTTTTCAGCAGGCGGCTGACGGTTTCCAATGCCAAACCGAGATGGTTGCCGATTTCCTGGCGGGTCAACGACAACTTGAATTCGGACGAGGAAAATCCGCGCCGTTTCAAACGTTCGGACAGGCTGATTAAGAAGTAGGCCAGGCGCTCGTCGGCCGGACGCTTGCTTAGCACCAACTGGTTTTTGTCCTCCAGCATTTTTTCGCCGGTATGGCGAAACAATTCCCTGGTCAGACTCGGCACGTTTTTGAACAAGTCGTCCATGTTGTCGGCCGGCAATATACAAAAACTCATGGTTTCCAGGGCTATCGCCGCACAGCTGTGTTTATCCTCGGACAGGCCGTCGAATCCCAGCAGTTCTCCAGGCAGCAGAATGTTTAGAATATGTTCGTTGCCGTGGCTGTCGTTGGCCACCAGTTTGGCGCTGCCGGATTTGATCGCCAGAATGCCGCGAAAATTGTCGCCTTCCCGGTAAATGAAATCGCCGCGTTGCAAGGTCTTGCGGGCTCTGACCACCTGGCTGATATTGTTGATCTCGCTCTGCGACAGACCGCGCGGCAAACAAATATTGTCCAGGCCGCAGTTGGCGCAATTGACTTGGTTTTTAATCGTCACGTTAAATTAAATTTCCGATAAATAAGATAGACGGGCCGGCCAAGGCCGGCTATCGACTCATCCCGAGTCCGTTTTTGTTCTAAAAAAAATCAATCCTGTTGATGGTAGGCAATGATGCGTTCGACTTCGTTCTTCGAGCCCAAAATCAGCGGCACCCGCTGATGGATGCTATTCGGTTTTAAATCCAAAATCCGTTCCCGACCGGTCGTGCATAAGCCGCCGGCTTGCTCGATGATAAATGCCATCGGATTTGCTTCGTACATCAGGCGCAGCTTGCCCGGTTTGCTCGGGTCGCGCAAGTCGTGCGGATACAGAAACACCCCGCCCCGATTCAATATCCGGTACACCTCGGCTACCAACGAGGCTACCCAGCGCATGTTGAAATTTTTACCGCGCGGGCCGTCTTCGCCGGCCACGCATTCGTCGATATAGCGTTTTACCGGCGGCTCCCAAAAGCGCTGGTTGGACATGTTGATGGCAAACTCGCTGCTTTCTTCCGGAATTTTCATGTTGCAATGGGTCAGGATGAACTCGCCGACGTCCTGGTCCAAAGTAAAGCCGTTGACGCCGTTGCCGGTGGTCAGCACCAGCATCGTCGACGGCCCGTACAACACGAAACCGGCGCAGACCTGTTCGGTGCCGCGGCGCAGAAAGTCCTCGGTTTCCGGTTCGATACCCTCGCGGCAACGCAAAATCGAGAAGATGGTGCCGACGGTCATGTTGATGTCGATATTGGACGAACCGTCCAGCGGATCGAACAACACCAGGTATTTGCCTTTCGGATATTGCTTCGGAATCTTGATCGGATCGTTGATCTCTTCGGAGGCCATACCGCCCAAAGAACCGCTCCAATCAAGGGCTTTGACCATGATGTCGTTGGTGATGATGTCCAGTTTTTTCTGGACCTCGCCCTGGACGTTTTCCGATTCGGCGCTGCCTAACACGCCGATCAAGGCTCCGCAGTTCACCCGATGCGAGATTTGTTTGCAGGCGGTGACGATGTTGTTCAGCAACAGGGTAAAGGTCCCCGAAGCGTCCGGCAGACCGCGCTGCTGTTCGATGATGAACTGGGTAAGGGTGACTTGCTGGTTAGACATGAATCTGTATCTCCAATGGATAAACGGCACGCGCCGCGGCCGTAGGGCCGAAGCGGAAATGGGTGTAAAGGTTGGATGTGAGCGGGCTATTCAAGGTTAGGCAGCTAAACTTTTTCGCTTAACAAGCTTTGCGGCGACGCTATCGGCGAGTGTTCTTGGGCAGGTTTGCCTTGTTGGGCATCCATAAAACCGGGCTTCAATCCTTTTTCTTCGAATTGCCGTCTCAGGTGGTCGAGACGCGCGTTAATTTTTTCGACCGTATCGGCCGATTCGCTCCAGAAACGAGTGTTGACGCTACCGTCGTAACAGGAGAGCTTGCAATGTATTGTAGCAAGTTCCGGCGGGGTAATGGTAATGCTCACTACCCAGTTGTTCTGTCCATTCGGGTTGCCGCTGCCGTCTCGATCGTGCTCCACGACCAGTTCCAGCAGGTCCGGCTTACCGTTTTGCAGGAAAGGCAGCTCCAACACCCAAACCTGGCGCGGCGCATCGTCTTTCGGCAACGAATGCAACTGGTCCAAGGTCAATTTCGCCAAACTACCCTCGGCTTGCTGCAACAGTTCTCTCAGCAGCGGTTCGCTGGCTGCGGCGGTGCGTTCTGCCGCGGCCGGTTTCAATTCCAGCGCCAGTTGCGCAATAAACTTGCCCAGTCTGAGCTTGAAGTCGTCCGCCAACGTAGGCGGCGTCTGCTGCCGGCCGGCTTGCGCCAATTGCGCTTCCAGGAACAGCCCTGAGCGGGTCACGGCAGTTTTTAGATCGCCTGGCTGGAACAGTGCCGATTTATCCGGAATCGCGCGCAAAATCTCCAACGCCAAATGTTTCAAGGTTTCGCCGACGGTTTTATCGGCGATCAATTCGCCAAAGGCATGGTCCAGCCGATTCAGCAACAGCAGCGGCGAACTTTGCTGCGGCAGGGCTTGTTTGAAAGCGGCGGCGACCAGCTCGGCTGCCGAATCCGCCGGCGCCAGGCTGACGCTGAACAACGGCGGCGCTCCGGCCTTCACAAGTTGCAATTCGATGCGGCTACCTGGCACCAACGCCGGTTTGGCCGGATCGGCTTCGATCAATTGCCGGCTATCCAGTGTGATCGGCGGAGCTGGCGAACGGCCAGCGGCGTTATCGGTTGCTGGTTGGACGGATGCCGGCAATGGCATAGCGAGTTGCAGCGTCATGCCTTGTTTGCCGACGCTGACCACCTGGGCCGGCACGGCCTGGCCGAGTTGCAGGTTTGGTAACGGATTGCCGGCTGCCGCCACTGGTGCCGGCGCGGCGGCGGTTGCCAGTTTCAGCAGCGGCGTTTCGCCGCTGGCCGTTGGCTTGGCGTTGGCCGGTAGCGGCGGAGCGATCAATTTGAATTCCGGTGTCGGCAATAATTTGACCACTTGCAGTTGCAAGCTTTGGCCGGCAGCGAGCGGCAAGGGCAGGGGCGTTTGCAGCGTCAAGGTCTTGCCGGCCATATTCACCGTCAGCAGATTCAATTGCGTTTGATTGACGACGATCTTGGCTTCCAGAACCTGATTCAGTTTCAGCTCCGGAAAGGCGGCACTGACTTTGTTCAGGGCGGCTTGCAGATTCGCATCCAGCGGCAGTTTGATTTCCACGTGCGTCACCTTGCCGCCGGCACGACGGCTATTCCAGCGCCAGGATAAACGCCCACTGCTCGACGCTGACCGGCATGATCGACAGCCGATTGCCGCGGCGCAACAAAGCCAGCTCGCTCAGCTCGGATTTGGTTTTCAGCTCGCGCAAGCTGATCGTGCGCGACAGTTTCCGCACGAATTTGACGTCGACCATAAACCAGGTCGGCTTATCCGGATTGCTTTTCGGATCGAAATGCTTGTCGTCCGGATCGAACGCCGTGAAATCCGGATAACTTTCCCTGACCACCTCGGCAATGCCGACGATGCCGGGCTCGTCGCAATTGGAGTGGTAAAACAATATTTGGTCGCCGATTTTCATCTCGTCGCGCATCATGTTGCGCGCCTGGTAATTGCGCACGCCGTCCCAATGTTCGGTTTGCTGCGGCCGCGCATATAAATCGTCGATACCGAAGGTTTCCGGTTCCGATTTCATCAGCCAATAACGCATAAATTCTCCTTGATATTCGAATCGGTCCGCTGTCGGCCAAAACCGGCCGGCGGCGGAAACCGGGGGCGGGCTTAGTTTATCAAGTTATAGCCCTAACCATAGCCAAACTGCCGCGATTGCCGACCGGCGGCCATGTCGCAAGTCAGGGCAACGCAATCCAAAACTTGGACTAAGTTTACGCTACCCAGCAACAACGCTAGAGCCGACCAGCCAGTCGCGGCGCTTGGCTGGCCCCTTTGCAATTGACCCCAACCAGGAGTTTCATGCTTACCAGCCTAAGAATTTGGCCGAATCTGTTATGCCTGTTGGCCGGCATCGTTTTCGGATTTCCGTTAATCCACGCGCCGTTGAACCATCCTGTCAGCCGCATGGCGTCCGCCAATCCGGCTTATCGCGAACTGAGTCAAAATGCATTCATGGTGATGTCGAATCGGATTGAATTGAGCCGGGGGCGTTTGGTCCGCTATACCGACGCTGCCGGGCAACTGCAAATCACTCGGGTACAGGGCATGCCGGGCGACCAAATCGGTTTTGCCGGGCAAACCCTGGCGGTGAACGCCCAGCCGGTGGCCGACTATCCGCAACTGCGGATGGCGCAAGGCTCGTTAATCGTGCCGCAGGACGCGGTGTTCTGTTTTCCGGATATCGCCGCGGACATTGGCGGCAACGAACGCAATCTGCAGCAATATCTGATTCCGGCCAATGTGTTGAACGGCAGCGTGCTCTACGTGTTGAATAACGATTCGACCGCTGCGGCAAATCCGGAGTTTTTCGGTTATGGCTACGGATTGTTATTGGCTTATCTGATCGTGTTTCTGGCCTTGGCCAGAAATAAGGACCGGCTGCATCCGGCGGTTTACTATCCGGTGCGCTGGGTCGTAGGCCTGAATCTGCTGGTCTGGGTTTTACTTGCCGGTTACGGGATTCACGGCGGTTTATCCGGAATCGTGCCGTCGATCTACTTCATTTTTCTGTCGGCGTTGGCGTATTTGGGCTTGTCGGCGGCCGCGGCGAGTAGCTCTGCTTTGGCCGTGGGGCTATTCGCCTTGCTGGCCATTTTTGCCGATAAGCCGATCTTGGGCCAAGCCGGTCCGAATTCCTGATTCAACTCAATCGCTCGCTATGGAAAACATTCACACCCTGATCGAAAACGTCGAACGCGTCATCGTCGGCAAACGGCCGGTCATCGAACTGGCTTGCGTCGCCATCCTTTGCAAAGGCCACATTCTGCTGGAAGACGTGCCCGGAACCGGCAAAACCATGTTGGCGCGGGCATTGGCGCGGTCGATCCAAGTCGACATGAAGCGCCTGCAATGCACGCCCGATTTATTGCCGTCGGACATCACCGGCGTGGCTGTATACAACCAGAAAAGCGCGGATTTCGAATTTCGTCCCGGCCCGGTATTCACCCAATTGCTATTGGCCGACGAAATCAATCGGGCGACGCCGCGGGCCCAGTCGGCATTGTTGGAATGCATGGAAGAGTTCCACGTCAGCGTCGACGGCCAAAGCTACGAATTGCCGAAATTATTCACGGTTATGGCTACGCAAAACCCGATCGACATGGCCGGCACCCATGCGCTGCCGGAGGCGCAGTTGGACCGTTTTTTCATACGGCTGCATATGGGCTACCCCAACATCGACCAGGAAATCAAAATCCTGGCGGCACAGGCTCAGAACCATCCGATCGAGACCCTGCAACCGGTTGCGACCGAAGCCCAAATCCTGGCGGCGCGCGCCGAGGTGAAAAATGTCTATATCAGCCCGGACGTCGCCGCCTACATCGTCGGTATCGGCGCTGCCAGTCGCAAACACACCGATTTGCGTTTGGGCGCCAGCCCACGCGCAACCTTGGCGCTGGCGCGCGCCGCGCAAGGTTTGGCCTATTTACGCGGCCAAGCCTTCGTCACTCCGGATTTGGTGAAACTAATCGCGCCGGCGGTACTTGAGCACCGGTTGTTGGTGCGGCCGCAGGCGGCGGTGCTGGGCCGCAGCGCCGGCGAAATTCTGGCCGAGATTCTCGGCCAATTGCCGCCGCCGGTGGTGTAGCCCGATGTCGGTTCAACGCCGGTTTTGGATACTGGCCGGTTTTGCGTTGGCGGCTTATGCCGGCGCCATCGCCCGCGAGCAAAGTCTGCCTTGGCTATTGGCGGCCTTGATCGGCGGCGGTTTACTCAGCGGTTTGCTCTGGCCTTACCTGTTGTTGAAGCGCGTGGCAATCCGCCGGATCGCGCCGCAACGGGCTTTGGAAGGCGATATGGTTAGATTCGAATTCGAAGTGCATAACCGCGGCCGGCTGCCGCGCTTTATGCTGGAATTGGCCGATCATCTGCCTTTTGTCGGCGCCGCCGAATCGCTGCCTGCCGCCGGCGCTCGCTTGTTGGGCGGGATTTCGTATATCCCCGGCGGCGCTAGCCGCCGCTTCGAGTTGACGTTGCAATGCGAAAAACGCGGCTTTTACCAGCTGGGGCCGGTCGGTCTGGCTTCGTCGTTTCCGTTAGGTTTGGCGGAAGTGCGTATCGCCGGAGAACAGACGACGCAAGGATTTACGATCTACCCGAAATTGTTTCCGATCCAGGCCTTGGCCTTGCTCGGTGCGCCCAGCCAGATTCACCGCGGCGCCTACTGTTTGCCGGAGGGCGCCGGAGCGGCCGAGTTCGCCGGCCTGCGCGAATACCGCAGCGGCGACAACCCGCGCCACGTGCACTGGCCGACCACCGCGCGGATGAACGAATTGATGGTAAAAGAATTCGAACCGTTGGCTTCGGCTTGCCTTTACATTGCACTGGATTTGGCCAAGGACGCCAATGTCGGCCGCGGCCGCCACAGCACCCTGGAGTATGCGATACGGATTGCCGCTTCCGTCGCCGGATATGCCTGCCGGCAAAACATCCATAGCCGCTTGCTGGCTTACGGGGCTCAAACCGTGCGCTTTGCTTCCGGCAAAGGCGACTTGCACTTTCAGCATATGTTGGACGCCTTGGCCGTGGCGGACAGCGACGGCCGCACCCCGTACGCCGAACTGTTGACCGACATTGCCTTGCATTGCCAGCGCGGCGAAACCGTGGTGTTGCTGCTCAGCGAACCGCCGCACCGGGACACGGCGACGCTGCAAGCGCTGGCCTTGCTGCGCGCCAGAGGCGCCAATTTGCTGGCGGTAACCTTCGACCGCGACAGTTTTTTTCCGAGCGGCGCCGGCATGGCCGCCGCACCGCGGCGAAGGGATTTGACCCTGGGTCTGCTGGAGATGGGCGTACCGAGCCTGACCGTGCGCAAAGGCGACGATTTGACCGAGGTATTCAATTCGTGAACGAAACCAAGCTTGCCGGATCGCTGTATGCCGGGTTGTTCGCCGCGCAACTGTTGGCGCTGGCCTGCAACGCGTATTTGGATATCGGCTACGGCAGCTTCGGCAGGGAAATGCTGTTTTGGTCGGTGGTGTTCGGCGGCACCCTGGCCGTCGGTTGGCGCCAAGGTCGAAAAGCCGGCGGCTGGGGCGGCATTGCCCAAAAATTCGTGTTGTTTTTCGGTTTGGTGTTGTTCGTGTTCGCGTTTTTGCCGTTGTGGGGCATGCCGCGCGCCGGCCTGTACCTGCTGGCGATGTTGCAAGCTGCTTACAATTGCGCGACTGCCGGCCGCCGCCAGTTGCACCTGGGGTTGTTGACCTCGTTGGCCTTGGTGCTGTTTGCCGCTTCCCACTACCGGGCGGACTGGACCATGCTGTTTTATATCCTGCCATATCTGATTGCCGCCGTGTTTACCTTGGTTGCCAGCCAGATTGGCCAGCGTAGCGACGACCTGCGTCTGACCGGCCTGGCGCGGACGTCGATTAGCCGGGGGCAGGGCGCCGCCAGCGCGGCCGCCACGCTGAGCATCTTGCTGCTCGGCGGCGGCTTGTACCTGCTGACGCCGCAAGTCAGTTGGCCTTATCTGGAATCGCGCTTCGGCCAGGAGGTTCCGCAGGCGCCGGGCGGTGAGCTGGAGCAGGCGCAGTCGGGCGGGCAGACCGGTTCCGCCGCAGCCAAAGGCCAGGGTGCGGCCGCCGAAAACGGTTCCGCTGGCAGCCAAGGTTTGCAATGGCCGGGCATGCACTGGCCCGGTCCGCAGGAAATGCGCGCCGCGGCGCAGCGGCCGCATATGCCGCGCTGGCAAAAATCGGCGATTGAGGAACTGGCCGGATTCAGCGAAACGCTACAGCCGGCGGTATTGGTTGTCTTCGATTGGTGGCGCTGGCTGCGGCAATGGCTGCGCGAACATTGGCTGGATTTGATGTTCGCGTTGCTGGGGTTGATTCTGCTGGCCGTAATACTCGCTTTCCGCAATCTGCTGCGCGAGACGCCTTGGGCGATCTGGTTTTTAAGCCGTTGGGATTATTGGTATCTGTGCCGCTGCGGACGCCATGCCGAGGGTGAGCGCGGCGCGCGCCAATACTACCGGGCAATGGAACGCTTGTTTGCGCTCGGCGATTTACCGAGATCCCGGTTCAACAATACCCGGGAATACCTGACGCAAATTCAACGCAGACATCGCCGCGACCTGCAAACCGGCGCCGCGGAACTGACCCGATTGTTCGAAGCGGCCCGCTACGGCGCAGATGGCTTGAGCGCCGGCGATCTGCAACGCATGCGCCGGCTGTATCGAGACCTCTATCGGCAAAGCGGTTGACCGGTTCAATTGTGCCGGCGCGACTTATCCGCAAATCAAAGCCTCGCTTCCAGCACCAGATTGGTCGGCGTCGCTGCGGCGCGGCGGATTTGGTTGAAGCCGGCGGCGTTCAACACCTCGCTGAGGCGTTTTTGTCCCGCCTGCGCTCCCAGACTCAAGCCGACTTCCTGCGATTTGGAAGCCGGCACGCAGACCATGGTCGAGAACGAATAATAGATTTGCCCCAGCGGATGCAGATTGTCTTCCAGCGCGTCGCCGGCGAACGGTTCGACCAGCATGAAGCAGCCGTCGGCGGCCAGCGTTCTGACGACGTGGGCTGCGGCGCCGACCGGGTCGCCCATGTCGTGCAGCGCGTCGAAGATGGTCACAAGGTCGTAGTTTTTGCCCGGATACTCCTTGGCGGTGACCACTTCGAAAATGGTGTTGCTGGCGACGCCGGCGGCGCGCGCCCGTTCCCGGGCATGTTCGATCGACGGCGCGTGAAAGTCGAAGCCGTGGAACGTCGAGTTGGGAAAGGCTTTGGCCATCAATATCGTCGACGAGCCGTGGCCGCAACCGACGTCGGCGACGCGGGCGCCGGCTTCCAGTTTGGCGCAGACGCCGTCCAGCGCCGGCAGCCAATGGTCGATCAAATTCATCGCGTACATCGGCCGGAAGAAACGCTCGGTGCCGCAGAACAAGCACGGGCTGTGCTCGCGCCAGGGCAGGCCGGCACCGGAGCGGAACACCTCGCTGAACTTGGGTTCGTCGATATACACCGCCATTACCGCCTGGAAAAAGCCTTGCATGCAAGCGGGATGGCCTTCGGCGGCGAAGATCACGGCCTGCTCCGGCGTCATCGAAAATTTGCCCGCCGCCGGGTCGTACTGGACGTAGCCCGCCGCGGCGTTGGCCGATAGCCATTCCCGCAGATAGCGTTCGTCCATACCGGTGTTGTCGGCCAACTCCCGGCTGGTGGCCGGACTGATTTCCAACAGCGCGCTGTACAAATCCAGCTTGTCGCCGATGTAGGCCAGCAACAGGCCTAACGAGCCGGCGACGTCGTTGATGAGTTTGCCCTGGAGCTGCTCCAGCTTGGCGGTGTCGACTTGGTTCAAATGCAAGGTCATGTCTTTCTCCCGATGAGTTGCCGTTTGAGGGTAGGGGCGGTGGTCGGTGCAATCTACCCAATTCGGCTGGCGGGAACAAAGTTAATTTTTGCTAATAAAACCGGCGCCGCACTGGCGTGTCCGGCGCTATTCCGCCGGATAGTAAGGCGAATTCATGCCGATATTGGCGGCGCGGGTGGTTTCGCCGTCGAACAATTTCACCGACAGATTGCCGTTGACCTTTTTCGCGAACGGCAGCAGCAGGCCGTCGATATAGTTCTGCGCGTTGGCGATCGAATCGAATTCGTAAAAACCGCCGACGGTATGGTTGTTGACGCCGATGAGCCAGGTCTTCGACTTCAAGCCCGGAAATTGTTTCATCTGGACATTGATGGGCTGCCAATCGATTTGATCGAACGGAATTGCTACTTGATATTCTGCGTATAAAAAGACTTTCATCAGTCAACCTCAGGTTTAGTTGGTGAATTGGCAGCCTGCCGCACATCGCCGCCGGCTGCGTTGGGACCGCGCCGAGCTGCAGCAATCCTCGGGCCAATCGCGCGGCAAGTTTTAGGTCGATAACAATCAGAGGCTTAGCAAGCGGCAGCCGGAGATTGGATTGAAATGGGTTTTCATATTGCGAAACGCCGTTTCACATCTTGCCGTCAACTGAGTAGGCGATTAGTCCCCGGATGCGGCAACAGTCCGGCCGAAAATTCGGCCGCGGCAGGCGGTTTGGCGCCCTGGCTGGACAACGCCGATTTTTAGCCATAAGCTGGACTTTTCCCAACCATTCAGGAGCCAATCATGGATATTTCGTGTTACCGCGGTACGCCGAAAATCATCGGCGCATTGATCGACGCGCTGTACCAAAACCCGACATTGCTATTCGCCGCCGTAGCCGGGGCGGCTGCGCTGGCCGGCCTGTGGTGGTACAAGACCGCCAATAAAACCGAATAGCCTGCCCGAGCCATGCGCTGCGAGCGAAGCACGGCCAAAACCGGGAATGGGTTGCCGCCTGGCGTTTCGGTAAGGCTGCCAACTTCGCCGGCTTCGCAACCCTGGCGGCCATCGAAGCATCGACCGCACAACCGCAGGTACCGTCTGTCAGGCCAAACTTAAATTGGAAAATCTGGCTGGTCAGGCAGGCGGGTTTTCAATACACCAAACCGCAAAAATGAAAGTTCGGACAAGCTATTCACTTGGCTCCGCAGCATCCGCGCTATGTTAAATCGGCTAGGATTTGATTGGCTTCGGTTGCAACAACGCCGATAATTCGCGGCTTTGAACGACTCATCACCTTACCATGCTCGACGACATTAAACGGACACTCTGGGCCGCCGCCGACAAGCTGCGCGCCAATATGGACGCCGCCGAATACAAACATCTGGTGCTCGGCCTGATCTTCGTCAAATACATCTCCGACAGCTTTAGCGCCCGTCGCGGCGACCTGGAAAAGCGCCTGCGCGATCCCGACGACGACTATTACTACGGCGAAGCGCTGCAAGAAGACATCGACGCCGAACTGGAAGACCGCGACTATTACAAGGAAGTCAACATCTTCTGGGTGCCGGAAGCCGCGCGCTGGGAAGCCTTGCGCGCCGCCGCCAAACAGCCGGACATCGGCAAACGCATTGACGACGCGCTGGCCTTGATCGAAAGCGAAAACCCCAAGCTGAAAGGCATACTGGATAAACGCTATGCTCGCGCCCAACTGCCGAACGGCAAGCTCGGCGAACTGGTGGACTTGGTGTCCACCATTGGCTTCGGCGAAGACGCCAGCCAGGCCCGCGACGTGTTGGGGCAGGTCTACGAATATTTCCTCGGCCAATTCGCCAGCGCCGAAGGCAAGAAAGGCGGCCAGTTCTATACCCCGGCCAGCATCGTCAAAACCCTGGTTGCCGTGCTGGCGCCGCACCACGGTAAAGTCTACGACCCTTGCTGCGGTTCCGGCGGCATGTTCGTGCAATCGGAAAAGTTCATCGAAGCCCACGGCGGCAAACTGGGCGACGTGTCGATCTACGGCCAGGAATCCAACCCCACCACCTGGCGTTTGGCGGCGATGAATCTGGCGATACGCGGCATCGACTTCAATCTGGGCAAGGAGCCGGCCGACAGCTTTACCCGCAACCAGCACCCGGATTTACGTGCTGACTTCATATTGGCTAATCCGCCGTTCAACATCAGCGACTGGTGGCACGGCAGCCTGGAAGGTGACCCGCGCTGGGTGTACGGCACGCCGCCGCCAGGCAACGCCAACTACGCCTGGTTGCAGCACATGCTCTATCACCTGAAACCCAACGGCCGCGCCGGCATCGTGCTGGCCAACGGCTCGATGAGTTCCAGCCAGAACAGCGAAGGTGACATCCGCCGCGCCATGGTCGACGCCGACGTAGTGGAAGTGATGATCGCCTTGCCCGGCCAATTGTTCTTCAACACCCAGATTCCGGCCTGTTTGTGGTTCTTAGCCAAGCAAAAGACCAGCCGCCAGGGCGAAGTGCTATTCATCGACGCCCGCAAGCTGGGCAGCATGATCAGCCGGGTGCAGGCGGAATTGACCGACGAAGTCATCGAGCGCATCGCCGCTACGGTGGCGGCATGGCGTGAGGAAGAAAACGTAGGTCGGGTTAGCGATAGCGTAACCCGACAAACCGTTTCCAATGCACCGGACGACAATGTTGGGTTACGGCTACCGCCTAACCCAACCTACCAAGACATTCCCGGCTACTGCCGCAGCGTCACCCTGGCCGAAATCGCCGAACACGGCCACGTCCTCACGCCCGGCCGCTATGTGGGCGCCGAAGCCGTCGAGGACGACGACGAAGCCTTTGCCGACAAGATGCAGAAACTTACCGAAAAGCTGGGCGAGCAGATGGCGAAAGGAGCTGAGCTCGATCAGTTGATTCGGCAGAAGCTGGGAGGGTTGGGGTATGAGTTTTGATTTATACCAACGCCCATTGCACAATGACTCAGCTTTCTCATAACGGAGACCTAATCATGCTGCAAACCTACGAAGCCGTGCTGGAACCCGATGGCCATCTGCATTTTTTAGAAACCCCACCCATGCTGGCTAAAGCCGCACGCCGAGTGTTGGTAACCTTTACCAGTGATATGCCGATTGAAGACACCGCCGTATGCGGTGCCACACTCAGTGAAATGGCGTTAGCCGATGATTGGCAGCGCAACGAGGAGGATGCCGCATGGGCGCATTTGCAAGCCGCCAAGTAATCCTACTGCCTTTTCCGTTTTCCGATCTATCCGCCAGCAAGTTTCGCCCGGCATTATTGCTGGCGTCGGTGGGCGTAGGTTGGGTTAGCCCAGCATAACCCGACATCGATTATGCAATACCGACGCTCATACATTCCTGGCGGCAGCTTTTTCTTTACCCTCGTTACCGAAAAACGCCGGCCGATTTTGGCCAGCGCCGAGGCAATAGAAACACTGCGCGCGGCGATGCGAAAAGTGCGCCAAGCGCGTCCGTTCGACATCAATGCGATGGTTGTACTGCCTGATCATCTTCATTGTGTATGGACATTGCCAGCCGGCGATGCCGATTTCTCGACCCGCTGGCGCTTGATAAAAACCGGTTTTACCAAGCATTGTGACCCGGATTTACGCGGCATTCTTAACGCATCTCGCCTATCACGCGGCGAACAGGCCATTTGGCAACATCGGCTCTGGGAGCATGTCATCCGCGATGAAATCGACTTCGAGCGTCATGTCGATTACATCCATTACAACCCGGTCAAACACGGTTTGGTGGCGTCGCCAATCGATTGGCAATATTCCAGTTTTAGAAAATACGTCGAAGCCGGCATTTACCCAACCAATTGGGGCAAAACCGCAATCGATTTCGCAGGCATAGGCCATGAATAACCTACAACAAAAATCAAAAACCGTAGGTCGGGTTAGCCCAGCGGGCGTAACCCGACAGACCAATGGTCATGATGTTGGCGTGAAGGACAATGTCGGGTTACGGCTATCGCCTAACCCGACCTACGGGGCTGGTGAAACCGGGGCCGGAGGCTACCAAGACGTCCCAGGCTACTGCCGCAGCGTCACCCTGGCCGAAATCGCCGAGCATGGTCACGTACTCACACCTGGCCGCTATGTCGGGGCCGAAGCAATTGAGGACGACGACGAAGCCTTTGCCGACAAGATGCAGAAGCTCACCGAAAAGCTGGGCGAGCAGATGGCGAAAGGCGCGGAACTCGATCAGTTGATCAGGCAGAAGTTGGGAGGGCTGGGGTATGAGTTTTAAAGCAGCGGAAGTAGGGTTCGTCCCTGAGTGTTGGCTGGTAGAGCCACTGCGTCACTTCTTGGAACTGATTACATACGGTTTTACCAACCCAATGCCAGACGCCGATGATGGGCCTTGGAAACTGACAGCAAAAGACGTGATAGACGGTCGAATAAACTATGCCACCGCTCGTAAAACAACTCTTGAAGCCTTTCAAAACTCTTTGACTGACAAAAGCAGACCGTTAATTGGCGACGTCCTACTGACCAAGGACGGCTCCATTGGCAGAGTTGCGGTTGTTGATCGAACTGGAGTATGCATCAATCAGTCGGTCGCTTTACTACGCCCTAACAAAAAGATCATTCCGGAGTTTCTGAAATACCTACTTTTATCTCCTCATTACCAAAGAGTGATGGAAGGTGATTCTGATGGCTCAACGATCAAACACATCTACATTACGCGTGTAGACAAGATGCAAGTGGCGATACCGCCACTACATGAACAAGAAAAGATACTGCAAGTCATTAGTGCGCTCGACAACCGCATCACTCTCCTGCGCGAAACCAACGCCACGCTGGAAGCCATCGCTCAGGCGCTGTTCAAATCATGGTTTGTCGATTTCGACCCCGTCCGCGCCAAGCAGCAAGGCCGGGAGCCTGAAAATATGGACGAAGCCACCGCCGCGCTGTTTCCCGATGATTTTGAGGAATCGGAATTGGGCTTGGTGCCGAGGGGGTGGCGAGTTGGGAATTTTGAAAGTTTTATCAAACGCCTATCGGTCGGAAAAAAATATGATCAAAAAACAGCTTCTTCGGAGGGTTTGGTTCCCATTCTTGACCAAGGAAAATCGGGAATAATTGGTTTCCATAACGATACACCCGGTGTAAAAGCAACTTTAGATGAGCCTGTTATTGTTTTCGCAAATCACACTTGCTACATGAGGTTAATTACCTTTGCGTTTTCGGCTATTCAAAACGTTTTGCCCTTTATAGGTTCCGGTGTTGATACTGTCTGGACATATTACGCCACGAAAGATCGAGTGAAGTTTTCTGAATACAAGGGACACTGGCCAGACTTTGCAATTGAAAAAGCAATCGTGCCAAATGAAGAGTTGACTTGCGCTTATCGAAATACAGTTGATCCATTGATTCGTCGAATTTGTGAAAATGAATTGCAAGCCCAAACCCTCGCTACCCTCCGTGACACCCTGCTACCCCGCCTGATCTCCGGCCAACTCCGACTGTCGGAAGCCGACGCCATGATAGAGCAGGCTTGAGATGTCGCCCCTGCGCTTATTCAAGTTTTCTTTGATATTCGCGCCGGATATTAAAGAATGCTTTAATATGACGATTCTCTCTTAAAGAATATTTTCATACCATGCGCAGCACCGGCGATTACATCACTTCCACGACATTGGGCGAGCCGGTGCGGGCGTTTGTTCCGCATCCGTTGCCGCCCTGCGATCCGGTTTTGGCCATCGAGAGCTATGTCACGCTGAACCATGTCGCCGAATTGGCGTTGGCAAGGTTGTCGGGGGTATCCGGGCTGGTGCCGTCCGTGGATTGGTTGCTTTACAGCGCGATTCGCAAAGAGGCGTTGCTGACATCGCAGATCGAGGGCACGCAAGCAACCCTGACCGACTTATTCGATGAGGAAGCCGGTTTTGCCGTCAGCAATACCGACGATGTGGAGGAAGTTACCAACTATCTACGCGCCTTCCGCTTGGTGCAGGATAACTTACGCGCCGCCGATGGTTTACCGATCAGCGTCCGCTTGTTGTGCAATGCCCACCATCTGCTGCTGGATGGAGCGAGAGGCACGGGAAAACAACCCGGCGAGTTGCGCCGGTCGCAGAACTGGATTGGCGGCACTCGCCCCGGAAATGCGGCGTTTGTGCCACCACCGGCGGAACGGGTCGCCGATTTGTTGGCCGATGTGGAGCGCTTTATTCACGCCACGCCGCCGGATGATTTACCGCCGTTGGTGAAGATTGCCCTGGTGCATGCCCAATTTGAAACCATCCACCCATTTCTGGATGGCAACGGCAGGATTGGCCGTCTGCTGATCGCGGCGTTGATGGAGCATTGGGGCTTATTGCCAGAGCCCTTAATGTATCTCAGCGGCTACTTGAAACAACACCAAAGCGAGTATTACCGGCGCTTGTCGGCCATCCGCACCGATGGCGACTGGGAAGGCTGGGTGTCTTTCTTTTTGGAAGCGGTGGCCGTGGCGGCGACCGACGCCGAGCGCAGCATTGTGGCGATTGCCAGCTTGGTCGCTGCGAATCGCCGGCGACTGCTGGGCGCGGCAAAAGTCGGCCCGGCCAGTTATCGCTTGTTCGAGATGCTGCCGATGATGCCGCGCTTCAGCATTGAACAGGTGCGCCGGAAATTGAACACCACCTTCCCAACCGCCACGGCGGCGGTCAAGGTGTTGGAGGAGTTGGGGATTGTGGTGGAATTTACCGGACAGAAAAAAAACCGCAGTTACAGTTATCAAGCGTATATCGAGTTGCTGACGCGCTGATGCAACCGGGCACCAAACACCACTAGCCTAGCGGAGACAGGCCATGACCGAAGACCAACTGGAACAGGAAGCACTCGGCTGGCTGGCCGAGGTTGGGTATTCAAATTTATACGGCCCCGATTTGGCCCCGGATGGTGATACTCCTGAGCGCGGCAATTATCAGCAAGTGGTGTTGGTCGAGCGCTTGCGCGCGGCAGTGGCGCGCTTGAACCCATCAATACCGCTGACGGCGCGCGAGGATGCCGTGCGGCAGGTGCTGGATTTGGGGATTCCGTCGTTGCTGGCGGCCAATCGGCGCTTTCATCAATTGCTGGTCAATGGCGTGCCGGTGGAATATCAGCAGCACGGCGAGACGCGCGGCGATTTCGTGCGGTTGATTGATTGGAATTTGCCTTCAGCCCAGCCCCCATCCGGCCCTGCAGGCCACCTTCTCCCAAGGGGAGAAGGAAATAACGAATGGCTGGCGGTGAACCAGTTTGCGATCAAGGGACCGAAACATAGCCGGCGGCCGGACCTGATCCTGTTCGTTAACGGCTTGCCGCTGGTGTTGATCGAACTAAAAAATCCGGCCGACGAGAACGCCGACATCTGGAAGGCATTCGATCAGCTTCAAACCTACCAAGAGCAAATCCCCGACGTCTTTCAATACAACGAAATCCTGGTGATTTCCGATGGCAGCGAGGCGCGACTGGGTTCGCTATCCAGCGATGCCGAGCGCTTCATGCAATGGCGTACCATCGACGGCGTGGCGCTGGACCCGCTGGGCCAGTTCAACGAGTTGGAAACCCTGGTGCGCGGCGTGTTGGCGCCGGACGTATTATTGGATTATCTGCGCTACTTCGTGCTGTTCGAGGACGACGGCCAGTTGATCAAGAAAATCGCTGGTTACCACCAATACCATGCGGTGCGCGCGGCGATCGACAAGGTGGTGCAAGCCTCGAGGCCGGACGGCAACCATAAAGGCGGCGTGGTCTGGCATACCCAAGGCAGCGGCAAGAGCATTACCATGACCTGCTTTGCGGCGCGGGTGATGCAGGCGGCGGCGATGGAAAATCCGACCATCGTGGTCATCACCGACCGCAACGACCTGGACGGACAATTGTTCGGCGTGTTTTCGCTGGCGCAGGATTTATTGCGCGAACAACCGGCGCAGGCCGAAACCCGCCAGGACTTGCGCGCCAAATTGGCCAATCGGCCGTCGGGCGGCATTATCTTTACCACCATCCAGAAATTCATGCCCGGCGCCGATGAAGACAGCTTTCCGCTGTTGTCCGAGCGGCATAACATCGTGGTGATCGCCGACGAGGCGCACCGCAGCCAGTACGGCTTCGAGGCGAAGCTGAAAACCGTCAAAGCCCAAACCGCCGCCAATGATGCCAAACTGGCTATGGCCGCCGAATCTAAGGGTATTTATCAAGTCGGTTACGCCCAACATCTGCGCGATGCCTTGCCCAATGCCACCTTTGTCGCCTTTACCGGCACGCCGGTTTCCCTGGAAGACCGCGACACCCGCGCCGTGTTCGGCGAATACATCCATGTTTACGACATGCAACAGGCCAAGGAAGACGGCGCGACGGTGGCGATTTACTTCGAATCGCGGCTGGCGAAACTGGCATTGAAGCCGGAGCAGTTGCCGCATATCGACGACGAAGTCGACGAACTCACCGAAGATGAGGAAGACGATCAGCAAGCCAAATTGAAAAGCCGTTGGGCGGCCTTGGAAAAAGTGGTCGGCGCCGAACCGCGCATTGCCGCCGTCGCCGCCGATTTGGTATCGCACTTCGAAGAGCGCAACCAGGCTCAGCATGGCAAAGCCATGATCGTGGCGATGAGCCGGGAAATCTGCGTGCATTTGTACAACGAGATCGTCAAACTCAGGCCGGACTGGCACAGCGACGATCCGGAGCAAGGCGCGATTAAGATCGTCATGACCGGATCGGCCAGCGACAAGGCGCTACTGCGTCCGCATATCTACAGCAAGCAAGTCAAAAAACGCCTGGAAAAGCGCTTCAAAGACCCGAACGACGGTTTGCGCTTGGTGATCGTGCGCGATATGTGGCTGACCGGCTTCGACGCGCCGTGCGTGCATACGCTGTACGTCGACAAGCCGATGAAGGGCCACAATCTGATGCAGGCCATCGCCCGCGTCAACCGGGTATTCAAGGACAAGCAGGGCGGACTGGTGGTCGATTACATCGGCATTGCCAACGAATTGAAGTTGGCACTGAAAGACTACACCGCCAGCAACGGCCGTGGCCGCCCCACCGTGGATGCCGCCGAAGCCTATGCGGTGTTGGAAGAAAAGCTCGACATCCTGCGCGGCTTGTTGCATGGCTACGATTACAGCGACTTTTTAAGCGCCGGCCATCAACGCCTGGCTGGTGCCGCCAATCACGTTCTCGGGCAAAAAGACGGCAAAAAACGCTTCGCCGATACCGCGCTGGCGATGAGTAAGGCCTTTACCCTGTGCTGCACGTTGGACGAAGCCAAGGCGGTGCGCGAGGAAGTGGCGTTCTTGCAGGCGGTTAAGGTCATCCTGACCAAGCGCGACATCAGCCGGCAAAAGCGTACCGATGAAGCGCGCGAGCATGCCATTCGCCAGATCATCAATTCGGCGGTGGTCTCGGAAGACGTGGTGGATATTTTCCAGGCGGTCGGGCTCGACAAACCCAATATTGGCATTCTCGACGACGCCTTTCTGGCCGATGTCAAAAACCTGCCGGAGCGCAATCTGGCTGTCGAATTGCTGGAACGCTTGCTGGAGGGGGAAATCAAATCGCGCTTTGCCGGCAACGTGGTACAGGAAAAGAAATTCTCGGAACTGTTGGCCAACGTCATCAAGCGTTACCAAAACCGCGCCATCGAAACCGCCCAGGTCATCGAAGAATTGATCGCGATGGCGAAAAAGTTTCGCGAAGCCGCCAATCGCGGTGAAAGCCTGGGTCTAAACGACGACGAAATCCGCTTCTACGACGCGTTGGCCGACAACGAATCGGCGGTACGCGAGTTGTCCGACGAAACCTTGAAGAAAATCGCCCACGAACTGACCGAAAACCTGCGCCAGAACATCACCGTCGACTGGTCGCAACGGGAAAGCATTCGCGCCAAACTGCGGCTGATGGTGAAACGCATCCTGCGCAAATATAAATATCCGCCGGATCAGCAGGAAAGTGCCATTGAGTTGGTATTGCAGCAGGCTCAGGCGCTGGGGGAGGCCTGGGCTATCTAAGCGCTCGCGTTTTGTCGAATTTGCCGCAGGGTTGTAAGGTCGAAATACGATTCTCCAAACCACGAAGATACACCGGTATGCAATCGCCAATCGGAACGATGGCAAACACACCGGGAGAAAAACGCTTATAAAACAACGACAAAGCTGATTGGCGTTGGATTGAACCCTACACCGCTCGGACCAGCCAAGGACACGACACCAGAAACAAAAAAGGGCTTTCAAAACTACAAGCCCTTGATTTTATTGGTGCTCAGACCGGGCTGGAAATAATGCTGACAAAATAAAATTAAACGTATTTTTTTAAAAATCATAAATACACGATTTTATTTCTTAGGCATCAATTTGCATTTGAATGGACTACCGATTGCAATACGCTACGGGTTTGATTGGTAAATGACCAATCGAATCCACTAATCATGATTTTCAGTGACGTTATGAAAGTACGTGGACACTAAAGCAACTTTCACCCTCGGTGTGTTCTGCTCGCACTATGGATATTTACTCTGCAGACGCACAGTTCCCGAACGGGTAAATTGTCATGCTTCAAAGAGTTGATCCGCAATATTTTCCCGTTCGGTAAACTTGTCTTGCCCTTTGCGGCATTCTGGCCAATAATTTCCCGAACGGGAAAAACATCATGATCCACATCCAGTCGACCCAACAACTTGGCCAAGCGCTACGCACCGCTCGCAAACAACTCGGATTAACCCAATCCGAACTGGCGTTGGCGGCAGGTGTTGGCGTTCGCTTTATCGTCGACCTCGAAGCCGGCAAGCCGACCGTGCGTCTGGAAACGGTGATGCGCGTTATTGAGGCACTGGGCGGGCAGGTCATGCTCGATGGCCTGCCGGACATCTCCGAAGCACCATGAGTTACTTGCTTGCCGTCTATTTATTCGATCGTCGGGTGGGGGATTTGGCCCTGGTTGAAGGCAGACTGCAATTTAGCTACAGCGCCGACTGGCTGCAACAAATCGACGCCGTCCCTCTGTCCTGTTCGTTACCGTTGCAAGTAGAGGTTTTCAACGACCAACAGACGCGGCCTTTCTTTGCCGGATTGTTACCGGAAGGCAAATTACGCCAACTGCTCGCACGCCAGTTTCAGGTCTCGAAGCAGAACGACTTTGCCTTGCTCGATCATATCGGCGGCGAATGCGCCGGCGCCGTCTCGCTTTTGCCGCCAGAGCAAATACCCGCTGCATCTGAACCAGCGAGCGACATCGACTGGTTATCCGACTCTGACGTACTGGCCTTGCTGGGCGAATTGCCGCAGCGGCCGATGCTGGCGGGTCAGGATGGTTTGCGCTTATCGTTGGCGGGCACTCAGGATAAATTGCCGGTGGTGTTTGATGGTCAACGAATCGGTCTGCCCCGCAATGGCGCGCCCAGTAGCCATATTCTCAAACCGGCCATCGCTGCCTTTGAAGACAGTGTGATCAATGAGGGTTTTTGCCTGGCATTGGCGGCTGCGATGCAATTCCAGACCGCACAGTCGAGGATTTGTGCCGTTCGCGATCGTTCATTTCTGCTGGTTGATCGTTATGACCGAACTCAAGCTGCCAATGGCCAACGCGTGCGGCTGCATCAGGAAGATGTCTGCCAGGCACTGGGCGTGGCGCCGGAACTGAAATACCAGAACGAGGGTGGACCGGGTTTGGAACAGTGCTTTGACTTGGTCCGCCGCGTGACCCGACCGAGTGCGCCGCAGGTACTGCGTCTGCTGGATGCGGTGATTTTCAATGCCTTGATCGGCAACCACGACGCCCATGCCAAGAACTTTTCTATCTTGTATGTAGAGAAGGGCGCCGTTCTGGCACCGCTCTACGACGTCCTGTCAACTGCCGTTTATCCCGGTCTTACGCCCAAGATGGCCATGCAGTTGGGTGGCAAATACAAATTCAGCGAAGTGCAGGCCCGGCACTGGGATCGCTTTGCCCAAGCGGCGGGCTTATCGGTAGCGCAAACCCGAAAACGCATTCTAGGTTTGTGTCAACGGCTACCCGTGGTCGCTCGCAGGTTGCAGACATCAATGGACCATAAATTCGCCGGAAGTCCGGTGGTTGAACACATCGTGCAGCTGATCGAGCAACGCGCGGCGCTGACGGTCAGACGGCTTGCAGGGGATGATTGAAGTAAAAAGTTGTGGGCTAGGCTTGCAGTGTTCATTGTCTCGCAGCCGCAGGATACATATTGGTATGGTGATGCAAGAAAAAATTGATGATGGCATCGCTACGCTGTTCCGGCCATTGCGCATGCGGTTTATCGCCTTCGCAATACACGGTTTTCACGCCATTGGCGCAACCGGAATAAGCCACGCAACCGTTGCCTATCGTATCGGGAATCGGCTCGCATTTGTTACAGGCCGCCCACCAGCCGGCTGTTTGCTGTCCGTAACCCGGAAACAGCCGGTCCTTGCTGCTGTGTATGATCATCACCGGCAAGGGTTCCGGGCATTTGCGGTCGCGTAAGTCCTCATAGGTTACGCCGGCGGCACTGGGGGCGATTGCTGTAGGAATGTGCCGGGTGCCGGTCATAAAAGCTAAGGCCATTGCCGAGGTGCCGCCATCGGAATGACCGGTTACATATACCTGTTTTTCATCGATACACCATTTTTTTGCCATCGCATGGGGGATCGTACCCAGTTCCACGGTGGTGCTCGGCGAAAGCTCGGGATGATCGGCATAAGCAACGATAAAGCCGGAGCGGGTTGCGGGTAAGGTGAATCCTGTCATCTTCTCCGTTTTGGCGCGATTCGCACCCGCCGGTGAAAATACCAGTAATAAAGGATGGGCAATCGATGCATCATAATTCTTAGGGGTGCGGACGTTGTAATTTATGCCGTTTTCGGTTTCTTCTCCGTACGTTTCTCCGGTATCGCCACTCAATAGGTCAGGCTGGCAAGCGCCGCGCGGCATATCCGGTCGGTAAACGGTTTGCCCTAGTTCCACCGGAACGCCGCTATGATCCAGCCAAAGCATGCCGACCAGCGCTATTACCGGCAATCCGAACAAGACTTTTTGCCAACGATTGCTTTCAAGAAGATAGGACTTTAACTGTGCAATATTCATTTTGATGGCTCCCTTGATGGGTTCGGCGCTTGGTTTAGGCTTCCGGATTTTGCTCGGGCGTATGCTTTAACGCGGCCCGGAACAAGCCGTAAGCCAGCAAAGACAGGCTGGCTATCGTTATCAGCAGCGGCGTATAGTTTTTACCCGGCACCGACTCCAGCCCGACTGAGAACGGAATATGGGTATCCAGACGCTTATCCTTATCAACGATGGAAATATGCGCCAAGTAATTGCCGGCGCCATAACGACTAAAATCCACCGAGAGGTTCGCCGTGCCGGTTTTGACTTTTTGTGGTTCCCGATAAAACACCCGCCTACCATCCGGCTCTTTGGTGATCTCGAATTCGACGCTGACATGGCGCAGGCTTTTGCCCTCGTAATCGAACACTAGCTTGGTGGGGCCGACGCCTGGAATGATGTTGCAGTATTCCCGGTTGCCGGACAATGTCGGGGTATACGCCGTAAGATGCACGCGTTCAAAGCCCACTCGCGTATTGCAGTTATCGACCTCTTCGGCCGCGCCGCGATGAGCATGGGCATTGCCCAACAGCAAGCACGCCAGCGCCAAGCTCAAGGCTATCTTTGCGCCCTGGCTTTTATAACGGTTATGTCCGGTGTTCATCGGTTTCCTCCTGCAAAGCGTTTAATTTAAGCTGGTCAACGCAATTAGAAATCGAAGGTTTCCACTTCGGAAATCAAAAACGTCGGTGTGCCGCCGCTGGAAATCTCCACCGCATGCGCCGCCGTTTCCTGGCCGCCGGGCGAGCTTAGGCAGGCTTGCACGTCGCTGATCGATGGAAAATACACTTCGGCGATACGATGAAACTGCGCGGCGCTTTGGTCGGCATTGGATTTGATCAGAGAGGCGACGAAGCGGGTCTTCCCGGCCAACTTTTCCACGGCCATCGGCACGTGTTCCTCGGCATAGCGGCGTTCGAAGGTTTCCAGATCGGTCGGTACGGGGTACATCACAATTAATTTTGCCGATTTCATAGGTTTCTCGAATGTTTTTGTAAAAAGGAGATGCTATGAGACGCCTATTTTTCCAATTAGTAAAATACCGGTTTTCTATGAAACAATAGGTTTTTCCTATTCAAATGGGGCGAATATGGAAATGCAACAAATACGTTATTTCCTGGCGGTATGCGATAAGGGGTCATTTACGCGGGCCGCGCAATCGGCTTATGTCGCGCAGCCGTCGTTGACGCAAGCAATTAAAAAACTGGAAGAAGAACTGGGCGGGGAGCTATTCAGCCGCGAACGCAGCGGCTGTCGTTTGACATCGCTGGGGCGTTTGGTGGAGCCGACCCTGAGGCAGATCTTTCGCGAGGCGCAAACCATCAAGGCCGAGGCTGTCCGCTTCAGCCGCTTGAACACCGTGCCGCTACGCATAGGCGTGATGGCTACTATTGCCGCGCAGCATATGAGTCCGTTCTTCGCCGACTTCCAGCAAGAACGGCCGCACGTGGAATTGGAATTGGTGGTGGATAGCGAGTGTAATCTGGCGCAGCAATTGGATGAGGGGAGGCTGGATTTGATGGTCAGTGCGCCGACCTCGCCGCTGCCGGCGCATTTACAGTCCTTAAAGCTTTACGAAGAGCGTTATGTAGTGGTTTTTAACGACAAGCATCGCTTCAATCAATTATCGGTCATCGATTTGGCGACCATCCAATCCGAGCCTTATCTGGATCGCCTAAACTGCGAATTACGCGAAACCTTGCGCGGCGTTTGCCTGGGCCGGCAGATCAATCTCTATGCGGCTTATAGAAGCAACAGCGAGGAATGGATATTGAGTATGGTGCGGGCCGGGATAGGCGTGGCGTTGATGCCGGAATACAGTGTGCCGAAGCGGGGCGATAAGCTCAAAACCCGGTATTTATCCGATCCGGAAATTCGGCGCACGATTTTTGCGGTTTACCAGGACTCGGCGACTACAAATCCGGAAGTAAATCTGTTGCTGGAAAAGTTTAAAGTTGGGTTTTGATGGGGGCGATTAGCTTATCCGCGTCTTGGCTAAACAATTGTGTTAATTTGCGCGCAATCCGCTGCCGCTTAGCCGGGCGAACCCGGATTAATCATCGTTCCCACGCTCTGCGTAGGAACGCTGCCTCTGACGCTCCGGCGTCCTGCTGAACAAGGCAAACACGGGCAGAAGCCGCTACGTCATCACCGAAGCCGACAAACCCCATTTCATGACCTGCACCGTCGTCGAATGGCTGGCCGTGTTTACCCGCCCGGAAACCGTGCAAATCGTCCTCGACAGTTGGCAATACCAACGCCAACACACAGGGTTAAAACTCTACGGTTACGTAATTCTGGAAAATCACCTGCATTTCATCGCCCAGGCGCCGGAATTGGACCAATGCGTCGCTAGCTTCAAATCCTACACCGCACGCCGGATCATCGACCTCCTGCAGCAGCAAAAAGCCGAACGCCTGCTGCAACGCCTGCATTTTGCCAAAGCCGCGCATAAACAGGACCGCGACTACCAGTTCTGGCAGGAAGGCGTACACGCCGAAATGATTTTGAACGAAGCGATGATGCGGCAGAAGCTGGACTACATCCACGCTAACCCGGTTAAACGCGGTTATGTGAACTTAGCGCAGCATTGGCGTTATTCCAGTGCCGCCAACTATGAAGGCTTGGCGGGGTTGATGGCGATAGATGTTTGGTGATGGACGCTGGAGCGTCCGGGGCTGCGTTCCCACGCGGAGCGTGGGAACGATGGAAAAAAATTTATAAAAAACCAGGCACACAAAGACCATCTATCTAATATTTCAAAGCTATTTTATTCAGAATGATCACTTGACTTAAAAGTATTTATAGCTATATGGTCAGATTTCTCTTTAAATGAAGAAATAAACCCTTTTCTATCTAAAATATTAGCAAAATCCAAATTTTCAGTATTTAGCTCAAGCTTAGGCCGCTTTCCATATGCAGGTATTTCACAAAACGGCTCTGGAAGATATTGAATAACTTTGAAAGCTTGTTCTTCATTCCAATTAGTTATACATTTGACAAGAATTTTAATTGCATCTGAAGTTGATTGAGAATTAATGATGGCTGAAGATAGAACGGCATCATCAAATCTTGAATAATCCACTTCATTTGATACAAGCACATTGGATATTAATTGTGACAAAGCTCGATTATTCTCCACGCTTTTTGGTGCAATGTCGTAAGAAATATTAAGCTTACTTTCTTCGCTGATTTCACTTAATAGCAGTAACTGCCGAGTCTCATCATTTAATGGATATTTTCCCTTTTCTTTCAGATAAATATCAATGTTTCTACTAATCAATAGAGCTAAAATCTGAATATTATCACCGATGGAACCAAATGACTTATCAGTAAGTTTCACTCTTTTGGCATTGACTAAGTGCTTGTATTTGGTTTCTGAAATGCTGTCAGGAAAGTTTGAGTAAACCCATGGAATGCAAGTTATCAGCTTACAATAATCAGAGTCATTGATGTCATTGTTGTTAATTAAAAACCGAGATAGTAATTTACTATCTTCCTCGCTTAAAACTTCTTTTGATATATCAATGCTTGAAAGGTTTTTAACAATACGTTCTCGTCCCAACAATTCATTAAGGACATTTATATCACATCCATCACATTTCAGATAGGTTGAAATATTATTCCACGAAATAGTGACTTTTTCTTCTAAGAAGGCGTGAGACCATATAGATTCAGGTAAGCCATCGAAGGTGTCAAACACAAGTTTTTGTTTCGAAATAATGCTTTTCTTGAGCTCATCATAGATTGAATTATTATTGATAAGTGTTTTTATTGAGGCTTCGCTCTCATCGCAGTTGCTCGGAAGTGTAAGAAAAATATTATTAATGTAGGTCAATATATTTTTTTCGATATATTCCTTCAATCTATCGCTGCCGGCTTTTTTAATAGATGTGTAATTTTCTGTTTCAGGGTTTATAGTAGATTTAATACTTGGATCGGCGAACTTTTTGAGAACAAAGTTTACGTTATCAATCGTAATCTCATACAGGCTTTCATTATGACAGAACTCAATAACAGAACTATTATTTACCAGTGAACTTAAATTATGGAAACGTACACTTAACTTTTTGAGAACATCATATTTATCAGGTAACTGAAGATCAGAGGCAAGAACAAGATAGCCATGTTCAGACAGATAATCACCAAGAATATTATCGCTGTTCATATTATTGCTTATGTATTTTGAATCAACGAACCTAATAATATATGAAATTATTTCAGCTGAATGTTTTGAAGAAATGGCTGCCGACGCTAGATCAGGCCATTTTTTACTTAAGTGACGAATAAGATCATCAACATATCTACCCTTATTAAAATATGCTATAAAAAACTCTTCACACAACTCAAAATTCATTGACATGTAATCAAGTGCAGAGTCAAGGTATTTAGAGCATAAATCATGAAACTCAATAAAATAATCAATTAGATCAATATTTAATACGTATCCACGACTAAAGTCTTCCTCTCTCATATTAGCGCAAACCTCTTTAGGGGTGTCAATCTTCTGGTCCGGCGCTGGATAATTAAAATTACGAATAGTTAGCAAATAATCTCGATCATTTTTGCTTAATCTACCTTCATGAAAATTAGAAATATATAAATAATAGTTTTCATCTATATATCCATTTTTAACTAAATATGTGAGTAGACGACCACCTGTTACGCCGTACTCAAGATTGGATTCATTAATTTCGATATTGCCACTCTGCAATAGTTGCGAAAGCTGTTTTAAAGAAAGATCAGAAATCTCTTTTTCTAGCGATCTGATTTCTTGTTCAATCTGGATTTTCTTTAATTCTAAGTTATTTTCTATATTTTCCTTTCTACTTAAAAACTTCTCTCCTGGGTTGATAGCTGCCTCAAATTGTTCGAATGATTTATTCGTGGGGAATCTGCCTTGATTGTATATATGGTTGTTTTGCCCCCATAACTGTATATTTTGTTCAGTAATAAGAGGCTTGAATTGTTCAAAAGTTGTAAGCTGAGAAAACTGTATATTCTGGTTATTTACCACAATTCCCATTACAGATTGGTTGGCATGCACTACTATATAACCAACATAAGAGGCTATAAGATCACGAATGCTTCTTAACTTTTCTGAATTTAATTTGTCTAAACCACTCTCCAAGTTTGCAATCTTATCTTTTAGTTTGTCTTCAATATTTGTTAAATACTCATCTCTCTTATTACAAACATCAAAAAGAACTCCTTTTCCATGATGCAAACTTTCAAAATCATTTGGATATACATTTTTGTAAATCATCATGGCGAGAAGTTTTTTTACATCTAAATTAACACTTTTTAGGAGCTCGTAGTAGATTTCAAATTCATTAAATATATTATGAATAAGTCTCAGGTCATCTACATAAAGGGAAACTTCGCGCAGAAACTGTGTATCAATATTTTTTGCGAAATCATGTTTTTTTAAACGCTCCTGCATCTTATCCAGTGAATTCGAACTGTTGATAATTGGAACCACAGGAATAATGAAATCAAAAAACTTTGCCCGATTTTTATGAGCGAACATGTCATCCTTTAATGCATATAAAAACTTTATTTCGCGTGCATTTTGATTGTCATTTATAAGCTTATTTATTTCTCGAAGTTTTACAAAAATATCAGGATTTCCAAATCTGTCTAAATCCTCAATTACGACAACATCATATTTTGTCTGCTCGAAAAAATATATAATTTCATCAACATGGCGATTCAAAATAGAATTATCAGAACTTTCTGCAGTTTCAAATTCTGCATTTTTTAGAGAAACTTTCTTTATTGAAATACCAAAAGTTGCTTTATAAATATCAGAAATTATCAATGCAGGTATGGATAATGTGTATGCAAAAGCGAAACACCAAACATACCAACTTAAAGTATTGTACTCAAATTCGTGAAGTTGGTTTCTATGTAGGTAAAAATATAAAATAACTATGATCCAAAATACAAAAGCCAGAGATTTTATTATTGGATGACGAGGGGTGGTTATCCTTTTAAATCTAGAATATGGTAATTTGTTAGCATCTGCCCCATAAAGCATTTGCTGAAGTATGCTTCTTTCAATTAATGAAATATCGACATTGCCATTGTCATCTTCCTTGAAAGATGCTAGTGATACATTCATGAATCTGTATTTTTTATTATTTTTCTCGTATGTTCTGATAATGCTACTTTTACCTGATCCATATGGCCCTGTAAGAGCAATATTTTTCACTCGAGAGTTTTCGAGTGCAAATGTTATTGCTTTTGAATATGTTCCATCCTTATCAGCTTTATCACTAGGCGCTAAATCGGTAAAACTACTGCGTTCACTGTCATCAACTCCGCCTTTGAAAGCGTTGATCAATTTATAGCCGAATGCTTTTAAATCCATTTTTTTATCCATAACACAATTTTTTATAGCCTTTCGACAGCGGTAATTATCAAAAGCATCTCCGCCAACATATCAATCCTCCACAATACTGCAGAATATCCATAGGTTGCGCTGGATTTTTTTCAAACGTATGTCATCGATTGCTTGATCTACGTAAGTAAATGCAATGAAAGGAAATTCCCGGTCGCTATGCTTTCTGTTACCGCTTCGTTCACGGCCTCACCAATAGGCATTTGGCGTAAACGCATGTTGGCGCCAAAAGGAAAAGGAACGGACCTCATTGATAGAGCAAGGGCTGTAGGTGGGATTAGCGAGGCGTAATCAGAGCTCATAATTGTATTTCTCTAGTTATTTTCGACCGAATTTAGACTATAACCTAAACGGCTCTTAGGCGCCGTTGACTGTTGATTTGACCTTGGCCGCCTGTAGATCGATAAATTGCTCGGTGTGTGAACAGGAAAACGCTGCGTTTTTACGGTAATGCGAGCAGCCCCAGAATTGGCCGTGCGGGCCTTTACGCAACACCAGGGTGCCTTGGCAACGCGGGCAGATCGGTTCGACAAAGTCGCAACGGCGATTTTCACACACGCGAAAGCGGCCTTGGATTTTCAAGCCGCCGCCGCACCATTGACAAGCCCGCTCGGTGTGATTGCACAGTGGGTATTGATTGCAGCCAAAGAAACTGCCGTACTGGCTATCTCTGGGTACCATCCAGCCGGTTTTGCAGGCGGGACAGGGAATGTCGGCGATCCGCTCTTGAAAGCCGGGCCCGCTAAATTCGTCGACGCTGACGGCATAGTCGCCGTCGACCAATTCCCTGACGAATGGCGACGGGTTAAGACCGTTGGTGACTAAATACACATGATGCCGCGCACGCGTCAGCGCCACGTAAAACAGGCGGCGTTCTTCGGCATGCGCAAAGGCCTCGGCTTGAGGCAGCAATAATTCCAGCAAGGGGTGGGTAGCTTTTTCCGACGGAAAGCCGTGTGCGCCCTTTTCCAGGCCAAACACGATCACGTAATCGGCTTCTTTGCCTTTGGCGGCGTGTACCGTCATGAATTGCAGCGACAGCTGGGTATAGCGGCGCTTTAAGACGGCGACATCGGGCCGTTTGAAATTGAAGCGGGCTAATAGCAACACACTGGCGGATGGCTTGGCCTTGCCGGCGATGGCATCGAGTGCCGCATGGATGCCGGTCAAATCCTGATCGGTTTTGATGAGGGATACGGCTGGCCGGTCGACCAGCCGCAGGCTACGAATCTGTTTGTCGATCTGGCTGGGATTTTGGGTGACGAAACGTGACGCTACGTCACCGATCTTGTTATTGAAGCGAAAGGTTTGATCCAGCACGCTGGTTGCCGTGTCGCCAAAGTGGGCTGGAAAGTCTTTGGTCAATGCGACATCGCTGCCGGTAAAGCGGTAGATGGATTGCCAGTCGTCGCCAACGCCGAATAAGCTGGCTTCGGCTTGCTGCGCCATCAACGCTTTTAACAAGCGTGCCCGGCTGGCGGAAATATCCTGAAACTCGTCCACCAGCAAATAGAGGTACGGCGATGAAAAACGCCCGGATTCGACGTATTCAATGGCCCGGCCAATCATGTCGTCAAAATCGAGGGTGGCGTTGTCGCGCAGCCGTTGCTGGTAGGCTTGGTAGATCGGTTCGAATAAATACGCGGCGGCGCGCATGCGTTCCTGGTCTTCATGCTTGTCGGCTTTTTCGACCAATTGCTTGATACTGAGGTAAGCGGCTTTGAACAGGCTGAGGATTTGCGCCATCAGTTTGCTGAATTCCGATACCCGGCCTAACTCATTCAGTTGGGTCAGTAACTCGTTTTGCGGCAAGGGATTGAACTGAACACCGGCCGCTTGTAACTTTTCGCTGAGTACCTCGGTCAGTCGCCCTTGTTGTTTCAGGTAGCTGTAGGTTTCGATCAGCGGGGTTTGATATTTTGCGTGTAGCCCCCGTTTCCATTCCATGCCGGCCAGGTAGCGTTCTTGATCGATAAACGGCGGCGTTTGGTTGTGTTCGTTTACAGCAAAGTGTTCGATATAGATGCCGTAAGTCGGCAGAAAGAAGTCCGGTTGGTAGACGCGGTAGTCCGGGCCGGAGGTATTGACCTGGTAATTGGCCTCGTATTGATAGGCTATGCCTTGTCGATACAAGAAATTGGCGATCTCGCATTCCTCGTAGCTTTTGACCAGCTCGCCTTGCAGCGTACGAATATCGTTTTCCAGGATGTAGGCGTTGTAAGCGTCTAAACTCTTGAAATTGAATTGGCTTTTATAGGGATGGGCAAAGCGTAGGAAATAGGTCAGCAAACGCGAGCGATAGCGTTCATCTTGCAGCAGGCTTTGAATTTGGCTATCGACAAACGCAGCCCGCTGGGTTTCATCTTCCGCCATTTTGTCGATGGCCGGCCTGACACCATCAACCTGGCTGATGATGTCTAAACCCAGGCTATGAAAGGTTTTCACGGTCAGATTTTGAATCCCTAATTTCGAGCGGATACGTTCGTCCATCTCTTCCGCCGCTTTGCGGGCATAGGCCAGCATCAAAATCTGTTCGGGGTTTGCCAGACCGGCTTTGATCAAATAACCGGCGCGGCCGATCATGGTACTGGTCTTACCGGTCCCCGCGCCGGCCAGCACCAGGTTGTGCTGCTCGTCGATGATGCAAGCCTTGCGTTGCGCGTCGGTCAGCGGATTGGTTTCGACCTGATCGAAAAAATCCCGGAACAGCTGGGCTTGTTGATCGACAAAGGCTTGATTGAGCCTAACGACCTGCCGGTGCGTGTCGTCCAGCAGAGGACGAATAGCGAGATATTCTTGAAGAAGCTCGGCCGGCAAATACTGCCGATAATCTTGCCGTTGCAGTCCTGCCGCCAACCACAAATGTTTGCCGAACCACAGTTCGGCTGTGGCACGGCGAATATAACGGTTGCGGGAAAATATCAGTCTGGCTTCTTGGGCGGCTTGGATTAGGGCAGGGGCAAGCTGCTGATAGAAACGCTGGATATGTTGATTGATCTGGCGTTTCATCGCCAACTGCAACAACGCCGATTGTGCTTTGTCGACGCCACCAAAACGCAAGACTTGGCCATTTATTTGCGTAAACAACAAAGTATCCCAAAACCAACCCGATTCGAAGCCGACAGTTGGCTGAATACTCAATATGGGGAGCTTGTGTTTCCTTTGGCGTTTGTCAGTTAGTACCAACGTTTCCGGCTCCAGGGCAAAGGCGCGAAACTGGCGATCCTTAGCAAACCGTTGTGCCCAAAGGCTTAGTTGGTAGCATGGCAGGGGGGTGGGTGTGAGATTGGCTTTCATGCACTGCAAGAAAAATACACGATTTGGTGTCCATCCGGTTAGCTTTAGTTGCATGGCGCCGGACAATAAAAAACCCGCGAAGCCAGGAAACTTGCGGGTTTTTGGATTGGTTTGCACCCTATTGGATGCGTAAATGGTGCTCAGACCGGACTAGAATTAACTCTAACTAGATGAAATTGAATGAATTATTTATTGGCGAAACCAGAAATATACGATCCCGTACACGATTTTGTTTCTTAGGCATCAATTTGCATTTGAATAGACTACCGATTGCAATCCGCTACGGATTCGATTGGTAAATGACCAATCGAATTCGTATGCTTTTATCAGTTTGGAACTGCCATTCGGTAGCCCATTGCCCGATATCCCCGTTGACGCTTCTCCCACATTCGCAGTAAAGCCGGGTGACCGGTGTCGACAAAGTCGATGATTCGAACATCGGTTTTGGTGGCGTGTTCACGGTGTAAACGGCCAGCATATTGCTGCAGCGTACCTTTCCATGAAATCGGCATTGCCAGAACCAAGGTATCCAGTGGTGGGTGATCAAAACCTTCACCGACCAATTTACCCGTAGCCAATAATACCCGGGGTGCATTAGGCGGCAGCCCTTCAAGCTCTGTGATCAAAGTTGCTCGTTGCTTTTTCGATATTCGACCGTGAAGCACAAAAGGTGGCGGTAGCTTGTTATCCAGTGCTACCAAAATAGCATCCAGATGTTCTGTGCGCTCAGTCAGTACCAGCACTTTTCGCCCCTGATCAAAAGCCGCGATGATCTCTTTGGCAATCGCCGCCGTTCGATCCAAATCATTGGCAATGTGACGAAATACATCTTGAATAGCGGATTCCTGAGGCAGATCGATAGTCTTGTAAATCATCTGTGGAATAACTTCCAGATCACTTGGCGCATTATCTGGTTTGGCAGCGGTATAGCGGATTGGTCCACACTGCATGAAAATGATGGGCTGTTGCCCGTCGCGGCGCACAGGGGTGGCAGTAAGCCCCAACACATATTTCGCCTTAACCCGTTTCAAGATGGCATCAAATGAAACGGCGCCGATGTGATGACATTCGTCGACGATCACGTGTCCATAATTCTCTACCAATGGATTGACTTCGCCTTGCCGCGACAAGGACTGCATCACCGCAATATCGATTTTTCCTGTTGGTTTGGCTTTGCCGCCACCAATGGTTCCAACCACGTCTTTGCCAACGCCAAGGAAGGATTGCAAACGCTCCTGCCATTGTTTGAGAAGTTCGGTGCGATGAACCAGAATCAGGGTGTTGATACCCCGTCGAGCAATCATCGCGGCTGCGGTGACTGTTTTACCAAATGCTGTTGGAGCACAGAGCACACCGGCGTGGTGTTGCAACATTTCACTGACAGCCATTTCTTGATCTGGCCGCAGAGTGCCTGCGAAAGTAATATCGATTGCTTGCCCATCAAAGCGTTCATCTTTTAACTCATAGTGAATACCGTTTTCCTTCAATAAGTTTAAGGCGGCATCCAGGCAACCGCGCGGTAATGCGATATGGTTTGGATAGTTTTCGGCACAGCCAATTACACGCGGCTTATCCCAAACAGGGAAGCGCATGGCTTGTGCTTTATAAAATTCAGGATTTTGAAAGGCTGCGAGGCGGATCAGTCGATTTGCCAGAGGTTGTGGCAGTTCGGATTTCTCGAAATAGATCAGGTTTGCCATAGTAATAGACAGCGATTCTGGCAATGGCCCGGCAAGTTTGGCATTTTTGCTTTCAGTCCGCTTCCAAGGTTCTTTGTGATCTTCCTCGTCAATAAAAGTGACATCCAATGGATGTGCATTGCCGGTGGCCCGCAAAATAGTTGGCTCAATGTCCACGACTGCCATCGGCTGTATATTGGCTAAAAAGGTCCACTGATCGGGATAGGGTTGTAAGTGTTTGTCGACAAACACGCTAAATCCATTTTCTCGTGGTTTTTTCTGCAACGGCAATGCGATCAAATTGCCAAAACCACCTTTGGGCATAGTGTCCTGATTGGGAAACAGGCGATCGTAGGAAGTCAGTTTCAGTTGTCGAGTCCGAGAACAGGTATGGCTGATGATGGCAGTGCCGAGTCGTCTAGCATCACGCGCAGAAACACTGCTAGCGAAGAAAATCCAGACATGAGAACCATTGCCAGAACGCGATATCTCCAGTGCAGCCGGTATCCCAAGTTCAGAGCAAGATTGGACAAAAGCCTGGGCATCTTCCTTCCAGTCGGCCTCGTCGAAATCCACCGCCAGAAAATAGCAACTGTCGTCTGCCAGCAAGGGATAAATGCCAATGGTGTGCTCGCCGGAAAGATGGCTATATATGACCGCATCTGACAAAGTGCTCAGTTGCCGAACACCACAATCTGAGCATTTGATACGAGGCTTGTGACAAATACCAGGTCGCCATTCATTCGCACATGCTGGCGCATAGCCAGATTTACCGGTAGTTTTACTTTCCCACCTAACGGGATATACGTCGGTTCTGCCGCGAAACAAGCGGCGGAATAACGCCACCTTCGCGTTAGTAGATAGTGCAGATAATTCTGGCTCGATTGGAACAGGTTTTGGTGGTGGCTCAGACGGTATTTTCCACTTGATGTTATGAGCTTCGAGTAATGCAATCAGCCTTGCGTTTTCAGCTTGGAGATCGGCTAAAAGCTCATTGCTAGTCATCGATGCCATATTCGGCTAACAATATTTCCATGTCGTCGCCAACACCCCAGCCGACGTTCGGGCCTTGCAGTGCAACTTGCTCGAGTCTGTCTATAAACGGTGGGCGTTTGGCTTCCGGCAATGCCATGACATATTTCAACGCTTGTTCGAACATTCGCACTAAGGCATCGAAATACCCTTCATCGTCCATGCCGCAGTAACCCAGGAAAACAAATACTTCTTCGCAATAGAAAATTGACAGTTCAGCCAGTCCTTCAGGTTGACCGACCGCCTTTTTGTAATCGGTAATCGCTTTCTTCGCTTTGGCCACTGAAATAGGCTGATTGCGCATTACATCAGGACAAATCCAACGGGAAATGGTGGTCTTATAGGGTTTAAGAATATCCTCGCCCAACCCGAATCGTGCATGCAGAAACGTTTGATTATCTTTATTGGCTGCGTATAGATCTTGTATCAGGCCGATCAGGCCAACACGATCGACGTCAGCCAATTTGGATTTAACGTCGCTCCAGGTTGCTTTGGTTTTTTTCTGTTTGCTAGTCATTTGCTGTCGGTTATTGTTTGGTTCGTTCTTGCAGTTACCCTAAGTTATATCATCAGCATTCAGCGCTAACCATCACAGTCAGATAGACTTGACACAGAAAGGGGCTATTTTTCCCGAACGGGAACTTCGATGCTTGTCTATCGTAAATCCTAAATTAATTTTCCCGTACGGGAAATTAAACTTGCATATCGATTGTTTTCGCCTAATAATTTCCCGAACGGGAAAAATCTCATGATCAACATCCAATCCACCCAACAACTTGGCCAAGCGCTACGCTCTGCCCGCAAACAGCTCGGATTAACTCAATCCGAATTGGCGTTGGCGGCAGGTGTTGGCGTTCGCTTTATCGTCGACCTCGAAGCAGGCAAGCCGACCGTGCGTCTGGAAACGGTGATGCGCGTGATCGAGGCGCTGGGTGGTCAGGTCATGCTCGATGGCTTGCCGGACATAACCGAAGCACCATGAGTTATTTGCTCGCCGTCTATTTATTTGATCGCCGAGTGGGGGATTTGGCCCTGGTTGAAGGCAGACTGCAATTTAGCTACAGATCTGACTGGCTGCAACAAGCCGACGCCGCCCCTTTGTCCTGCTCGTTACCGTTGCAAGTAGCTCCCTTCAACGATGTGCAAGCGCGTCCGTTCTTTGCCGGCCTGTTACCGGAAGGCAAATTACGCCAATTGATTGCACGCCAGTTTCAGGTCTCGAAGCAGAACGACTTTGCCTTGCTCGATCATATCGGCGGCGAATGCGCCGGTGCCGTTTCGCTATTGCCGCCAGACCAAATACCCGCTGTATCTGAACAAGCGAATGACATCGACTGGTTATCCGACTCTGAAGTATTTGCCTTGCTGGACGAATTGCCACAGCGGCCGATGCTGGCTGGCCAGGATGGCTTGCGCTTGTCGTTGGCGGGTGCTCAGGATAAATTGCCGGTGGTTTTTGATGGTCAACGAATCGGTCTGCCCCGCAATGACACTCCCAGTAGCCATATTCTTAAACCGGCCATCGCTGCCGTTGAAGACAGCGTGATCAACGAAGGTTTCTGTCTGGCATTGGCAGGCGCGATGCAACTTAATACAGCACAGTCGTGGATTTGTGCCGTTCACGATCGTTCATTTCTGCTGGTTGAGCGTTATGACAGAACTCAGGCTGCAAATGGCCAACGCTTGCGGCTGCATCAGGAAGATTTCTGCCAGGCACTTGGCGTGGTACCGGAACTGAAATATCAGAACGAGGGTGGGCCTGGTTTGGAACAGTGCTTTGACTTGGTCCGCCGCGTGACCCGACCGAGTGCGCCGCAGGTACTGCGTTTGCTGGATGCGGTCATTTTCAATGCCTTGATCGGCAACCACGACGCCCATGCCAAGAACTTTGCTATCTTGTATGCCAACAAGGGTGCCGTCCTGGCGCCGCTCTACGACGTATTGTCAACCGCCGTTTATCCCAGCCTGACGCCCAAGATGGCGATGCAGTTGGGCGGCAAATACAAATTCAACGAAGTGCAGGCCCGGCACTGGGACCGCTTCGCCCAGGCGGCGGGCTTATCGGTGGCACAAACCCGAAAACGCATTCTAGGTTTGTGCCAACGGCTACCCGTGGTGGCTCGCAGGTTGCAGACATCGGCCGACCATGAATTCGCCGAAAATCCGGTGGTTGAGCAAATCGTACAGCTGATCGAGCAACGCACGGCGCTGACGATAAGGCGGTTGACTGATAAGGCCTAAAGTCAATCGGCTGGCCTCGATGCTGGCACTGTATTGTCTCGTTGAGACTGTTATTGCATCGCAGAAAATTCCATACACCGCCGCCATTTATCCACCACAATCCGCCAGCCGAATTGTCGGCATCGTTGTTCTGGCACTTGCAGCAATCGACAACTGGCACAGCGCACGAATCCCCGCGTATCGCCGTGGTGAATTCGCAATGTGTCTTCGGCCAGTTGCAAGGCGTAATGCAGGATGTCGGGGCTTGCCGCACATTCGCTGAGAAACTCGTCGATGACCGTTGAATCGGTTTCGCCGATCGCTTTCAGATAGGCCAGAAGTTTGCTTTGATCTTGGGCGATGAGCTTGTTGACGTTGTTTTGTTGGTATTGGCTGTTATGAGGTATTACCGATATTACGGGTGTTACCACCAGTCCTGGCGCGGGTTGCAGGGGTATTACCGATTCAGGGTCAGGTAACACCGGTGTTACCGCTGCAACCTTTTCACTTTGTGTTGCGTGGCGTTGATCGCCTGGTTGAAACTGCGCGTCGGTCACATCCGCCAGATAATGCCGGATCACATCAGCCAACATGGTCGTCATCGAATTGAATCACGTAAAACCAGGCCGAGCCGCCGTGGACTTTGACCTGGGTGACATGCTTTTTCGGGTTGGGGCCGGATTTCAGGATGCCTTGACCGATCAGCATTTTGACTGCCAGAGCCAGATCGGCATGGCCAATGGCTTTTTTGAAACCGGCCTTACTGAACAACCATTGCCGGCCTCGTTCGGCTGGGCGCCAATAGCCGGAACGCTCGCCGTGCAGTCGATTGGGATCGTCGGTTTTGGTAAAGCGGCTGTCGCCATACAGTTCGACGTACTGCCGTAACTCATTGGCCAATTGCTGAGGTTCCAGTTCACCGGTTCCACGCTGTTGGCGCCAATGTTTGAAGCAGATCAGCGCCGCTTCCATCGCTATGCGTTCCGGCCAACCCGTGACGCCGTATTCGGTTGCCAGTTCCCCCGCTAGACCAATCAAGGCAAAGCTGCGCGCCGCGCGGGCTTCCTGCGCCGATAAGGGACCGAAGCGCTGTTCGAAAATGCGTAAACACTGGTCCAGGTAAGTGGCAAAATCGCGTTTATCGCGGGTCAAGTGCTCCAGAAAAGCGATACCGGCGGTGCCATACTGCTCAGACGTATGCTGATGCAGCGCGCTGGCAAAATCCCGGCCACTGTCATAGTCATGTAGGTCGTCAAAAGCACCGTGTTGACCAAACACCGCCAACTGCAGAAATCGCACCAATTCGCCCGCTTTGACCGGAATACCGGCCTTACTCAGATGGGCTTCAATCGAATCTTCACCGTTGGACAGAATCGCTACCCGCCAATGCTGATGTGCCATGGCTTTACCATTGACCATGGCCCGTTGTTTGCCGACGCCATTGGCCAGCAGATACAGCGACTTGCTGACATCCTGGGCATCGGCTTTACTCATCTCATCCAGACATAGCAAACCGTCGTTGACTTGAACGGCAGCTGATTCCAGGCCATTCAAGGTCGCCGTCCAGGAGCGCTGGAACCGTTTCGGTTCGCCCCAGACACTGGCAGCGACTTGCATGCCGCTGGTCTTGCCTTGACTGGAGGGACCATAAATATGAATGGCCAGGCTGACCAGATGACATTTAGCCAGTAAGGGACCACAAAAGGCCAGTGAGACCAGGAGCAGCAAAAAAGGATTACCGGGACATAAACCGGCCACTTGTCGTTGCCAGGCGGACAAGGTACCGGCTTGCCGATAGAGACTACTGTGTATATTTCCCTCGGACTGCAGAATCACGGCATCACTTGAATCACCAATACTACGATCCGGCAGCACATAAACATTATCAAACCAACCGGGTGTGGATGTGATCCAGACCGTTCGGTCAGGCTGTTGCTGACACAGATAGTCCGCCAGCCGACTGCGTTGCGGATAGTGAATATCCAGGCCTTGGTCGAACAAGGCTTTCTGCAGCTCATCGCCGCGGCCGGCGATTAAACGAAACGGCATATTCCACTGTTTGAGTTGTCCTAGACGATCGCGAAATTCCAGCAACAAGCCAAACTCGCCACCCTGCCGATTGCGGGCAATCGCTACCGCCTGCAACACGCCACAGATTCTGACATCGCGCAGCGCCGGCGGCTCCTTGGCAGACGATTTGCCGAGAAAGTGGTAATACACACCGGCTGGCCAGCGATGATCAAGACCGCAGGTGTGTTCATACACTTGGTAACAAGGTCGACTGGAAGCGTCGGGGAAAAGGGCTGCCGCATCCTTCTCGGATTTGGCAGCAACCATTGATTGACGGGCTTGCTGGATCTCGGCCAAATCCGAAGGCGACAACTGAGATGGCAAAAATGGGCCGATGGCGGATGCCAATATGCCTTCGGCCTCGTCATCCAATACCGATTTGGCGTCAGCGTCAGTCATCCCTGTCCACGTCCAGTCGATAAACCACAATCTCCTCTCGCACCTGCACCCAACGCTCACCCACCGGTAAACGGGCGTCGTATTCAACGGCCAATTGACTGAAATCCACCCAACTGGGCAAGACGGTAACACTTTCGGCACCATAGCCCAGCAGCACCTTGACCAGTGCCATCACCTCATCGTGACCGGTAGCCCGATCCTGCTGCCAGTCGACGATCAGCACCAGATCCAGCACTGGCCAACGATACTGGACCGGTGCTGAGTCAGAAGGACAAACCAGTGCCCATACGGTGGGATTACAGTGCCATTGCCGCGCGCGTTGCCAGGCATCACGACCGAAGCAAATCATAATCGGCCAGGGTGGCGACGTGGATTGCAGTCGGGCGATCAGCTCCTTGCCAAATGGCGGCAACGGCAGTCGTTGATCAGGCATTCGCGTTGCCGGTACATTGAGCGCCTAAACGTGCAATGAGCTCGGCAATATCCTCCACCCGCCAGGCCGTCATATTGGGACCCATTTTAATCGGCTTGGGAAAGATGCCTTTTTTGATGCCATCCCACCAGGACGATTTACTCATGGGCAGCAATCCAGAAATGGGCGGCTTGGCCTTTGGATCACCAATAATTTGTTTCAAACGTAGAAAACCAGTTTCAGGCAATTTACTCATGTCTATTAACCTCAGAATGATTGGAAATAATGGAGTGATAGTAATTAATACAAGAGACCTATCGCCCCCTACTCAGACCGTTGCCGGCCCAATCTGCAATCCATTGGATTGCGTAATATCGCGTCGGACAGAATATCCAAATCGAGTGGCCACTCACTTGCAGCTGACGACGAATTTGCCGTCAGCTGCAAGATCGGAGAATTATTTTTGTCTGATGCGATCTGCGGACGTATTTTTCAGCAAAAATTTTGAAATCGACTTGCAATAAATTGCTATTTCGCAATTTATTGCAGGATTAATAAAAAAATCACTTAATGCCGGCCAATGCCCTTTAACCGCGTTTCAACTCGATAGCAGCCGTCCGGAAACGTCCTGGGGAATATTGTGAAGGGTAAATTTGGAAGGTCGTCTTCGAAATCGCGATAATTATTGTGATTTCGCGATTAGAGAGAAAAATCTTTTTCTTTGTTATATGTGGAATTTCCGCCAAGAAAACCCTGCTTCCGATTTCATCTATTAACCCGGCCCTTAAATACCCTGTAATTGTGATAAAATACGCGTATGGAAAAGCAGAAGATTGATGCGCGAAAATTAACGGTTGAAGGGCGGGCGCTGTTGCGTCAAATGGTCGTTCGATTGCGAAAACAGTCAGGGCTGAGCCACCAAGAATTAGCCCGCGTTGCCGGGGTTCACCAGCGTACGGTGGAAGAATGGTTGGCGCGGGCACGCAAGGAAGGCGAAGGCGCGTTGCAGGAAAAAACGCGCGGTCGTCGGATTGGCGTTGGACGCAAGCTGACGATGGCAGATGAATGTTGGTTGCGCGATCAAATTGTCGGCGACTGTCCGCAACAATTGAAATTACCTTTTGCGTTGTGGACGCGTCCGGCGATCAAGGCCTTGATTCGGGAGCGCTTTGGCGTGGACATGCAAGATCGTCTGGTCGGCAAGTATCTCAAGCGCTGGGGCTTTACCCCGCAACGCCCGATCAAGCGCGCCTTGGAGCAAGACCCGGTCAAAGTCGCCGAATGGTTGGAAAAAACCTACCCACAGATCGTCACCCGGGCCAAAGCGGAAGGTGCCACGATTTTATGGGGTGATGAAACGGCCGTGAAAGAAGATACCCATTGGATTCGGGGCTATGCGCCCAAAGGCCAGACCCCAGTGCTGAAGACACCCACCCGCTGGCACAAACTCTCGATGATTTCCGCTATTTCGGCGCGAGGCGAGGTGGCCTTTCAAATCGTTGAAGGATCGATCAACACCGCGCGTTTTTTAGAATTTCTCGCGCGTTTGATCGAAGGTGCGACGCGGAAAATTTTTCTGGTGGTCGACAATCTGCGCGTCCATCATGCCAGACAAGTCAGCGACTGGCTAAGCGACAAACGGGATCGGATTGAGCTGGTATTTCTACCGCCGTATGCTCCAGAATCCAATCCTGACGAATACCTCAACCGAGATTTCAAGACAGCGTTGCGAAGCGGTCCCGTTAGCAAAAGCACCGACGAACTACTGGAAAAAGCTCATGCCTTCATGAATCGCATCGCGGCATTGCCTAACCATGTCGCGGCTTACTTCAAACACCCTTCCGCAGCATACGCTGCCCGGGGTATTTAAGGGCCGGGTTAATAACCAACAAAAGATGATAATGATGCATTTTTTATAGTAAATTATGCATTATATGCATAATTTACAGTAGCATGATGATCTCATCAGTATCCGAGTTGGTCCGTTTGGCACGAAATGGACAAAGTCAGGAGCAGTTCGCCAAGGAATTAGGAGTCATGCAATCTTCAATTAGTCGATATGAACGCGGCAGTGTCAATCCTCCTGCTAGAGTGATTGATCACTGCATGCATCTCGTCAATCTAAGAGGAATTCAGGCAGTCCCTTCTGCGGAGCAATTGGCAACAAAAATCTTGAATCATCTAATGGATTTAGAGGCTGCAGATGCGCGATTGGTCCTGGATAAGGTTATTGACACACTCATTGCCAATCAATCGAACATGAAGCCGACGAAAGGCAAAAGGTAAAACATGAAGTTAAAAGACATCCAGGTGATTGATCTATTTGCTGGCCCTGGCGGCTTGGGGGAAGGCTTTTCTAGTGCAGCCGATGAGGCATTCAAAATTCTGGTTTCTGCCGAGAAAGATCAGTTTGCATATCAGACTTTAAGGCTCAGAGCTTATTACAGACTGCTGTTGAGGAAGGCACAGGATAAACTGAGTCTTTATCTGGATTTCTGCAATGGTTATCGGGATAGTCCTTCGGATGAAACCACGGAAGATTTGTGGCTAGAGGCTAGCGAAGAGGCAAAACTAATTGAGCTGGGGACTGAATCCGGAAATGCCGAGCTGGACAGGGCCATTCAGCAAAGGCTGAATCAAGAGCTTCCATGGGTTTTGATCGGTGGCCCTCCATGCCAGGCTTATTCACTGGTAGGCAGATCGAGAAACAAAGGGAAAATTGATTACAAACCAGAGAAAGACGATCGGCATTTTTTATACAAGGAATATTTAAGAATAATTCAGAAATATCGGCCTGCTATATTTGTAATGGAAAATGTAAAAGGAATTCTATCATCCAAAATCAATGGTGAATTGATATTTCATTCAATTCTTAAGGACTTGTCCGATCCTGATTCAGCCATCAACGATGGAAACTCCGTCGGAAGATACAGAATTTTATCGTTAGTAAAAGATGTGGAATTTAAGCGGGGTGACAGCCCAACATCGATCAATCCGCATGATTTTATCATTCAGGCTGAGGAATATGGGGTGCCGCAGGCGAGACATCGAGTAATCCTGCTCGGAGTCAGGGAGGATATTCCGATAAACAGAAGACAATTACTAAACAAGATTGAAAAACAAGTCAATGTCGGAGATGTAATAGCCGATCTCCCTCCAATACGGAGCATATTAAGCCGTGAGAAGGATTCGCCTGAAAACTGGGCTGCTAATGTTTCCGGGCATGCAACTTATCTGACCTCAAACTCCAGTGATCCAAAGCTGCGATATGAACTTCATATGGCTGTGCATGGGGTCTCGAAACATATTCTTACTGGCGGAACAAGAATGCACTCTGAAAATTATCCCAAAGTGGTGAAGTCAGAGTTGCTGTCGGAATGGTATACAAGGAATCGTCCACAAGTTTGGCTGAACCATGAATCAAGAGCACATATGACCAGCGACCTGAGGCGCTATCTATACGCTGCAGCATTTGCCAAAGCTCATAACCGTTCACCGAAAGGGGCTGAGGATTTCAAAATACCCGGTCTGGAACCCAAGCACAAGAATTGGGAGACCGGACATTTTGCTGACCGATTCAGGGTGCAAGTCTATGATAAACCATCAAACACAGTGACTAGTCACATGGCAAAAGATGGGCACTACTTCATTCACTACGATCCGTCACAATGTAGAAGTCTTACAGTCCGCGAAGCAGCGCGAATTCAAACATTTCCTGATAATTATTTTTTCCAGGGAAACAGGACCCAACAATATCATCAGGTTGGTAATGCTGTTCCGCCTTATTTAGCTAAACAAATCGCCGAGATTGTTTATAACCTTTTGTATGACTCAAATTGAATTCAATGATGGATATGTGCTGGTAATTCTCCAGTCTGATCCTCACCCTGTATCCAGTTATTGATAATTCGGCCAATATCTAACGAGATGGTTTTATCACGCGTAATACATTCCCAAACGATCAAAACCCGCCATCCCAAGGCAATAAGGGAATGAATTGCCTTTTGGTCACGATCAACATTCGATTCAAGCTTTTTGCTCCAAAAATCTGCATTGGATGCAGGCAGTCTGGCATAACGACACTCAGAGTGTCGATGCCAGAAACAGCCGTGAACGAAAATAACCACTCTCTTGCTTTTTAAAACAATATCTGGAGATCCCGGCAAATCCTTACGATGCAATCGATAGCGAAATCCTTCAGCAAAAAGGGCGCGGCGAACCATCATTTCAGGTTTTGTATTTTTCCCTTTGATGCCTGCCATCATCCTGCTACGTTTTTCAGGATCAACAACATCCATGGCACAATTTAAAACTCATCGTAATTCAAAAATACCGTCCATAACTGGCGAATAAGAACCCATGCGGACTGCATCCCAGCATTCGGGCTTTTTGGCCCACTCGGAAATCATTTTGCCACCCGAGGTCCTGTGCAACGTCTCGTTGACCTCGTCAGCCCAGGTTTGCAACTGTGATCTTAAGGTTATAGAAATGTCCTGTTTTAACCATATTTTATCCAGGTCGATTCTTTCGCCAAGACGGTCGGCCAACAATGAAACAAGATAAGTAGCCACATTGCCCTGAAAAGCTGGAAACATAGGCCGGACAAGGCTCTGAGTTTTCTTGAAAAGTATGGCTTTCGCAACCATTGTCTTGTATGCCATGACATCAGGCAAAGGGACAGAAGACTGATCATCTTCCCTAAGGCTATCCATAAAGCGTTCGAAATTCTTCTGCGCGCCAAGGCTGACCAAGTCAGGTCTTTTATTCCATGCGTTAAGAAACTTGGCCAGATCGGTTTTTGTAATCTTGCGGGATGGCGGGATGGATTCTTTAAGTTTTTTTAGTTTTGCGGGTGTGGTTCCTTCTCGAGACAGCATGGTATTGTAACTACCGGCGGCCCTTTCATAAAACCATCTACCGACGCCATCCGGGCAATAAGTTGTCATTGCAAGCTTCTCCATCTCCACATGGAAAGGCTTGTTGGCTGACAGATCGGATTGCTTGACTGAATTCTGGCTATTGGCATATCTGGAGATGTCGGATATGAGAGCTTCTTCAGCGATGGTATCTTTTGATTTAAGAATAATCAGTTTGGCAGGTACCCGTACCTGCCGCAGATCGATATCGGGTGACTTTTTCTTGGTAAAGTAAATTGATGCCGTGGTCTGTCCTCCGTTGACAATCTGCATTCCTTTTAGCCACAGAATGCCCGGCCCTCCATCAGCGGCCCTTCCAATATGGGCATCGTCAGCAACAATTACAATTCCGTTGTTATAAGCCATAAAGCGCTCTGGATCATCCCTTAAGGTATCTCTAATACCTTTGTTAACCTTACCCGTTACACTAAGAAATGATCGTACATTTGCCTCCAGAAGCCGGGGACCATATTTTTCGTAAACAAAGCGCAGCGCCTCCCCAGGAATAACCGTGAGGGCGTAATCGTAGTCCGTCATCTGGCCAGGAACATACACGCAAGGTAATGGGCCGCCAGAAACCTCTTCGAAATTTACAACCAGTTCGTCCCTGGGTTTTCCCTCTGACCAATGACGATGGAGACGCTCGATGTCCATGACTTCAAGCTTTATTGTTTTTCCGTTTATCTCACGAGCCTTAAAGTTCTTTGCCTTGGCTTGCCTGTCTGTCAACACATAAACCCGAATCTGATCGAGATTGGCGTAGCATTCCTGTATGGTCAAGGCAAGCGCATAAGCGTCGTTCGATTCATCCATGGTTGCTGCCAGTTTACCTTCGGCACATTTTGCAAGAAATCGAAGACACTGCTCTGCGGCTGTTTTGGTTTCCGAGTCAGGAATTGACTGGATCGTGTCTACACCATCATAAATACTCACAAAAAGATCGAGCTGATCGGCTTCATCCGAAACCGCGAAACCACTAAGACGCAAGTTTGCATTACCGACTTTGGCCGAGTAGTGGCAAACTTCAGGCTCAAAGGTCATACCGATTTCTGACATATGCTGCATTACGACCTCGGCAAAAACAGACTCTGGATATGGGTAGGCCTCTCCCGATGCGCCAAGGCGATCACCGATCTCTGTCTGCACTTCTGCTTGCGTCTGCCGCAAAAAATCCTCTAATTCCATTACAAAATTACCCCAAGTAAAGTTAAGGCGTTTTCAAGCCCGGAGTTTGTGGTTGTTATCATGTCAAGATCAAGATCGTAGCGCGCACCTCTGATTTCATTGGCCACGTTCGCCCGTGTCAGACGGGGGAAGCTGTCCGAGATATGAAATATTTTTCTTTCTGTCTGCAAAAATCGGTGCGAATAGTAATCAGCATGGTCATCGATGTAGCCTGCATGCAGGAGGCGACTATCGAAGTCGTTTTTGGCAAAGGGAAATTCGGACAATTGGTTACGAACAATTCCAATCTGTTCAGGTAAGGTAATACCCGATTGTGACAAGACAAATCTGAAGCCGGCAAGGAATAGTGGCTGTATCAAAGAATCATCCAGTTGATCCAGGGAGCCGATATTTGCAGGAAAACTGTTCGAAGAAACGGTACTCTTGACCTCGATTGCCCCAGTTCCGATTGCAAAATCCTGGACTCCGCCCATGGGACCACACCATGCATCGACTGCCAATGAGGCAGGCATTCCTGTCGCGATTAGCGATTTAAGTAATTCAAGCTCACCGAAAAGTCCTAACTCTGCTTCCCGGCCAAGAATACCGTTATCGTTGCGAGACATGAAATCTTGCCAGGCTCTGATTCTGCCTATGAATGTCTGGTAGGCTTTCTGATCGCTAGCCCCTCTGATTCCCTCCAAAGTCACAACCACATCATTGGTCATCCTGGTGAACAGATCCAGACTGCCAGTGCTTTGCCTGCAAAGTGCGATCCAAATTAGACCACTTGCTTCAGCGCCCAAAGTCGTCTTCGTAACGAGGAATCCATGGCCTTGTGGGAGTTTTTCTGCTGGGGAAACATTGATTGTGGAAAAACCAGCAAGCAACGCTTCTTCATTTCCCGGAAAGTGCCTGCCTGCAATCAGCTGACACGGGGCATCGTGCGTAACAGGAATTGTGAGCCAGCCTTCGGAGCCCGGATTGCCGGTAAGAGCGCGCCAGGCAGCAAGCAACTCCTCGGTTTTATTCTGCAGGGCCATATTCCCGCTCCCATTGATGCCACTCAACACTATTGACTTTATAAAGAACCTGTTTGCCCGCATTACTTCCTGGGAAACTTACAGCAAAGGCAACTACTGGAGGTGTGCCTTCTGGCAGATTGGCTCCTTCTTGACCGGGTTCGAGTACGTATAAAAGCAGCAGCCCTCTATCTCGGGATGGCTCAATGCCATTTGCACCATATCCCCGTATTTCTCGAATTGCTGGACCATTTGGTACTTCCGGTGGCTCTTGCAACTTGCCTTCTCGAAGTCTGGCAGGATCAGGTTTCCAGGCTTTTTGAGTTTTTTCGAGTGCGGCTTCCCAGGTTTTTGCATCGGTGTCAATAAACTCGTCTCTTGGAGACAGGAGTCGTCCAATAGAATAGCGGTCATCAAAACGGCCGTTATTTTTTCGAATCAGCATATTGACTGCAATGTCCTTGGTTAAACTGAAGTCTCCTCCATCACCACCCCCAATCAATGCAACAGTCCATTTGTTGAGTTCACCGGCATCATTCATTGACCGAATGAATTCGGCGATAAGATTGCTTTTCACTTTGTAGGATTCCGGGTGGGTTAAATAGGCCTCCAGAAAATCAATAACCTGGCTTGCCACTCCATCGCGCCAGAGAAATCCATTCCACCGCTGTTTCCCTTTTGCTGTCGACCTCTCAGGGTTTACTTCAGTGGGTTTCCCAAGAGAGTTAATCAGCCCTAATGTTGCCGCAATGTTTGATTCAAGAATACCGGTGCGCTTGTGAAAAACGACTGTTTCAAGCAGTTTTCCGCTGAAAGAGAGCAACAAATCTCTTGCCGCTCGCATCTTTAGCCGGGAAGTAACCATAAGCACGGGATGAGACTGCACTTTGAGGCCATATTCGCGAGGTGTGGCTCCACTGGCAACCATCAGATCAAACTCTTCTCTTAGCTCCTCAGCTGCGTCGGCTATGTGTCCGAACCACTCTGAAAGTTCCTCAGTTGTGTATAGACGGCATAAATCCAGGTAGCCGGGTCGATATCCAAACCAGCGCCCCATCTGCATCAGCGTGTCGTACATCTTGGATGCGCGCAAAAAATAGCTGACACAAAGCCCTTCCAGCGTAAGGCCTCGAGCAAGTTTATCGCCGCCAATTGCAATCACCTTGAGGCCTGTCCCCTTATGTTCGTCATAGTCAAGTGCATCCTTCGCCGTACCATTAATCATCCGGATTTCGATATCGGAAATGGTGTCGAATAATGCGGCCTGAATGTCATCCCATGTCACATTTCCTTTCGATGTCTGGTCTGGCTGGATGGAACGGATTGCCTGGGATGTGGGCTTGAAGTCTTCTTCCCATAAGGCCTTCAGACGTTGAAGAATCATCTCGTGCTCGATGTTCCTGTGGAGCCTCTGGCGCATGTGACGAATATGTTCTTCTACCTGTCTGCAAACTTCTTTCTGTACAGAGTTGAAGCGAGTGACGTGCACAAGCATTGAACAGTGTTCATTCGCCTGGCCATCAAGTCGGCGAACTGCACAGGCAAGAACAAAGGAGTCTATTGCTTTTATGATCGATGGAGGCAGATTCTCGGTACCGTTGTGGATCGGTCTATGGCCGTTTTTATGTTGTTGCGGCATCCAGCCATTTCGTCCGTCTTCAGTAGCGTAGTCATCCACCAAACGGACAAGAGGCAATCCACTTCGGAGACCTTCCTGATTCATTAATCCAAATACTTTGGATGGTCCTATATAGTTCGAAGGGGCCGCCAAGTTGATAATGAAGGAAGATGGGAAAAGATCAGGACCTTCATCACGTGTTTCTCCCCGTTCGTGTATGAAAATATTGGCAAATGGGGTGGCTGTGTACCCAACGTAAGCCGACCTGGAGAAAGAATGCAGGATTCTTCGAATCAGTCTGTTGATGGTTGTTGGTAAATGCTCGTCATCCGGATTTCCCTCTGCGTCGAATACCTGTTCCTGGGTATCAACAGAAGCATGGTCAGCTTCGTCATCTATTATCAACAGTGGTAGTTTCGTTACGATTTTCTTTACTTTTGGAAGGTCATCGTGGGACTCTGCCAGCACATGGCTGGCCGCAAGATTGGTGTCGGCGGCATGGTTTTGAATCCATTTCAGGAGCTCACGAAGAACGGTCTTGTTCTTTTTTACAACAAAAAGCCAGGGACGTTCTTCTGGTGAGACGGCCAGATTTCTGGCAACTCTTCTACTGAAGTCACCTTTATCAGAACGATTGGTTGCACAGTTGGGGTGGATTTCCTTGTCACTATCGATTTCGCCAACACCGAGCAGACTTTTGATATCCCGATCAGTCAACGTTTCATAACCTAAAAAACCTTCTTCCAGTCTTATTTGGGTTTGAGAGCGCAGATTGTTATGAAGACCAGCGAGTACAATAATTATCTTGTATCCAGCATCTGCTGCTTTACAGATGAGTCCAGTGTAGTTCCCTGTTTTACCTGACTGAACATGTCCGACCACAAGTCCGCGACGATCCCAGCGTCCGGCACGAGCTGGATCTTCCAGCAAAGCTAGAACGGAGTCGCTGGACTTATCCAGAGCTTCAATGGCCTTCCAGGAAAGTTTTTTCTCAAGCCATTCCCGATAGCGTTGCCAATAACGCCAGTTTTGTTTTCTTGATGAATTCAACCAGTCTTCGTGTCCGACATCACTTACAAGACTGGTATCCTGACCGATCCATTGACTGTTTCGGCGAATCAATTCGTCGATCACGCTTTCCCGATCCAGATTTTCCCCCCACTTTGATTTCATCGAAATAACCATATCGATCTTTTCTGAAATCAGTGCCGGGGTAATAACTGTCCCGTCTTCTTCGTCAAGAAGTAGTTCCTGAACAAATTTCACAACCCTTTGCCAGTTTTCCTCTATTGCTGCTGACATGTTTATTACTCCTTGACACTAGGTTCATCCGGAAGAGTCGAAATCAATTCCGGGTAATTGTTGAACGGTTCGGTGGATAGCAAGCGTGCTCGAGCCTGAGCAGGAGATAACCCCTTGCGAAGCACCATATTTCTGTATACGACTGCTAGAACAGCTTCAACCACGGCAGGTGGTTCGCCTGCAAAACCGGTGCGGGGAGTCTCGCGAGCCTCGGTTGTATCCAGCCAGATTCTTTGTACGGGGATTGTTTCTTCGATGATGCGCAACATTGCCCGAATTTGTGGCTCGATGGCCCCGGCATCCTCCAGCACCGACTTTATGATTGGATGCTCTGTGTCGATGCGATAGCGAATGCCACCTTTGAAATGTTCTGTCCGCCATGCCTGAGCTAACGGTTCGTTGTTGCCTGTTCGCAGTGGTTGTCCTCGATGGGCGAATACCCGTCGTGCTCGCTCGCGAGTATCTTCGGCAAGTCTGGTAAGTCGTTCCCGGATCGATACAGGGGGGCGCGCACTTGACTTTCGTACATCGATTTTCCATTCAGCATCAGCCGTGTTGGGAATATCCAGCCTGATCCTAGCCAAGCGATGGGCTTCCTCCTTTGTCCAGGACCGTCCACGTCCCAGGCCCAGCCAGCTACCAGAGACAAGCAATCTTTCGTTTCTGTAGACATAAAATCCTTGCTGAGCAGTCCAGCCATCTGGTCCGGCAGCAGAGTCGTGATCACGGGTTTCCATACGATCTTTGTGAGGGAGCACATGACACCTGACTTCTACAGCCCCATACTCCGTGAGGATGCGCTCGGTAGGCGATGACCATGTGGCCGGATGTCGAGTGAGAAAAGGATCCCAAGGCTCAACACGTTTTCCGTTTATGGATATTTGAAGTCGGGATCCAGATATAAATCGATGAAAAACCATAGCGAGGTGACGCTCAACCCGGTCAATGAGATCAAGGAAATCTTGCTCACAAAAACCTGGAGTAATGATTCTGTCAGGTATTTCCCACAGCACAATAGTGCCGGCATCCTGAGTGGCATATAGTGGGGCAAGAAACCCCATTGAATTTTCATCCGGCCCTTCAAGCAGATGCCAGCCATCGTCCTCACATGCGGCAAGCACATCAAGATCCCATCTCAGGCAGTTTAAATTTCCGGCCTTGCGGCTGGCGACTGTCAGCCTTCGGCATTGTGAAAAAGAGGCTGTTTTGAGTCCCAGGCCAAATCGCCCCAAATCATGCAATTGACGCTCGGCAACAGGGTTTCTTTCTCCCAAACGCATCGCAAGATCAAGTTCGGAATCATCCATGCCACTTCCATCATCGAGAACAGAGATGACTGACTGCTTGCCGTTCCACTTGAACAGAATGTCCACTTTGCGTGCATTGGCGGCAATGCTGTTATCAATGATGTCTGCCAAAGCCGTAGCCGTAGAGTAGCCTAGGCCCCGCAGAGCCTCAAGCATTGCTCCTGCCTTTGGAGGCGCATTTCGAGAGTTATTCGGATATTTCATCTTTCTTTAACTCTTCCTGGCATTTTTGTTTGGGAATTTCAATGAAGTCTCTGAGACTTTCAGCTCGTGAGGGATATCTCAATTTACGTAGTGCCTTGGCTTCAATCTGTCGAATGCGCTCACGTGTAACCATAAAGACCTGTCCGATTTCTTCCAGAGTTTGTTCGTCACTCTCGTTCAGGCCGAATCGTAAACGAAGCACCTCGGATTCTTTGGAGTCCAATGTATCCAGCATGCGATCCAATTCGTCGTGTAGTGCAATCTGCATTGCAGATTCTTCAGGACTTGGCGCAGCTGAAAAAAAGAACTTTGCGTTCGCAACATCTTCAATATCCAGAGAATCAATCGGGATTATTTCAGAAGTTGCTCTCAAAGCTTTTGTTACCTTTTCAATCGGGAGCGACAATTGCTTTGCAATTTTTGCTGCATCGGCATTCAGCCCCGTAGTCTGCTCAATTCTGTCTCTGGCCCGTTCGACTTGATTGACTGATTCGACCATATGTACGGGAACTCGAATCAAGCGAGCCTGATCGGCAATCGCACGAGTAATTGACTGTCGTATCCACCAAGTGGCATAGGTTGAAAACTTGAAACCACGTCGATAATCAAACTTTTCGACAGCCCTGATCAGGCCAAGATTGCCTTCCTGAATCAGATCCAGGAAGGCCAATCCTCTATGGACATATTTTCTGGCGATCGAGTAAACAAGTTTGAGGTTGGACTCAATCATGCGGGATTTCGCCCTTGTCACTTTAGCAAGTGCAAATTCAAGAGCAGAATGGGCGACTGGATCCGTTTTGGATTGACCCAGTCTGTTGCAAAGATCTTCCAGAAATGCCACTGACAATCTGACTTCCCGCAAGGAGTCGAGCATGATGTGACTGTTTTCCTTTGATAAATGAGGAAGTAAGTCGCGAATAGTTTCGATGTGAACAGTTAAGTCAGAGATGGGCTTCTCATCAGTATCTTCGTTATCTTCCTGAAAATGGTAGCTTTCATCGGCTAGGTCATCATCTTCAGACTGAATTATGGTCTCCCGGTTAACCATGGTTTCCAGCGGTAATTCATTCATCAGAATCTTGTCAGCCACACAAAGAATTTCCGTTATGGCTGAAACAGAGCACGAAACTGCAATGAGGGCCTCCTCCAGTCCTTTTTCAATAATGTTGCCGATTTCAGCTTCACCCTCTCTCGAAAGCAGGCTCACTGTCTTTGCCATATCTTTTTCGTAGAGCCGTTGGGGTTCGATATTTTGGGAAGTCAGTTCGCTCAGGAAGGACAGAGCCTCGTTGGCAATGTCTTCCATGTCCTCGTCCAGGGGAATGGAGATATCAGGTTGTAACCATTCGACATCGTCTACAATCACCCCCATCTCTTCCAGAATAAAGACAAGGCGGCTCTCCAATTTCGGATCGGAGTCCCCTTCATGATCCAGAGCAATATCCTCAACCCAGCGATGTGAGGCATGACGTTCTTGTATAGCGACGACAAACAGGCGAAGTACTTCGCTACGAATTTCATCATTCCATATTCGCCTGTTATTTCGACTGCTGTCTGGCAGGTCAATGTCTACATCAGACCAGTCTTCGTCATTGTCGATTGGGATGTGTGTCGAAATAGCTTGATGAGTTACTGAAACCCTTGCCAAGCATTCATCATCCTGAGGCGGAACAGGTGAATCTTCTTCTGACTCCCAGCCCGAAAGATCAAATGTTTCATCAGCAGCATTCAGGGGATCACTGCTTTCGTTTTCACTTGACTCCGGATCCAAGTCTGATGCTCCGGTGGCTAAATCATGATCAAGTTCCAAAAGTCTTTCTTTTAATAGTTCGGCAAGGTTGTCCATCCTCTTGTCCAAAGCTATGGACAACGCATCATTGCCCTCATTGTCTAGTATTCGAGGATCTGCGCCAGCTTCAAGAAGAATCCTGCAGGTTTCAATATGTCCTTTGGATGCTGCAAGAATAAGGGGTGAGCGTCCCTTTTCATCAATGGCGTTAAGATCGATTCCACGACGAATATGCAGGCGAACAGCAGCTTGAACCCCGGAGAGCACTGCCATTTTGAGAAGTGGATTTAAGAGTTTATTCGGGTTCAGAAATAAATCATTCACGTCATACCGTCCATAGAAACGTAGTCGAAGTGAGGCTTAAGCCTCACCTTTTCTCCCTGGGCGAAGTGTATCCAGGAGCAATTGTGGCACTCTCGACACCATACAGAGCCAAGTAATCTTTCAACCAGAGTCTATGCTCAGGACCATTCAGACTATGATTCGGTGAGCAGTCGACACACCACTTGCGAAGTACGTATCCGGCAATGGTGCCGCGCAGCTTCAAGTGCAACCTGCCATCGATCATGCCGTAGTCCATTTCGGTAATCTCGGGACGAGGCTGATCCGGGTGGGGGACAAGTTCCAGTTCAACTATTCTGGACCACTGAATATCCTGATTTTCGCGCTCATTGGGGTCAACCTTCTCACCTTGCATCACTATTGGCTGCCGGATTCGGGTAATTACAAAATCGCGGAAATTTTGCGTATTCCGGTCAAATGCTCGCACATGCCAGCGAAGGCCATTATCGATCAAGGCAAACGGAATGATTTCACGTTCGGTTTTTCCACTGGAGATGGAGTGGTAGACAATTTTAAGGGGGCATTCGTTATGAATGGCTCTGGTAACGCTGGCAAGAGTGTCCAGATCACAATGGGCTAATCGTGAAGGTATTTCACAAGCAATCCATGGGCTAAATCGCGCTGGTTCGCCGTCCCCATAACCTTGTGAAAGCCAGGTAAGCACACGCTCTGGCGGAAAGTCGAATATCGGTTTGAAACCATCCCTGAAGGTATATATCTTGCCTTTAGTGTTGTAATCGAGATTGTCAGGAGCAAGCTCCTTATAAAATCCAATATCTCTTGTTGCTGCAGCGGCCTGAAGCCCAAATCTGGAAATAAGGTCCTGACGACGAATCTCGCCGACAAACCGCAAACGCAACTCAATAAACGCAAGGCGATCGCGCTGATGTTTGGTTAGTTCTTGAAGTAGCCCGATTGCCATTATGTTTTCAATCCCATTTTCAATCGCTACTAGTATAGTAGACAATCTAATCAAATTGCTACATGATTAGAATCATTTTGATAATGACACAATGCTGTCGCTTTTGCCGAGAAGCTGCCGGAATAAGGCTTTGTAGTCCTCCAGTTCCAGAATCTGGCTTTGGCCGACTGGGGACTTTGGAGAAGCGCGATTGGCAAAAATTAGGGTTGGGCTCAGTGATGAACGGCAACTTTCAGGCATTGGAATTCAACGACAGCTTTTCGGCGATGAATCTGAATAACGGACTGTTGCCAGCTGACCCCAAGCCGTCACTCACACCAAAAATCCAAATGTCAGCCCATTAAGTTTAAGCAGTCGGTCAATTTTAAGAACCAATCGATCTGTGCCATCATTCCAGCTTTCTAAATGGCAGATTATGGTATTCAATGGTAGTAGGATGATTTCAGAAATCTGATGCAATATTTCTCCTTAACATAAAAGCTCAGATATCTGATTAATGACAGTTTCTGAAATAATTAGCTATTTTAAAAGATCAGATATCTCAGAATGGGAAACGATGCGGTAAGAGATTCAAGAGCAGGCGATGTGTTCCATTATCGTTGGGCAGCCCGAAGATGCTTACGGATGGTCAACCCTAATTCAAAAATCACCAGCATAGTGATTGAAGGCTCGAAAGAGCCTGACCTTGCTGGGGAATATGTTATGGATGTGACGGAATACTCCGAGGCAGCGGATGACCTTCACGAAGAAATCACCTATTACCAATTGAAACACTCCAGCAAAAGGGTTGACCAACCTTTTGAGCTCAGCGAGTTGAAAAATACTATTACAGGGTTTGCTGACCGTTACCGCGACCATCTAAAACGCCAAACCGTTAGCGGAGGTACAATCACTTTCGCTGTTATTACTAACCGTCCGCTGAGCGATACTTTCAAGGATGGAATTCAGGCAATAGCTACTGGCGAGAAACCAGAGACAAAATTCCTCAACACTCTTAAAAGATATACCCAACTGGCCGATGAAGCCTTGCAACGCTTTTGTGCGGCGTTTCAATGGGCTGACGACGAAAGCAATTTTGCTGAGCAAAAAAGTGAGCTGCATTTTGAAATGGCGTCGTTTTTTGCCGGGGTTGTTGAGCATGAAGAAATCAACAACGTGGTTGAGTTGGTGCAAAAGCAGGTATTGCCAGGTGCTAGTGGAAAAATTTCCCCAGAAAATGTATTGATGTGTTTGGGGGTGACCAGTAAAGAACACTTATTTCCTGCGCCGCCAAAATTTGAACCACTCAACAATCCTATACAACGGGAACAACATGCCGAATTACTGGCGCAAATTGTTGATGCGTCTGAGCCGGTCATAATCCATGCGGGTGGTGGTGTCGGTAAATCCGTGGTTTGCCGCCTATTGGCTGATGACTTACCTACTGGTTCTGTTGGCATTATTTATGACTGTTTTGGCGGCGGCGAATATCTGAACGTGATTAAAAAACGCCATCGCTATCGTGACGCGCTAATTCAAATAGCCAACGAACTGGCGTTGCTTGATTTATGCGAACACTTGATTTTAAGAAGCAAAGACTCAGAAGACGATTTGCTGAGGGCGTTTTTGTCTAGGTTGGATGCTGCCGGGAAAAAATTGCGGCAAGTCAATCCAAACAGTATTTTGGCCATTTTTATTGACGCCGCCGACAATGCAGAAATGGCGGCGGCAGATTTTGGCGAGCAGGGTTTTGTGCCACAACTTTTACGGCAACAATTGCCCATTGCTTGCCGCATTATCTCCTTATGCCGGACTGAGCGCGTTAATCTTCTTGCTCCCAAGCAAAATGTACAACAGCTCCCCTTATTACCGTTTAGCCAAACCGAAACACTCAATCACTTACGCAAGCATTTCCCAAACGCCTGCGCAGATGATGGCTTGGAATTCCATCGTTTGACTGGCGGCAATCCGCGTGTCCAAGCCAACGCTATCAATTTTAGCTCATCATCGCTTAGCAAGGTTCTTACTGGTCTGGGCCTTGGCCGCACAGTTGAAGAACAAATTGCCGCCCAACTTAAAGACGCAATTGCCAGGCTTAAAGAACACCAGCCTTCCATTTTCCAGCAACAGATCGACGCCATTTGCCTTGGCCTAGCCAACTTGTACCCTTTCATACCGATTGAAGTGTTGGCAGCTGCCGCTGAAGTGGATAGCGCAGCTGTCAAAAGCTTTGTTGCAGATTTGGGCCGACCTTTATGGTTGTCCGATAACTCAGTGCAGTTCCGTGATGAACCTACAGAAACGTGGTTTCGACAAGAGTTTTCCGCATCTCCAGAGCAAATTGGCTCATGCATCAACCGCTTGAAACCTCTGGCAACGCAATTTAACTATGTTGCCGAAGTGCTGCCCATTTTATTGTTACGATCGGAAAATTATGCCGAACTCATTCGGCTGGCACTAAGCGACGAATTGCTACCCGAAAGTCCGATTGATAAACGCAATGTCCGCGTCTATCGGTTGCAATTTGCCTTTAAAGCCGCGTTGAGACAACAACTCTACGCAGATGCCACCAAATTGGCGTTATGCGCAGGGGAAGAAATGGCGGGCGACCAACGCCAGCTGGAGTTGCTTGGCAAAAACACCGATTTGATTGCCCCATTGCAATCACCGCAAAGGGTTCAAGAACTGGCATTG
>NZ_JANIBM010000020.1 GCF_024505045.1 Methylomonas aurea | reverse complement strand
ACAGCAGCTCCATCAAAAGCCTATCAGGCGGTGCGTTATAACGCGTTGACACACGGCATTTTGTCGAAGCATGCCGTGTTACCGCACGAGGATAAAACCGAGTTTGCTGGCTTACTGGCAGCATTGCGCGATGAGCATCAACCGTCCGGTATGACAGAAATGCACTTGGTCGACGAATTGGCGACGATCTTATGGCGCAAGCGCCGGGTGCTTTTGGCAGAAGGTGCGACGATCAATCGTAATCTCCGGCAGGTCGCTAGCCAAACCGACAGTAGTGTTGTACCGGCCGCCGTGCCATTCGATCCCGGTCTGAAAGCCAGTCATTTGTGGCTATCGGACATCATTTGCGATACCCCGGAAGAAAACCAAGCACGACTTAATGAAGCCGAGCTCGACCTCGCCGCCACCGAAAAGGCTGCGGCCATTTTACGCAAAGGGGGTAAAAACGCCTATTCGCGCGCCTGTAACGCGTTGATTCCCGAGAGCCGCGACATGTGGAGCGACTATGTCGAAGACGAGGAATATCCGGCCACGGTAGAAGGACTGGCCGACTTCATCAATGAAAAGCTCCGGCCGATCTGTCTGCAAATGCAAAAAGAAGCCCGGTATTACCATGAAATCAAGGCGCAAACCTTGGGTGAAGGCTTGAGAGCGCAGCAATTAGAGAAGCTAAACCGCTATGAAGTCCACCTGGATCGTAAATTCGAGCGGACATTGGCGATGCTTTTGAAGCTAAAAGACCTGCGTAGTCCCGTTAATTCGGCACCTTGAAAATGCGCGCGATGTCAGGTCTGACAAGGCTTGCGGCCGGTTAGCGAAATAGTCGCTGTCAAACTTGCCAAATGATTTAGGCAAAAATACGGAGACAAAAACATGGGTGGCATCGGAAGCGGTCGCCGTTACCAAGACGGCAAACAGACGACGACGGACATGCGGGCGTTGGATGTGCGTTATTTGCATCGCCAAGGCCTGTTGACGCCGGGGCGCACATCAAGCGTGAACTGGTCGCGGTGCGGTAACATCATCGCGTCGCTACAAATCGAGGCACAAGACCAACAGGTCATTCTGCGTTATCGCTGTCAGCGACTGAATAGCGATTGGGAAAACATGGAATACCCAGTCACGTTGGAAAAAACGGGGTGTCATTTAGGCGGCCAGCGAGTTTGGTTTCGCTGTCCAGCGCAAGGATGCGGCAAACGGGTGGCAATTCTTTATGGCGGTAATGTCTTTGCCTGTCGGCATTGCCACACCTTGACTTATGCGTCTACCCGCGAGACTAAAGACGACCGAGCCAGCCGAAAAGCCGATAGGATTCGTGAAAAGTTAGGATGGGAGGCCGGTATCTTAAATCCCAATGGCATTAAGCCCAAAGGCATGCATTGGAAAACATTCCATCAGCTTCAGCTTAAACATGATGTATTGGTCAACCAATCGTTAGCCGGGATTATAAGGCGGCTAAGGTTGTTTGAAGAAGATGAGTCACCAATTTGAAACCGAAAAAATCTGTTTCGCAAAAAAAGATAGTTGTAGGCCCAAGCAACCAAAAAATGTATCCCGGAATGTATCCCGAAATTAACAATTTATGACTTCACTGGCAGGCTTTATTTATAACCTATTGATTTTATTGGTCGGGACGGCGGGATTCGAACCCACGACCACTTGCCCCCCAGACAAGTGCGCTACCAGGCTGCGCTACGCCCCGATTTAGACTGGAAATTCTACCACGCTTTACAGGCGAACTACTTCAATAGCTCTAAAATATCTTCCAGTTCGCCTATCATTTGATGAATTAACTGCTTGGTGCGTAAGCTGTCTTCTTTAGCACTGCCGCTGGCTAAATGCGCTCTGGCTCCGCCAATGGTGTAACCTTGTTCGTAAAGTAAGGCGCGGATTTGCCGGATTAACAGCACATCGTGCCGCTGGTAATACCGGCGATTTCCCCGCCGCTTAACCGGGCTCAGTTCAGTGAACTCCTGCTCCCAGTAGCGCAGCACGTGCGGCTTTACTCCGCACAAGTCGCTAACTTCGCCAATCGTGAAATAGCGTTTGGCCGGAATGACCGGTAATTCGTTGTTATTACTGGGTTCCAGCATAGGCTTCCACTCGAGCTTTCAATTTTTGCCCTGTTCTGAATGTAACCACTCGACGCGGCGTGATCGGTATTTCCTCGCCGGTCTTCGGATTGCGTCCGGGACGGCCATTTTTGTCTCGCAACTCGAATTTGCCGAAACCCGAGATTTTGACTTGTTCACCGCTTTCCAGACTTCTTTTGATTTCGTCGAAAAACAACTCTACGATTTCTTTGGCCTCTCGTTTATTCAAGCCGAGATCTTCAAACAACTTTTCTGCAATATCTGCTTTGGTTAATGCCACAATCACTCCCTCAATTTTGCATTTAGTTTAGCCGTCAAAGTCTCTAACACCCTGCGAAATATAGCATCAATTTCAGTGTCGGTAAGAGTTTGCGCAAAATCTTGTAAGACTAGACTCAAAGCCACGCTTTTACTGCCTGCAGCCACGCCTTGCCCGCGATAGATATCGAAAATCGACACATCGCGGATCGCTTGCTCACCGCATTCGGAGATACAACCGAGAATCGCATCGGCGGATACCTCTTCCGCAACCAAAAGTGCCATATCCCGGCGTACCGACGGAAATTTAGACAAGGGGGTAAATTTAGGCACCTTGTGCTGCAGAATGGCATCCTGATCCAACTCGAACAGGAACACAGGGCTGTCGAAGCCCAACTGTTTCTGCAACGTCGGATGCAACATACCCAGCAATCCAATCGCTTCGCCGCGTGCATTCAATATACGAGCAGTCTGTCCGGGATGCAGCGCCGGATGCTGCGACGATTCGAACCGCATCTTCGTTGCGGTGAATGCCAGCAAGGCCTCGACATCGGCTTTCGCATCGAAAAAATCGACTTTTCTGGATTTTTCACCCCATTGTTCGGCGTGCAAATTACCAAGTGCTAACCCGGCAAGGGTCTTGCGTTGTTGAATCTCGCCACCTTCGTAATAGAACCGCAAGCCGGTCTCGAACAGACGCACCCTGCTCTGCTGCCGATTGATGTTGTAAAGCGCGGCATTCAACAACCCGCACCACAACGTGGTACGCATCACGGCCAATTCGGAGGAAATCGGATTCCGGATCCTGATAAACTCGTCGCCCGGTGCCACGGCGTTTTGCATCGCTTCATCGACGAAGCTGTAGGTAATAGCCTGTTGATAACCGCGATCGACCAGACAATCTTGCAACCGATCTAACACCAGCACCGATTCGGGCGCCTTACCCAATTCGGAACGCATCAACAAACTACTACTCGGCAAGTTGTTGTAGCCGTATACTCGACCGATTTCCTCGAGCAAGTCTTCTTCGATGGCAATGTCGAAGCGAAATCCGGGCGGAGTGATTTCCCAACCATCTTCGCAACTGACTACTTGCATGCCCAAGCCGCCGAACAACTCATGCACCTGAGCATCGCTGCGTTGGATACCTAACATCTTTTCGATCCTCGCGCTACGTAATTTAACCGCCGATCGAATCGGCAAGGCTTCGGTATTAATTACTTCGGTCACCGGCCCCGGACTACCGCCAGCTATTTCCAAAATCAATTGCGTGGCGCGTTCGATCGCTCGACGTTGCAAATTAAAATCCACACCGCGTTCGAAGCGGTGCGAGGAATCGGTATGTAATCCGAACTGCCGCGCCTTACCGGCAATATTAATCGGCGTGAAAAAAGCGCATTCCAGGAAGATGTCGCAGGTTTCGCCAAATACCGCGCTGTCTTTGCCACCCATCACACCAGCCAACGCCAAAGCCTGTTGCTGGTCGGCAATAACCAAAGCTTCACCATCGAGTTCTATGGCCTGATCGTTCAACAACGCTAATAGTTCGCCGGGGCGACTCCGCCTGACAACGATCGGCGCCGCCAATTTATCGGCATCGAAGGCATGCAAAGGTTGGCCGAGTTCAATCAACACATAATTGGTGACGTCGACCACCGGGCTCAGGCTGCGAATACCGCTACGGCGCAAGCGTTCCTGCATCCAAAGCGGCGTCTGTGCGGCCGGATCGATACCTTTGATCAAGCGCCCCAAATAAACCGGGCAAGCTTCCGCAGAGTGAACTTGAACCTCCAAGGTTTGCTGATGTTGCGGTTCGATGACGACGGAATCGTCGGCCGGTAACGTCAAACCGTTCAATACTGCGACCTCGCGCGCCACACCCACGACGCTTAAGCAATCAGCGCGATTCGGTGTCAAACCGAGTTCGATCACGTTGTCGCTCAGCAATAGATAATCGCGTATGTCCCGACCTACCGGCGCATCAATCGGCAGTTCCATCAGACCTTCGGAAGTGGCCGCTAAACCCAGTTCCTTTTCGGAACACAGCATGCCGAACGACAACTCGCCACGCAGTTTGGATTCCTTGATCTTGAAATCGCCCGGCAATACCGCACCAATCAGTGCCGCAGGCACCTTTAAACCGGGCCGAACGTTGCTGGCTCCGCAAACGATTTGCAACGGTTGCTCTTGGCCGACGTTGACTTGGCAAACCCTCAGTTTATCGGCGTTCGGATGTTGAACGGTTTCCAACACTTCACCGACTACCACGCCGCTAAAATCGGCGGCGACTGGAGTGACTGCATCGACTTCAAGACCGGCCATGGTCAATTGCGCAACCAATTGGGCAGTGTCGATAGGCGGATTGACCAGTTCCCTTAACCAAGCTTCACTTACTTGCATGATTCCAATCCACCGTTACCTAAACTGTTGTAAAAATTTCAGATCGTTTTCGAAAAACATCCGCAAGTCGTTGATACCGTAACGCAGCATCGCCAGACGCTCGACCCCCATGCCGAAGGCAAAGCCGGAATAGGTTTGATGGTCGATACCCACGGATTTGAAGACCTCAGGATGAATCATGCCGCATCCCATCACTTCCAGCCAGCCGGTTTGGCTACAAACGCGACAGCCTTGACCGTCGCACATCACGCACTCGATATCGACTTCGGCCGAAGGTTCGGTAAATGGAAAGTATGACGGGCGAAAGCGGACTTGGATGTCTTTTTCGAAAAATGCGCGTAAGAATTCGAACACGACGCCTTTCAAATCGGCAAAACTGACGTCGGTATCGACTAAGAAGCCCTCGACCTGATGAAACATCGGCGTGTGCGTCAAATCCGAATCGCAACGGTAGACTCGGCCGGGCGCAATCACTTTAAGCGGCGGTTTCTCGGATTCCATGACCCGGATTTGCACCGGCGAAGTGTGGGTTCTCAATACGGTATGCGCATCGAAATAAAAAGTGTCGTGCATCGCACGAGCCGGATGGTGTTCCGGAATATTCAGCGCGCCGAAGTTATGGTAGTCGTCTTCGATCTCCGGACCTTCAACAACATTGAATCCGACGCTGGCAAAAATTTTACTGATCCTGCGTAAGGTCGTGGTGACGGGATGTAAGCCTGCTACGTCTTGACCGCGGCCTGGCAAGGTCACGTCGATGGATTCGCTGGCCAAGCGCGCCGCCAATTCGGCGCCTTCCAGTGCAAGCTTGCGAGTTTCTAAAGCATCTTGAAACGTATTCTTGGCGTCGTTGATCACCTGGCCGGCACTACGGCGCTGTTCCGGATCCATGCTTCCCAACTCTTTCATTTGCTGGGTGAACAAGCCTTTTTTACCCAGGTAATTCACCCGCACCTGATCCAATTGGCCTAGGTCTGTTGCCTGTGCAAGCTCATCCAATGCCTGCTTTACAATATCTTCGATACTAGCCGACACGACTCAGCTCACTTTTGTCTGTAATTGATGGGGATTCCCAAGTGGTTGACATCCGCCTTTTACCGGCGGAACTCCCCGTTGGGGCGGGGAGTATGCGTCAGCTCGTTATCTAGTCGATATCGAGCTGAGAAACGGCCTATGGCTTGCTTTGGTTGGCAATAGCCACTTTCGCAATCTCGCCGAATGCTTGGATATCTCTCACGGCCAAGTCGGCCAGAACTTTACGATCGATAGCCACGTTGGCTTTAGTCAGACCGTTAATCAAACGGCTGTAGGATATTCCGAATTGGCGCGCAGCCGCGTTGATCCGTACGATCCACAATGCGCGGAATTGGCGTTTTTTCTGTTTACGGTCGCGGTAAGCATATTGGCCGGCTTTGATGACGGCTTGTTTCGCTACGCGATAGACCCGGCTACGGGCACCGTAGTAACCTTTAGCCAGCTTTAAAATCTTTTTATGTCTTGCTCTGGCGGTAACACCGCGTTTTACTCTAGCCATTTTTCAATTCTCTCTGCAATATAAATTTGGTCTATCAACTGTATGGCAGCATGCGCGCTACCAATGGCGTATCTGACGGATGCAGGATGGCTGTTTTACGCAGTTGTCTTTTCCGTTTCGTGGTTTTTTTGGTCAAGATGTGGCGCTTATGCGATTGTTTGCACTTGAAACCGCCGGTTCCGGTTTTCTTAAAGCGCTTACCGGCGCCGCTATGACTTTTCAGTTTTGGCATTTGTTTTCTCCAATGTTAAAAATAAAGTCCCTGAGTAAAAACCCAACCAGGCAAAATGCTCGGCCCAATCGAATTTTTCGGGTAAAACCCGATCCACGCTGCAATCCGGCAACGCCATACCGTTTAAAAACGGCAAAATTATTTTTTCTTTTTCGGCCCCATCACCATAACCATTTGCCGGCCTTCCAACTTGGGAAACTGTTCGACCGCGGCCAATTCTTCTAGATCGGTTTCGATACGCTTCAACAGATCCATACCGAGTTCGCGATGGGTAAGCTCACGCCCCTTGAACCTTACGGTGATTTTGGTTTTGTCGCCATCGCTGAGGAACTTGATCAAGCTACGCAATTTAACCTGGTAGTCGCCTTCCTCGGTACCGGGCCTGAATTTGATCTCCTTGATCTGGATCTGCTTTTGCTTTTTCTTGGCAGCCTGTAGCTTCTTGTTCTGCTCGAATTGGTACTTGCCAAAATCCATGATTTTGCAAACCGGAGGATCGGCATTGGGCGAAATTTCGACCAGATCCAGATTCGCATCATAAGCAAGCTGCAAGGCTTCGTTGATTGATATAACGCCGACTTGTTCACCTTCAGCGCCAATTACCCTGACCCGTCTGGCGGTAATCTCGGTATTTAAGCGCGTTGCATCTTTTTTAGAGCTGATACCCTATCCTCCAAGTTGTTATTATTTTCGATCCGCAATCTGCTTTCTCAAACGTTCGCCAAGTTCGCCAATTGACAGACTTCCCAGATCCTCGCCCTGCTGGGTACGCACACTGGCAGACCGAGTTTCTAATTCCTTGTCGCCGATAATCAATAAATACGGCACACGCTGCATGGAATGCTCGCGGATTTTAAAGCCTATCTTCTCGTTTCTCAAGTCTATTTTGACTCTAAGACCTTGTTTTTCAAGTTCTCGACGCACCTGTTCAGCATACTCAACGTGGCGATCGGTGATATTCATGACCACTGCTTGCACCGGGCTCAGCCACAACGGAAAGTTTCCGGCATACTGCTCAATCAAAATACCGATGAAGCGCTCCAGCGAACCGAGAATGGCACGATGCAACATCACCGGGGTATGGCGAGCACTGTCTTCGCCTATGTAACTAGCTTCCAATCGGGCCGGCATCGAAAAATCCACTTGAATGGTACCACACTGCCAAACCCGGCCGATGCAATCCTTCAGCGAAAACTCGATCTTAGGACCGTAAAACGCACCCTCTCCAGGCTGCAACTGCCAGTCCAGCCCTTTGTTGTTCAAGGCCAATTCCAACGCATTTTCCGCCTTATCCCAGACCGCGTCGTCACCGACCCGGTTTTCCGGACGAGTCGATAACTTGATGATGACTTCTTCGAAACCGAAGTCCTTATAGACTTCAAACAACAAATCGATAAAAGTCGATACCTCGGATTGAATCTGATCTTCGGTGCAGAAAATATGCGCATCGTCCTGAACAAAGTTGCGCACACGCATCAAACCATGCAATGTTCCCGAAGGCTCATTGCGATGGCAAGAACCAAACTCAGCCAAACGTACCGGCAAATCGCGATAACTCTTAATACCTTGGTTATAAATCTGAATATGGCACGGACAGTTCATCGGTTTCACCGCATAATCCCGATTCTCGGAATGGGTGGTGAACATCATTGCACTAAATTTATCCCAATGCCCCGATTTCTCCCACAGAGTGCGGTCGACAATTTGCGGAGTTCTGACTTCGCCGTAGCCGTTCACTCGTAATTTTTCGCGGATGTACTGCTCAACTTCTTTATAAATCGTCCAGCCTTTGTCGTGCCAGAACACCATACCCGGCGCCTCTTCCTGGGTATGAAACAAATCCAAAGTCTTGCCGATCTTGCGATGGTCGCGCTTTTCCGCTTCTTCCAGACGGTGCAGATAAGCGGCCAAATCCTTGCCGTCACCCCATGCCGTGCCGTAAATCCGTTGCAGCATTTCGTTCTTGGAATCGCCGCGCCAATAGGCACCGGCGATCTTCATCAGCTTGAACGCCTTTAGCTTACCAGTGCTCGGCACGTGCGGACCGCGACACAAGTCGGTAAAGTCGCCTTGCCGGTACAGAGACAGCTGCTCATTAGCCGGAATCGACGCAATGATCTCGGCCTTGTATTTCTCACCCAAACCGGTAAAGAATTCGACCGCTTCGTCCCGCCCCATCAAAGACCTTTCAACAGGAATATCGGCCGCTGACAATTCCTGCATTTTCTTCTCGATCGCCACGAGATCATCCGGCGTAAACGACCTTTCATAGGAAAAATCGTAATAAAAGCCGTTTTCTACAACAGGACCAATCGTGACTTGAGCACTAGGAAACAGTTGTTTAACAGCCTGCGCCAACAAATGCGCAGTGGAATGCCGAATAACATCCACACCTTCCTCATCCTTGGCAGTGACGATTTGCAGAGTCGCATCTTCTTGGATCTGATAGCTGGCATCGACTAGCCTACCGTTCACCTTTCCCGCCAAGGCTGCCTTAGCCAGACCGGTACCGATAGACAGAGCCACATCCATCACAGAAACTGCATGGTCGAATTGACGCTGAGAGCCATCAGGCAAAGTTATTACTGGCATTTTGGATTCCACAATAAAAAAAGCACCGTCATGCGGTGCTTAGTATTTGGTAGGCGCGAGTGGACTCGAACCACCGACCCCCACCATGTCAAGGTGGTGCTCTAACCAACTGAGCTACGCGCCTGAAGTCTTGTCGTTCGATTCAGCCATTATAACGACGTTAAATTTTCGCGCAAGCTTTTTCTAAGCAACTCGCTGAAACAAGCTGTCACACCGAAGCGGAAACAATCGAACCTGAACTGACGGTTCCAGGATGTTGATTTGCAACTTCGTCCTTTAGCTTGTTTAGAAAATCCGACAACGACGGCTTGCCACCGGTGTTACTGCCACCCACAACATCGACCAAGCGATCGAAGGCCTCCGTAAAAGATTTGTATTTGTCGGAATCCGCCTGATCCGCGCTGGTTAAATCCGCTATCAGATTATCCAATTTAGCAGAAAAATGCAGGTAACCCTGAAAACCCGCGGCTCTGCTCCAATCTCCGCGATCTTTATAGCCACTTTCATCATTTGCCCCATCGGAGATTTGCCGCAATGCCCGCCGCAATTCATGCAAAAAACCATGCAGAGCCTCGCCAAAGTTGGCGACGACTGCCTGAGACGCGGAACGATCGGCGAACACCGGCGATGGGGAATTGGAAGTAACCGCCGGAGCCTCCTGCGCCACGTTCGCACTGGCAAAACCGGATGTCGCGATCGAGTTGGCCGTATCAACCTTAACAGGCGTTTGCACGGATTCAACTACGGAATCCACGTTGACTCCTATCGAGGAACCACTTGCTTCCGCGGCTTGCGCCGTACCGATCCGAGCCAACACGTGCTCCAAATCGCGCAGGAATGTTGCCACCAGCCTCCCCAAGTCTGCCGGTTGGGGATTGGCCCCCTCCTCCGTGCGCTCGGAAGCATGCTCTTCATCGCGGCGATGACTAATGTTTTGCGGGAATTGCAGCCCCAAACCCTCAAATGCACGCTCCACACTTCGCATGAAAAAACCTCCGGCACGCTGTCTATGACCACGGAAACGTTCGGTTTCAGCACTAGGCTGCGATGTCAAAGCATCGGATTTATCCTCGCCACTAGCGTTAGAAATACTGATAGTCGTTCGAGAAATTGAAAGCGATGCCGAGATTGAATTGATGCTGAGCATAAGAAACCCTCCCGCAAAAACAAAAAAGAGGAAGTCAATTTGGCCGTCCGAATTTAACTGGAAAACCGCTACTGGCACGACCAATACTGACCTGACAGCTCAGTTAGCGGCGAAAATTCTGTGAGCTTTAGCAAACAAACAAAAAAAACGAAAATCCAGACTTGACCGCAAACCGGGTACAGACCCTATTGATTGAGCGCAACGGTCGCCCGCAGTATCTATTGTCGTTTACGCCACGACAGAAAAACTCAATCTCCACCGCCCTTGCGCACCATCATGCCTTTCGACGGGTTATAGCCCAAGATCGCCGCGCCAATGAACAGCAAGAACGCGGCGGCGGTGAATACCAACGCCCATTGGTTGAACTGCTCGTACAGCGCGAAGCGGATTAGTTCCACCGCTTGCGAGAACGGGTTGTATTCGGCCAGGGTCGCCAGCAACGGACTGGATTCCTTGATCTTCCACAACGGATACAGCGCGGTGGACATGAAGAACAGCGGAAAAATCACGAAGTTCATCACCCCGGCGAAGTTCTCCAGTTGCTTGATGAACGAGGACAGCAGCAAGCCCAGCGCGCCCAGCATCATTCCACCCAGCACCAGCGCCGGCAATATCCACAGATAGCCCGGCAGCGGTGCCTGAATGTCGTACAGCCAGGCGATGCCGAGAAAGGCGTAGCACTGCAACACGCCGACCGCAGTGCCGGCGATCAGTTTGCTGCACAGCAAGAACCAGCGCGGTAGCGGGCAGACCATCAGCATGCGCATGCTGCCCATTTCCCGGTCGTAGACCATCGACAGCGAGCTTTGCATACCGTTGAACAGCAATATCATGCCCAACAGGCCGGGAGTGATGTAGACCTCGTACAGAATATAAGTCTCGTAGGGCGGACTGATGGCGATGCCCAGCGCGGCGCGGAAGCCGGCCGCGAACACGAACAACCAGACCAAAGGCCGCACCAATGCCGAGACGAAACGTTCGCGCTGATGTAGAAAACGTAGCAATTCGCGGCCGACGATGCCGGCGGTGGCCCGCCAATAATGCACAATTCTCATGCCGGCCCTCCTTTATCGGATTGGGTGAGCTTCTGGAACACTTGGCCGGGATCGGCCCATCCGGTGCTTTGCAATATCTCGGCAAGTTTACCGCTGGCCTTGATCTGGCCCTTGTGCAACACCACCAAGCTGTCGTCGGCATCGATTTCATCGATCAAATGCGTCGCCCACAGCACCGCCAGATTTTGCTGTTTGACCAAGTCGTGGACGTGCTTGACGATGGCTTGCCGGCTGGGCACGTCCAGACCGACAGTCGGCTCGTCCAGCAACAACAGGCTGGGTCTGTGCAACAAGGCGCGGGCGATCTCGACCCGGCGTTTGTGACCGCCGTTGAGTTGCCGAACTTTTTCGCCGCGCCGCTCGTACATATTCAAACGCTCGAGTTCTTCCTGAATCCGCCGGTCGGCGTCTTTTTTGCCGATACCGTGCAGCGCGGCGTGATAGCGCAAATTTTGAGTCACCGACAAGTCCGGATCCAGCGTAGTCTGCTGAAACACAACGCCCAACTTCGCCAGCGCTTGCAAACTTTGCCTTTTGACATCGTAACCGCACAAGGCAATGCGCCCTTCTCTAGCGTCGTACAAACGGGTTATCAGCGCGAACAACGTGCTTTTACCGGCACCGTTCGGCCCGAGTAAGATAGTACATTCGCCAGGCTCGACTTGAAACGCGATACTATCCAACGCCTTCTTGGCGCCATAGGCGAAGCTCAAGCCTTCGATTTGCAGCGCCGCCGTCATGGTTTTACCGCAACGCCCCAGGGGTAACGGCCCACCGCCACCGACTTGGTCACCTTATGGTTTTCCAAATCAATGATAGAAATGTCGTTACTGACACCGTTCGTCGTGTACAAACGCTTTTGATCCGGCGAGAAGGCCAGATTCCAGACCCGCTGCCCAACCAGCAGAAACTTCTCGACTTTATAACTCTGGGCGTCAATCACCGCGACCCGGTTGGCCGGCCCCATCGCCACGTAACCGTAGCGGCGTTGCTTGTCGATGGCGATGCCGACCGGCTGCACCAGATCGCTGCTCAAGCCGGGCACCTCCAGTCTAATGTTCTGGGCGATCTGCTTGCTCGCGGTGTCGATGATGGTCAGCGTGCCGGCCATTTCCGAGGTCGCCCACAGTTGCTGGCTGTCGTCGGTAAACGTTACCGCACGCGGCCGGGCATCAACCAGCGTGTTGTCCTTGATTTGCCGATCGCTGGTATCGATCCAGTGCAGCATGTTGGTAGTTTCCGAGGCGCTAATCGCCCATTGGTTGTTCGGACTGACCGCGATGCCCTCCGGCTCGACCCCGACCTTGATCTTGGCAACTGCCTTTTTGCTGGCGATGTCGATGACTGTGACTTCCGCGTCGTCTTCATTGGACACGTACATCAATTTATCGTCCGGGCTCAGCGCGAAGGTTTCCGGATCTTCGCCGGACGGCAACTTGCCGATTTCCTTCAAGGTAGTGCTGTCCAACATCCGAATCGTGTTGTCGTCGCTGGTAGCGACGAACAAGGTCTTGGCGTCGTGACTGATCGCAATGCCGCGCGGCCGCTGGCCGACCTTAACGGTGTTGACTAGCTTGCCGGCAGCCGGATCGACCACGGCGATTGCGTTATCTTTTTCCAAAGTCACGAAAACCGTTTCCGCCCGTACTACACCAGCGAAGCACAGGGCTGCCGCCATTCCGGCTAGTTTTATCCGATGCATCATACTTTTCCTTGAATAAGCAAACACCAGTTGAATCATTCCCGCTTTACTAGAGCAGGCCAAACCGTCGAGCTCCAAGACTCGGCGGCCGGCAAGTGTAACCCGAAGCTAACCGGGATTTCATCCATTTACAAAAAGGGATTTTTTCCGCTCTTGCTCCAGCCAAGCGTTTGGCAAAGCGCGCGCCGAGCAGCGTTACTATCCGATCAAGCCAGGCCGACGCGGGAATCGGCATCGATCGCTAGCACCGCCTCGACACCTAATCCGGCTGCACCTTAGAACAATAGCCGCACGAGCGGCGCACAGCGAAGATAAGCTACTTGCCGCCGATTGTTATGCAATTCAAAAAATCCGACAGATGCGTTTGTTAACGAATTCGATCTGTGCATCGGAACCGGCGCGCGATAGAATGGAACCATCCACGGACAGCGAGGAAGAGGAATAAGCCATGAAAATTTATTTGATAACAGACGAGCAACTCGAAAATATCGAAAAAAAGCACGATTCGTTAGTTAAAACTCAAACCATGTGCGATTTGATGCTCGATATAGCCTACCAAACCGAAAATTCGGAAACCTTCGCCGCGGCTATCGACTTGGCCAACGGTGAATTGGATAGACTGGAACGGTTTTTCGATTCTTGCGACGTGGTGTTAGATTCCGAAACGCTGCCGGGCTGAGCGCTCGGGAAGTGGGTTATGCGCGTATATCCGACCCATTTTGGCCCACCTTCCGCCCCTCCCCCCCGGCCTTGCCCGCTTAAGAGCCGCAGTAGCATTTAACAAAACGTATTTGCTTCGGCAAAGGTCACTGAACCGTAACCGCCGCCCGACTCAATGCCGATTCTGAGTCCGCCAATTCTCGACTATCCCCTCCACGTCCAGATCGTCAGGCCCTTCGCGCCAGCTGGTGTAATAATCGACGTCGTTACTTTTCGGCTCGGGACTGGGCCGATAAATCTGCACCCTGGTCGGTAACGGCGCTGCCTCGCCCAGTACCAAAGCCTCGCCGCGGCCCAACGAACTCAAGATGTCGGCCAGATCGCCCTCGGCTTCAGGTACCAAACCCCGGATATATTGCTGGTCGTCCGGGTTGGTGGTACGTAAACAAATAAATGAACTGCACTGCGCTAACATCGTTTCGGAAAGTTCGGTCGGCCGCTGGCTGACCACGCCGATCGACACACCGTATTTGCGCCCTTCCTTGGCAATCCGCTCCATCATCTTGCGGGTGCCTTCGAACTGGCTATTTTTTTCACGCGGAATGTAAGCATGCGCTTCCTCACAGATCAGCGTGATCGGAAATTCGCGCCGGCGCGGATTCCAATAGTTAAATTCGTAAGCCAAGCGACCGACCTGGGCCGACACCGCCGGCCGCACGTCGGTTGGCACCGAACTGAGATCGACCACGGTGATATTGGCTTTCTTGTCGCCAAGGCCGACAAACTGGCGCAACAAGCCGGCCATGCTGTCCGACGAATTACGCTTTTTCGGTTTCAACAAAAAATCGTAGCGCACGTCGTTGAACCGGCTTTGCATCCTGACCAAAAATTCGTCGAACTGACCGAACAACGCCCCTTTGGTTTTACCGAAGTCTTTGCGCTCCTCGTTGGCCGCTTTGAATTGCATATACATTTCCGCCAAAGAGAAATAGATCGGCGTGTCTATCGTCACCGAAGCCAAACCGATCGCCTTGGCTTCCTTACGTTTCAATTGCTGCAGAATTTCTCGCATAAACGCCATCTGCATCGACGCGCCGCTGTCGTCGCGGTCGATGAACAAATCGACCAACTCGGCGTAGCTCATCATCCAGTAAGGCATCTCCATGTCCAGCGCATCGACATAATTGACCTGCTCGGCCGGAAACGCCGACTCGATGCTACCGTCGGGACACTTCCAGCAATATTCGCCGTGCAAATCCAGCATGACCATGTGCGTTTTCGGCATCGCCTTCATCGTGTGTTGGATCAGACTCGTCACGGTCCACGACTTGCCGGAACCGGATTGGCCAATGATCGCAAAATGCCGGCCGAACAACGCCCTCGGGTCCAAGCTCAGGTGGTAATCCTTGTGGCTCGCCAACTGACCGATAAAAAATTGGTAATCGCGAAATTTGGAAAAAATCGCGTTGATCTCGCCCAAGCCTACCGCATAAACCGCCGCTCCGGGTGTCGGATAATGGCGCACGCCGCGAATGAACACATTGTTCTCGTTCAGTTCGCCGACCGGGATCAGGGCGATAAACCGATCGCTAGACCGGTTGCCGGCGCTATCGAAGCGATCGCACTCCCACATCTTGAAGACCAACGCCAGCACCCCAATGTGCGACTGTCGGATCACCACGTAGGAGCCGATATGGCCGGCTAGGATTTCCTCGTCGCCTAGCCGAATGATCGGCGCCGCGGTCGAATGCTCTTCGATGATGCGCGCATCCATGCCGTCGCCTCTCACTTCGGTCAAGTGGCCGATCAGAATGTTTTGGGTTTGGTTCATGTGTTCCTCTCGACAAAAGCTGACCGGCTAAGCTTAGCCGAATTTTCCGTCCTTTCGCCTCTTCATCAACCCCAGACTTGCCCAACCCGAGCGCTGGTTTTACGCCAAAACAACACAAAACACCGACAATCCGTATCCAACCACGAAACAGGGTCGACGCAAGCTCCTGAAACTCGGCGACTTCGCTCCGGTCCAATTATTGCTATCATCCAGATTAGGTTGGTCAACGTAACACATGAGGTGAACATGAAAATCGGTATTCCCAAGGAAATCAAACCCAACGAAAACCGGGTGTCCCTGGTGCCGTCCGGCGTGTCCGCGCTGGTCGCCGCCGGACACAGCGTGGTAATACAGAGCGGCGCCGGCACCGGTGCCGGTTTCAGCGACGAACAATACCGTGCCGCCGGCGCCGAGGTGGCCGAAAGTGCCGCCACGGTTTGGGCCGCCGCGGAAATGATCGTCAAGGTCAAAGAACCGATCAAAGCCGAGTGGCCGCTGCTGCGTGCAGGGCAAACCGTATTCACCTTTTTTCATTTCGCCGCCGACCGGGAATTGACCGAAGCCCATCTCGCCTCCGGAGCGACCTGCATCGCCTATGAGACGGTACAACTGGCCAACGGCGAATTGCCGTTGCTGACGCCGATGTCGGAGGTGGCAGGTCGGCTGGCTGTGCAGGAAGGCGCGCATTATCTGGAAAAACTTTACGGCGGCCGCGGCATGTTGCTGGGCGGCGTGCCGGGCGTGTTGCCGGCCAAAGTATTGGTTCTGGGCGGCGGCGTGGTCGGTACCCAGGCTGCCAAAATGGCTGCCGGCCTGGGCGCCCAAGTCACGGTGATGGATTTGTCGCTGGAACGTCTGCGCCATCTCGCCGACATTCTGCCGGCCAACGTGCAACTGTTGTTCTCCAGCCGCCACGCCATCCTGGAACAAATCGCCGAGGCCGATCTGGTAATCGGCGGCGTGCTGGTTACCGGTGCCGCAGCGCCGAAACTAATTCGTAGAGAAGACCTGAAACTGATGCAATCCGGCGCGGTGATCATCGACGTTGCGGTCGACCAAGGCGGCTGCGTCGAAACCACGCGCCCGACCACGCACGCCGAGCCTATTTATTTGGTCGACGGCATCGTCCATTACGCCGTCGCCAATATGCCGGGCGGCGTGCCGCGCACCTCGACGCTGGCGTTGACCAACGCTACGCTGCCTTATGTTCTGCAATTGGCAAACAAAGGTTGGCAACAAGCCTTGCGCGACAATCCGGCACTGTTGAAAGGCCTTAACGTGGTAGAGGGTCAAGTCAGCTGCGCCGGCATCGCCGAAGCCTTCGCCATGGATCATGTCCCGGCCGAGCGCTTCATCGGCTGACGGCCGGCGCCAATAACCGACCCAAGATACTTAATTCGGAATTCGGCAAATGGCTCTGTATGCGATAGGCAGCATCAACGGCAACCACCTGGCATTGCAAAGTTTGCTTAGCCAAATCGGATTCAACCCAGCCGCAGACCGTATTTGGCTGGCCGGTAATTTAGCGGGCGACGATGAGCAAACGCTGGAGGTTCTGCGCTTTGTAAAGAGCTTGGGCAAAAGCGTGGTCGCGGTATTGGGCGAACGCGACCTGCAGTTATTGTCGGCCGCGTCCGGATTCGGCGATCAGGTTACCGGATTAGAGCGGATATTGGCGGCGCCGGACCGGGACGAGTTATTGAAATGGCTACGGCAACGCAGCCTGATCCACCACGACGCCAAATTGAACTACACGTTGGTGCACGCCGGTATTCCGGCGGAATGGAGTTTCAGCCAAGCCATCACCTTTGCCTACGAGGTCGAATCGGTACTATCGCAAAGCCAATATCAGGCCTTCCTGGAAAATCTCCGCCAAGACCAGTCGCGCTGGCATGCAAAACTGCGCGGCTGGAAACGGCTGAATTTCATTGCCAACGCCTGTACTCGGATGAAATATTGCAGCGAAGCCGGCAAACTCGACTTCGGCGCCAGCGGCCCGGTGTCGGCGCAAAGCTCCGGCCTGATGCCTTGGTATCGGTTACCCGACCGTCAGACCGGCCAATTGCGTATCGTATTTGCCGACGACGCCGGCTTCGAGGACCGGGCTGGTTTCGGCGTTTGCCCGTTGCCTGGTGTGAGCGCGCAAATCGCCGTTCGTCTGGCGGATGAATAAGGAGCGCTGTTTTGCAAACGGGGTTCGTGTCGACTTGAAGAGAACGAGACCGGCGGTGCGAATGCTTACAGCAGGTGCTTGATCGCCTGCCTTTCTTCCTTCAACTCCACCTCGTTCAGGCGCAAGCGTTCCAGGCTGAATTCATTCAAATCCAGACCTTTCACGATTCTAATCTGGCCGTCTATCACTTGAACCGGGAACGAATAAACCAGTCCCTCTTCGATGCCGTAACTGCCGTCCGAAGCCACGGCCATACTGACCCAATCCCCCGGATCGGTGCCCTCCGCCCACAGCCGCATGTGCTCGATTGCGGCATGTGCCGCCGAAGCCGCACTGGATTGGCCGCGCACTTTGATGATTTCGGTGCCGCGGTATTGCACCGTCGGAATGAACTCGTTAACGAACCAATCGTGCTCAACCAAAGACAAGGCATCCATGCCTTTGACTTTGGCGTGGTGCAAATCCGGATATTGGGTGCAAGAATGGTTGCCCCACACCGTGATGTTTTTGATGTCGCGGCTCAATACCCCGCATTTTTCCGCTACCTGACTGATGGCCCGCTTGTGGTCGAGCATCGTCATCGCGGCGAAACATTCCGGCGCCAGATCAGGCGCATTATGAATCGCAATCAACGCATTGGTGTTAGCCGGGTTACCGGTAACCAAAACCTTGACGTTGCGGCTGGCCACTTCATTCAAGGCCTTACCTTGGTTGATAAAAATCTGGGCGTTGTCCAACAGCAAATCGCTGCGCAACATGCCAGGACCGCGCGGTTTGGCGCCAACCAAAAACGCGTAATCCACGTTATCGAACGCCACCTTCGGATCGTCGGTGATGACGACTTTGTTCAACAGAGGAAAAGCGCAGTCGTTCAATTCCATGACCACGCCTTGCAATTGTTTCATCGCCGGCGGAATTTCCAATAACCGCAACACGATCGGCTGGTCCAAGCCCAACAACTCGCCCGCCGCCAAATGAAACAGCAAGGAATAGCTAATCTGACCAGCTGCTCCGGTTACAGCGATATCAACGGGGGTTTTCATCTGGGTTCCTCATCTTTAGATTGGACTGATCCGCCCCTGCCGGGGCGGTTAGCCGTTTCAATATGACATAAAGTTTTTGCTCTAACAATCTCTAATTCCGGCTTTATTCGGCCGGTTCCGATTGTGCAGCGGGCAAAACAAACTTCGGTATAATGCCGGCACCCAATCCCCAGCGTCGCGGATTTCAGCGTCTTTTATCAGGTAGGTTAATGAAAAAACTACTCTTCCAATTCGACACCGATGCCCACCCTTCCGTATTCGACACCGTAGTGGCTTATGACGGCGGCGCGGACCACGTGATCGGCCATGGCAATCTGACACCGGATAACGTCGGCGCCTTGGTCGACGGCGCCATATTCACCCGCGCACCCAAGGACAAGAAAAATACGGCGATATTTATCGGCGGCAGCAATATGGAGGCCGGCCAAAACCTACTGGCCGCGGTACAAAAACATTTCTTTCCCGGTTTTCAAGTTTCGGTAATGCTGGACAGCAACGGTAGCAATACCACCGCTGCTGCTGCCGTCGCCAAACTGGCAGGCAGCGCGCCGTTGGCCGGCAAAAAAGCCGTGGTACTGGCCGGTACCGGTCCGGTCGGCCAGCGGGCCGCAGCGATGATGGCGCTTGAAGGCGCACAGGTCAGCATCACCTCGCGCCACATTTTCAACGCCGAAAAAGCCTGTTTCGCGATGAAAGAGCGCTTCGACGTCGACATTACTCCACTGGAAGCCGGCGATTACGATAGTCGCGCCGCTGCGATCGCCGACGCCAACATCGTTTTGGCGACCGGAGCGGCCGGCGTGGAATTGCTGAAACCCGAGCATTGGCGTGATAACCCTCACTTACAGTTACTGGCAGACGCCAATGCCACACCGCCGGTCGGTATCGGCGGCACCGACGTGATGGATAGGGGCCGGGAGCGGCACGGTAAGATCGTCTGGGGGGCAATTGGCTTCGGCGCCTTGAAACTGGCCCTGCATCGGGCCTGTATCGCGAAACTCTTCGAAGACAACAAGCAAGTATTCGACGCCGAAATCATTTTCGCGCTCGCCAAGGAAATGGCATAGGTCTTTGCCGGCCGTGATCCTCGCCGCCGAATCCGCCGAGCGGGCAACTGCGCAGGCCATGTTTCAGGCCGGCTTGGCCGCTGCCGATCCCCACGCCTGCGTCAGAAAGTATCTGCATTTAACGGACGCAGGGATCGCCATCGGCTGCGGCGATAACCTCCGCTCCGGCACGTGGCGGCGAATTCATCTGCTGAGCTTCGGCAAAGCCGCTTGCGCCATGGCCAACGCGGCCACTGAAGTCATTCCCGAAAATTGGCTGGCAGCACCCGGTATCGCCATCACCAACTACGAGAACGTCGTCGCGGTCAACAAGATTCAGGTCTTCGGCGCCGGCCACCCATTACCCGACCAGGCCGGCCTACAAGCCGCGGAAAACTTGATCAATCGCCTCAAGCCCGTCCAAGCCGGCGAATTGGTACTGGTGCTGGTCTCCGGCGGCGGTTCGGCGCTGCTACCCTGCCCGGTCGCCGGCGTCAGTCTGGCCGATAAACTCGCCACCACCCAGTTGTTGCTGGCCTCCGGCGCCGACATCAACCAGATCAATTGCGTCCGCAAACATCTATCCCGCTTGAAAGGCGGCGGATTGGCGCGTTTGACCGCGACCGCCGATCTGCATGCCTTGGTATTATCGGATGTGTTGGACGATGACTTGAGCGTGATTGCCAGCGGCCCCACGGTACCGGACGACACCACTTTCGCCCAAGCGATTGAAATTCTGCAGGCTTACCGGGTATGGCCGCAGCTTCCGGACAACGTGAAAACCCATTTGCGGGCAGGCAGCCGCGGCCTGCATGCCGAAACCCCTAAATCCGGCGACCCAATTTTCGAAAATGCCGGCCACGATTTGATTGGCAGCAACGCATTGAGCGTCGATGCAGCCGTCGCTGCAGCCAAGTCCTCCGGCTATGCCGCCGAACTGTTCAGCAAACAATTAAGCGGCGAGGCCCGGCTGGTGGCCGAACAGTTGTGTCGACACGCAGTGACAATATCGCGCGATCTGCATCAACCGCTCGCAATCATCGCCGGCGGCGAAACCACTGTGACGCTGCGCGGCACAGGCAAAGGCGGCCGCAATCAGGAACTGGCCCTGGCATTCGCGATCGCGGCCGAGACCTATGGCTTGCATTGTGGGTGGACTTTTCTTAGCGCCGGCAGCGACGGCCGCGACGGTCCGACCGATGCCGCCGGCGCCATCGTCGACCGCGGCAGCCTTACCCGCATCCGCGCCGCGGCTATCGACCCGACGGCGATGCTGAACGATAATAACGCTTATCCGGCGCTGGACGCCGCCAACGATTTAATTAAATGCGGCGCGACCGGCACCAACGTTGCCGACTTGCAAATTCTGCTGCTGCATCCCAACGCATAACCCGAACCTTACCAGGAGACCAACATGTTTAAGCAGTCAATGACCATCGCCGGTTTTGATGACGAATTATTCCGGGCCATTGAACAAGAACGCCAACGCCAGGAAGACCATATCGAACTGATCGCTTCGGAGAACTACGCCAGCCCGCGGGTAATGGAAGCGCAGGGCACCTTGCTGACCAACAAATACGCTGAAGGCTATCCGGAGAAACGCTATTACGGCGGCTGTGAATACGTCGACATCGTCGAGCAATTGGCCATCGACCGCGCCAAGGAACTGTTCGGCGCCGACTACGCCAACGTGCAACCCCATTCCGGTTCGCAAGCCAATATGGCGGTATTCATGTCGTTGATTCAACCCGGCGATACCATCCTCGGCTTGAGTCTGGCGGATGGCGGCCACTTGACTCACGGCGCCAAACCCAACTTCTCCGGCAAAATCTATAACGCCATCCAATACGGCTTGAACAAAGACACCGGCGAAATCGATTACGAGCAAGTCGAAGCGCTGGCTGTGGAACACAAACCCAAATTGATCATCGCCGGCTTTTCCGCCTATTCCAGAATCTGGGACTGGCAGCGTTTCCGCGACATCGCCGACAAGGTCGGTGCCTATTTGGTGGTGGATATGGCCCACGTCGCCGGTCTGGTCGCCGCCGGTTTATACCCCAATCCGGTACCGATCGCCGACGTCGTCACCAGTACCACCCACAAGTCGCTCCGCGGCCCGCGCGGCGGCTTGATATTGGCCAAGCACAACCCGGAACTGGAGAAAAAGATCAATTCCAACATCTTCCCTGGTATCCAGGGCGGCCCGCTAATGCACGTCATTGCCGCCAAAGCTGTGGCCTTTAAAGAAGCGATGACGCCGGAATTCAAAACCTATCAGCAACAAGTCGTCAAAAACGCACAAGCGATGGCCGAGGTGTTCATCAAGCGCGGTTACGACGTGGTCTCCGGCGGCACCGACAACCATCTGATGCTGGTTTCGCTCATCCCGAAAGGCATCACCGGCAAAGCCGCCGACGCCGCATTGGGCCGCGCCCACATCACCGTCAACAAAAACGCGGTACCCAACGACCCGCAATCGCCGTTCGTCACCAGCGGCATCCGCGTCGGCACCCCTGCCCCGACCTCACGTGGCTTTAAAGAGGACGAGGTCCGCGAAGTCGCGCATTTGATGTGCGATGTGATGGATAACATCGAAGATGAGAGCGTGATTGATGCGGTGAGGGAGAAGGTGCATTTGTTGTGTGCTAGATTTCCGGTTTATTCGGCGGAGTAAGAGTTAGCCAATATTAAGTTACCTAGTGATTTGTCACTGCCGCGAGAGTCGATTTATTGACTCGGCCTCTGATGATTGAACGTTTTTGCCGGAACGCCGATAAATACGCCTACTTTGTCAATGCCAGCACTAGGTGAGTTAAAACGTCATGTTGCCGAATCTGGAGAAGTCGGGGCTCGGCCCGAATAGCCGAGACCGCCTGCCTCATGTCGCTGCAGCCAGCGTTCGGCTGACAGAGGCTAAAATGCTTGCAGTTCGGTTAACCGGCTAGTTTGTTTTGTCTCTACCCTCAAAGAAAAGTATCGAAATGAAATGACACCCGGAAATACTATATTCTCCGCCCTCGGCAGCTGTTGAGAGAGGTTGACGAAAGGAACGCCCCCTTCGTCAACGCAGTACGACCCTACACCGCCCCAACAAGCGGATTCGCTCAAACGCTCCGTTTACGCGGCGCGGCATCCGGGAATTGGCAACGTCGCGAATTTAGCTCCATGGTTCCGCGTGGCGACGCGGATTCAAAGGAAGGCACCACATAAAACTAACAACTCTCGGCACGTCGATGCCAGGACCGCGGATATCGGCGACTTAGGGTATAACCCGAATAGTCGCCAATCATTATTGTTCCATCATAGAGCCACAGCCGAGTTGCCCCGCTTCTGCCGAGAACAGCCCGGCAAAATCACCAAATAGCGAATGATTTTCGCCGGTAATCTTGCGATATATTTCAAACTAAGCGTAATTCCCCCTGAAGCACTAGGTCTTTTGGTGTATAAGTCCCTGCCCCGTCCATCTGGAACAAGAAGAACAATTAAGAGATGCCGTTTATGAGAAACATCGTTTTATTCAACGACAAGCAGCACAAATTCGTTCTATTGAACGAGAGCGAGCCGGGCGAGGAAGAAGGCATCCGCTCCAACCAGTTTTTAGCCATGCATAACGGCGACGGCGTACTGCTTGATCCGGGCGGATTCGGCGTCATGCCCAGCGTCTTGACCGAGCTGTTGCACCATATCCGGACCGACCGGATCAAAGCCATCGTATTGGCTCACCAAGATCCGGACATCGTCGGCGGCCTCGCCACCTGGATTGAGTTGATACAGGTGCCGATTTATGTCTCCAGTATCTGGCTGCGGTTTCTGCCGCATTACGGTATTACCGACATGACCCAATTCGTCGGTGTGCCGGATTGCGGCATGGACTGCGAGATTGCCCCCGGATTTACTTTGCAACTGCTGCCGGCGCATTTTCTGCATTCAGAAGGCCAGATCAACGTCTACGATCCGGTTTCGAAAATCCTGTTTACCGGCGATATCGGGGCGGCGATGCTGCCGGCCGAGATCGAATACGAATTCGTCGACGACTTTGCGGCACATCTGCCCTATATCGACGCCTTCCACCGCCGCTACATGGGTTCGAACAAGGCGGCGCGGTTATGGGTCGACGCGGTTTCGGCACTGGATATCGCCATGATCGCACCGCAGCACGGTCCGATCTACCGGGGCCGGGCAGTGATGGAGTTTCTGGAATGGTTTCGACAACTGGAATGCGGTATCGATTTGATGGAAAAAAGCGGTTATTTCCGCAGGGAGAAATAGCCATGCTCCGTTCCGGACAAGCCGCCGGCCCGCTAGCGTACCCGACGCGCGCTGGAACCGAGCAGGATCGGTTTCCGCAGGACATGCAACAACTGCGCAAGCTGGTGATCGCCGAACTTACCGCTTTGCTGGAAAGCCAGACCCGGACCCGCATTTTCGCCAGCAGCATCAGCAATCAAATCCTGCGCGAACACGGCGCAATGCTTGCCGAGATCCGCGCCAGTCTGGATTTGGTCGGCGACCAAGGCGCCATGAGCCGGTTGCTGCAGACCACATTGTCGAGATGCGCAAACCTGGACCAGGCATTCGTCAAATTAACCAACGAACGGCAGCGGCAATGGCGAAAAAACGGCGCGCAATTGCAGCGCGTCATCGACGATTTCAACGCCACTACCCAGTATCTGGCGTCGGTCTTGGTAGAAAAAGATTTGTTCGAGCGCCAAAGCAGCGTGCTCGAAAACATTATCCTGTCCCACGAAAAGGTGTCGCAGTGGAAGGAGTTTGTGCAGCAAATACTGAGCGGCTTCCACTCGATATTTCCGTTCAATTTCTTTTTCATCGCCTTTGCCGAACAAAACGAGCTATCGCTTTACTTCTACTATATGGGCGATTACAGCGACGAGATTCGCGGCATGGTGCGCAGCAAGACCACCAAGGATTTGTTGATGCAACTGGCCTTGCCGGACGATGCTCCACTGAATATCGAGGAATTCACCATTCCGGCCAAAAACAGCAAATTGCTGACGATCGAAGAGGTCAAGCTGATTTCGGTCGCGGTCCCTGAACATACTCCGGGACTCGCCGGCTTGCTGGGCGTGGCCTTCGCTTCCGTGGTGCCTTTGAGCCACCAGGAACAGAGCATCATCCGCTCGCTGCTGTCGGTCATGGTCATGATCGTCGGTTCCAGCAAGGTGCTGAGCCGGACTCTGTCCGAGCTGGAATACTATTCGACCCACGACCCGCTGACCGGCATCCACAACCGGCGCTATTTCAACGATATGCTGGAATACGAAATTCCGCGTTCCGAACGGCACAACCACGAATTCTCGGTTTTGTTGCTGGATTTGGATGACTTCAAGGACATCAACGATTCCTACGGTCATCCGGTCGGCGACAGCGTGTTGATCAAAATCGCCGCGACCATCAGCAGCCGGCTGCGAAAAGGCGATATCCCGGTGCGCATGGGCGGCGACGAATTCGCCATCATCTTGCCGGAAACCCCGTTGCAAGGCGCCAAAGACGTCGCCGAATCGATCAGGAGCGGCCTGCACGGCATGAGTTTCGAAACCCCGGACGGCAAAACCTTTCATGTCAGTACCTCGGTCGGAGTCATTTGTTACCCCAGAGACGCACAAAGCGTGTCGGATCTGATGAGCGGTGTCGATATTGCGCTTTACCGGGCCAAGCAGTTAGGTAAAAACGAAGTATGCGTGTTCGATGCCGACGCCAACACCCCGCAAGCGCTGCAAGACAGCCGCAGTTTTGTCGAAGAACTGCGCCAAGCCTTAACCGAAGACCGATTCCAACCCTATTTCCAGCCTATCGTAGATTGCAAGACCGGAGAAATTTTCGCTTACGAGTCGGTCGCGCGACTGTTCAGAGCCGACCAGACCACCGTAGCCGCGGGTACGTTTATCGAAACGATCGAGAAATACGGCCTTAGCCGGGAACTGGACCGGATCATCGTCCGTAAAGTGATCGAAGCCAACAAAGCCAACATCATCCTGCACGGCGCGCCGCAACGGCTGTTCATCAATCTGTCCGCCCAGGAAATTCAGGGGCGCGGCATTCTCGGCTTTGCCGAGCAGCTCTGCGAACGCCTTGGCGTTCCGCCCAGTAGCATCGTTTTCGAAATTCTGGAGCGCGATGCGATCGGCGACATGAGCCACATGGGCAAGTTTCTGGCGAATCTGCGCAAACAAGGTTTTGCCTTCGCATTGGACGATTTCGGCAGCGGCTATAACTCTTTCCACTACCTGCGGGAATTACATTTCGAATACGTCAAAATCGACGGCGCTTTCGTCCGCAACATTGTCGACTCCAAAATCGATCTGGCCTTGGTATCCAATCTGTCGCGCCTGTGCCGGGACTTGGGAACTTTGACCATCGGCGAATATGTCGAGTCGGCCGAAATTCTGGCGGTTTTACAGGACATCGGCATCGATTACGCTCAAGGCTTCTATTTGGGCATACCCAAGAGTTCGCTGCCTTAGCTTCCCGCCAATTGCTGCGGCAACGCCCGTGGCGGCTTAGCCCGCAGTTGGCGTCGCGCCGGCACCGCCCAATCGCTGCACGGCCTCGCCAATCGACCAGCCCCGACGCCACCGTTATCCGCCCACGAGGATCGGGCGCTTTCCGCAAGCTCAGCTTTGCATAGGCAACCCGACCCTGCCTGCAATACAATAGCGCCCTACAACCGGCCGCCCGGTCCGGTTGCGTTTTGTTTCAACCCAACCGCATATCCACATGAGCAAAGATATCCGCATCCAGCGCCTCAGCGGCGAAGCCTTGGTTCAATACATCCCGGAATTGGCGCGCCTGCGCATCGAAGTATTCCGCGATTTTCCTTACCTGTACGACGGCGATTACGAGTACGAGAAAAAATACCTGCAAACCTACATCGACTGCCCGGACAGCGTAATTGTGCTGGCCTTCGACGGCGACAAGATCATCGGCGCTTCGACTGCGATCCCGCTGAAATACGAAACCGACGAGGTCAAAAAGCCGTTCGTCGAACACGGCTACAACCCGGACGAGGTATTTTATTGTGGCGAATCGGTATTGAACAAAGCCTACCGCGGCTTGGGTATCGGTGTGAAGTTCTTCGAACAGCGCGAAGCCCACGCGGCAGACCTGGGCGGCTTCAAACACATCACCTTCTGCTGCGTCGAGCGCCCAATCGACCATCCGCGCCGGCCGGCCGACTACGTGCCGCTGGACGCGTTCTGGAACAAACGCAGCTATTTCAAGCATCCGGAGCTGAAGACCACCTACTCCTGGAAGGATCTGGACGATGAAGCAGAAACGCCCAAGCCGATGACATTTTGGTTGAAGGAGGAAGGCAATGCCTAAAGTCGCCAGCGCCCAATACGATATCGGCTTCCTGGAAACCTGGGAAAACTTCGAAGCCAAGGCCCGCCGCTGGGTCAAGGAAGCCGCCGATAACCAGGCCGATATCCTGCTGTTCCCGGAATACGCCTGCATGGAATTGGCCTCGCTGTTCCCGCCGGAAATCTACCAGTCTTTGTCGGGCCAGTTGGAAGCCCTGCAAAGCTTGTTGCCGCAGTACCTGGACTTGTTCAAATCCCTGGCCGCGCAACACCGGGTTTACATTCAGGCCGGCACTTTTCCGGTCAAACACGACAACGGCGAGTTCCGCAACCACGCTTATTTCTTCACCCCGCAAGGCGACGTCGATTTTCAGGAAAAATTGACGATGACCCGCTTCGAAAACGAGCAATGGCATATTTCCCGCGGCCTGGAAATTAAGGTATTCGATACCGTATTCGGCAAGGTTGCGATCAACATCTGCTACGACAGCGAATTCCCGCACTATGCCCGCCAGCAAACCGAACGCGGCGCCACCTTGATTCTGGTGCCGAGCTGTACCGATACCGAGGCCGGCTATTACCGGGTCCGAATCGGCTGCCAGGCCCGCGCACTGGAAAACCAATGCTACGTGGTACAGGCCTCGCTGGTCGGCAATGCGGAATGGTCGGAAGCGGTCGATGTCAACTGCGGCGCCGCGGCGATCTACACGCCGGTGGACCGGGGCTTCCCGAACGACGGCATTTTAGCGATCGGCGAATACAACAAAGCACAATGGGTCTACGCCGACCTCGACCTGGCCTCGGTGGAAACCGTGCGCAACGTCGGCCAGGTGTTCAATTACCGCGACTGGCCGAAACAGTTCGATTGCCGCTAAAACCGTTCCCATCAGGCAACGGCGCGATGCCGGCGCGCCATTGTCGCTTCAGCGGGAGGATGGCAAACATTCCTCCGTAACTTGAGTCGCATCTGAACCAGCTATACGCCGACGCAAAAAGGATGCAAACCGGTGTTAATGCATTTGGCGATGAAAGAAAAAGGCCGGTTTTGCGGATTGCAATCAACCGAAAACGATCAATAACCAGCCACTGGTTTTGAGTACGCGACTGATTTTGTTGTAATCGCCCCCGTCTTCACGGTTAAGGCAAAAACTGGCCCAAACAAAGACGCCTCGGGACGAGACAAGTCCCTCCCATTGCAGTGCACATCAGTCAATGGTGGCCGGACGCCGGCATGGCAAACCGCGGCGAGCCGGCCAAATAGGGTTTTGACACCCGCAACATTGGCCGCTTGCGGTTTTCGTTGGATTGTGAAAACGGTGTTTTCGGCGCGATCGGCCGGCTATCCTTGTCGTCGCGTAGCCATCAAATGCACTCGCTCCAGTCATTGCAGTCACGCATATGGGCGATTTTTTCGACATCGCCGCTACCGGCGCAGCAACCGTCTCGCGGGTATTAATCAGCCTTTTTCGATTTGGAGATCGGCCTAATCGACCCTTCCTACTCCGCCGCCTCAGTGCGAAATCCTTTGCTGCCGGATTTTGGCATTGAACTGGTCGATATCGACAACGACCTCGACAGTGCCGATCAACGCGTCGCCGTCACCCTTTAAATACAAAGCCCCGGCGCCGCCCAGCCACACCTGCAAATCATTCTGCTGGGCCCCCTCCAGCAACCGATGCAGATGCTCGACGGTGACCGTTTCCGGCGGAGTTTTCACCATCCCGATCACCAACAAATCAGGCGCCAAGTGACGCGCTGCTTCGAGTATGTCTTCCGCCGGCAAATCGGCGCCTAGGTAATAACAATTGTAGTTCTGCGCCGCAGCGACCAAACAACTGACCAAAATACCGAATTCGTGCGGCTCGCCGCTGGGAGTTGCCAGCATGATGGCCGGATTGTTGCGCGAATGGCGGTGCAAGTTGTTCACCATACTCAGCACGATACGTTTCACGCAAGACGAGAACATATGCTCCTGGGCAATATTGATTTTGCCTTGGTGCCATAAATTCCCCACTTTCTGCATCGCCGGCAACAAAACGTCGCGGGCATAGTCCAACGGCTCGTTGACCAACAGCGCCTTCTTCAACAACTGCTCGCAACGTTCGATGCGGTACTCGCGCAGAGCATCGGCGATTTGCTCCAGAAACGGCGCCGGTTCGGGCCGTTGCTGTGCAGCAGATTGGTTTTGCAGTTCGTTGAGTTGCTGCCAACTCAAGCCGGCCAACTTGCCGATCGAGTGCCCCTGCCCGGTTAAGTTGACCAGCAGCGTCAATTTGTCCAGATCCTGCTGCGAATAGAAACGCCTGCCGGTGTCGTTACGCGCCGGCGTCACGCAGGCGTAACGGCGTTCCCAGGCTCTTAACGTTTCCGGTGTCAAACCCGTTAACGATGTAATGGCTTTAATTGAGTACATTGTTCACGTTTTGTACATATTTTATTTTGACAAACATTCTACAATCTAGTAACGTAATTGCCAACAACTTATTCGAAGAGCGAAAAGATCATGTCTAATACAGCCGCACTATCCTTTGCTAGCGAGACAGTTACTATCGTGGATGCCGAGCCCGCCACATTGAGCGTGCGCATGGAGCAGGCCCGCAGCCGCCTTAACCAGTTATTGCTTGATAATCAGCAAGTTAGCCCGTTGGTTGCCAAGCGTTTGTTGAACGAACTGCAGCGCGGCATCGATTGTTCCGAGCTGATGATCGCCAAAAACTCGGACGAAGCCAAACGCCTGATCGAATTGTTGTACAAGCAGGAAATCGCTGTACACGTTCCGTTGCTGCCTGGAGAAGTGGCGGATGAAGTTGTACAAGCGCAAAACATTGTACAGCTTTTGGACCCGCACCGGCGCACGGTAAACCAGTTGTTGTACAGCCTGCATTTGCTGCCGGTATTCCTGATGGATACCGCCGGCGAAATCGTGAAAAGCCTGCCGGCCGAAACAGCCAACCTAGACGACTACAAAGCCGAACTGAAGGCGGCGCTTCGGGAATTGAAGAACATCCGCCAACAGACCATTTCGGCCAACACCGGATTGGTTGCATTTGTGGCACATAAGTACAAAACCAATAACCTGAGCTTCGACGACCTGATGCAGGAAGGCTTGGTAGGTTTAATAAAGGCGGTGGACCGATTCGATGCCGAGCGCGGCATCTGCTTTTCGACCTACGCCATTTACTGGATCAAACAGGCCATATCCCGCCTGATCGTCAAACAGGAAAAAATCGTGCGCTTACCAGTTGCTCTGGCGGAAAAAGCCTCGGTAGTGTTCGAGGCCATGCGTATTTGCTACCTGAAAACCGAGCGCTGGCCCAGCGTTGCGGAATTGAAAGCCTGCTGCGATCTGACCGAACAAGAGATCAAAACCATCAGCAGTTACTACCAATCGACACACTCCCTGGACGCCACTATCGGCGACGAAGACGACGGGCTGGATCTGATGGCGAAAATGCAACAGCACCAGTTCAGTCTGCCGCTCGATGAACTAATCGACAACGATCTAGCTCAATACGTCGACAAAGCGGTGGCATCGTTACCGGAAAAACAGGCAGCGATTCTGACGATGCGCTTCGGCTTGCGCGACCATACGGAAATGACCCTGCAAGCCGTTGCCGACCAACTGCATGTTACTCGGGAACGAGTCCGGCAAATCCAGAACGAGGCGTTAAAAAAATTGAAACAACAGTTCGGCTTTGACCTTATGCTATTTCTCGAACCCAAGGACGGCTAACAATAACAATCAATGACCCAGGTCAGGCTAACACTACAAGAGGAGTGATTATGTCATCAGAAAAACACAACACCAGTAAGCAGACGCCGCAGCCCGATTGGAGGCTGGAGATAGACAAGTATTGGAAGCAGGTATCGGAAAAGACCGGCGATTTTTTTAACGGCCACAAAAGCATGTTTTCCGCCGGTAAGGTGGCGTCTGCCGTGGGCGGCACCCTCGCGGTCGTGTGGCTCGCCAGCGGTTTTTATATCGTCGACCAGGGCAACCGCGGCGTGGTAACCCGCTTCGGCGCCTACTCGGAAACCACGATGCCGGGCCCGAACTGGCACATTCCGGTGCCGTTTGAGAACGTCGCCATCGTCAACGTCGAGCAACAACGTTTCATCGAAGTGGGTTACACAGACAGTAGCCGCGTCAACAAATCGTCGATGATTCCGCAAGAATCGTTAATGTTGACCGCCGACGAAAACATCATCGCGGTGCGGCTGGCCGTACAGTACCAAATCAATAACGCCAGGGACTATCTGTTCAACGTGAAAAACAACGAAAACACGTTGAAACAACTGACCGAAAGCGTCGAACGCGCTGTGATCGGCCGCAATAACATGGACTTTGTGTTAACCGAGGGCCGTAGCCAGATCGTCGCCGAAATCAAGGAGCAGATCCAGGCCGGCATGGACGAATATAAAACCGGTATCAGCATCGCCAGCGTCAACCTGCAGGATGCTCAGCCGCCGGAGGAAGTGCAAGGCGCATTCGAGGATGCGATTCGTGCCCGCGAGGATAAACAACGCCTGATCAATGAAGCCGAAGCCTACGCCAACGAAGTGATTCCGAAAGCCCGCGGCGCCGCCTCCCGGATCATCCAGGAAGCCGAAGCCTACGAAGCCGAAAAAATCGCCAAAGCCAAAGGCGAAACCGAGCGCTTCGACCAACTGCTGGTGGAATACGAGAAGAGCCCGGCTATCACCCGCAAACGCCTGTACCTGGAAGCCAAGGAAAAATTGTATAGCAGCACCAACAAGGTAATGCTGGAAGCGGACCAAACCAATCCGATGCTGTACATGCCGATGCCGCAGACGTTGCAGCAACATGGCGCCAACCCGGTCGGCAGTAACGAAGCGGAACCGGTAAGCGAACCGCACACCGCCGACAAGAACGGCATGCGTAAAACCTCCGGCAACGAATTACGCCCAAGCAGGAGCAAACAATGAACAGCAAAACCCAAATTTTGATTCCAGCCGGTTTGTCCCTGTTGGTACTCGGTTACATGTCGGTTTTTTACGTCAAAGAACACGAGAAAGCCATCCTGTTTCGTCTCGGCGAAATGGTCGAATCCGACTACAAGCCCGGACTCCATTTTAAGGCCCCCCTCATCAATAATGTCAGTACGTTTGATGCGCGCGTGCTGACCTTGGACGCCAAGTCCGAGCGTTTTCTTACCTCCGAAAAGAAGAACGTTATTGTCGATTCGTTCGCCAAATGGCGGATAGGTGATGTGGGCCTCTTTTACACCACGGTCGGCGGCGACGAATTCCAGGCCAATTTACGCCTCGACCAAATCATGAAAGACGCGATGCGCAGCGAATTCGGCGTGCGCACCATTAAGCAACTGATCTCGGAAGACCGTAGCGAACTGCGCGAAACGCTGTTGGCCAAGCTGTCGCCGACCGCCCAGAAATTCGGCATCGAGCTGATCGATATCCGCATCAAACGCATCGACCTGCCGCAGGAAGTCAGTAGCTCGGTATTTCAGCGCATGCGCGCCGAGCGGGAACGCGTTGCCCGCGAATTCCGCTCGCAAGGTGCGGAAAGCGCCGAGCAGATCAGCGCCGAGGCCGATAAACAGAAACACGTGATCGTCGCCAACGCCCAGCGCGATGCCGAAAATATCCGCGGTCGGGGCGATGCGCAGTCGGCCGAGATCTATGCGAAAAGCTTCGGCAAAAATCCCGAGTTTTATGCCTTTTACCGCAGCTTGCAGGCTTACCAAACCTCGTTCGAAAAAACTCAGGACACCCTGGTGTTGAAACCGAATTCGGACTTCTTCAAATATTTCTCCAGCGAGAAATAAGGCCGGAGCAAAATCATGAAAAAGTATTTCATTGTTCTGACGATTTTCGCGGCGGTCGCCTTGATCGTGTCGGCCATCTTCAACCGCAGCATGCCGCAATACGACCCGCACTACGAAATCTCGTACTCGGACTTTATCGAAGACGTGCGCAACAAGGCGGTGGAAGAAGTCGTGATCGACGGCAATTACGTCGACGGCCGCCGGCCGAACGGCACCCGTTTCTCGACCTACAATCCCAACGACTCGCGCATGATCGACGAGTTGCTGGAATACGGCGTAAAAATCAAGGTGGAAAAACCGCAACAGCCGTCGACGCTGATGCAAATTTTCATCTCTTGGGCTCCTACCCTGCTACTGATCGCCGTGCTGGTCTACTTCATGCGTAAGCAGGCCGCGGCCATGGGCGGCCGCGACGGCCAGATGGGTTTCGGTAAGAGCCGGGCCAAATTGATGGCCGAGGACCAGATCAAAATCCGCTTCAAAGACGTCGCCGGCTGCGAAGAAGCCAAGCACGACGTGGTGGAGATGGTGGACTTCCTGCGCGATCCCGGCAAATACGAAGCTCTGGGCGGCAAAATCCCGCGCGGCGTATTGATGGTCGGCCCTCCGGGTACCGGTAAAACCCTGCTAGCCAAAGCGATCGCCGGCGAGGCAGGCGTACCGTTCTTCTCGATCTCCGGTTCCGATTTCGTGGAAATGTTCGTCGGCGTCGGTGCTGCAAGGGTACGGGACATGTTCACCGAAGCCAAAAAACGAGCGCCTTGCATCATCTTCATCGACGAGATCGACGCAGTCGGCCGCCAACGCGGCGGCGCCGGCATGGGCGGCGGCAACGAGGAACGCGAACAAACTTTGAACCAGTTGCTGGTGGAAATGGACGGCTTCAGCGGCAGCGAAGGCATCATTGTCATCGCCGCCACCAACCGCTCCGACATTTTGGATAAAGCTTTACTAAGACCTGGCCGTTTCGACCGCCAAGTGCAAGTCGGCCTACCCGACATTAAAGGCCGCGAGCAAATCCTGAAAGTACACGGCGACCGGGTGCCTTTGGCCGAAGACGTCAATTTGAACGATTTGGCCCGCGGCACGCCAGGTTTCTCCGGCGCCGAACTGGCGAATCTGATCAACGAAGGCGCCTTGTTCGCGGCACGCAATAACAAGAAAGTCGTGACCATGAACGACCTGGACAAAGCTCGCGACAAAATGATCATGGGCGCCGAAAAACGCACGATGATCATGTCCAAAGAAGATCTGTTGATGACCGCCTACCACGAAGCCGGACACGCCATCGTCGGCCGCAAGGTGCCGGAGCACGACCCGGTTTATAAGGTCAGCATCATGCCGCGCGGCGGCGCTTTGGGTATCACCATGTTCCTGCCGGAGCGCGACCAGTACAGTGCCTCCAAAGACAAATTGGAAAGCCAAATCGCCAGCTTGTTCGGCGGCCGGGTCGCGGAAGAGCTGATCTACGGTAAGAACAAGGTCACCACCGGCGCCTCCAACGACATCATGCGTGCCACCCAATTGGCTCGCAACATGGTGACAAAATGGGGCTTATCTGAGCGGCTGGGTCCGATGGACTACGGCGACAGCGAAGGCGGCTACATGGGGCCGCAAGCCAAGCCGATGTCGGAAAAAATGGCACAAACCATAGACGAAGAAATCAGGCATGTGATCGACAGCAATTACAAACGCGCCGAGAACATCCTGAAGGAAAACATCGAGATCCTGCACAACATGGCGCAAGCCCTGATGGACTGGGAGACCATCGATAAATTCCAAATCGACGAATTGATGCAGGGCCGCATGATTGCTCCTCCGCAACCTGAGCCTGAAGTCAACATTGAAGCCGTAGCGGATCTGCCGGAATCTTCCGGAGACACCGACGGTCAAATCGGTCAAGGAAGCGCACTCGCTTCTTAATAGTCCTCCTCTATGTACCCTCCGAACGCAGTACTCGCGGAGGGTATCTTTTTGCAGAGGCTACCATTATGCAAAACCTAACCGTTACATCCAGAACATTGAATCTGCTGCAGTTGATCTTGCAGGTCAATTTTAACGCTGCCGTCATAACGCTACTGATCAGCGGAGTGGCAACGATAATCGGCAACCCGTTTTTTTTTGCCGATAACAGCGATTTATACGGGCCGTTGGCCAATAACATGCGATTGATGATGTTTTACCTATGCTTGATACAAGTTGCCGTCTATAGTTTTTACAAACTGGACAATCGGCCGGAGGCTTTGGCGGCACTAGGCATATTTCTTTTGCTTTTGATCGCCGCGTTGGAGTTTTACTGCTCGATCAACCAGATCGAGGTGGACGATAACTACCGTCGGCTTTTGGTTTATTCCGGACTATCGCACCTAGTCTTTGGCGGATTCGCGGCTTTGCGCGAACCGCAGCACCGATCGTAGAAGTCCGGGCGGGAAGCCCGGCTTTACCAAGCGCTTTCAGTGCGCAGCCAACCAGGGGGACCAGCAAATGCAAATCAAACTACCGTTCGACGCCAACAGGCCGGTGGCCGCCGAGGCCAGCATCGAAATCGATCAGCCTTTAGAGCAGGTATTCGAGTTCGTCGGCCGGGGGTTTTTCGACAACTATCCGAAGTGGGCAACCGATCTGGTCGATTTCGAACCGCTGGACGGCAAAGAAGTCTTTGTCGGCGCCAAGGCCAAGCAGACTCGCCAGGATGGCGGCGAAGAAGTTGAGTCTGTATTCGAGATCGCCGAGTATCAACCGCTCACCAAACTGGCTGTGCAAGGCCTGACCCAACCCTACCGGCAGAGTTATCTGTTACAGACCGAAGGCGGCCACCCGCCGACCCGGCTCACCTTCCGCTTCGAGTTTCTGAAACTGGAAATATTTATGCGGCCGTTCGAAAAACTGATCCGCTGCGCGATCGAAGATGGTGCCGAGAACACCGTAGAGCAGATCAAAAACCTGATTTCGTTCAAATCCAATACAACAGCCCAGATTTAGGGGGGACTTATGGCTTTTGTCGTTGAAAAAGATAACGGATTGATTCCGCAAGTATTGTCTGCCATTCTCGACGAGTGCGTGAATGGTGTGACGCTCGCCGACCCCGACCTGGAAGACGCGCCGATCATATACGCCAATAAGGCGTTCGAACGTTTGACCGGATACAGCCGCGACGAAATCATCGGCCACAACTGCCGATTTCTCCAGGGCTCCGACCGAAACCAAGAGGCGCGTTTCCAGATCGCCGATGCGATGAAGCGCCACGAAGCGGTGGAGGTCACGTTACGCAACTACCGCAAGGACGGCACTTTGTTTCACAACCGGTTGAAAATCGTACCGTTGTTCGACCGCAAACAACGCGTCATCTACTACCTGGGCGTGCAGTACGACATTACCCAGCAGGTAGACGCAGACAACGAAATCAAGAGTTTGACGAATTTGTTGAACGCCTTGCCCAAAACATGATACCCAATCCTGCGGTGACGCCATGAACGCAATCGGCACTGAAAACGGCATATTATTCAACCAAGCCCTGTTCGGCCTGGCGATTCTGGCTTTTTTGTTGTTGCTGGCGCTGGAGAAGAAACGGCCTTACCGCTATTTTCCGCCCAAGGTTTACAAGGAGTCCATCGTCACCAACACCATGGCGTTCCTCGTAAATAACCTGATCCTGACGGTACTGCGAGCATCGTCTTTATTCCTGGTCGCCCAACAGTTTGCCGGCTACGGTTTGCTGAGCTCGATGCCGAACGGGCCTATCAAATGGCTGTTGGCATTCGCCTGTTTCGACCTGGCAATTTACGCCTGGCACTACGCCAGCCACCAATCGGAGTATTTGTGGCGTTTCCACAAAATTCACCACAGCGACAAGTCGTTTAACGTATCGACCGGCTTTCGGTTTCACGTGTTCGATCTGTTGTTGGAAATCGGCTACAAATGCCTGTTCGTGGTCGTGTTCGGCGTCGACGCCTACCTGGTGCTGTCGATCGAAATCGTCGAATTGTTCTTCATTTTTTTCCACCACGCCAACATCCGGGTACCCAACGAAGAAGCGCTGTCGCAGTTCATCATCACCCCATCGTTGCACCGCACCCACCATTCCAAACTGCGCAGCGAACACGACAGCAACTACGGCATCGTACTGGCGGTCTGGGACCGCATCTTCGGCACCCGTAAAGAGTTGGTCCCGGCCAGCATCGGCCTGGACCTGATCGAAGCCGAAAACTTCATCCAGTTGTTTTCACTGGCCTTTATCACCGAACGGAAAATCCGCCAATTGCTGGGTTGGATTCCGAAAGGCAAGAAGTGAGACCGCGCCCCGCGGAGCCTTAACGCCCCAGTCTGCAACTGCCGGTCGCCAATATGTTAATCAATACCCAGAAACGAATCCCGAGCAGCGAGATTACCGACCCTGCACTGTTCAAGCAACGGCGGACATTGCTGAAGGCGATGGCGGCGCTGGCCATCGGCGCGGCCGGCAGCGATAGCGTTGCCGCCCGCCCCCGCACTTGGCCGGACCTGGACGCGGGCAATCCGCCCACCCCCGTCTTGACTCCAACCCCGGCGGAATTGGTCGGCAATTACACCAACTATTACGAATTCGCTTTCAACAAGGAAGACGCCACCCGTCTAGCGCAAGGGCTACGCATCGATCCGTGGTCGGTGGTCATCGGCGGCGAGGTGGAACGTCCGGCCAGCTACCGACTGGAGGATTTGCTGCAACACTGCGTGTTGCGCGAATACCTGTATCGCTTCCGCTGCGTGGAAGGCTGGTCCATGGTCGTACCTTGGGTCGGCTTTGCACTGAGCGATTTGTTAAAGCTGGCGCAGCCTCTGTCGTCGGCCAAATTCGTCAAATTCACCAGTGCCAGTCAGCCGGAGGCGATGCCGCGGCTGCGACAACAAGCCATGCTGGCCTGGCCTTACGAAGAAGGTCTGCGTATCGACGAAGCCGGCCACCCGCTGACGATACTGGCGGTCGGCGCTTACGGCGAGACGCTGCCCAAACAGAACGGCGCGCCGCTGCGGCTGGTCGTACCTTGGAAATACGGTTTCAAGAGCGCCAAAGCCATCGTCAGAATCGAGTTGTGCCGGCAGCCGCCGTTAACCAGTTGGAACCGCTACGCGCCCGACGAATACGGCTTCTACGCCAACGTCAACCCGGCGGTACCGCATCCGCGCTGGAGCCAGGCCAGCGAGCGCCCCCTGGGCTCAGATTTCTTCACGCCGCGGCGGCCGACCGAACTGTTCAACGGTTACGGCGAACAGGTTGCCGGGCTGTATAGCGGCATGAACCTTAGGCATTTTTTCTGATGGACGCGCTGATTAGCCGGCTTTGGCCGATTACCATCGCCTTCTGCACCGCACCGTTACTTTGGCTGCTGGTCGCCATCGGTTTGAACCATCTCGGATCGAACCCGATCCAGGCCATGCATATATTTCTCGGCGACTGGGCGCTACGCTTTTTATGTATCACCTTAGCCATCACCCCTGTGCAAACCATGACCCAATGGCGCGGTATGACCGACTACCGCCAACTTTTCGGCTTGACCGCGTTTTTTTACGCCACCCTGCACCTGCTGGGCTATTTGAGCGCCGACCACGCGTGGGCTTGGCCGATGATCGCCCTCGATATCCTGCAGAGCAGTTATTTGTGGTTCGGCTTGGTGGCTTACCTGATTCTGCTGCTGTTGGCCGTAACCTCGCCCAAGGCCGCGAAGAAACGGCTGGGCAAATCCTGGAAAAAACTGCACCGCTATATCTATCTGGCCGCTGGGGCGGCCATTCTGCATTACTTTTGGCAGTTGAAGGGCAATTTAGCGGAACCCCTGTTCTACCTGCTGGTACTGGGTATGTTGATGGGCTTCCGCGGCCTGGTATGGCTGAAAAACCGCAGGTATGGGCCAGCCGTAACAGCCAAACCGCGAGCGGCCAGCCCGGACCGCGCAGAGTGACCCGCTCTCGCCGTTACCGTTAGCTTTGGAGAACCGACCATGAACCCGACCTCGATCTTGATCACCGGCGGCACCGGCTTTTTGGGCAGCGCCCTCGCCCGCCGCCTGTCGGCCAAACAATATGCCGTGACCGTATTCGGCCGCGACGCGGACAAAATTCGCAAGCAATTCGGCGCCGACGTCGGCGCGGCAACCCGCTTCGCCGACCTGCCCGACGCCGGCGCGTTCGACGCCGTGGTCAATCTGGCCGGTGCGGGCATCTTCGACCGTTACTGGACCGAGCCGCGAAAAAAGGTACTGCGCGACAGCCGGATCGAGTTGACCCGGGAGCTTGTAACCTGGATCGCGGCCGGCAGCAAAGCGCCGGTATTGGTCAACGGCTCCGCTATCGGCGTCTACGGCGACCAAGGCGATACCTTGCTCAGCGAGGCCAGTCCGGCCAAAGCCGATTTCGCCCAACAATTGTGCGCCGACTGGGAGGCTGCGGCATTGGCCGCGGCCGACCACGGCAGTCGGGTCTGCCTGATCCGCACCGGTCTGGTGTTAGGGCGCGGCGGCGGTTTATTGCAGCGCATGTTGCCGGCGTTCCGGCTCGGCCTGGGCGGCAGCATGGGTGACGGCCGGCAATGGATGTCGTGGATTCATCTGGAAGATTGGCTTGCCGCCGCCGAAGCGATGATCGCCGATCCCGCCATGAGCGGCGCCTACAACGCCACGGCGCCGGAGCCGGCCACTAACCGCGAGTTCAGCCGGACCTTGGCCGCAGTGTTGGGCCGACCGATGTTGCTGCCGCTGCCGGCCTTCTTGCTCAAGCTCTTGCTCGGAGAAATGTCCGCCTTGGTGCTGGGCAGCCAGCGGGTGAAACCGGAGCGCTTGTTGGCGCACGGCTTCCAGTTTCAGTATAGTCAGCTCAGGCCCGCGCTCGACGCGATTTTGCACAACTCCTGACCCGATAAATCGGTATTGCTATGTTAATCGACAGCCTGTCCGCGTTATTTGCCTTTACCTCGTTCATCAGATGGTACGAAGCTTTGCTGGTGGCGGTCTGCCTTGGCGCATTGGTGTATTACCTGACACCGGAACCGGCCAAAGAATGGGATGAGCGCGAACCGCCCAGCCTGTATTTCTACCTGCAATGGAGCTGGCTGGGTTACCTGCGTTTGCAGGATGCGTTCTATCCGTTTTTCATCTTGTACAACGCGGTGCTATTTCTGATCGATTATCGAGTTCAGGAAGGCGAGTTCACCGTCGCCAGTTGGGTCACCATGCATATCATCATGGCGATGCCGTTGATTTATTGGACCGGCGCGGTCTGGCGCTGCTCGGATAAAACCGGCTCTCACCGCTGGGCCGTGCTGGCCCGATTAATGACTGTGGCGGCCTTGCTGGACTTATTGTTGCGCTGGGTGATTTACCAGTATTACCCCAACATTTTCTTCAACTGCCAACAGATGACCATCCATTGGGGCGACTGCTGATCGAAATGAGCAAACCGCGCTACAGAACTTCTTTATTTGTTTTCCGCCGCGACTTGCGTTTGGAAGACAACACCGCATTTAACGCGGCATTGAAAAACTCGCAGCGGGTCTTGGCCTGCTTCATTTTCGATCCGCGCCAGATCGAGGCCCACCCTTATCAAAGCCGGCCTGCGCTGCAATTCATGCTGGAGTCGCTACATGACTTGCAAACCCGCTGTCTGGCGCAAGGCGGCCGGTTGTACCTGTTCGGCGAGCGTCCGGAAGCGGTGGTCGAACGCCTGCAACGGCAACTCAGTATCGAAGCAGTCTTCGTCAACCGCGATTACACCCCGTTCGCCCGCCAGCGCGACATGGAGATTCAGCAATGCTGCCAAAAACTGGGGCTGGATTTTCATAGCCATGCCGACCTGCTATTGAACGAACCGGAACGGGTACTGACCGACAAAGGCTTGCCCTACCAGGTGTTTACCGCCTTCTATAAAAAAGCCGTGCAAAATCCGGTGGCCGCCCCGGACGGCCTGGCTGGCGGCCGACTGTTCAATACAGCGGTGGAGTCCGACCAGCCGGAATTGCTGCAAAGCTTGAGCCGGCCGCAACGGAATGCCTTCTCCGGTGGCCGCCAGGCGGCCCTACAACACTTAACGGCGTTGGCTGCGCGGCGCGATTACAGCCAAACCCGGGATTTTCCGGAGCTCGACGCCACCAGCCATTTGTCCCCCTATCTGAAGTTCGGCTGCTGCTCGGTGCGCGAAGCCTATCAGGCTATCCAGGTTCAACTCGGGCCGGACCACGCGCTATTGCGACAATTGTACTGGCGCGATTTTTTCAGCCACATCGCGTACCATTATCCGCATGTATTCGGCCACGCTTTCGACCGCCGCCTGGATGGGCTGCGCTGGCGCAACGCCCAGGACGACTTCTGGGCCTGGGCCAACGGCCAAACCGGATTTCCCATCGTCGACGCGGCGATGCGGGAGCTGAACCAGACCGGCTGGATGCATAACCGGCTGCGGATGGTCGTCGCCTCGTTCCTGGTCAAGGATCTGCATGTATCCTGGCGCTGGGGCGAACGTTACTTCGCCCAACATCTGCTCGATTACGATCCCTGCGTCAACAACGGCAACTGGCAGTGGGCGGCGTCAACCGGCTGCGACGCCCAACCCTATTTCAGGATTTTCAATCCCTGGCTGCAACAAAAAAAGTTCGATCCCGACTGCCGCTACATCAAGACCTGGCTGCCGGAGTTACAGCGCTATTCGGCCAAAGCCATCCACAACTGGGAAAAGGCGCCGCTGGCCGGCGATTATCCGCCGCCAAGGGTGAATCATGCCGAGCAAAGCCGCAGCATCAAAGCCGAGTACCAAACCTTACTTTCCAACCAACCGACCTGAACCGATGCGATTATTCCAGATACTGCTACTCACGTTGCCGCTCTTGACCGGCTGCACCGGCATACCGGAAGGCTTGACCGTGGTCGACGGTTTCGAATTGCCGCGCTATCTGGGCACCTGGCACGAGATCGCCCGATTGGACCACCGCTTCGAACGCGGCCTGAGCGAGATCCGCGCCGAGTACAGCCTGCGCGAGGACGGCGGCGTCAGAGTGCTGAACAGCGGTTTCGACGCCGAAACCAACCAGCGCCGCAGCGCCGAAGGGAAGGCCTACTTTATCGACGGCCCGGACCGGGGCCGGCTGAAAGTATCGTTTTTCGGACCGTTTTACGGCGCCTACAACATCATCGCGCTGGACAAAGCCGCTTACCAATATGCGATGGTCGCCGGCCCGGACCGCGACTATTTATGGATTCTGGCGCGCACGCCCGATCTGGCGCAGCCGATCCTGGACAGTTTGCTGGAGCAGGCCCGCAGCCAGGGTTTCGCCACCGACCAACTGATTTTCGCCGCGCCCCGGCATTGACTCCAAGGACTCCCATGCACAATATTCCGGTCGGTATCAGCAGTTGCCTGTTGGGCCACGAAGTCCGTTACGACGGCGCACACAAATACCACAGCTACATCGAACGTACGCTGGGCCGCTATTTCGAGTTCAAGCCGTTTTGCCCGGAGGTGGAAGCCGGCCTCGGCATTCCCCGTCCCTGCGTGCAACTGCGGGAAACGGCCGAAGGCATACGCTGCGTCGGCGTCAAGGACCACAGCTTCGACGTCACCGAGCGCTTGCGCGACGCCGCAGCCCGCCAAGCCGGCTGGCTGGACGGCCTGTGCGGCTACATCCTGAAAAAAGACTCGCCCAGTTGCGGCATGACCCGGGTCAAGGTCTATAAACACGAGGTGCCGGTCCGGAACGGCACCGGTATATTTGCCGGCTATCTGCAATCCGCCTTCCCTAACCTACCGGTGGAAGAAGAGGGCCGACTCGGCGATCCGGGTTTGCGGGAAAACTTCATTCAACGGGTTTTTGTCTATCGCCGCTGGCGACAGCTCTGCGAGGACGGCCTCAGCGCCCACGGCTTGATTACGTTTCATAGCCGACACAAACTGATCGCGATGAGCCACGACCAAAACCGGGCCCGCAACCTCGGCCGGATCGTTGCCGGCGCCACCGACACCCGGGTCGAGGCGATTGCAGCCGAATACATAACCGAATTGATGGCCTGTCTGAAAATCGTCGCCAGCCGCGGTAACCACGTCAACGTGCTGCAACACATTCAAGGTTATTTGAAACGGGCACTGGACAGCGACGACAAACAGGAATTGTCCGAAACCATCGAAAACTACCGCAGCGGCCAGGTACCGCTGATCGTACCGTTGACGCTGCTGCGCCACCATTTCCGCCGCCAGCCGGACAGTTTCATCGACAACTCGTTCTACATGCAACCGCATCCGGCGGAATTGGCCTTGTTGAACGAGATTTGATCGGCACCGCCGCTAACGTTCCAACTCGCGCCGCTCCTTTTGGTACTGGTCGTAGCCGGGCCGGCGCTCGCAGTCGTTGGCCATGGCTTTTTGGCATTGCAACTGGCCGGCGTTTTCGACGGCGTGGAAGGCAAAGCGCTGCGCCCAGTCGGCACTGCAACCGGCACCGGCCAACACGCATAGCGCCAGGCTTAAACTGCGGACTCCATTCATGGTTTTAACTCCGTGGTTTTACCGGGTCGTAAGCGGCCGGCTGCGGGTTTGAATAGCCTTCAGAATACTGCGAAAATGGCTACAATGCTTGACCAATTCAGCAACCTTTTACGGCAAATCCGATGGACATGGACTTGGCGGAACACTCCGCAAAATATGCAACGTTTATCAACCTACTGAAAAGCAACGGCAAACTGTCGGACAGCGACTTGGGCAAAGTCAGGCGCATGCAAAAATCGACGCCGGACGACTCGCTGCCGCAATTGTTGGTCAAACTCGGCTTGTGTTCCGACAACGATATCGCCAACAGTTTCGCCGCAGCCACGGGGATTGCCCGCGTCAGCGCAGAACGCTATCCGCCGCAATCGCCGTTGCCTGACAGCATTTCCCAACGTTTTTTAAAGCAGCACCACGCAGTGGGGCTGGCCGCCGACGACAACCAAATCGAAATCGCGGTAATGGACCCGGCCGACAGTTACGTCGCCCAAGCCCTGGAATTGGCTACCGGCAAAACCGTCAGGCTGCAGATCGGCCAACTCGCCGAAATCGACGCCGCGTTGGAATTGCAATACGGCGAAGGCAAATCGCAAATGGATAAACTGCGCGACAATCTGGACGTGGAACAGGAGGGCAGCGAGGATTTGGAACATCTGAAAGACCTAGCCTCCGAAGCGCCGATCATCAAGATGGTTAACTACATCCTGCAAAGAGCCGTGGAAAGCCGGGCCTCCGACGTGCATATCGAGCCGTTCGAGCAAAGCCTGAAAGTGCGGCTGCGCATCGACGGCGTGTTACAGGACATCGATTCGCCGCCGGTCGCATCCACCGCCGCGGTGCTGTCGCGGATCAAAATCATGGCCAAGCTGAATATCGCCGAACGCCGGCTGCCGCAGGACGGCCGGATCAAGCTGCAGATGATCGGCAAGGAACTGGATCTGCGGGTGTCGACGATTCCGACCTTGCACGGCGAAAGCGTGGTGATCCGTTTGCTGGACAAGGAAAACGCAGTGCTGGACTTCGAAACCCTGGGTTTTGTCGGCCGGCAGGCCGAGCGCTTCATGGAGGTGCTGGCGCAACCGCACGGCATTTTATTGATTACCGGCCCGACCGGTAGCGGTAAATCCACCTCGTTGTACGCCGCGCTGAAAACCCTGAACACGCCGGAACGCAAGATCATCACGGTCGAGGACCCGGTCGAATACCAACTGGAAGGCATCAACCAGATTCAAGCCAAGCCGCAGATCGGCCTGACCTTCGCCTCGGCCTTACGGTCCATCGTCCGCCAGGACCCGGATGTGATCATGATCGGCGAGATGCGCGATCTGGAAACCGCGAAGATCGCCGTACAATCGGCGCTGACCGGCCACTTGGTATTGTCCACGCTGCACACCAACGACGCGGCGGCCGGCGTCACCCGGCTGCAGGATATGGGCCTGGAAGAATATCTGCTCAGCTCGACCATCAACGGCATCCTGGCCCAACGCCTGGTCAGAAGGCTGTGCCCGCACTGCAAGCAGGCCCATCCCGCGGCCGATGCCGTGATCGAGGAAATGCAGTTGCGGCGCTGGCAACCGAGCGGCGACATCCGTTTTTACAAACCGGTGGGATGCCCGGCCTGTAACGGCATCGGTTATAAAGGCCGGCTGGCGATCATCGAATTTTTGACGATGACCGACACGATCCGCAAACAAATCATGAAACACGAAGAAGCCTTCGTCATCCAGCAAACCGCAATCGAGGAAGGCATGCAGACCATGTACGAGGACGGCGTCGGCAAGGCCTTGCAAGGCATTACCACGCTGGAAGAGGTGCTGCGGGTCACCACCGAAACCTGACCGGGGCAGCGATTGCCTATCGAGCTTGCGTCGCCCAACCTGTACACAACCGCTCAGTCTTTAATCGAACCGGGAGACTACCGTGGCATCGGCAACCATCCACAGTTGGCACCGCATCAAATTGTCCAGCCAGGATTACCAGTCCGGCGAAATCGCCGTGTTGATGGGCGCCTTTCGCGCCGCCTACGTGGCGCGCAACGGCCCCGACGGCATGGCGATGTTCGGCCATTGGGCCGACGACGGCTCCTGCTATTGGGTCTATACCAGCCCGAAATCGTCCAGGCATATCGCGCCGCTGCTGGTGGCCTATTCCGCCGTGCGGACGTCCGCTCCCGATCCGCAGGGTTTATCGTTGATTTACGGCGACGAATCCGGCCGCAACTGTTTCGAAACCGGTTTCGAAGCCTGAGGCCAACGCCGGGTTCAATCCGTTGCCGCGGCGCTCTGGCGTAAGAACGGCAAGACCTGGCCGGTCGCCAGCGGCTTGCTGAAAAAATAGCCCTGCACGTAATTGCAGCGCAACTCGCGCAAATAGGTCATTTGGGCGGTACTTTCCACGCCCTCCGCCACCACTTCCAGCTTGAGTTGCTGCGCCATCACGGTAATCGCCGATACGATCGCCTTGTCGTTCGGGTCTTTGGTTATGTCGTTGACAAAGGATTTGTCGATTTTCAGCACGTCGATCGGAAACCGCTTCAGGTAGCTCAGCGACGAATAACCGGTGCCGAAATCGTCGATCGAAATCCTGACGCCGATGTCTTTCAGGATATTCAGGATTTCCATGGTCGAATCGAGCTGACGCATCAAGATGCCTTCGGTGATTTCCAATTCCAGCAAAGCCGGCGGCAAGCCGCTGGCGTCCAGCGCGTCCAGCACCGCGTCGAGCAACGGATGCCGCGCGTGTTGCGCGGTTTGCACCTGATGGAATTGGCGGCTGGACAGATTCACCGCAACGCGGATCGCCAGCCCTGCCGTTTCCCAAAGCTTGGCCTGGGCGCAGGCCGTTTTCAACACCCAGGCGCCGATCGGGAGAATCAAGCCGGATTCCTCGGCAAACGGAATGAAATCGCCCGGCGGCACCGCTCCCAATTCGGCGCTGAACCAGCGGATCAACGCCTCCATGCAAATGACTTTGCCGGTAGCCAAATCGATCTGCGGTTGATAGTAAAGCTCGATTTCGCCCTGCTCCATGGCCCGCCGCAAATGCTTTTCCAGCTTCATGTAATTCTGCGCGGTGCGGTTCATTTCCGGCGTGAAGAACTGGTAATTGTTTTTACCCAGCTTTTTGGCGTAATACATCGCGCTGTCGGCGTTGGCGAGCAGACCTTCCATATCCTTGGAATCGTCCGGATAAACGCTGATACCGATACTGAAACTGACGAACACCTCGTGGCGGTCGATATCGAACGAGCTATGCAACGACTCCAGGATTTTGCCGGCGACCTTGGCCGCGTCCTGCACCTCGGACAAATCCGGCAGCATGACGATAAACTCGTCGCCACCCAGACGCGCCGCAGTATCGCCGTCGCGCAGGCACTGGCCGATCCGCGACGCCACCGCCCTTAGCAAAGCGTCGCCCGAGGTATGGCCGATGGTATCGTTAACCACCTTGAAATTGTCCAGATCCAAAAATAGGACGCCGACTTTCTCCTTACTGCGGTGGGCATGGGATATAGCCTGTTCGAAGCGGTCTTTCAACAGGGTCCGGTTCGGCAACCCGGTCAACGCATCGAAATGGGCCATGTAATTCAGGCTTTTTCGAGCTTGTTTGACTTCTTCGATTTCGCGGGCGTTGTCCAGAATCAAAGACAGCGAATAGGCAAAACTCAGCGCCAGCTCTTCATCGTTGGCGCTGAACGGCTCGCCGTTTTCTTTATCGCACAGGTAGATACGGCCGTAGACGTGGCCCTGGTGCGAAATCGGCACGGCCAGCAACGATTTCATCGGCGGGTGGTGAGCGGGGAAACCACTGCTGCTGGGGTGGGTGGACAAGTCGGCCAGCCGCAACGACACGTTATCCTGAATCACGACGCCCAACAGGCCCTTGCCTTGCGGAAACTGGCCGATGCGTTGCGCCAGTTCGGGGCTAATGCCGGTATAGACGAAATGGCTGAGCTTACCGGCCTCGTCGAGGATACCGATCGCGCCGTAGCGCGCCTCCAGCAGCCGGGTCAACGCATCGATACCGGTCTCGAACAAATCGTTTTGTAACGAGGTATGCTTCAGAACCGTCAATAAACTGCGCGAAGCTTCGTGTAAGCGGGCGAGTTTGTCGGACCAGGAGCGGATCCGGTTGCGTTCGGTTTCCAGCGACCGGTTCAACCGGCGCGACTGCAGCAACAGCAGGCGTTCCCGTTTGAGCAGGGTCTCGAGGATGCTCTGCCGGCTGACCGCGCCGACAAAATTCGGCCCGTCCAATACCGCCAACGCTTCCAAGCCTTGCTGGTTCATCAGTGTCATGGCGCGGCGCACTTCGGCGGTCGGTCCGACGCTAAGACACTCGCGATGTTCGGTAAGATCGGCAAAAATCCAATTCGGATGCTGGATGATGTCTTGCGGCGCGACCAAGCCGCAGAACGCGCCGGTCGTGGTCGAGTCGCGGAATACCGCATACAGCGGCAGGTTGGCCGAGGCATAGTCCGGCCGTTCCTCTTCCAGCACCCGCACGACCGGGTCGCATAGGCAATCGCGAACCAGCAAACGTTCCATCGGCCGGTCAGTCGCCGTCCGACAAGTACACGCTGACGTCCAGTTCCGCGTGCAACACTTCGTCCGGCCCCATCATCGGCTTTAAATTGGCCATGACGAAATCGATCAAACCGTCGCGCGACACCCGCCGCAAAATATGGTGGCGCACCAAAATATCGGAAATCACGTCGTCCTGTAGCTCGATATGTTCGAAAGGAGTTTTGATCAACAGCTCGATGGCGCGCCGCATGGCGATACAGCCGATCGGCGATTGGTTGCCCAGCACCAGCATATCTTTCAAGGGCGGGATCGCATATTCCCCCACCCGCGCCGACAGGTGGATTTTCTTATTGATTGACATGGTCGTTAGTTCGGATTGCTAGTAAGTTTTTTAACTATCGAATTTAACTAAATTTTCCGCTGGCTAAAGGAAACCTTTAAAAAGTATCCGTTCATGCTTCGCCACGCTCGGCAGGAACGGATACTGCTCTGATTTATAAGGGGTACCGTTCGCACCGAATTTATCGCAGTGCAATTTTTAGAAGTTTCCTAAAGTATGGCCCAAGAAAGCGGCCAATACCATATGCAGAAAAGGCTTTTTATCGCTTAACCGAAACCAAGGGTAAATTCGGTACGGTCAAAACCCCGGCCAAGAAAAAGGGGCCGAAAGGCCCCTTTATGCAGCACCGGCAAAAGCCCGGCGCTTAGTTGAAGGTGGAACCCGGAGTGCCCGGCAATTGCGGCATGGTTTGGGTCGGGAATTCGCCGGTCAACGCGTTCAGGAACGCGACGATGTCGGCGACGTCGCCGTCGGACAACTCTTTGTTCAACTGCAATTTGGCCATCAGCCAGACCGCCCTATCCAGAGTTTTCACAGAACCGTTGTGGAAGTAAGGCGCGGTCAGAGCCACGTTGCGCAAGGTCGGCACTTTCCACATGTGGGCGTCGCTGTCTTTCTTGGTCACTTCCGCCAAGCCTTTGTCTTTCAGGAAATGGTATTGCGCCTCGAAATAGCCGTTGGAATTGACCGGGAATTTCTGGAACATACCTGGACCGTTGAACGCCGGGCCACTATGGCAACTGGTGCAACCGATCTCGACAGCTTTTTCCATGCCGCGGATCTGCTGCTTGGTCATCGCGTCTTTATCGCCGCCGACGTATTTGTCGTACGGGCTGTTCGGCGTGATCAGGGTTCTTTCGTAGGCTGCGATGGCTTTAGTGGCGTTTTCCTTGGAAATCGAATCTTTACCGAAAGCTTTTTCGAACGCGTCTTGGTAACCTTCGATGGTTTTCAGACGGGCGACCACGTCGTCCCAGCTCTTCATGCCCATCTCGATCGGATTGGTCACCGGGCCGGCAGCTTGGGCCTCCAGACTCTCGGCGCGGCCGTCCCAGAACTGAACTTTATTGAAGGCCGCGTTCCAGACGGTCGGCGCGCTACGGCCACCGGTCTGGCCGTTGACACCCATTGCCACCGAGCGGTTGTCTTCGCCGCCCAGCATGGTGTTATGGCAAGAGGCACAGGATACGGTGCCGGTGGAAGACAACCGCGGATCGTGGTACAGCATTTTTCCCAACGTGACTTTTTCCAGCGTGGTCGGGTTGTCGGCAGGAGCCGGGGCCACGCTCGGCAGCGGCTCGGCCGCCATTACGGACATAGAACCGGTCAGCGCAATCGCGGAAACCAGCAGGCGAAATTTGAACATACCATCCTCCTAAAAATAGTTATTGTCAGAGCCAAGGGCCGGCGAATTGTAAGATATTGCCGCGCGGCAGGTAAATTAAATTGCATCCCTCCCGCCGCGCAACGGCGCCGACGGACCGGACCGGGCGAAAATCTACCGCCCCCGCCGGCCGAAGCGACAGCTACTGGCAAAACAGCCCGGAATCGGCTAATTTTCCCCGACAGTTAAGACGCTAGAACTTTCACTCGCTCAGGGAAGACGCTCAGATGCAACACCTCGATAAACTCATCAAACTCCACAACCTACTGAAAAACCGGCGCACGCCGATTTCGGGGCCGGAAATAGAAAGACTACTGGCTTGCTCGAAAGCCACCCGCCAACGCCTGGTAAACGAACTGCGCTACCGCTTGAACGCACCGCTGTTCTGCGAACCCGGCGTCGGCTATTACTACGACCGCGACGACCCGCGCCACCCATTCGAATTGCCCGGCATCTGGCTCAGCGCGGAGGAACTGCAAGCCCTGGTCGCCTGCCAGCATCTGTTAGGCAATCTGGCGCCGGGCCTGTTGCGCAACGAAATTGGCCAACTCCGCAGTCACCTGGAGAAACTGCTGGACCGCTCGCCGGGCATCAAAACCCCGCAACTTGGCCGCATCAAAATCCTCAGCCAGGCCTACCGCAGCCGCAACGACGACTTGTTCCTGACCTTGGTCCAAGCCCTGTTCGCACAACAACGGCTGTTGATTCATTATCACGCCCGCAGCGACAACCAGACCAGCGAACGGCCGGTATCGCCGCAAAACCTGATCTTGTACAAAGACAACTGGTATTTGGATGCTTTTTGCCACCACCGCGAGGAACCGCGCACCTTTGCGCTGGACCGGATCAGATCGGCAACCGCCAGCGGCGAACCGGCGCATCTGCTGGACCCGGCCACGCTGCAACAACATTTCGGCTCGTCCTACGGCATCTTCGCCGGCACGCCTGAACACACCGCCGTTCTCAACTTCTCCGCCAAGGCCGGTCGCTGGGTATCCGACGAAACCTGGCACAGCCAACAACAATGCGAGTGGCTAACCGACGGCCGCTATCAACTGCGCATCCCCTTCAACCGCCACGAAGAACTACTGATGGACGTTTTGAAATACGGCGCCGAGGTGGAGGTAGTAGCGCCGGAATTTTTGCGGGAATTGGTCAGGCAAGAAGCGGAAAAGTTGTTGGCGGTTTATCGATGAGGCAAAAAAAATTTGTACCTAAAAATTCTCGGTATCGGGTTTTGAGACCGACATGTTGTAAGTTAGAAAAGAGTAATCCTAGTCATAAACCAACCAAAGGAAATCCAGATGAGCCAAGAAACCGTCGAATTAAATTTAGAAACGCTTACTTCCGCTGTTACCTCGGGTTGTTCCGCAATCCGACTGATTGCCAAACTACAACCGGCTGGCGGCCCAGGTAGCAAAGTTTTTCCGCCGACGCACTCGGAAGGTAAATACGCTTGGGAAACCCGGCTAATCGACGGCGGCGAAGTGGTTAAAACCGTCTTGCTAGATTCTGTACAGTCGCAAGCCAATCGCATGGAACAGGCATTGAAGGAAGCCCATCAAAACGGTCAACTAAATTTTCCATTATTGGCGGTGGACTTTGGCGGCGAATTCGCGGACGTTGGCGAAATTACCACGCTAGATGCTCCGCATCGAATTGCCGACGCAATCTTTCGGGATAGTCTGTTAGACGGAAAAAAATTCCCCGAAACCGACATTGCTAAAGCTTACGCCGCCGCGAACCAGCGTAACGCAACCGCGTTATATCAGTATTGCCCCCACGCACTGGTATTCGGTATCTGGGATTCGACGGGCTCGGCTGGCGGTTTGGGCAATAAATTCCAACGAGCCTTGGTATCGGAGATTATCGGCATCAAAGCTGAAGCCGGCGTACTAACCAGTTCCCGGCTCGATCCGCTCGGTATTAAAACCGTTGAAATTTATGCAACTGATTCAGGCGGCTGGACTACAGACAAGGCTATGGCAAAGACCGATAAAAAAGGCGAACCGGTCAAAATCAAACCGTCTGAAGTCAATCATTCCAATATCCCGCCGACCATCGAAAAAAGCGAGAAAGGAGACGAATATATTCGTGGCGGCGTAACCATTGATTACGCCCATCAAACAACTGTGCTTTCGCTGCCCGCCTTGCGCCGATTGAATTTTCCGGTCAATGGCGAGTTGTCCGCGCAAATCAATATCGCCGCCAGAACGGTTTTAGCGGCATTAGGGCTGACGGCAATCGTTCACCAGTTGGAAAACGGCTACGATTTGCGCTCTCGATGCCTATTGGTTGCCGACGGAAAATTTACTTTCGAATTGCTCGATAATTACGGCGAAAGTCGTCGTTTTACGCTGACCATTGAAGAAGCCGACGCTTTGTTTAGTGCTGCGGTGGCTAACGCGGCGGAATTGGGCCTAGTGTGGAACACCCAAAAAATCCGGTTGCAGCCAACCTCCGATTTACTGGAACTGGTCAGGAAGAGCCGTCAAGCCGGCCATTTGTCCGAGGCATAAGCGATGTTGGCCCTGGAAGTGGAATATTTGATGGGGCGGGTCATAGCGGCCTGCCATGACGACAGGCGAAAGGTCGAATGGCCGCCGCATCCGGCACGATTATTCGCCGCTTTGGTTGCGGCGTACAAAGAATGCGAATTCGGCGAATCGGTCCGTCAAGCCTTGCAATGGTTGGAAACTCTCCCTGAGCCGAAGATTTATGCGGACCCTCCGCAAATTAAAGGGCTTGGGCGCGACACTCACGACGTATTTGTGCCGGTTAATGATCCCAAGAGAAATACCATTAAACTTTTTCCGGATCGACGGTCTCGGCAACCTCGCTGGTTTCCGGCGTTTACGCCCACCGATAGCCACGTTTACTTTATTTGGGACGAAGTTTCAATCGACTCACAAACCGAACAAGCCTTGCAAGAGGTAGCTCAAAACGTCAGTTATTTGGGACACTCGATGTCGCCAGTGCGTGTCGCCGTGTATCTCGATGTCCCCTCGCAAAAAGCGCCCACTTTGGAACCCGATCCTCGCGGTTCTATCTTGTTGCGGACAACCGCGCAAGGCCGCTTGGAATATTTGGAAAACCTACATCAGCGCCGCATCGAAAATGCCGGTTTACAGCCTCGTTTGGGACGAGTTAGCGAATACCGATTGGCCGGTACAAACGAAACCTCGGTTCCACGTGGCTTTTTTCAACACATTTATGTTTTGCGCAAGGAACAGGGCTGCCGCTTGCCTGTGGAAGCCGCGTTCGGTTTATGTTCGCTGGTGCGAAGCGCTTTGATGGAACGTTGCGCCGATCCGTTGCCAGCAAGTATCAGCGGCCATTTAGAAAACGGCAATCCTTCACCAGAACCGCATATGTCTGTCATTCCACTCGCGAATGTCGGCCATCGTCACGCCGATGGGAACATCATGGGTATTGCGGTTTTATTCCCGGAAAATGCCGCCGCTACCGAGCGCAAACAGTTAGAACAAGGCTTGAAAAGATTGGACACTTTGAAACTGGGTATTTTTGGAACTTGGCGATTAAGTTTGATAGAGAGCGAGGCGTTCGCAGGCATTGCTAAAACCTTAAGGCCTGATACTTATATCGATTCCAGTCAGCACTGGGCCTCGGTAACGCCGGTAGCATTCGGCCGTCATCCCAAAAAACAGACTGGAAAGGATGTGTGGGCATTAATAGCTCAAAACTGTCGAGACATCGGTCTGCCCGAACCGGTTAGCGTCAATATTGTTCGCGCCGGTAAGTTCCACGCTGTGCCGCTAGCCGGAGAATTCAAACAGAGTGCCGACCTGCAACGCTGCCATTATCTGAAAGATAAATTGTTGGCACATATCGAGCTTAGTTTCGATCGCCCCGTAAGCGGTCCGGTGATATTGGGTGCCGGCCGTTTTTTAGGTTTGGGTTTATGCCGACCGTATCGACCTAAGGAGATCGCTCATGCGGGTTGAAGATTTCGATGCATTTTTCATGGCGTTGCACGGCAAACCACCGTTCCCTTGGCAAGCGCGCTTGGCGAAACAGCTTGGCGACACAGGGACTTGGCCGCAGGTTTTGAACCTACCAACTTCGGCGGGTAAAACGGCAGCTTTAGATGCCGCTCTTTTCCATTTAATCGTGGAAGCGGCGCAACCACCCGCGCAACGTCGAGCGCCCCGGCGGATTTTTTTCGTAGTCGACCGTCGTCTAGTCGTAGACGAAGCCTACCAGCGCGCCATAAAAATAGCCGAAGCGCTTGCCAACGCTCAGGGCGGGAGCGGTATTCTGGCTGACGCCGCAGCCGGATTATTAAATTTGGCCGGTGAGGGAGCCAAGCAACCTTTAGTTGTCCGACGATTGCGCGGCGGCCTGCCAATGGAACGAGCCTTTCTCGGCAATCCACTACAACCGGCAGTTATTTTGACAACGGTGGACCAAGTCGGATCACGCCTATTGTTTCGAGGGTACGGCGTGAGCGCCAACATGCGCCCAATCCATGCAGCCTTGACGGCGATGGATAGTCTGATTCTGCTTGATGAAGCGCATATGTCTCAGCCATTCTTACAAACTCTGAAAGCCGTTGCTCGTTATCGATCTGCCGATTGGAGTGAACGGCAAATCCGACTTCCGCATGCCGTGGTGCAGATGACCGCAACACCCGGCGATGCAACAGATGCGTTCGAATTGAACGACAAAGATTATGGGCATGAACTATTACAACAACGCTTGCAAAGCGCGAAGCCTGCCGAGCTTGAAGAAGTCAAGGATGCTAGTGCGCTAGCTAGCGTACTCGCTGATAAGGCTATCGACCTGTTCGCACAGCTTGGAAAAACTTTGCCTGCTCCGGTAATTGGTATTGTTGCTAATCGTGTCGCTACTGCGCGCGAAGTATTCGAGAGATTGAAAAGGCAATCGGATTCGGCCGAGATAATCTTACTGACCGGACGACTCCGGCCAGCAGATCGAGACCATATACTAAAAAAACACTTGCCGAGAATGAAAGCGGGACGTAGCGGAGCGGAGGCAGGGAATTCAAAACCGTTATTTGTAGTTGCCACCCAGACAATTGAAGTCGGCGCCGACCTGGATTTCGACGGATTAGTGACAGAGTCAGCCGCGCTGGATGCGTTACGGCAACGTTTCGGCCGACTTAACCGGTTAGGTGAAAGGCCGCATTGCCTGGCAGCCGTTATCCATGCCAAATCAAATAAAGATGATCCGATATACGGTAAGGCACTCACTGAAACTTGGAAATGGCTTAACGAACACAGCGAAAAGATTAAAGGCAAAAAAAGCAAAGGATTCGATTTTGGCATCCTAAGGCTTAACGGATTGCTGGCGAAGAGCAATGTCTCGTCACTTTACATGTTGCCGGTTGATGCGCCGGTGTTGTTGCCGACTCATCTTGATGTTCTAGTTCAAACTTCGCCAAACCCGCGTGTGTCGCCAGATCCCGCTTTGTTGTTACATGGACCGAATAGCCGAGAGGAAGATGTGCAAGTGGTTTGGCGAGCCGATGTGCCGAAAAATTTTCTGATCGAGGATTTGGCGATACTTCAAGCGTTACCTCCCGTCGGCCACGAAGCCTTGGCGATTCCATTGTCAGCTTTCCGAGCATTTTTGCAACAAATAGGCGAAGCCGATGCCAACGACTTAGAGGGGCTAGCTGAGACCGGCGAAACAATCGAATTCACCGAGATCGGCAAACCGGTTGCTGTTTGGCGGGGTGCGAATGGCGCAGAAATGGTTTCCGCCAATCGTGTACGACCGGGTGATCTGGTGGTATTACCAGCGATTTACGGCGGCGCGGATGAATTCGGCTGGTATCCAACCAAAACAATACCTGTCAGCGATGTTGCCGAACTGGACTGCCTGACAAAGCGAGGAAAATACTATCTACGTTTGCATCCCGCATTGGTTTCGTATTGGTTCGAATCCGGCTCGGACAATGTCGTGGCTGAAATTCAAAGATTAATTGCAAACTGGCAACCGCGACTGGATGACGGCGAGACCGAATTAGCGGCTTTGTACCACGAAGTTTTGGGAATCGCCTTAGATAGCGAGTCCCTATCGTCAAACTATCGAACTGTAATCGAAGCCTTGTTACGAGAAAAATTTAGTGCAATCCCTTATGGAGAACGCGATGCCAGCAAGGGCGTATTGTTGGTTTCGAAGCGCAATGTTGCTCAAACTCTGGTTGATGACGGTGATGCGCTGTCCTTGAGCCGAGAAATTGGTTTGGAACAACATTCCCGAGGAGTTGCAGGTTTGGCGCGGGATTTTTCACTCGGCCTAGGCTTGCCGCCTGATCTTGTTGCCAGCATCGAAAAAGCGGCGCTTTATCACGACCTAGGCAAAGCTGACCCAAGATTTCAGGCAATGTTACAAGGTGGGGTAGCCCGACACGATAAATGGCTGGCAAAAAGCGGCATTAACGCGGCTGATAGAATCGCTCGCCAACTAGCCCGGAAAATTGCAGCATACCCTAGCGGCCAACGCCACGAATGCTATAGCGCGGCTCTATTACGGGCAAATCCCCAACTCCTTGAGTTTTCTGGCGACCCGGAATTGACGGAATACTTGGTCGGCAGCCATCACGGTCATGGTCGTCCATGGATGCCGGCGATTTCCGACGAAGGAACCGACATCGATTTAACCTTCGACAATCAGTCTATACGTTTTTGCGGAGTACATAATCTTGAGCGGCTTGATGCCGGGTGGCCGGAGTTGTTTTGGCGGTTGATAAGGCGCTACGGCTATTGGGGCTTGAGCTTTTTAGAGACTCTCGTGCGATTAGCCGATCAACAGCGTTCGGAATGGGAGAGCAAAAATGAAACAAACGACTGACATCGAGTTGAGTGGCTTGACCGGCAGTAGTCCGATTGGCGCGTTAGCCGCATTTGGCCTGCTGCGCTTGTGCGCGGAGATACCCGTCCTGAAAGAAGCCAGATTGGCATGGCGCCGAGAAGACGATTGGATTGCCGTTTTGGAGGTATCGGATGCTATTGACCGAGATTCTCTACCTGGATTGTTACGCGACCACCTGAAGCAACAATCCTGCCAGGTTTTCGCTTGGGCGGATGACATCCGTGTCCAAAAATCGGACTATTGCCAAGTTCTTCAGCAATCTCTAAGCGATGCTAGCAGTGTCAATCGTCGGTCTTGCGACTACCTTGCGGCGTTTGCGTCTGAAATGGCGGTTGACAATGCCAAGGGCCTAGTCAAACCAACCGCGTTTTACATGACTTCAGGTCAACAAAAATTTCTCAGCAGCGCCCTAGAGTTGGCTGAATCTTTTAAAAAAGATCAGCTTGAAAAAATTCGTGAAGCACTATTCGGCCCGTGGTTATACCGAGATAAGCAACACGCACTGGGATGGGACCCTGCCGCCGAACGAATATATTCATTGCGGCACAAAAAACCGGGAGAAGAAGCGCCGACCAGTGTCAGCGCCGCCGTGCGTTTGGCTTTGGAATCGCTCCCGCTGTATCCGGTCTTTCCCGACAAACGAGGCCGGTTAACCACTTCAGGGTTTGTTCGCCTTAATCGAGAAAACGTCTTCCGATGGCCGCTGTGGCAAGCCCCAATAAGTTTGGATACTTTGAAGTCTCTGTTAATTGCCAATTTGGAAAACGAAGAGGATTTAGCGCAACGAGGTGTCACTGCTGTTTACAGCTCCATCCGCTCGGAATTCGGGCAAGGCTATGGCCTATTTCGTCCGGCCCAGTTGGTTTGGCAGCAAACTTAAGGATGACATATGGTGTTAGCAATTCTGAAATTGGATGTGAGCAGCAACCCGGAGTGCAAAAGCTCACCACAACCCCATAAGCCCCCGCAAACTCTTCTCCACCGCCGCCAGTTCCTCGGCGGTGACGGTGGCGAGCGGGCCTTCGCCGAAGCGGGAGCGGTCGATGGCGCGCGGTTGTTCGGCCATGACGTAACTGTCGGCTTTCAGCCGGCCTTGCGGTGCAATCGGTATCCGCAGCGGCGCCAAGCTTGGCCGAAACTGGCTGGTCAACGGCACCACCACAATCGTGGGCAGGCCGCCGGTAATCATCGCGTTGTCCTGCAACACCAGCACCGGCCTGATCTTGCCGATTTCGGCGCCCTTGTTGGGATTCAGATTGGCGGTCCACACCTCGCCGCGCTTCATCATTCCCACCATTTTTCGTCGGGGTCGATACCGGCGGCGCGCTCTTCGGCAATCAAACGGTCCAGGCCATCGTCCACCGCGTCGAAATCTGCGGCAATTTGCAGCGCTTCCGCCCTGGCTTGCGGATCGTTGGCCAAGGCGCGTGCCGCTTCCACCATTTCCGCCATAAACCGCTCGCGCTCGCGGCGGGCCAGGTATTCGGTGATCGCCAAGCGGGCGATTTCCGACTGGCTTTTGCCTGCCAGTTGGGCTTCGGCTTTGAGATTGGCTTCCACATCGTCGGGTAAACGCAGGCTGATGGCAGGCATGGCGGACTCCAGGTAATACGTTGATGATGACAAATTGTATTACAAAATGAATGACGAACGCCCGCCCATCCAACTGGAGCTACCGCTGCCGTTCCCGGAATTGTCCGGCGACATGCCGTTGCTGCCGGCGCGGATGATTAACGAGTACCAGTACTGCCCGCGTTTGGCCTATCTGGAGTGGGTGCAAGGCGAATGGGCGGCGTCGGCCGACACCGTGGAAGGCGACCACGCCCACCGTCGGGTGGATAAGCCGTCCAAAAGATTTCCGGAAGCCGACGAACTGGATGAAACCGAGAAATTGCACGGCCGCTCGATCACACTATCGTCCAATCGTTTGGGTTTGATCGCCAAGCTGGATTTGATCGAAGCCGAGGACGGCGTGGTCACACCGATCGATTACAAGCGCGGCAAGCGTCCGCACGTGGCGCGCGGCGCTTACGACCCGGAGCGGGTGCAACTCTGCGTGCAGGCCATGGTGCTGCGCGAACACGGCTACGTCTGCGAAGAAGGCGCACTGTATTACGTGCAAAGCCGGGAACGGGTGCGGGTGGTGTTCGACGACGAGCTGCAGCAACTCACCGCCAACGCCATCAACGGCCTGCGCCTGATCGCCGCCGGCGGCCACATTCCCGATCCGCTGCGGGACAGCCCGAAATGCGCCGGTTGCTCGCTGGTGGGTATATGTCTACCGGACGAAGTCAATTACTTGCGCCACGCCGACCTGGAACCCCGGCCGCTGGCAGTGATGCGCGACGAAGCCCTGCCGGTTTACGTGCAGGCCTACAAGGCCAAGATCGGCAAAAAGGGCGAGGAGCTGGAGATCAGCATCGACGACGAAAAGGTGCAGACCGCGCGGCTGGTGGATGTTTCCCAAGTGGTAGTGATGGGCAACGTCTACATCACCACGCCGTGTTTGCAAGACTTGATGAAGCGCGAGATTCCGGTCAGTTGGCACAGTTACGGCGGCTGGTTTGTCGGCCACACCGTCGGCACCGGCCACAAGAACGTCGAGTTGCGCACCGCCCAATATAAAGCCAGTTTCGACGACAAAACCTGTCTGGCGATCGCCCGCAATCTGGTGCGCGCCAAAATCCAGAACAGCCGCACTTTAGCGCGGCGCAACTGGCGCTCCGACGCGCCGGTAGAACCCTTGCTGGAGGCCTTGAAAAACCTGGCCGACAAAGCCTTGCGCGCCGTCGATTTGCCGCAATTGCTGGGCATAGAAGGCGGGGCGGCGGCCCAATATTTCGCCGCCTTCGATCAATTGATCAAAAAACCGGACGACAGCAAGCAGCTGAGTTTTGACTTCAACACCCGCAACCGCCGCCCACCCACCGATCCGGTCAACGCCATGCTGTCGTTTGCCTATGCGATGCTGACCCGCACCTGGACCATGAATTTGAGCGCGGTCGGTTTGGACCCGTATCGCGGCTTTTACCACCAGCCGCGCTATGGCCGGCCGGCGCTGGCATTGGATTTGATGGAACCGTTCCGGCCCATAGTCGCCGATTCCACCGTATTGCAAGTCATCAACAACGGCGAGGTGCGTCCCACCGATTTCGTCAGCGCCGCCGGCAGTGTCAACTTGAACGAAGGCGGCCGCAAGCGCTTCATCGCCGCCTTCGAACGCCGCATGAGCCAGGAAATCACCCATCCGCTGTTCGGCTATAAAGTCGATTACCGGCGCCTGTTCGAAATCCAGGCCCGCTTGTTCGGCCGTTATTTGCTGGGCGAATTGCCGGAATATCCCAATTTCACCACGCGCTGATGGCGGCCTACGAACATCTTTACATCATCACCTACGACATCCGCGACGCCAAGCGCTGGCGCCGGGTATTCCGGTTGATGAAAGGCTATGGCGAATGGCTGCAATTATCGGTGTTCCAATGCCGGCTCAGCCGCAAGCGCCACGCCGAATTGATTGCGCTGTTGGACGGCATCATTCACCATAACGAAGACCACATCTTGATCGTCAACATCGGCCCGGCGGACACCGTCAAGCCGTCGGTGGTCAGTTTGGGCAAGGATTTCGAGGTGGTGGAACGGCAGCCGGTGATCGTGTGACGCCACGCTCGGATTTCCGCCGAGCCGGCGCGAGCGCTGCGGTGCCGCGCAAAAGCCGGGCAGGTCTCGCGAGCCCTGCGCTCTTTAACAATCAGGCACTTAGATATTTCGATTGGCGCTTAACAGGCTTTTCCGCTAAATTTGCCCCGCCGTTTGGCTCAGCCCTCGCAAACGGCCCGCGCAGGCCGCGCCAATCAAGGCCTCCAGCCCGCGCTGCATTCCCCGGCCACCCGCCGGGGCCTCATTGAAGCGAACTCCATACCCGGTTGATAAAACGGATATTGCGCCGCATTCCCCGGCCACCCGCCGGGGCCTCATTGAAGCCGTATCTGGTGCCGGTCGTCGGCCCTGGTGTTGCGATGCATTCCCCGGCCACCCGCCGGGGCCTCATTGAAGCGACCAGATCGCATCCGCAACATCTTGATCCGTACCGCGCATTCCCCGGCCACCCGCCGGGGCCTCATTGAAGCGATGATGCACTATCGAGCCAGGCCATTGCCGATAGCGCATTCCCCGGCCACCCGCCGGGGCCTCATTGAAGCGCGGAGCCGTTTCGGCAGGTTTGGCTTTACTGACCGCCGCATTCCCCGGCCACCCGCCGGGGCCTCATTGAAGCGTCAGCTTTTCCTCGTTGCTTTCCGGCTGTGCTGAATGCATTCCCCGGCCACCCGCCGGGGCCTCATTGAAGCGACCCGGACGCGTTATTTCCGTTTAGCAGTGGGTTGCATTCCCCGGCCACCCGCCGGGGCCTCATTGAAGCACTACATGTGCTAGCGTAACAAACCAATTTGTCTAAAGCATTCCCCGGCCACCCGCCGGGGCCTCATTGAAGCTGGAGTCTTTCAAATGAAAAAAATCTATGCACTGATGCATTCCCCGGCCACCCGCCGGGGCCTCATTGAAGCGGTTGGATTCAATCCGACGGTGTTACTGTGCTGAAGCATTCCCCGGCCACCCGCCGGGGCCTCATTGAAGCTTGAGCGCATAGAACGCAGGCTTGCCGGCATTCACATAGCATTCCCCGGCCACCCGCCGGGGCCTCATTGAAGCCCGCCCAACTGCTCGAAGGCATCCCAGTTATCGGCCAAGCATTCCCCGGCCACCCGCCGGGGCCTCATTGAAGCGCCAGATTTTCCCGCACCTCGTCCGGTGCCAACACGCATTCCCCGGCCACCCGCCGGGGCCTCATTGAAGCGAGGCATGTTCAGCGGCTATTCCAGCCAACCGATGCGGCATTCCCCGGCCACCCGCCGGGGCCTCATTGAAGCCTGACTGAATATCGCATATTCGCACCGTCGTCCGGCATTCCCCGGCCACCCGCCGGGGCCTCATTGAAGCTGCCATTTGAATATCCTCATGAGTTTGTCGCCCAACGGCATTCCCCGGCCACCCGCCGGGGCCTCATTGAAGCCACCGGCACCGAGTCGGTAAAGAAAACGAAACGATGCATTCCCCGGCCACCCGCCGGGGCCTCATTGAAGCCATTCCTGGCTGAGTTTCGCCTGGTCAGGTTCCTCAGCATTCCCCGGCCACCCGCCGGGGCCTCATTGAAGCCTTGGCGCTTAATATCGCATGGTTCAATGCGTCGTTGCATTCCCCGGCCACCCGCCGGGGCCTCATTGAAGCCTGGATCATCCGACCCAGCTTTTTCCGGTATTTCGAGCATTCCCCGGCCACCCGCCGGGGCCTCATTGAAGCCGGCGACGGTCGCCACCGGTTCGCCGTCTTGGTGGTGCATTCCCCGGCCACCCGCCGGGGCCTCATTGAAGCAATTCGATGTTTACCGCGCGCACGGTTGTGGCGGATGCATTCCCCGGCCACCCGCCGGGGCCTCATTGAAGCGCGGCGCAATTTTGCGCTGCGAATGACCCAGTACCGCATTCCCCGGCCACCCGCCGGGGCCTCATTGAAGCCCGCGGCTGTACGGATGGTTACGCGGCGACGGCGCGCATTCCCCGGCCACCCGCCGGGGCCTCATTGAAGCAAGGTGTACTAAGCGACATTCGCTACCCCATTGATTGCATTCCCCGGCCACCCGCCGGGGCCTCATTGAAGCGAACGGGGCACCGCCGGCAAAAAACTTGGTGTGCCGAAGCATTCCCCGGCCACCCGCCGGGGCCTCATTGAAGCAAGCGCTTAAACGGCTCGCATCGGCGTATCGCGCCACGCGCATTCCCCGGCCACCCGCCGGGGCCTCATTGAAGCTCGGCTGGCTGCAAACGAATCTGCGCGCTCCAACCTGCATTCCCCGGCCACCCGCCGGGGCCTCATTGAAGCAACCCTTCAATGTGTTGCAGCGCAGCGCCGTCCAGCGCTTGCATTCCCCGGCCACCCGCCGGGGCCTCATTGAAGCACGTCATCCCAGCCAGCGACGTGCCATGCAACCATGCGCATTCCCCGGCCACCCGCCGGGGCCTCATTGAAGCGCTCAACCGGTGGTTGCTGGGCCGCAGCCGTTCAACGCATTCCCCGGCCACCCGCCGGGGCCTCATTGAAGCCCAGTGTATATCAACCGATTCGAGCGATTTAATTTCGCATTCCCCGGCCACCCGCCGGGGCCTCATTGAAGCGTTGCCACGGTTTTGATCTTCTCCACCCGGTCCGCGCATTCCCCGGCCACCCGCCGGGGCCTCATTGAAGCACCGCCGATATATCCCGGCTGGCGAACACGGCGATACGCATTCCCCGGCCACCCGCCGGGGCCTCATTGAAGCGAACATTACCAGCGAAGGCACGCCGCAGAAACATCTGGCGCATTCCCCGGCCACCCGCCGGGGCCTCATTGAAGCGAAGCAAATCAGCGGATTGGCGGAAATGTTCGCTGAGCATTCCCCGGCCACCCGCCGGGGCCTCATTGAAGCCGAATTTGCCGGATCGACCTGATTGCAGATGTACGCGCATTCCCCGGCCACCCGCCGGGGCCTCATTGAAGCTGCGGATTCGACGCAACGCCGAAACAGCGTTCCGCCCGCATTCCCCGGCCACCCGCCGGGGCCTCATTGAAGCCGCCAAAGCCTGATAGGTAGTTTGAGCCGCACACAAGGCATTCCCCGGCCACCCGCCGGGGCCTCATTGAAGCGAGATGTCCAGGCCGGCCGCTGCGTTGATGTTCGCGCATTCCCCGGCCACCCGCCGGGGCCTCATTGAAGCGAATCGGTACCGCTCGCCGCTGACGGTGATTTGAGGCATTCCCCGGCCACCCGCCGGGGCCTCATTGAAGCTCGAGCTGTTGGTTGTCAACGTCGGCGTCCATCGCGCATTCCCCGGCCACCCGCCGGGGCCTCATTGAAGCGTCATCGATTGACAACGCTTCACCCATTCTTCGTTTGCATTCCCCGGCCACCCGCCGGGGCCTCATTGAAGCCACAAGTGTCATCGGTGCCTAGCCTTACAATCAGCGCATTCCCCGGCCACCCGCCGGGGCCTCATTGAAGCAAAGCGTATACACCGTTACGCGACGGTCTGATTTTGCATTCCCCGGCCACCCGCCGGGGCCTCATTGAAGCGATAGGTTCTGGCGTTTGTTCAACGTCCAGAATCGCAGCATTCCCCGGCCACCCGCCGGGGCCTCATTGAAGCGGATTACCGCCCGACTCGGCTTGCACTTGCGCGGCGAGCATTCCCCGGCCACCCGCCGGGGCCTCATTGAAGCTATGCTGGAAAATGTGCCGCCCGGCAAACCCGCACCGCATTCCCCGGCCACCCGCCGGGGCCTCATTGAAGCACCTGAAAATCGTATGGTCCCCTTTCCGGTAATGTAGCATTCCCCGGCCACCCGCCGGGGCCTCATTGAAGCGAAACGACCGCCCTCGATGGCGAAGTGTGTTTTGGAACGCATTCCCCGGCCACCCGCCGGGGCCTCATTGAAGCGGCATTGTCCGCGCCGGTTGAACAAACCACCGAAACCGCATTCCCCGGCCACCCGCCGGGGCCTCATTGAAGCTATGGCGCAATCGGCATATTCACTAATTGACAAAATAAGCATTCCCCGGCCACCCGCCGGGGCCTCATTGAAGCCTAAGTGCTGCGCGACTAAATAGCCTTGCGTACCCTGGCATTCCCCGGCCACCCGCCGGGGCCTCATTGAAGCGGCGCTGATTGTTTTGGCCGCGCGTGCACGTTCGGCGCATTCCCCGGCCACCCGCCGGGGCCTCATTGAAGCCCGAATTGCGACGCGTCCCGGCTGAACCGGTTGATCCGCATTCCCCGGCCACCCGCCGGGGCCTCATTGAAGCGATGGCTTCGATCAAGCCGGTTCTCGATTCATCGATAGCATTCCCCGGCCACCCGCCGGGGCCTCATTGAAGCCGCAACGACCAGCACCACACCATTGCCGGCGTCGATGTCGCATTCCCCGGCCACCCGCCGGGGCCTCATTGAAGCGTTTATTGGCCTGCGCTTGTATCTTGAGTGTTGCGGCAGCATTCCCCGGCCACCCGCCGGGGCCTCATTGAAGCGGTGTAGCATCGCCCGCGCGCAATTCCGTTCTGATCGGCATTCCCCGGCCACCCGCCGGGGCCTCATTGAAGCGCTAGTTCACAAGCTTGCAAACCGGACAAGTCTCGCGCATTCCCCGGCCACCCGCCGGGGCCTCATTGAAGCGTTGCTGATGTCAACCTGATTCTGCCGACCTACGTTGCATTCCCCGGCCACCCGCCGGGGCCTCATTGAAGCAAACTGCTCAACCCGCGCCGTTTCTTCGTCTTGATAGGCATTCCCCGGCCACCCGCCGGGGCCTCATTGAAGCCGGGTTTATTCGGCGGCGGAGATGCTCGATTTACTTTGCATTCCCCGGCCACCCGCCGGGGCCTCATTGAAGCGCCGAAACGATCCAGATTCGATTGGATGCTGATTGAGCCGCATTCCCCGGCCACCCGCCGGGGCCTCATTGAAGCATTCACATCAACCCCCCCTTAATATACTGAATTTCCCAGCATTCCCCGGCCACCCGCCGGGGCCTCATTGAAGCCAGCCCGATGAATCTCAGCGTCAAACGATTGCACCCGCATTCCCCGGCCACCCGCCGGGGCCTCATTGAAGCAACTGCGTCAATCCCAAATGCCGCAAATGGTGGACTAGCATTCCCCGGCCACCCGCCGGGGCCTCATTGAAGCAAAAATGGGCGGAGGGAAGACAAAAATGTCAGAACTGACGCATTCCCCGGCCACCCGCCGGGGCCTCATTGAAGCACGTGCCAAACGATGCAGTAGGGGCGAGCGTTGCGTCGCATTCCCCGGCCACCCGCCGGGGCCTCATTGAAGCATTGGTCTAGTTATTATTTATTAACAACAGAACAACAGCATTCCCCGGCCACCCGCCGGGGCCTCATTGAAGCTATGACGAGCCGGTCAAGACTCACTTTGTCATCGGCGCATTCCCCGGCCACCCGCCGGGGCCTCATTGAAGCGTGCTCTTGCGGCTCTAGCTCTTCAACTGGCCCGACGCATTCCCCGGCCACCCGCCGGGGCCTCATTGAAGCTAGTAAATCATCAGCGAGCGCAAATCCTTGTGTCCTGCATTCCCCGGCCACCCGCCGGGGCCTCATTGAAGCGCTAAGAATCGCATTCGGTTTAATGTCAATCGCTTTGAGCATTCCCCGGCCACCCGCCGGGGCCTCATTGAAGCCCCAAAATTCAGTCAATGCCTTTGCCATCATTTCTCGCATTCCCCGGCCACCCGCCGGGGCCTCATTGAAGCCCCAAAATTCAGTCAATGCCTTTGCCATCATTTCTCGCATTCCCCGGCCACCCGCCGGGGCCTCATTGAAGCCCAGTATTCGTCGTAATTTTGCGCCAGGTCGCCTAAGCATTCCCCGGCCACCCGCCGGGGCCTCATTGAAGCTTGAACCAGTACTTAATCTTTGCTCAGTCATAGAAGGCATTCCCCGGCCACCCGCCGGGGCCTCATTGAAGCACCACCGATGCGGATGTCACTTTGGCATCGTTGGCCGCATTCCCCGGCCACCCGCCGGGGCCTCATTGAAGCGGCATTGCCGGCGAATTCCGCTTTGCAAATAAACTGGCATTCCCCGGCCACCCGCCGGGGCCTCATTGAAGCGCGGATAACGGCGCTGGCGTCCAGGCGTCCGGCACGCATTCCCCGGCCACCCGCCGGGGCCTCATTGAAGCATCGTGGTATCTGGTTGCCGCAGCAAGGCGCCACCAGCATTCCCCGGCCACCCGCCGGGGCCTCATTGAAGCTGTACGCGAAGGAGACGTTGCATAATGGACCTGATGCGCATTCCCCGGCCACCCGCCGGGGCCTCATTGAAGCAATTCTCGCTCTACAACCTTCCCGTCAATTTTTTGGCATTCCCCGGCCACCCGCCGGGGCCTCATTGAAGCTGGCGGTGTGTGGCGACAAAAAATCACGATGCAGGAGCATTCCCCGGCCACCCGCCGGGGCCTCATTGAAGCGCTTTTATCGCGACGAAATACGGCTTTCAAATGGCTGCATTCCCCGGCCACCCGCCGGGGCCTCATTGAAGCGATCGTGTTGGTGGTGTTGAGTATCTGGTAAGGCAAGCGCATTCCCCGGCCACCCGCCGGGGCCTCATTGAAGCTACCAAAAACAAAGTCATGTCAACGCAATAATTCACTCCGCATTCCCCGGCCACCCGCCGGGGCCTCATTGAAGCCGCAGTGCGCGGACAATACAACCACCAAACATCCGGCGCATTCCCCGGCCACCCGCCGGGGCCTCATTGAAGCCTCTTGCTCGGTTGCTGGTCAAGTATTCCCTTACCCAGCATTCCCCGGCCACCCGCCGGGGCCTCATTGAAGCAAGCTTTTTGTTTGCTTCCAATGCGCCTTGGATCAGAAACGCATTCCCCGGCCACCCGCCGGGGCCTCATTGAAGCAGAAGGGCTTATGGCGCAGATAGAAAACGTCAGGGCGCATTCCCCGGCCACCCGCCGGGGCCTCATTGAAGCGATCTTTTTCAGCTTTGGCTCGCGGTCGGAGCCGCTGCATTCCCCGGCCACCCGCCGGGGCCTCATTGAAGCCGAGCGATGCCAGCACCCTACCCGGAGCCAATGACGGCATTCCCCGGCCACCCGCCGGGGCCTCATTGAAGCGTTGAATATATGTCTTGCAACTCTTTCCGGTCAAAGCATTCCCCGGCCACCCGCCGGGGCCTCATTGAAGCGATGACAAAGCGGTCCCTGAAGAAGGTCGTACTTGCTGCATTCCCCGGCCACCCGCCGGGGCCTCATTGAAGCAACGGCGCAAACAGTCCGCCAGCCGAGGAGTTGTCCGGCATTCCCCGGCCACCCGCCGGGGCCTCATTGAAGCTGGGCCGCTAAGTTTCTGACTAACTCTCGCTTACCGGCGCATTCCCCGGCCACCCGCCGGGGCCTCATTGAAGCTCGTGAAATCGCTTAAACAGTCTTTCGCGTGCGGCCTTGCATTCCCCGGCCACCCGCCGGGGCCTCATTGAAGCGTTGAAACCCGAGCGCATCGCGGCCGCGTTTGCTCGGGCATTCCCCGGCCACCCGCCGGGGCCTCATTGAAGCCATCGCGTGGGCTGTTCACGGTAAACGGCTATCAATGCATTCCCCGGCCACCCGCCGGGGCCTCATTGAAGCTCGTCTTCTTCGTCCAGGTTTTCCGCCTCTTTGGCCGCATTCCCCGGCCACCCGCCGGGGCCTCATTGAAGCGGGCCTGTTGGTTGGCAATCACAGCGCTTTGCTCGGGGCATTCCCCGGCCACCCGCCGGGGCCTCATTGAAGCCTTTCCTTTAGTTTCTCTTCTTTTATCGATGCTTGCCGCATTCCCCGGCCACCCGCCGGGGCCTCATTGAAGCTGGCACGCCAACACCCCTCACCCGGACCGCGAGCGCCGCATTCCCCGGCCACCCGCCGGGGCCTCATTGAAGCCAGCGACGCCAGAATGGTCGCGATCTCGAAGTCGTGCATTCCCCGGCCACCCGCCGGGGCCTCATTGAAGCAAGTAGTCGAAGATGGCCCAGAACTGCTGAACGATGGGCATTCCCCGGCCACCCGCCGGGGCCTCATTGAAGCGCCGCATTGGCTATGCAAGGAATTTTAAGCAATTCGCATTCCCCGGCCACCCGCCGGGGCCTCATTGAAGCGATCTGATCGGCCGACAAGCTGCCGGTGATGCCCACGCATTCCCCGGCCACCCGCCGGGGCCTCATTGAAGCCCGAATACGACGCGCTGGCCTTGGCGCTTGAGTCGGGCATTCCCCGGCCACCCGCCGGGGCCTCATTGAAGCGTTGAAACCCGAGCGCATCGCGGCCGCGTTTGCTCGGGCATTCCCCGGCCACCCGCCGGGGCCTCATTGAAGCTTGATGGGTCCATTGTTTGACCAGCACCCCCATATCGCATTCCCCGGCTACCCGCCGGGGCCTCATTGAAGCCCCGTGATATCGACGCGGGTTACATGCCAGTGAGCCGGCATTCCCCGGCTACCCGCCGGGGCCTCATTGAAGCAACGTCGAGGTCAACCTGAAAGGGTAGAGTCTCTAGCATTCCCCGGCTACCCGCCGGGGCCTCATTGAAGCGCAATCAAAAAGCAAAGCCAAGCCAGCGGTGGCGTGCATTCCCCGGCCACCCGCCGGGGCCTCATTGAAGCGAGACGGAAAAACAATGGGACAAGCGGCTAACCTTGCGCTATCAGCCGGCGTAGTTCGGCCAGTTGAGCTTGGGCATCGTCGATCGCAAAGCGGTCCAGGTTTTTGCCGATTTCGGCCACCGTCGCCCGGTAACGGCTGTCCGCCAGACTGGCGCGCACTTGTTCCATCAAATCTTCCGCCGCGCCCAGATCGTGATCCAGGGCGTATGCCAATTTTTCCAGTAACACGGCGATCTCCGCCTGCGGCTTGGCCGTTACGTTCTCCGCCGGCGTGGCGGCATGCCCGGCGGCGGGCAGATTGCCGATTTCGGCCAGTAAATCGGCCAACAAGCGGTCCATCCGCTGCAATTGGCCGGGGTCCGGGCATCGGTTTTGTTTCAGCAGGCTGTCGACCTCGGCCGCCGCTTCGAACAGCGCCACTGCCGCCAGGTTGCCGCTGACGCCTTTCAGGGCATGGCAACGCTCTTCGGCGGTTTTCAGGTCGCCGGCGTCGACCAAGCGGCCAATCTCGACCACGGCGCCGGGATAATGCGCGGCAAACCGTTGCAGTTGTTTGCGGTAGGCGTCGGCGTTGCCGCCGATGCGGCGAATGCCTTGCGCGGCGTCGACGGCGGTCAGTCCCGCCAAATCGGCCGGTAAATCGGGCTGGCCGTTCGGATTGGCGCCGGCTTCGCGTTGCGGCAACGGCACCCAAGTCGCCAGTGCCGACAAGAGCCGCTCCGGATCGATGGGTTTGGTGATGTGGTCGTTCATTCCGGCCTCCAGGCTTTTTTCGACGTCGCGCGCCATTGCATGCGCGGTCATTGCAATAATCGGCACCCTGGCGTAACGGCCGTCGCCGGTCACTGCCGCCAGTTCCCGGATCCTGCGGCTGGCTTGCAAGCCATCCAGGACCGGCATTTGGATGTCCATCAACACCGCATCGTAAGTTTGTTGCTGCACCATGTTGACCGCTTCTTCGCCATTGACCGCTTCGTCGACTTCCATCCCATGGCTGCGCAACAACTCCAACGCAAATTCGCGGTTGATTTCGTTGTCCTCCACCAACAACAGGCGGATACCCTGCAAATGCTCGATGTTGCCGGCGGTCCCGAGGCCGATCTGTTTGAATTTGTCGGCCATGGCCTGCACCCGGCCGCGGCCCAAGGCCGACAGGATCGCATCCAGCAAGGAGGACGGCGATACCGGTTTGACCAAAAAACCGTCGATTCCGGCTCGGCCCGCCGCGTGCATGACGTCTTCGCTGCCGTAAGCGGTGACCATGATCACTTTCGGTTGCCGCGCCAGTCCGGAGTCGGCCCGAATCCGGTGCACCGCTTCGTCGCCGTTCATGCCGGGCATTTTCCAATCCATCAGCACCACATCGTAGGCTTCGGCGCCGGCTTGGCCGATCCGATTCAATGCGGCGGCGGCACTGGCGGCGCAATCGATGCGTAAATGAAACGGCCGCAACATGTCGGCAATGATTTCCCGCGAGGCGGCGTTGTCGTCCACCACCAATACGCGGACGTCGGCCAGCAGCGCGCCGATGCTGCGCTGCATCGCCCGTTGCCGGGCCAGGGTTTCGCCGGCTACGCCCAATTGCACGGTAAAACAGAATGTGGTGCCTTTGCCCGGCTCCGAATGCTCGATCCAGATCCGGCCGTGCATCATTTCCACCAGGGTTTTACAAATGGCCAAGCCCAGCCCGGTACCGCCGAAGCGGCGGCTGGTGCCCTGGTCGGCCTGGGTGAATTCCTTGAACAATTTGTCTTTGTCGGCGGCTGTCATGCCGATGCCGGTGTCGCGTACCGAAACCCGCAAGTCGATACTCTGCTCGGTCTTGGCCGTGCAATAAAACGCCAGTTCCAGTTCGCCGGCTTCGGTGAATTTCAAGGCGTTGCCGCACAAGTTGGTCAATATCTGGCCGAAGCGCAACGGGTCGCCGACCAGAATCGGCGGAATTTGCGGATCGTGTCGGATCAAGAACTCGATACCCTTCTGGCCGGCCTGGTAGCCGATCGTGTCGGCCAGTTGTTCGACCACGCTGTCGAACTGAAACTCGATGCATTCCAGCACCAGTTTGCCGGCTTCTATTTTCGAGAAATCCAGGATGTCGTTCAAAATCCCGAGCAGAGCTCGCGCCGAGCTGTGCGCCTTGGCCAGGTAATTGCGTTGCGACGCGTTCAAATCGGTTTGCAGCGCCAGATGCAGCATGCCCAGCACGCCGTTCATCGGCGTGCGGATCTCGTGCGACATATTGGCCAGGAATTGGCTCTTGGTCTGGGTGGCGGATTCGGCGGCGTCGCGGGCTTCTTTCAATGCGGCCTCGGCCTGGATCCTTAGCGTGACGTCTTCGTAGGTACTGACGAAGCCGCCGTCGGCAATCGGACCGCCGGCGATTTCGATGACGCGGCCGTCGAGCCGGGTGCGGGTGAAACGGTGCGGCTGAAACCGGGCAATCTGTGCGAACAATTCGTTAAGGGCGCCGTCCGGGTTTTTGAAGCGCAGGGTTTCGTGGTCCAGATCGAAGCGGACGAATTCGGCGTGGTCGCGGCCGACCTGCAACATGGTATCCGGATAACCGCGCACTTCGCTGAGCTGCTTATTCCATACCAACAGTTTCAGATTACCGTCGAATGCGATCAAGCCCTGCGACATGCTGTCCAGTACCGTCGCCAAGATGACGCTGTTGTGCGCCAGTTTGGCGTTGCTGTCGGCCAATTCGGCGGTACGCGCCGCCACCCTTTCTTCCAGCGCTTCGTTGATGCCGGCCAGTTGTTTTTCGTTTTCGGCCAGTTGCCGATTGGCGGCCAACAGCTCCCGGTCGCGGGCTTCGATTGTGGCGATCATCGTGTTGAAGGCCCGGTTCAACGCGCCGAATTCGTCGTCGCTGTCCACCGCGGCGCGCAGTGTGTAGTTTTTCTGGCTATTGATGGTCTCGACGGTTTTTTTCAGCTGCATCAGCGGCACCGACACCACGCGCTGCAAGCGGGAAGCCAATAACAGCGCAATCGTCGCCGACAAGGCGATGATCGCTGCCGCCGCCAGCAGAAACTCGCGCCACAAGCCGACCAGTTCGTTCAGGCTGGCTTTGATCCAGACTTTGCCCAAAATCTGGCCGTCCAACACAATGTCCTCGCCGACGTTGCTGTATCGCTCGTAAACCAGGACGCCGCCTTCGCCGAACAAGCCCGGATATAGCGGCGGGCAAGTCTCGTCGCGGCGGTATTCGGCAAATAAATGGTCTGTCCGGTCGTAAATGCAAGCCGAGACTATGCTGCTTTTCACGCTGAGCGCGGCCAGTGTGGCGGCAGCGACGCCGCTGTCGTTGAATGACAGAGCAACGGTGCTGCGGTTGGCGACGATACGCGCCAACGAGCGTAAATCGCGGTCCATGTCGGATTTGACGCGGACGTGCTCGTAGGCGATAAAACCGGCGCCGGCCAGCACCAAGGCGACGCAGCTGGTCGCCAGCATGATCAGCACCAGTTTGGTTTTGATGTTCATATCGCTTTTGATATCGATCATGGCTGGGGTCTCGCGTTCATCACCGGACGATACGGGCTATTTCCATCAGCAGGGCGTTGATTTTCAGTTGAGCTTTGCGTACTGCTTCCGGATTGACGCTGAGCTTGATCTGTCCATTCTCGCTATAAAATCCGACGGCCCCGCCCTGCTCGGCAAAAGCGTCGGCATCGCTGACCGTCAACACCGGAGTACCGCTGACCTCGCGCATCAGCGCCGGCAATTCCGCGACCGTGCGCTCGACATACAAGATCTGGCAAACGTGCGGGTCATCGACTCCCGACCAGATCTGCAGCAGGCGGCCCTTGGTGTCGCGGCTGGCCAGGTCGCTCAAGATGTTGACGACCGCTTCGGAACCGACCACGCAAATGTGCAGCGTATCGGCCGCCGGCGCCGGCCATTCGACGAACTTGGTAAAGTTGTACAGGTAGTTCGCTTTGGTTTTGGCCTCCTCCGCATCGTCGGCATGGCCGGTCTGCAGCAGCAAGCCGAACACCAATCCCAGCAGCCGGATCGGCGCTGGGCAACGTCGCCGCGGTGTCGGTGCGAAATCGGCCATCAAAACTCCAACCGCGCGGTCAGCTTAAGCGTGAATCCCGGCCCGGCCAATGTGCCCAGCGGCGAGCCGAAATTCGGCGAGGCGAAATCCGAGTTAAACCCCGCGTAGTTTTTGAAATCGAACAGATTCAGCACATCCAGGCGCAGTTTCATACGCGTGTCGTGCGGAGTATCGAAACTTTTGATCAAGGCGACGTCGACCTGGCGGTAACCCCACCAATTGCCGGGAAAAATAAAGTCTTGGCCGCGCGGCGTAAAGGTATCGAAGCGGCAGCCGCCGTTGCAGTTGACGCCGGAGCGAGTTTCCGGCGTGGCCAAGGTCAGTTTGGCGGAGAAAATCAGGTCCCACGGCAAATCGACGCTGCCGCTGGCGACGATTTTATGTTTGCGCACGCCAGCGGTGTCCAGCCAGCCGACGCTATGGGTATTGGGGTATTCGAACAGGTAGCTGCTGTTGTCGGCAAACGATTGCGGTTTGTTTTCTTCCGAATCGGTAAAGGTATAGGCAAAGGTCATGCCCCAACCGCTGTCCGGGTGGTAAGGCTTTTCGGCTTTCAGGAAGATCGAATTGGTTTTGGTCTGCACACCGTTATCGAACAGAATCAGTTGGCCGTAGCCCGGCAAGGCCTGGAAGGTACCGCCGAACGCCGAACCCGGCGCATAGAAGCTGCCGTCGGCATTGCGGCCGCCCAATAGCCCGACCACGCCGTTGTAGCTGACCACGTGCGAAAAGGCGATTTCGGTGAACCAGTCGCCGATCCGGTTGCGCATGCCCAGGCTGAACTGGTCGGAGAACGGCGTTTTCAAGTTGTTGCGGATCAGGTTGATTTCTCGGCTGGTCCCCGGAACGGCGCCGGTCAACGCCGTCAACTGCGCCGGCGAGTAATTCAGGTATTCCGGCGCCCAGGCGATGCAATCGGCTGCCGCGGCGCAATCGTAGTTGGGATCGCCCTGAAAATTGACGCTGTAGCTCGGGTAAGTGCCCTTGGTCCGTTCCAGTTGCAACACGTCGTAGATATTGCGATCGTAGGCCCGGGCAAAACCGCCGAATAGGACATGACGCTGGTCGGCCAATAGATCGTAGGCAAAGCCCAAGCGCGGCGCGATGTTGTTGCTGTCGGCGCTGCGGTTGTCGCCGTTGCTGATGAAGTTTTCGATATCGTAACCGGCGTTGCCGTTATGCAGATTGCTCCAGCCGCGCAAAGCGCCCGCCACGTCAGCCGGCGTGACGAAATTCAAGTAACCGGGGTTGTATTCGTAATCCCAGCGCAAACCCAGATTCAAACTCAGATGTTTGTCGACCTGCCAATCGTCCTGCAAATAAACGCCCAATTGGGTCACATCGCTGGCGGTACTGCCGTCGCCGGCACCGGCCAGCGCCGAAGCCCAGCGCACCCGGTATGGGTTGCCGGCCGGGTTGTTCAAGTTGAAACTGAACTGCGGATGGTAAGGGTCGCGCTCCAGCGCACTGAGTTCGATCCGCTTCAGTTTGGCGCCGACTTTGGCGATATGCTCGCCGTACCAATGCAAATCGCTGAAGGTTAAATCGTTTTGCAGGCCCGGTCCGTTCTGGCCTTTCTTTTGGTAATTGGTACTGCCGCCCGCGTTCAACACCGAGCGGCTGGCCAGCGTGTTGCCGCTCAGACTGCCGTCCAGGCGCTGCAACAAGATGCCGGGCGAGTTTTCGGCAGGCGTTTGCTGCCAGTTGGCGTCCTCGTGAGTGAAGCGGGCCTCGTTGACCCAATGTTCGGCGCTATATTGGTATTTGAAGTCCAGCCGATGCTCGCTGTTGCCTTTCTCCAGCGCATAGGTGCGGGCATTGATGCCGCCGATTCCCAAACTTTCGGTTTCGTCGCGGAACTTGAACGAGGCCTCCAGCAGATGCCTGGCACCGAGCGCCCAATCCAATTTGCCGAAAAACAAGTCCTGCTCGAACGGCCGGTTGAATGCGCCGAGTAAAGGCTGGTAAGCCGCCGGTAGCGGCCCGCCGTCACCGGCGGCGACGTTGGCGAAGTCGTCGTTGACCTTGCGTTCGTAGGCCATGAAGAAATGGGCGACGTCTTTGACGATGGGACCGCTCAAGGTTACGCCGTACTGGGCCTGCTCGGAATCGCGCTTGCCGGCGAGTTGTTCACTGGGCGTAGCCGAGCGCAAATCCTGGTTGGTGTGGTCGTAAAAGGCTTCGCCCTGGAACCGGTTGCCGCCTGATTTGGTTTGGACCGAAACCGCTGCGGCAGCAACTTGATCGAATTCGGCTTTGTAGTTTTGGCTGATCACCTTGTATTCGGCCACGGCCGATTCCGGGAACACGTTGCCTTTGCTGGAATCCTGACCAGCCACGCCGCCACGAACCACATAGTTTTTCTGGCTGACGCCGTCGATGAACAGATTGACGCTGTCCGGCCTTTGGCCCCCGCTCTGTAGGCGGGTAGTGCCCTCCTCGCCGTTGACGACATTCACTCCGGGCGCCAGGTCGGCGTAATTCAGGAAATTGCGGTTGACTTGCGGCAAGCGTTGCATTTGCTCCGGCGTCAAGTAGGTCGCCAGTTCCGACGAATTTTGTTCGGCCGGTTCGGCGGCCGCGCTGGCGGTATCGGGTTTCGGATCGAGCGTAATGTCGAGCAAGGCGGTCTGGCCGACCTGCAGCGTCAGCTCCTGTTCCGCCCGCCGGCCGTCCGCAGCCAGCACCGAAAGCCGGTAGCGTCCGGGCTTTAACGCCATCAGTACGTAAGAGCCGTCGGCGCGGGGGAAGGTACGGGTCGAGAAGCCGCGTTGCAGGTTGGTCACAATGATCTGCGTTCCGGCCTGGTCGCCACCGTCGCCGAGCTGGACTTGGCCGCGTATCATCGCCGTGCTGATGTCGGCGCGAACCGATGGGCAAAGCACTCCGCCGCAAAGGGTGGCAAGGGCTAACCGGTGCAGTAACCGAGACATCGCGCGGTCCGGATTAACTAGCGCCGGCCCAAAATCGCCCGCCGGCCGTCGCCGCCTTAATTCGCATATCCGCCGGATAGAGGCTTGGGCAAGGGCTTGCCGATATAGTACCCTTGCGAGAAATCGATGCCCAATTCCTTGGCCTTGATTTGAATATCGGCGCTGCCGACGTATTCCGCCACCGTGCGCATCCCCAGACGGCGCGCGGCGTCGACGATGACTTGGGCAATCGCTTCCGAATCCGGATCGTCGATGATGTTCATGATGATCGAGCCGTCGATTTTCAGATAATCGATTTTCAAGCGCAGCAAGTGCACGAAATTGGAATAACCGCTGCCGAAATCGTCGATCGCAAATTTACAGCCGTAGGTTTTCATCCGGTCGACGAACAGGCGGACTTCCTCGTAATTTTCGATGCCCTCGGTTTCGGTTATTTCCAATACGACGCGGCTGCCGATACCGGGTTGCGCCAGTTTTTGGTCGATAAAGGCGGCCGTGTTGCTGTCCAGAATGTCTTCCACAGTCAGATTGATGGCGACCTCGCCGCTGCACTCTGCCAAAACCGCCACCGCCTGCTCGACGATGGCTTTGGTCAAGGCCGCGTATTGGCGGGACAGTTTGGCCGCCTGCAAAAAGGTCGGGGCAATGACTTCGCCGTCCTCGTCTATCATCCGCATCAAAGCCTCGTGTTTGCAGACCTTGCCGCTACGGTTGTCGACGATGGGTTGAAAAAACGGCACGATGCGGCCATCGTTCAAGGCGTTGCGGATTTTCTGGCTCCAGCGGATATTGTCCTTGTAATGCGATTTGATCTCCATCTGGTCGGTATAGACCAAATAATCGCGGCGCTCGATCCGCGCCCGCTCCAAGGCCAGTGCGGCATGGGTGTAGGTATTGTCGCGGCCGAAACAAATACCGGCGGTGACGCGGATATTGATTTTGTCGTCGCCGCAATCGACGGCCACCGATTCCAGTTGGTTGACGATGCCGGCAATCAAATTTTCGAAGTCGGCCGTTTCGCCCTGGTTCTCGGCAAACAGCGCGAACAGATCGCCGCCGATCCGGTAGGCCGAAGCGCGCCCGGCCGCCATTTTTTGCAGGCGGTCGCCGATTTCCAGCAGCACTTTGTCGCCGTTGCACAGCCCGTAAAAATCGTTGATCGCCTTGAATTGATCGATATTGATCATGCCGAGCATCGCCTGGTTGGAGGCCTTGCCCAAATCCTGCATCAACTTGACCCGATTCGGCAGGCCGGTCAAGGCGTCGGTGGTTTGCTGGCGGATCAATTCTTCCTGTTTGATCAGATAAGTGACGTTTACGCTGGTGGAAATGAATTCGCGGATGCTGCCATCAGGGTTCAGAATCGGCACGATGGTGTTGTTGACGTAGACCTCTTCGCCGGCTTTGCTAAGATTGCTGAAGGTGCCGCGCCATATCGCTCCGGACAGAATCGTGCTCCACATCTCCCGGATCAGGCCCGGCGGCGTGCTCGGATCGCAGATCATACGATGGGTTTTGCCGATCAGTTCCTCGCGCGTATAGCCGTAGGTATCGACAAACGCGTCGTTGACGTAGGTGATGACACCCTCCGGATCGGTTCTGGAAACAATATTGGATACGTCGGCCGCGTGTTTGTATTCGTTGAGCCGCTCCACCCGGCCTTCCAACACCCGGCGCAAGCGGCCGAGCTCGAGATGGGTTTTGACTCTGGCACGGACTTCGTCGATATCGAAGGGTTTGGTGATGAAATCGGCGGCGCCGAGCGAGAAACCGCGAATTTTCTCGCCGGAGGCATCGACGATAGTCACGAACAGAATCGGAATATTGCAGGTCTTCGGGCTGCTTTTCAGCCGCCGGCACACTTCGTAACCGTCCATTCCGGGCATTTTCACGTCCAGCAACACCAGATCCGGCGGTGTCGGCCCTTGCGCAAGCTCCACGGCTTTCGGACCGTCGGTCGCCACCAAAATGCTATAGTCGTCTTTCAAAGCCTCGAGAAGACCGTGGATGTTTTCCGGCAAATCGTCTACGACCAAAATGGTCGGCCTGCCGCTCGGCACTGCGCTGTCGTCTCTGCTCATCGGTCTGAATTCGGGAAAGGGTTGTTCGAGGGTGTAAGCGTTTGATTATAGCCGGCCGTAGCGTTTGCGATAGGCCGCCAGTTCCAAATGCGCCTCAACGCGTGCCAGTAAGATTTCTGCCACCACCGGTTTGGCGACGTAATCGGCAGCGCCAAGCGCGTAACCTCGGGCCGCGTCCTGATTTTCTCCGGCCGCCGTCACGAAAATCACCGGTATATCGGCGGTAGCGGCTTGGTTCCTCAGCTTTTGCAGCACCTGGTAGCCGTCCATTTCCGGCATCAGAATATCGAGCAGAATCAAATCGGGCGGCGGCACATGGCTGGCGATTTCCAACGCTTTACTGCCGCTGGTCGCCGCCTGGATCGCATATTTTCCGCGCAGAATGTTCAGTAACGTATGCAGATTTTCATTAACGTCGTCGACGATCAGAATTCTGGGTTTATTGGGATTGGTATCGTCCATGCGGAGGTAAGTCGTTTCGGCTGAGCAAACTGCCGCTTCCCATAAAAGCGGCGGAAGCGCAAAAGTAAGATTAGCCAAATTCTCGCCTAGCCGCAATCGGACGCACTCCGGGTAACGGCCAGCCTGATTTATCCGCAAACCGCCGGTTTCGCATTTGAAGTGCCGATCAAAGCGTCGATTGCAATTCGACACCTTTTGAATTATCCTATGGGGATTGGATCAGCAAGCAATATGCCAATGCGAAATTTGCCTTCGGCAACAATGCGGCTGATCAAGATTTTGGAGAGATGGCCGAGCGGTCGAAGGCGCACGCCTGGAAAGTGTGTATACGGAAACGTATCGAGGGTTCGAATCCCTCTTTCTCCGCCAAAACATAAATCTTTGTTTTTAAAAGATTAATGACAATAACCCCTGAGTAGAAACGGCTTTTGCTACAAGACCGTGCTACAAAGGGGCTGTTGTTATGGCAAAAATTCCATACCTCGTAAGACGAAAAAACGTCTTTTATTTCCGCCTCGGCGTTCCCGCCGACCTTCGCGAAATCATCAAAACTCGCGAAATTTTCCACAGCCTCAGAACTCAAGACAGCGACGAAGCAGCGCGAAGAGCGCTTAAGCTTGCTGCGCATTTCAAATCGCTTTTGCACGATCTCAAAACAGGCAAGACGAGCGAAGCATGCCGACTTAGCCTTAAACAGAGGACCGGGTTAATAGAGCGGATCGAGCAAAAATTAAGGCACTCGCGGGCCTAACCAGTTACCTTTTACCTTGGACATTCCAGAACGTAATGAATGAAATCGTATTTACCCCCGCCGATTACCTGGAAATGCGCCGCCGCAGCGTGGCCTTGCACAGCAAAATCTTCAAGAAACTGACCCACGACGACTATAAAACCTGCGCCAAGCAGTTGGGG
>NZ_JANIBM010000019.1 GCF_024505045.1 Methylomonas aurea | reverse complement strand
TCATGTTGATCGCATTAGATGACGTGCAGTCAAAATTGAATTCGCAATCAATCAATGAGAAGTTCTTGATTAGATGTGACGCAGACGTATCTACAACGTTCCAAATTGCGAATGATACATCCATAAACCCAGCATTTCCGTCCGCGCTGGCAATGGCTGGAACCCTAACGTTTTGCATAATCAGGTTATCGACAGTCATGCTGCCGCCTCCAGCGCCGCTAGACATGTACCCTAGTGGCCGCCCCTTTCTTGGCACGTATTCGCAGTCAATCAGTTTTATAGCTCCATACTTCGCAACACCATTTATTCCATAGCCGCAACTTAGCTGGAATGGTTGTCCTGATATGTCAGAGCCTTTATATCCTCTAATAGTCACATTATCGATTCTGTAGCTCTGGGATGAAATCATCGACACGCCTTGTGATGATGATTTTCGGTGAGGCTCATGTCGAAAATTAACCTCCACCCCGTCTACGTTGCCTACAGAACACGCCGTGACTCCATCGCCATCGTATATCGGCGTATTAGCACTGTCTGCGAAAATAGTGATCAAATCATCTTTTGACTCTCCAGAAACGCCATCAATATGCACTCCATAACAGTTGCCGTGGACCCAGACGCCATTAGAATTATCGGAGTGCGAATTTTTTACACTGGCTTTAAATACATTCGCCAAGCCAGCAGTTACCGATCCAGGGGATTCTGTCAGCCCAATATCAACATAGCTATTTATCACCTTGTTCATGATGATCTGCTGGTATGAAATCGCGCCGCGAATATTACCGGAACCTCTGTTTTGAGTCGCCTGACGTATTCGGCCCTCGCCATAGATTTTGATGTTAGCGTCGGCTTTATATACGATCAAATCACCGGTTAGCGTCGGATGGTTTGCATCCGACCCACAAGCCATTTTGAACAATATTTTCTTGTTATCCGAGTCAGAGTTGTCGATCCCGGTAACTTTGTAGATGTAGTTATAAAAACCAGTAGTATCTCCGCCTGCATACGCCGGACGAATGTAAATGTAGTCACCTACTGCAAACTCATTTGATACAGACCCAATGTTGACAACTACAGTGCTTGTCCAGTTGTAGTTGGTGTCTTGTGCATGAGTCAAACCAGTAACAGCCACAGCGTTACTGAGAGCATGCTCATTGCAGAACAGGGTTTTTGATAAGCCGAAACTGGCGGCGATGTTGTCGAGAATAACGCCGGGACCAACATACAGGGTAGTGTCGCTCGGAATCGTGATAATAGCCTGGGCGTTATCGCCGCCGGCAAAGGCGTATCTACCGGGTAATGTCAGCGCGACGGTTTTCGCCCCCGAATTCAGCCATTTTTGCAGCATGGCGGTATTGAGTAGAGCAACGGCCTCTTTTGTCGAACTGGGAATCAATCCAGCCCTATGGCTAGTGCCGCCGATAATTACGCTCCCCTCGCCATGATTGGCACCATCCTCCGCCAAAAAATCGGCAAGTGAATCAAAATGCAAAACCTCTCTCGCAACCCGCCAGCCCATCACTGATCTCCGCCGTCACTTTTCTCGGATTTTTTTCGAGCTGGTGGCCGTTTACTCACTGCCGATTTTTCACCTTCGGCATCCGTTTCACCTTCGGCATCAGCCTCACCTTCAGCATCCGCATCCAAAACCTCATACGCAGACGCATGGATCGCAATAGGCAACTCCCCAACCACTTCCAGTTGTTCGCCGGCTTTGAACTCCATCGGATGAATCACCAGCGCCTCGCCCGAATCGGCGTCGAGCTGTACCATGTGGCCACGTGCGTCGAACTGCTCCGGCGTCAGTATCAGGCGCACGCCGGACGGTATGCGGATGGTTTTTAATGTCTGAATCAACATACCGTTCACCCGTTAAATAAAGGTGTTGAGGACAGCGCGTTGCCAGTAGCCGTAGCCGACGTTGCGCATAGCCTTGATGCCGTAGCGATGCACGTCGTGGGTAAACTCGACCTCGGACCCCTCCGCCAGCGCCGACACCTTGATTTTTTCCTCTTCCTGGCGAATGAACGCAGCGCTCGACCCATCGGCCCGCATCAAGGCGAATTTCGTGGCCCAGGTCAGGCGGGCGTTGACTGCAAGGCGGTAGGTAAAGCCGCCCAACGATCCCAGCGCCTGGATTTGATTGCTGGTTTGACCGATGACGGTCGCGCCCAGCGCGGCCGCCGCGGCAGACATAAACGGCACCGGCACCATCACAATAAACTCGCGGGCGTTTTCGTTCATCGGCTCGCCCTGGTTGTCCTTAAACCCTAACAATTGCTGGGTGGACGACAGGATAGCGGTTTGCATATCGCTCAGCGTCGGCGCCGCCGGCGTCGTGATATCGGTATTGATTTTGTTCGACTGCACACCGGAATCGTCCTCAGTATGGTCGGTGTCGAAAAAATACTGGCCGTCGTAACACACCGCGCTTTCGCCGTTGATGATCAACGTGGACAGCAGGCTGGCCCAATGCGAGTTGGCGCGTTCGGCCATCTCCCGGATGCGCACCTGAATCTGTCCGGTCTTGTCGCGCCGTATCCAATCCACCGGAATCTCCAGGGTGGATTCGAACTTTTTATTCATAATGGTGATGCCGTTTTCGGTCAAGCCTTTCGCCTGGCGGGCACCAACCCATTCGCGCATCGCCGGGGATTGGCCCAGCCACGCATAGGTTTCGGATTCCTGATCGGAGGTGAATTCCATGGAACAGCCCGGCACCCAGGTGTTGCCGATATCCTGTTCCAGCGTGCGGTAAAACTCGCCGATAACGGCTCTGCTTGTCGTAAATTTAGCCATGGCTGCTCCTTATAATGAACGGAATGAGGCAGCTTCGAAGGCCACTTCGACCTGAGTGCCGCTGATGTAACGGATGATTTTGCCGATCGCACTGTTGCTGCCGGCCGTGAGGGTAAACGTGTCGTCGTCCGATGCGTACACGGTAGAGCCTTCATCGGTGACCGCAGTTACGCCGGTAACATTCAACACGGCTACGCCCTTGGCCCGAACATGAATGTTTTTGGCGCCGGCCGCGCCACTGCTGTTATCGCAGTTAATCAGACAGAAACCGGCGAACGGGTCGCCGGCAACCAGCGGCCGGAAATACCCCGAGCCGTTCTCGCCGACGGCGCTGCCTTCGTAAATAATGTCGCTGGCAATAGCCGGGACATCGTTGTCCGTCTCGCTGCCGTGCAGGGCGTAGGTGCGGAATTTATCCGCGGCTTGCGTCGTCATGGTTTAGTTCCCCTTGATTTTGACCAGGCCGTTTGCCTCTGCTCGGGCAAACGCGGCATAGGTTTCGAATTCGCCGAACTCGGCGCGCAACGCCGGACTCGCGGCCCATTTCGCCTTGTGCGCCAAATCATCGTCGGCGTCGGTAACCGTTTCGTCACCCTGGCCGCCGGCAATCTCGCCGAACTCGATTTGCTTCGGCAATTTGCCGAACAGGTCGGACTTGACTGCTTCGAGCAACGGCTTTTTCGCAGCGCCTTCGCCGAACTCGACGACCTGCTCTTGGCCGGCCATAAAGTCCAGCGTGGAAACCACCAGGTCTTTCTGTGCCGGCAATAGCCGGCCTTCTCTGATTAGCCCTTCAGCAAAGCTCAGGTTGGCGGCGTGGTCGGCGGCGACTTTGTCTTTACGTTGCTGCTCGGCAAAATCGGCCTGCTGTTGTTTAAGGCGGGTGTTTTCCGCTTCTAGCTCGGCCAGCCGAGCTTTGTCTTGGTCACTCATAACGTCTCCATGGGTGGATTCTGAAAATGCGGGTTGGGGTGAGGCTTCGCCTTCCGTGGCGTCCTCCATGATTTCTTGTTGAGCGGATTGTTCGAGCTGTTGCACCGCGTATTGCGGCACGACATTATCGGCTTCGTCGGCGCCGAATTTGCCGATCAGCCACTCGCGCAGACCGCGAAACAGACCGGCCACGGTTAGATCGTCGTATTCGGAAAACTCGATGGTCACGCAATCGTCGGCGTCGGCGAACTCGGCTTGCTTCAGGCCTTTGATGGCCGGCGGCTGAGCGCCCAAAAAGCCGACATGGCGCAGGTAATACACGCCGGGAACCGGGTTCGAGGGCGATTCCGGGGGATAAAAAGCGGCGGAAATCTTCTTGTAACGGCCGGCATCGACCAATTCGGCGAATTGGGCATCGACCTGATCTGGATCGGCATGCAGGCCGCTTTCGGCATAGGCCAAGGATTTGACCCAGCCGTACGCCGGCGCGTCATGCTGCGGATGACCGACCACCAACGGCGCTTCGTGCAGCGCCGGATCGTACGCCCGAGCTGTGGCTTGCAGGTCGCTTTCCGAAAACGCCAGCGTGGCCCCGCTCATCGCGGTGTGCTTGCCGGCTTTGAAAATGTGGATAGGTTTGCTCATGGGCCGCATCGTAGCGGCCGTAAGCATTAGGCGGAGTTAAAGGGCTTTAACATCCGAATATGGAAAACAGTCGGGGCTTTGCCAACCTGCCGCGAGTGTCTTTGCCCATGCCAGGCTTCTTTCTCCGACCAGTCGAAACCGGTGAAGCGTTCCGGGCTTTGAGTCTTTGCGGGTTCCTGTCCGGTTATCCGGTCTGCCGACTGTTTTCTATATTCCGAACGGTATTTATAAACGTTTATAAACGCTATTCCCGCCGCTTTAACCCGCTACGGCATACATCGGCCGCGCTACACGGGCTAAAACGCGCTGAAATCGCTTCAGCTTGCCTCGTCGAATAAATCGGCGCTTTCGCCGCCGCCGCGTTTCAGTACATCGTCGTGAATAAATATCTGGATGCCGGGATAGTGGTCGATCAGGTATTGAGCGATGTCGCCGGATAGGGTTTTGGCGGCGTCGGCAGTCAAGCCGGCCCGTTGCAAATCCGCCGGCATATAGTCTTCCAGCACGACCAACAAAAACGGCCGCTCGTCGCCTACCGCGCCTGGATCGTCGAACAATTGGGTCTGGTATTTACTCGCCGAGACGCGGCGCATGGTTTTGACGATGGCGTAAATTTGTTGGAGTGTCAGCCGGTATTGCAACGCCAATTCGCCGTGGTTTCGGCCGTTGAATGCCGCCCAAATCGCCTCGTTGCGTTTGCGCAGATCGGCGTTTTGCGTCACCGGGATGTACAGATGCCGCTGGCGGAAGTGGAACATCAGGCATTTGACCACCGCTTTCGCAGCCGCCAGGGCGATGCGCTCGCTGTGGACTGACCTAACAGTTTGATAGACCCGCTGTTCCAGTGCGAAAAGCACTTCCGCTGCCGTGATCATGCCGCGCCGGCCT
>NZ_JANIBM010000018.1 GCF_024505045.1 Methylomonas aurea | reverse complement strand
CCTGGCGGCGTTTGGCCAACACGCGATCGCGCCACTTCTTAAGCTGCTCGATAACCCGGCCGGCCTGGTGGCCATCCAGCCATTGCAGCGCTTCCGCGCCCTTGGATGATTTGACCTGGCCGGAGACCCACTTCGCCAGCGCCGCTTCGGACGGATCGCGGACTTCGCCGAGTTGGTGCAACTCGATCCAAAGGCCGCGGATCATTTTCGACTGGGCGTCGTCGGCTTGGCGGCGGTGGCCTTTGCGCGGTTTCTTGGTGGCGTTTTTGGATTGGACCTTGAAGCCGAGCCGCTTCATTTCCTCCACGGCCTTGAACAACTGCGTGTTGCTCAAGGTCGTCGCGGAATAGCGGCCGTCTTTATCCTTGGTGGCGCCTTGCTGCGGCAGCCAGATGCAGCGGTAAAACTCGTCGTCGAATTGCAGTTGGGTTTTGCCGATAGCCAGCAATTGCAGGAATTTGGTGCGGTCGAATGCGCGCGGCTGGGCCCCGTTCATGCCGCCTCCGGCATCAAGTAAATCACGGCGTCCATCAGCATCAACTCCATGCAGTCGATCGTACCTGCGATCTCGACCGGCAGATCGACAAACAAATCGCCGGTTTTCTCGAACGCGACGCCGCCGTCGATGATTTCGGTGGTTTGCTCGGCAATCGTGGCGCGGCCGGCCT
>NZ_JANIBM010000017.1 GCF_024505045.1 Methylomonas aurea | reverse complement strand
GGGCTTCCACGGTGTAGCCGGCGCCGGTGATGGTTATGGTGATTTTGTCGGGTTTCGGATTGGACATGGCTATACTCCGGCGATATCGAGCGCAATCTGTTGGTACTTTTCGCTATCGCCAACCCGTTCGTACAAGCGCAGATATTGGCTAGTGGCTGTGACCTGGATCGAGTCTTTCAAAGCCTCCATTGCTTGACGCCACTTCGGGTGGTCGATCTTGACTCGCATCAACCCAAATATGCGGCCGGTGTTGATGTTGCCTTGCTTGTCAGTTTGAAAGGCATGCTCCACCAGCACTTTGATTTCCGTGCTGCTGTTTTGCGCCCATTCGTGGATACATTCGTCGATTAACGACTTTGCGACCTGTAGCCGTTCGTCAAACGCTAAGGCATCGCTCACTGCCAGCAGCACTTTGTATTTGCCGTCGAAAGACACCAAGGCAATGTTGCCTTTTTTGCCGCCCCATTTGACGCCGTATTGTTCGGCGGATACGTCGCAAAACGCTGCGATATCGGCTAACACCTGGTGTTTCCATGCCTTCATTTGCTCTTGGAGCCGCAGGCCTTGAGCGACAATCTCCCGGACCGTGTCGTCCCGTAATTTGTCGATATCCTTGATCGCATCTTCAGGCACCAAGCGGCCGAAGCTATCCTGCCTGTACTTTGTTTCGGTGGTCATACCAAACCTCTTTTCGTCTCGAAGTTACGGCCGTTTCGGCCATGGGATTTGTATTTCGCGGTCGGCTCCTGCGGCCGAACGCGGGCAATGTATTGGTTGCCGCGAAATTGCGGGCCGCCCGGGCGGTCAAGCTCGGCCTGGATCGCAATCGCATTCATAGCCAAAACTCCCGGCCGGCGGCCCAAACCAGCGCGCCGCACAGGGCGATAAACACCAGGGCCAGCGCGGCGCGGTAGCGGCCGACGCGGCGGTTGAGCGCATCGATAAGGGCCGCGGCCGGCGCATGGCGGACGTGGTCGGCCTCGATATCGTTACCGGTGGCGATCATCAGGCCGCTAAACATGCCCAATACGAAGCCGATGACGGCCAGCATCACGGCCGGCAAAATGACGGTGATATCCATCAGAGGCCTCCGGTTTTGACGATGCCGACCACGGCGGCGCCGAGAATCAGCAACGTGACGCCGAACGCGAAATAAGACGCGGTCAGCTCGGCTTTAGCATCTTCGGCTTTCCGGCGTTCCTGCTCGCTCATACGCAGATACGCTTGCATGCGGTTGTCTTTTTCGGATTGCATCCGGAGCAATTTCGGCACTGGGTCATAAACCCTTGGTGTCATGCGGTTCATCTCATACCTCCCGAATCAAATCGGCTGACAATTTATCGAAGCCCAGCGCGGCCGCCTGGTTGAGCGCGGCCGTGACCAGGTTGTTGACCATCAGCGGGTACATCAGGCTGATGGTTTCGCGGGCTTTACTGTCGCGTTTGCTGAAAATCAGGCGGGCGCGAATGGCGTCCATAGCGTCCGGCTCGAAGATAGCCGCCGGATCGGCGCCGACCCGGTCGAACTTGAAGCGCAGATAGCCTTCCAAGTGCGCATCCAGCGGCGGCAGTTCGACCAGCTCGCAGCGCTGTACCACTTCGCGTACTTCCAAGGACTGTCCGGATAATTTGGTTTTAAGCTCGGTTTGTCCGATCAGGATTACCCCAAGCAACCGTGAGAATCCCGCTTTTATTTCGAGAAACCGCTTGAGATGCTTGAGCGTTGGCGTGGGCAGCGAATGCGCTTCTTCAATCAGGATGACGTGTGAATTTTTAGAGCGTGCACTATGTTCCAGCATGGACGAAACTTGCCGAGCCCGCGCTTCCGCTGAACGTTTTGGACTAGCCGTCGAGTCAAGGCTATAAATGATTGCCTCTTCGATATCGCCGGATTTCAGCGTCCGGCCTTTTTTATCGTTATCTTCCATCCGCCGCACCGATGGCTCAATCAAGATTACAGGTGCGCCCTCGCGCCAGATGCGATCTTTTAGTTCATCCACCAAGGTGGTCTTGCCGGCGCCGGATTCGCCGACGATAGCCAGAAATCCGCTGCCATGTCTGGCAATAGCCCACAGGTGTTCTCGTACAGCGCGGGCGTCTGGAGTCATGAATAAATCGGACGCTTGCTCTATATCGTTTTCGAACGGATCACGGAATAGTCCGAATTGTTTTTTGGCTTGTGGTGACAAGCTTTTGCGTTGTAGTAACATATCGGCGACCTCCTCGGTCAGTGTTTGCGCGGGTTCTGCCGCGTTTTCATTTGCGGTCTCGGCTGTTGGCGCAGTCGAGACGGCTTCAAATAGGGCGGCGGTCACGTCCACGCCCCTTGGTTCCAATACACCAGCAACCCGCTGCATCAACTCGAACGAATCCGGCTTTTTCGGCCAAACCTCGTGATTGATCCATTGCGCGATGGCCGCCGGGCTCAGCTCTACCAGCCTCGCCAGCTCGGCTTGGCTCATGGCGATATCGGTCAGCGTTTGTTTCAGTGCAAGCATGGGGCTTGCTCCTTACGCGCTTGCTGACGGCGTTGGATATCGGCGGCGAGCCCAGCGGCAGCGTGAGTAATCTCGCGCAAGTGGTCGTAGGCCTCCTGCACCATCATGCCCGGCAGCGACGCTTGGGTATCCAGACCGGATTCCGTTTCCGCCGTAGTCGGCTGATGCATGACGATTACCCTCACGCCGCTAGGCACGCTAGGCTCGTCTTCGATGATCAGATACGCTTTCATTCGACCTCCGTTACCAAGCCCGGATACTCGTTAAAAAACGCTTCTGCCGGGGTTTCGTTTTGCCAGTTGCTAACCCAGGCCTCGCGGTCGCGGACCAGGTGGGCCGCGCCTTCGGCGGTGGCCAGTTCGATCAACGCGGCGTACCAGTCGTCTGCGGTTTCGTAGTTGTGTTTTCTCACGCGGCCTCCTTCAAGCGCATATCGACGCCGTCGCCAATAAGCGTGATCGAAAGCGCGACAAAATCGGGATCCAGCCCAAATTGGCCGAGATACAGCACACCCAACACGCCGGCATGGATCACGCGGCCGGTGTATTTCAGCGGCGCGCCGTCACGCATGGCCGCGGCGGTATGCAGTGTTTCGCGCAGCTCAAGGGTGTCGCCGGGGAAGTAGTCTCGGTCGTTTTTGCGAATTTGGCAGCGCAGTTCGCCGCTAAGCAGTTCCGGCACGTATTCCGGATCGAGTTTTAAAGCGTGTTTAGCCATGTGTTTCTCCTCGGTTGATATCCAGTTCGTAATCGCAGATCGCTTCATGATTCGAACAAAACATGAATCCGGTCGTCGCGACGCGAACCATTCGGTTATTGCAATACGGGCAGCGTTCGTCGGTCAGTTGATGTACGCATTTACCGCCGCCGCAATTCAGTACATTGCAGGTCCACATCTCACACCGCCTGCAATTTGGCCCGCCCGGCCGCACTACGACCCGCAGCCAGGTCGGCCAGGACTTGTTCCAATTCCGGCTCGGTGGCGCCGTCCGGGAAGCGTTTCGCCAGGTCCGGCAGCATGGCCGGGTCGTAGTCGTCGCGCAGGCGGCCGGCCAGCCATTTCGCCATTTGCACCCGGTTCATGCGATGCAGTTCGCGGGTTGGGGATTCCAGGCCGGCGTCGGTGCCGCGTTTGGGCAATACGGTTTGAATTTCGGTCTCGTTGGCGACTTTGAACGGATCGATCTTGCCTTCGAACGGGGCGTAACCCTTGCGGCTTCTGACCTTTTTGGCGTCGTCCAGGTTGGTGGTTCCGGTCGCGATTTGCGCTACCAGCTTGCGGTTGGTGTCCGCTACCGTGTCAGCATGCGAGGCGTAGTTGTTGCCAATTACCGGGCCGTCGGCATTAAAGCCCCATTCGTTGATGGTTACCTGTTCCAGTTCGACATAGGTTTCCCGGTCGTCGTCGCCCATGATTACCGCCATGACCATGCCGTTGAGCGGGTTATCGCAGACCAATACATCGTCACCCACCTGCACGAACGGCAGCTTGCCAACCTTCCATTTGCCCTTGTAGCTGATGGTCAGATCGCCCGATACCTTGCGGCTTTCCGGCTTGCTGGTGGCCAATGCCAACAGGTCTACCGCCTCATTCACCGTGCGCAATTCGTGCGGCTTGATGTGCAGCCAGCCTTCGGTGCGGGTCATGCCGGTGCGGGTGTGTTTGCGCGTGGCGTTGAAATAGCGCTGGTAAACGTCGGCATGGCGGTTGAGGTCGGCGATGCTTTTGATTTTGTGGCCGCAAAAGCGCAGGCCTTGCTCAAAGTTGACCTCGACCAGATTGTTGCCGTTTTCCACCTGGCCCTTGGAGCGGGGCGCGCCGGGCTTGTTGACATGCAGCTCTATGCCCAGCCGGTCGCAAAAGCGCTGCACCAGGCCGGCCGAGGTGGCACCAGGGTCTACCTGGATGATGAACGGCACGCCGTAAAACGGGTCCAGCGTCAGGGCGGCCTTGGGTTTGATCATCCAGGCGATGAACTGCACGGTATGCTCGCCGCTCTCGGAATGCGGGAAGTAGCGCCAACGAATCACGCCGCTGCAATGGTCGGTACCGACATAACGGATTACCCGCTGCTGGCTGATCTTTTCCAGATTGCCTGGCTTGTTTTTGTAATGCACGGCCTGGTTGGTCTCGATCAATGATTCGCCGGTCGGCAGGTAATACAGGGTGCAGACCGAGGCGTCGATTTGCCAGACGTGGTTCGGGTGCTTGCTGCGCAAGTTGACGTGCGGCGCGGGCCGGCGCAATTGCTCGGGATGCAGGTTGTAGCTGCGCAAGGCGCGGGCGACGGCCGAGTCGGACAATTCAGTCAATTCGCCGGTGTCGGTGTCCACATTGGCGGCCAGGATCAGGCCGTTGGCGCGCAAGCTGGCTACGGCTTCGCCAATTGCCACCATCTTCTTGTTGTTTTGCCGGTAGCCCTCCATCAGGTAGGCCGAGATGATATGCGCTTCCGCCAAGGACAATTGGTGGTTGCCGGCATCGGCGCGACGCTTGCGGCTGTTGACGCGGATCATGGATAACTCCCGATGCAGGGTTTGCAGCGATACGCCCAGAAATGCGCAGGCTCGCTTGTAAACGTCGCCTTTTTTGCCGTGGCCGGCGTTATCGGCCTCGTGCATGATGCCGACCAGGTATGCGGTATCCAGAGAGGCCATAAACATTACTCGCTGTCCGCTTGCGCCATGCGGGCGGCAAATTCGGCGGCGCCCGGTACCACCACTTCCGCGCCGGCCGCCATGGCCGCCCAGATCGGGTCTATCGGCGAGGCGTTGATGGTGTCCGGCAAGTCGTATTCGCCCTGTAGGATGTTCAGCTCGCGGCTGATCTCGATCAGGCAGGTCGTTAGAAAGGCCGTTTCGCTGACGCCGGTTTGCTCGGCATACTCGTACAAGGCTTTAACGTGCTTGCGCAACTCGGTCATGACGTTGGCCTTGATGCCGGCTGCGCTGATTTGCAGGTTGCTGCGCAGGTCTAACAAGCGTTGTTCGGCGCTGACCGATTTCTGTTTGGTTTCCAGCAGGGCCAATTGTTCGGCTTGGCGATCGATGACGCCGGTTTTGTCTTTGATGACCTTATCTTTGGCCTCTATCGTATGGGTCAACTCTTCGGCGCGTTTGGTCAGCTCCGCTTTTTCCCGGTGATGCTTGGCCGCCATCTCTTGCATCAGGTCCAGGGCTTTATCGAGGTTTTCTTCCTCGATAGCTTGGGCGATCAGTTGGCGGTCGTCGGCCGGCAGCGCTTTGAGGGCGTTGTAGTCGCGTTGGCGGAAGCCGATTTTTTCGGCTTGTTCGTAGAGTTCCGGGCCGAGTTGGTTGTAGTTGCTGACCAGCTCCGCGATACGGCGATATGATTTCCCCAAGAACACTTCGCAATATTCTGAAAAATCTGCGACCTGTCGCACGTTTCCTTCGGCATCTTTGTAAGGCAATCCCTTGTATTTCTTGGATTCGCGAACTTTTATCGCAATTTCGGCTGTCAATTTATCTGCGACCTGTCGCATAAATCCAGCCACTTCTAATTGTCCAATAGCCTTGACCACATCAAAGCTATCCAACACTGCCGCCTGAGCAATGCCGGCCTGTTGCCCGGCCTCGACCAATTCGTTGACGTTCTTTTCCTGTACCAGCGTCACGTCGGTATCGGGGGCTTTGGTTTCCATCGGAGTGCGGGCCATGGTTATCCTCTGTTCATGCGTTGTTTTAAGCCTGCCACCTGCTGCTCGGCGGTTTGCATGGCGTTCAAAATCTGTACGGCGATGCGGGCGAATTTGCTGAGGCCGGGCCGTATGCGGCCGGTTTCCTGTATCCGCTCGGCATAGCCCGCTTCGATCAAGGTATTGACGTAGCTGTTGATGGCCGACAGGTTGAACCCGGTCTCCTCGGCAATTTCGGTCGGCGTGTAGCCGTGGAAATAGTTACGGTTCAACACGTCCAAAACCTTGAACACCTTGACCGCGCTGTTGCTCATGCGTGGTTGATTGGTGTTAGCCATGCCTTACTCCGAATCCAAACACAACGAATCCCGGCTTTTGTTCAAAATTAGTGACATAGGTGATGTCCAGAATGAGATGACGCCCTGTAGGCATGCCGTACTCTTTGTCCGATTCATTCCAAAGGTCTGGGTCGTATTCCCACAGCATCACTGAGTCGCCTTTTTGAAAGCCACGATCTCGGTTATCTCGGATTTCAAATAACTTATCGCCTGACAAAACCGCCTCAAAATAGGTTTTCAAGCATTGGAGTCTGTGTTGCTTCATTGGTTAACCCTCCTCATCAAACGGCAGCTCCGGCTGCCGGTATTTTTCGACGTTGCCTTTGTGCCAGGCGGTTTGTTCCAGCAGGGTTTGCAGGCTGGCCAGGGTTTCGTCCAGGCCTTGCAGCTCGCCGTAAAACGTAATCAGCAAGCCGGTGGCGGCGTTGCAGTCGGATTGGAAATGGTGGATTTCGCCGGCGCCGCACTGTTTGCCGCGCGGCACCTCGATCACCATCTTGCCGGCGCTCTCCACCAACCAGCGGCTGACGTAATCCGTGCCGCAATGCATTTCAAAGCCGCGAATCAGCTTGGCCGGCATGTCGCCTTCGCCGATCCACTTGTATAGCGTCCAGTGGTTAACGCCCATCAAATCCGCAATGCCTTCCACGCTGCGGTTGTGTTTGTGTTTGGCATAGCGGATACACCAGCCGAACGCATCCTGTATGTTGCTGGGGCGCACATTGCGCCAATTGGTTTTACTCATTGGATTAAGCCTCCAGGCCTTGGTCCAAACAAAAAAGCGTTTTGCATCTGTGCAAGCTTGTTGCAGAATGACAAACTGAAACCCGTCTTAAACACGAACGGGAAACAGCCATGAATAACAAAGCTAATCGCGGCATGACGTATGTGTGTCCGCATTGCGAGCATCGGATGCAAACCGCAATTCCAGAACCTGACCATTGGCCGGCGCAAGCGTCAGAGATAGACCAGACATATCGCCGCTTATGCGAACGTTGCGATCGGTATGCGGTACCGCTGCCTTATTGGCTGGCGATCGGCCAAGAACAGAATGTCTGGAGCAGTACGATTTTTTCCAGCTGCCCCAACGCACCGGATTGCTGGAAGCATGGTCAATATGATGCGACGTGCGAGAAGGGGTTGATGCAGCCGAAGTGCTTAGTTTCGATACATCAAACGCTGAACACGATTTTTTCCCATTTACCGCTTTTTCATACAGATCGGGACAGCGGGCATGAATGAACAGATACATCTGTACCAGCGTCATGCCATAGCGTTTGGCCAGTTGGCGGAAATTGCCGCCGTTATGCGGTTTGAAATCTCGAATCACCGACTCGGCGAAATCATTCATATTTCGGAATGCCGGCGCGTAAAGGGCAAGGCCCGGCTCATCCGTCGGCCTGGGGCGTGCTGGCTGATACAGCTCGGCAGCCATGGCATGAGTCACGGTGCGCTTGCCATTGGCGCGGGTGCCCTCAGACACCATGACGCCAATGACGCCGGATTGCAGTGGGCGGCCATAGCGGTCTAACTTGGCGCTGCAGAATTGATTGAATGGTAGATACATAACAACTCCTAATGGGACGCGAACAATGAGTGACATTTACGCGAAACAGAACCCCATGCCGCCGCTAAGCCTTGAAGAGCGGCTAACGGTGCTGGAAATCCAATTGGAGACACTGATGTTCGCGGCGTTTGCAAAGCAGCCACTGTTGCAGCGGGATTGGGCCGAAAGTCTGCACACGGTGGCGCAAGTTTCCGCAGCACATCAGTCGCTGCCAGCGAATGTGCTTCGCGCACTAACAGCCCATGCAGATAGGCTTGTAGAGATTGATCGCTATGCGGATTGGCTAAAAGACTCGTTACGGCTCGATCCAGCTCAGCCAGGCGAAGATCCGACCGAAAGTCTCGAATGAGGTTGTAAACCTGCTGTAGCGGTAATTGGTATTTCGCCGCCAGCTCGGCATGGTTGCGGCCGTTGAAGTCGGCCCAGAGTTGTTCGGGGGTAACGTTTAGCATGATCGTGTCCTCGGTCGGTGGTTGCGGTTAAGCGGCTTGCTGGTTGGCGCCAGCGGGCGACGCTTTGATGCCTAGCGCCACGGCGATGTTATGGGCGCGGCCGCGGCGACATTCGTAATAGCCGTTGAGGACCAGAATCACCTCGCGGGGCGGAAAGCCGTGCTTGCGCGCCCAACCGGTAATGGTTTCACCGGCGGCGTAGAATTCGGCCTTAACTTGGTCGGGGGTTTTCACAGCGGTAGTCATGGGAATATCTCCTAGTGCAGTAAGCCGGCGTCGCGCATGCGGCGCTTGTTGGCGGTAATGGTGTTGGGTGATTTGTGGCCGGTCAGCGCGCAGATTTGCTGGCGGCTCATTTCGGCCTCTACGCCCTGGCGAATGGTTTGCCAATGCGGCTTGATCCAGTACAGCGCGGCGGCCTCGCGTTCGGTTTGGGCCTTGACGGCGGCTTCCATGCTGCGGAAGGCGTTGAGGAAGTCGATCTTCCATTGCAGAGCCTTGGGGCCGGTGAAGCCCATGGCTAGGATGGCGAAACCTTCTTCGGTCATGGTGTACATGATTTCTTGGCGAACGCTGTTATTAGGGCCAGGTATGTCGTAGAACGTGGGCGCAAAATTGCGCCGACGAAACTCCTCATCCTGGCAATCGGCGAGCAGTTTTTTAAGGGCTTTCAAAACATCTTTGTGCTGCTTTTGAAAATGCTCGGCCACCTTCAACGAGGTGGTGAATATCTGGCCGGCGCTTTGCTCAACCAGCAAGGTTTCGGGAAATAGATCGGTGTTCATATTTGCGTCCTCGGTTTGTGGAATTGTTCGTTTTGTAATTTTGTTAAGGAGTAACCATGTGCATTAAAGACCCGCCGACCTTCGGCCCAGGACCACTAACCCTGGAAAATGCTGAAGAATGGTTAAGCTGGCTAGAAGACGTTGCCACTATCGTGCGCGACTCTTCATATGCCGCCCGCGTGATACAACTGGCTTTGTTTGCCGAACTGGTCAAGAAAGGCATCATTGACGGCGAGCGTTTCATTGTTGACCTGACGACTTTGCTACCGCGCATGGAACATGAGGGTTACCGGCTGGCGTTACGGCATGGGATAGACGATCTTGCTGAACAACTAGCATTGCTAAAGCATGACGGCAGCGGGCGCGAACGACCTCACTAGGCTCACGGGGGAATCGATCAGTCGGAAGTAGTATGGGTAACGCTTGATTCATGTTGGCGTCCTCGGTCTAGTGTTGTTTTTGGTTTGGCGTTGCCGTGTGTTGTGTTAATTATTTCACGAACGTGAAATTAGTCAATAGGCAATTTTTCATTTATGAAAAAGATTTGTGAACGTTTGCTCGAAGAACGAGAACGGCTAAAGCTCAATAAGGGGCAAATGGCCGCTGCTGGCGGTATTGCAAACAGCACCTATACGAATTACGAGGAAGGCAGGCGTTCGCCTGATGGGGATTTTTTGGCAGCCATCGCTGCCGCCGGCGCTGACGTGCAATACATCCTGACCGGGGTGCGCTCGGCGTCCGCACCGGATGCGGTATCACTGAGTCCCGACGAAAAGGTCTTGCTTGACCACTATCGACACATTGACGACAAGGAGGATAAAAGCGCCGTCATGAAGCTGGCGATGCGAAGTGCGGACGCCGCCGCAAGACCAGGGACGACGCAATCAAGGACGAAAAAAGCGGGCTAGGTGGATGGTTTTTTAACAACTCAAGAGGAGAATAAGAATGGGCGTCATAACAGGATTGGGCGCATTTGCGATTGCTGTATTTGCATTGTTTCTGGCTATTTTGTGGACTGTGTTGCCATTTGCCGTGTTTCAAATGCGCGAGCAATCGATTAAGCAAACCCAGATATTGCAAGCGATTGCCGACCACCTTGCCGATTTGAAGGCTTTATCCGCTCCAAGCCGGTTGCCGCCGGCAAATCAAAGCAATCCGACCAGCTCATCACCCCCGAGCGCTACCACGCAGCATGTCAAGGAGCCTTTCCAATCGAGCGGAGATGGCGTTGAACAGTGGTTTTCTCGATGAATCGGGCTAGGAGGATACAGTGCTGGATACAGGCCTATTATCCAGCCTGATCAGCGCCGGCGCGGTGTTAGCCGGCGCAGGGCTGCAACAAGCATTTTCGCTGCTTGGCAAACGCGCCGAACAAAAGCAGGCCATCCGCAAGCTGAGGCGGGAGAAGCTGGAGGAATTGGCGGACTTGGTATTTCGGCATCAAGTGGCGTCGCTGGCAACGTTCGAGCGGTTTGTACAGTGCTCGAGGACCAAACAATGTTTCGAACCTCTTCCAATAGCGCCGGATCAATATGCTTTGCAGATTTGTTCCTTATCGCTGTTATTTTTTCCAGATTTAAAAGCATTGGCGGATGATTTTTTGAAAGCATCGGTTGACCTCCAATTTATCTATGCTGCCGGCGAATCTGATCAATTACGCCCCGCCAGTCAAAGGGAAAATAAGGCTAGGCAGGCGCTGCAAGATGCTATGGAGCGTTATGCCAAGCGGTTAGGCTTTCACGATTAAGACCTATATTCTTTTGGCGGCGGATCGTCTCCCGCCGGCAGTCTCAGCATCCGCCGCCACACCCGGTTAAAAACCCTCGGATCGGCGGTTACCTCGCTCCATTTCGTACCACCCCGACCTTCGTAGAACGCCTTGATGCGCTGATAGTTGCGGTCGGCGCGCTGGCGCCAGTCATCCGCCATCGGCTAAATCCAGTTCCCAGGTGTTTTCGGATTCCCCGCGCTCGACGATCCGCCATGGCCTGGGCATTTTGCGCCGCGCTGCCCGTTTTACCCGGAAGCGGTTGGCGCCCAATGGCATCAATACGGAAATCGCTTCCTGCAGCCGTTCCAGACCGTTTGTGCCCAGGCCGGCGTGCAGTTCGACGGTGCGATCGTCGAGCCACTTAACCGATACCACGCCATCGAATTCGTCGCGCGCCTGGTAACTGCTCCCCTCCGGATAAAACCGTATCGTGCCGGCCTCACGCGTGTAATGCGCCGCCATCGTCAATTACCAGCGTTGGTAAATGCCGCGCTGCCAGATTTTCCACTCGCAATCCCGCCGATTCTCTAGCCCTTCGTTAATTTCGCCTTGGCTTTTGTTCCAGGCTTTCCAGGCGCTTTCCAGGTTGGGATAGTCTGTGACCGCTCGCGGATCGTTGATCAGTTTGAGGACGCTGGATTTTCTAAATGCACCGACCCCGATATTGAAGACCAGTAACACCAATGCATCGAATTCCTGCTGAGTGAGTGGCACGACAACGGCATGATGAATAGCGTACTTTGCCGATGTCGTGGACTTTTCCAGCAACGCGGCGGCACGCGATTTATCGATACCGTTTGCGAATTTCGGCCAATCCACTTCGGCAATCAGATAGCCGTAGCCGATCGATGCACCCGGCATCCATTCGGCAATCGGTTGACCGGTTTGGTCGTCGTAGGGCTTCAGACGTAGGGTTTCGATCGATTTCAATAACGCCAGGCCTTGCTGGCTTAGGCTCAGATGGTCGTTAATCATGGGCATTCCTCATTTGGCGGAGTTGTTCGGTGAGTTTTTCGATTTCGCCGATCCAGTACGGATCGCCGGTGTCGTCGGCCATACGTTTAGCGTGGGCTAAATCCTGATTGATCTGGCGGAGCTGCTGTTCGCGTTGGCTTTGTTGCTTCTGCGCCTGGTCTGTCGTGGTTTCGGCCCCGTCCAGCCAGCGCCGTTCGGTGAGCCAGCCTTCGGCCATCTTCGCAGCGCGGCCTTCCGGCAGGTTTTTGCGTTGCGCGGCTTCGCGCTTGGCGGCCTGGACGATGCGGTCGTATTCCTGTTTGGGTAATTCGCCCATTTGCAGCCAGCGGGCGGCGGCGCGGTCGCGGCCTTGTTTGTAGTCGAATGCGGCCCAGAACAAATCAAAGGCGGCTTTCATGATCGGATATTTGGCGAGCTGGTCGTAGGCGCGCGGAATGTCGCGCGGGCCTTGCTTGTTCGGGTCGCCGTAGCCGCGCTGGCTGAGCTGGTCCCATAGCTTTTCCGCCATCGCAATCGCTAGCGCGGTATCCCATTTGCCGGTTTCGGCGTTTTTGGTTTGCGGCAAGAAGGTTAAAACCGCCTGCTGAATAAAGTCCCGCTTTTGCATACCCCTGTCCGACCAGCTTTGTTGGTAGGCATTTTCAGGCGGTAAACCCCGGTTTGATGTTAAAGCGGTTTAACTCGGCGACCGGGCCGGCGGCGTCATACTGCTCCCGCACTGACCGAGAGCAGTGTTTCTTCCTTCCTAGCCCCGGCAACGGGGCGTTTTTTGGAGCGTGTATGTCTTTTCTGATGTGCGATCTTGCTATCAAGCATTTAGCAGTGCAGCAGGCGAAAGCCACGGTCGCCAAATTCACCCGTACCGTGGGCGGCGTTAACGAGAGCCTGGCATGGCACCGGAACCGAGTGGAACAGTTGCAGGACGATCTGGCGTTTTTTCAGGATCAGAGGGCGGCGGCGGAAGCCAAGGCGGCAAAGTGCCGGGAAGCCTACGGCGCCGCCTGGCTGGCGCTGATCAATAGCGGCATCTCGCACCGGACGCTGATGCGCGTGCTGCGCGTCGTCAACGAAGCATGATCCGGCGCCTACTTTCTCTGATTTTGTGCTTGTGGCTTTGGCTCAAGCCCCCAAAAGCGACCAATGTTCGCCTGGTCGCGACCCTCCCAAGCGGCGAACGCATTATTTTGGAGCCTGACATGGCAAAACGCTTTTCCCTGGCCACGGCCTTTATCATCATTTCCTTGGTCGGTTTGACGCCGGCCGGCGCTCAGACCTTGGTGGACGGTGCTTTTTCGCTGATTTCTACTGACGACAATGTGTTGAAGGTGGTCAATTTGGACGACGGCACATTCAAGGTCGAGTTCGTCGGCCCCGGCGAAGCCAAGTTGGTGGCGTCGGCCGATGCCGATCTATCCGACGCCGTGCGGCAGATTTATCAGGAATTCGAGTTTCTGGTCTACGACCAGGCAGCCGAAGCCGACCATATCGATTTGATTATTTTGGACACGGTGCCGCGGGCAGCGGCGGACGATGCGGGTGGTGCGGAGAACGTCGCCACGGGAGGTGAAGCCGCGGCCGACGCCGCTGCTGAGACCGATGGCGCCGCGGACGCCGAGCAATCCGCTTAACCGTCCAAAACGGAGGCCGCCGCGCGCGGCCTCTGACCCACCACCCGAGGGGGATGCAATGGATAAACACATTTTCAAGAGCCGTACCTTTTGGTTCAACGTGGCTGCCGCGTTATTGCCGCTACTGGCCGACAACGTCGAGCTGGTACGCGACTACCTGCCGGATGGCGGCTACCTGGTTTACATGTGCCTGGTGTCTGCCGGCAACGTGTATCTGCGTACGGTGACAACGACGCCGGTGAGACTGAAACGATGAGCGCCTATTTGATGCTATTGGCGGCTATTGCCGTGTTGCTGGCCATTTGCGCGGCCCTGATCTACCGGAACAAGGCCCAATCCGCGCAGCATAAACGCGAGTTGCAAAACACTATCGTCGAGGCGATGGCTGCGACGGTCTCGCACCGCAAAAAGCTGGATGACGACCTGGCGGTCGTCGGGGAGAAACACCGTGAGGAAACCGTTATCGAGCGCCAGCATTTGGCTGATCGCCGCGATTTTGACAACGATTGGGGCGGGTTGCCAGTCGAGCTTACCGGTAACAACGCCGCAGATCGTGGCGCTGCCGCTGCCGAGCCGGCCGGTACTGCCGGCGATTAAGGCGGAAGAGCTGCAATGCCTGCCGGACGACGCCTACGCGCGACTGGCGGAACGCAATCGGCTGCAACGGCAATACGCAGAAACCCTGGAAACAATCATTTTATCGACCCATGGAAACGAGCATGAAGGGACTGGAAGCGCTGGAAAACAGTGAGCACATGACGGAAGACGAGCTGGGCCAGCGCGCCGAGCAGTTCACGCACGATTTGGCGCTGTTGAAGCATCGACAAGCACACGGATTCGACCCCAACGCGATATCGGCCGAATGGTGCGATGCCTGCGGCAACGAAATCCCGGAAGCCCGACGCAAAGCGTTGCCGGGCGTGGTGTTGTGCGTGGATTGTGCGCGGATGGAAGAGTTGCGGGAGAAGCGGCGATGATCGAGTGGATCAAATTGGGGCTGACACTGGCCAATTTTTTCGGCGGTATCGCGGTATTTATTTACCTGCGCGCCGACCGCAACCAACGCGCAACTGTGAAATCGATCAACGATTTGGCCGAATCGGTCAATAAACGGTTTGGCGAAAAGTGCGAACGCCTGGCCAGGCTGGAGGGTGAAGTAAAAACGCTGCCGACCAGAGACCAGTTAGAACGGGAGCGAGAAGTGGCCCGCAGCGAGATTATCCGTATCCACGAACGGATTGACGAATTGAATAAATCCGCCCAGCAAACCCAGTTACTACTGGGCCAGGTGCTGGGCGAACTGAAACAACTGAACAAGGGGCTACCGCATGGCTAACGACATCCAAACCGAAGCGCGCCGACTGGCGATTTTGCAGCTATTGCATGCCGATCCGGATTATTCGATCAACGACTCGCTGATGCAGCCGCTATTGGCTGCCCAAGGCCACGGCGTGTCGATTGCCGTGGTGCGAGCGGATTTCGCCTGGCTGGAGCAAGTCGGCCTGTTGTCGACCAACGAGCTGGCGGGCATGACGCTGGCGGTATTGCGCAACGAGGGTGTAGATGTGGCTACGGGCGTGGCGGTGATGCCGGGCGTGGCCAGGCCGAGGCCGGCGTGATCATTTTTGAACTGCTGGTGGCCATGTATCACGCGATGTTTGTGTTTGAAAGCGATTTTGAAATGCTGATGGCTCAGCATGGTGGGCATTATGAGTAAAGAATTAAAACGTGCATCACTCTCACTCGCTGTCGACGTGCTTTTTTTCAGCACGTTTGCCGGCATTGGATTCACCGGAGGCGCGTTGATCATGCTTTGCCTGTTGGGATTAATCCATGGCTAAAACCTCCACTATCAAAACCCTGCCCGCCGACATCCTGGAGCAACTGCAAGCGCTGTTGCGCGATCCGCGTGTGACGCAATTGGACGCCACCCAGCGGATCAACGCCATTCTGGCCGAACAAGGCCAGGCGCCGGTCAGTAAATCCGCGGTCAATCGCTACGCGCTGCGTATGGCGGAAGTTGGCGCGAAATTGCAACAAAGCCGTGAGGTTGCCGCGATGTGGATCGGCAAGCTCGGCAGTGAGCCGCAAGGCGAAGTCGGCAAGCTGCTGAACGAAATCACCCGCAACCTCGCATTCGACGCGGTGATGCAGTTGTCCGAAAGCGAAGAGCCTGCGGCACCGGGCGCGATTAAAGAGCTGGCGATTGCGATCGAGAAGCTGGAGAAGGCGGCGAGCGTGAACCAGGCGCGGGATGCGTTGATTCGCAAGCAGGCACGCGAGGAAGCCGCGAACGAATTGACCGAACAACTGAAGAACGACGGTATCAGCGAAGAGCTGGAAGCGTCGATCAGACGCATCTTGATTGGCAAGTAAATGGCGGAAATCGAAGAACTCCAAACCGCCGACTATTTCCCGGAAAACGAACCCGTTCTGCTGGGCTACCAAGCGCGCTGGTTCGAAGACGAAAGCGAGGTGAAGATTGCGGAAAAATCGCGGCGTACTGGCCTTACCTGGGCTGAGGCGGCTAGTAACGTTATCACTGCATCTAAGCCCAAGCGCCGAGCCGGACGCAATGTATTCTACGTGGGGTCTCGTCAGGAAATGGCGCTGGAATATATTGCAGCGGCATCATTGTTTGCTAAAGCCTTTAACCAGTTGGCCGGCGCCGTGTCGGAAGCCATTTTTAAAGACGACGGCAACAAAGACATTTTGTCTTACACCATCCGCTTCCCCAATTCAGGCTTCAAAATCACAGCCCTCAGCTCGCGGCCCTCCAACTTGCGCGGTATGCAAGGCGATGTGGTCATCGACGAAGCGGCGTTCCACGATTCGCTGCATGAGCTGTTGAAAGCCGCGATGGCGTTGACGATGTGGGGCGCGCGGGTGCGGATCATCAGCACCCATAACGGCGTCGACAACGAGTACAACCAGTATATCCAGGACGCCCGCGCCGGACGCAAGCCTTACAGCGTGCATCGCATTACGCTGGATGATGCCCTAGCCGATGGGGTTTTCAAGCGTATCTGCTATGTGACCGGGCAAAAGTGGAGCCCGGAAGCGGAAGCCGCCTGGCGGCAAAAGACCATCGATAATGCGCCTAGCAAGGAAGCGGCGGACGAAGAATATTTCTGCATTCCCAGCCAATCCGGCGGCGCAGCGTTGAGCCGGGTGTTGATCGAATCGCGGATGAGCCGGGATTACCCGGTAATCCGGCTGAGCAAGGATGCATCTTTCAACGAGTGGCCGGAGCATTTGCGCGTGGCCGAGATTAAAGATTGGTGCGATGCAACCTTGTTGCCAGTGTTGCAAGCGCTTGATCCGCGCAATCAGCATTGTTTTGGCGAGGACTTCGGCCGCCTGGGCGACTTGACGGTGATCGATCCGATGGTGATCGAGCAGGATTTACGGCGTACGGTGCCGTTTAGCGTGGAACTGCGCAATATCCCGTTCAAGCAACAAGAGCAAATCTTGTTTTACATCGTAGACCGGTTGCCGCGGATGATCGGCGGTGCGCTGGACGCCGGCGGCAACGGCATGTATCTGGCCGAACAGGCTCGGCACCGCTACGGATCGGGGCGCATTCACGAGATCAAGCTATCCGACACCTGGTATTTGGAGAATATGCCGAAATTTAAGGCGGCGTTCGAGGATGGCACGCTAATGCTACCGGCCGATAACGATCAACTTAACGATTTGCGCGCCTTGCAAGTAGTCAACGGCATTATCAAGTTGCCGAAAGCCAAGACCGAAACCGGCAGCAACCAGCGCCACGGCGATAGTGCCATTTCGAAGGCGCTGGCGTTGTTTGCCAGTTACAACGGCGCGAGCGAAATTGAGTTCGAAGCCGCCGGAAAGCGCGTGGCGAATGAGGAAAGGCCGGTATATACCGAACGCGGTTTCGGCGCGGTCGCCGGCGGCAATGATTTCATGGGGTTTTAGATGCGATATCACTATACGGATTATTTGGCGCTATTCGCTTTATTGAGCATTTTCATATTGGGAGTTGTTCAACTAATCGGGATGGTGTTTTAACTATGGCGCAATACGTCCAAACCAAAAACGGCATCATCATCCCGGAAGCGGATTATGCGGAGATGACCGCGCTGAGTAAAAAGCCGAGCATGATGGAAATCGCCACCGCAGGCGGCGGCCGGGATATCACCCGCGGCTATATACCGGACAACATGATCATGGCGGCCGGCGATACCGTGCTGGCCACGCGCGGCGGCGGCGATTATGCGATTTACGAGGATATCGCCCGCGACGATCAGGTTAAAACCTGCCGCCAGCAACGCGAATTGGCGTTGATTGCCAAGGAATGGGCCGTCGAGCCCGGCGACAGCAGCCGTAAGGCAAAAAAAGCGGCAGACCGGTTGGAAGCAACGTTGAAGCGTCTGGAATGGGATCAAAAAACCCAAAAAATGCTCGGCGCGGTGCTGTACGGCTATTCGGTGGCGGAAATAATGTGGGCAACCGACGGTACCGAGATCGCCGCTGCCGATATCAAGGTCAAAAACCGCAAGCGGTTCGGTTTTTTGCCGTCCGGCGAGCTGCGGCTACGCACGTATACCAATCAGAACGACGGCGAGGCGCTGCCGGCCTGTAAATTTTGGGCTTTTTCCTGCGGTGCCGACGACGATGACGAACCTTATGGCCTGGGCTTGGGCCATTACTTGTATTGGCCGGTGTTTTTCAAGAAAAACGGGCTGAAATTTTGGCTGACGTTTCTGGAAAAGTTCGGCCAACCCACGGCGGTCGGCAAATATCCGGCCGGCGCCAGCGATCCGGAGAAAGCTCGGCTGTTGCAAGCGCTGGCGTCGATCCAATCTAGCACGGCGATCCGCATACCGGAAGGCATGATTATCGAGCTGCTGGAAGCCACGCGCAGCGGCACCGCCGACTATACCGCGCTGTACGACCGGATGAATGCGGCGATATCCAAGGTCTATATCGGCCATTCCGCCGGCGCCGACTCCACGGCCGGCAAGCTGGGCGGCGACGATAACGCCGGCGACGTGCGAGAGGATTTGATTAAAGCCGATGCGGACCTGATTTGCGGTTCATTCAATCGCACCGTCGCGTGCTGGCTGACCTATTACAACGACGGCCCGGACGTGGCGCCGCCGCGGGTTTGGCGCAAAGTCGAACCGCCGGAAGATTTAGCGGCTACGGCGAATCGGGATAAAACGCTGTTCGATATGGGTTTCAAGCCGACGATTAAGTACATCACGGACACCTATGGCGAGGGTTATGAGGAGAAGCCTGCGCCGGAACCGAATACAACCGAGAGAGCCGGAACCATGGCCGGCGCCGCCACCGTCAACACTGGGCAGGTGGATAATCCTGCCCAGTTTGCGGAAGGCGGCGATATCGACCCGACTAGCAGCGACAGCCAGACCGATCGGTTGGCGATCGAGGCCGGACAGTCGGTTAAGGCTATGGTCGACCAGATTGCGGCGTTTGCCGAACAGGCGGATTCGTTGGAGGCGCTGCGGGATCGGCTGTTGGGTGCGTATGGCGATCTGGACAGCGAGAAATTGACGAACGTGATGGCGCTGGGGTTTGCGGCGGCTGAATTGTCTGGGCGGTTTGATGTGGAGGGTGAGGTATGACGCCAGAAGAACTAAAAAAAATTGCCGACAAAATCGCTAAATGCATGGCGCTGGCCGCTAGTGACAACCCGGCGGAAGCCGAGGCGGCGAAGCGTCAGGCCGATGCGCTGATGAAGAAGTACAACCTCACCAGCGGGGATGTGGCCGCGGCCGCGGTGCATGAAGAATACAGCGATACCAAATCGGTGTATCGGCCGCCGGTCTATTTATGCGGATTGGCCAATATCATCGCCGATGCGTTTGGATGCCATGCGGTGGTGACGCTGGGGCTGGATTTTGGGTTTGCCAAGCGCAACACTCGCGTCAAATTTATGGGCCTGGGAATAAAGCCGGAATTGGCGGCGTACACGTTTGATGTGCTTAGGCGGCTCATCACGCGCGATCGGGCTAAATATGCCGAGTCGTTGCGGAAAAATCTTAAGCGCGACACCAAAATCCGTAGAGCCGATTTATTTTGCCAAGCCTGGGTGGCGGGCATTGCGCAACAAGTGCGCGGGTTCGCCGGCAGCGAGGCGGAACAACAGGCTATTGAAGCCTATAAGGCGCAGAAATTTGGCGAGAATTTAAAAACGGACCAACGTTCCGGCGCGGAAGCCAAGCACGGCAACGACTGGAAGTCGGAGGCCGCCGGATTCGATGCCGCCAAGGATGTCTCTTTGCACAAGCCGGTACAGGCTAAGCGCGGAGCGTTGCTGGGAACATGCCGCTAAAGCTTTCCCCCACTCAAGTCGCCTTCAACGCCCGCGGCGACGGCAAATTCAATCAACCTTTCCAGGAACAGGTCGATTTTTTCCGGCAAAAGCTGAATCTGCCGACCGAGCGTTTCGACGATATCTTGAAAGATGCGCACGACCGCGCATTTGTCGTTGCCGGAGCGATGAAGGCGGATTTGTTGAACGATCTGCGCCTGGCGGTAGACCGCTCGATTGCGGAAGGCAAATCAATCCAGTGGTTTCGCAATGAATTCGACAACATTGTTGCCAAACACGGTTGGACCGGCTGGACCGGCGAAGGGACACAAGCCGGCCGGGATTGGCGCACGCGCGTCATCTACCGCACCAATCTATCGACCAGCTATGCCGCCGGCCGCTGGGCCCAGCTCAACGATCCGGCGCTACTGAAATTGCGGCCGTATTGGAAGTATGTGCATAACGATACCGTGCTGCATCCGCGGCCGTTGCATCAAAGCTGGTCGGGAATGGTGTTGAAGCATGACGACCCGTTTTGGCAAACCCATTTTCCGCCCAATGGCTGGGGCTGCCGCTGCCGGGTGACGGCGGTATCGGCTCGCGAGTACAAAGGGCTCCCGCCACCCGATGACGGCACCTATATATATAAGAGTAGGGACGGCATTGAACATGTGTTGCCGAAGGGGATCGATTACGGCTGGGACTATGCGCCTGGCGCGAGCATTAAGGGCAATCTGCGGACGTTCGTGGAGACTAAGGCGGCAACGCTGCCGGCGCCGATTGCGGAGACGTTCAAGCAGGATGTGGCCAAGGCGGTTAAGCTGCCGGCGGTAAGCGATTCGCTGACATTGCCCAAGTCCGGCTTCGCAAAAGCCGCGGCAAGCCAGGCGCTGAAAGCGATCGATGCGGTCCACGCCATCGAGAATTTGCCGACGATTCCGCTGAAAAGCAGTACCAGCGCCAAGTTCCAGGGCGTGTATATGCATGCCACATTTAGCGGCCGGCCGATCGAAATTGCCTTGTCTAAATCGTCGGTGAACCCGGAATTGACGGTGGCTCACGAGGTTGGCCACTTTATCGATCATCATGGATTCGGTGTGCCAGGAACGTTCTCATCCGAGGCCGATCCACTGTTCGAGGCTTGGCGGAATGCTATCGCTGGCAGCAACGCCACCGCTGAATTGAAAAAGCAGTTGGCCGATGCGACGGATCGTTGGTCGGAAAAGCGGGTGCGTTATTATCTGAAGCCGCTGGAACAATGGGCGCGCAGTTATGCGCAGTGGGTTGCGTTGCGTAGTCAGAATGCGGCTATGCTGGACCAGGTCAAAGCGATTGCGACCAACGCGAAAAACCCGGTCTATGCGGCGTCGCAATGGTCCGATGCCGATTTTGAACCGATTGCGAATGCGATCGACGATATCTTTAGAGCTAAAGGGTGGCTGAAATGAGCGAATCTATGGAAAGCGTGATCAATCAGATCATTCAACAGTATCCGGAAGACGAGTGGATCGAGCGTTGCAAGGCGGCGCTGCCGGATCACGATTTGGGCGATATCTTGAACGCAATCGAGATTTTGTCTGGCGGCGATATCGATCAGGTGGACGGCTAATGGCGACGATCCAATTTGATGGCGAACGGGTGTTGGCGGCTTTGCGCCGGCTGGAAAAGACGTGCTCGGACATGTCGCCTGCTTTGCTCGCAATCGGTGAGTATTTGGTCGAATCGACGAAGCAACGATTCGTGGATGGGATTGGTCCAGATGGAACGCCGTGGCCGGATAACTCGCCCGTAACTATCGAGCGCAAAGGTCGAAATCAACCGTTGGTTGATGAAGGCACGCTGATGGAATCAATCCATTATCAGCTCGTCGGCGGCAATACGTTGGAGATTGGTAGTGCGATGGAGTACGCTGCAATGCAACAGTTTGGCGGGACGAAAGAGGAGTTTCCCTGGCTATGGGGCGACATCCCTGAACGGCCTTTTCTGGGTATTTCGGCAGAGGATGAGACGGAGATTTTAGCGACGATTGAAGACCAACTTTTGGCTGCAATCTGATCGAAAATCCTTGTTGCGTATTTTGCAAGCTTATTGCGAACTCATCCGACGAAAAACGAAAATCATCCCGATAAAAACCGATTTATCCCATCAAATCCCG
>NZ_JANIBM010000016.1 GCF_024505045.1 Methylomonas aurea | reverse complement strand
GCTGAATTCACGCCTTGAATTAATTCGATGTACCCAAGCGCTTACCGCTGGCCGGATTTAGCCGGCATTCTTGGTCTGAGCCTGATTTACGCCTTGTGCGCCAAGTTGGTTCTGGCCTATTTTTCGACGACCGGCAACGTTACGCTGATCTGGTTTTCCGGCGGTATCGGACTAACCGTATTGTTGGCAAAGGGTATTCGTTATTGGCCGGGAATATTCATCGGGGCGACCGCCGCCGGTTTGATGGTGGATGACGTGCTCTGGCTTTCCGCCGTGATTGCCGCCGGCAACACCCTGGAATCGGTGTTCGCAGCCTGGCTGTTGCAACGTAACCCGCGGTTTTCGGTCGAGCTTTCCCAGCCCCGCCATTTCCTGTGGTTAACCTTGACCGCCATGGTTTGCTCGGCGATCAGCGCCGGAGTCGGCCCCGGCAGCCTTCACCTGGCTGGCGTTTTGCCCGTCAGCAACGTGGCGGAATCAATACTGCATTGGTGGATGGCCGATGTATTCGGCATCGTCTTTACCTCGCCGACGCTGCTGATCTGGCGACACTGGCCATACACTTGGTTCAGCTGGAATCGACTGCCGGAGACCCTGGCTTTTCTCGGCCTGACCTGGCTCAACGGCCAAATCCTGTTTTTCGACTGGTTCGCGGAGCAATTGAAGTTTGCCCCGCATACCTATTGGTCGTTTTTCTTCGTACTGTGGGGCGCGACCCGATTCGGCCGCCACGGCGTGACGTTGGTCTTGGTTGCGAACGCAATCCAGGCGTTGTTGGGAGTGGTGCACCACTGCGGTAAATTCGCCACGGACTTCGAAGATAGCGACCTGTTCAACTTCTGGTTGTTCATGGCCACAATGTCTTCCAGCGGCGTGGTGTTGGCGCTGACCTTATACGAAAACCGACAGATCACGCGCGAATTGACTGCTAGCGAACGCCGCCTGCGTGCCATCATCGAAGCCTCACCAGTACCGCATATCGTCTACAATCGTGACGAAAAAGTCTCTTTCGTCAACCAAGCCTTTCTCGACACCTTCGCCTATCGCGTCGAAGACATTCCGGACCGGGATGCCTGGTGGCAGCTGGCTTATCCCGATCCGGCCTATCGCGCAGCGGCCAAAGCCATCTGGCAAAATCATATCGAACTGCACCGGGAAAACCAGACCTGGCAGAAAGCCGCAGTCACGATCAGGCGCAAGGACGGCGTTGATCGCCAGGTGATTGCCAGCAGCGTAGCATTGGGAGAAGCATTCGAGGACGGCTACTTGGTGGCCTATTTCGATGTCTCCGACCAATTGCATTTCGAAAAGGCGCTGACCGAATCCAACCTGCTGCTGCAAACCATTCTGGAAACGCTGCCGCTACGGGTATTCTGGAAGGACAGGAACTGCCGTTATCTGGGCTGCAACAGCTTATTCGCCCGCGACGCCGGCCGCAATCAAGCCAGCGAACTGATTGGCGTGGAAGACGGCGAATTGGGGTGGAAAAATCAGGCCGAACTCTACCGGCAGGACGACGAAGAGGTGATGCGAACCGGCGTTGCCCGCCTGAACTACGAAGAACCGCAAACCACACCCAGCGGCGAAACCATCTGGCTGCGCACCTCGAAATTGCCGCTCCGCGATTCCGAGCACAAGATAATCGGCGTGTTGGGCATTTACGAAGACATTACTGCATTCAAAGCCAGCCAGGACGCCTTGGCCGAAACCGTCTCCACCCTGCAAGCCACGCTGGAAGCCACCGCGGACGGTATTTTGGTTGTCAACCTGGAAGGCCAAATCAGAAGCTTCAACCAACGTTTTATCGAATTATGGCGGGTACCGCTCGGCTTGATTCGAATCGGCGATAACGGCGACCGCCTACTGGAATTCGCCATCGCCCAACTCGCCGATCCGCAGTATTACCTGAACCAATTCCACGAAATCCGCGAGAACCCGGAATGCGAAAGCTCGGCAGTGCTCGAATTTAAAGACGGCCGCTTACTGGAGCGTTATTCGCGTCCGCAAAAAATCGGCAACAAGGTCATCGGCCGGGTCTGGTGCTACAGCGACGTCACCGAGCGCCGCCGCCTGGAACAGCAATTGTTATGGCGCACCGCGTTTCTGGAAGCGCTACTGGAATCGACGCCGGACGGCATCGTCGCGGTCGACAACGAGGGCCAAAAAATTCTGCAAAACCGCCGCGCCGCGGAAATCTGGCGCATGCCGCCGGACATCGCCGAACAAGCCGATACCCTGCCGCAACGCAATTTCGCCCGTCAGTTACTCAAAACCCCGGAGTTCATGGATGAGCGGATCGCGGACATCATCGCCGAACCAGGTCTCGCCGCCCATTACGAAGTGGAATTGATCGACGATACCATCGTGGAATTGCATACCGCCCCGGTCTCCGACGGCAACGCCCGCTATTTGGGCCGGATCTGGCAATTCCGCGACGTCACCGCGACCCGTACAGCCGAGCGAGCGTTGCGGCAGAAGGAATACTATCAGCGGGCGCTGCTGGACAATATTCCGCATGCGATCTGGCTAAAAGACACCGGCAGCCGGCTGTTGGCGGTCAATCAGGAATTCGCCGAAGTATTCGGCGCGGACAACCCCGCAGCACTGATCGGCAAAAACGATTTCGACATCGCGCCCCCGGAACTGGCGAAAGCCTACCGGGCCGACGATCGCCGGGTACTGGAGACCCGGCAAAAACTGATCGTCGAGGAATACATCATCAACCGCGGCCGGCGCACATTGTTCGAGACCTACAAGGCGCCGGTGATCGACGAACAAGGCCAACTGCTCGGGACGGTCGGTTTCGCCCGCGATATCAGCGAGGCCCGCAAAAACGAAGAAAATCTGCGCCTGGCGGCGCTGGTTTACAACAACAGCAGCGAGGCGATGATCGTGGTCGACGCCGACAACAATATTCTTAGCGTCAACCCGGCATTCACGGCAATGACCGGCTACCGCGCCGAGGAAGTGATCGGCCAGAATCCGAGCGTGCTACGTTCCGGCGAACACGACCGCGCCTTCTACCGGGATATGTGGCGAGCGCTGGAAACCACCGGAGCCTGGCGCGGCGAGATCAAAAACCGGCGCAAGGACGGCCGCATGTTCGTCGAGGAATTGGCGATCAATACCATCTACAACGCCGACGGCAAGCCGCAACGACGGGTGGCGTTGTTCTCCGATATAACGCAACGCAAACAGTCCGAGGAACAAATCTGGCGCCAGGCCAATTTCGATCCGCTGACCGGCCTGCCCAACCGGCGCATGTTTCGCGACCGGCTGGAACTTGAAATCAAGAAAGCGCACCGGCTGCAACAATCGTTTGCCTTGCTGTTCATCGACCTGGACCGGTTCAAGGAAATCAACGACACGCTGGGTCACGACCTGGGCGATACGTTGTTGAAACAAACCGCGCTGCGCCTGCAGGGCTGCGTCCGCGAATCGGATACCGTGGCTAGGCTGGGCGGCGACGAGTTCACCATCATCGTCAGCGAATTGGAAAGTCCGGAAAGCTGCGAGCCGGTCGCCCGCCATTTGTTGGAAAAACTCAGCGCGCCGTTCGATCTGGCCGGCGAATCGGCCTACGTTTCCGCCAGTATCGGCATCACGATCTATCCGAACGACAGCCGGGACGTCTCCCAATTGCTGAAAAACGCCGACCAGGCGATGTACGCGGCGAAAAACCAGGGTCGCAACAGCTTCTGTTTCTTCACCCGGGCGTTACAAGACGCGTTGGTGGCGCGCGCCGCCCTGTTGGCCGACCTGCGCCGCGCCTTGGCCGAAGGCCAATTTCTGCTGTATTACCAACCGATTGTCGACCTGCAAACCGGCCTCGCCCATAAAGCCGAGGCACTGCTGCGTTGGCAGCATCCCAGTCGCGGCCTGACCGGCCCCGGCCATTTCATCGCTCTGGCCGAAGAAACCGGTTTGATCAACGAAATCGGCGACTGGGTGTTCCAGGCGGCGGCCCGGCAAGTTGCGATTTGGCGGCGGCAGATCAGCGGCGATTTTCAAATCAGCGTCAACAAATCGCCGGTGCAATTTCAAAATCCGCAGCATAGCCCGCAGGAATGGTTCGACTACTTGCACCGGCTCGGCCTATCCGGCCAGAGCATCGTGGTCGAGATCACCGAGGGCCTGCTTCTGGATGCCGGCACCAGCGTCCACAACCATCTAATGGCGTTCCGCGATGCCGGTATGCAAGTGGCGATAGACGACTTCGGTACCGGCTATTCGGCCCTGTCTTACCTGAAAAAATTCGACATCGACTATTTGAAGATCGACCAGTCCTTCGTTCGCAATATGGCCGAAGATTCCAGCGATTTCGTATTGTGCGAGGCGATTATCGTGATGGCCCACAAATTGGGGCTGAAAGTAGTAGCCGAAGGAGTGGAAACCGAGCAACAGCGTGCGCTGCTGGCGGCGATAGGCTGCGATTACGGCCAGGGCTACCTGTTTGCCGAACCGCTGCCGCCCGAACTTTTCGGCCGACGTTTCGGCGGGGCCGGGGCCGGCTCGCAGAGCTAGCGCCGTTAAGCCGGCCCGGCCGGTGCTGCGGCGCTGATGACCACGCCTTCCGGTTTCAGGCTCAACGAGTAATCGCCTTGCAGCAAGCCCTGCAATTCGCGGCCGGCCATGTTGTAGCGCCAACCATGCAGCAACAGGCAATCTTCGTCCCCGAACAGCAACTGCTCCAAGTCCTTGCGCGAGGCCAGAATCACCGGGTTCAACGAATTTTCCTCGGCGCGGATCCTAACCACCGCGCTCAACACATCCAATATGGCTTCGTGTTGCTGGTTCTTTTTGACCATTTGGTCTTTGCCGGTGATCGGCTTCGGCGGCCGTTGCCTGGCTTCCTCAATCAGACTGCACAGGGTCTTGCCGTAACGGTTGACGGTGCGCTCGTTGATATTGCGGATCTTGGCCAGATCCGCCAGCGTCACCGGTTGCAGTTTGGCCAATTCCAGCAGCATATCGTCCTGCATCAACCAGTTGCGCGGTTTGTTTTCCTGCTGCGCGGTGCGTTCGCGCCATTCGCTGAGGCTTTGCATGATCGACAATTGCTTACCGGTCAGTTTGTTCTTGCCGCGGATTTTCAGCCAAGCGTTCTCCGGCGACAATTGGTAAAGCTCCGGATTGTTCAACAACGCAAAGTCGCTCTCCAGCCAATGCAAGCGGCCCAGTGCCGCCAATTGTTCGCACATCGTCGTATAAATCTTGCACAGATAAATCACGTCGTCGGCTGCGTATTGGATTTGGTCGGCGCTCAATGGCCGCTCCGACCAATCGGTGCGGGTATGCGCCTTGCTCAAATTGACGTTTAAAAAACTGGATACCAGCATGGCGTAACCCGGATTTTCCTGAAATCCCAGCAACGGCGCGGCGATCTGGGTATCGAAAATCGGCCCCGGAATCTTGCCGGTGATTTGATAGAAAATTTCCAGATCCTGGCGGCAGGAATGTAACACTTTGACGATATTCGGCTGGTAAATCGCCTCGAACAGCGCGGTTAGATCGGTTATGGCCAACGGATCGACGCAAGCCACCCAACCCGGTGCGGCGATTTGCAGCAGGCAGAATTTGGGGTAGTAGGTTTTTTCGCGGAGAAACTCGGTATCCAGAGCGATCCAAGGCTCGTTGGCAATCTGCCGGCAGAGGTTTTCAATTTGGTCGGGGCTATCGATGTATTGGATGGACATGTGCGTTTTCTGTTTGACGAGGGTGGCCGGTAACCGGCGCGGCCGTCTATTTTACTCTGCCGGAGCCGGTACGGCTTAACTATTCGCCCCGGCCCGACCCCGGGAAAAAATCCTTTTTTATAACCGTTCCATGGAGCATTGCTGCGCACGGGGTTACCATGCGGCCCTTTTTGGTAGCCAGTTTAGGTAATAGTCATGAATAAAATTGCCGTGGGCATGTTGCCCTGGTTCAGTCTGCTGCCGTTGGCCGCAGCCGTCGCGGCCGAAACGTCCGGTAAACTGGATGCGGTGGAAGTGGTTGCGGTGACTCCACTCCAGTTCGGTGGCATCGACGTCAAGAAAATTCCGGCGCACGTGCAAACTGTTTCCGCCGACCAGTTGCAGGAGGCTCAGGCGCTTTCGCTGGCCGACTACATGAACCGCTATTTGGGCAGCGTCAATATCAACGACGCCCAGAACAATCCGCTGCAACCGGACGTGCAATACCGCGGTTTCAGCGCCTCGCCGCTGATGGGGCTGCCGCAGGGCTTGGCCGTTTACGTCAACGGCATCCGCTTCAACGAACCGTTCGGCGACATGGTGAACTGGGATTTGATACCGAACGGCGCGATCGAAAGTATGGCGCTGCAACCGGCGTCGAATCCCGCCTTCGGTCTGAATGCGTTGGGCGGTTCGATCAGCGTCAATACCAAAACCGGCTTTTCGGCACCCGGCCACAGCTTCGAGGCCCAAGGCGGCTCCTGGGACCGCCATTCGGAAGAAATCAGCAGCGGCTGGAACAACGGCACCTGGGGTTATTTCCTGGATTTCAAATATTTCAACGAGAAAGGCTGGCGCGCCCATTCGCCCAGCGAGGCCAAACAGGGTTTCGGGACTTTGAGCTGGCGCGGTGTCAAATCCAGTCTGGATTTAAGCATCGCCGGTACCGAGAATACGCTGCGCGGTAACGGTGCGCTACCGCAACAAATGTTGGCCTTCGGTCGCGATCAAGTATTCACCCACCCGGACATTACCCGCAACCGCATGTTATTGGTCTCGCTGGACGGCGACACCTGGCTGAACGACCACAACCAGTTGTCCGGCACGATGTACTACCGGCGCAATAAAATCGGCACCTATAACGGCGACGGCAGCGAGTTCGACGACTGCGGCGGCTTTATGTGCGAAGAGGACGGCGTGACGCAGTTGGAAGACTTGAACGAAAATCCCATTCCTGCCAGCGACGCGCTGGAAGGCGGTACGATCAATACCTCCAGCACGCTGCAACAATCCTTCGGTTTTGCGCTGCAAGACGCCTTCGACCACAAAATTTTCGGCCGCAACAACCATCTGGTCGGCGGCGCCAGCTTTGACTACGGCAACGCCCGTTACCACGCCGATACGCAACTAGGCTCCTTGACCGCCGACCGCGGCGTCGCCGGCGGCGGCGTTTTGATCCAAGACGCCCACGTGCGTCTAACCACGGAAACCGACCACTACGGCGTGTTTCTGACCGATACCTATTCGTTGACCGATAAACTGGACGTTACGGTTTCCGGCCGCTACAACCAATCGCACATCAAACTGCGCGACCACGTCGGCGAAGATTTGAACGGCTCGCATTCGTTCGACCGCTTCAACCCGGCGGCGGGCTTTACCTACGCCGTGATGCCGGAATTGACCTTCTTCGGCAACTACAGCGAGTCGTCGCGGGTGCCGACACCAATGGAGTTGAGCTGCGCCAATCCGAACGACCCTTGCCGGTTGCCGAACGCTTTCGTCTCCGATCCGCCATTGAAGCAGGTGGTCGCGAACACCTTCGAAACCGGTCTGCGCGGCCGTTTGAAAAATCTGCTGCCGGGTTATCTGGACTGGAATTTGGCACTGTTCCGCACCATCAACAACGACGACATTATCTTCAAAAGTACCGGCGGCGTCGGCAGCAACCTCGGCTATTTCGACAACGTCGGCTCGACCCTGCGCCAGGGCGTCGAACTTGGCCTGAACGGAAACTTTTACGAGCGTTGGCGCTGGTCGACCCATTACACCTATATCGACGCCAGCTTCGAAACCGGCTTCCTGTCCAGTAGCCCGAACAATCCGATGGCGGACGGAAACGGCGACATCGTCGTGCAGCCCGGCGATAAATTGCCCGGCATCCCGGCCCACCAATTCAAATTCAGCACCGACTTCGACATCGTCTCGGCCTGGACTTTGGGCATGGACATGAACTACAACAGTTCCCAGTATCTGCGCGGCGACGAAGCCAATCTGACCGCAAAACTACCGGCTTTCGTCGTGTTCAATCTGCGCAGCGAGTACCGCTTCAATCCGAACGTCACGTTGTTCGGCCGAGTGACCAACTTGTTCGACCGCGAATACGCCAATTTCGGCACCTGGGGCAACACCGGCGACGTATTGGATGGCCTGGGTTTGCCGGGCGATCAACAAAGCCGCTTCGTCGGCGTCGGCGCGCCGAGAGCGGCCTGGATCGGCATTCGCCTGACAATGTAACCTTCCACAAATGAAAACGGCGGTTCAACCGCCGTTTTCTTCCCCGCTTACATTGCGTTGCTGCCTGAATTTATTGGGCTTGATGCGTTTGATATTCAACTTTTGCGAGCCGATTTCGGTTTCGGCCAACAACTGGAAAATGTCCGCCGGCATACCGTCGGGCAATTCCACCAGCGTGTAGGTATCGCGAATGTCGATCCGGCCGATGCGTCTTTTGTCGACGCCGGATTCGGACACCAACACCGCCTGAATCTGGTCGCGACTGACCTGGTGCTGGCTGCCGACCGCCAAGCGGTAACGTACCATCTTGTATTGCGGCTGCGGTGCGCGCCCAGGATCGGCTGCCGGCTGGCGTTTAAGCGGCGGATAAAGATTCGGTTGGTTCATGAACACCAACGCCGCAGCGCAGGTAAGCAGGTCGATGTTCAAATCTGCGGCAATCCGTTGCACCAAGTCGCTCTGCCTGGCCAGATCTTCTTCCCTGACGACGCGCTGTAAGCGGCGCTTGAATTTCTCTTCCTTTCTCGGTTCTACCGGAATCGCGCTCATAATCCGTTATAGCCGATCCAAATCGATTTCCACGTAGGCTTCGTCGCGTAAACGCCGCAACCACAATTCGGTTTCTTCCTCGATTTTACGTTTCCGAATCTCGTCGCGGATTTTGTCTTTTCTGAATTGCTCGCTGTTGTCCTGGCTTTCCCGGCCCAGCACCTGAATCATATGCCAGCCGAACTGGGTCTGTACCGGCGCACTGATCTCATTGATCGCCAATTTGTTCATCGCCTCCTCGAAAGGCGGCACCAATGCGCCCGGCCCGACCCAATCCAGCGAGCCGCCATTGATGGCCGAACCCTTGTCATCGGAATGGGCCCGAGCCAATGCGGCAAAATCGTCGCCGTCGTTGATCCGCTCACGTAACGCCAACAAGCGTTTCTGGGCTTCGGCGTCGTCGACCAGTTCGTTGGTTTTGATCAGAATATGCCTGACTTTGGTTTTGGTGACGATATGTTGGCTGCCGCCTTCGGTTTCCAGCATCTTGATGATGTGAAAGCCGCTGGGGCTGCGGATCGCTTCCGACACGTCGCCCTGGTTCATCGTGCCGACGATGTCGGTGAACAACGAAGGAATCTGGCCTATGCTGCGCCAGCCGAGATCGCCGCCCTTCAATGCATTGTCGTCGTCGGAAACACCGACCGCGACTTGTTTGAAATCCTTGCCGCCGCGCAAATCGGCAATGACTTGGTCGGCTCTATCCTTGGCCTTTTGAATCGCCGACGCCGAAGCGCCTTCCGGCACGGCGATCAGGATATGGCCTAAATGGTACTGGGCACCGCTCTGCCCGGCCTTGCTTTGGGTTTCCATATAGTGCTGGACTTCGGCATCGGTTACCTTGACCCGGGCGCCGATTTCGCGGCCGCGCAATTGGTTGATGATGATTTCGTTGCGCAGATTGTCCTCGAAACTCTTGTAATCCATGCCTTGCCGGGCCAGTTCGCTGCGAAACGCATCGACCGACATGCCGTTGCGGGCGGCGATATCCGACACCGAGGCGCTCAACATCTCGTCGCTGATCTGAATACCGGATTTCGCCGCCATTTGCCGCTGCAGTTTATCGACCACCATCCGTTCCAGCACCTGTTTGCGCAACACGAATTCCGGCGGCACCATCACGTTACTGCTGCTCAGTTTGCTGCTGATCGCCGCGACTTCTGCGTTCAGTTCCCGTTCCAGGATCACGTCCTCTTCCACCACGGCAACGATCCGGTCCAACAATTGGGCTTGGGCCAAGCCCACGTAAAAACTCAGCGCATAAAACAGAATTGCGATCGATTGTTTCAACATGTCGTGCTTATTCAAAGAAATTATCCTTGCGGTAACCGTCCAGGTTGGTTTGCAGGAAGGTATCGACGTGGTCGCCGAAACTGCTCAAGCCTTTCAGCTCCAATTGCACGAAGAAGGCCGTTTCCGGTTTCGTGCTCGGATCGATGAAGGCGATGGTGTTGGCGCCGTTGATGAAACGCCGGCCGAGGACGCGGAACCGCCAGCAGCAGTTTTCCTTCTCGATCCCGATGAAGCTTTCGGTGGTTTTGTCGAAATTCAACGAATATTGCCAACGGCCCAAGCCGAACCACTCGCCGAACAGCGGCCAGCGGAACGATACGTCGGTCTGCGAGATGGTTTGCGAGAACACTTGAGTCGTGTTGTTTTGGTTGACGGTCTGCACCACGTCCTGCGGATTGGCGCGGCGGTAGCGGTAACCGATATTTAGGATCTGGTTCGGCTGCATCCGGTACTTCAACGCAAACTGACCGCGAAACAGACTGTTCAACTCCGGATCCCATTGGGCGCCGGTGATGTAACGCAGATGGCGGCTGACCTGGCCGCTGAGTTCGCCGATAAAGTTGGAAGTACTGCTGGTCTGAGGTTGGGCGAAGGGGCGCAAGGTCGGATTATTGCGGTCGAACAAATCGACGGTACGGTCCTCGAAATACAAAATCTGGCCCAGCGTCAGCTTGAGAGGTTCGAGTCCGGTGGTCGAATCGATAAAGCGCGACGAGGCGGCCAGCGTAATCTGGTTGGCGTCCTGGATCCGGTCGTAACCCGAAAAGCGGTTTTCCCGGAATAAACTGTAGAAATTGGTATCGAACAGGGCCGTATCGAAAATCGGAATATTGCTCTGGTCTTTACGCGGGATATATAGGTAAAACAGGCGCGGTTCCAAGGTGTTGACGTACGGCGTACCGGAGATCTGCATATCCTTTTCGAAGACGATGCCGCTGTCCACCGAAAATACCGGCAAGGTCCGGGAAATGCTGCTCGGCAGCCCGGCGACGGTCTGGTTGCTCAGCTGGTATTGGGAATACAAGGCCGAAATCTTCGGGATGAAGAAGCCCTCGCTGCTTTCCAACGGGAAGCTGACCGACGGCGCCACATTAAAACGCTGGCCGTTGACCAGGGTCTTGTGGGTGAAATAGCTATATTGGTTGTCCAACGCCAGAGTCAGTGGGAAATCGTCGAAGGCGTGGGAAAAATTCATGCCGATGCGCGGCAGCACATCGTAAGGCAACAAATCGTCGGTGATGGTCTTGTCCACCGATTGGTAGTGGTAACCGGCCGCCGACAAATACATGCCGGTACGCGCGTAGGTCAGCATCCCGGTGCTGGGCAAGTAACTGGTATTTTGAAATCCCAGAGCGTTGTTCAAGTCGTTGAAGTAAGTCTTGTCGGAAACGTAGTTCAAATCCAACAACGAGCTCAGGCCCGGCAGCCATAAGGTTTGGTCCTTCAAGCTCGCCGAATAGCGGGCCTTGTTCGCCAACTGGTCGTGCGGCATGTATTCGGCGGCGAACGTTCCGCGCGACATATCGGTCAGGTAGCGGAATTTGTTGCGTATCTGCTCGCCGCGCTTGCTCATGTAGCGCGGCGTGACGATGTCGTCGAAGTTCGGCGCGATATTCCAATAAAAAGGCAAGGTGGCGTCGAAGCCGTTACGTTGCGTGCTGCCCCAGGTCGGCGCCAGAAAACCGGATAATCGACGGTTGTCGGTCGGAAACGAGATGTACGGCGTATACAAAACCGGGACGCCTTTGAATTCCAGCCAGGCGTTTTTTGCCGAGCCCTGCCCGCTTTCCCGGTTGATCTTCAAGCGCGAGGCATACACCACCCAGTCCTGGTTGCCCGGCGCGCAACTGGTAAACGCGGCTTCGTTATAGCGCGACAAACTTTTGCTGTCCCGATAGACTACATCGGCGCTGCCGCGAAACGGTGCTTGCGGCACGATGAACTGGGCCTTGCGCAGGCGGGCCTCGTCTTTAGCCAAATTCAACGACAAGGTTTCGCTGGACATCGCCAACTGGTCTTCGCTGTACAAAACCCCGCCTTGGGCGTCCAAAGTCTCGGCGACGGTATCGTAACTGGCTTTGTCGGCCACCAAATGCTGGTCGGCCCGGTTCATGTCGACGTTGCCTGCGAAATTAAGCACTTCGCCATCGAACACTTCGGAAAAATCGGCGTTGATTTCGGTGGTTGCCGCGTCCCTGGCCTCCTTCGAGGTCGCCTTGATTTTAGGCTTCCTTTTCCCCCACACCTCGCAGCTTTGCCAAGGGTCGCGATCGAATTCGGCCCGCAAGGTCTGGAAATCGCGCTCCTGGCGATGGCTGAAAGCCGGGGCGAACCACAGCGAACCTGCCACATCGGCAACGCCGTTCTCGTCGACGATATGGGCTTCGCCTTTGGGATCGGCACCGACCAGATTACAGTCCCAACCGCTTTTACCGTCCCCGGCTTTACAGGTCCAACCTTGCGTCCTGTTGCCGCCGGCCGCGACTTGAGATTTGGCATCGACTTTCTCCACTTCCGGCTTTTGGTTCTCGCCGACTTTGACTCGCAGTTTCTGCGGCTCGGCAGCGGACTTCTCCACCACTTTCACCGCTTCTTTAACCGGCTGGGCCGGAGCCTCCGGTTTCTGCACCTGTTGCAGCGGAACCGGCGCCACGGCCGCCGGCGGCTGCGCCACGCTCTCAGGTTTGGAGGGAGTCGCCGGCTCGGCCGGAACGGCTTTTACCGATGGCGCTTGTTGCGGGGCTTCGGGAGCGTTATTCGGGCCTTGGTTCAGGCAAGTCCATTCGCCGCTTTGGGTTTGTTCACAATTCCACGCCGAGTTATTGGCGGCGGAGGCGAGCCCGGTGATGAACATCAAGGCCGAAGAAATTGTATGAAACCGATAATTCATGTTTGGGCGAATGCGGCTAAATTGGCTTAGCAGATTGGAAATCGAATAAAATGCATCGGATCATTTTACCTTAGGTTGCCCAGCAAATAACAAAAATGTACGACTCCAGCTTGGAAGACCGTCGCCTGGCGGCGCTCGTCGATTGGCTGCAGCGCGACTTGTCGCTCGATATCCGCCAAATCTCCCCCGCCTCGAGCGATGCCAGCTTCCGGCGATACTTCCGGGTCGCTCACTCCGGCGGCGTGCAGATTGCGATGGACGCCCCACCAGAAAAGGAAAACTGCGCAGCCTTTATCCGCGTCGCCGGCTTAATGCGCGACGCCGGCATCCATGTGCCTGCCGTTTACCACAGCGATACCCGACAAGGTTTTTTGCTGTTGGAAGATTTGGGCAGCGAAAACCTGTTGGACCGCCTAAATCCGGAAGCGGCCGATACGCTCTATGCCAAGGCATTGGACAGCCTGTTTGAGTTGCAACGCAACGTAGACAGCGCTACTTGCCAATTACCGGAATACGATGCGGCGTTCATCGAACGCGAACTGGGCATCTTTTACGAATGGTTCCTGCAAAAGCTGGTCGGATTGGAATTGCCGCAGCGGCTGACCACAAGATTGAACCGGATTCTGATCGACTCCGCTTTGGCACAACCACGGGTCTGCGTACATCGCGACTACCATTCCCGCAATCTGATGCTGCCAGCCAACGGCAGCCTCGGCGTGATCGATTTTCAAGACGCCGTGGTCGGCCCGATCAGTTACGATCCGGTATCGTTATTGCGCGATTGTTATGTCGCTTGGCCGGAGCATCGCGTCGACGAATGGGCTCGATCCTATCATGCCCGCCTGCTTGCCGGCGGGCTGTTGCAAGCCGACTATGCGCAATTTCGGCGCTGGTTCGATCTGATGGGCATGCAACGCCACTTGAAAGCGATCGGCATTTTCTCCAGACTGCACTTGCGCGACGGCAAACCAAACTACCTGGCGGACATTCCGCGCACGTTTGCCTATGTGGAAAGCGTTTGTGCCCGCTACCCGGAATTGGACGAATTCCACCGATTTTTACAAGACCCGCTTAAACCCGCTTACCTGCCCATCCAATGAAAGCCATGATTCTCGCCGCCGGACGCGGCGAACGAATGCGTCCGTTGACCGACCATACCCCGAAACCGCTGCTGCGAGTCGCCGGCAAGCCTTTGATCGAATACACGCTGGAAAATCTGGCCGCTGCCGGTTTCAGCGAGATCGTGGTCAATATCGCCCACCTTGGCGCACAGATCAAGGAGTACTGCGGCGACGGCGCCCGCTGGGGCCTGTCGATCGACTATTCGGACGAAGGCGAAACGGCACTGGAGACCGCCGGCGGCATAGCCAAAGCACTGCCGCTGCTGGGCGATGCGCCGTTTTTGGCCGTCAATGCCGACATCGTCTGCGATTTTCCACTCGATAAATTACGCGACTTACCCCTGGATCTGGCGCATCTGATCATGATCGACAACCCGCCGCACCACCCCGAGGGCGATTTCGCACTGGCCGGCTCAGGCTTGCTGGCCGAACAAGGGGAAACCAAATTGACGTTCAGCGGAATCGGCGTCTACCGCCCCGAATTATTCGAAGGCATTCCGGCGGCCCCGCTTAAATTGCGGCCGGTGCTGAATCGAGCGATACGCAGCCAGCGCATCGGCGGGCAAAAGCATTCCGGCTTATGGCTCGATATCGGCACGCCAGACAGGCTGAGAGAATTCAGCGACATCGTCGCCAGCAAACACGACGCGGCAAAGATTTAGGCCGCGGTTCCGACCGAAGACACGACATGAATCAGAACGGCTTGACCACAGCCAAGATCACGATGGCAAACAGGAACAGGACCGGTATCTCGTTGACCCAGCGGAAATACACGTGAGAATGGCGATTACGGTCGTGTTTGAAATCCAACAGCCATTTGCCGCAAAAGCCGTGATACACCGCCAACAACAGCAGTAACACCAATTTCAGGTGCAACCAGCCGCTGGCCGAATACAACATCCAGGCATAATCGGCCAACATCCAGACGCCGAAGGCAAACGTGCACACCATCCCCGGCGTCATGATGCCGTAATACAACTTGCGTTCCATGGTTTTGAAGCGCTCGTTGCTAATACTGTCTTCGCTCATCGCGTGGTAGACGAACAGCCGCGGCAGATAAAACAAGCCGGCGAACCAGGTCACCATAAAAATTAAATGCAGTGCTTTCAACCACAACATGGCCAGGCCCGCCGTTTAACGCAAAGTCCGGTCTTTAACGATCGGCCCGCTCGGCACCGGAGCTCCCGGCACCTGCGGAACCGCCGGTGCCGGCAATACGACCGGCGGCGCGACTATCATCACCGGATTGGCGCCTTGCTGAGCTTGGCGCTCCAGAGCCGCGGCCTGTCTTTGTTGTGCTTCAACCTGCTGCTGCTGGGCGATCGCGCTCTGTTTCAATGCGGCAGCGGATTCGGTTTGATTGCGCAGCACCGCTTCGCGCCGCTCGGCTTCCAGTTTCGCGGCTTTCTTCGCGTCGTATTCGCTTTCCAAGGCCTCGCGCCTGGCTTTAGCGGCCGCCTCCACTTCCGGATCGGCCTGGATATCCAATTGTTCGGCTTTGACCGCGGTTTGGCAAGGCTTCGATTGGTAAACGGTCTTGCCGTCCTTACCGGTACATTTGTAAACCTCGGCATGCGCATGTTGCCAAGCGATAACCAGCGCGAACAAAACTAAAATCCTCATCAGACACCTCCCCGATACGTCGTTATGCCAAAGGCCCTAGTCTAGGGCAAAGCGGCCGGATTTTCCGCAAATCTGAAAAATCGTGTTTCTAATCGCTGCCGGCTCGGCATTAACCGCCCAAATCCTCGTCGGCCAACTCAGCCAACGCGTCTCTGTGTTCGCGCCTGATCAACATCAGGTTTCTGGCATAAACAAAAGTACCCGGCAACTGCCCAAGAATAATCACCGGATCGACCCGATGAATGCCGTACAACAACACGATCACGCCGCCCGACAGGCTGAAATACCAAAAACTGACCGGGATGATGCTTTTCTGGTGGCGTTCGCTATGGATCCACTGCACGATGAAGCGCATCATGAACAGCGACTGGCCGACCAAACCGATCGTGAGCCAGATAATGTCGTTGGAGTCCATGCTGGACAAATGATGCTGCCATTTGTCGAACAAATGACTGAAAAAATTGACGACGCCCTGCTCCATTAAACACCTGCGCAAATCAGTGAGAAAAAGGCGATAACAAACTTAGCCACGCGCCACCTCGCTGACTTGCGCCAGGCTGTGGCGCCGTTTCAGCCAGACCACGCCCAATAAATCGACGATACCCACCAATGCGCGATCCAACGTTCCATACTTGGATTGGCCGAAACTCCGCGGCCGGTGGTTGACCTTTACCGAAATCACCCGGCCGCCGGCCATTTGGATCAAGGCCGGCAAGAAGCGGTGAATGTGGTCGAAGTAAGGTAATGCCAGGAATTTATCGCGCAAAAACAGTTTCAAACCGCAACCGGTATCGGGCGTTGCATCGTGCAAAATCGCCTGGCGCACGGCGTTGGCGAATTTGGACGAGAATTTGCGCCAGCCGGTGTCGTTGCGCTGATGGCGAAACCCGGCCAGCATCCACAATTGCGGATCGTTCTGCGCTTGCCAGGCCGCGACCAGATTTGGAATGTCGGCCGGATCGTTCTGGCCGTCACCGTCCAGCGTTGCGATCCACGGGTAATGCGCAGCAACCACGCCGCTATGCACCGCCCGGCTTTGGCCGCAACTGCGCCGATGCTGCAACACCCTCAGCGCCGGATATTTTTGCATGGCCCGCTGCAACTTGGCCGCGGTATCGTCGGTACTGCCGTCGTCGACGAATATCATTTCGTAAGCTTCCTGACCGCTCAGGGCTCGGTCAATTTCGGCGATTAACGCGTCAACGTTATCGGTTTCGTTATGAACGGGGACTACGACAGAAATTTGCATAAACTCGGAAAAAGTAAAAAGTTGCTAATTGTATCAAACGCTTAATGCGAAACCGGATAATTGTCAGCCGATCATAAGGGTTTCAGCCGCCCGAACTGGCCGGCGGACCGGAATACCAGCCAATATTCGCGATGCCCCTGCAGATAAAAGGTATCCTCCGGTTTATCTTTCTCCAGCGAAACCAGATAACCGGCCGGATGGCTCGCCGCCCAGTGCTCGGCGTCGGCAACCGTCGCCAATACCGGCAACGGTTCGGTCAATCGCCCCAGAAAATTTAACTGGCCTTGGTAATTGCCGACGTAGGCGTAGGGCACGCCCTGCTCGTTAAACGCCCGGATCTGCATCGCAGCCGGACGCAAATCGTACGCCAGACCGACATACTGAAAGAAGTAGATAAAACCGGCGAAAACTGCTGCCACCACAGCAGCGGACAAGGATGCCACCGACAGAGCCCGCGAGCGCCAGACCGCGACGGCCAGGCCCAACGAGATCACCAACACCCAGAGCCCCCAGTCGATTTCGACGGTTTGCACCCAATGCAACTTGGCCAAACCGGGCACTTGCGGCAACAACAATAGAAACACCCCGATCAATGCAAACAAGGCCGGAACAACCGATTCCGCGGCGATGGAACAGACCAAACGGTTGCGCGACAGTACCCTGGCGACAACCAAAGCAAAAGCCGGCAGCATCGGAATCAGATAATGCAGTTGCTTGCTGGGTAGTGCCGAAAACAGCAGAAAAACCGAAACCAGCCAAATCGCGCTGAACCTTAAGCCGTTGTCGCCATTAAACCCTTGACGCAACCCGGCCCATAGTCGCGGCCAGAACAACCAGGGAAACAATAGCAACGGTAGGAACTGTAAATACCAGAAAACCGGCCGGGTATGGATTTTGGTGCCCACCGTACGGTCCGCGGTTTGATGCCACAAAATTGCGTCCGCGTATTCCTGGCCGCCCGCCAGCGCTGCGGGCAGCGCCCAGGCCAGGGCCAGTAAGGCACCGAACAAAACCGAGGCCACTAGCCCCAGCCACCACGCCGTTCCCGGTGCTTTTCCCCCGGTGTGCCAGAATTTGGCAAACAAGGCCGCCGGCAGCAAATGCAGAAAAATGACCGGGCCTTTGGCCAGCAGTCCCAACCCGATCGCCAAGCCGAAGTAAAGCCATCCCTTGAGAACCCGACCGTTCGCTACGATCAACAGCCCCAACATGCCCAGCATCACGCAATCGGTCAGCAAGATATCGAACATGGTCGACGTGGCAAACAAAGTCCACAGCAATGTACCCGCCAGCACCCAGGGCGCCAGTGCCGCTGCCTCGCGTTGCTCAGGCCAAAGTATTGCCGCCAGGCGTCGGACCAATAGCAAATTAACCAGTGCCGCCAACGGCCCCACCAAACGCGGCCACCAGTCATTGACGCCGAATACGCCCCAGCCGACCTGGATCAACCAGAATAACAGCGGCGGTTTATGGCTGTAGGTATGCCCGTTTAAATACGGCACTAAAAAATCGCCGCGCAACCACATCTCCCAGGCCACGCTCAGATAACGGGTTTCGTCGATCGGGATCGGTGCGCGAAAAAAAACGCTGATGCTCAGCACGAGCCAGAGCAAAAATACACCCCAACGGTAAATCGGATCGCTAGATAAGTTCATGCAGAAAATTTTGCGGTTGCCGCGGCTAGCCGCCAACGAGGCTGAAAGCCGGACGTAAATCGATAGATTAAGCCAGATTCATGCCATTACGTCGATAGAGGGGTTCCGGCGCCATGCTCCTAATCGAAAAAGCCCGCGGACGTGGCTGCGGGTTGATATCAACCGATACAAACGGCTCAATTAAACCAGCAGACGCCAGGAAATTTCATCTCCGGCCCGCAACGGTGTGATCGCGATACCCGAATCGGCATCGACGTAAACATCCGGCACCTGCCACGCCTGCCTGGCCAAAGTCACCGTACCGCTATTGCGCGGCAATCCGTAGAAATCGGCACCGAAATCGCTGGCGAAACCTTCCAACTTATCCAAAGCGCCGACCATTTCAAAAGCTTCCGCATACAACTCCAGCGCGGCGTGGGCGCTGAAACAGCCGGCGCAGCCGCAGTGGTTTTCTTTCAACGCGGTAAGATGCGGCGCACTGTCGGTGCCGAGAAAAAACTTGGGGTTGCCGCTGGTCGCCGCCCGCAGCAAAGCCTGCCGGTGATGCTCGCGTTTCAGAATCGGCAAGCAATAAAAATGCGGACGGATACCGCCCGCCAGCAAGGCATTACGGTTGTAAAGCAGATGCTGCGGCGTGATGGTCGCGCCGACATTGGCCGCGGCCGATTCGACGAATTGCACAGCTTCTTCGGTAGTCAAGTGTTCGACGACAATCCGCAACTGCGGGAAGTGACGGAGAATTGGACTCAGCTTGGTTTCGATAAAGATTTTTTCGCGATCGAAGATGTCATATTCGGCGTCGGTGACCTCGCCGTGAACCAGCAGCGGCACGCCATATTTTTCCATCGCTTCGAACAAAGGATAAGCCGCAACGATGTCGGCGACGCCGGCGTCGGAATTGGTCGTCGCGCCGGCCGGATACAGCTTGAAGGCATGAACGTGCTCGCAGTCGGCAACGTTTTTTACTTCTTCCGGCGTTGTGTTGCCGGTCAGATACAACGTCATCAATGGCTGAAACCCAGAACCTTCAGGCAGCGCATCCAGAATCTCCTGCCGATAGGCTAACGCCTGCCCCACTGTAGTTACCGGCGGCTTCAGATTGGGCATGATGATCGCCCTGGCAAATTGCCGGGCGCTATGGCCGATGACCGATCGCAACATACTTCCGTTTCTGACGTGCAAATGCCAGTCGTCGGGCTGGCGGATGGTCAATTTGTCCATAATCTCCGGGCGTTTTCATTTAAAATGGCGCGATATTCTAGCATTAAGGGCCTTGAAAATTTAAAACCAGCCCTTAGTAAGCGGTTTTTAGAGACTTTCAACTGGAGAAGCAGATGCCTATTTACGAATACCAATGCAACGCTTGCGGACACGAACACGAGGCCCTGCAAAAACTGGGCGCCGAACCGTTGGTGATTTGCCCTGCCTGTAACGAAGCCGAATTGAAAAAGAAAATTTCCGCGGCCGGATTCAGATTGAAAGGCAGTGGCTGGTACGAAACCGATTTCAAAAGCGGCAACAAGAAAAACGTGGCCGGCGAGAGCAAGGCTCCGGAAAAATCCGGCGGCAACAGCGGCGGTTGCGGCGGCAGTTGCGCCTGCCATTAAACTTGCCTGAAACCCTATAAATTCGTACCATCGCCAGCTTTTTTGAAATATTCCGAGAGACATTATGCGTAGCCACAAGTGTGGAGAACTGAACACCCAGCATCTGGGACAAACCGTGGCCCTGTGCGGCTGGGTGCACCGCCGCCGCGACCATGGCGGCGTGATTTTTATCGACTTGCGCGACCGCGCCGGCCTGGTGCAAGTGGTGTTCGATCCCGACGCGGCCGAGAGCTTCGCGATCGCCGAGCACGTGCGCAGCGAATACGTATTGCGCATCGAAGGTATCGTTCGCGACCGTCCCGAGGGCACGCATAATCCGAATATGTCGACCGGCCAGATCGAAGTGCTCGGCAAGCACATCGAAGTGCTAAACGAAGCCGAAACCCCGCCGTTCCCGCTGGAAAGCGACATCGAAGTCAACGAAGAAACCCGCTTGCGTTTCCGTTACATAGACTTGCGCCGCACCGCGATGCAGCAAAAGATGAAGGTGCGCCGCGACGTGACTCGCAACCTGCGCCAGTACTTGGACGACCACGAGTTTTTCGAAATCGAAACCCCGTATCTGACCAAGGCCACGCCCGAAGGCGCTCGCGACTATATTGTCCCAAGCCGTACTCACCAAAATTCGTTCTTTGCCTTGCCGCAATCGCCTCAGTTATATAAACAGTTGTTGATGATCGCTGGCATGGACCGTTACTACCAAGTGGTGCGTTGCTTCCGCGACGAGGACTTGCGCGCCGACCGCCAACCGGAATTTACCCAGCTGGATATCGAAACCTCGTTCATGAACGAGCAGGAAATCATGGCGGTGATGGAAGAAATGATCCGCCGCTTGTTCAAGGACATCATCGATGTCGATTTGGGCGACAAATTCCCGGTCATGAGCTACGCCGAAGCGATGCGCCGTTACGGTTCCGACCGTCCCGATTTGCGGATTCCGCTGGAATTGGTGGACATCGCCGAGGAAATGAAAAACGTCGATTTCAAAGTCTTCTCCGGCCCGGCCAACGATCCCAACGGCCGCGTCGTCGCCATGAAATTGCCGGAAGGCGGCGACTTGAGCCGCAGCGTGATCGACGAACTGACCAAATTCGTTGGCATCTATGGCGCGAAAGGTTTGGCGTACATCAAGGTCAACGATTTGGCCGCCGGCGTCGACGGCTTGCAATCGCCGATCGTCAAATTCGCCCCGGCCGAAGTTTGGGCCAAAGTCATGGCAAAAGTCGACGCCCAAAACGGCGACCTGATTTTCTTCGGCGCCGACAAAGCCCACGTCGTCAACGAAGCGATGGGCGCGTTGCGGGTTAAATTGGGCTTGGACCGCAATCTGTTGACCGGACCTTGGAAACCGCTGTGGGTAGTCGATTTTCCGATGTTCGCCTGGGACGACAAAGCCCAACGCTACACCGCAATTCACCATCCGTTCACCGCGCCGAGTTGCTCGGTGGAAGAACTGGTCGCTAGTCCGGGAACAGCGTTGTCGCGCGCGTACGATTTGGTATTGAACGGCACAGAAGTCGGCGGCGGCTCGATCCGGATCAACCGCACCGCGATGCAGCAAACCGTGTTCGACATCCTAGGCATTGGTCACGAGGAGGCCCGAGAGAAATTCGGCTTCCTGCTGGATGCTCTGAAATATGGTGCGCCGCCGCACGGCGGTATTGCTTTCGGTCTCGACCGCTTAGTGATGCTGATGACCGGCGCCGGTTCAATTCGCGACGTGATTGCCTTCCCGAAAACCCAAACCGCGGCTTGCCCGCTATTCAATGCCCCCGCCGTGGTCAGCGAAGAACAGCTCAAAGAGTTGGGCATCCGTCTACGCAAACCGGCCGGCAAAGAAGACAAACAAGACTAATCTGCCACCAGACAGCAGCAGGCGAACCGTTAGAAGGTTCGCCTGCTATCCACATCATGCCCGGCTCGCGAGCCGTGACAAACTTCCTTGACACAAATCAATAAACACTGTCAAACAATCGTTGACTTTTTCTACGGTATTGATAAGTTAATCACGTTATTTTTGTTAAATAACAGATCCGAGTCGCGGATCTTTAACTGACACAGGGATTAGCGTCCCCGGCTCCCGATTGCGGAGGAGGTTGGTATGAACAAAATAACCCCCCATCTTATTCGCGATTTAAACGCCACACTTCCGGAAGGCACCGAATGCTATCTGTGCTCGGCCGTTAGACAAGCGCTCAGCAAATACCGTAGAGGGCGCGAACCGGCCGCTTATCTGGCTAAAGAACAGGCGGTTCCGATGCTTTCGACCCGACTGGGCCGCGGCTTGAAACGCTTTTTCGTTAAGGACGTACAAGCGGCGCTCGACAGCATGGACAACCCCAAAAACCGTCTGAGCTGGCCTTTCTAAACAGCCGCATGGCTATGCCTATCTTATACTGATCCGGAACCCATGCCGAATCCCCCCTTCAGCAGAAGGGGGCGTTTTTTCCGGCGACAATCGCCCAACGTCAGGCATTCGCCAACGGAAAAGCCAACACCTCGGCAATCGACTCGCTGCCGGTGGCTAACATCAACAACCGATCCAAACCGATCGCCACCCCGCTACAATCCGGCAAGCCCGAAGCTAACGCGTCCAGCAGATAAAGGTCTTTGGCAACCGCAGGCAGGCCGTTTTGCTCGCGGTAAGCGATTTCGCGGTCGAACCGCCCTTCCTGCTCGACCGGGTCAGCCAACTCGAAAAATCCGTTGCCCAATTCGACACCATTGACAAGAATCTCGAAACGCTCGCAGATCCGCGGATCGTCGACACAGTTCCTGGCCAGCGAAGACTGTATCGACGGATAGCCGTAAACCAGATACAGAGTGCTTGCGGCCATCGCCGGCTGCACCCGGTGGCTGAAAATAAAATCCAACCACATGGCGTGGTCGTTCCCGCACAAGCTAATGGCGTCTTGTAGGCCGTGCTCCGCAGCATAGGCGGCGTAGGTCTCGCGCTTGAACACCAACGGGTCGAGGCCCACGCTGTCACGGAACAGTTGCCGGTAGGAGATTTGCACCACTGGCATCGGCAAACCGTCCGCCGCCAATAAAGACCGCAACAGTTCGGCCGCCTCGGCCATTAATTGTTGCAAATTGAAACCGACTCTGTACCACTCCAGAATCGTGAACTCCGGATTGTGAAAGCGCCCGGCCTCACCATTGCGAAAGGCCTTGCAAATCTGGTAGATGCTGCCGCTGCCGGCTGCCAGCAGCCGCTTCATCGCGAACTCCGGCGAAGTTTGCAAAAACAGGGTTTGTCGCATCGGCGGCGCGAGGTAGTCGCTGCTGAAAAAATCCAACTGCGGATCGGTGCCGGTGGCCCGGCATAACAGCGGGGTTTCGACTTCCAGAACCTGGCGCTGGTCGAAAAAACGCCTGATCGCGGCGAGCATTTGCGCGCGCCGGCGCAAATGCTCGATAGAGCAAGCAGGCCGCCAGGCGGCAACCACTATTCTTTGACGCGGGAGACGTACTCGCCGGTACGGGTATCGACTTTGATTACCTCCCCGGTTTGCACGAACAGCGGCACCCGCACCACAGCGCCGGTTTCCAGTGTCGCCGGCTTGCCGCCGCCGCCGGAGGTATCGCCCTTCAAGCCGGGATCGGTTTCGGTGATCGAGAGTTCGACGAAGTTGGGCGGAGTCACCGACAGCGGCGAATCGTTCCACAGGGTCATCGTGCAGATATCCTGCTCTTTCAACCATTTGATGGCTTCGGATACGGCGTTTTTATCGGCTTGGTATTGTTCGAAGGTGTCCGGCACCATGAAATGCCAGAATTCGCCGTCGCTATAGAGGTATTGCATTTCCTTATCGACAACATCGGCACCTTCCACGGTATCGCCGGATTTGAAAGTGCGCTCGATTACCCGGCCGGTTTTCAGATTGCGGATCTTGACCCGGTTGAAAGCTTGGCCTTTGCCCGGCTTAACGAACTCGTTCTCGATAATCGCGCAAGGGTCGTTATCCAGCATGATCTTCAAACCGCCCTTGAACTCGTTGGTGCTAAAAGTCGCCATTTTTTCCTCGTGAAACAAACAATAAGCCGACGATTATAATGGATAAGATTTTTATTCGGAAACCGGAGCAACTTTGAACACCCCATCCGCCACATGGCAACAGGCGCTTGCCGATGCATTCGACAGCGTTGCCGACTTGTGCGCCTACCTGCAACTTTCACCCGCCGATTTGAATTTACCCGAGCATGCCAGCGCATTTCCGTTACGGGTTCCGCGCGATTTTGCGGCACGAATGCAAGCCGGCAACCCGGATGACCCACTGCTACGCCAAGTATTGCCGGATCTGGCCGAATTAAACGATTACCCCGGCTATAACGACGACCCGGTCGGCGATTTGCAAGCGGTGGCCCAAACCGGGGTGATTCATAAGTACCACGGCCGGATTCTGTTGATCGCAACCGGCGCCTGCGCGGTGCACTGCCGCTACTGTTTTCGCAGAAATTTTCCGTACGCCGAACTGCAATTGTCCGGTCAAAAAGTCGACAGCGCAGTGGCTTACGTCGAGCAACGCCAGGAAATTAGCGAAGTCATTCTGAGCGGCGGCGATCCGTTGCTGCTCAGCGATACCAAACTCGAACAACTTATGCGCCGCTTCGCCGAAATCAGTCACATCAAGCGCATCCGTATCCACACCCGCACCCCGGTCGTGCTGCCGCAACGCATAACCGGCGAATTGCTGAAGGCTTTTTCCAAGTTGTCGGCACAGCTTGTCATGGTTTTACATGCCAACCATGCGCAAGAACTCAGCGATTCGGTCAAACACATCTGTAGCGAACTCAGGCACTGCGGCGTCACGCTGTTAAACCAAAGCGTGTTGTTAAAGGGAATCAACGATGACGGCGAACGGCTCTGCGAGCTTAGCGAGCGCCTATTCAGCTTTAACATACTGCCCTACTACCTGCATCTGCTGGACCGCGCCAGCGGCGTCGGCCATTTCGAAGTCAGCGAAGCGAAAGCCCGCGCATTGCACCAACACCTGCAACGGCACTTGCCCGGGTATCTGGTGCCGAAACTGGTCATGGAGCAAGCGGGGGCAGCCTATAAAATCCCGATTTGCTAGTCTCGCCGGCAAATTCCACTTCGGCAAAATTCACATTTGCATGGCGGCAGTCTAAGATTTTCGTTCCGAGAACGGTTTACTCCCGACCCCACCCGCCATGACCGACAACGCCTCCGAACCTTCCGAGCAAATTCCGCGCCTGGCGTTGATCGGCGCCTGCCTGTTATTGCTCTGCGATGTTGCGGTCACCTTGTTCCAGCACGTCAGCAGCCGCAGCGCGATATCCGATCTGCTCGGTTTGTTGTTACCAGGAGTTACCGCGCTGTTGGTATTCGGCAGCTTATTGCTACGTCCGCCGCGCGATGCCTCGTTGGCCTCTCGAATACGCCGCAATTACGATGCGCTTGAGCACGCGGTGGTAGTAGTCGACAATGCCTGCCGGATCCGGGGCGTAAACCGAGCGGCCGAATTGGTGACCGGCAGCAGCGCCGCACAACTGCTGAATCAACCGGTACACGTTTGGTTTCACCCGCCCCAATTCGACGAAGCCGAATGCCGTTTGTGCCAACACATCAAAGCCGGAAAAGCCATGGCCGGCGCCGACTTCGCCTTCCCGAGCGATAATTGGCGGGAAATCTCGTTACAGCGACTGAGTTCGCGCAACAATAGCGAAATGATCGAATTCCATGTCGACGTTACCCCGCGCAAACGGATCGAAGAACAGTTGACGCTGGCCATCGACGGCGCCCAACTCGGCTATTGGGACTGGGAATACCCAACCGGCAAGCATTTGGTCAATCAACGCTGGCTGGACATGCTCGGTCTGAACCAGGACGAACTGGACAATTACGTCAGCGATTGGTCAGAGCGTTTGCACCCCGACGACCGGGAACGGGTACGGGCGACAGTCGACAAGCACATCGCATCCCGCCGCCCCTACGTCGTCGAGTTCCGGATGCGACACAAACTCGGCCACTGGGTCTGGATTCAGGGCTCCGGCGCCGTAGTCGCGTACGATCCGGTAAGTGGCCGCCCTACGCGCTTATGCGGCACACATCAAGATATCAGCCAACGTAAACAATCCGAGAACAACTTACAAGCTGCTTATCAGATCATCAGCCGTAGCGGCGCGGTAGTACTGAAATGGAATAACTCCGAAGGGCTGCCCGTCGAGTTCGCCACTGAGAACGCCCGCCAGTTACTAGGCTACAGCGCGGAACAACTAGTCAACGGCGGTGTGTTTTACGCAAACTTGATCCATCCCGACGATTTGGCCGCTTTCCTACGAGAAATCGAAGCCGGCAGCGAAATGCCCGAATGCCGGGAAATAGTGCATCAACCCTACCGCATCGTTACCCACGGCGGCAACATCAAGTGGGTACAAGACCGCAAGATGATCGTCCGCAACGAACAAGGCCGCATTACCGATTACCAGGGATTGGTCAGCGACATCACCCAGCAACGCCAACAAAACCGGGCAATCAGAAACATCATTTCCAGCGCCTTGCCGCAGAACGCCGAATCGTTGCTGGATAATTTGACCCTACTGACTCTCGAAACATTGGGCGCCGATTACGCACTGGTCGCGGAAATATTGGATAACGGTCGCGCGCGTAGCCTGTGCTTATGCGCGCACGGCAAAATCGTGCCGAACCAGGAATTCAACCTGCTCGACTCGCCTTGCCGTATCGTCGCGGAAGGTCGGATCTGCTGCTTCGAAAGCGGCGTCGGCCAACGCTTCCCGAATGCGCAATGGCTGCAAACCTTGAACATTGAAGGCTATCTCGGCATCCCACTGCAGGACAAGCAGCAAACCAGCTTCGGCTACATCGCCGTTTCCTATTGCAAACCGATTCCGGACGCTACATTCGCCGCGGACATTTTGAAACTGCTCGCGCTGCAAATCAGTGCGGAATTAGCGCGCAGCCGCGCTATCGACGCCTTGCAGGACCAAAAGCAACGCTTGCTGGATGCCCAAAGCATATCGCATATCGGCGATTGGCACTGGCGCTTGGCGGACGACCATTTCAGTTGGTCGGACGAAATGTACCGCATCACCGCGACCAACAAACAGGATTTTTCCCCGGATTTTTCGGCAATTGTGAGCCGATTAGTCCATCCGGAAGACCAGGCCTTTTTCAAATCGGCGATGCAGAACGCCGCCCGCGGCGGCATTATCGACTTTCGCCACCGGATTGTGTTAAGCAACAAGGAAATCCGCCATGTGCACCAGCGCGGCAAAGCCTTGCGCGATGCCGACAATATAATCGTAGGCGTGCAAGGTACGATGCAAGATATTACCGACCGGCTGCAGGCCGAACAACGTTTATTGGAAGCCAAACAACAAGCTGAACAAGCCAACCGGGTCAAATCCGAATTTCTGGCCAATATGAGCCACGAAATCCGCACGCCGATGAATGCGATTATCGGCTTGGTGGAACTATGCCTGAATACCGGCATCACCGCCAAGCAACGCGACTACCTGGAACGGGTCGAAACCGCATCGCGCTCGCTGATGACCATCATCGACGATATTCTGGATTTCTCGAAAATGGAAGCCGGGAAAATGCAATTGGAATCCATCCCGTTCGTGCTCGAGGAAATGTTGGACAATGTTTTCTCCACGATGTCCGAACTCAGCGCCCGCAAAGGCCTGGCGTTGATCCGTCCGCCGGCAGACCAGACCCGCCTGGCGGTCGTCGGCGACCCGCAACGTTTACGGCAAATTTTCATCAATTTGATCGGTAACGCCATCAAGTTCACCGAACATGGCGAAATCAAAGTCACGCTCAGCGAATTGAGTCGCTCGGCCCAACAGACCTGCATGCAATTCAGCATCAGCGATACCGGCATTGGCATGAACGCCGAAATGCAAGCTAAACTGTTTCAGGCATTCAGTCAGGGCGACAGTAGCGTCACCCGCAATTACGGCGGCACCGGGCTCGGCCTGATCATATCGAAACAGTTGGTCGAACAAATGGGGGGTACCATCAGCGTATCGAGCCGGGAAAACGTCGGCTCGACCTTCACCTTCAGCGTCAAATTGGGAATTAGCAATATGGCCTCGATTTGGCAAGCTCAATACCTGCGGAAAAACTCGCTGGATGCCGACAAACTACATGCGATCGCCGGAGCGCGGGTGCTGCTGGTCGAGGATAACGAGGTAAACCGGATCGTGGCAATCGAGTTACTCAACCAGGCCGGTATCGAGGTCGAAGTCGCCGAAAACGGCGAAATCGCGCTGCAAAAACTGCACACAACCCTATTCGACTGCGTATTGATGGACGTACAAATGCCCGTGATGGACGGCTATCAAACCACGCAACACTTGAGATCGATTCCGGGCTGCCAGACCTTGCCAGTCATCGCGATGACGGCGAATGCAATGCGGAACGACCGGAACAAATGCCTGCAGGCGGATATGGATGATTTTGTTAGCAAACCGATTTTGCCGGAAACCCTCTACGCGGCGCTGGTCAAGTGGATTACGCCGCGGAGCCGGACCCATCCGAGCGTTCCCACGCCAGAGGCGACCAGCAGCCATATTCCTTACCTTTACGGCATCGATAGCATGGTCGGTTTGCAGCACACGGCCGGAAATCGCAAGGTATACCGCAAAATCCTGCAAAAATTTGCCGAAAACCACGCCGATACGATGAACGAGATTAATCAGGCCCTGGCCGGTAACAATTTCGATAAAGTTTACCAATTGGTCCATACTTTAAAAGGGCTGGTCGGCTCACTCGGCGCGCTACAGTTGCAAAGCCATTTGCTAAGGCTCGAGGAGTGCTTGTCAACCAGCCAATCCGAGCGCGCGAATCTGGCGACAATCGAGAGTAATATCGCCGCAACGGCATTGGAAATGGCTAAAGTGATTCGCGGCATCAACAGCGCATTGCCGGCCACCGCGGAACTGGAACCCAATGTCCGCTTGTCGCCGCTGGAAGTACGGCAGCAACTGGCTTTACTGGTCAACAAATTACAGCTCTTCGACTCCGACGCGGACCGGCAGATGGATCAAATCGTTGCTTCCATCGAAGACGCAAAACTGTTGGAAGCGTTGGTGCCGGTAAAAAAACAAATTGGCAACTACCAATTCGTGGAAGCCGCCCAGGCGCTGAACCGTTTATTGGACTCAGGAATATAAAGAAATGGAAAATCCGAAGACTCATACCATCCTGGCAGTGGATGACAGTCCGGAAAATCTGGATTTAATCAAAAACATATTGGAACCTTACTACCAGGTCAAAGTAGCCGTGAACAGCGAATTGGCTTTGCAAATTGCCGCCAACCAGCAGCCGGACCTGATCCTGCTCGATATCGTGATGGACGGTACCGATGGCTACCAGACTTGCCTACAACTCAAAGCGTTGGATAAAACCCGCAACATACCGATCATTTTCCTGACCGCCAAACATTCCGAAGAAGACGAAGTGCACGGCTTCCGCATCGGCGGCAACGATTACATTACTAAACCCTTTTCCCCGTCGGTGGTTCTGGCCAGGGTCAGAACCCAAATTCAGCTGAAAGCCAAATCCGATTTGCTGGAAAAATTGGCGTCGCTGGACGGTTTGACCGAGATTCCCAACCGCCGCGCGTTCGATGCGGCCCTGGAACGGCAATGGAACCAATCCAAACGCACCGGCATGCCCCTTTCGTTGATGATCGCCGACATCGATTCGTTCAAACAATATAACGATTATTACGGCCACCCGATGGGAGACGAATGTTTGAAAAACGTGGCAGGCGCCTTACAAAGCATGACTCACCGCCCCGAAGACTTGGTGGCTCGGCTCGGCGGCGAAGAGTTCGCAATCTTGTTGCCCAACACCGACAGCATCGGCGCAATGCTACGCGCCGAACAATACCGCGAGGCCGTCGAGGCCTTGAAAATCCGCCACGTTAAAAACAATCCCACCGCATTCGTCACCATTTCAGCTGGCATTGCCAGTTTACGGGCCCATGCCCACGACCAGTCCACCGTCTTGTTAAAAGCCGCAGACGACGCGTTGTATCAAGCCAAAAAGCAGGGGCGCAATCGGGTTTGCGCCAACAACCTGGAGGACGTGCCGTGACGAAGGTTGCGTACACCGGCATCGAGAGTGCACGGGAAACCGGCTATAATCTTTCCCCACTTTCACCACCGATCGGCGCCGCTTCGTACCGCATATGCACGTTTATCTCGATTTCAACGCATCGTATCTTGCCGCATTCGTGATGGGCTTGCTCAGCAGCCTACATTGCATCGGCATGTGCGGCTCCATCATCGGCACGCTAACATACAGCCTGAAACCGGAACTGCGCAACGACAAACGGCGCCTGTTCGAAATCGTACTGAATTACAACCTAGGGCGGATTTTCAGCTACGCCCTCGCCGGTGCGCTGGTCGGGACCTTACAAGTATTTTTGAGCATGCCGTTCAGCCAAGGCCAGGCGCACCGTTTGCTGCAAATTTTATCCGCCGTCGTAATGGCCGGCGCCGGACTCTACCTCGGTGGCTGGTTCCCGCGCTTTGCTTACATCGAAAAAATGGGCTCGCGTTTTTGGAAATGCATTGAACCCCTGGGCAGACGCCTGATTCCGGTAAAGAACCGCACTCAGGCGTTATTGTTCGGTATGGTTTGGGGCTGGCTGCCGTGCGGGCTAATCTATACCGCGCTGGCGCTGGCGGCAACCGCCGAAGGGATAGTCCACAGCGCAATGACCATGCTGGCTTTCGGGTTAGGTACTTTACCAGCCGTGATGGGAATCGGTATAATGACCTCGTTTCTGACTCGGCTTTCCAGACTCCGCCAATTCAAGCATGCGGTCGGAGCCTTGTTTATCATTTTCGCATTATTGGCAGCCTTTCCTTGGCTAAACCCGATGCGCGTTGAACACATTATGACGTATTGAGAGGTTTTACAGGTGGATAACTTCAATTCGATTATTGGACAATCTCCAGCCATAGAAGCTTTAATCCGTAGCGCCCGTATCGTCGCAGCGACCGACGTTACTGTGTTGATCAAAGGCGAAACCGGGACAGGAAAAGAGGTGCTTGCCACGGCGATACAAAAAGACAGCCCGCGCGCTAACAAGCCCTTTGTTACCTTGAACTGCGCCGCCCTGCCCGAGGGCTTGGTCGAGTCGGAAATTTTCGGCCACAAAAAAGGCGCATTTACTGGCGCAATTTCCGACAAACAAGGTTTGTTCCAGGCCGCGGACGGCGGCACGCTGTTTCTGGACGAAATCAACTCCTTGCCGATCAGCATTCAGTCCAAACTATTGCGTTTTCTGGAATCCGGCGAATGCCTGCCCGTAGGCGGCACCAAGCCCTACACGGTGAACGTGCGCGTCATCGCCGCATCCAACGCCGATTTGACTAAATTAATCGAAAACGGCGAATTCCGCCAAGACTTATATTTCCGCCTGAATGTGGTTCCGTTGGAAATCCCGTCCTTACACCAGCGCAGCGAAGACATCGAAGAACTTGCCAAGCATTTCTTTGCCCATTTTGCCGCAATGCATTCGTTAGAACCGCCGACCTTTAGCAGACAAGCCCTGAAAACGCTGCGCAACTACAAATGGCCCGGCAACGTCCGCGAATTGCGCAACCTCTGCGAAAGACTCAGTATCCTGCTGTCCGGCAAAGTCATCGAGCCGGAAAACCTGCCGCACGAGTTTAACCGCGGCACAGTGGCACCGAACCCCGAATTCACATTACCGGAACTTGGCTTGCAATTGGATGCATTGGAAGCGGATATGATTTTACAAGCCCTGGCGCGAACAAAAGGCAACCGAAGCAAATCAGCCAGATTGCTGGGTATATCGCGAGATACGCTACTGTATCGGATTCAGAAGCATGGTTTAGCCACCCACTAACAAACCAAGGCCGCAAACAGCGGCCTTTTTTATGCGCGGCAAAAACGGCCGAGGCAAATCTTCCAGTCCGTCGGATTAACGCTTGCGCACCCATTGCACGGTAACATTATCGCTTTTGCCCTGAGCCCGCAGCACGGCCATTTTCGCCATTTTCTGCAACTCCGGTTTGGCGCTGGCCGGCTGCGATAATTGTAGCAATTCCGGCTCTTTGACAAATTCCCAAAAACCGTCGCTGCATAAAATAAATGTCTCGCCGCTTTTTATCGGCGGGCAACTGACGATATCGACAACCGGCGGATATAAGGCGTTAATACTCCGGGTCAATTTATGCTGATCGGGATGCACGCCCATTTCCCATTCGCTGATCTTGCCTTCGTCTAACAATTGCTGCAGTAGCGAATGGTCTTTGGTCCGCCACAATACCCGTTCGGCGTTCAGCCGGTAAATTCGCGAATCGCCGCAGTGTGCGGTGATGGCCTGCTCCGCGTCCAGATACAGTACCGCACAAGTGGTGTGCGCATTGAGCGCCACGGGATCGCCGGCAAACAGCTCACGCATGCCGGCGACCGCTTCGGTAATCCAGTCCTGCACGGCCGGCACACCGCGGCTCTGTATAGGAGCGCGGTATTTGTCCGCAAACGCAATCAAACAACGGCAAAAATATTGCGACGCTTTCTCCCCGCCATGGTGCCCGCCCAAACCGTCGGCAACCACGAACAAGGCATATTCGTTACATACCCGATGCGCCATACAATCCTGATTGACCTCGCGGTTACCGATCGAGGTCAATTGGTAAAACTCGAGTTCCGCCAGCATAGCTCTAACCGTGCAAACGCGCCTCTCGCATCACCCGCTTCATATCCCTTACCGCTTGTTCCAAACCGCAAAACAAAGCCTGGGCGATCAAGGCGTGGCCGATATTCAGTTCGACGATAGAATCGATCCGGCAAATCGCTTCGACGTTGTGCAGATTTAAACCATGCCCGGCATTGACCTGCAGGCCGGCGGCATGGGCGTATGCCGCCGCATCGCGAATCCGCTGCAGTTCCCGATCGCGCTCCTCGTAGTTTTCGGCATCGGCATAGCGGCCGGTATGTAATTCTACTACCGGAGCACCGGCAGCCAGCGCAGCGTCGATTTGGCGAAAATCAGGATCGATGAACAACGAAACTTCGATGCCGGCTTCAGCCAACTGTCGGCAAGCCTCTTTCATTCTGCCGGCAGCGCCGGCTACGTCCAAGCCGCCCTCGGTCGTCAATTCCTCGCGGCGCTCTGGCACCAGACAGCAAGCCTGCGGCCGCACTTCGCAAGCGATGGCCAGCATCGGCGCGGTGACCGCCATTTCCAGATTCAAGCGGGTGTGCAACATCTCCTTCAACAGCCGGATATCCCGGTCCTGAATATGCCGCCTATCCTCGCGCAAATGTGCCGTGATGCCGTCGGCACCGGCCTGCTCAACCAGCAGAGCGGCCTGCAGCGGCTCCGGGTAACGGGTACCTCTGGCTTGCCGCAGTGTCGCGACGTGATCGATATTGACGCCCAGCAATATAGGTTGTTTTGTCATGTACTCTCAAATCCGGGGAAAAAATCCGCGAAAACCATTCGGTTATAAATGTTTGATTATTTTGGCCAGTACGGCGCGACTGCTCAGATGCCGCCCTTGCAGATGAACATCCAGCATTTTCCTGAGCAGGGTCTTGGCTTCGGCTAACGCCGCAGCCGGCAACGCCGCCCTGCCGGCCAGCATCGCCAGCGTGTCGCCGCCGACCGCGCCGCCGACCGCTTGCTCCATGCCGAAATCTGCGACAAAGTTGTAGCGCAGGCCTGCCTGAATCGGCTCCCCTTTGACGTCATACGCCAAATCGGCGGCATAGCCGGACTCACTCAGCAAATCCAGCTCGAAATAACGCAAGCTTTGCTCGATATTCTGTGCCTCACATAGTTCGCGCAGGCAACGAATGTAAAGTGCAAAAATGCCAGGCTGGGGATCGGCTTTATGCACAAAGATACCAACCAATTCGTTGACATAAAATCCGCAATACAAAGCCAAGCTTTGCAAGGGATAACTGTCGACATATTCGGCATCGGCCAGGACTTTCAGTTCGTGTTTGCCGACATAAGACAGCTTTAATGCCGAAAATGGCAGCAGTAAGCCGGCCGTCTTCGACTTGGGTTTTCTGACACCTTTGGCCAAAATCGAGACCAGCCCGAAATCGCGGGTGAATACGTCTAGCAGCAGACTGGTTTCCCGATAGGGCCGATGTTGCAAGACGAACGCCGGCTGCAAGTGGACCGCACCGCCATCCATCAATCGCCGAAGTCGGTAAAACCCAAACTCTGCAAGGCCCGCTCGTTGTCCGACCAGCCCTTCTTAACCTTGACCCATAACTGCAAATAAACTTTTTGGCCGATCAATTTTTCGATATCGACCCTGGCCTCGCTGCCAACCTTTTTCAGCATCTCGCCTTGTTTGCCGATGACGATGCTTTTCTGGCTGTCGCGCTCGACCAAAATCGCCGCGTAAATTTTGCATAATTCCGGATATTCTTCGTAGCGCTCGATTTCGACGGTCAATGCGTAAGGCAACTCGTCGCCCAGGCGCCGGGTCAATTTTTCGCGAATGATTTCCGCGGCAAAAAACCGCTCCGGCCGATCGGTGATTTGGTCCTCCGGGTAAATCGGCTCGGCCTCGGGCAATAAGGCCATGATCTGCTGCTCCAGCACATCCAGATTGGTATTCCTCAAGGCTGACACCGGCAGAATGTGTTGAAACGGATACTTGGCTTGGGCCTCGGCGAAAAACCGCAGCACGGCGTCCTTGTCCTTGAGCTTATCGACCTTGTTGACCACCAGAATCACCGGCAACCCGGCCCGCTCCAACTTCTTGAAAATTTTCTCGTCGTATTCGTGCCAATACAAGCCGTCCAATAACCAGACCACGACATCGACACCCAGCAAAGTGCTATCGGCGGTCTTGTTCAGGTAACGATTCAAGACCTTTTTTTCGTCCTGATGCATGCCCGGCGTATCCATGAAAATCGCCTGTCCGGCTTCCGTGGTTTTGATGCCGAGAATGCGATGCCGAGTGGTTTGCGGCTTACGGGAAGTGATGCTGAGCTTTTGCCCGAGCAAGTGGTTCATCAACGTCGATTTACCGACATTGGGCCTACCGATCAAAGCGACGTATCCGCAGTTCATTTAGCTTTGGTTTGCAAAAGGTTCAACATATTTTCCGCAGCGGCCTGTTCGGCCTTTTTGCGGGAGATTCCGACGCCGTTACAGGTTTCGGAAGTAACCGCCACACTGCATTTCACTTCGAAAGTCTGCGCATGATCGGCGCCGGACATGCCGACCAACTCATAAACCGGCAATGGTTTTCGGCTAGCCTGCATCAATTCCTGCAGCCGAGTTTTCGGATCCTTGTTCCAATCGTCGACTTTAAGCGCCGCCAACTTATCGGCAAATAGGCGCAGAATCCATTGCCGACAAACATCGATACCCTGGTCTCTAAGCAACGCGCCCATGATGGCCTCCAGCGCATCCGACAAAATCGAATCGCGGCGGAATCCGCCGCTCTTCAACTCGCCGGACCCCAGGATCAGATAATCGCCGAGGTTATGCTGTCTGGCCAGTTCTGCCAGCGAACTTTGGTTCACCAGACTGGCCCGTAAACGGCTCAGCACCCCTTCGCCGGCATCGGGAAACAACTCGTACAATTGCTCGGCGATGACGAAGCCGAGTACCGAATCGCCCAGATATTCCAAACGCTCGTTATTGCGAGAACCGACACTGCGGTGGGTCAATGCCATGCTGAACAACTGCGGATCGTTAAACGCCAACCCCAGTTTTGCAGAGAGAATTTCGGGATTTTTTATCACTTGTTGCCGGCTTCGAATCCTTCGTGGAATTCAACCAGCACGCTCAGATTTCCGAAAATACGCTCGACCCGCTCGTAGTCGACTTCCACCCTGACGTAACCGGGCTGCGCCACGATGGTGACGTCTTCGGGCGTAACGTGTTCGACGTAGTTCATATCGAATCGCTTTTCCAGACTGGTCTTGATCTCGGATTTGGACTTGGTCACGATATCGGTGGTGTTTTCCACCGCTTTGATCGCGTTGACCACGCGGCTGTGGTTGATATAAATCGGCGCAATCTTCAGAATCAACAGCGTAAAGAAACCGATCAATGCCAAAATGAATGCGATCGACAAAAAGGTCAGCCCTTGTTGTGTGCGGGGTAAAGAACGCATACCGTCCCTCCTAAAATCTTAATCAACCGGCGCATATCGTCGCTGTCTAAACGCACGCCGAACACCCGGCAACACTGGATTACTGTAACACCGTACCCAGACGGCCAAAATCGATGCCGTTGTTTTGCCAGTCCCAATTCATCCAGATAAAGAACGCTTTACCGACCAGATTGGCTTCGGGTACGTATCCCCAATAACGGCTGTCGTTACTATTGTCGCGGTTGTCGCCCATCATGAAATAATGGCCGGGCGGCACCACAAATACGTCTTCGACCGATGAAGCTCCCGGCGCAACCAGGATGGAATGCTGCACGCCGGCCAAATCTTCTTCCAAACGCTCGGCACCGGTCATGTTAGCGCCTTGGCCGACACCTTGATAGCGACCGAGGGATACCTGCTTGACCGGGGCGCCGTTGACGTACAGTTTTTTGTCGAAATAAGCGATTCTGTCGCCCGGCAAACCAATCACGCGTTTGATGTAATCGACTTCCGGTTGCTTCGGATAACGGAATACGACGATGTCGCCGCGTTTAGGCTCACCCATTTCGACGACTTTGGTATTCAACACCGGCAGGCGGATGCCGTAGCTGAATTTGTTTACCAAGATGAAATCGCCGACCAGTAAAGTCGGCATCATCGATCCGGACGGGATCCGGAACGGCTCGACCAAAAACGAACGTAGTAATAGCACGATCAATACCACCGGAAAAAATGAGCGGGCGTATTCGACCAGCACCGGTTCTTTCTCGGTCGGGTAAGGCAAACCGGCACGTTTCAGGTACAGGCTATAGCCTCCCCAAACGATACCGGTGACGAAGGTGGCGGCGACCAAAAAAAATGAAAAATCGTAATCCATAAACTATTGCCGTTACTCTTTATTGACTTGCAACACCGCTAGAAACGCTTCCTGCGGAATCTCGATACTGCCGACCTGCTTCATCCGTTTCTTACCGGCCTTCTGCTTTTCCAACAGCTTTTTCTTACGCGTGATATCGCCTCCGTAGCATTTGGCCGTTACGTTCTTGCGCATGGCCTTGACCGTGGAGCGAGCAATAATTTTAGAGCCAATCGCGGCTTGGATCGCCACTTCGTACATTTGTCGCGGAATCAAATCTTTCATTTTCTCGACCAAATCGCGGCCGCGGTTTTGCGCCTGGTCGCGGTGGACGATAATCGACAACGCGTCGACCTTATCGCTGTTGATCAATACATCCAGTTTCACCAACGGCGCCGGATCGAAACGGAGAAATTCGTAATCGAACGAGGCATAACCCCGGCTGACCGACTTCAACCGGTCGAAGAAATCCAACACTACCTCGCTCATCGGCAATTCGTAATTCAACGAAACCTGGCCTCCGACGTATTGCATGTTCTTTTGGTTACCGCGTTTTTCGACGCATAGATTGATCACGCTACCCAAATAGGTTTGCGGCACCAGAATGTTGGCCAAAATGATGGGCTCGCGAATCTCTTCGATGGTACCGGGATCCGGCAATTTCGCCGGATTATCCACCATCACCACTTCGCCGTTGTGGGTCTCGACTTCGTAGACTACGGTCGGCGCGGTGGTAATCAGATCGATGTTGTATTCGCGCTCCAGTCTTTCCTGCACGATTTCCATGTGCAACATGCCGAGAAAGCCGCAACGAAAGCCGAAACCAAGCGCCTGCGAGGTCTCGGCCTCGTAATTCAACGCCGAATCGTTTAGCCGTAGTTTGTCCAAAGCTTCGCGCATTGCGCCGAAATCATCGGAGCTGACCGGATACAAGCCCGCGAACACCCGCGGCTGTACCTTTTCGAAACCGGGCAACACCTCTGCAGCCGGGTTGTCGGTCGCAGTAATGGTATCGCCGACCGGCGCACCGAAAATGTCCTTGATACCGGCGACGATAAAACCGACCTCACCCGTTGCCAGCTCTTGCTTTTCCAGTTGTTTAGGCGTGAACACGCCCAACTTGTCGACCGGATAAGACTTGCCGGTCGACATCACGGTGATCTTTTGTTTGCGTTTCAACGAGCCGTTGACGATACGCACCAACGACACCACGCCGAGGTAATTGTCGAACCAGGAATCGATGATCAAGGCCTGCAACGGCCCGTCCGCATTACCGCTTGGCGGCGGAATTTTTTGGATCAGTTGCTCCAGCACCGACTCCACATTCAGGCCGGTCTTGGCGCTGATCTGGCAGGCATCGTCGGCTGGAATACCGATCACATCTTCGATCTCGGCCATCACCCGTTCCGGCTCGGCGGACGGCAAATCGATCTTGTTCAATACCGGCACCACTTCGAGGCCCTGCTCGATCGCGGTGTAGCAGTTGGCCACGCTCTGCGCCTCTACCCCCTGAGCGGCATCGACAACCAGCAAGGCGCCTTCACAGGCAGCCAAGGAACGCGACACTTCGTAGGAAAAGTCGACATGGCCCGGAGTGTCGATGAAATTCAATTGGTAGGTTTCGCCGTCGCCGGCTTTGTAGTCGAGGGTAACGCTTTGCGCCTTGATGGTAATGCCACGCTCCCGCTCCAGGTCCATCGAATCCAGAACCTGAGCTTCCATCTCCCGGTCGCTGAGTCCGCCGCAAATTTGTATGAACCGGTCCGCCAATGTCGATTTCCCGTGGTCGATATGGGCGATGATGGAGAAATTTCTGATATGTTTTTGATCCACTTAGTTTCTTGATAATACGTTGGGTTGCAATGACGTTGCGGCGGCGGCCCTGCCGCCGGATGGCGGGTTTAAGCCGTGGCCAATATTTCCCGGAATTGGGCAACGGTTTCGGCGGTCAAGGGTTGCCGTTGGTTATCCCAGACCACACCGTCCAATTCTTCGGCCAGGGTGTCTATGGTTTCCATGAAGTCGTCGAACACAGCCAACGGGTTATCGACTTCGCGCGGCTGCATAAAAAATACGATACCCGGGCAATAGAACTCGTCCAAACCGGTATCGGGAAAGGTACCAGGATCGACCATACTGGCCACGGCAAAGTCCACCATCCGGTTCGCATCCACCCGCTCGAACACTCTGACGCTGCCGTAACGCAATCCGACCCGTTCGAAAGCGTCGAATAAGTCTTCGCCGTTAAAACCCTGATCGGCCCGGGCGACGATGCTGAACTCGATTAAAATCGGCAAGTGGTTGCGGCTGGCCGGCGGAACGGGAGCAACGGCAGGTTTCTCCTGCTCGCGCCGGGCGGCAACCGCAGCTTTTGGCGACGGCTTGATGGCCTTGTCGTCTAACAGCGCATCTCCATCAACCAAATCGTCGCCGATGTCAAACACGCCGAGGCCATCTTCATCGTCCTCGACTGCAAATTCGTCCACGGTTCTGTCGTCGTAAGAGTCGTCGTCGTAGTAATCGTCGGCGGCGCGTTTGTAACGCAACGATTTGACGAAATGCCACAACACCATGCCGATCATCACCAGCACGCCGATCAAAATAATCACGACTCTTAATAATTCTTTATCCATCAGTTTTCCGCCATGCTTACCGCTTCATCAATATCCACCGCCACCATTCGGGATACCCCAGGCTCCTTCATGGTAACACCTGCCAGATGTTTTGCAATTTCCATTGTGACTTTGTTGTGTGAAATGTACAAAAATTGGACGGTTGCCGACATGTCTTCCACCATCTTCGAAAACCGCACGACATTGGCGTCATCGAGCGGCGCGTCGACTTCATCCAACAAGCAAAACGGCGCCGGATTCAGTTCGAAAATGGAGAAAACCAAAGCCACCGCAGTCAACGCTTTTTCGCCGCCGGACAGCAAATGGATAGAACTGTTCCGTTTCCCGGGCGGCCGGGCAATGATGTTGACACCGGCTTCCAGCAAATCGTCTTCGGTCAATTCCAGATAGGCTTGGCCGCCGCCGAACAAGCGCGGAAACTTTTCTTTCAGCCCGTTATTGATCTTGTCGAAGGTTTCCTTGAAGCGTTGCCGACTCTCGCGGTCGATCTTGCTGATCGCTTGATCCAGGGTGTTCAGCGCGTCGACCAGATCATCGTGCTGCTCATTCAGGAACTTCATCCGCTCCGACTGGGTTTTGTATTCCTCGATCGCCGTCAAGTTGATCGAGCCCAAGCGTTCGATTTGTTCGGCCAGATCGTCGACCTCGCTCTTCCATTGACTCTCGCTGGCGCCCTCGCGCAAGTTGGCCAGTATCACCTCCGGATCGGCATCCACTTCAGCCAATTGTTCGGCCACGGTTTGTTGCCTAACTTTACTGTCCTGCTGTTCGAAACGAATTTGGTCCAAAGCTTCCTTTTGCTTCTCCAACGCGCGCTGAGTTTGCGAATATTGTTCGGCCAACTGGCTGACGGATTGTTCGCTAGCCTGTTGCGCTTGGCGCTCGGCGCGCAGGCCGTCCTCGAATTGTTGTTTTTTTTCCAACAACTCTTCCAACTGCATACGCTCCTCGTCCAACGGCGCCAACGCATATTGCAATTTGTTTTCCAACTCGACGATGCGGTCGGCCGCTTGCTGGTGTTGCACTTGCAGGCGCTCGATCTGCTTGGCGGTCAGAATCTCCGACGATTTCAACGACTCGATCTGGGCATGCAAACGATGCAAATGCCGGCGAGCTTCATCGACCGAAGCGTCGGTGTTCTGCTGCCTAGCCTGCAATTCCTGACTGAGTCGCTCCAACTCGGTCTTACGGTCGCCCAAATCGCCCAAAGCTTGTTCAGCGTCCTGTTTGGCCAATTCCGCTTCCGAGATGCTCTCGACCACCTCGGCTAAATGCTGGCCGATCTCCTCGACTTCATGGTCCAACTGTTCCAGACGACGCTTTTGTTGTTCGAAACGCGCGGCCTGGGCGCTGTATTCGGCGCTTTTTGCCGAAAACTCGGCACTCAACAATTTTTCTTTCTGCTGATATTGCTCGCGATGGCCTTCCGCGACCTTCAAGTCGTGTTCGCAATGCTCCAATTGCTGTTCTTGTTCGGCGATTGCCATTTGCAGTTCGCCCTGACGCAATTTCAACTCGCGTAATTCTTTTTCCCTATGCAACACGCCGGCCTTGCTATCGCTGCCGCGGCTGACCTTGATCCAGTCGCGGCCCAGCCAAGTGCCGTCCGGCAGCACCACCGACTCGTGCGCCTGTAGCGGCAGTTGCCGCGCCTGCCGCATGGATTCGGCGCAATAAATTCCACTCAATAAACTGTCCAGACGCCACCGGCTGCGAACCTTGCCGGCCAGAGTATCCGCACCGTTCGATGCAACTGCGGCCGCCGGATGGGTCTCGAACACGACCAGCGACTGCTTGTTCAGCTCTTGCAGCTCGGCCAAAATTGCATCGGCACTCTCGATACAGATCGCTTCCAGATAACTGCCCAACACGGTTTCGACCGCCGTTTCCCAGCCTTCGTCGGCTTCCAGGAATTCCGCCAGGCGCGGTTGCTGTTCCAAACCCATTTGCTCCAGCCAAGCACCGAGCTCTTTCTTATCCTTGCCCATCGCATGTTGTTGCAACAATTCCAGCGAACTGATCTTGCCGTTGACCTTTTGCAGTTCGGCGCGATCGGCGTGCAACCGTTCCTGAATCTGCTTGATTTCCGGCCGCAACTGACCGATACGTTGCAGTAACGCGTCCAACTCCTGCTGCAACTGCCGGCGCTCAGCCTCGATCAGTTCGATGCTGCTATCCAAAGTTTCCAATTCCAATTGCAACTGGGTATCGGCCAAACCGTGGCGTTCGCTGTGCAATTTATCGAGCCTTGTCTGCAACTGCCGGCTCTGATTTTCCAACTGAACCAGCTTGGTGCGCTGCACTTCGACTTGCTCCCGGTAACCGGCGTTTTCGGCCAGAAAAGCCTCCCATTGCTGCTGCCATTGCTGTTTTTGCAGATGCGCGTCCTGTTGGATACCCAACAAATCCTCCTCGCGCTCCTTGGCCACCACCATGGTTTCTTCGGCCTCCAATAACGTCTGCCGGATCTCCTCGAGTTGCTGCCTATCCTCCTCGCATTCGGCCTGGGCTTGCTCGGCTTGTTGCTTCAAGCGCTCGATCTCGATCAAGGTCTCTTCGTGGCTCTTCTGATTGTGCTTGATGGTTTGCTCAAGACGGCTGACCTCGGCCACCAGCGTGGTATATTCAGCTTGGGTCGAGTCCAGATGCTGCTGCTGAGCTCTTTGTTCGCTACGCTTCAACTCCATCGCCTTCTCGGTATCGCGCAACAACACAAACAAACGATTGTGTTCTTCAGCGACACTTTGCAACTTGGCTTCGAGTTGTTGCGCGGAACGTTGAAAATTACGCCAGCGCATCGCCAGCAATTCCTGCTTGAACCGGCGTTCCTGTTTTTTCAGTTCGGTGTATTTTTCGGCCTTTTCCGCTTGCCGAGCCAGGTTTTTGATCTGCTTTTCCACCTCGTCGCGCAGATCGTTCAAGCGTTCCAGATTTTCCCGGGTGTGACGCATGCGGGTTTCGGTTTCCGAACGGCGTTCCTTGTATTTGGATACCCCAGCTGCTTCTTCGATGTGGACCCGCAGATCTTCCGGCTTGGCTTCCACCATCCGCGAAATCGTGCCCTGCTCGATAATCGCGTAGCTGCGCGAGCCCAGGCCGGTCCCCAAAAACAAATCGGTGATGTCTTTGCGTCGGCACTTGGAACCATTGAGCATGAATAGCGACTGGCCGTCGCGGCTGACTTGGCGTTTGATCGAAATCGTCGCATATTTGGCGTATTCGCCGCCGGCCTTGCCTTCGCTGTTGTCGAATACCAACTCCACCGAGGCCACGCTGACCGGTTTGCGGCCGGACGAACCATTGAAAATCACGTCGGCCATATTGCCGCCGCGCAAGTGCTTGGCCGAGCTCTCGCCCATCACCCAGCGCACTGCATCGATGATATTGGACTTGCCGCAACCGTTGGGGCCGACGATCGCGGTCAGATTGCCGTTGATCGGAATCGTGGTGGGATCGACGAAGGATTTGAATCCAGAAAGTTTGATTTTCTCCAGCTTCATGACTGGTTGGCGCGTTCAAGACCGACTACAAAACGGCGCATTATCCCCGAAATGGGACGGGGATTGGAATGGATTTTAGGTTGCTGGCCGAAGCTTACGCGCTGAATGCAAATCGGGCTATGGAATTTACCGCTTCACGTGCGAAAATTTCGACTATCCTTCCGCCGCCCCTAAAACGTTGCTGCCGAAGCATTACTAACCGGCCAAAAATGGATTGATTCGATGAACCTCGACCTGCGCACGATGATGGTAATGATTGCCGTGCTCAGCTTTTTACTTTCGATCCTGCTGTTGGTCGCCAGTCTGCACGCCCGCGGCATTAAGGGACTCCGCCACTGGTCGATGGCCAGCCTGTTTATCAGCTTCGGCGCAGGCCTGGCGTATCCGGCGTTAACGCCGCAGCCGGGTTGGAATATCGTTGCCGGCGCAACATTTCTGGCGGCCGGCTCCGCTTTGCAGTTCTTGGGAATTCAAGCGTTCAAAAACCGGCCCTGCCGGTGCCACTGGCTAATGCTGGCGGTCGGTTTGGTGATTGGCGTCAGCACTTGGTTTACGCTGTTCGAACCCAATACGCAATGGCGCGCCACTGCCAATTCCTTGATCTTTGCCGTCATCAATTTCGCCTGCGCCCGCTCGTTGCTGATTCCGCTGGCATCCTACCAGAGAACCGCGCACTGGCTGACGGGTGCATCTTTCGCCGTGCTGGGGTTGGTTTATGTCGCCAGAGCAGTATCGATATTTTTCGCGCCGGCTGCGGATTACGGCCTGTTCAATCCGATGCCGCTCAATCCGCTGATGTTTTTTGCCGGCAGCATCATCCAGCTTTTCTTGAGCTTCGGCTTTGTCTTGATGGTGAACTACCGGATGGCAGCCGAACTGGAAAACTTGGCGGCAATCGACGCCCTGACCGGCGCCTGGAACCGGCGCAGCCTGGACCTGGAATGCCAGCGACTGCTGGCGAGAAGCGCGCGGCGCAAAGAGGCCCTGGCCGTACTAATGTTGGACGTTGACTACTTTAAAACTATCAACGACGCCCACGGTCACCAAGCCGGAGACCAAGTATTGAAACAACTGATAGCAAACGCCAAGAGTCAGATTCGCGGCGAGGATTATCTGGCGCGCTACGGCGGCGAAGAGTTTTGCCTGATTCTGCCCTGCACCAACGAAAAAGAAGCCGCCCATCTGGCAGAAAGGCTGCGCCAGATGCAAGCCTCGCGGCCGACCCATTGGCAAGGCCAAACCATAACCAGCACGATCAGCATCGGCATCGCCGGCTCGGACAGTATCGGTTTGAATTTTTCGGCGCTGCTACAGGCTGCCGACGCCGCTTTGTATAGGGCAAAACAGGCGGGACGCAATCGGGTAGCCAATTTTTCGGACATTTCGCTACACGAACTGGGCGAGTAGCATCTGCAACAGCCCAGCCGACCGGCTATCCCCCAAACAACTCGCGCAACCCGGTATCGAATACCGGGTTGCGCCAACAAGGGAATCAGTTTAACAACGTACGCACGCGGTCTGCAGAAGTGTTGCCTTGGGCAGCTATTGCTAGTCCCGGCTGCCGATTAACTCCGGAAATCAGTTCGCCTAATACCTGCTGAGCTTGCTCCCGATTGGCAATTTGCGGACTGTTGCCGTTAGGCTGCGCAACCGCGGCTTGCGATCGCTTCAATGACTCTTCCGATAGCACAAGAGTGTCGCCCGACACGGCTTGATTTTTGGGCGTCGCGCCCTCTTGTTCAGTCGGTTTAGGCCGTTCGGCAAGTTCTTCGGGAGCGGTTCTACGCGAACCCGCCACTTGATTCAAGGCAACGTTTTGTTGGGAATGGCTGGGGTTGATCTCCATGGTCGCCTCCAATGGTTGAATTTTTCGATCAAACAACGTCGAGCCGAGAGCTCTACACTTCGAATTTTAACCCAAGCCCAAGACTTTGCTCACTATTTGTTTCGGATTTTCCGACGCGAACCGGTATCGCAGCAAACCAAACACGCTCGCGTATCGGCCCTGCGAACTCAGTCGGCAGGCTGAGTCAAAAGATTAATATTCCCGACTCTTAAGCTGGTAAAATTTCGCCTTTGCGGCAGATTGTTCGCGGCAAATTTTCATTACCCGAGTAAAAATACGATGACCACCCAACCCAGCTCAGATTTGACCACTTTCGAAAACCCGCGTCCGGCCCGTGATTTCACGATCCGTATCGACATCCCGGAATTCACCTGCCTGTGCCCGATGACCGGCCAGCCGGATTTCGCCAAACTGGCCATAGAATACGTACCGGATCGGCTCTGCGTGGAGTTGAAGTCCCTGAAACTTTACATGTGGACCTTCCGCGAACGCGGTGCGTTTCACGAAGCGGTCACCAACGAAATTCTCGATCATATCGTCGCGGCGATTTCGCCCAATTTCATGCGCCTGCGTGCCGAATTCAACGTACGCGGCGGTATTTACACCACAGTGATCGCCGAGCACCGCAACCCGAATTGGCAAGCACCGGCACCAGTAAAGCTGCCTTAGACTCCGTGAGCGGCAGAACCTTTTATAACGCCGACATTGCCGTCGCGCTCAAGTACGACGGCAAAAACGCGCCCAAAGTCACCGCCAAAGGCGAAGGCTTTACCGCTCAGCAAATATTGGCTATCGCCGAAAAACACGGCGTCCCGTTGCAAAACCAGCCGGAATTGGCGCGGATATTGGCACAGATTCCGCTGGGCGAGGAAATTCCCCAACAACTTTACGTCGCCGTTGCCGAAGTCATCGCCTTCGCTTACTTCCTTAGCGGCAAAACACCCGATCCCGAACCATGAGCTTAAAACAGATTTGCACCGTCCTGCCCCAATACGCCCTGCCCCACCACATGTTGTCGGGCTGGATGGCCACTTTGACCCATTGTCGGAACAAGACCTGGAAAAACCTGTTCATTCGAACCATCAGCCGGGTATACGGCGTCAACCTGGAAGAGGCCAAGTATCAAGACCTCGAGCACTATGCCAACTTCAATGAATTTTTCACTCGCGAATTGAAAGACGGCGCCCGGCCGATCACGGCCGCGGCGGATGCAATAGCCTGCCCGGCCGACGGCGTAATCAGCCAGGCCGGCTCGATTAACGGCGGCCGTATCTTTCAAGCCAAAGGCCACGAGTATTCGGCCCTGGAATTGCTCGGCGGCGACGCGGAGCGGGCCGCCGCCTTCGAAAACGGCAGTTTCGCCACCATCTACCTGTCGCCCAAGGATTACCATCGCCTGCACATGCCGTTGAGCGGAACGCTAACGGAAATGGTGCACATACCCGGCCGCCTGTTCAGCGTCAATAACACCACGGTCGAGACCGTACCCAATTTATTCGCCCGCAACGAACGCGTGGCCTGCCTGTTCGAGACTGAGGCCGGACCAATGGCGTTGGTATTGGTCGGAGCAATTTTCGTATCCAGCATCGAAACGGTATGGCACGGCGTGGTGACGCCGCCGTCGATCAGCGCACCGCGGACTTGGCAGTATCCGGACAACCCGCCGCTGCTGGAAAAAGGCGCCGAAATGGGCCGCTTCAATATGGGATCGACCATCATCGTCTTATTCGGCAAAGACTTTACCGCTTGGAACGGCGAGTTACAGGCCGGCTGCGCAGTCAAGCTCGGTGAAGCTATCGGCCGCGTTTTGAAATAAGCCGCAGGTTCGCAATTGCCCGCCGGCATGCGTTTAGCCGGCCTAATGTGGCATAATGGCCGCTTGTCCGCCGAGCCGGACCATTAAAACAACGACAACAACACGAGGATTAATATGAGTTTTTTGATTTCCGACGCAATGGCTCAGACTGCGCCTGCCGTTCAACAACCGGGCTTCGAGGGCATGCTGTTTCCGCTAGGCATTCTGATATTTTTCTATTTTCTGTTTATTCGTCCCCAAGCGAAACGTAATAAAGAGCAGAAACAAATGCTTGCGGCACTGACCAAAGGCGCTGAAGTGGTCACCAGCGGCGGCATACTCGGCAAAGTCGCGGATCTGGACGATAACTTCGTCAAATTGGAAGTCTCCGACAACAGCTTTATTCAAGTACAACGCCACGCCATCGCCAGCATGATGCCAAAAGGCACTTACAAAACCTTGAACAACAAAAAATCCTAAACCCGACCGTCGTAACCCGTTTACTTCCCGCTTTTACCCGCAACAGTCCGGCTGTTACTGCTTTAACGGAATAACCATGCAAAATCATTTCCCTGTCTGGAAAAACACTCTGGTGCTGATCATTTTGCTGATCGGCACGATTTACGCGTTACCCAACATTTACGGTAACGACCCGGCAGTGCAACTGGCCTCGTCCACTTCGGCGCCGTTGCAGCAGAACCAGGCCGACGAAGTTGCCGCGACCATCAAAAACGCGGGTTTCACGCTTAAAGCGTTCGAATTCGAGAACGGCAAAATCCTGGCCCGGTTTAATAACACCGACGAGCAAATGAAAGCGGCCGATCTGTTGCGTAACCAATTGGCCGAAAAAGCCACCGTGGCGCTGAATCTGGCTCCGGCTACGCCGGAATGGCTGCGAACCCTGGGTGCAAACCCGATGCATCTGGGCCTGGACTTGCGCGGCGGCGTGCATTTCCTGCTGGAAGTAGACATGGACAGCGCACTGAAGCAAGCGGAAGAACGTTACACCAACGACATCCGTACCGCATTCCGCGACGCCAAGGTTCGTTACCAGTCGGTAACCAAAGAAGACCAAGGCATCAAAGTCGTACTGCCCAACGAAGAATCGAGGGTTGCTGCGGCCGCGGTGTTGAACAAGGATTTCCGCAATCTGGCATTGGCAGAAAGCGGACCCAACGAATTCACCCTGTCCATTCCGGAACGCGACCTGCGCGAGATCAAGAAATCGGCGTTGGGCCAAAACATCACGACGCTGCGTAACCGAGTCAATGAACTGGGTGTAGCTGAACCGATCATTCAGCAACAGGGCGACAGCCGCATCGTCGTACAGTTGCCCGGCGTGCAAGACACCACCCGCGCCAAAGAGCTGCTGGGCACTACGGCGACGCTGGAATACCGTTTAGTCGACGTCGAACATGACGTGCAATCGGCTTTGAGCGGACACGAGCCTGCGGGAAGTCGCCTCTATAAAGACAAGAACGGCAATCCGGTGTTATTAAAACGCGCTGTAATCGTCACCGGCGACCAGATCACCGACGCTTCGTCGGGTCTGGACCAGGATGGCCAGGCAGCGGTGTTCATTACCTTGGACGGCGCCGGCGCGAAGAAAATGGGCAAGATGACCCAGGAAAATATCGGCAAGCCGATGGCCGTAGTCTTCATTGAATATAAATCCGAAACCCGTCTAGTCAACGGCGAAAAGGTCCAGCACAAGGAAAAAGTCGAAAAGGTCATCAGCGTCGCTACCATCCGCGACAGCTTCAGCAAACGCTTCCAGACCACCGGCCTGGATAGCCCCGAAGAAGCCCGCACCTTGGCGCTGCTGCTCAGAGCCGGCGCGCTGGCGGCTCCGGTGGAAATCGTCGAAGAACGTACCGTGGGTCCAAGCCTGGGCCAGGAAAACATCGACCAAGGTATGATGTCGATCACCGCCGGCTTCTTCCTGGTGGTGTTTTTCATGATTGGTTACTACCGCGCATTTGGTTTGATCGCCAACTTCGCACTGTTTTTCAACGTGGTGCTGCTGATTGCGATCATGTCGGTGCTGCAAGCAACGCTGACCTTGCCCGGCATGGCCGGCATCGTGTTGACGGTCGGCATGGCCGTAGACGCCAACGTCTTGATCAACGAACGGATTCGGGAGGAACTGCGTAACGGTTTGAGCTTGCAAGCCAGTATCTTCACCGGTTACGAAAAAGCTTTCGCCACGATTCTCGACTCCAACGTCACCCATTTCATCGTTGCTGTGCTGCTGTTCGGTTTCGGTACCGGTCCGGTGAAAGGTTTTGCGCTGGTGCTGATGATAGGCATCGCCACTTCGGTATTTACCGCAGTAACCGGCACCCGCATGCTGGTGAACTGGTTTTACGGCGGCGACCGCCGCGACGGCAGAGTTTCCATTTAAACCGAAAACCAACCACTTCGAACCGGCCGCCGCGGCGGCCCCAGCCACGATATTCGGCGGGGCGTTTTTCAACACCCCGCCGGACGCGATATAATACGAAAATCTTTTCTTAACATTAGCCTACGGGAGTTAAACAATGGCAATTGAACGTACTTTCTCAATCATCAAGCCTGATGCAGTCGCTAAAAACGTGATTGGGGAAATTGTCAGCCGCTTCGAAAAAAACGGTCTGCGCATCGTTGCATCCAAAATGCTGCAACTGAGCCAAGAACAAGCCGAAGGCTTCTACGCCGAGCATAAGGAACGTGGTTTCTTCAAAGACCTGGTCAGCTTTATGACCTCCGGCCCGGTCATCGTGCAAGTGCTGGAAGGCGAAAACGCCGTGTTGAAAAACCGCGAGCTGATGGGCGCCACCAATCCGAAAGAAGCCGCGCCCGGTACCATCCGCGCCGACTTCGCGGTCAGCATCGACGAAAACGCGGTGCACGGTTCCGATGCGCCGGAATCCGCAGCAAGAGAAATCGCTTACTTCTTCTCCGCCGATGAACTCTGCGACCGCATCCGCTAAACCGGATCCGATCAATTTGCTCGATTTCGACAGAAAGGGCCTGCAGGCCTTTTTTGTCGGACTCGGCGAAAAGCCGTTTCGCGCCACCCAGGTGTTGAAATGGATTTATCAGGAAGGCGTCACCGACTTCGAGCGGATGACCAACCTGAGCAAACCCTTGCGCGCTTACCTCAGCGAGAACTGCCAAATCAAAGCGCCGCAAATCGTCGCCGAACAATTGGCCAGCGACGGCACCTGCAAATGGGCGATGCAAATGCAGTGCGGCAACCGGGTGGAAACCGTTTACATCCCCGAGGAACGCCGGGCCACATTGTGTATCTCGTCGCAAGTCGGTTGCGCGTTGGCTTGCACCTTCTGCTCCACCGCCAAACAAGGCTTCAATCGCAATCTGTCGACCGCCGAAATCATCGGCCAGCTTTATTTGGCGCAACAACGCCTTGGCCCGGAACGCCGCATCACCAATGTGGTGATGATGGGCATGGGCGAACCGCTGCTGAATTTCGACAACGTCGTAGCAGCGATGAATTTGATGATGGACGATTTCTGTTACGGGCTATCCAAACGCCGGGTAACGATCAGCACTTCCGGCATCGTGCCGGCGATGCAACGTTTGAATGCGGTGTGCGACGTCAGCATGGCGGTTTCTCTGCACGCACCGAACGACGCATTGCGCGACCAATTGGTGCCGATCAACGTCAAATACCCGTTGAAAGAACTGATGGAGGCCTGCCGGGCTTACGCCAAAACCGGGCCGCGCAAACACATTACTTTCGAATACGTGATGCTGGACGGCGTCAACGACAGCGAAGCCGATGCGCATACATTAGTCAAATTACTGAAAGACGTACCGTCCAAATTAAACCTGATTCCGTTCAATCCGTTTCCGCAATCCCATTACCGCTGTTCGGCGCAGAGCGCAATTCTTAAGTTTCGCGACATTCTGCATAACGCCGGCATCGTCACCACGATCCGCAAAACCCGCGGCGAGGATATCGACGCGGCCTGTGGCCAACTGGTGGGACAGGTGCAAGACAAGAGCCGCCGACATCTGAAACTGCAAGCCCAGGAAGCGGCGCATGTCGGTTAAAAACCTGCCGGCAACGCTGCTGTGGCTATTTTTGGCCGGCGGTTGCGGCCTGATGCCGGCCAGCCGGGAAACGTTGAGTTCGGCCGACAAGGCCAAATTGAATTTACAGATGGGCGCCCGTTACCTGGACATGGGTATGCTCGACGTGGCGAGAGAGAAACTGGAAACGGCCGTACGCCTCGATTCGGGCAATGCTGAGATACATAATACGCTGGCAGTATTTTACGAGCGTATCAGAGACTACGATGCCGCCGACGACAGCTACCGCAATGCGATGCAAAAAGACCCGGAAAGCTTCAGTATCAAAAGCAACTATGGCCGTTTCTTATGCGACCGCGGCAAATACGACAAGGCGTTCGAATTACTGAATGCCTCGTTGGAATCGGCGATGAATAACCGGCCCTGGTTTGCACTGACCAATATCGGCCTGTGCCACGTCAAACAAAACGATTTCAGCCAAGCTGAAACTTATTTCCGGCGGGCGTTACAGGCGCAACCGGACTATGCGCCGGCGTTGCTGGAAATGCAGCGCATCAGCTACCAAAACCAGCAGTTCATGTCGGCGCGGGCTTTTATGGAACGCTATCTGGGCGTTGCCAAACACACCCCGGAAAGCCTGTGGATCGCGTTCCAAACCGAACGCGCGCTGGGCAACGGCAAGCTGGCCGAAGAATACCGCGAGCAACTACTAGGCTCGTTTCCCGCTTCCAAGGAAGCGCAACAAGTTAGAACCGCGATCAGTAAATAATTCCGCAGTAAATCCATGGCAAAACAACAACAGGCCATTCAGGCCATCCGCGGCATGCACGACATTCTTCCCGAGCAATCGCCTTACTGGCAATGGCTCGAAAGCCAGGCCCGCCAAGTACTGGCGGGATACGGCTACCAGGAAATTCGTCTGCCCATCGTCGAAAAAACCGAATTGTTCAAACGCTCGATCGGCGAAGTCACCGACATCGTCGAAAAAGAAATGTATACCTTCGAAGACCGTAACGGCGATTCGTTGACATTACGCCCGGAAGGCACCGCGGGCTGCCTGCGCGCCTGCCTCGAGCATGGCCTGTTGCACAACCAAAGCCACCGCTTGTGGTATTACGGCCCGATGTTCCGCCACGAGCGTCCGCAAAAAGGCCGCTACCGCCAGTTCTACCAGTTGGGCGTCGAGACTTACGGCATGCCGGGGCCGGATATCGATGCCGAAGTGGTATTGTTGACCGACCGCTTGTGGAAACGCCTGGGCATTCGCGACATGGTGGAGTTGCAAATCAACTCGTTGGGCACCAGCGAAGAGCGATTGGCCTACCGCGGCACACTGGTCGAATATTTCAAACAACATCTGAGCCTGCTGGACGAAGACAGCCTACGCCGGCTGGAGACCAACCCACTGCGCATCCTGGACAGCAAGAATCCGGAAATGCAGGCGATGCTGCAACAAGCCCCGGTGTTACTGGAACATTTGGGCGCGGAAAGCCTGGCCCATTTCGACAGCTTGAAAGCAACGTTGGACGATTTGGGTATCGCCTACACCATCAACACCCGACTGGTGCGCGGCCTGGACTATTACGGTAAAACCGTTTTCGAATGGGTCACCGAACGGCTCGGCTCGCAAGGAACCATCTGCGCCGGCGGCCGCTACGACGGATTGATCGAGCAACTGGGCGGTAAAGCCAACCATGCGATCGGTTTTGCGATGGGCATGGAACGCATACTGGCGTTGTTGGAGCTGCTGGAAACGGTTCCGGTTGCAGCTAGCGTCGACGTATACATGATCCGGGTCGGCAGCGAGGCCGAAGCCGCCGGCATGCGCCTGGCGGAATCCATCCGCGATCAGTTGCCGCATCTGAAATTACAAGTCAATTGCGGCGGCGGCAGCTTTAAAAGCCAGTTCAAAAAAGCCGACAAATCCGGAGCGGAATACGCCATCGTCATCGGCGACGACGAAGCCGCCCGCAGCGAGGTGGCGTTGAAACCCTTGCGCGCCGATCAGGAACAACGCACGCTCGACCACAGCCAACTCCTGCAATTCCTGCGGGACCGGCATCAACCTCAATCCCTGTAACCTGGAAAGATAAGAGAAACACCGTGGCAATTTACGATACCGAAGAAGAACAACTGGAACAGTTGAAAAAATGGTGGGAGGCCAACCAAACGTCGCTGATCGCCGGCGTGGTCACGGCCTTGGTATTGGTCGCCGGCTGGAACATGTGGCAAAACCATCAGACCAACCAACGCAGCCAGGCATCGCAAATGTACCAGCAGATGCTGGAAAGTGCCGCCAAGGATAACAGCGAATCGACCGAAAAGCTGGCCGAACGCCTGCCGACCGAGTTTGCTTCCACCGCCTACGCCAATTACGCTCATCTGCAACTAGCCAAAGTCAAAGTGCAAAAAGGCGATCTGGAAGGCGCCAAAGCCGTGCTGAAACAGGCAATCCAAACCGCGGCTAGCGAACCGCTGAAACACGTAGCCCGACTGCGTTTGATCCAACTGATGCTGGCGACCGGCCAATACGAGCAAGGCTTGCAATTGATCGCCGAAGTCGATTCGGCCAAAGCCGAAGGCTTCTCGGCCAGCTACGACGAATTGCAGGGCGATCTGTACGTCGCACTGGACCGAATCGACGAAGCGCGTAGCGCTTACCAAAGTGCGATCAGAACGGGCCAAGCCACGCCGCTGACTCAATTCAAATTGGACGACGTCGCCGCCCCTGCGGTTGCGCCGACTGCCGCCAATTAACGCTGTTGAACACCGTTTCGTTTAGGCCATGCAAATAAGGAAAGCCAGATACCTGACGCTCGCCACACTGGTCGCCGGCCCGTTGCTATTGGGCGGATGCGCCGGTCTGGATGCCGGCCGGGATTTTATCTCCGGGATAACGGACTATGTAATGGGCGACGACGACAATGCCGATCCGCCGGCGACACTGCAGGAATACACCCCGGAACTGCAACTGGAAACGGTCTGGAAGGAATCGGTCGGTACCGGCGCCGACGAAAAGTACCTTAAATTGATACCTGCCGTGGCCGACGGCACGGTTTACGCCGCCGACTATAAAGGCCATCTGCAAGCGCGCAATGCCGCCAGCGGCAATCTGGCCTGGGAGACCGATACCGACTACAGTTTCTCCGCCGGCCCCGGCTTGGGCGTGAATACCGTAGTGATGGGAACCAACACCGGCGAAGTCATCGGCTTCGACCGAGCCAGCGGCGAACAACGCTGGAAAACCGACGTGCCCAGCGAAGTGCAGGCCACTCCGGTAATCAGCCGCGGCACGGTAATTATCCGTACCACCGACGGCAAAATCATGGCCTTGCGCGAAAGCGACGGCGGTTTGCTTTGGACCTCCGAACACAGCGTTCCGGCTTTGAGCATTCGCGGTGCCGGTACGCCGATTATCATCGAAGGCAACGTCATTGCCGGCGCCGCCAACGGCAAACTGCAAGCGTTACAACTCAGCGACGGCAAAGCGGTTTGGGAAGCCACCATTGCAATTCCCAGCGGCCGCTCCGAAGTCGAACGATTGGTCGATCTCGACGCCGATCCCGCCGCCAGCCGCGGTGCGATCTATGTCGCCAGTTTTACCGGCGGCGCTTCTTCGGTTTCCGAAATCGACGGCGATGTATTGTGGCGCAACGAAGCCGTGTCGTCCTATACCGGGCTGAGTCTGGATTACCGTTACATCTATATCAGCGATACCCAGGGCGACGTTTGGCAGCTAGACCAACGCAGCGGCGCTTCGTTGTGGAAACAAAAGGATCTGCATAACCGCCACCTCACCGCGCCGGTGGCTTACCAAAGCTATGTCGTGGTCGGCGATTTCGAAGGTTACGTACATTGGCTGTCGGTGACCGACGGTCGCCAGTTGGCACGAATCCAGGTCAGCAAAGCGGCGATTGAGGCCAAACCGGTAGTCGTGGACGACACTGTTTACATTTACGCCAAAGACGGCACCCTCGCCGCATTAAAGGCCCGATAATTCGATGTTACCCGTTATTGCTTTAGTAGGCCGGCCCAACGTCGGCAAATCCACCCTGTTCAATTACCTGACCCGTAGCCGCGAGGCGCTGGTAGCCGACTATCCGGGCCTGACCCGGGACCGCCAATACGGCCGGGTCAAACGCGGCGAGCGCGATTGCCTGGTGGTCGACACCGGCGGCATCACCGACGACCAGGAAGGTATCGACGCGTTCGCCAAGAAACAGGTCGAAATCGCGTTGCAGGAAGCCGACGTCGTGTTCTTCATGGTCGACGCCCGCGACGGCATCAATGCCTCCGACGAAGCCATCGCCGATATGCTGCGCAAATTAGGCAAACCGGTGGTATTGGTCGTCAACAAAATCGACGGTATCGACAGCAATACGGTCACCCACGATTTTTATAGTCTTGCGCTCGGCGAACCGGTACCGATTGCCGCCAGCCACGGCCGTAACGTACACGAATTGCTAGGGCGAATCGATGAACTGTTGCCGCCGCAACCTGAGGAGATTCAGGAAGAAGATCCCGGCATCGCCATCGCCATCGTCGGTCGACCCAACGTCGGCAAATCGACGCTGGTCAACCGTTTGCTCGGCGAAGAACGCGTCGTGGTATTCGACGAAGCCGGCACGACTCGGGACAGCATTTATATCCCGTTCGAACGCGACGGCAAAAAATTCACGCTGATCGACACCGCCGGCATGCGCCGCCGCTCCCGAGTGTCGTTGACTGTGGAAAAGTTCAGCATCATCAAGTCGCTACAAGCAATCGAAAAAGCCCATGTCGTGATCTATTTGATCGACGCCCGCGAAGGCGTTACCGATCAGGATGCGCATATTCTGGGGTTAGTATTGGAAGCCGGCCGCGCATTGATTATCGGTCTGAACAAATGGGACGGGCTCAACGCCGAGCACCGCGAGTTCGTCAAAAAGCAAATCGAAATGAAGCTGTCGTTTTTGGACTTTGCCGAAAAGCATCCGATCTCGGCCTTGCACGGTAGCGGCGTCGGCAAATTGTTCGACGTCGTGCACAGCTTGTACGATTCGGCGATGGTCGATATGTCCACGCCGTTATTGACCCGAATCTTGACCGACGCGCTAGCAGCGCATCAACCGCCGCTGGTCGGCGGCCGCAGGATCAAATTGAAATACGCCCACCAGGGCGGGCGCAATCCGCCTGTAGTAGTAATTCACGGCGTACAAACCGATGCCCTGCCCGGCGCCTACAAACGCTATTTGATGAACTATTTCCGCGACCAACTGCAGTTAAAAGGAACGCCGGTACGTTTGGTATTCAAATCGCCGGAAAATCCGTTTCAAGGCCGAAAAAACCCGCTCAGCGAACGGCAAATCAAAAAGCGCAAACGTTTGATCGACTTCAGCAAGCGGAAGAAATAAAAATAACAACCTCTACAGGAGCCCAGAATGGCCACCATCACCTTCCAAGGCAAACCCATCAATACCGTCGGCGAGTTACCCGCGGTCGGCAGCCCAGCCCCGGACTTTCTGCTTACCAACCGGAAAATGCAGGATGTGGGCTTGGCGGAGTTCGCCGGTAAACGTAAGGTATTGAATATCGTTCCGAGCCTGGACACGCCGACTTGCGCCGCCTCTACCCGCAAGTTCAACGAAAAAGCGGCTCATTTGCCGAATACTGTGGTATTTGCCATATCTGCCGACTTGCCCTTCGCTCAAGTCCGCTTCTGCGAAATTGAAGGCATAAAACATGTGGTACCGCTATCCACCTTTCGCTCCAGTTTCGCCCACGACTACGGCGTCGAGCTGCTCGACAGCATATTGGCCGGTCTGACCGCGCGGGCAATCGTCGTTATCGACGAACACGACAAGGTGGTTTACACCCAATTGGTCGCCGAGATTGCCGACGAACCCGATTACGCTACCGCTTTGGCCGCGCTTGACTGAGGACGGACAAGAGCGAACGCGGCATGAAATAAGCTGTTTCCCAAAAAACTGTCGCAATCCGGCAAAACCCGGTAACCTAAATGTCAAGTCAGGTTACCTCAATGGTTTGAACGGAACTTTATCGAATTTTCAATTATCTGAATTCGGGATATCGATATCGTCTCGGTTCAAATATTTAAAAATACGCTGTACCCATGGTTGTAAGTCGCCCGACTGAAGCAATTACTCAACGAGCATATCGATTACTGTTTAAGACCTTATCGAGTTGCATTGCCGGATAAGCAGGTGCGGCTTGAGGAACCAATGGTAGTGCCAGCAATGAATAGCGATTTCTCGGCACGGCGCCGCACTGCGCGCCGCCAACAAGAAAGACGGACCAATCCGTTCCCGTTTAATTCGGAAGAATGGATTGCCTTCATTCAACAGCAATATTTATTGTGGCCCAAGCAAGAGCGGCGTATGGGCGAACGCCGGGTAGCCGAACGGCGCGAGACCGACCGCCGGGCGGCACTGCGCAAAGAATCCGAGGACGCTATTTTTCAACGTACCCGCTGGTTTTCTGCGGAATCCATCCTGAACGACGAAGAAAAGCAAATGATCCAGGAATTATTTGCCGAAGAAGAATAAGTCGCTACGGCAACCTTCGAATATCGGCAGGGTGCCTTACCGTCAGATAGAAGCGGTCTTTGGAACGCCTCGCCCAGCCGCGCGCCTCAATCTGCCTGCCGACATAGCTCTCCAAATTCGGAAACAATGCCATTGAGGCCGGATCGATGGCGATTGAAACGGCATCGCTCAGCAGCAAATAGCTATGTTTCGCGGTTCGTTTCAGCGAAATTACCTTACCGGTCAAACGCTTCCACCCCTGGTAATTGGTCTGATCCAACCGTTCGGCCGCGATCGGGGTGTAAGCCGGGTCGGACCATATGCCGATATTGTTACGCTCCGCCTCATCCTGCGCCGCCAACAAGGCTGCAACATATCTCAGATTTGGCGGATAAATATTGACTGTCGCCAAACCGTTTTTCACCAGCTCCAGATTGACCAGTTGCTTGTTTTCGTCGAATACGTAAGCCAGCGTGCGTTGGTATTTGTCCTGTTTTTCGACGTCGCCCTGCAGAAACACCTTTCGTTGTTCCAACTTGGATTTCAACCATTGCTTCGCCCGCTCGCCTCCCGATTCTGCAGATTTGGTTCGGCCGGCAACTTCCGGCGTATTTATACCGAGCAGCCGAACTTTGCGGCCATCGTTCAGTAGAATAGTATCGCCGTCGAAGACTTTTTCCACACGGTAGTAGCTGATACCGTGATCGATATGCAACACCTGCGCGTCTTCGTGGTTGCGGTCCGAATAATGGCTACGCCCCTGGCCATCAGTCCAACGATAGACTTCGGCGTTTGCCAAAACAGGCAGAATTACCGCAAGTAAACACCAGCGCCGAAGCATTTTTTCACCTTGAGTAATTGGTTATGTCAAATCAACAGATCATCGCCGCGACGCAAGCCTGGTTAAACTCGTTTGTCATCGCGTACAACATTTGCCCGTTTGCCAAACGGGAGCAGCAACGAAACAGCATTCGTTACCGAGTAGAGTATGGCAATAGCATCGAATCCTGCCTGAATGCACTGATAGACGAATGCATTTACCTGGACACGCATCCGGAAACAGAAACCACTTTGCTGATTTTCGCCGAATTTTTCGATGATTTCGACGACTATCTCGACTTATTAGCGATTGCCGGG
>NZ_JANIBM010000015.1 GCF_024505045.1 Methylomonas aurea | reverse complement strand
CAAATGGCGGGCGGCGGCCAGGCCGCCGCCCTTTAACCGGATTTATTTCAGCAAATCCAGCGCTTTGGCGGCGGCTTTTTGCTTGGCCTTACCTTTGGCGGCTTTGACCGCTTCGCCGGCCGATTTCGGCGCGGCATCGGCTTTGCCTTTCAGATCCGCGGCGGCTTCCTTGCCGGCTTTAACGGTTTCCGCGCCCTGTTTGACTTCGGCCGGCACCGCTTGCTCCAGCTTTTGCTGCGCCGCGTCTTTCACCGTTTCCTGGGCCTGGTTTTTCAATGCACCGGGCGCATTTTCGACACCCTGTTTGACCTCCTGCGCCTGTTCCAAGGCTTGGTTGGCCTGCTCCGCCCGTTGTACCGCGCCCGGCGCTACCGCGGCCGCAGTATCTTTTGCCGCCTGTTTCGCCACGCCTTCCAAAACGCCGGTTTCGGCGCAGGCCGCAGATGATGCCAATAGCAACGACCCGATTAAAATAGCTTTGTTTTGCATGTTGTCTCCTTGCTGTTATGTGTTATCGCGGATCTACGATACCCCATGGAAACTTAACCGCAAATTAACTGAGGCCATTTCGACGATTGGCCGGGAATTAGCCGGCAATCCGCCGCAAGGTTTCCGCCACCAGACTTTGCGCCCGATCGGAGTCGCCAGCCTCGGCGTAGCAACGCAATTCCGGGGCATTGCCGGACGGCCGCAAATGGACGATGTCGCCGCTGGCGAAGGTCAGGCGCAGGCCATCGGTGGTGTCCTTGTTAACCGGCGCCCCCAGGCTATCGCCCCACAGGCCGCGATAGGCGGTGTCGTCGGCTTGCAAGCGGTCCAATAGAGCTCGGCTGTTGGCCACCGGGAACTCCTGAATCCGGTCGCTGGCGGTAAACCGTTGCGGCAAGCCTTGCAGCAGACCGGATAATTTGACGCCCTGCCCGCGCGCCATCGCCAATAGTGCCAACGCCGGCAGCAGCGAATCGCGGGTAGGCAACGCGGCCAAGGATTTAGCGTCGACGCTCAGACCGTTGCCGGCCAAAAAGCCGCCATTGGCCTCGAAGCCGGCCACGCCGCCCGCCGCGACCTGTTCCATACCGGCAATCACGTACGGCGAACCGATCCGGGTGCGTATCACTTGCCTGAACCAACCCGACGCTTCGATCGCGCTATTGCAACTGACCGGTGTGACCACAGTATCGGCGCCCAGGAATTTGGCGCACAGCAAGCCGACGATGTCGCCGCGCAGCCATTCGCCATGCTCGTCGCCGATCAGCGGCCGGTCGCCGTCGCCGTCGGTGGAGATCAATGCATCCAGTTTATATTCGGCGGCCCAGTTACGACCGCGCTGCCTGTCCGCCTCGCCGACCGCTTCGGTATCGATCGGCACGAAGGTATCGGTACGCTCCAAACCAATTACCTCGGCGCCCAGTTCGGCCAGCACCTCTTTCAACACATCGCGAGCGGCGCTGGAATGTTCGTAAACCCCCACCCGCCAGCCGGCCAGCAAATCTCTAGCAAACAGTTTGCTGTAGCGCTGCCGATACTGGTCCAATGCCGCCGGATTGACGGCCGGCAATTCGGCTGTCACCGAGTCGACCTCCACCGTCGCGCCGGTCATCGCCGCCTCGTCGGCCTTGCTGATTTCGCCGTCGGCCCGATAAAACTTGATGCCGTTGCGGTCGAACGGAATGTGGCTGCCGGTGACCATGATCGCCGGAATGCCTTCCACCAGCGCATACAGAGCCAGCGCCGGGGTCGGCAACACCCCGCAAAAATCCACCTCGCAACCGGATTGACGGATGCCGGCGACGCAGGCTTGGGCAATCTCCGGGCTGGACGGCCGCAGATCCATGCCCAAGGCAATGCGCTGGCCGCGGCGGGCGAGATTCAAGCCTTGAATGAACGCCAAGGTGTAAGCGGCGCAGACCTCGCCGCTCATCTGGCTGACCAGGCCGCGCGCACCGCTGGTGCCGAACGCGACGCCGCTGTCGGCCATCATTTGTTGGATGTTGATTGTCGTCATGGTAGGGATAATGGTTGAAACGGTGAAGGAAAATGGCGGCCGCGCCGGCCGCTTAACCTGCCATGATAGATAAAAGCCGGAATTCGGCAAACCGATTCTTGCCGGCGGCCACAAAATCATTGCGGCTGGCAATGCATGCTGCGAATAAAGTCTTGTAAAGTCTGGCCGGCGTCTTCGCTGAAGGTTTCGTCCAGCACCAGCGCGCGCTCGATGCGATCCAAGCGAAAATTGCGAAAATCGCCGCGCAACTCGCACCAGCCGACCAGGGTCCAGACGTTGCCCCAGAAATACAGCCCCAGCGGCCGGATCCGGCGCTGGCTGAATTCGCCGTCGCCGCGGCGGTAATCCAGATGCAGCACGCGCTTGGCGTCCAGGGCTTGGCGGCAAATGTCCATCGTGACGTCCAAATCTTCGCGCGGCGAAAACCGCAGCGCGAACAATTTGGAACGGTCGAAACGGTCGCGCAATTCGGCCGGCACCACCGCCGTGACCTTGTCCAACACCGACTGCGCCGACCGGCCCAGCTCGGTACCGGCCCAGGTTTTGACCATGCGGGCGCCGACCACCAACGCCTCCAGTTCGGCAGCGCTGAACATCAACGGCGGAATATCCAGACTGTGACGCAAGGCATAACCGACGCCGGCTTCGCCTTCGATCGGAATCCCGGACAGGCTCAACACCTGGATGTCGCGGTAAATCGTGCGTTCCGACACTTCCAGCCGCTCGGCCAGCGCCTTGGCCGTGACCAGCCGCCGATTGCGCAGAATCTGCACGATCTGAAACAGGCGGTCGGCTCTGCGCATCGCGGCTGCCGCTTCGGACTATGCCGGCGAATACAAGCCGACCCGATTGCCTTCGCTGTCCAGCACCAGCGCGAAGTAACCGCATTCGCCGTCGTGAATCGGCGTTTTCGACATCAAGACCTTGCCGCCGGCGGCTTCGACTTTCTCCAAAGGTTGGCTCAGATCTTCGCCGCCGTTGAAATACACCACTGCTCCGGTTGCCGAAGGTTGATAGTGCTCGTTTTTCACCAACATGCCGCTAACCGCACCGTCTTCGGCTTCGAAAATCGCCAATTGCATGTCGCTCATGTCCTCCAGCTTGAAACTGGTATCCAAGACGCTACGGTAAAAATCCTGGGCGCGGCCGAGGTCGGTTGCAGGCAATTCGAACCAGGTTGCGATATTTTGATTCATGGTGGATTCCTCCATTGGTTTAAAAGAGCCGCCATCCTAAAACAGCCCTCCTGACAGCGTGGTGTCAGCAATGTTTGCCGCTAGCGGCGGCGTCCGCCCAACAAAGAACCTAACACGCCGCGAATGATTTGCTTGCCGACTTCCTGGCCGATGCTGCGCGCCGCGCTTTTAGCTGCAGCCTCCAGCACGGTTTCGGCCGAACTTCGTCGGCCGCGGCGGGAAGTCGATTTACCGGCCCCGCCGCCCATCAACACCTCGCCCCAATCGAAACCGCTGCCGCCGGTATCGCCACCTCTGGCCGGCCCGGCTTGCTCGGCGCGGCCTTTCAGAATCTCGTAAGCCGATTCCCTATCGACTTGTTTTTCGTAATGGCCGGCGATCACCGAGTTCGCTATCGTCTCCCGCCGTTCGGCGTCGCTGGCCGGCCCGATCCGCGAGCGCGGCGGTTTGATCAGGGCCCGCTCGACGATAGCCGGTGTGCCTTTGGCTTCCAGAAAAGATACCAGTGCCTCGCCGACGCCCAGTTCGCCGATTGCCGCGGTGACGTCCAACTTGGGGTTAGTTCTGAAGGTTTCGGCAGCGGCCTTCACCGCCTTTTGGTCGCGCGGCGTGAAGGCCCGCAACGCATGCTGCACCCGGTTGCCGAGCTGGCCCAGAATCACGTCCGGAATATCCAGCGGATTCTGGCTGACGAAATAGACGCCGACGCCTTTGGAACGGATCAAGCGCACCACCTGTTCGATTTTTTGCAACAGCGCAGCCGGGGCGTCGTTGAACAGCAAATGCGCCTCGTCGAAGAAGAACACCAGCTTCGGTTGGTCCAGATCGCCGGCTTCCGGCAGATTTTCGAACAACTCCGACAATAGCCACAGCAACAAGGTGGCGTAAACCCGCGGCGAGTTGTAGAGGGTATCGGCGGCCAGAATGTTGATTACGCCGCGGCCGCCTTCGGTTTGCAGCAGATCGTTGAAATCCAGCGCCGGCTCGCCGAACAGTTTTTCGCCGCCTTCGTGTTCCAGTTGCAGCAAGCCGCGCTGAATCGCACCGACGCTGGCCGCCGAGATACTGCCGTACTCGCCGGCCAGCTCGGACGCATGTTCAGAGGCGTACTGCAACATTGTTTTCAGGTCTTTCAAATCCAGCAGCAGCCAGCCGTTGTCGTCGGCGATTTTGAAGGCAGCGGTCAACACCCCGCTCTGCACCTCGTTCAGATTCAGCATCCGCGCCAGCAGCAACGGCCCCATCTCCGACACGGTCGAACGCAACGGATGGCCTTTCTCGCCGAACACGTCCCAAAACAGCACCGGCGCGGCCGCGGACTGCAATTCCGGCAAACCCAGTTCGGCCAGACGCGCGTCGACTTTGGCGTTGCCGCCACCCGGCCGGCTCAGGCCGGACAGATCGCCTTTGACGTCGGCCATGAATACCGGCACGCCGATCTCGGAAAAGGCCTCGGCCAGCGTTTGCAACGTTATGGTCTTGCCGGTACCGGTGGCGCCGGCAATCAAGCCGTGGCGATTGGCCATGGCCGGCAACAAGTGCAACTCGGCAGTGGCGGATTTGGCGATCAGCAGCGGTTCGGTCATCGAAAATATCCTTGGGGGTTGGAGAAAGCCGGCCAACGCCGGCGAGTTTTAGAGCAGGCCGGTCAGATCGGTTTCCAGCTCGTCGTAGGCACCGAAGCGGCTAGCACGCAGGATGCCGGTCCTATCGATCAACAGATACGACGGCGTGCCTTGCAGCCGATAGCGCTCGAAGGTTTCCGGACGGAACGGCCGTTGCGCGAAATAGGCCCGCAGGCGGGTGCGGATAACTTGGCGTTCCGCCGGCGGGCGACTCTCAAAATCCGGCAATTGTCGGGCGACGAATGCGTCGATCTCGACTTCGAGATTATCCGCCGATTGCGGCACCAGCCGATCCATCGCCACCGGAAAACTCAAGGAATACGGCAGCCGCTCGCCTTTGAGAAACGCATGCTGCTTCAGCAGCTTTTCGGTTTCGCCGATCACGCGGCCGCTGTCCAGCAACAAACGTAAATTGCCGACCGTGTTTTTGTCGAAATCCTCGAACGCGGTAGCCAGGCCCAACACGGTCAAGCCATAGTCCTGGTAGCGCCAATGCAAATCCTCGGCCCGCGGCAGGCAATGCAAAAAGCAGCCAGGGCAATTGACCTGGAATACCGCCACCAGCACCACGCGTCCGGCCAGATCGGCCAGTGGTGTCGGCCGGCCTTGCAGCCATTCGCCGATTGCCAGCGGCGGTGCCGGATGGCCGATGCGCGCTTCCACCACGGTCTGCCGGCCGGGATCAATCCCGGAAATTGTTGAATTGCAGCGGTTGTTCCAGATCCTCAGTGCGCAGCATCTGGATCACTTCCTGCAGATCGTCCCTTTTCTTGCCGGTCACACGCACCTTGTCGCCGTTGATCGCGGCCTGCACTTTCATTTTTTTGTCTTTGATCAGTTTGACGATTTTCTTCGCCAGGTCGCTGCCGATGCCTTGCTTCAAGGCAATGGTCTGGCTGGCGGTCTTGCCGGTGTCGGTGATTTTTCCGCTCTCCAGCGCCGAAATGTCGATGCCGCGCTTGCTCATCTTGGCGTACAGAATCGGCAGCATTTGCTGCAATTGGAAGGTCGATTCGGCTTTCATCATAATGCCGTCGTCGGTCTGTTCGAAATTGGCATTGGAGCCCTTGAAGTCGAAACGGGTCGAGACTTCCTTGTTGGCTTGGTCCACGGCGTTGGTCACTTCGTGGCTATCGAGTTCGGAAACGATGTCGAATGATGGCATAGCATTGATTTACAAGTATAAAAGCCAGGCAATATAACGGCGTTACCGGCATTATTCAACTGCAATCTGAGCAAGGGCGCGGCCTTGTCGGCCATCGGCGAAACGGGTATCTTTAGCCGGCAACGGAGGAGAACCCCATGAAAACACACCCCAAACACCTGATTTTTCCGGTCGCGGCGCTGGCGCTGTTGAGCGGCGCTTTGCTGGCCGGCTGCGGCCAGGAGCAACCCAAGACCATCGTCGCCAAGCCGGCCGGCACCCAAGTTTTACGGGCGGCCAGCCTGACCGGTGCGGTCAGCAACAACAGCGGTCCAATCAAATCCGGCGAGGTCAAATTGCGCTCCGAAGCCGGCAAATTGATCGCCAGCACCGAATTGAACAACAGCCCGCGGTTCGAGTTACCAGTGCCGGCCAATACGCCGTTGCCGCTGATTTTAAGTTACGGCGCGGGCGCCGACGAACTGGTCAGCGTGATCATCCATCCCGACTCCAGCAAATACGACATCAACCCGACCACGACCGCCATAGCCAAACAGGCCAAGGCCATGGGCGGCTACAGCCATGGCAACATGGTCAGAGCGGCGGAAGAAACCGCGCACGTGCCCGACGCCAACAAGACCACCTCGGGTTTCCGCGGCGACCCGACCACCCAGTACGGCGGTTGGCATTGATTCGAGTCGGCCGGATCGTCCGAACGGCCGGCAACAATCGCTGTCATTAATCGCTGTCACTCCGGTATCCATTGCCATCGCTGGCAAGCTCCAGCCGCCAAAGGCTAGAGCATTATCCGTTCGTGCTGAGTTTGTCGAAGCACGAATGGATAATTTTTAGAGGTCCCCAGAAACAATTCCAGACAATCCTGCCAAGTTGATTCCGCCCCCCGGGACCTTCGGCATTCCGATTCGGAGGCAATATTTCCCTAGCCCAGACGCCAGAATCCGGCGGCCAGACCCCGAACCCGCACGGCGGATTTATTGCCGGAATTGCCGGCTAGCCGGCAATTTATCCAACGAAAGAGCGCCGGCCCGAGTCTGTAAAAAAGTTGTCACAATTCCGTTTTAACATCCACCGCGCGAACCCAACGCGCCTCAACCATATCAGGACTCAGAAACGATGAAGGACACCGACAGCAAGGCCAGCCCGCCGTTTATCTTAGCGGTGGCAATAGGTGGCTTTGCCGTTATGGATTGCATCGGCCGTTACCGGGCAGACCGGTTCAAGCATAAGGTTCTGACAACCGCAGACAAGATCCGCACTGGCGCGGAGACTCGCGCAAAGCAGCGCCGAGCACAATCCGGCCATTGCGGTTTCGGGGCACCGCCAAACTGTTGGCCAATCTGTCCGCCAAGTTAAAGGCATAGTCAATTCGTTTCAAAGTCTGAGGCCGGCTGCTGTCCGTTAAACCGCCAAGTATTTTCCAAATTACCGATTGCTATTTTCGCCCATGAACATCAGCCGAATTACCAAGATCGTTAGCCTGCTGTTAATCCTTACCCTCAGCGGCTTCACTGTTGCCGTAGTCTCCGCGTTGCGCCATTTAAACCAAGCCTTTTCGACCGTGGAATATTTCGGACAACAGCAAAACGGCTTTTACCTGCAGGTCAGCCAGCCGATCTTTGCCTATTTGGCTACCGGCGACGCCACGCTGCTGACCGCGATAGACCACAACGTCCGCCAGACCGTTAACGATGTCGAAGCCAACCCAACGGTCGCCGCCCATCTGAAAGCGCCGCTTCTGGACCTGCTCCGCAAGGTGCAGGAATCGGTGATCGCCGAATTGGCCGCCGCCGGCAAGCTGGCCGACCCGCAACTGTTGTTGGTCAATAACGAACAACAGCTCGCCGGCCATCTGCAAACCTTGCTCGATTACGCCGAGCGGGCGCCGGCCGAATACCACGCCAAACAGTTTTACTGGGTGACGCTGGGCCAGGCGCAAACGGCTTTGCTGTCGCTGTCGCGAGCCAGGCAAAGTTATTTTTCTAGCCGCGGCAACAGCTCGCCGGACAACGTACGCCACTACCTGCAGCAGCTCATCGCCGTAACGGAACGCATCCAACGCCTGCCATTGCTGGGTTTATTGAAGCCGCAAGCCGCCGATGAAGCAGATTTCGGTTTGGCGCTGGCCGGAACAGAACGGCCGGCGGAGGATATCGCCGTCGAACCGGCGGCCGAAATCGCCGCACTGGCGAAGCGCTACGACAAAGAACTGGCCAACGCCAGCCAGTTGATCGCACAGAAAAAAGCCGGGCAGGACCAGGCGGAACAGCAAATGCATGCGCTGCAACAACGCCTGGACGGATTGCGCGGCGAAATTTCCGCCGAATACCAGGCCTATGAGCGCGTGCTGTACGGAATCGTCGGTTTGTGTACCGCCGTGCTGGTCGCAATCAGTGGCTTGATGATTTATCTGAAACGCCATCTTGCCAAGGTTATCGGCTATATCAGCGGCCATGTCGACCGTTTGGCCCACGGCAATCTGCGCGGTTCGGTCGACTTAAGCAGCCGGATCGCCGAGATAAACCTGCTGAAAGATTCGCTGCTGAAACTGCACGATTACTTCGAACGACTGATCCGCAACATCAACCAGGAATCGTCCGAGCTGAACCGGCACGGCCAAAATATCCTGCAGGTTGCCGCAAGCCTGGAAACCATTATCGCCGACCAACGCCTCGCCACCGAGAACGGCGCCCGCCAGATGACCGAACTACACCGTTCGTTTGCCAGCGTTGCCGACCATGCCGCCCATTCGCAAAGCGTGACGGCATCGGCGCGGGATTTGATCGACCGCGGCCTGTCGACGATGCAACATACCCGGGAGCAAATCGAAACGCTGGACCGCAGCAATGAGGCCACCGGCCGCGCATTGGAGCGCTTGCAACGCGATGCGGCGGGCATCGGCAACGTGCTGGATGTGATTCAAGGTTTTAACGAACAAATCAATCTGCTGGCCTTGAATGCGGCTATCGAGGCGGCCAGGGCCGGCCAGCACGGCCGAGGCTTCGCGGTGGTGGCCGACGAAGTGCGCAAGCTGGCGGCACAAACGGCGGTTTCGGCCGGGCAAATCCGCACCCTGGTCGAGAAGCTGAATGCCGCCACCGCCGACACGGTGGGATTGATGGACGGCCAACAAAGCGCCGCCAAAAACACCGCCGCTGCCGTCGAACAAGTCGGCCAAGTGTTTGCCGGCATCAAAGACTCGGTGGCCAGCATATTGCAACAAAGCCGAATCATCGCCGAGACCTCGCTACAGCAATCCCAAGCCAGCGAACGTATCGCCACCAGTTTCAACCAGACCGCGGAATTGGCGCGGCAAACCAGCCGCGAAGCGCAAAACAACAAGGCCAGCGCATCGGCCATCACCGGCATCAACCGCAATCTGCGCGATTTAATCGCCCAATTCAGTATCGGTTGACGCCTCCGGCTTTGCCCGCCACGACGATTTCCGGAAACCGGATTTGTCGCATGTCCGACAAATTCACTGCTATTTATGCGGTTGTTGCCGTAGCCTTCCTGGCCGATAGCAGCTGAAAGCCGCGCCGGACAAGGCCTGCCGCCAAACCGGAAAAATTGGATTGAATTTTGCTTTCCCCCAGTATCCTTTACTATCCTTGATGGGGCGCGACATGTCCAACAGTGTGTTTTCCGAAATTTTAAGCGGCTTGTACGACAACCAAGTCATTCCGTATCTGGGGCCGGGCGTCTTGTTCGACGCCCAAAACAAGTTGACGCGCGAACCCATGCCGGCCGACAGCGACAGTCTGATTCTGGCGATGAACGGCGGCAAGCCGATGGCTCCCAAACTGATGTACGAATTTCCGCGCGCGGCGATGAACCAGGAATTGAAACGCGGCCGCAACTTTCTGACTCAATTTCTCGATAAAACCTACGGTGAGGCGCAATACACCCGCGCCGCGCTGCACGACTGGCTGCAGGAATGGCGGCCTAAATACGTGGTCGACATCAACCGCGACACCCAGTTGCAGGACAGTTACGCCGACGAGGAACACACCCTGATCGTCGGCGTCGCCCGCATCATCGGCACCGCGTTCCGTTTCCGAATCTACCACTACGACGGCAGCAGCTATTTCGAAATCAGCCAGGACCAAGTCGACAAAAACCTGCCGATCCTGTTCAAGCCGATGGGCACGCCGAAACCTGAAGCCAACTATATCGCCTCGGATGCCGATTACGTCGATTACATTACCGAATTGATGGGCGGCTTTGCGATTCCGGATTTTCTGAAGGAATACCGTAAAGGCAAAAAATACTTGTTGATCGGTTTGCCGCTGAACCGCGACTCGGAGCGGATGGTGATGAGCGACATCGTTTACGGTGCGACAGAACCGAAAGGCTGGTTTTTGCGCAAAAATCCGACCGACAAGGAAAAACGCTTCAGCGAACGGATGGGCTTCGAACTGATCAACGCCGACGTCCAAGACTTCCTGCAATCGGTGCAAGCCGCGGCCGTCGCCGCCTGATCGCCAATTCGGAGCTAGCGGCGCCGCTCGACCAGCGCCGCTAGCCGGGTACCGGCATCGCCGCCAGCAACGGCGGTTTGAAATCGAAGCCGAAATGTTTCGGGTCTTCGCCGATCACGGCCGCGGAGACGATGTAAAACACATAATCGTAGGTTTCGGCCGGGATCTCGTATTGTTGAATGAATTTCCAGAAGTTCTTGTCGCGCGGATTGTCCGGCATGTTTTCCACCATGCTGCGCACTTTGTTGTGGCCGTAGTTATAACTGGCCATCACCAACAAGCCGGAAGCCTGCGCCTGGGTACCGTAGATGTACTTCAAGTACTTGGCACCGGCGCGGGTCGCCTGGTTGAAGTCGAAACGGGCGTCCTGCTCGTCGTAATCGCGGGTATTGGCCAACGGCCCCGGCACCAAGCCGTATTCCTGGCCGGTGCTCGCCAGAAACTGCCAGGCACCCTTGGCAATGCCGAAGCGGGTTTCCGGACCAACGGCTTTGCTGTCGTAATTGCTTTCCTGTAGCGGCAGATAGAGGAAGTAAGCCGGCAAGCCTTCCTTTTCCAGTTCGCTCAATACGATAGGCGCATATTGGTTGGTTTCCAGGTTACGAATCGCCAGTTGCAGGCGGGAGCTGTTTTTCCAGTTGTCGATGTACTGCTTGACCTTAGTCACAAACTCTTCCGGTACCTCCAGCTCGCTTTCGCCGAAACCGCGCGCCACCCGCGTCACCAGTTCCCGCTCGTACTCCTCGTCGCTCGGAAAACTCAGCCGCAGAAAATCGATCTGTTGCAGATAGGCCTGGTATTTGACTTTCATCGCCTTCAAGCGCTCACGCTCTTCAGCTAGGCGTTTCTTTTCCTGTTGGATCCGCAATTGCTCTTCCTTGATCCTTTCCTGCGACACCCGCATTTTTTCGTCGTTGACCGCGGCCAGGGTTTGCGCCAAGGTCTCCGCGCTCTGCTCCAGCCGAATGTCGGCTTGCGACAGGCTGACTTCCAGCGTTTTGATGTCGTAGAACATATTGATCGCCAGCGTCCGGGCGTTGTCCAGCGCAAACCGCTGATACACCGCCAAACCGGCCACCAGCACCAACAACCCGGCCAGAGACCAGATCCATTTTTTGTAGCTTTTGGTGCGGACGGTCCGGTCCTCGCGGATGAAACCGCGCACCATCCGGGTGTAATCGCCCATGTCTTCCGACTCCTGCTCCGACAACAGCCGGTTTTTGATTTGCTCGGGGGTCAATTGCGGGCGGGATTGGCCATGCTGCGCCGGTTGCGGCTCGACTTGGGCGATTGCTGCGGCGCCGGGTTGCGGCAATATGGGCTTTTGCTGGGCGGCGGGGTCGCTCAGTTTCAAAGCAAACGGCGCCGGACCGAAGCCTATCGTCGCCGGCAAAGCCAATTTGACCTTGCCCGGAACCCGCAGCCCCTCCAGAAAGACGCCGTGGCTGCTGTTGAGGTCAAACAGCCACCAGGCTCCGCCGCTGAATTTGATTTCGCAATGCTGCCGGCTCACCGACGGGTCCTGAATCACCACGTCGTTGTCGGCGGACCGGCCGACGCGAAAATCCTTGGCAAAGGTAAAATCGGCAACGGCGCGGCCGGACGCGTCCAACACACTGGCGGCCAGCCTGCTGGCGCCGACCAGCAAAGTCCGGTCCGGATCGGCCTGTGCGGCCCCCGGCTTCGCACTCATCAGTACGGTTTTATCGTCTTCCATCGCTACCTCATGACCGCCGTCGTCGAAAATTCCGGCAAAGAGTAGCCGATTTCTGCAGCCAACACAGCGCCCGCTACGAGGTTACGGGCCCTGACGCCGAATCAACCGACGATCGAGGTGCCTTTGATTTGGGCAAACACCGGCATTCCCGGCGCCAATTTCAACAAAGCTGCCGATTTTTGCGTGATATGCGACAGCAGAATTTCGCCGCCGGCCGCCAATTGCACCACGCTTTGGCCCTGGCCCAGATCGGCGACCGCGCGCACTTCGGCCGGCAACACATTGAGAATGCTGGAGGCCTGCGGCGGTTGCAGCGCGATGCTGACGTCGCGCGCATAAATTCTGATCCGCACCGGGCTGCCCGGCTTGGCGTCCAGGTAGGGCAGACTGAGATTGCCGCCGGCAAATTCGGCATGACTGAGATGGTAGTCGGCTTCATGGCTCACTAACCGGCCCTGCCAGACGCTGGCCGCCATCCGGTCCGCCGCCAGCGGCCCGTCCAGCCGGGTCAAAGTCTCGGCCAGCGGTCCGCAGGCCACGGCTTTGCCGGCCGCCATCACCAGCAAATGGTCGGCCAGACGATTGACCTCGTGCCGGGAATGGGTGACGTACAGAATCGGAATCCGCAGGTTTTGCTGCAACCCGGTCAGATAAGGTAAAAACTCTTGTTTGCGTTCTTCGTCCAACGCCGCCAGCGGTTCGTCCATCAACAGGATATCCGGACTGGCTGCCAAGGCGCGGGCGATCGCCACCCGTTGCCGCTCGCCGCCGGACAGGCGTTCCGGCATGCGTGCCAGCAACGGCGCAATTGCCAATAGTTCGATCGCCTGCTGCAGCGAAATTTTGCGTTCCCGGCAGCGCATGCGCCGGACCGCGTAATCCAGATTGGCGCGCACGCTCAGATGCGGGAATAAATTGGCGTCCTGAAACACGTAACCCAGATTGCGCCGGTGGGTCGGCAGAAACACGCCACGCTCGCTGTCCTGCCACAGGGTATCGCCGATGCGCAGATAACCGTACGGCGCGTGTTCCAGGCCGGCGATACAGCGCAGCAACGTGGTTTTACCCGACCCGGAATGGCCGTAAAACACCGTCACGCCAGCAACCGGCAAGCTTAAATCCAGGTCCAGATCGAACTCGCCGTAGTTCAATTTGAAGCGGGCTTTCAATTCGGAGGCGCTCATTTGGCGGCCCGATTCAAGGGCTGAACATGTTTGCTGGAGTACAACGCTAACAACACCAGGAACGAAAAAATCAATAAACCGCCGGACAGCCAATGGGCTTGGCTGTATTCCAGCGCCTCGACGTGATTGTAGATCTGCACCGACACCACCCGGGTCTTGTCCGGGATGTTGCCGCCGACCATCAACACCACGCCGAATTCGCCGACGGTATGGGTAAAACCGAGTATGCCGGCCGTCGCAAATCCGGACTTGGCCAGCGGCAACGCCACCGAGAAAAACCGGTCTAACGGTCCGGCGCCGACAGTCGCGGCGGCTTCCAACGGCCCGTTACCGATTGCGACGAAAGTGTTCTGCAACGGCTGCACCACGAACGGCAGCGAATACAACACCGACGCGGCGACCAAGCCGCCGAAACTGAACGGCAGGGTGCCGATCCCCAGCCATTGGGTAAATTTACCGACAATGCCGGCCGGCCCCATCAACACCAGCAGATAAAACCCCAGTACGGTGGGCGGCAACACCAACGGCAAGGCCACGATACTGTTGACGACGCCTTTCCAGCGCGAAGCACTGCGCGCCAGCCACCAGGCGAGCGGCGTACCCAGCAACAACAACAGTAGCGTCGCCAGACCGGCGACCTTAAACGTCAGCCACAGCGCGGCATAATCAGAAGAATTGGGCATTTTTCGGAAGACTGAAATCAGGATGGGATCTATTCTCGCCAAAGCTCAGGTCAAAACGCCAGAAAATACTGCCGCCTTCCCGTAACGAGGACAAGGGCGCCGGTGCCGGAAACGCACTAGGCGCCGGCACCGACGCCGAATTAAGGCAGTTTACTTGCCCAGAGCCTGCAACCGGCTCTCGACCTTGGCCGCCACCAGACTATCGTAATGACGTTGCAACATGGAATCGGTCGGCCGCGGAAACAGTGCCGCCTCGATTTCGCTTTGCAATTGCGCTAGGAAATGCCGTCTGAGGATAGAATCCTCCGGCAGCATGGGCTTAGCCACGCCGTTGTCGGCCGGCGCCAAATCGGCATCGGCCTGTTTCGCTTTGGCGTAAGCCGACAAAAAACAACCCAACGGTGCAAAGGCGCATGCCGCGACGATCACCATGATCAAACCAACCAGTACAACTTCGCTCATCTCATCACCTCGAAGATATCGCCATAAACACAATGGCGGCAGGCGCTGGCACTCGCCTGTCGCCTTCTGAAAGCCTAGCGGTTTTCGATCATTTATCTGCAATATCAATGCCATAGATATATACCTTACGAAAAGCAAGGTCTAATACGGGTTTGCCGGCCGGGCCGGAATTGGCGGCGGATTTTACAGGTGGGGATTTACGACAAGCCGACACCAAAACCTGGAGATTGTTGCCGATCCGACAACAAAGGCCTTATGCGGCGGGCAGTTTTTTCACGATCTGCGGTTTGAAGCAGAGCTGCAACAGCAACAGGTTTTGGCAGCGGTGGATCAAGGCAAAACCGGCCAACAGGCTGGTTAGCGCGATTTCGGGAAGATAGTCGGCATTTTGGGGCGACGGCAAAAAAGCCTGGGCCAAGCCGACGCCGCCGAGCATGAACAGTAGCGGTAACAAATACAAGACCAGGGAAGTCAGCAGCAACTGGCCGTCGTCGATCGCGACGACGACCCGGTCTCCGGCTTGCAGCGTGATATCGCAGTCAACCGCAAATTCGCGCTTGGGCAGGATTTTCGCCAGCGTCGCAGTGCCGCAGGACTGCTGTTGCATACAGCCGCCGCAAGCATTGCTTTGCAGGCTTTTGATCCAGGCCCGGCCGTCCGCACCGACACGGGTGACGACGGCCGTTTCCTCGATCATGGCGGACTCGGCTTAGGCCCAGGCCGAGGAAATCGACTCCAGCCAGGCGTTGAGCCGGCCTTCGCTGAGTTCCTTCTGGTTGTCTTCGTCCAAGGCCAAACCGACGAACTGGTCGCCCAGCAAGGCTTTGGATTTTTTGAAATTGTAGCCTTCCGGACTGGTCATGCCGACGATGGTGGCGCCGGCATCGGCGAAGGCGTCGTACAAAAAGCCCAGCGCGTCGACGAAATGGCCGGGATAACCTTCCTGGTCGCCCAGCCCGTAAAGCGCGACGGTTTTACCGGAGAAGTCGGCGCCGGCCAGGGTCGGCAGAAATTCTTCCCAGCTCTCGTTGTCGTGGCCGGCGCTCAAACCCGGCAATTCGCCCTCGCCATAGGTCGGCGAGCCGACGATCAACACGTCATAGGCCAATAAATCGTCGACGCTGGCTTTATTGATGTTGACCGGCTTGTCGGCCTTATCGCCCAGTTTGGTGGCGATCGCCTTCGCGAATTTGCGGGTATTGCCGGTGTCGGTGCCAAAGAAAATGCCTACTTTTGCCATAGTGCTTACTCCGTGTTATCCAAAAATTAAAGCTGAATCTGCAACAAACCGGGGTTGGCAGCCGGTTGTTGTGCGGCCCATTCGGCCGGGGTATGGGTTTTCAGGGTCACAGCATGCAGCCGGCCGGTCGCCAGCGGCTCGCTCAGCGTTGCCATGACGCCCTGGTGTTGTTTGATCATGCTTTGGCCGGCGAAGACCTCGCTGACCACGCTGATGCTCAAGTCGCAGCCGACGCCGTCGATCGCGACGGTCGCGCCGGGATATTCGGCCAGGATCAGCGCTTCCACTTCGGAATGGGTGATGGTCTGGCTCGGTTCTGCTCCGGCGGCGGGTTGAACGGCGGTTTGCAGCAAAGTTAACAGGCTGCCGTCGTTATGCATCGCTTCGACAATATCGGCCCCGCCGACCAGTTCGCCTTTGACGAACAATTGCGGAAAAGTCGGCCATCGCGAAATCGACGGCAATTTCTCGCGGATGAACGGCGATTGCAGTACATTGACGTAGGCGTAAGGAATCTTGGTTTCGTTCAGAATCCCCACCGCCTTGGCGGAAAACCCGCACTCGGGCGCGCTGGGCACGCCTTTCATGTAAATAATCACCGGGTTCTCGGCGAGCTGTTGCAGGATTTTTTCTTTGACGCTCATAGTGGTTTTCTCTATTAACTAAATTTTGGCAATCCCTGAATCTTAACGAACGCGATCGATGGGCTTCACGCTGTTCAACCCATCCTACAAACGCATTACCACGCAGACTCCCCTCCCTTATGTCGCGCCGAGCACCGAAGCTTTTGGACGGATCAGCCCACCAGGGGCGCCGCAGGGATGCGGCGCGTTGCCTGCAGGGGCTGGGAAGCCCCTTTAGGCAACCCCGTTCAAAAGCTTCGGAGCGCAGGGAATAAGCGGCATCCGGGCCGCCTGCTGACTCGTGCCATCCAGGCACTCGCACTTCGTGCGCCGTTGGCGTCCAAATCTGCTCCCGGCAGATTTGTCTTTGGATACTTTCTTTTGGCGGAGCAAAAGAAAGTATCGCGGCTGTCGGTCCGCGAACCGACTTACAAACCATCCGTCGCGACAGCGACACAGCACCGTTGGGTTACGCCTGTCGGCTAACCCAAGCAGCACATTTCAAAACTCACTCCCCACCCGACAAACGCTTCAAATCCCCGCCATCAGCAACACCGTCGCGCTCCACGACTTGAATCTCGCCCTCGCCGCGAATCACTTCGGCATTGACGATGCAGCGCTGAACGTTGGTGCGGGACGGCAGATCGAACATGGTTTTACGCAACACTTGCTCCATGATGCCGCGCAGGCCGCGGGCGCCGGTGTTGCGGGCGATGGCTTTTTCGGCGATTTCCACCAGGGCATCCTGGGTGAACTCCAGATCGACTTCGTCGAAGGCGAACAATTGTTGGTATTGCTTGACCAGGGCGTTTTTCGGTTCGGTCAGCACTTGAATCAAGGCATCGACATCCAGCGGCTCCAGCGGCGCCAGCACCGGGAAGCGGCCGATGAATTCCGGAATCAGACCGAAGCGTTTCAAATCGTCCGGCTGAGTCGCGTTCAACATCTGTTCCAGACTCGGTTTATCGTCCGGGTTGCTGACTTCGGCATGGAAGCCGATCGCGGTTTTCGGCGGCTGCAGGCGTTTTTCGACATGTTTTTCCAAGCCCGGAAAGGCGCCGCCGGCAATGAACAAAATGTTGCTGGTATCGACCATCACCGAATCGCTGCCGCTGTGATCCTTGCGCCGGCCCTTGGTCGGTACTTTGACCTGCGAACCTTCGACCAGGCGCAGCAAGGCTTGCTGGACGCCTTCGCCGGACACGTCGCGGGTACCGAAGGCTTGTTCCGGGCTGCGGGCGATTTTGTCGACTTCGTCGATGTAGACGATGCCCCACTCGGCCCTGCTGATCTGGCCGTCGGCCACGTCCAGCAAGCGCACCAAGATGTTTTCGACGTCGTCGCCGACATAGCCGGCCTGGGTCAAGGTCGTGGCGTCGGCCACCGCGAACGGCACGCCAACGATCTTGGCCAGCGTCGAGGCCAGCAACGTTTTGCCGGTACCGGACGGGCCGATCATCAGAATGTTGGATTTGCCGATTTCGACGCTTTGGTCGGCTTCACCGAGACCGCCAGTTTTACTGCCGACGTGTTTCAGGCGTTTGTAATGGTTGTAGACCGCGACCGACAGGATTTCCTTGGCCAAATCCTGGCCGATCACATACTGGTCCAGCATGGCTTTCATTTCCGCCGGCTTCGGCAGCGGCCCCTGCATATCGGCCAGTTCCTTCTTCTTGCCCCAACTCGACACGACCTGGCTGGCCAGCATCACGCAGGCCTCGCAAATATAGCCTTCGGTACCGGCAATCATCGGCACGGAGGCCGACGCTTCAATACCGCAAAACGAGCAATGTTTCGGTTCTTTTGTCATGTTAGGCACTCCTAGTGGCGGCGGGTAGACTGGCCAGCCAAGTACGCTGGCAATTGCGGCGGTAACGGTCTTGCATGATCTGCTGAATCTTGGGTGTGGCTTTTTTCAGCGACATGGTCTCGGCCGGGCTAATCTTCAGGCATTGGATTACGTGAAACCCGATCTCGGATTCCAGAACCTCGCTGATGGCTTGTTCCTTCAAAGCGAACAGGGCTTGGTCCAATTCCGGGTATAACACACCTTTGGCCACGGCACCCAATTCGCCGCCCTGCATCGCTGTCGGGCACTCCGAGTATTTCAACGCCAGATCGGCAAATTTATGCGGTTTGCGTTTCAGCGTTTCCAGAATTTCCTCGATCCGACGGCGGGCGTTGTCACGGGTATTCTCCGGATAATCCGGGTTGATGCTGATCAGAATATGCCGAGCGGAACGCTGCTCGGGTTTGTGAAACTTTTCCGGGTGCGAGTGGTAGAAAATGCCGATTTCCACTTCGTTGACCTTCGGCGCTCGCGCCGCGACCCGCTCCAGCACCGTGTTGACCTTGCATTGCCGGCGCAGCGCATCGCGCAGTTGGCCGACATCCAGCCGGTTGGCGGCCAAGGCGGCCAGAAACGCGTCCTCATCCTCGAAGCGGCCGCTAATCTCCTGGTAAGCCCGCTCGACTTCGATATCGGACACCACGACGCCGGCGGCTTCGTCGGAACTCAATACCCGGCTTTCGATTTCGTACTCGTTTTTGGCCTGAACCTCGACCTGGCGCAACTGCAATTGCTCGAGTTCCGCCGGCGCCTTCTTGAACAGGCTCAACGACGCCCGCAACAAGGTGTAAGGTTCGATCATGGCTTCAGAGGCTTGATTCATGCTACTCCTCCGGTTCGCGAAAGTTGGCCGGATCGGCCGGTTCCAATACGACTTCCGGGACCTGCATGGTTTTACCCGGAAAACGCACGTGGTACAGCAACGGTTCGCGGTCGCGCAAAATCTTCATCACTTCGCCTTCCGTACCGCTGGCGATCACGCCGTCGGCGGTCGGCAGATCGCGGTTGCAGCGGACTTTGTCGCGGAATTCGAACCGGCTCGGATTCCACGGCGCATCGGCCGGAATCAATTCCTCCGCCCGACAGCCGATCATTTTGCCGTGGTCCAGGAAATGCACGGTATAGATTACCTGGTCCTGCAAAAAGGTACCGACTTCGATAACGTGGCCGACGCTACCGCGGCGGATCAGCAGATCGCCGATTTCCCTGCCCGGATAGGTGCCGTCGTTACGCACGTTGCGGGTGACCCGCACCGCTTCGCCGAACTCGAACCGTTCTTCGTCGTATCGTTCTTCTATCATGTCTTGATGTCGCCGAGCGAGACGAACACAGTTTGCGGTTCCATCATCTTGAACACCTTAAACACCTTTTCGGTCTGGGCGTCGGACTCGACGAAATCACTGTAAGCCCGCTGCAGCAGCTTTTTATAAATCTCGCGCTGGGCGTCTTCGTCTTCCGGCATGCTGGTGCCGGCCTGGCTCAAGTAGTCGTGGAACCGTTGCAGGATATGCAGCCGGTTGACGTGGACCACGGTCGCGTCGTATTCCAGGCCGAAATAAACCAGGAAGTCCTCGGCCGACTCCATTTCTTCCATTTCTTCCAAAAAAGTCATCTCATTACCTCATTATCAGGTGATCCAGGTGGGCGGGCTGTTGTCCCAACGCATAGACCACGATCAACACCACCAGCATTACCGCGGTCTGGGCCAGGAATGGATCGGATTTCTGCTGTTTTCTCATGGCAATCACCTTAGCTTCAATTGTGCGGAATGGGCGGCGCCCATCGTGGATTGGTTGTTGTGCCGGGACTTGGTCACCCGAACAAACGGAATATTCCTTCGTCGGCCTCCTGGCGGCGGACCACCAGTTCCAGCAAGGCCTTGGCGCCGATCCGGTCCATATCGTCCAGCGCCACCAGCTTTTCGAAAATGGCTTTGGCCAATTCCAGATTTTCCAGACGCATGTTCAAAAAGCCGACCGATTTCAACGTAAACAGGTACAAGCGGATTCGGGTCAACGCTTCCTTCGGTGCCGCAGCGATCAGGCTGATATCGACTTCACGCCAGTCTGCCGGGAAACCGATGCCGGGCCGGATCAGTTCCAGGGCTTTTTCCGAGATCAGCAAGGCTTCCTGCAGCCGGTGCTGGTAGTAATAAAACCGGTTCAACGACACCAGCACGTTCAACGATTCCGGTGCCCGCAAGTAAGCTTGCAGCAACGGCAACTCGGCTTCGCCGGTCGCGTAACGCTCGGAGGCGTACTTGATCAATTCCTGGACTTCCGGGCTGTCTTCCTGCTCGTAATACAAATCCTCGGCTTCGAACTGCAGCAAATCCATTACTGGCCACCTGCCGCCTGTTTCAATTGCACCACCTCGTCGCCGTGGCAGACGCCTTCCGCTTCGCAACTGCCGCAAGTATCTTCCGCGACGACGAACCGTTTTTGATTGTTCTCCAGCTCATCCAAACGTTCTACTAGGCAGTTGATGGCCTTGCCGATCGGGTCCGGCACCAGGTGGTGGTCCAGATCGATGCCGCGCGGGTCTTGAATCTTGACGCCTTTTTGCTGAATGATCCGTCCCGGAATGCCGATCACGGTGCAGCACGGCGGCACGTCCTTGACCACCACCGAATTGGCGCCGACCCGGACGTTGTCGCCCAACGTGATCGCGCCCAAAATCTTGGCGCCGGCACCGACCAGCACGTTGTTACCCAAAGTCGGATGGCGTTTGGTTTTATGCCAGGTGGTGCCGCCCAGCGTCACGCCGTGGTACATGGTCACGTCGTTGCCAATCTCGGCGGTTTCGCCGATCACGACGCAGGCGCCGTGGTCGATGAAGAAGCGTTCGCCTATTGTCGCGCCGGGATGGATATCCACGTTGGTCAACCAGCGGCCAAACGCGGCCAAAAAGCGCGCGGCAAATTTCCATTGCGCCAGCCAGAGCCGATGGGTAACCCGATAGATCAGCACCGCATGCACGCCGGGATAGGCGAACAACACTTCGAAGACATTGCGGGCCGCCGGATCGCGGGCGAAAACGCACGCCACGTCTTCCCGCCAGTCCTGCCAAAGGCTGGGTTTGGCCGCAAGCCGCGACGGCGAGAACAGCATCATTTTGCCAAGCTCCAGGTGGTTTTGCCCGGCATCGGCACGCCCGGCACCCGGAAAAACGTACCCGGATAGCGCTCGTCCGGCAGCTCGCGTTGCGCCGGATTGGCGGCGGGCGCTTCGACTTTGTTCGCGGTTTTGACGACAGATTGTTGGCGGTTACTACTCATCGCACACCTCGCTATAGGCTGTGTAAAAACTGGTTCAAATCGGTGGATTGCGGTTCGCGTTTGTGCAGAGTGACGAATTCGCGAATCAGCGGCAGCAGGCGGCCAGCCTGCCAGCGGTTAATCTGGATACCCAATTGCCGGTAGGCATGCATCACGCCCTGGCTGCCGGAATGCTTGCCCAACACCAGCCGGTGGCTGCGGCCGACCAAGGCCGGGTCGACGCCTTGATAATTGTTTGGGTCTTTCAACAGGCCGTCGACGTGGATGCCGGCTTCGTGGCTGAATACGTCGCGGCCGATCAGGCTTTTACGGCTGCCGATGGTATCGCCGGAAGCGGTCGCCACTTGGCGGGACAATTCCGGGAAATTGCGCAGATCGACGCCGGTTTCGAAGCCGTACAGTTGTTTCAGGCCGACCACGACTTCTTCCAGCGCCGCGTTGCCGGCGCGTTCGCCGAGACCGTTGACGGTGGTATTCAAGTGGGTGGCGCCGGCAAAGGCGGCGGCCAGACTGTTGGCGGTCGCCAATCCGAGATCGTCGTGGGCGTGCATCTCGATGTCCATATCGGTAACGCTGCGCAGCTTGCGGATCGCTTCGAAAGTGCCGAACGGCTCCATGATGCCGACCGTGTCGGCAAAGCGGATGCGGATCGCACCGGCGCGCTGCGCGGCCTCGGCCATTTGCGCCAGGAAAGCGCTATCGGCGCGGGAGGCGTCTTCGGCGCCGACGCAGACCTGCAGGCCGGCATCGATTGCCGCTTTCACGCAGCGGTCGATGGTGGCCAACACCCAGGCCCGGCTCTGTTTCAATTTGTGTTGGATATGCTGGTCGGAAGCGGATATCGACAAATCCACCATGCCGACGCCCAAGCCCAGACAATGTTTCAGATCGTCGTCGCGCATCCGCGACCACACCAGCAGATTGCAGGGTAAGTTCAGCGCCGCAATCGCTTCGATTTCGGCCCGTTCCTGGGCGCCCATCGCCGGGATGCCAATTTCCAGTTCCGGCACGCCCAAGCCCGCCAGCCGTTGCGCGATCGCCAGCTTTTCCTCCAGCGAAAACACCACGCCGGCCGACTGTTCGCCGTCGCGCAACGTGGTGTCGTCGATGATGATGTGTCGGTTTTGAGCTTGCATTCTTCACCTCTGGCGGAACGTCGATTGCGGTTTTGCTGGGGTAACGCCTTTGACCGAGATAATGCAAAACACTTGCCAACTGCCGAAACCCGGCGTTTTGGCGCATCGGCCGCCGCAGTTTGGCGGGATGCCGACAAGAAAACCCGAAACCGAAAAAGCAAATTGTCGGAAACCCTACAATCGGTAACGGAGTTGCCTGTCAGGCCGACTACTGCCCGCTCTAACCAGAAATTCGATGCGGTCGTCAGGGTTCCAAGTCAGGGTTTGCCAAAGGCTCGGGATAGGTTTATGGTGAGGCCGAATGCATCCACAATAAGAAGAAAGGCGAGCAGATGCTATTGACCAACCACAGCATGGTGGAACAGCTCAAATTGACGGATCGCAAAATTGAGCTCATCAAGAAGTTGTTCGATCTGACCAGGGCGGACGCAGACAATCTGCTGGCTGCCGAACCGTTTATCACGCGCAATCTGGACGCCATCGTCGAAGAGTTTTACGCCAAGCAATTGACTCACCTGGAAGTGGAGATCGTGATCGGCGACTCGGAAACACTGAGCCGGTTAAAAAACAGCATGCGCGGTTATATCCAGGAAGTATTTTCCGGCACTTACGACCAGAACTACGTCACCAACCGGCTGCGGGTCGGTAAAGTGCACAAACGAATCGGGGTATCGCCGGCGCTTTATATGTCGGCGGTCCGGTTGCTGTGGGACATCCTCTCCGACCAATTCGAAAAACAGTACGAAGAAGGCCACTGTAGCCGCGACGAAGCCGACCGCCGCCAGCGCAGCCTGACCAAACTATTGATGTTCGACGTGCAATTCGTGTTCGAGACCTACACCGGCGCGCTGGTGGCCGAGGTGCAAAAAGCCAAACAGGAGTTGGAGGATTACGCCCACGATTTGGCGGAGACCGTTGCCAAGCAAACCAAGGAGTTGCGGGAACTGTCCTGCCAGGACGGTCTGACCCGGCTGTTCAACCACCGCGCTTTTTACGAGCGGATGCGGGTCGAATTGGCCAGTTGCGCCCGGCGCAAGGAGCCCTTGACTCTGGTGTATTTCGACCTGAACGACTTCAAGCTGCTGAACGACAACTACGGCCATATCGTCGGCGACCAAATGCTGGAAGCGCTAGGCAGCACGATCTTGAACAGTATCCGCGAGACCGATATCGCCTGCCGCTACGGCGGCGACGAGTTTTGCATCATTATGCCCGGCGCCACCAACGGCCACGCCAAGGATGTTTGCGAGCGGCTAATCAACGGTTTTGTCTCCAGAAATGACAAGCACAAGATTTCGTTCAGCATCGGCATCTGCCAAACCGGTCCGGACAAACTGATGTCGGGCGACGAATTGGTCATAGCCGCGGACAAACGCATGTATCTGGCTAAAGCCCAAGCCAAACTGGAACCCGGTTTCTGGCTGTGCGACACCCAGGAATCGCTGGGAAAATTCGGCATGTTCGTTTGCGGCGACGGCGGCTAGCGGCCTGGAAGCGTTTGACGGGCAACGACAACGGCGGCGTGTCCGCTAGGGCCGACCGCGCTTGCCGGATTTGGCGGCTGTCCGGGTCGAACGAGACTTTAGCTGCCATGGATGGTTAGTTGGCGACCGTCAACGGGCATTACGGCGGCATCCGCGCCGCGCTGGAGAAAATCGGCCAGCCGATCGACATCAACGACCTGCACCTCGCCGCTCATACCCGCAGTTACGGCTCGATACCGGTCAACAATAAACTGCACGGGGCCGAAGTGTCGATGCAGAAAATGATATATCTGAAGCCTTAGAAAGCGGCGACAAAACCCACGCCTGCGAAGTCGTGATGACCGATTTGCCCGGTTGTTTTTCCGCCGGAACGGCAGTTTGGACGAGGCGATAGCCGATGCCAAGCCAGCCATCGGATTCTGGATGGCAACATCATCGAAGACGGCCAAACCAACCCGGAGTTCTCCGGCTGGATTTGAGTACCCACTTTTTAATTTCGCCATGGCCGAAGCCCGGATGGAAATGTCAGCCTTTTCGACCCTGGCCCCCGATCGCATTGATTTATTGCGTACCTCGTCGCTTGCGATTAGAGGCTTGAAGTACCTTCTGGAATAGCCGATCGCGTGGCCGTTGCGCGTGAAGGAGATAAAATCCGCCAGACAGTTCTAAATGGCCTTAGCTGGACGGTATTAAGGGTATGGCCGACTAATCGAGAAAAATCGGTGGCCTAAAGATTCGCAAATACGGAAAACACCCGTACACGGTTTAACAAAAACCTTCGGTAAAACTCTAACCCGTCAGCGACGGCAGAATCGGCCTTTTACCCTCGCCCAGCCAGAACCAGGCAAGAGCAAAGGCCTACCAGCTTTATGCTAATACATTCGACTTACTGCGGCCCTTGGCCAAAAAGCCAAGCATCGCAGTTAGCATAAACCAGGCCGAGCCAGGTAATGGAACCGCTGCCGGCGTGCCGCCAGTGCCAGGATAGTCGGAGCTAGCCTGGGAAGCCTGAATGTCGAATGCAAACAGTCTGTGTTCGTTACCCGCACCGTGGTTAGTCGGATCCACAAATGCCAGACTCCAGGAAGTTTTACCCAGCAGACTGATCATGCTGCTCGAGCTTTCGGTGATCCAGCCGGTCGGCGACCACCAGCCCAATTGAAAATTGCTGGAACCGAGCAGCACACCGGTCGAGCTACCGGTCTTGATGTCGACATTGGCGCCGTTTTGGGTAAAGGTCACGGTTGCGGCATCCAGAAAGCTCAACACCGGATTAATCAGCGAATTGCCCACCGAGTTGCTCAACGAGGCGGTGTCCTCAAAAATACCGAAGGTCTCCCCGGTCGGTATATTCAGTAGCAATGCATAAGTATTGGCAAATTGGCTGTCGTTATCGGTAGGCGCCCAGACGCTTGCCGAGCTCGCATCCGACATGGCCAGCAGACCGGCCACCACACCTGCTTTGAAAACTTTTGTCACTTTCATGTTTTCCATTTCCTAAATTTGTTGAAGAGGTGCACAAATCTTAATTTTTGAGCCATTTCACTCAATGGTACTGAGGTGTTATGACAAAAATGTCAGGTCATTTAGACCATCGTCCCCCTGCAGAGCCGAACGACAACCAGCCGGATACTGCGAAATATTTACGAAAATTTTATCGATCTGTTCGTAAACTGGACCGACCCCGGCCACTGCCATGCTTTTTCGGACCCCACATGCAAGATATCCGCCCCGATCCCGATGCTTTGTTAGCCCGCGTCGAACGCGACCAGGCCAAGGCCAGACGCGGCCGATTGAAGATTTTCTTCGGCGCCGCGGCCGGCGTCGGCAAGACCTTTGCGATGTTGCTGGCGGCCCGGGAACGGCGCGCCGACAATCTCGACGTCGTGGTCGGCATCGTCGAAACCCACGGCCGCAAGGAAACCCAGGCGCTGCTGGCCGGATTGGAAACGTTGCCGCTGCGCCGGATCGACTACAAAGGCACCGTGCTGCATGAATTCGATCTGGATGCCGCGTTGAAGCGGCGGCCGGCCATCATGCTGGTCGACGAATTGGCCCATTCCAACGCGCCCGGCTCCCGCCATCCGAAACGCTGGCAGGACATCCACGAACTGCTCGAAGCCGGTATCGACGTCTACACCGCGCTGAACGTGCAACACCTGGAGAGCTTGAACGACGATATCGGCCAGATCTCCGGCATCCGGGTCTGGGAAACGATACCGGATACCGTGTTCGAGGACGCCGACGAAGTCGAGTTGGTCGATCTGCCGCCGGACGAGCTATTGAACCGGCTCAAGGAAGGCAAGGTTTACCTGCCGCAACAGGCCCAGGAAGCGATCAACCATTTCTTTCGCAAAGGCAATCTGATCGCGCTGCGGGAATTGGCCTTGCGCCAGACGGCCAGCCGGGTCGACGCCGAAATGCTGGATTACCGGGAAGACCACGCCATCCGCGAAGTCTGGCAGGTCAGCGAACGGATTCTGGTCTGCATCGGCCCGAACCCATTGGCCGAGCGCCTGGTCCGCGCCGGCAAGCGTCTGGCGACCAGCCTGCGCGCGGAATGGATCGTGGCCTACGTCGAAACCCCGCAGTTGCAGCGCTTACCGGCCGAAAAGCGCGACGGCGTGCTGCGCATTCTCCGTCTGGCGGAACAACTCGGCGCGGAAACCGTGACCCTGAGTTCGCCGGATATGAGCGAAGCCTTGATCCGTTTTTCCCGGCAACGCAACATCGGCAAAATCGTGATCGGCAAACCCAGCCGGCGCGGCTGGCGGCGCTGGTTGTTCGGATCGGTGGTCGATACCCTGGTCAGCCGGGCCCATAATATCAACCTGTATCTGCTCGGCAGCCCGCAAACGCGGGAACGTGGCGCAGCCGCGCCGGAACTGGCGCTGTTCGGCAAAAGCCCCCTGCCTGGCCTGCGCCAACGCATCCCGGCCAAAACCAAGCGCCGTTACTTGGGCTACCTCTCGGCCTTTGCCGTAACCGGACTGGTCACCGCGGCCGGCTATCTGCTGCTGGGCCGCCTGGAACCGGCCAATCTGGTGATGGTGTATTTGCTGGGCGTGATTTTCGTCGCCAGCCGCTTCGGCCGCGGCCCGTCGGTGCTGGCCTCGGTGCTCGGCGTCGGCTGCTTCGACCTGCTGTTCGTACAGCCGTACTACAGTTTTTCGGTGGCCGACAGCCAGTACCTGATTACGCTGTCGGCGATGTTGGCGGTCGGCATCGTGGTCAGCAACCTGACCGCGAACGTCCGTTCGCAAGCCAAAGTGGCCGCGCACCGCGAACGCCGGGCCGCGGCTTTGTATTCGATGAGCCGGGAGTTGGGCAGCAGCCAGACCGAAACCGACGTAGTGCGGGTCGCGGTAAAACATTTGTATGCCGAATTCAGCAGCCGCAACGTGATTCTGTTTCCGAACGCCAACGGCCGCATGGCGTTTCCGGCTGGAAAAGCCATCGCCGAATCGCTGCTCGGCGCCGATTTGAGCGTGGCCCAATGGGTATTCGACCACAACGAAATCGCCGGACAAGGCACCGACACCCTGCCCGGCGCCTCCGCCGTCTACTTCCCGATACACGGCGACGACCAGGTATTGGGCGTGCTGGCCTTATTGCCGGTCAATCTGCGCCGGGTGTTTTTGCCGGAACAGCAAAAACTGCTGGAGACCTTTTTGCGCCAGATCGGCCAGGCCATCGGCCGCATCCGCTTTTCGGAACGGGCCCGCTCCACCCAGATGCAAATGGAAGCGGAGCGCCTGCGCAACTCGCTGCTCAGCGCGATTTCCCACGATTTGCGCACACCGCTGGCGACCATCATCGGTTCGGCCAGCACCATCGCCCACAACCCGCAAAAACTGGCACCGCAGGACATCGTCGAACTCGGCCAGGGCATTGTCGACGAAGCCGAACGGATGGCGAATCTGGTCAACAACATCCTGGACATGGCCAAGCTCGAAGCCGGCGTGCTGGAATTGAACAAGCAATGGTACCCGCTGGAGGAAATCGTCGGTACCGCGCTTAACCAGTTGCAAGCTCAACTGGCCGGCCGGCCGGTCACGGTCAAGCTGCCGCCCGGCATACCGTTGGTGCTGGTCGATTCAGTGATGATCGAACAGGTCTTGATCAATCTGCTGGAAAACGCCGTACGCTATACCCCGGCGGGCAGCGCGCTGGAAATATCGGCCGAATTCGGCGACAGTTCGGTGGAAATCGCCGTCGCCGACCGCGGCCCCGGCATTCCGCGCGGCCAGGAAGAACGCCTGTTCGAAAAGTTCTACCAAGGCCGCCAGGAGACGGCGCAAAGCGGCGGCGGCCTGGGTCTGGCGATCTGCCGCGCGATCGTCGAAATCCACGGCGGCGCCATCAGCGCGCGCAACCGGCCGGAAGGCGGTGCGGTATTCGCATTCAAGCTGCCGCTGGACCAGCCGCCGCCCGAAGTCGAACCCGAGGAATAACGCTCAACGGAAACCCGCGCCATGTCCAAAACCGACCCCGTTATCATCGTCATCGAAGACGACCCGGCCATTCGCCGCTTTCTGCGCACCAGTCTGCACAGCAACGGCTATAAGGTGTTCGATGCCGAGACCGGCAAACAAGGCTTGGTCGAATTGGGCGTGCGCAAACCGAACTTGCTGATCCTGGACCTAGGCCTGCCGGATATGGACGGCGTCGACGTGATCAAGGCGGTGCGGGCCTGGTCTGCGTTACCGATCATCATCCTCTCGGCCCGTAGCGGCGAACAACAGAAAATCGACGCACTCGACGCCGGAGCGGACGACTACCTGACCAAACCCTTCGGTTTCGGCGAATTGCAGGCGCGGATTCGAGTGGCGCTCCGCCACGCCTTACGCCCGCAGGACTCGGCGCCGGAGTCCGTGTTTACCACCGGCAATTTGCAGGTCGACCTCAGCAGCCGGGTGGTTAAAGTCGACGGCCGCGAAATCCACCTGACGCCGATCCAATACCGGCTGCTGTCGGTACTGGTCAAAAATGCCGGCAAGGTATTGACCCACCAGCAAATTCTCCGAGAAGTCTGGGGCCCCAATTACCAGGAACACGCCCACTACCCGCGGATTTACATGAGCCAGCTCCGGCAAAAACTGGAAGCCGACCCCGCCCAGCCCAAACTGCTGCTGACCGAATCCGGGCTGGGCTACCGGCTTAAGGTTTGGTAAGGGCGGTTGCACCATCCCGTTAGAGACAAGCTATCGTTCGGCAGTGGCTGATTTTGCTTGCGATACCTACATCTTTCATATCCGCTCGGCTACACGCATGGACTCCAATACCATTTCCGATCTCGCCATCCAACTTTCCGACGCGGCTCTGTTTTTGGCCGGTCTGACAGAAGAAACGGCTGCGAAGTAACAAGTAGCGGCAACTCGAACGATAGGAAGAAAGCCGACAAATTTATGTCCGCTGCGCCGACATTTGCCCATAGCCTATCCTGTAAGCTTGCAATGACCATGGCGATAGCATCGGTTTATATCGGCGGCCGCGCCGCTCATGCCGTCAACTCCGCCGCTAGGACGAGCCGACACAGATGTCGAGCCAATCGTTTCGCCGCGCAAGTTTGTAAGCCATTTCTGACAAAAATGCGGCTGGCAATCCAATCGTTGTTGCACTAAATTATCGCCTCATTTTTTGGATCGATCCGTTGAGACATCCGGACCGCGCCGTCGAGAACGACGGCCTGTGGGTAGGGATATCCGAATAAGCGATAAGCGGCACGCAATCATTCCCTGGAAATCTTGGAAGCGGAGCGCTAGCGCAGCGGCTATAGTCCCGCATCGCTAACCGGCGTCGTGCCGTCCGAACGTTGCCCGTTCGCCCCATGGTTGGATCGAAGCGAGGCGAACGGCTCCGGACTGCCGCAGACTAAATGGCCGCGCCCATTTTTGGCCGATTGGTTCCAAAAGATTTTTCAAAAAAGGTGACTTTCCGGAACTTAATTTTTCATTTTATCCATGAGTTTTTCTCACATCATGGCGCGAGACCTAGACGACCAAAAAAACAAGCCCGATACGGAAAGCGCGATGCCCCAAGCGACCGACAACATTGCGAAGCCGAAGCTTGAAGAAGCTTTCAATGGTTACATTGTGGCCATAGGCGCTTCGGCGGGCGGCTTGGATGCCCTGGAGCGGTTTTTCGACGAATTGCCGGTCGATATCGGCGCCGCAATCGTTGTAATTCAACATTTATCGCCGGATCACAAAAGCATGATGGACAATTTGCTGTCGCGCCACACCAGCATGCCGGTGACGATGGCCGAGAACGGCCTGTCGGTGCTACCCAACCATGTCTATCTGATTCCGCCCGGCAAAAATATGACGCTGGCCGGCAGCCAGCTGCGCCTGGCGCCGAAAAGTCCGCACCTGCTTAGCTTGCCGATCGATTTGTTTTTTTACTCGCTGGCCAAAGAATTCGGCAACCGTTGCGTCGGGGTGATCCTGTCCGGCACCGGTTCCGACGGCACGCGCGGCGCCGCCGCCATCAATGATGCCGGCGGCTTCCTGCTGGCGCAAGACCCGGAAACCGCCAAATTCGACGGCATGCCGCGCAGCGTGATTGCCACCGGCTTGGTGGACGAAGTCATGCCGCCGGAAATGCTGGCGGCCAGAGTTGCGGCCCATGTCACCAATACCCATCCGCCGCAAGTCAAGGTCGCTCAGGACAGGCAAGCCGAAAGCGAAAATCCGATGGAAGGCATCTTTCATCTGCTGTATCGGGAAGGCGGCATCAACTTCAAGGAATACAAGCCGACCACGGTCATGCGCCGCATCGAACGGCGCATGCAAGTGCGCCACGTGCGGGATTTAAGCAATTATCTTCGCCTGCTGGAAACCGACCGTAGCGAAGTATTGACGCTCAAACGCGACACCTTGATTCCGGTGACTAATTTCTTCCGCGATCCGGAAAGCTTTCAGATGCTGGGGCAGGAGGTCGTCGACGCTCTGGTCCAGAATCACCAGGAGGCTCAGCCGATTCGTGCCTGGGTGGCCGGCTGTTCGACCGGTGAAGAGGCTTATACGCTGGCCATGCTGTTTGCGGAGGCCTGCGATCGTTGCAAGCGCTGGCCGCAATTGAAGATATTCGCCACCGATGTGGAACAGCAGCATATCGATTTCGCCAGTGCCGGCGTTTATTCCGAAGGCATCGTCAATGAATTGTCCCGCGAGCGCCTGGAACGCTTTTTCACTCGCACGGGCAACCGGTTCGTGGTCAAAAGCAACATTCGCCAGCACATTGTGTTCGCCCGCCACAACATCCTGGAAGATCCGCCGTTTACCCGGATGAATCTGGTCAGTTGCCGCAATACTCTGATCTATTTCGAAAAAGTGGCTCAGGAAAAGGCCTTGTTACGCTTTCAATATTCTTTGGCGCATAACGGCTTTTTGTTTCTGGGTTCCAGCGAATCCCTCGGCGCCTTACATAAAGAATTTGCCGTCATCAACGCCAAGCACAAAATTTATCGGTTGCTGCGCCCGGTTGCCGTACCGCTGGCATTTAATACCTTAGGCAAGCATAACGAAAACCGCCTGCACATGAGCCAGATCAGGCGCGAGAGAAACTGGTCGAGCGATGCGGCCATTATCGAGAGCGGACTGGCCCATTTGATGAAGCAATATGCGCCGCCGGCGTTATTGATCAACGAGGACCGGGAACTGGTGCATGTCTACGGCGGCGCACACCACTATATGCAGATTGGCGAAGGCAGCGCCAGTCTGGATGTCTCCAAACTGCTGGCCGGCAAACTGGCTCCGGTCGGCGTGGCTTTGCTGCACAAGGTCGCCAAGGAATGTACGCCCCTACATTCGGAACTACAACACTTCGATCCGGTACGCGGAGGAACCGAGCTATTGCGCATGGTTGTCTATCCCGTCATGCCGGAAAGCAATTCGGACCGCCATTTTCTGATGGTATTCGAAGCGCAACCCCGCGATATGGGGACGGCGGCGCCCGAAACGATCGATGTCAGCGCGGTGGCGAACGAACGGATTCATGCTTTGGAGCGGGATTTGTCGGCGACGCGCGACAGCCTGCAGGCCACGATCGAAGAGTTGGAAACCTCCAACGAGGAATTGCAGGCCACCAACGAAGAGCTGATGGCGTCCAACGAAGAGTTGCAGAGCACCAACGAAGAGTTGCAATCGGTTAACGAGGAGTTGTACACGGTCAACGCAGAAAACCAGGAAAAAATCGAAATCCTCAACCATTTGAACGCGGACCTCGACAATATAACCAAAGCGACCTCGATTCCGACGCTGTTCGTGGACTGTAACCTCACACTCACCCGTTTTACCCCGGAAGCCAGCAAAATTTTTCGGATTCGGGAGGGCGACATCGGCCGGCCGATCGACGATTTCACCCATAAAATGGAATATCCGGAGTTCATAACCGACCTGCGCCGGGTCATCGAAACCGCTCAGTTTGCCGAACGCGAAGTCAAGACCTGGGACGATCAGTGGCTATTGGTACGGTCGTCGCCTTACATCGATCCGCTGAAACATGTTTCCGGGGCCGTAGTGACCTTCTTCGATATCACCAACGTGAAAGACATGCAGCGGTTGCAAGGTATTTTGGATTCTCTGCCCGAGCATATTGCCGTGCTGGATGCTTCGGGGCGGATTACGCTGGTGAATCGAGCCTGGCGCGATTTTGCCGAGCATAACGGCGATCGCGATATGGCGCATAGCGGTCCCGGCCGCAATTACCTCGACGTCTGCCGGATTCAGGACGCTGCCGACTCCCCCGTGGCGCGGCGGGTACTGGAAGGCATCCGTCGCGTTTTGAGCGGCGAGGAACAGCACTTTTCCATCGAATACCCTTGCCATTCGCCGACCGAACGCCGCTGGTTTCTGATGCACGCGACACCGGTGCGCCACCCGGCCGGCGAGGTGGTGGTCAGCCATGTCAATATCACCGCCTGGGTGGAAGCGGGACGACGTCATGGTTAAGCGCCGCTCCGACAATCCGGAACAACAAGCTGCCAAACACGATATCGAGTTGCACCGCCAGCGGGCATTGAAAGCGCTGCGCGACGGCGATTTCGACTTCGCGTTGCAAGCAGTAGAACGCGGGGAAGCCAATATTCCCGACATGGTCGAGGACCTGAAAATTTACCAGGCGGAATTGGAAATTCAGAATGAGGAACTCCGACAAAGCCAACTGCATGCTGAAGATGCCATGCGCCGTTTCAGCCGATTGTTTGCCAGCTTGCCGCTGCCGGTCTTGGTGGTGGATCCGATGGGCATTATCCGTGAGTGCAACGATGAAGCCGAGCAATGCTTTAGTCTGACGCGCAAGCATCTGCGTTCGCACTTTTTGCCTAATCTTGTGCAATCCCAGGACCATGCCCGGCTGCGCCAATTCTTGCAACGAATTTTGGATCTGGGCAAGGCGCAATTGACGCAAGTGGGTTTGCGATCGGCCGATAAAAAGGTCTTTATCGGCGATTTGCACGGCGTATTGCTCGGCACTGATAACGAGCGTTACAACGAGTTGTTGATCTCGATCGTCGATCAGACCCAATACCTGGCGCAGCGCAGCGCGCTGGAAGCCAGTCGCCGCCACTTCATGGCCTATTTCGATTCGTCGCCGGTAGGCATGACCTCCACCAGCCCCGATAAAGGCTGGATCGAAGTGAACGACAAACTCTGCCGGATGTTGGGTTATGGGCGCGAGGCGCTTTGTCGAATGACTTGGCTGGAAATCACCCACCCCGACGACATCGAGCCGGAGTTGGCGCAATTTCAACGCTTGCTGAACCAGGAAATCGACGCCTATCAGATGGATAAGCGCTTCGTGCGCCAGGATGGCTCGATCCTAGAAGCGCACATTGCGGTCAACACGGTTCGCAAATTCGACGGTTCACTCGATTATTGCGTGGCGATCATCGAGGACATTGGGCAGCGCAAAAAGACGGAACAGGCGCTGTTGGACCGCGACTTGCAGTTGCAGCGACAATCGCTGGAGCTAAGGGAGCGCGTCAAAGAGTTGCGCGCCATTTATGCGGTATCGCGCTTGGCGCACCTGACAACGGACCGGGAGACTTTCTTCGCTCAGCTGTTGGTTTTGATTCCGCCCGGCATGCTCTATCCGGACGACACGCAAGTGCGGATTCAACTGCAAGGGCAACAAATTCAAACAGCCGGCGCCAACCGCATACTGGCCGCACTGAAAAGCCCTATCATATTGGACCATGGGCCGCCGGGCGAGATCAGCGTAGGCTACGACAAGCCGCACAATCCGTTGGATCAAGGCCCGTTTTTCAAGGAAGAACAGCAGTTTGTCGATGGCTTGGCCGAACTGATCGCCCGTTTCTGTAACCGTTTGTATGTCGAACAGGAGCGCGAACTGGCGGTCAGGCGCAATCAGAGTTTGCTTAGGCTGACTACTCAGGCGCACAGCATGACGGAAGCCGAGTTGCTAGGTTTTGCCTTAGAGCAGGCCGAGAGCCTAACCGGCAGCGAAATCGCCTATGTGCATTTCATCAATACCGACCAAGAGACATTGACGCTAGGCGGCTGGTCGGAAAACACATTACGCAATTGCGACGCGACGCACGACCGCCATTATCCGATTTCCCGGGCCGGGGTCTGGGCCGACTGCTTTCGCCAACGCCGAACGGTGATCCACAACGACTACCAGGCGTTGGTCGATAAGCACGGCCTGCCCGACGGCCACACCATGTTGTCGCGGCACATGAGCGTGCCGGTCATCGATGCCGGGCAGGTGGTCATGATCATAGGGGTGGGCAACAAACAGACGCCTTACGATCAAGGCGACGCAACGGTGGTGGAGATGGTTGCCAACAACACCTGGGCGTTGTTGCAGCGTAACCGCGCCCAACACCTGCTGGAGTTACACGCCCAAGTGTTCCGCTCCAGCAAGGAGGCAGTCATGATCACCGATCCGGATACGCATATTTTATCGGTCAACCACGCATTTACCGAGATAACCGGGTATCCGATGGAGGCTGTGCTCGGAAAAACACCGCGTATTCTCAAATCGAATATGCATTCCGAAGACTTTTACCGGGCCATGTGGGAAGAAATAGCCGCCAACGGCCACTGGCAGGGCGAAATCTGGAACCGGCGCGAGGACGGCCGCATTTATCCGCAATGGTTAGGCATCAGTGCGGTCAGAAATGCACAGGGCGAGATGTCGGCTTATATCGGCATGTTCATGGATATCAGCGAAAGGATCGAAGCCCAACGCCGCATCGAACATCTGGCCCATCACGACGCATTGACCGGTCTGCCTAACCGCATCCTGTTGCGCGACCGGTTTCAACAAATTCGCGCGCGCAGCCAGCGGGAAAAGACCTTGGCCGGTATGTTGTACCTGGATTTGGATCATTTCAAAAATATCAACGATACATTGGGCCATCCCGCCGGCGATTTGTTGTTGCAAGAAGCGGCCCGCCGTTTGGCGGAGGGCGTTCGCGATGCGGATACCGTTAGCCGCATCGGTGGCGACGAATTCGTCGTGCTATTGAGCGATGTCGATAATCCGGCAAATTTAGGAGATGTCTCGCAAAAAATCTTGGCGAGCCTGGCCTTGCCGTTCGAGATCGAACAAACCGTTTTTAACTTGTCGTGCAGTATTGGCATCAGCATCTGCCCGGACGACGGCAACGACTTCGATACCTTGCTGAAAAACGCCGACACTGCGTTGTATCAAGCGAAGTCGCGCGGCCGCAATAATTATCAATTCTTTACCGAAGCCATGAACCAGCAAATTGCGCGGCGCATGCAATTGGAAACGGCAATGCGCCAGGGTTTGGGACTCGGCCAATTTTTTCTTTGCTACCAGCCGCAGTTTTCTCTGGCTGACCGTTCGCTGATCGGTTTCGAAGCCTTGCTTCGCTGGCAGCATCCGAACATGGGCCTGATCGCCCCCGGCGAATTCATCGAAGTGGCCGAAGACAGCGGCTTCATTGTCGACTTGGGCTACTTCGTCATGCGCCAGGCCTGTTTTCAGGCCAAAGCCTGGCTCGAGCAAGGCCGGCCGATCACGGTGGCGGTGAATGTTTCTTATGCCCAATTCGCCCGCAACAACCTGCTCGAACTGGTACAGGCCTGTTTGGCGGATAGCGGCTTGCCGCCGCATTATTTGGAACTGGAGTTGACCGAATCGATCCTGGTAGCCGACCCGGACAACGTACTGACGGTGATGCGGGCGCTGCAAACAATCGGCGTCCAGTTTGCGATCGACGATTTCGGTACCGGTTATTCCAGCTTGAGTTATTTGAAACGCTTCGCGGTGGATAAACTGAAGATCGACCAGTCGTTCGTGCGCGATGTACCGGGCAATCCCGACGATGAGGCAATGGTGTTCGCCGTGATTAACCTGGCGCGCAGCTTAAAAATACGCTCCATCGCCGAAGGCGTGGAAACCGAGCAGCAGGCGGAACTGCTCCAGCAGTTAGGTTGCGATGAAGCGCAAGGTTATTTGTTTGCCAGGCCGCTTAGCGTACAGCAAGTGAATGAAATATTTTTCGCATAACCAATTCAAGGCCCGCGGACGGCGGCTTTGCCCCCCCTTCGTCAAGGTTAGGCAAGGTCGGCCGTATTCCGCCGCAGCACGCGGATTGACCAGAGGCCGCAACCAGCTAGGCTTGGCAATGATTCGGTTTACTGCAGATTACCCGGTACCGTGTTAAACCTTGTCCTTTATAACGTCCGAGCAAGTACCCACTACGCACCTGCTCGGCCGACGTGGCGTGTTCGAATCAAAGGCCGTTGCCGATCATGATAAACGGAGCCCAGTAGTAAGGGTGCTTGAAGGAAACGGCGCTGCCGGCATCGCCCAGTTGCACGCCCCGCCCTGCCGTGGACTGGGCCCCGGCAGCGCCGCTTATCAGGCTCAACTGTGCCTGGCGCAGGGCTTCGGCTTTGGAAACTCCGGACTGTCGCAACCCACGATAAAATTGGCTCATCAAGGCTTGGGTGCCGCCGTCGTCGACCGACCACAGCGAAGCCAGCGTGGCGCGAGCGCCCGCGCTTTCCATCAAAAAACCCAAACCCAAAATCTCCTCGCCTTGGCCCAGTAACGATCCCAACGCAGTTTCGCAGGCGCTCAGGGCTATCAGATCGACATTGCGCAGCGACCATTCGTACTTGACCTGGTCGACCGTGACGCGTTCGCCGTTGCCGAACAGGATGAACGATTCGTCGGGCTTGCCGGAAACCAGCGCGGCATGCGTGGCAAAATGCACGATGTTGAACCGGCTCAGTTCCGGCACCACTGCATCGGGACTGAAATTGCGATCGATCAGCTTCAGAGTCCCCGGATACAAGGCCGCCAAATCGTTGACCTCGGCGCCGGCAAACGGCAGTCCGGCGAATTCGAAGTGGCGGTCGCCCAGCGTGAAATCGTAATCGCCGCTGGCGAAAGCTGCGGCCAGCAACTTGGGCTCGCGAATCGGCCGCGTCTCCAGTTCCGTCAGAGAGAAGGCGGTTATGTTAACGCTGTTGAAGCGTTGCGCCAGCCATTGCCGGCCGTCGTGCAAGGCCGCCAACGGGATGTAGCGCAATACGCCGTCGGGCGCATACAGTATGGTTTTGGCGCCGATCTGCTTCAGGTGGTGTTCTATCGGTTTTACCAGCCAACCGTATAAGGCTTGCGCCCGTTGCTCGACGTCGTCCTGGCGCCGGGTCAAGGCGCTGCGAAGATCCGCGACCGCCCGGTTCAGGGTTTCCCGGCCGACCGGCACCGAGATATGCAGCGGCGGACTCAGCGCATTGGCCAGCACGATTTCCAGGCGATCTTGCAACACCAACGGATACAGCAAAACCGCCTGCCCGCCCAAGCGGGCCAAATTGTCCTGCAGCGGCCGCAATTGGGCCAAGGCCGGCATCTGGCTGCGTGCCTCGTGGCCGAGTTTGTCGACCAAGGCCCGGACTTCCTCGCTTTCGACAAAGCTGGTAAAGGCTCTTTGCAGGCTGCGCCGCTGTTTGTCCAACGCCAGCCACTGCTGTTGCTGCTCCGGGCTCCAGCGGTCGCGACCGATCTGTTCCAAGGCCGCCAAAGCGCGTGCGCCGGTTATGGCCTGTTGTTCCAAGGCAGCATAGTTTTTGAAGATGTCTTGTTCCGCCGGCAACTCCGCAACGCCTTGATCGGTATTTCGATTGCCGCGCACCGGCCCCAGAAAATCGGCCGCTTCCTGCACTTTCAATAAATCCAGCACCTGCTGGGCTTCGATAACGCGATCCTGGCGCAGCAATAAGTCGGCCAAGCTCCGGTAAAAGCCTTGCACTCGGGCCAAATAGGCCTTTTGGTCCTGTTCGGGCATGGCCTTCAGCTCATTGCGTATCCGTTCGCTGATATTGACCGACTGTTTGTAAAACGCGATAGCCAAACTCTGTTGATTGTTGCGCTCGAAAAGGGCGCCGATGTTACCCAGCGTAATGCGCGCATTGTCCCGGTCGTCGGTTTCGCGCCAGATCGCCAGCGCTTGCAAATAGGCGTTAAATGCCGCCTCCAAGTCGCCGGTACGGGCGTAAACGCTACCGATACTGTCATAAGTCGCACCGACTTGCTTACGGGTGCCGAGCTGCTGCAATACCTCGAGCGCACTCGCCAACACAGCGAGCGCTTGCTTGTGGTTTTGCTGGTCGCTCAGCGCCAGACCGAGATTGTTGCGGGTTTCGGCGACGCCGAAGCGGTCTTCGAGTTGGGTGCGAATGGCGATGGCCCGCTCGAAGGCTGCGATTGCGGCCTGGCGGTCGTTTTGCTCGGCGTAAATGTAACCGAGGTTATGGTAAGCGGCAGCGATGTCGGCTTGGTCGTCGGCGCTTTGAAAAATAGCCAAGGCTTGCTGTTGGTAAGCCAAAGCCTTGGCGTATTGGCCCATTTCGGCATAAACCGAACTGATATTGCTGAGGATGGTGCCGGCGTCGTGTACCGGCACGTCCTGCAATTCTGAAAACCGTTGTTGGGCTTGGCGATAGATTGCCAGAGCTTTGGCGTAACGTCCCTGCGCCAGATAAGTTAGACCCAAATTGCCGAGCGTCCTGGCCTCGCCCAAGCCGTCGGCCACTGAGCGCCTCAGCGCTAACGCCTGGTCCAAATGTTCCCTGGCCTGATCGATCGAACCTAACTTTCTGTAGGTGGTACCCAACATGTTGTGCAATATCGCCAGCTGATGCGGCTGCCCGCTATCGTATTGCTTCAGGCCGTTGTCAAAGGCGGCGGCGGCCTGTGCGAATTGTTGGAGTTTTAGGTGGGTACGGCCGATTTTGTAAAACAGATCGCCGCTAAATTCGGCAGGCTCGGTAGCGGCGGCCAAATCCAGCGCTTGCCGATAATAGTTCAGCGCTTGTTCGTAGTTTTGCGCCTGATATTCCCGATAGCCCAGGTCGCGCAGGCGCTGCGCCTGGCTAAACCAGCCGTTTCCAGCCGCGGCTTGCGCTGCCGAGTCGTCCGGATAATCGGCGTTATCCGCGGTTAGCGGCAAATTACATCCGCTCGCGACCCAGCACAACATCAGCAGCCCGACCACTGCGGCGCGGGGCAAACCGGACAAACGAATTGCGGTCGCCATGGCGCCGATTAAGCCATGGCGGTAATAGCCGGTTTGCGAAAAATCTTATACCAGGCCGCCAGCGCCAGAATCAGGCTAAGTAAAAATACGACAGGGTGTTTCAGCGCGGCGACCACCGGCCAAAGCAGCATCCGGGTGACGGTGCGAGCGGACTGATGTTGGGCGATATAGCCGGCAATCGGCGGCGAATGCCGGTAGTAAAAATCCACGAATACGCGCCCCAACCGATACTGCAGCAAATACCGATCCCGAAAACGTTTCAGCGTCACCACTTCCTGCGCCAGCGGGCTGCCGTAAGCCGCCGTGGCAATGAAACACATGTTTTGCCGGCCCTCCGGATTCCAGCGTTTGGGGTCTTCGGCGCTTGTTTGCTGGCCGGGCGGTAAATGCTCGACATCGTCGGGATGGTCGCTGCTACCGGTCAATTGCATCATCAGGGTTTGCCGTTGTTGGTCCACACCTTCCAAGCCCCGTTGCAAATCGATCAAATGCGAGTTGATCCGATCGATCTCCAACTGCAGCCTTTGTTTGAGCTGCGGCTGGTTGGCTTGCTGCAATTGCGCCTGTTTTTGATCGAGTTGGATTCTGGAGCTCAAAGCTTGTTGTTCCAACAGCTTTTTCCGCCGGTTCAATTCTTCGAGCTCCTTCCTTAGCCGGAACTGTTGTTGCGACAACTGCGGCGATTGCACCGTGGTTCTTTCCGGCAAACGTTGCAGCGCGGGTTGGCTCGCCGGCGCTTGCTGCTGGATTTGGATTGGCTGCGGCTGGACGGTTTGCGGTTGTTGGGTTTCGGTCGACAAAGGCTGCACGCGTGGCGCCAATACCCGCTGCCTCGTTGTCGGCTCCTGCGCTTGGACACCGCCGCTGCAAAGCCAAGCCACCAGCAAAATGGTAAATAGGCATAACCGTGTCGAGAAATCCGGCTTCGGTTGATTGTCGCTATGGCCGTTCATGCCCGCCCCCCCTTGCACCACTGCCGCTGAATTGAAACCTTCGCGCCGAAACAGCTTTGCTTTAGGTTCGGGCGAAAAGCTTTACAAAATCGTCACTATCTCTAATTTGCCAGATGCTCGAAGCTGCTCGTCGTTTCGGCAGGAATTCGCTGTCCCGCTGTTACCGGTGCCGAACTCCAGGTACCCCGGATGGATCGAAGCTTGCCATCCACGGCACTGGATACCCGTTCCCTGGCGGGCATGACGGCGTTGGCCTTAAACTGACAAAGTAGAACTTGGGTGTGACGACGTTAGCACAGAGGCTCTGCCTTCCCAAGGTTTTTATCTGCGCCGAACCGGTGCCGCCGGAGATCGGCAGCATATCGTCTGCGGCATCCCGAAACAATCCGTACAAATACGCCTTAAGAACACGGAAAACAGCCGCTCGCGCTTAACGGCTGCGGGCGCCCTATCAACCCGCGGACGCAGCCGTTAAACCACTTCCTCCGGCAAGAAGCCGCCGGCCTGCATCGTCCACAAGCGGTAATAACAGCCTTGTTTGTCGAGCAATTCCTGGTGGCTGCCGTCTTCGACGATGCGACCCTGGTCGAATACCAGAATCCGGTCCAGATGGGCGATGGTAGACAAACGATGGGCGATGGCGATCACGGTTTTGCGGCCCATGACCCGGTCCAGATTTTCCTGGATGGTTTTTTCGGTGACCGAGTCCAGACTGGAAGTGGCTTCGTCCAGAATCAGAATCGGCGCGTCTTTCAACATGACCCGGGCGATGGCGATGCGCTGGCGCTGGCCGCCGGACAATTTGACGCCGCGCTCGCCGACCAGGGACTCGTAACCTTGCGGCATAGTGTCGATAAAAGCATCGGCATGGGCCAGGCGCGCGGCTTCGGCGATCTCGGCCATATCCGCGTCCAGGCGGCCGTAGCCGATGTTCTCGCGCAAGCTGCGGTGGAACAGGCTGGGGTCTTGGGGTATCAAGCTGACCTGTTCGTGCAACGAATCTTGCGTGGCTTGAAGAATATCCTGGCCGTCGATCAATATCTGCCCGTTTTGCGGCTCGAAATGGCGCAGGATCAGGTTGACGAAGGTGGATTTTCCGGAGCCGGAAAAGCCGACCAAGCCGACGCGCTGGCCCGGTTCGATGGTCAGATTCAAGCCTTGAAATACCGGCCGGCCGGGTTCGTAGCAAAAATCGACGTTCCTGAATTCGATCCGGCCGCGGCTGATCTTTAACGGCTGGGCGTCGGCGCTATCGACTATCTCGTGGCTCTTGACGATGGTTTCGACGCCATTGGCGACGTTGCCGACGTATTCGAAGAACTCCAGAAAGCGCCGGCTCAGGTTGCGAGCATCGCCGATGACCAATAGCGCCAGCCCGCTACTCATCGCAAACGCACCGACGCTGATTGCGCCGGCCTGCCACAGTTGCAAGGCATAGCCGATCGTGCCGATTTTCAGCACGGCCGCGGCGCTGAATTGAAACCACCGTACCCGCTCCATGTACCAAAAGGTGCGGCGTGCGCTTTTCAGTTCGGTCGCCAGAAATCCGTCCAGATAGTCGCGCTCGTGGCGCAAACGGGCAAACAATTTGGCGTTCAGAATATTGGTTACCGCATCGACGATTTTGCCATTGACCATGCTGCGGGTGGCGGCGAATTCCTGGGCATAGGGCTGACAGCGCGTGGCCAGCCAATACGAAATCAGCACATAGCCGGCGACCCAACCGGCGACGAACAAGCCCAGGCCGCGGTGTTCTTGCAGCAATAGCGCTACGGAAACCGAAAAGGTCACGGCAATCGGCCAGAAATCGCAGATCACCGCCCAGGTGGTATGGTTGACGCTCATCGCCGTCTCGCTGATGCGGTGCGCCAGCGCGCCGGCGAAGTGGTTGCCGAAATAACGCGGTGCGTGGCATTGCAGATAGGCGAACAGCAAACGGGTAGTGCGCTGGCGCAAGCGCGGTCCCATCATGATCAACACCGCGCCGCTGGCCCGACTGGAGACGATTTCGGCCACGTTCAAGCCCACCAGGACCAGCAGCGGTTGTTTGAAGGTTTCCAGCCAATCGCCGACCGGCAGCGTCTGCGCAGCGACCGCATCCATTAACGCCTTGATCGCGTACGGCACCAGAATGCTGCCGGCGGCCTGGCCGGTTTCCAGCAGCAGCATCAACAACAGCAGCCAGCCGAACGGTTGCAGACAAAACAATACGAAACGCCAAGGACCCGCGGGCAACGGCGGAGCCTCCGTCGCGCGGCGGATTTCCTGATCTCTGGTGGAGTTGGGCATGAAGTCGGTTGGTTTGAGGAACTAGCGCCGCATTATAGCGGATTGGCGAAAGCGGCAATTTCGGCGGCTTTGCCGGAGGCCGGCAGATGGGAAGAAGGGAGTGCCTGTGTTGCTCCGGCTATACCGGAAGGTTAGTTTTGACGCTCAGTGCTTAAATAGCGTTACGCGCAGTAGCCGGCGGAAAATCGCGGACATCAGGTGTTTTTGTAAGCCTGGGTGGCGCGGATTCCGCGCTCCAGCGATTGCTGCTGTTTTGCCATCGCCGATTTGTCGGCTTCGACCTTGCTCAGGAATTCGGCATCGTCGGCTAATGTCGACAGGGCGATTTGCTTGACCCATTCCCGGCGCTCATCGGGTATCGGCTGGCTGGCGATACGTTCCAGATAAGCCTGCCTGGACGCCAAAATGGCGGGAAGTTCGTCCCACGCGGTGTCGGCCAGACATAGTTCAATACGGCGCTTGAAGTCGAGCAGTACCGCCGCGTAATCATCGAGCTCCAGGCTGAGTTCGGGGTGTACCGACTCAGCCGATGGCATCCCAAGCCTCTTTGATATCTTTCATCAATGACGCGACTTCGTCCAAAATCTGTTCGCTATTCTCGCCGCTGGCCTGCAATAAACGCAGGTTGATGTAGTTATACAATTGATTGAGATTGGCGGCGATTTCTCCGCCTTGTTCTATATCGACCGCCTCGTTCAAGCCGCCGATGATACCCATGGCTTTGGAGATGTAGACGCTCTTGGCTTCCATATCGCCATGAGCAATCGCACCTTTCGCCGAATTGATTCTGGCTAGAAAGCCTTCCATCAGCATTTGTATCAATCGATGCGGTGACTCCTCTCCCAAGCCGCTAGAGGTATGTACATCCGCGTATTGCCTTGCACCGTTTCGAGTTTTCGCCATTGCGTACATGTTATTCCCCTATTACAACGAGTTAATCCAATTCGTCAGAAAACTACCCGTGCTTTTGAATTGTCCGACCGCACTGTCCATGGCGATAAATTGTTTCTGTAAAGCCGCCTGAACTCGTTGGAACCTGACGTTGACATCGTCTTTTTGATCGTCCAACTTTGAGATGGTTTTGTTCAGCGACGTTTGCTGGCTGTCGATCGAGCCGCCGGATTGCAGAAGCCCAGACAGTTTGGAAGCTAGGCGGGTCGCGATACCGTCGGCGGATGAAAACACATCGCTGACCGACTGAAAATTCGCCGCCAATGCGCTTTTCAATTTCGTGCTATCCAACGACATCACGCCGGCTTTGTCGATGGAAACCCCAATCATCGCCAACGAGTTGTAATTGCCGCTGGCGGAAGAAACCGTTCCGGTCGTGTTCTGCCGGATTTGAGTCGCTACGTAGCGCAAAGTCGAATCGCCGATCAATGCACCATTACCGCTACCGCTGCCGTCGGTGCTACCGCCGTACTTGCCGAGGTTTTTTACCGTGGAGTTCAATTTGTTGTAGGCGGTGACGAAGGTATTGATGCTGTTCGCGATGGCATCGTTATCGACGCCGACATTGATAGTCACCGGGGTATTCAACTCGGTTTGCGCCGCCAAATTTAATGTGACGCCGGGCAATACGTCGGTAATGCTGTTGCTGCTTCTGGTCGCAGTTTGGCCGTCGATCGAAATTACGGCGTCCTGCGCGACAGTTTTGATATCCAGGTTGGCGGAGGCCAATTGCGACAGGCTGACGTTGCCGCCGATATTACCGTCATCGGTGCCGCTTACGGTAAATCCGCTGGCGGTGCCGGTGTTTTTTGCGGTCAGCACCAGTTTCGAAACCGTTCCGGTATGGGTCGCATTATCCACATTAACGATGCTGGCCGAGACAAAGGTATTGCCATCGGCTTTATTGATAGCATCGCGCAATTTTTCCAAGGTATTGTTACTACTGTCGACCGTGATATTGAAGCTAGCGCCCGAGGTCGCTGAGAACGATAGCGTGCCCGAGTTCAAAGCACTCGTCATACCAGCAAACTCGACGTTGGCGACGGCTTTTTGGGCTTTGGCCAACTGCGTAATTTCCAGTGAATAGGTCCCGCTAGCGGCATAAGCGTCCGCCGTGATTTTGAGCTTGGATTCGTCCGAAGACGAACTGGTATGCGCACGAAAGGCACTACCGTCTTTCAAAGCATTGATTGCTGTTTGAAAGTCCGATAGTGCGCTTTTCAATGTCCCCAAGCCACTCAGGCGCGCGCTGGCCGTATCCCGATGTCGCTGTATCGCATTCAATTGCGGCTGGGTTTCGGCCGTAGCGAGTTGCGTTACCAGCGACTGAATGTCGATACCGCTACCAAGGCCAGTCGAAGACACTATGCTCATGACACTCTCCCAAGCTTCATTAGGCTCGATCCTGAATCACCGAACCCTGATCGCCCTGCAGTTCCTGCATCCGTCTAATAAAAGCCAACATTTCTTCGGATGGAATTTGCCGCACCAACTCTCCACTCTCGCTATCGACGATTTTGACCACAACCTCCTTGGTGTCGTCGTCGACTTTGAACTGCAAGTTACGTTGAGTCGCTTGCAATATGGAGTTTCCCTCTTTTGCGGCTTGCCGGACCACCTCCAAAGGCGGCTTCTGATCGGCTTTATCTTTTTTCTCGGTACCAGACAAAGCATTCGTGACGCTTTGCTTGTCTTGAGATAAGGCGGCGACATTGCTGTCACCCCGATCGGTTGCTGCCTTCGTGGTTTGAGGCGGTACTTTCCCAGTCTCTTGCTTATCGGTTTTTACGGTAGTCACAGGAACCAGTTTCAACACATTTGTAATTTCACTGTTCATGACATTAACCCTATTAAGTAAACGTAACGGAAGGCTGCGGTTATGCAGCCTTCCTACTAACCTTATCTAAGCAAGCTAAGCACCGTTTGCGAAGACTGGTTGGCTTGCGCCAACATCGCGGTACCGGCTTGTTGCAGAATTTGCGTACGGCTCAGATTAGACGTTTCGGTTGCGAAATCGGCATCCATGATTCGGGACCGGGCAGCGCTTTGGTTTTCGATAGAAGACTGCAAATTACCGATCGTCGTGGTGAAGCGGTTTTGGATCGCACCCAAAGTCGAGCGGAAATTATCGATCTTCTTGATCGCATTATCAATGGCGTCGATCGCATCCCTGGTATTGGTCGATGTAGCGCCGGAACCGATCGAGACGGCATTGGTACTGAACAGCGATGTTATACCCGAAGCGGTAGCCAAATCACTGACGTTAATCGAAATTTGGTTATTGGTCGAAGTTCCGGCACCCACTTGGAAGTTGACATTGGTCAACGAACCGTTCAGCACTTTTTTGCCGTTGAATTCGGTATTTTTAATGATACGGCCGATCTCGTCACCCAACTGTTTGAATTCTGTTTGCAGTTTTTCCCGATCGCTGGAGCTTACCGCACCGAAGTTGGAAGCTTGTACTGCCAAGTCCCGCATCCGTTGCATGGTTTCGGTAATGGAGCCCATTGCGCTTTCCGCAGTTTGCGCCATGGAAATACCGTCGTTGGCATTGCGGATCGCCACTGTCATACCTCTGATTTGCGAGGTCATGCCGTCGCTGATGGCCAAACCGGCTGCGTCGTCTTTAGCTGAGTTAACCCGCAAACCGGAAGACAATCTCTCCATGGAGGTTTTCAGCGAGTTGGTTGTATTGCTCAATAACCGTTGGCTGGTTAATGAAGCTACGTTGGTATTGATGACCATTGACATGATGTTATCCTCCTAGTACGCCCTGCTGCATAAGCGGAAACGACTGATGTTGGTTTAAGTGACTGAAGAAAAATGTTTCATTTCGAACTCGAAGGATGTATCGGCGTCGTTTTGAATTACTTTAACCTCGCACTTTCAAAAATATTGGGCAAATTCGCCTTGGGCGCGCAAAAAATCGGCTTCGCGGCCGATGTCCAGCCAGTAGTCATTAACCGCAAACATAGACACCGTCTCGCCTAGAGCGATTTGCTGATTGAATAGGGTCGGCATGTCGAGCTTTTTCTGCTCGGCAATGCTCTTTATCAAACTGTGATCTAACACATAAATTCCCGCGTTTGCCAGACAACTCTGTAGCGGTTTTTCTTCGATGCCGATGATGCGTTGCTGCTCCGCCGATACCACGCCGTAAGGTATTTGATACTCGTACTGCCTGACGCACATCGTGGCGATTGCCTGCTGTTCGTTGTGGTAAGCCAACAGCCGGGAAAAATCGATTTGGGTCAAGATATCGCCGTTCATCACGATCAGCGGCACATCCGGCAACTCGTCCGGCAATAAGCCGATCGCGCCGGCGGTCCCCATCGGCTCGGCTTCGTCGATATAACTGATCGAAATCCCCCAGCGGCCGCCGTCGCCGAAATAGTTTTTGATTTGGTCGGCCTTGTAGTGCACCGCGATGAAAAACTGGCGAAAGCCGGATTTCACGAAATTCTCGATAATGGTTTGCAGAATCGGCTTGCCGCCGATTTCCAACAAAGGCTTGGGGCAATCGTCGGTATAAGGCCGCAAACGTTTGCCGAAACCGCCTGCCATCAAAAATACCGGGTTCGGAAACGACGGTTGCTTGTACAAGGCTTGCAGCGACTCCAGCCGCACCACCCGGCCGCGTTCGTCGACCACCGGCAATTGGTAGAGATGGTGCCCTTCCATCATCGCGATCAATTGGGTTTTGCTATCCAGCAGACTCGCCACCTTCGGCCGCTTGTTCATGACCTCGGCCACCGGATGTTCCAACGACAAACCGCGAATCAACGCCCGGCGGATATCGCCGTCGGTGACGACACCGACCAATTTTTCCTGGTCGTCCACCACCAACGCAATTTGCAGCGCGCCGCGGTCGATCACTTCAATCGTTGTCCGCAGGCTCGCTTCCGGTCTGATCAATACCTGTTGCCAATGTTGCTTCATGTCTATAAATCCTGAATCTGAGAACGGGCCGGATACACGATCTGCCGCGCGCCGATGTTCTTCGTCACGACGCTGCCGGCACCGACGATACTGCCGCTGCCGATATGGATACCCTGGATCACGACCGCCCCGGTGCCGATATGGGCACCGTCGCCGATTTCGACTCCGCCGCTCAATACGGCGCCCGGTGCGATATGCACGTGCCGGCCGATCCGGCACTCGTGGTCGACGACCGCCCCGCTGTTGACGATACAGTTCTCAGCAATTAATACGCCAACTTGAATCACCGCACCGGCCATAACCTGGACCCCGGTGGCCAAACGAACCTGGTCGGCCACAAACGCCGCCGGGTCCAACAGGCTCTGGAAGCGATAGCCGGCGGCAGTGAACTCGTCGAACAGTTTTCGCCGCGTGCCGCCGTCGCGCGGTAAAGAACCTATGCCATTGACCAATAACACCTGATCCGGCTCGAAGCGGCGTACCGCATCGTCTCCGCCCAAAACCTGGCAGCCCAGCCACTCGCTGCCCGGCTCTCGCGCCGGATCGGTCACGCCGGCTATTTCGAATCCGCACCGTTGCATCATGCCCAACAACACTTTGGCATGGCCGCCGCTGCCGAGTAACACAACCGGCTTGCTCATGGCAGCCCCCGCCGATCGTCAAGCAAATCGTCGATTGCGTAGTTTTGCAAGCTGGCCGTACCCAAAAAACGCCAATATTCCATCGGACTCAACCCGGTGCCGGGACGTTTACACGCCAAATTTTCGACGCTAAACAACTCGCCCGCCACGATAGGCTCGGCCGCAACCAGGCTTTTGCGGGCCACGTCGCGAGTTTGCAACTCGACCGGCTGCGGTATTTTTAGCGGAGAACCGAGTGCCTGTTCGATGCTCCGGACGGCCGCGACCATTTGCTTTAACTCATCCGGTTCCAGCGACACTTGATGATCGGGACCTTTAGCACTCCGATCCAACGTAAAATGTTTCTCTATCAACACCGCGCCGCGCGCCGCCGCGGCAATCGATACTGCCTGACCCTCGGTGTGGTCGGAATACCCGGCCGGCAAGCCGAAGGCCTGGGTCAAGGTATCCATGGCCCGCAGATTTACGTGCTCCGGCGGCGTCGGATATTCGCTGGTGCAATGCAGCAGGGTCACTTTTTGCCGCAACATGGCCTGCCCTGGCGCCGAAGCGTAAGCTTGGCGAAACCGGGCCAAACCCGGCCGGTCCCAGCCCAGGTAACCGAACGCCAACACGCCCAATGCGGTTTCCACCTCGCCCAACGTCGCCATGCCCGTGGAAAGAATGATGTCCTTGCCGGTCGCGGCATGCGCCAGTAAGAACGGGCCGTTGGTGATTTCGCCGGACGGAATTTTCAGCTTACCGACTCCGACTTCGTCGGCCAAAAACCGCAAACTGTCGAAATCGAAGGCAGTAGACAAAAACTCGATATGGTGGTCGCGGCAATAGTCGCGCAATTGGGCGTGAAACTCGTACTTCAACTCCAGCTTACGCAGCATGTCGAGCTGGCTTTCCCCGGCTCCGGTGGTTTGCTTTTGGTAATCGGCTTTGGCCGCAGCTCGCGTGACCAGTTTTTCGGCTTTGAAAGTCTGGAACTTGACCGCATCGGCGCCCGCCGCCGCCGCCGCGTCCACCAGGCGCATCGCGGTTTCCAGACTTCCGTTATGGTTGACGCCCGCCTCGGCGATGATAAAAACCCGGCTCATGCCTTTCTTGACTCCCCGGCCGCTTCCGGCCCTGACTAGCTAAAGCGTAAAGGGTAGCCCAATCGGCAACGGCCTGCTTTATCGAACGCGGAAATGGCGGCGAAGAAGGGCTTGAAACGACTGATTGAATAGGATGCGGGCGCGGCGGCACCAAGCGAAACGGGATGGTCGAGCCGATTGGGGGACGGAGCGGGCTCGGTTCTGATAACCGATCCCAACTCCGAAACAGGGTCGGGTCTAGGCCCGGCGTTTACGTTGATAGGCCAGGAAGCCGGCGATTCCGCTAGCGAAAAACCAGACCGCACCCGGTAACGGCACCGGAGACGCGCATTGGTTGTCTTCGCTGCTAACGCAGACGTTCAGCGCGCCGGTATTGTCGCCGAAGATATCGTCGTTGAAACCGAATTGTATGTAGGTTGCCCCGTCCGGAACGCCAAAACTGGAGCCGACCAAAAAGCCCTGTCCTTCGCCGGTATAGACCACGGTGCCCAACGTCAACAACTCTATAATGCCGCCGTTGTCATCGGTCAATGCGCCGAGCAAGGCCTGCAAAAACAAGCCGTAAGGCGCCGGATCGTTTGGATTCTGGGTTTTGCCCCATTCGCTCTCGTAGTAGTAACTGGGAAATACCTGTCCGCTCGATCCCAACTCGTCGTCTTTAAAAACGCTGCCGACGTAACCGCTATTATTGACGTCGGGCGTACCGCCGAATGCACTGGTCAAACCGTCGAGAAAGAAAATGTGCAGCGCATCGCCCGCGCCGACGCCGATATCGGACAATTTCAGCCGCGCCGGAGCGGTGTAATCGGGAATCGCGTCGCTGCCGTCCGCGCCGACACCGTAACGGTAAGCGTCGTTCAAACCGTCGACTTCCCAAACCCAAGGGCCGGCCGTCCCGGCCACGTTCAGTACTTGGTAAGACGCAGTCGCCTGGGCGGACGAAAACGCCAACAACCCGGCCAAACACACTCGACGTAAACAGCCAAAATGATCTTTCATAATCGAACTCCTAAAGTTTTCAAATCGCACGACCCTTGATTTTAAAGGCCAACCGCTTTTTGAAGCAGAAAACACACCAAACCGGATACTACTTTTTATTCAAAAAGTTATTCCGACTTGGCCACCGATGCCGCTAAAAATTGTAAAATTTTTCGACATTCGCGTTACGCGTAGGCTTACCGCTCTCAGGCTCGTCCAACGCAAACTTGCGATCGTTACCAAACGGCGACCGGAGCCGCGCTATATGAACCGTACCGAACCCGGCCGGGTATCGCTATTAAACGTGTAAAATCGCGCCTGGACAATCCGCAGATCGATCCGGACCGCACGCTAGCAGCCGGCTCAACGGGTAAAGCCGCCATCCAGACCACACCGACAAAGCGCATATGGCCATCATTTCTTTAAAACAACTACTCGACTACGCCGCCGAACACGGCTTTGCCGTCCCCGCCTTCAACATCAGCAACATGGAGCAAGTGCAGGCCATCATGCAGGCGGCCGATGCTTGCGACAGCCCGGTGATCATGCAGGGTTCGGCCGGCGCCAACCGTTATGCCGGCGAAATTTTTCTGCGGCATTTGATCCAGGCCGCCGTCGAGCAATATCCGCATATTCCGCTCGTGATGCACCGCGACCACGCGCCGAGTCCGGCACTTTGCGCGCAAGCGATCCAAAACGGCTTCAGCTCGGTGATGATGGACGGCTCGCTGCTGGAGGATATGAAAACCCCGGCGAAGTTCGACTACAACGTCGAAGTCACCCGTAAAGTGGTCGACATGGCCCATGCCTGCGGCGTGTCGGTGGAAGGCGAAATCGGCTGTCTGGGTTCGCTGGAAGCCGAGACCGACCACAGCCGACTGTTGACCGACCCTGACGAAGCCGCTCAGTTCGTCGAACTGACGCGAGTCGATGCATTGGCCGTTGCCATCGGCACCAGCCACGGCGCTTACAAATTCAGCAAGCCGCCCACCGGCGAGGTGTTGGTGATCAACCGCTTAAAAGAATTGCAGCAACGCCTGCCCAACATGCATTTCGTCATGCACGGCTCCAGTTCCGTGCCGCAGGAATGGCTGGCAGTCATCAACGCCCACGGCGGCGAGATTCGGCAAACCTATGGCGTGCCGGTCGCCGAAATCGTCGAAGGCATCAAGTACGGCGTACGTAAGGTCAACATCGACACCGACCTGCGTATGGCCTCGACCGGCGCAATGCGGCGCTTTCTGGCCCAGCCGGACAATGTCGCCGAATTGGATGCGCGCAAGACTTACGCGGCCGCGCGCAACGCGATGCAGGCCTTGTGCCTGGAGCGCTACCAAGCCTTCGGCTCGGCCGGCCACGCCAGCAAGATCAAACCGTTGCCGTTAAGCGCAATGGCCCAACGTTACTGAGCCGAGACCGGCCGCTTGGATGCGGCGAAGGCAAAATTCAGATAGTCGAACAGTTCCCGAGCATTCAGATCGCTGATCCGATCGCTAGCGAACTTCGGCATCACGCCCGGCGAGCCGTCCGGCATGCGCGGATTGCGGATAAACGCCAAAAACTCGGCAAAATCGTGTAATTGCGGCGCATTGCGCAGCGGCATGTTCGGTTCGATGATGTTTTCGCCGCGGCGGTGGCAGCCGGAGCAATGGCTTTCGAACACGTGGCGGCCGACATTGAATTGCACCGGCGCCTCCGGCGTGAAGCCGTGATAGACCAACTGGCCGCCGAAAAAGCCCAGGCCACCCACCGTTACCACGCTGCCCAAGTACAGTACCGGCAGCGCCCGCGATTCCAGACAACGCCGACCCAACCACACCGCACTGGCGATCAGCACCAGATACACCGCTGCCAGTACGGCCTTGATTTGAATCTCGAAAAACCAGGCGCCGCCGTAAAATCTTTGCCAATCGAAAATCCCAACTGGAATCGCCAGCAGGGTAAACGCCAGCGCAAATACCGCTACATGGTAGGCCGTCGAGCGAAACGCCGCCTGCTTGGTCAGCAGCGCCAGTATCGAGAACCCCAGCGCGCCGATCGACATACCGGCCGGCACATGCACCAGCACCGGATGCACGGGGTGGGTATAGCCAAGCATCGCCAGAACATCGTAAAACCAGTAGCTCATGGCCGCGTCGCCAAATCGTGAAACCGCTTCTTCAACAACGGACCCAGATCGGTGTGCTTTAACACCTGCTTGATCGCCGCCGCCGCGCCGCCGCTACCGTAAGGATGTTGCAAATTTGCCAATACCGGCGCCAATGCGCCGGACCAGATTTGTGCCAGCGCTGCGACGATCGCCTCGGCCTGCGGCGGGCAATTTAGCACGCTGGCGGCGCACAAGCGGCCGCGCTGGCGGTCGCCGATATTGACGGTCGGAACCTTAAATGCCGGTGCTTCCAACAGGCCGCTGGACGAATTGCCGACCACCGCATCGACCAGTCGCATCACCGACAAATAACGGAGCGAACCCAACGAGACGAAGGCCGCGACCCGCTGCGGCCAACGCTCGCGGTAGCCTTCGATCAATTCGGCGATAATCCGGCCGTCGGCGTCGGCGTTGCTGTAAGTAAAAATGACATGAACCTCCGGATAGGCGTCCAGGGCCTGCAGTAGTTGCTTGAACTGCTCGGCGGCACTGGCATCTTCCAAGGTCACCGGGTGAAACGTTACCAACAAATTCCGCGTAGCCAGCTTGAAGCCGATGGCGGCTTCCAATTCGGCGCGATGCAATAACGGCAAACGCGCGATATTGTCCAAACCCGGCGCACCGACGTTGAACACCCGCTCCGGTTGCTCGCCGAGCTGGATCACCCGTTGCCGGTAGACTTCGGCAGCGGTGAAATGCAGGTGCGACAGCTTGGTCAGCGCATGCCTGATCGCATCGTCGATCGCGCCTTCACTGAGTTCGCCGCCATGGATATGCGCGATCGGAATCCTTAAATTCATTGCCGCCTGCGCCGCCGCGAAAATCTCGAACCGGTCGCCGAGCACGACCACGATGTCCGGCCCTAATTCCGCCAAAGCATCGACAAAACCGATCAACCCCAAACCCATCGCCTTGCTGATACCGACCGGCGTGTCCGAAGACAACAGCATTTCCACTTTGCGGTCGATGTTAAATCCATCGGCGGTAATTTGTTGCCAAGTCAAACCGAATTCCGGCGATAAATGCATGCCGGTGACCACCAACTGTAATTCGAGGTCCGGGTCAGCTTGAATTTCCTGCAGTAACCAATACAGCAAACCGTATTCGGCCCGCGAGCCGGTAACGACGCAGATTCTGCGTGGCGTTGTCATAGCACCACGCTGCTCGGTATGTTGACCAAACGCTCGGCCAAACGGCGCGAGTTTTCGAGACCATCGGTCTGGCAATGGCGATACATCGGTAAATCCGGCATCAGCTCCCACAAGGGCCGGGTCATCACGCCATGGTTGTTGGCGTACTCCAGCAACGCATCGCGCGCGGTCAAATCGTCCAGCAGCACTGCGTTGAGCCAGTAGTTGGCGTGCGCACCGGCAGGTTCCTGAAAAATTTCGGCGCCGTTTGCCTCGCCCCAAGCCAGATAACGGCCCGCCAGTTCGCGCTTGGCGGCGACGAATTGCGGCAATTGCTCCAGTTGCGCCAGACCCAGCGCGGCGTTCAGATTCGGCATCCGGTAGTTGTAGCCGATTCGGTCGTGTTCGAATTTCCAGGCGTGGGCCAGTTTGGCGGTGGTTGTCAGATGCTTGGCCTGCCGGGCCAGTTCGTCATCGTCGGTCAGAATCATGCCGCCGCCGCCGGTGGTGATGATCTTGTTGCCGTTGAAGCTGAGCACGCCGAGTTTGCCGAAGGTGCCGCAATGCCGATCGCCGAGCCGGCTACCCAACGCTTCGGCCGCATCCTCGACGACGGCGATTCCATAGTCGCCGCAAACTTTAAGCAAGCCCGCCATATCGCAAGGATGGCCGAAGGTATGCATCGGCAGGCAGGCGGCGATACGCTTGCCGCTGCTTTTGTTATAAACCCCGCCGTCGCGGCGCTCGCCGTGTTGCTCCAGAAACGCCGCCAACGCCGCCGGCGACAGTCCTAGAGTCGCGCTATCGACATCGATGAAGACCGACTCGGCGCCGCAGTAGTGAATCGCATTGCAGGTGGCAATAAAGGTCACCGCCTGGGTGACGACCTCATCGCCAGGGCCGACGCCGGCCAACAATAACGCGATATGTAGCGCGGCAGTGCCGTTGACGGTGGCAACCGCATGCTTGGCGCCGCAGTATTCGGCAATCTTATGCTCGAATTCACTGACATACGGACCAACGCTGGAGACGAAGGTGCTGTCGATCACGTCGTTCAAATAGCGTTTTTCGTTGCCGGCAAAACGCGGTTCGTGCAATGGGATAAAGGTGTCGGTTTGGTAAATCTCCCTGACGAAACCGACCAAACGCTCAAACATTGTAAATATCCGTTTTGTACTTTTTCAGATTCTCGGGCCGGCAAAACCAGTCCACGGTGAGACGCAGGCCTTCTTCCAAGCTGACTTCCGGGTTAAACCCGGTTAATGCTCTGATCTTGCTGTTATCGCACCACAACCGGTTGACTTCGGACTTTTCCGGCCGCAAACGTTGCTCATCGACCAGAAATTCGACGTCGCTGGCCATGATGGCCTTGATCAGATTCAAGGTGTCGCCGACCGAGATTTCGAAATTGGAACCGATATTTACCGTCTCGCCGATGGTTCTGTCCGACTCGGCCAACGCGATGAAGCCGCGGCAAGTATCTTCGACGTAGTTGAAATCGCGAGTCGGCGTGACGTCGCCGAGCTGGATTTGCTTTTTACCGGCGGCGATCTGGCTGATGATGGTCGGAATCACCGCTCTGGCGGACTGGCGCGGACCATAGGTGTTGAACGGCCGGGCAATCGTCAACGGCAGATTGAAGGCATTGAAAAAACTCATCGCCATCGCATCGGCGGCAATCTTCGAGGCACTGTAAGGCGATTGCGGTTGCAGCGGATGTTTTTCGTCGATCGGTACGTATTGCGCCGTGCCGTAAACCTCGCTGGTCGAGGTATGGATCACCCGGCCGACACCAGCATCGCGCGCCGCCTGGCAGATGTTCAAGGTGCCACGGATATTGGTATCGACATAACTGTCCGGCGCGACATAGGAATACGGAATCGCAATCAACGCCGCCAAATGAAATACGGTATCGACGCCCTGGCAAATGCTGCGGCAGAACGCCGGATCGCGCACGTCGCCGCACACTACTTCGATGTCGTGTTTGCAGGCGGCATCGTCCAGCCAGCCCCAGGAATTAAACGAATTGTATTGCGCCAAAGCCCGTACCTCGCAGCCGCGCGCCGCCAGCATTTCGGTCAGATGTGAGCCGATGAAACCGTCGGCGCCGGTCACTAATACTTTTTTCATACCAATCCTTGTTTAACAAAGGCCTCGGCGATAGCCCAGTCTTCTGCAGTGTCGATGTCCAGGCTTTGAATGGCGTTCATCACCAGCGGCACGGTCTGCGGCGGATAGAACGATTTATATTCCAGCAAGTAATCGGTCCGAACCAGATACATCGCCCCATTCGGAGTCAACAACGGCTGGGTTTGTTGCCGGCTGGCCTGGATCGGTTGCCGGTTGTCCAGCGCTTGCATGAAACCGTCGCGCAATTGGAACAACGTGGTCAGGTTGCGCTGGATTTCCTTGCAACCGATCACCGCATCGGCGTTACCGCCATTGGCCAATGTCATCGCCTGGCGAAGTATAGCCGGACTGCGGAACGGCGAGGTTGGCTGCAACAACATGACCCAAGCCGGCAAATAACCATGATTCCCGCGAAACCAATCCAAGGCATGTTCCACCACTTGCAGCGACGACGCAGCGTCCGTCGCATGACAGGCCGGGCGCAGAAACGGCACCGCCAGCCCGGCGTTACGGCCGATCTCGGCATACGCTTCCGCATCGGTCGACAACAGCGCCAACGACTGCGGCAACGCGGCCCGATTAATGGTTTGCGCGGTCCATTCCAACAGCGGCTTGCCGGCCAGCGGCCGGACGTTTTTGTCCGGCAAACCTTTGGAACCGCTCCGTGCCGGAACCACGACCAGTAAATCGAATGCTTGCGCCATGCCCTATCTCCGAGCGCTAAATCAGTTTCAATCCAGGCGGCAAGGCTTCGCCGAAGATTTGTTTTTCCTGGCTTTCGTCAAGCGCTGTGTATTCGGCCACCATGTCCTGCCACGACGCCGGGGCTTTGGCCTGTTTCAATTTATCCAGCACTTGCCGGCGCAAGTCGTCGTCGATATCGCGGACGCGGTCGTCGCAACGCCGCGCCAGCAAGGTCGCGGCGAAGCCGATCTGCACCTGCTTTTTCCAATCGGCAGCCAGCAATTGGTTTAACCAAGCGGACGCCTGAGCCGGCGGTATCACATCGTGGTTGTTGCCGTGAAACAGTATCCGCGCCCCGATCCGGCCCAAGGCCCACCAGCTTTGTTCGGGTTCGCCGGCTTTGGCCAAACGTTTCAGCAGCCATTCGCCTAATTGCAATTTATCGGCCACCGCCAAACGCTCCAGCGATGCCGCCAACCGCAGTATGTCCTCGTAGCCGCGGGTTGCGAGTTGCTTCGCCAGCCCCGGCTGGCGGGCCGAGGCCGGATTAATGAACTTGCCGATATCGTTAAAAATTCGTTGCTGGGCCTCGGCCGGCAAACCGCCGGCGACTCGCCGCCACAAGGTCCACCATTCGGCCCAATTCTGCTTTTCGTTGACGAACTGCAGACCTTCGGGATACAGCTTCCACAGTTGCTCCACCCGCCAGTCGTCCAGCGGATAACCGAAACCGGGCCGCAGGCAAAACCCGATCAAGCTGCACCACAACCGCTCGTGCTGTTCGCTGCGCCGGCGGTATTTGCTGCCGTCCAACAAGGCATTGCATAATTCGCGCAGTAGCGGGGTTTGCCACTCGCCGCGCGGGGCGGCCAACACTTTTTCCAAATCGGCACGCAAGGTTTTTACCGCCTGCGGGTCGACTTGTTTGGATTTGGCGCCGAATACGGCCTGAATCTTTTCCAGGGCTTGCGGCAGTTGCGCGGGCAGATCGGCATTCACCAACGCGGATTTGGCCTTGCGGATCTGAAATTCGACATCCCAACGCTGGCGCTCGCCATCCAGCGCGACGCATTGCAAACGCAAGGTGCCGACTTCGGTATAGGTTGCCAACAACTGCACGGCGACTTCAGCCCTCTGTTGGCCTTCGAACGCCACCGCCAATGGCGGCAAGCTGTGGAAGCGGTCGTCGTCGAGTTCGACCAGGTCGCCGGTGCGGTAATCGCCGTCGCCACTGGCCGACAGCAAATGGAAGCGCACCGGCTGGCCGACGCGTAACGCAAATTGGCGGCCGGCCAGCAACACTTCATGCCCCTCTTCGCTGCCTTTCGGCAGAATGCAGACGCCGCGCCGGGTTTGCCCGGCACTGTCGACCAGCAAGAAATAACTGCGCGCCGCGCCGCCGCCGATCCGCAATTTTTTATCGCGGCGGGCGATGGCGTAGCTGACTGCACCGTAGGCAACCGCCAATTCCGGGTCCGGGTTATCCAGCACGGTCGGCGCCCGGCCGCCGCGCCAAGCCGACAACAGCCCCGTTACCCGCTGCACCAGTGCCCGGCTGCGAAACACGCCGCCGTTCAACAACAGCGCATCGGGTACGATGCCTTGCTCGCCGAGCGCCTGTTGCGCGGCATGGGCATGCGACTGCAAAAAACCGGCAATGTGCTTGCTGATGGCCGGCTCCGCCGCGTAGGGCAGACCGAATTCGACCACGCCGCTGCGCTTCTTGTCCGGCAGTTCCTGCAGCCCCGACAGAGGCAGGAAACCGTCCAACGCAATCTGTCTGATCTCTTCCCGGCTCAACGCTACGGTTTTACTGCCGCCGATCAATTTGGATCCGGCGCCGAGCAAGGTCACTGCCACCTGTTCCGGCGCATCGTCGGCCAACAAGCGTTCTTTGGCGATCCGGCATTGCTCCAGCAATTGCGCCAGATCGGCACTGGACAGTTTGCGTTCGGTACCGCGTAACCGGCTCTCGGCCAAGTGCGCCAGGGCCAGATCGATATTGTCGCCGCCCAGCATCAAGTGGTCGCCGACGCCGATGCGGGTCAATTTCGGCTCGCCGGCACCGTATTCGATTTTGATTAGGGTCAAGTCGGTGGTACCGCCGCCGACGTCGCAAACCAGCATCAAGCGGCTGCCGGCCAGGCTGGGCTCGATGCTGCCGGCATGGCGGCGCAACCAGTCGTAACACACCGCCTGCGGCTCTTCCAGCAGGCGCACGTCGGCCAGACCGGCCAACTTTGCGGCCTCAAGCGTTAACGAGCGCGCCGATTCGTCGAACGACGCCGGCACGGTTACGACAATGGTTTGACTCGCCAGCGGCGCATCGGGAAAGCGCTGCTCCCAGACAATGCGTACGTGCCGCAAATAACTCGCGCTGGCCGCCAACGGCGATACCTTGAATACCGACTCGTCACTCCCCCACGGCAAAATCGGCGCCGTATGGTCGACTGCTGTATGCGACAGCCAACTCTTGGCGCTGGTGACCAGGCGGCCCTGCGATTTGGCACCCAGGACTCGCGCGGCTTCGCCCAGCACGGCTCCATCCTCGGCCAACAGGAAACCGGCTTCCGCACTCAATTCGCCCGCCGCCGGATGGTAACGCACCGACGGCAGCAGAGGTTTGGACGCGACTTCGCCCGGCGCGGTCATCTGCGGAATTTCGAAAAGACGGATGGTCTTGTGCGGATCGCCGACAGCGGCATAGGCCACTACGGTGTGGGTGGTACCCAGATCGATACCGACTAAATATTGGCTGGCTGAGGTATTCAAAATGCTTAGTTCGGGCTGGTGGGTTGCGGCTGCTGCAGCCATTGGTTAACTTCTTCCAGGTTTTGCGGCGAGATTACGCCGACCGCGTGCAAAAAACGCATCCGGTTCTTGACGTAGCTATAGCGACCGAGCGCCAAATCGCGTCTGGCGCGGAATTCGGCTTGCTGAGCATCGAGCACATCGCCGACGGTTTCCAGGCCGAATTTAAAGCCTTTTTCCTTGGCTTCGCGCGATTTTTTGGCCGACTCCAGAGCTTTGGCCGACGCTGCAATCCGCCGCACACTGGCGTTGGAGGTTAAAAACGCGTCGCTGATTTCCTTGACCAGGGCGCGGATTTTGCTTTCGTTTTCGTTTTTTGCCAACTCCAACCGATGCTGGGCTTCGTTGGTTTTTTCCGAAATCACGCCGCCGCTGAAAATCGGCACGCTGACGTTGATGCCGGCAGTCTGCACTTCGGTTTGCGGCGTGCGCGAGCTTTGGTAGCCGGTATCGCTGTTGAAGTAATTAAATTGCAAATCGACCACCGGCAGATGCCGGGAGCGTTGCATCGCCACATCATCACTGGCCGCTTCGATCGCGCTGAGTTGGGCCCGCAGCAGCGGATTTTCGCTTTTCGCCACGGCAATCCAATCCTCCAGATTACCCTCCAGCACCTTGTAGTCAATATCCTCGCGCAACCGCGCCAAGTCTTGCGGCAGGTTACTGGTCATCTCGCGCAAATTTTCCCGCGCTTTGACCAATGCGGTTTCCGCTTCGATCTGGCTGGCCTGCAATTGGTCGAGCCTGGCCTCGACTTCGTAAAGATCGGTAACTTTGACCAGTTGCTTGGCAAATTGGCGCTTGATTTGTTCGTACTGCACGGCCAACGCTTCGGTTTCGCCGCGCAGTAAATTCAATTGGTCCTCGGCTTGCAGCAGATCGAAGTAACGCTCGACCACATCGTCGATCAGCGCGTTTTCGGCTTCGATCTGCTCTTCGATGTAGACGTTCTCGGTTTCCTTGGCCCGGCGCCAGTTCCAAAATTTGGCGAGATCGACCAGCGACTGGTTGACCGAGATGTAGTAACGCTTGCCGGGATAGGTGGTGTTGATCTCGCGCGCACCGCCGCTGACGGTCTGCTCGTTATGCGACCAGTTGCCGGTCGCGGTGACTTGCGGCAAGAATTCGCCGAAGGATTGTTCTTTTTGCGCAGTACCGATATTCAGTTTCAAACCGGCGGCTTTCAATTTCGGATCGCCCGCCAGCGCCTGCTGGTAAACGCTGAGTAGGTCGTCGGCAGCCGCCTGGCCGAAGCTCGACACCGCCAATGCTAAGGCAAAACTCCAAGCCGATTTCATCAGTCTTCGTTGAAGGCGCGGGCGACGGCGTTGGTGATCGGTTGCAGCAGGTATTCCAGCACAGTGCGCTCGCCGGTCGTGATCAGCACCTCGGCCGGCATGCCAGGCAACAATTCCACCTCGCCCAGTTTTGCGTAACTGTCCGGGGTCAATTCGATTTGGGCCTGGTAATAGGCCATCCCCGATTTTTCGTCGCTGAGCCGGTCGGCAGATAGATTGGTCACGATACCGTCGAGTTTGGGCACCACCGATTGTTTGAACGAACTGAACCGGACCTCGGCTTTAAGGCCTTCGTGTACCCGGTCGATGTCCATCGTCGACACCTGGGCATTGACGATCAGATCTTCGTTTTGCGGCACCAGATCCAGAATCGGCCGCCCCGGACCGACGACGGTGCCGACGTTATGCAGAGTCAAACCCAGCACGCGGCCGGCGGCCGGCGCGCGGATTTCGGTTCTGGCCAGCTTTTCCCGCGCCGCGGCCAAGCGCTGCGTAACGTCGAAAAGTTGGGCTTGAGCCTCGCCGAGCTTGCCGGCGATTCCTTCCTGGAATTGTTTCTCCAGTTGCAAAATCTGCAACTGGGTTTCCCCGATCTGCATTTCATTGCCGGCAATTTCGGCAGTCAGCGCCGCGATTTCGCCGGACGCCAACGTCAGATTGCGCTCGATGTCGCGCACCCGTTGTTTGCCGGTAAAACCTTCGGCCAGCAACTCGCGCAAGTCCTTTAGTTCGTCTTTATACGACTCGGCCAAAGCCTGTTTGGCAGCGCGTTGCCCCCGCAAACCCTCGACCCGGCTGGCTAACTGGGTAGCGCGTTGTTTCAGCACCGAAATTTCGCCTTCATGGGAAAGTTTTCGCGCCAGAAATATCCGGCTCTCGGCTTGTTTGGCTTCCAGCGTGCGAGCGTCGGCGTCATCCTGCAACGTATCCGGAAATTCGACGGCCGGCTTGCGGTCGCGTTCGGCGCTGAGCCTGGCGACCTGGGCCGACAACGTGATCTGTTGGCTGCGCAAAATATCCTGTTCCGCGCGGATCGAGGTATCGTCGAGCCGGATCATCACGTCGCCTTCCTTGACGAAATCGCCGTCCTTGACCAACAACTCGCTGACGATGCCGCCGTCCAAATGTTGCACGGTTTTACGGTGCGATTTGACTGCGACGTAGCCCGGCGCCATCGCCGAGCTATCGAGCGGCGCAAAATAGCTCCAAACTCCGAAGATACCGAGCGTGGCAAATATGACAGCGTTACCGATATTGCGGATCGGCCGGTCGTCGGTGACCAAAGAGACGGCTTCCAGCTCCGGAAATTGATTCATCGTTTACCCTTTGGCTTGGGCCGGCTCGGCCCGTTGTTGCTGGGCGGTGTGCAACGCAACCTTTTGTAAGTGGGCCACGACCTGGTCTTTCGGCCCGTAAACCGACAATTGGCCGTCGCTGAGCAACAGCAACTTGTCGACATTGTTCAAGACGTTGTTGCGGTGGGTGATAACAATCACCGTGACATTATTGGCTTTGAGCCGCTGAATGGTGCGGCCCAGCGCGACTTCGCCCTGTTCGTCCAGATTGGAGTTGGGCTCGTCCAGTACCACGACGACCGGGTTACCGTACAAAGCCCGCGCCAAACCGATGCGCTGGCGCTGGCCGCCGGACAGGTTGCCGCCATTCGCGCCGATCACCGTGTTATAGCCGTCTGGCAAATGCAGTACCAGTTCGTGGACGTCGGCCATTTTCGCCGCGGCGACGACTCTCTCCGGATCGACCTCGCCAAATCGGGCGATGTTTTGACTGATGGTGCCTTCGAACAATTCGATATCCTGCGGCAAGTAGCCGATATGCGGCCCCAATTCGTCCCGGTTCCAATTGAAGATTTCGGCACCGTCCAGCCTGATCGTGCCGCTGGAAGTCGGCCAAATGCCGAGCAAGGCTCGGGCGAAAGTCGATTTGCCGGCGCCGCTGGGGCCGATCACGCCGACCACGTCCCCTTTGGCAATGGCCATGCTGATACCTTTGATGACCGGAGTTTTTGCCCCCGGCGGCGTCACTTGCGCCATATCGAGCTGGAATGCGCCGACCGGATCGGGCAATTTCATTTTTTTCGATTCGGCCGGCATCTGCACCAGCAATTCGTTCAACCGGTTATATTGGCCGCGAGCGTTGATAAAGCCTTTCCAGGTGCCGATCACGATATCGATCGGCGCCAGTGCACGGCCCAACAGGATCGAACCGGCGATCATCAGGCCGGAGGAAATCTCGTTTTCGATGACCAGATAGGCACCAAGCGCCAATATCAACGATTGCGACGACAAGCGCACCAACTTCGACACGGCATTAATCAAGCCGGCACGGGAACTGGCAACGGCTTGCAGACGCAACACTTTATGCACGCTGTTCAGCCAGCGACCCTGGATGTTGGGCAACATGCCCATCGCATCCAGCACTTCGGCGTTTCTGAGGTTCTTACTGACCAGATTGCGGGCATTCATAGCCGTGCTGTTGGCCTCGCTGAGCATCCGGCTGGTGGTCTTTTCCTGCACGTAGGCGACGATGACCAGCAGGATTGCCGTGACGACGCCGGCCCAACCGTACCAGGGGTGGAACATGAACATCACCGCCAGATAGATCGGTAGCCATGGCGCATCGAAAAAGGCGAACAAACCGCTGCCGGTCATGAATTGGCGTAATGCAGTCAAATCGTCGAGCGGTTGGATGCTGGCGCGCTGGCCGTTCGAATACAACGCCATTTTATAAGCCACTTTCAATAAGCGTTCGCTGAGCAGGACCTCAATGCGAGTGCTGACTCTGACCAAAATCTGCGAACGCACCCATTCCAATACGCCCATGGTCACGAACAACACCATCAAGATCAGCGTCAGTAGAGACAGGGTCGTCAGGTTACCGGTCGGCACGACCCGATCGTAAACCTGTAGCATATATATGGTCGGAACCAGTTGCAGTACATTGATTACAAAGCTAAAACCGGCAGCAGATATAAACGCACCCTTGCACAGCCTCAACGCTTCAATTAGGTCGGATTGGGGAGTGTTCATATCCTTGGTGGCGGCTCAAAGTTCCCGAAAACAGCTCGATTTTTACACACTCGCCAGCGCCCCACCAAATCCGTCGCATTTTTTGATCCGACAAAATTCGATGCGCCACTCAGTTTTGCGTCTACACTTCGTGACAATTCGCCAAACTGTGACAGTCGTCAAACAGGGCTGATATTTAATTGACGTAGATGCTGCTATAACTCAACGCCAGTAAAAATCCACTAAAGTTTTTTTGCCCGTTACCGAAAAGCTAACACACAAGCAGGTACTCGGCCGATGTTCTAAAGCACCGAAAACAATTCTGCCGAATTTCAGAAATATTCACACAGGACCGCAATTATGGCTATCACCACCGATACAGACATTACCACTTTGACGCCAGCCCAGATTGCGGCTCTGACGACTGCCGAAATTGCCGCGCTGACCACAGGCGCCACCGGACAGATCGCGGCTTTATTGACGACCCAGATTCCGTCTTTAAGCGCGGCTCAAATAGCGGCATTGACAACCGACCAGATACCTTCTTTCACGACAGAGGCGATCAACAAACTTTCCGCATCGCAGATCAGCAAATTTTCGTCCGCGCAAATCGGTGTGATGGAAAACGCCGATTTAAGCGCGATCTCGTCAGCCGCGATCGCCGGCATGACTACCGCCGTCCTCAGCGGCCTGACCACGACGCAGATTCAATTGCTGACAACCGGCACCAACGGCCAAGTTGCTGGTCTCAGCGTTGGCAGCGCGGGACAGATCGCAGCTTTGACCACTACCCAGGTCAAAGCATTGACCTTCGATCAGGTCGCGTCGTTAACTTCCAACCAAGCCAAATATCTCAGCGGTGCCCAAGTCGCCGCTCTGGATGATGCCGATTTCGGTGCTCTAAAGGATTCCGCAATCAGCCAACTGACCACATCGGTAATCTCATCCATTACGACGACGCAGATTCAAAACCTGACCTCCGGTCAATCCGACGGCTTAACCAACGCGCAAGTCGCAAGATTAAACTCTGCGCAAGTGGCTCAAATCGCGACCGATGCCCTGGCGAACATCACAACGACCGCGATCAAAGGCTTGACGGCATCGGCAATTGGCGGCCTTAGCGATGCGCAAGTTGCGGCGCTGACAACCGGCAGTGCCGGCCAAATCGCCAGTCTGACGACCTTGCAAGTTGCAGCACTGAAGTCAACCCAAATCGATGCGTTGACCTCCGCCCAAGCCGCAGCGCTGACTTCGGCTCAAGCCGCAGCGCTTAATTCGACTCAAATCAGCACCTTGTCGACCTCCGCCTTCGCCGCATTGGATTCCGATGCGATTAGAGGTTTGTCCACCGCTGCGGTCGCGGCACTGTCCACCGCAACCGACGGCCAGATCGTGGCCTTGTCGACGCAACAGGCGGCGGCATTCACCTCAGCCCAAATTGCGGCTTTGTCGTCCAGCCAGTTTGCGGCGATGGAATCGACCGATCTGGTTGCGATCTCCAGCAGTGCGATCAAGGGCATGACCACCTCCGTGCTGACCTCGTTGAGCACGACGCAAATCCAGAAACTGACCACCGGCACCAACGGCCAAGTTGCCGGTCTAACCACCGCGCAAATCGCGGCGATGACCAGCGACCAGATCGTGGCGTTCGGTTCGTCGCAAGCCGGTTCGTTGACCAGCGCTCAAGCCGCGGCATTGACCTCGACCCAAGTTGCCAACATGGAAACCGAGGATTTCGCGGCTCTGACCACCGGAGCCAACGGCGCCCTTGCCAAATTAACCACCACGGCAATTGCGGCTTTAACCACCGGCGCCAGCGGCCATGTTAGAGCCCTGAGCACCGGCCAAGCGGCCTCGTTGACGGCGGCCCAGGTCGGAAAGTTAAGTGCCGACCAACTGAGCGACATGGAAACGGCGGATTTCGCGGCCCTGAGCTCCAGCGCGATCGCCGGCATCTCCACCACCAACATCTCGTCTTTGACCACCAGCCAAATCGCCGCACTGTCGACCACCCAAGCACCGGCGCTGACGGCAGCCCAAATTTCCAAACTGTCGACTGGTCAAGTCCAGGCCATAGAAACCGCCGATTTTGCCGAACTGTCCAACTCCGCGGTAGCTGGGTTCACGACAGCGCAGATCGCTGCGTTGACCACCGGCGCGACCGGCCAAATCGCCGCCCTGACAACCGATCAGGCCGCGTCGCTGACCTCAGCCGAAATGGCAGCATTCAGTGCTGCGCAAATCACCAGTTTCGAAACCGCCGATCTGGCAAAAGTCAAAGTTGCCAGCATTAAAGGTCTGACGACCGATGCTGTGGCCGCACTGACCACCTCGCAGATTCAAGCCTTTACCACCGGTGCAACCGGGCAAATCGCTGCGTTGACCACTGCCCAAATCCAAGCGTTGACACCCACGCAAATCGAAGCCTTGACGACCGCGCAAGCCGGTTCTTTGACGTCCAGCCAGGTTGCGATCTTGAGCACCGCCCAATTTGCGTCGATGGAAGCTACCGATTTTGCCGCAATAACCTCATTAGGCATCAAAGGTCTTTCGACCGAAATTGTTGCGAATTTGACCACCACTCAATTCGCCAGCCTGACCACCGGCACCAACGGCCAAATCGCAGCATTGACGACCGCTCAGATTGCTGTGTTGACCACCGGCACCAACGGCCAAATCGCCGCCTTGACCACTGATCAAGCCGCATCGCTAACATCGACCCAGGTCGCGAAATTCACCTCCGATCAATTCGCGTCGATGGAATCCGCGGATTTCGCGAAGCTGTCTCCGGCAGGAGTCAAAGGCCTATCCACCGCGACGATCGCAGGCTTGACTACCGCCCAGATTGCCAGCATGTCCACCGGCGCGACCGGCTTGTTGGCCGGTTTGTCGACCGCTCAGATTGCGGCCTTGACTTCGACACAATTAGAAGCCTTGAGCTCCGGTCAGGAAGCTTCGCTGACGTCGGCTCAGGTGGCGGCACTTAGCACCAGCCAATTCAGTGTGTTGATCAGCGAAACCACCGATTCCACGGATTTCGTCAACTTCTCGTCTATCGGTATCAGAGGCTTGTCGACAGGGGTCATCTCCAATCTGACTACCGATCAGATCCAATTGCTGACCACAGGCAGTGCCGGTCAAATTGCAGGCTTGACCAGTTTGCAAGTCGCCGCGTTAACGACTGCCCAAATTGCCGCACTGACCACCAACCAGGCCGCGTCGTTCAGTTCCAGCCAACTGACCGGCCTGACTACGACCCAAGCCGCCAACCTCGAATCCGCCGATTTCCAAAAATTGAGCAGCGATGCGATCAAGGGCTTGAGTTCGAGCGTGATCGCCTCGTTGACTACGACTCAGATCGCTAACCTGACCACGGACCAGGTTGCCGGCTTGACCACGACACAAATCGCCGCACTAACGACGGATCAATTGCCAAAACTTAGCTCCGACCAAGCGGCCGCATTGACATCCACTCAGCTCGCCAAATTCAGCTCGGCCCAAGTCTCCATCATGGAAACCGCCGATTTTACGGCCATATCCACTGCCGCGATCAAAGGCTTGGCAACCGCTGTTCTTGCCGCATTGGCTACCGACCAGATCGCGATTTTGACCACCGGCGCGACCGGACAAGTTGCGGCTTTGACTTCCGCCCAAATTGCCGCTCTGACTACCTCCCAGATCGCAAAATTTACCTCCGCGCAGGTCAACTCGTTAACTTCGGACCAAGTCACCAAATTCAGCGTCACTCAGTTGGCAAAGATCGAGACTTCGGATATTTCAGCGTTAAAAACCGATGCCATCGCCGCGCTGACCAGCACCCAGTTGCAAGGCCTGACCACGCAGCAAATTGCCGCATTGACCAGCACTCAGGCTGCAGCTTTAACCGCAGACCAGGCGTCGAAATTAACCGCAACCCAAGTCGCCAATATGCCGACTCCGTCGTTCGCCGCACTGACCACCGGCGCCACTGGCGCTTTAGCCAAACTGACCACCGATGCGATAGCGGTATTGAACGCAAACCAGATTCAGGCCTTGACCACCAGCCAAGCGGCCTCATTGACCTACACCCAGTTCAATAAATTTACCTCCACTCAAGTCGAAAACATGCAAGCGGTAGACTTTGCGGCCTTGACGACCAACGTCATCGCCAATATGTCAACCACATCGCTCAAGGCACTGTCGACCGACAAAATTACCGAGTTGTCCACGGTACAAATTGCCGCATTGACGCCGGACCAGATCGCCGCGTTGACCACGACCCAGGTGCAAGCATTGACCGAAGGAACGGCCGGCCAAATCGCCAGCCTAAGTGCAGACCAGGTTCAACAACTAAGTACGACACAAATCGCGGCATTGAGGATCGCTCAAATCACAGCGTTGGAAACCAACGACTTGGTAGCGATGAGCAAGGTTCAAATCGCCGCACTGACCACAGGTGCGACGGGCCAAATCGCGGCATTAACCACGGCCCAAGTACAGAGCCTGACTACGAGCCAGGTAGAAGCCCTGACCTCCAGCCAAATTGCTTCGTTGACCGACGCCCAAATTGCTGCGCTGGATTCCGGCGACTTGGCTTATCTCGCTTCAACGGCAATCAGCGGATTGTCAACCGACCAAATCTCCGCACTGACCAGTAACCAAATCGCTGGTTTGACCACGTCGCAAATTAAGGCGCTGACCTCTGACCAACTGCAAGCATTGTCGGTCGGTACCGCCGGCCAAATCGCCGCTCTGACCACCGAGCAGATTCAAAAACTGACAACCACGCAGATTTCTCAACTGTTGCCGGATCAAATCGCAGCGATTGAAACGACTGATTTACAGAAGCTGACGGTAGACCAAATCAAGGCCCTGACAACCGGTACCGGCGGTCAAATCGCGGCGTTGACCAGCACCCAAGTACAAAAACTGACCACAACCCAGGCCGGAGCATTGACATCGGCGCAAATGGCGTCGCTGCGCGCCGATCAAGTGGCGGCGATGGAAACGGAGGACTTGGCGCAAGTAACGACCGATGCGATCAAAGGCTTGTCGACCTCGGCGATTCAAGCCTTGACTACCGCTACCGACGGCCAAATCGCCGCATTAACCACAAGGCAACTGACTGAACTGACCAGTAGCCAGCTGACTTCGCTGACTGCCGGCGCCGGTGGCCAAATTGCCGCACTGACCTCAACCCAGGTGCTGAATTTGCAATCCAGCCAGATTGCAGCGTTGACCACCGACCAAATCCAGGCTCTGGAAACGGCGGATATTGCGGCGTTGAAAGCGGCTCAAATCCAGGCCTTGACTACCGGAGCAACCGGCCAAGTAGCGGCCTTGAGTTCTACTCAAATTGCCGCATTGACTTCGGACCAAGCGGCAAAACTGAGCGGTGCGCAAGTGGCTTCGTTGACGCCAGGCCAAGTAGCAGGCTTCGAAACCGAAGATTTGAGCGCGGTTACCACCACCGCGATTCAAAGCCTGACGACCGACGCGCTGCAGGCTCTGAGCACCGGAACCAACGGCCAAATCGCCTCGTTGACCACTAACCAGGTGGCGGCTTTAACCACGACGCAGCTGACGGCGCTGACTGTGGAAGCTAACGGCCAAATCGCCTCGCTGACGACCGATCAAATTGCCAATTTGACGACAACACAAGTCAGCAAGTTAACCACCAAGCAGATTCAGGCCTTGGAAACCGCAGACGTTGCCGCGTTGAAAACCCCGCAAATTCAAGCTTTGACTACGGCCCAAGTCGCTGCGTTGACGTCATCGCAAGTAACGGCGTTGACGTCCGACCAGGCTGCGAATTTGAGCGGTACACAAGTCGCTGCGCTGACTCCGGGCCAAATTGCCGGAATGGAAACCGCCGATTTGCGCGCCATTTCCGCGACGGCGCTGCAAAGCCTGACGACCGATAGCTTGCAAGCGCTAACCACGGCAACCAACGGCCAGATTGCAGCACTGACTACGGCGCAGGTTGCGGCACTGACTACGACGCAAATCCAGGCATTAACTCTCGGTGCCGGCGGCCAAGTCGCCGCTCTGACCACCGAACAAGCGGTGGCTCTGACCAGTGCCCAGTTGCAAAAACTGACCACGAACCAGATTCAAGCGCTGGAAACGACAGACTTGGCCGCGTTGAAGACCACGCAAATCGAAGCGTTCACCTCTACCCAAATCTCGGCGTTGACGACTTCGCAAGTGGAAAAACTGACCAGCAGCCAAGTGCAAGCGCTCAGTTCGACCCAGCTGGGTGCGCTGAGTGCCGACCAGATCGTGAAAATGGAAACCGCCGATTTGCAAGCGGTTACTACCGACGCGATCAAGGGTTTATCGATCTCGGCGCTGCAGGCTTTAACGACGGCAACCAACGGCCAGATCGCGGCGTTGACCACCGACCAGTTGCGAGCATTGACTTCCAACCAATTGCAAGCATTGACGCTGGGAACCGACGGCCAAATCGCGACCTTGTCATCGGCCCAATTCGCGGCCCTATCGGCAACGCAAATAGCGCAACTGACCACGCGGCAAATCGAAGCGATCCAGACCGCCGATCTGCAAAAGCTGTCGCTGACGCAAATCAATGCATTGACGACTGACCAGATGGCGGCGCTAACCACAGACCAGGTTGTGGCCCTGGATACCTTGCAAGTTTCCGCTCTGACCTCGACCCAGGTCTCAGCGCTGTCGAATGCGCAAGTGGCCAAAATCGAAGCCGGCGACATGGCTTTCGTCAACGTCGCGGGCTTGTTGGCTACCGGCGGGCTCACCGCGCTGACTTCGTCGCAAATTCAGGCTTTGAATACAACCCAGTTGGCCGCTTTGTCCACTACTCAAATCGCGGCCTTGTCTGCCGGCGCCGGCGGGCAAATTGCATCGCTGACCACGTCGCAAATCAGCCAGTTGAGTACAACCCAAGTCGGTGCTTTGACCTCGGATCAAATAGCCTCGATCGAAGTCGCCGATTTGCAGAAAATGACGACGACCCAAATTGCGGCGATTTCGACCAGCGTCATCGATAAGTTGACAACTGCGCAAATCGACGCGTTGACGACGACTCAAGTGGAAGCATTAACCACAGCCCAATTGCCTAAATTGACTGCAACCCAGTTGAACGCATTGACGACTTTCGATATACAGGCGTTGACCGAAGCGCAGTTTGCGGTACTGACCACCAGCCAGCTCGATGCCTTGACCTCGACCCAAATCGGCGCGATTACCGCCAACCAACTCGATTTCCTGACCGGCGCCCAAGTCACCCGACTGGCAACGCTGGGTTACAGCACGATCGACACGGTCGGAATCGAAACCACCTCGACGGTAGCGGGTACTGGAGTGGCAGACGTGATCGTTGGCGGGGACGGCGCTCAAACCATCGATGGCGGAGCTGGCGCAGATGACCTATCCGGCGGCGCAGGTAACGATACCTTCCTGTTCGACACCGGCGACGTCAGTTTCGGCGAAACCATCAATGGCGGCGCCGATTTCGACGCACTGAAAGTCGTAACCAGCACCGATTTCGCCGGTGCTGGTAACACTGGCATCACCAACGTCGAGCAATTGATCATAACGTCCGGTCAAACCGCAACGTTCACCGGCGCACAATTGACCGGCTCGACCTTGTTGGTTAACGCAACCGCGGCCGGTGCGGCGACGTTGCAAATCAACGTGGTCGGCGGCACGGCAGTCAGCTTGGCCGGCCTAACGTTTACCGCATTCGGTTCCGGTAATGCCTTCGATACCGGCACCGACATTGTCAGTATTACCGGCGACGCCGATGCCAATACCATTACCGGCACCAGTCTGGCCGATAGTATCACCGGCGGTGCCGGCGCCGATACGATGACGGGCGGCGCTGGCGCAGATACCTTCGTCTTCGCCGCCGGTGATAGCGGAAATACACAAAGCGGCAGCTTCGATACGGTAAACGGATTCACGCTGGCTGACGGCACAGGCCCGGATACTCTGGATCTCGAAGGCACTCCGACTATCATCGGTGACGTTTCCGGTGTCGATGTGAAACTGGCAATCAGTGGCGTTACCCCGGCGAAAGTACTGACAGCGGACAGCACTGACGGCCTGATCACGCTGGGCGGTGCCGATGCTGCCGACATCGATACCCTGGCGGAATGGGTTGAAGTAGCCAAGCTGATGACCACGGCAGACGGTGCCACCAGTGCCTTCGCTTTCGGCGGCGATACTTACGTATTCCAGGAAAACACCGGCGGCGATTTGTTGATCAAATTGACCGGTATCGCCACCGCCGACGCGCTGGCAACGTCCGGTACTGGAGCTAACGACATCCTGATCGGATAAGCCTTACCCAGCGGCCCCAAAGCCGTCCCCTGCGCAAGCGGGGGCGGCTTTTTTATTGCCGTTATTCCGGCAACCTTCGTACTTGGCAATAAAAACATCGCTGGCGGTCTATAATTTCCCCAATACCGCCCGCCGTGGCAACTCCGCATTTTTAGGCAAACACAGCAGCCATCTCGAGCCGCGGAAACCGAGCTTTTGTTGCTAACTGTTCCCGAGACTCGCAACCACAACGCAAAACAAGGTAGATAAATGGAGAAAACCCCTTTTTGGCCGATCAAGATCGAGAACGACGTCACCCTGTGTGCGGCCAGCGACATCAATTTGATGACCCCCTATGTTTTGCTGGAACAGGAGGATTGGTTCGAAGACGAAATGGATTTTATCCGGAGCTACATCGAACCGGGCATGAACAGCTTGGATATCGGCGCCAATCACGGCGTCTATACCTTGAGCATCGCCAAACTGCTCGATAGCGGCCGGGTCTGGGCGTTCGAACCGACCTCGGCTCCGGGGACTATGCTGCAGCGCAGCATCGAACTGAATGGCTTTAGCGGCAAGGTCAACCTGCTGCGTTTCGGCTTATCCGACACGACCCGTGCAGCGGAGATCAGCGTATCGGCCAATAGCGAACTCAACTCGTTGAGCGGCAGCGGCCAAAATAAGGAAACCATTCAGTTACGCACGCTGGATGACAGTTTGGCCGAATATGCTCCCGGGGTAACGGTCGATTTCGTCAAAATGGATGCGGAAGGCGAAGAAATCAACGTACTCAAAGGCGGCCAACGCTTTTTCAGCGAACAGTCGCCGCTATTGATGTTCGAATTAATGCACGGCAGCCAAATCAATCACGGCTTGATCGACGCCGTCCGCCAATTCGGATTCGGGATTTACCGTTTGATCGCCGAACCCAACGTTTTGGTCGAATTCGACGCCGATCAACACAGTGAGACCTTAAACCTGTTCGCCTGCAAACCGGACCGGGCGGAAATACTACGCCAGCGCGGCTTGTTACTGGACCGGAATCCGCAACCGGCAGTAACCCCAGATAGCTTCGACTCCAGTGCATTTTTTGCCGGTTACGAGTACTCCCGCTACTGTCTGCCGCTCGACAGCAGCGAATTGGCGCCGGAATTTCGCCAACTAATATCGCTTTGTGCGGCTTACGAATCGGGTAACCTCTCTGCGGATGAGAAGTTGAACCTGCTGCAACAAGCCAGAGTTTTAGCCGAACCGTACAACACGCTGAACATCGCGACAGAGGCTGAAAAAACGCCCTGGCTGGTCATGCTGGTCTATGTTTACTACAAACTGGGCATGCGCGCGGCGGCATTGTCCACCGCGGCGACATTGTTGCTGAATATCAACGTGTTGACCGACTTCCGCCACCCGTTTCTGCCGCCACTGAGTCGGGACTTAAATCGCCCGGTCGTCGCTTCGCTTGGCGAATGGTTGAAATGCTTGTTGATCGAGTTCTACGAAAGCAAACGCAGTTTTTCATCGTATTTTTTGGCCGACCCGCTTAGCGTCTTGGATCTGATTCAAAACAGCCCGAATTTATCGGTAGGCATGGCCAGGCGCTATGCCTTGGCCAGTTTGCGCCGGCAAAAATCGGTTCCCGAGCATATCAAGCAACTGATCGTCCAACACAATCGCAGCAATGTAACGATTTGGCGAGAGCTGTTAAACCTACCGCAAGCTTTCAACCTACTCGACGCCTTATTAAAAACAGAAACTCCGCCGGTACGGGTCAACATCGTCGATATCGGCGCCAGTTCCCACGGCCAATTGACCGAGCCCTACGCGCCGTTGATGCAGGCCGATTTGGCGACCGTGGTCGGATTCGAGCCCGATCCGGAGGCGCATGCCAAGTTATGCGAGATCTACGCCGGCAACGCATCCTATCGTTATCTGCCTTATTTCGTCGGCAAGGGAGGTCCGGCGACCTACTACGAAACCAACTGGTTCATGACCGGCTCTTTGTACAAGCCGAATAAACCTTTGCTGGACGCTTTTTTTCAGCTCGGCGACGTGGTGCAGTTAGTCGCGGAACATCCGGTCGAGACCGTCAGCCTGGACCAGCTGACCGACTTGGGCAACGTCGATATGATCAAAATCGACGTGCAGGGCGGCGAACTCGACGTATTTAAAGGCGGCAGCAAAGCCTTGGCCGAGACCTTGGTGATATGGACCGAAGTTGAATTCGTCGAACTTTACGAAGGCCAGCCTTTGTTTGCCGAAGTCGAACAGTTTCTGCGCTCGCAAGGTTTTCTATTCCACTGCTTCACTGGCATCGTGCCGCGCAGTTTCAAGCCGCTGGTTTTGAAAGACAACCCGTATGCGGGCATCAAGCAGGCAATTTGGTCCGATGCCGTCTTCGTCAGAGACTTTCAAAAGCTGGACCGTCTTAGTAACCTGCAATTGCGCAAACTGGCGGCGATATTGGACAGTGTCGTGCAGTCGCCGGATTTCTGCCTGCTGGTATTGAAAGAGCTGGACCGCCGCGAAGGCTCCAATTTAGCCGACCAATACAGCAACAATCTGCCCGGCCATTTTGCGCTGACCACGCCGACCGCTACGCTCAGCGCCAGCGATGCCACCCTGGTCCAGCAGAAAACCATGAGAGCGCTGGAGTTGCAAAACAGCGACGACGCCCCCGGAGCCAAGCAATTGTTTCTGGACGTGTTGCAACTGCAACCGCAAAACTTTCCGGCCCTGTATTCGCTGGCGGTCCTTGCCTCGCAAGCCGACGAACAACAGGAGGCCTTGGATTGGATCGGCAAAGCCATTGCCACCGACACCGGCAGAAGTTACGCACCGGCGCATTTCGTCCAGGCCGTGGTACTGCAATCTCTTGGGCGATTCGACGAATCGTTGGCGGCATACCAGCAGGCGATTGCCTTGGACCCGGCCTACGAAAGCGCGATGATCAACCGCAGCAACCTGTACTACGAGATCAAACAGCACGTCAAAGCGGTCGAGAGCTTCAACGAGGCTTTAAAAGTCAATCCGAAATCCGACAAGGCGCTGGCCGGTTTGGGCATTATTCTGACCGAAATGAACCGTTATGAGGATGCTATCCCGCTATTCGAACAACTGTTGGCGGCGAATCCGGATTTCGATTACGGCAGAGGTTTGCTATTTCACGCCGAGCAGCATTGCTGCGACTGGCGCCGATTCGAGGAAAGCCGCGACATTATCGAAACCGGCGTCCGCGAACGCCGCAAAGTCTGTAAAACGCTGCCGTTTATGTCCTTGTCCAACTCGCCCGAAGCTCTGCAGCAATGCGTCAAGATTTTCGCCGAGCATTTGTTTCCGCCGAAAAACAAGGCGCTATGGAATGGCGAAACCTACCGGCACGATAAAATCCGCCTCGCCTACGTGTCGCCGGATTTTCGCGAACATCCGGTCGGACATTTGATGGCCGGCATCATCGAGCACCACGACCAATCCCAATTCGAGACCATTGCCATTTCGTTGGGCCTGGACGACAAAGGCGCATTGCGGCAACGTTTCGAGAATGCGTTTAGCAAATTCATCGATGTACGCGGTAAAAAATCCTGGGAAATTGCGGAACTGATCCGCAGCCTGGAAGTGGACATCCTGATCGATTTGGCCGGCTATACCGCCGACTCAAGGACCGATATCTTCAGTTATCGGCCGGCGCCGATTCACGTCAATTTCCTGGGTTACCCCGGTTCGTTGGGCCTGGATTATATGGACTATATCCTGGCCGACCGCATCGTCATCCCGGAAGAGCATCAAAAATATTACAGCGAGAGAGTCGCCTATCTGCCCAATGCGTATCTGCCAACCGACTCGAATCTGAAGATTGCCGAACGCACGCCAACCCGAGCCGAAATGGGCTTGCCGGAAACCGGCGTTATCTTTTGCTCGTTCAACCATGATTACAAGATCAATCCGCCGATGTTCGACATCTGGATGCGTCTGCTCAAACAAGTTCCGGGCAGCGTGTTGTGGCTGATGAAGTTGAACGAGCCGGCGCAACGCAATTTGCGTCGAGAAGCGGAACAACGCGGGATCGATCCGAATCGGCTGGTGTTCGCCACCCGAGTCCCAGCCGTGGAAGACCATCTGGCGCGTTATCGGTTAGCGGATATGTTTCTCGATACCACGCCGTACAATGCGCATACCACGGCCAGCGACGCCTTGCGGGTCGGACTACCGGTGGTGACCTACTTAGGCAACACCTTTTCCGGACGGGTTGCGGCCAGTTTGTTGCATTCGATCGGTTTGCCCGAGTTGATCGCTCACTCCCTGGAAGAGTACGAGACGTTGGCGTTGAAACTGGCCACCGACAGCGCTTACCTGGCTGGCATTAAAGCCAAACTCCTCGAGAATCAAAAAACCTACCCCTTGTTCGACACCGAACTGTTCTGCCGCAATCTGGAACAGACGCTGTGCCAGATCGTGGCAGACCGGCACCGGCCCGCCTAACAGGCAACAAACGATAGTGCCTGCCGATAAACTGCAACAACTGTTGCAACTCGCCATCGCCCAGCATCAGGCCGGGCGACTGGCAGAGGCGCAAGGGCTGTACCTTCAGATATTGCAGTTGCAACCCGAACACGCCCACACCCATCACAACATGGGAGTTCTGGCGTTGCAGGTCGGCCAATTCGACATTGCCCTGAACCACCTTGAACGTGCTATAGCTGCCGCCCCGGCGCAATACAAGTTCCGGATGAGTTATCTGCAAGCGCTGGTTCAGGCCAAGCGTTATTCGCAAGCGCGGGAAGTGCTGCGGGAAGCCAAGCAACGCTATGGTTTGCAAGGGCCGGATATTGCGGCCATGGAACAGATCCTGGCCGCCCCGGCCGCAGCGGATTTACAGGCGTTGTACACCCACTTCCAGCAAGGCCGTTATGCCGAAGGCGAACAACTTGCCCGCCGTTTGCTAGCCCTCTTTCCCGAATCGGGGATTGTCTGGAAAATCCTGGGCGTGTTCTTGCTGCAACAGCAGATTTTTCCGGAAACACTGCAAGCCCTTGGCCGCGCCGCCGATCTGCTACCCGACGACGCCGAAGCCCAGCTTAATTATGCCTCGGCTTTGCACGGCCAAGGCTGCTTTGCGGAAGCCATAGACGCCTACCGCCGCTCCTTGCAACTCGAGCCGAACAACGCGCCCGCATATGCCAATCTGGGCAGCCTGCTCTACAATCTGGGCCGTTACGCCGAAGCCGAGACCTGTTTTGCCCGGCTGACGAGGTTAACTCCCGATGCAATCGACGCTTGGTTGCGCTTGGGCCTGAGCAAACAAGCGCAAAGCCAACTCTCCGCCGCCGAGCAAGTGTTCCGCAAAGCATTGGCTATAGCCCCTTTCCATACCGAAGTCCACTACCAACTAGCGGTAGTATTGAAAAGCCAGGCCAGGGCCGCTGAGGCCTTGGCAGCCTGCCGACAAGCATTGGCATTGAACCCGGACTATGCGGAAGCGTTTTGTACACTGGGTTCGTTGTATTACGAAGCTGGCGATTTGGTCCAGGCCGAAGCCCATTTCCGCAATGCTTTGGCCAAGCAAGCCGATTATCCAGAAGCGCTGAATAATCTCGGCACCACCTTGCAAATGCAACGGCGGCTTATCGAAGCCGAATCCAGTTATCGCCGAGCGCTGGAATTGAATCCGGCCTATGTCGACGCACTTACCAATCTCGGCATCAATCTGCAAAGCCAGGGCCGAATTACCGAAGCCGAAGCCTGCTGGCGCCGCAGCTTGGCTCTGAATCCAGATCAAATTGCCACCCAAAGCGGTTTGTTGTTTCATTTGAACTACAGCGCACATTCCCCGAACTGCAATTATCTGGAAGAAGCCCACAAGTTCGCCAAGATGGCCGAGCTTGCGGCGCGGCCGTTTACCGATTGGCTGTGCGACGACAATCCGGAGCGGTTAAGGATCGGCTTGGTGTCCGGGGATTTACGCGACCATCCGGTCGGGCATTTTCTGTTGGCATTGTTGCGCGACAGCGACGCACAGCAAGTCGAATTTATTGCCTACGCGACTCAGCCAGGAACCGACCGCTATTCGATGCATTTGCAACCCTATCTGCGCCAATGGAAAAATATTGGCGGCTTGACTGACACAGCCGCTGCCGAGCTGATACGCGGCGACGCAGTGCATATTCTGATCGATCTGGCGGGCCACAGCGCCCATAACCGACTGCCCTTATTCGCCTGGAAGCCGGCACCGGTTCAGATCAGTTGGTTGGGCTATTTGGCTTCGACCGGCCTGCCGGCCATTGATTACGTGTTGAGCGACCCTTATTCGATTCTGGCCGAGGACGAACAGTACTTCACCGAAGCAGTCTGGCGTCTGCCGCAGACTTGTTTATGTTTTACGCCGCCGCAACAGGCCGTCGAGGTTGGGCCACTACCGGCGATGCAAAATGGTTATATCACCTTCGGTAGCTTCAACAATCTGACCAAAATCAGCGACGACACGGTTGCACTCTGGGCTCAAGTATTGCGGCATGTACCTGATGCCAAATTGTTTCTGAAAGCCAGCCAGTTAAACGAGACTTTGGTTCGGGAACGGACTATCGACCGCTTTGCCGGCCACGGTATCGACAGGGAGAGGTTGGTTTTGAGCCCGCCTTTTAGCGACCGGGCGCAACATTTGGCGGCTTACCAGTCTGTCGATATTGCATTGGACACATTTCCGTATCCCGGTGTGACTACCAGCGTGGAAGCGTTGTGGATGGGGGTGCCGGTACTGACTCTACGCGGCGGCGGCTTACTGGCGCGCGCCGGAGAATCGATTGCGGCCAATGCCGGGCTGGCCGACTGGGTCGCGGCAGACCAGCCTGATTATCTGCGGAAAGCCGCTGGTTTTGCCGCCGATCTCGGTCTGCTTAGCCAACTGCGCTCGGAACTCCGGGAGCGACTGGAACATTCGCCGCTGTTTGCCGGCAGGCAATTTGCAAAGCACTTTGCCCAAGCCATGCGGGAAATGTGGACCACCAGGGTTAATCGCTAATCTTGCCGCTCCCGCGTCTGCGACTGTCCGAGGATAGGGAAAAGCCGAAACTAACGGCTGACGCCCGACAAGAACGGCACGAAGGTTACCCGCTCGATGACTTCGTCTTCGAAGCCGTGCTCGGTACGCGTGATTCGGTGTAATTCCTGCCTGCCTTCCAGGCCCACCGGTATGACCAGGACGCCGCCGACCGCGAGTTGTTCCAATAATGCCGGCGGAACTTCCGGCGGTGCCGCAGCGGCCAAAATGCCGTCGAACGGTGCGTGCTCCGGCCAGCCCCAACCACCGTCGCTATGCTTGAACCCCACCGTTTTTATGCCCAGTTCCCATAACGTGTCTCGAGCTTTTTTCATCAACGGCGCAATCCGCTCGACCGAATAAAGCTGGCCGACCAATTTAGCCAGGATCGCGGTCTGGTAGCCGCAACCGGTGCCGATTTCCAATACGTTTTTCCGCGGCCCGAATTCCAGCAATAACTCGGTCATTTTGGCCACGATGTAGGGTTGGGAAATGGTTTGGTTATGGCCGATCGGCAGCGCAGTATCTTCGTAAGCCCGACTTTCCAGAGCCTCGTCGACAAAAATATGCCGCGGCGTATCCGCCATCGCCGCCAACACGTTGCTGTTTGTTATACCCTGTTGCCGCAGCCGGGAAATCATACGCTCTCGCGTGCGCCGCGAGGTCATGCCGATGCCTTGTAGACGCCGACTCATACCTATGCCTCCAATGCCAACCATTCGCTCAGCCCTGCCAAACGCTCATAACGGGTCAAATCCAGTTGTAAGGGCGTGATCGATACAAAACCGTTGCGAATCGCATCGAAATCCGTCCCCGGACCGGCATCCTGCTCGCTACCTGGCGGCCCCACCCAGTAAATAGTATGCCCGCGCGGGTCGCTGGCGCGAACCACCGCTTCCGCCTTGTGCCGTTGGCCCAGGCGGGTTGCTTGATACCCTTTCAACTCGTGCAACGGCACATCGGGTACATTCACATTCAATAAAGTGTCCTCGGGCAGCGGATGGGCCAGAATTTTCTGCATCAGATTGACGGCAACCTGCGCCGCGGTCTCGAAATGTTTTGGATCGCTGGACGCCAGCGAGATAGCAACCGCTGGCAATCCCAAAAATCGCCCTTCGGTCGCAGCCGCTACGGTTCCGGAGTACAGCACGTCGTCGCCCAGGTTGGCGCCATGGTTAATACCGGCGAACACCATGTCGGGTTCCGTTTTCAATAAGCCAGTAATCGCCAAGTGTACGCAGTCGGTGGGTGTACCGTCGACGCGGACAAAACCGTTGTCGCAGGCCGTCGCTCTTAGCGGCATGTCCAAGGTCAACGAATTGCTGGCGGCGCTGCGGTTTTTGTCCGGTGCAACGACCGATATTTCGGCATATTGGCTCAATGCTTGTGCCAATGTATTGATACCTTGCGCCAAATAGCCGTCGTCGTTACTGATCAGAATGTGCATGCCGCATTAAAACGCATTAAAATTGCCGCATCTTAGCAAAAAAACCGCAAAACCAGCAGCTTACGTGACAAAAAAAACCACTTCCCCGGATGACTCCGCGCTATTCAGAAACACGGTAGGCAAAGTCAAGGCTATAGATAGCAATACGGTGAATCTGCAACCCGCAGGCAAGCCGAGCCCATTTCCGAAAAGCAAACCACTCGAACAAATCGACCCGCTGCGAAACGATATTGCCGAAGCGCTAGACATGCTGTTTCAGGAAGACCGGATTGCGTTTCTGGCACCTGGCCTGCAAAAAAATGTGCTGAAGAAGCTACGCAAGGGGCAGTATGGCCTGGACGCCGAAATCGATCTGCACGGTCTCACTAGCCGCAACGCCAAACAGCAATTATTGAATTTCTTGCATGACTGCGTCGAAAACGGAATCCGTTGCGTTCGCGTGATTCACGGCAAAGGCTATAACTCGCCAGACAGCCAGCCAGTTTTGAAAAATGATATTAATATGTGGTTACGCCAACATCAGGATGTACTGGCATTCTGTTCGGCGCCGCCAAAAGCCGGCGGTGCCGGGGCAGTGTTCGTATTGCTTAGGCTCACCGACAAATTTGGATTTTCCGATTCGGACCTTTGAACCCGCCAAACCCGCCGAAACTTTGTCGACGGAAACTCACTAAGCGTTACTGCCTGCTACGCTTCCCGTCTTGACTAGGCCGTGAAGTTGCTCTAGCTTTTTAATACCGAATCGCCAATCGTTCCTCAAAACACCCACATCTGCGATGACAATTGCTTTCCTTGCTCGCGTTAAAAAAATTAATCGACTACTGGCCATCCCCAACCTAAGAGGTATCCGTTTATGAGTTTGAAGGTTGCAATCGTCGGCCTCGGCCGCATAGGGCGTGGCGTTTTGCGCACTAACTTTTCCCAGCAAAGCGGAGGCCGCTACGAAATATGCGTCGTATGCGACGTCATGACGATCGACCATGTCGCATATCTACTAGCAAACGACAGCACATATGGCAGGCCGCCCTTTCAAGTCGACTGCGACGACAACGATCTGATTTTGGACGGGAAAAGAATACGCTACCAGCGCGTAGACAGACGGCGTAGCGGGCCTTCCGAGCACGGCTTGGATGTTTTGAAGGATTTTGGCCTGGATGTATTGTTCGATGCAACCGGTACCGCAAGCATCAACGATTTTCAAACTATTCTGGAACGGAATATAGCCCGCAAGGTATTGTGTACCTGGAATATTAGCGGATGCGACATCAGCATTGTCTACGGCGTTAATCACCCGAATTATCTCCCGGATAAGCACCACGTCATCTCTGCCAGCACCTGTACCGGGAACGCGATGGTACCGATATGCCACATTTTGGACAAGCATTTCGGCATAGTTTCGGCGAGGATCGCCACAATACATCCCCAACTATCCGATCAAAGGGTATTGGACGGCTACCATTCTTCTTCCCAATTAGGTCGTGGCTGTGCCGCATCGATCATACCTACCGGTACTAATGTCGCTAAATCCACAAGTTTGGTCTTACCCAATTTAGCTGGCAAATTGGAAGCCATATCCTACCGGGTTCCGACGGCTATAGTGTCCGTAATCGACTTTACGGCTTATTTGGCTAAGGATACCAGTCAAGAAGAATGTATTGATCTGTTCGAACAGTATGCAGAAAACCAGCTCTCGGGAATCATTCACTGCGACTACGGCGCGTGGGGTCACCAAAAAGCCAGCATAGACTATATGCGAACCGACTATTCGGCAATTCTATTGATGGGGCAAGTCACTGTTAACAGTAAAAGACAAATCGGTTTATCCTTAATGCACGACAACGAACACGCCTATTGCTGCAGAGTGTTGGACGTTCTCGGCGTGCTGGAGTCGAAAGCCACGGTCTGACTGCCGAAATGGCTGCTGTTATCGGCTTCCCTCCCATAGCTACGGAGCGTGCCAGCGTCCTAATTTTGGGCAGTATGCCCGGCATCGCATCGCTGGCCGCCGGCGAGTATTACGCCCACCCTCGCAACCAATTCTGGCCGATTATCTGCGCCCTATTACAAATCGACCGCCTAAGCTCCTACGATGACCGGCGAAACGCGTTGAATATCTATGGTATAGCCGTTTGGGACGTGATACAGGCGTGCACCCGTGACGGTAGCCTTGATTCTGCAATTGATAAGAACTCAGTCGTTCCAAACGATTTCCATAGTTTTTTCGATCAGCACCAATCGATCCGCCGTGTATTCTTCAATGGCGCTACAGCCGAAAAACTATTTCACAGACATTACCCAACAAATTCGCTCGACGGCCGCGGAGATGTGCGTTTTTATACAAGACTGCCTTCCACAAGTCCGGCCCACGCTGCCTTATCACTTGAGCAAAAGCTTGCCGCTTGGAAAGCCGTAACGAACGCAACTGGCGTCAATCCTAAGCTATCGAAATTTGAATGAAATATAGAACCCTAAAAAGCAAAAAAGCCCAACAAACATGCAGGGCTTTTCTATAGAAATCGGACTGGAAAACGCGAACGCTTTATTCTGTAGCCGCGGCTGGTTCCGGCCTATCTACTAACTCGACGTAAGCCATCGGAGCGTCATCGCCCGGGCGAAAACCGCATTTGATGATCCTTAAATAACCACCATTTCTGGCTGAGTAACGGGGACCTAACTCATTAAACAACTTGGTCACCACGTCGCGATCGCGCAGCTTGGAGAATGCTTGTCGACGTTTCGCAACCGAGTCGTTTTTCGACAGGGTTATCAACGGCTCAGCCATCATTCTCAATTCTTTTGCCTTAGGAAGCGTCGTTTTAATCAACTCATGTTTAAACAGCGAGCAGGCCATGTTGCTGAACAGCGCTTTTCTATGACTGCTGTTTTTATTTAACTGTCTTCCAGATTTACGGTGTCTCATTTCTTATTGCCTTATGTTCAAATTCCAGCTTGGGATTGGTCTGCCAAATTCTCAGGCGGCCAATTTTCCAGCCGCATGCCTAACGACAGTCCTTTAATGGCAAGGATGTCTTTAATCTCGGTGAGCGATTTCTTGCCTAAATTGGGCGTCCGCAACAACTCGACTTCCGTGCGTTGGATTAAATCGCCGATATAAAAAATGTTCTCGGCTTTCAAGCAATTTGCCGAACGAACAGTCAACTCCAAATCGTCAACAGGCCGCAACAACACCGGATCGAAGGATTCTTCTTCGACTGCAACTTCTTCCTGGACCTGCTCGTTGACTTTCTCGAAATCGACGAAAACAGATAATTGATCGTGCAGGATTGAAGCGGCGGTTTTGATAGCATGCTCAGGATCAACAGTTCCATTTGTCTCCAATTCGATCACCAAGCGATCTAGATTCGTGCGCTGCTCGACCCGCGTACTTTCTACATGATACGCGACTTTGACAATAGGACTGAAAGCGGCATCCAACATCAGCACACCAACAGGTGCGTCGTCAAACATTTCCTTTCTTACGCTAGCGGGAACATATCCCCGCCCGCGCTCGACCTTAATCTTTATATTCAACGCGATGTCTTGAGTCAGGTTAGCGATAACCAACTCCGGATTCGCTATCTCAACGTTGTGCGGTAACTCAATGTCTCCCGCAGTTACAGTTCCGGCGCCTTTCTTAGATAAAGTCAGCGTGACTTCATCTTTTGAGTGCACAATAACAGCCAGCTTTTTCAGATTCAGTATGATATCGATAACATCTTCTTGAACCCCCTCAATCGTCGTGAATTCATGTAGAACTCCGTCGATCGATATCTCAGTGACCGCACAACCGGGAATAGAGGAGAGCATGACTCTTCTCAAAGCATTACCGAGCGAGTGACCAAACCCTCTTTCGAGCGGCTCAATCACTATACGGGAATGGTTAGCCGATTCATTTATCACTTCGACTAATCTCGGCTTCAGAAGGCCGCCAATAGAACTCTGCATATATTGTTTCCTAGGCCTATTTACTACTTAGAATAAAGCTCAACCACCAACTGCTCGTTGATGTCCGAGCCCAAATCAACACGGTCAGGCACGGATTTAAAAACGCCGCTCATTTCTTTGACATTAACTTCCACCCATGCCGGAAAACCATATTGCTCGGCCACCACCAGGGCGTCTTTAACCCGCTGCTGAGATTTAGCCTTCTCTCTGATTCTCACCACATCACCGGCTGACACTTGGTAGGACGGTATGTTGATAAGGCGATCATTAACCAAAATGGCTTTATGTGAAACCAACTGTCTAGCTTCAGCCCGGGTAGCGGCGTATCCCATGCGATACACTACGTTATCCAATCTGGATTCTAGAAAATCCAGGAGATTCTGGCCGGTAGCGCCCTTTTGCAAGTCAGCGGCTTTGTAATAGTTTCTAAATTGCTTTTCCAAAACACCATAAATTCGGCGTAAACGCTGTTTGGCGCGAAGCTGCAATGCATAATCTGAGTTTCTAGTGCGCTTAGCGCCGTGCTGTCCTGGACGCTGATCCAATTTGCACTTACTTTCCAGAGATTTACCTCTGCTTTTTAAAAAAAGATCAGTGCCTTCTCTGCGACTTAACTTACACGCAGGACCAAGATATCTTGCCATTATTTACTCCACTACCTAAACGCGACGCTTTTTTGGGGGACGGCATCCGTTGTGAGGAATCGGCGTCACATCCACAATATTCGAAATTTTAAAGCCCATGCTGTTTAATGAACGAACAGCAGACTCCCTGCCTGGACCAGGCCCTTTGATCATGACATCTAGGTTCTTCATACCGTATTCCTGCGCAACCGCGCCAGCTTTCTCAGCGGCTACCTGAGCAGCAAATGGAGTGCTCTTTCTCGACCCGCGAAACCCTGAGCCACCTGAAGTAGCCCAGGACAAAGCGTTACCTTTCCGGTCTGTGATTGTAACGATCGTATTATTGAAGGACGCATGGACATGGACGATGCCGTCCGCAACTTCCTTTTTTATCCGTTTCTTAACTCGATTTTGGGTTGCCATCAAAATTGCCTATCTATTTTAATTATTACTTGGTGACCGATTTGCGAGGCCCTTTTCTAGTCCTCGCATTTGTCCGAGTTCGCTGACCTCTCAACGGCAACCCCCGACGATGGCGAATTCCGCGATAGCAGCCAAGATCCATAAGCCTCTTTATATTCATAGAGACTTCCCTACGCAGATCGCCTTCGACGGTCATACCAGAAATGACTTTGCGTATTGCCTCAACTTGATCTTCAGTCAGATCCCTGATTTTGACAGCGGGATTAATTCCTACTTCACTGCAAATATCTCTCGCAGTCTGCCTACCAATTCCGTAAATAGCTGTTAGGGCTATCTCCGCATGCTTATGATCAGCCACGTTTATACCAGCAATACGAGCCATTCAAACACTCCAAAAACGATACTATAAGGTTAAACGGAGAAGTATAACACTCCGAAAAATAAATCGCAAAAACAATTATCCCTGCCTTTGCTTGTGACGACCATCTTTACAGATGACCCTGACTACGCCATTCCTCTTTATTACTTTGCAGCTTTTGCAAATGGCTTTTATTGAAGCTCGTACTTTCACGGCTAACTCCTAAATCTTAAGATTTCTTCAAATTGGCTTTTTTCATCAGTCCTTCATATTGTTGCGACATCAAATGAGTTTGCATTTGAGATATAAAATCCATCACAACCACAACAATAATCAACAATGACGTACCACCAAAGGAAAATGGGACATTCCAGTATACAATCAAAAACTCTGGCAACAAACAAATCAAGGTTATGTAAACCGCACCGATTAGCGTCAATCTTGTCATAACTTTATCAATATAGCTGGTCGTCTGCGCACCAGGACGTATACCAGGCAAATATGCACCCGATTTCTTTAGGTTTTCTGCGGTTTCTTTGGAATTGAACACCAATGCGGTGTAGAAAAAACAGAAAAATACGATAGCCAGAGCATAACAAAGCACATAAACAGGTTGCCCAGGAGATAAAACAGCCGCGACATCTTGCAGCCATGAAAAGCCGTCAATGTTACCAAACCACCCTGCGATAGTTGCCGGAAAAAGAATGATGCTCGATGCAAAAATCGGTGGGATTACGCCGGCCATGTTTAGCTTCAGAGGCAAGAACGAGCTCTGCCCAGCATACACCTTATTGCCCTGCTGCCGCTTCGGATAATTGATTGTTATCCTTCTTTGACCTCGCTCGACGAATACCACTATTCCTGTTACGAAGATAGATAGCGCAAACAGTAGCACAATGAAAGCGCCATTCATTTCGCCGGTTCGCGCTAACTCCAAAGTACCGCCAATAGCTGACGGCAGCCCTGACACGATACCAGCAAAAATTAACAAGGAAATGCCGTTCCCTATACCGCGCTCGGTGACTTGCTCGCCAAGCCACATAAGAAAAATGGTTCCAGTAACCAAGGTGATAGTAGTAACGAGGATAAAGCCAACCCCTGGCTGCAACACAACTGCAAGACCACCAGCAGTCTGGTTTTGAAGAGCCACAGATATACCAACCGATTGGAACATCGCCAACACCACGGTTCCATAACGAGTGTACTGAGAAATTTTCCGCCTACCAGATTCCCCTTCCTTTTTTAACTGCTCCATTGCCGGAATAACAATGGTCATAAGTTGCATAATGATGGAAGCAGAAATATAGGGCATGATTCCGAGGGCAAACAAACTCAAGCGCATCAGCGCCCCCCCAGAAAACATATTAAACATGTTTAAAATGGAACCAGACTGCTGCTCAAACATTGTTGCCAATGCTTTAGGGTCTATTCCAGGGACCGGTATATGCGCGCCGATACGATAAACGACAAACGCACCCAGGACAAATAACAACCTGGATCTTAGCTCCCCAAAACGAAAACTGCCCGCTGACACTTCGTAACCTTTAGCACTCACTTAGGCCTCTACTTTGCCACCAGCAGCTTCAATTGTTGACTTCGCACCAGAAGTGACACCTACACCTCTCAAAACAACCGCACGGGAAATAGTGCCGGTATTAACAACCTTTACTTTTTTCGCGAAGGCCGGGACCAGGTTATTGCTAATCAAAACCTGAATATCAACCACCTCAACGTCCAACGAATTTAACTCGCTCAGTCGAACCTCTGCGGCGTACTTCATGGTACGAGAGGTAAAACCAACTTTAGGCAGCCTTCTTTGAAGCGGCATTTGCCCGCCCTCAAATCCTACCTTGTGGAACCCTCCGGCGCGTGCCTTTTGCCCCTTATGACCGCGACCGCAAGTCTTGCCGTCGGTGGAACCTATACCTCGCCCGACGCGCTTTGCTTTTTTCCTTGAGCCGTATGCAGCTTGTATGGTGTTCAAATACATTTAGACTTCCTCTACTTTAAGCATGTAAGCTATTTTGTTTATCATGCCTCTATTCTCAGGTGTATCCACTACATGAACCACCTGACGGATCCTGCTCAACCCTAAGCCCTTTAGGCAAAGCTGATGGCTTTTTAATCTGCCGTTTTTGCTTCTGGTCAGCATTACGCTCAACTTTTTACCAGACATTTTTTTATCCCGTAATCTGATCAACCGATAAACCACGCTTAGCCGCAATCTTCTTTGCGTCTTGCATCGCGGTCAAACCATTTATAGTGGCTCTAACAACGTTAATCGGGTTACTGGTCCCGATACACTTTGCCAATACGTTGTGAACGCCGACCACTTCAAATACCGCACGCATAGCCCCCCCCGCAATGATACCGGTACCCTCTGACGCAGGCTGCATGTAAACTTTGGCAGCCCCGGTATTGGAGGTAATCGAGTACTGCAAGGTCCCCTCTTTCAGCGCGACCTTCCTCATGTTTTTACGAGCTTGCTCTAACGACTTTTGTATAGCGACGGGCACCTCACGAGCTTTAGATACGCCGTACCCCACGCGACCATCACCGTCACCGACCACTGTAAGCGCAGCAAAACCAAATACCCTACCGCCTTTAACTACTTTCGCCACTCGACGTACGGAAACCAATTTTTCTTGGAGGCCGTCGGTGCTACCTTGAGATGGAGCTGTTGCCATATTTTTCCCCTAAAACTTCAATCCAGCTTCGCGAGCAGCATCAGCTAGTGCCTTTACGCGGCCGTGATATTTAAAACCAGAACGGTCAAATGCGACCTCTTGGACACCCGCAGCTATCGCTCTCTCAGCTATCAACCTACCAACAACTGTGGCAGCATCGATGTTACTCGTGTTTTTTACTTTAGCCTTAATTTCCGCTAGAACTGTAGATGCCGATGCGAGCGTGGTCTTGCCGTCAACACTTAATACCTGAGCATAAATATGCTGAGATGTTCTATGTATGGTTAGCCGATTCACATTCAACTTTTTAATCTTGCAGCGCAGCTTGAGTGCCCGCTTAAGCCTGGAAGATTTCTTATCCATATTGCTACCTATTTTTTCTTGGCTTCTTTGCGAGCCACATATTCATCAGCAAGCCTGACACCCTTACCTTTGTAAGGCTCTGGCGGCCGAAACGCTCTGATCTCAGACGCTACTTGCCCCAATTTTTGCTTATCGCTGCTTTTGACCAAAAGTTCAGTTTGGGACGGCGCCTCTACAGTTACGCCATCGGGAACGGTATACTCGACCGGATTGGAGTAACCCAACGACAGAGTCAACAGATTGTCTTTTACCTGGGCTCTGTAACCCACACCAACTAAAAGCATTTTCTTAACAAAACCCTCTGAAACACCTTTCACCATGTTATTGATGGAGGCGCGCGCCGTACCAGCGTGAGCTTTTGCCCCTTTTACCGAATCATCCCATTTGACGCTAATGACATTGTCCGCAACTTCGAGATCGACTGACGAAGCTAATTGGAACGAAAGCTCGCCAAGCTTTCCTTTGACAACAGTTTGTTTGCCGACTACTTTTACATCTACGCCCGCGGGCAAGACAATCGGCGCGTTCGCTACTCGTGACATGATATTTCCTTAAACTTTCTTAGCAGACGGTACATATAACTTCGCCGCCGTGGCCAATAGCCCGAGCCGCGCGATCTGTCATTACGCCATTAGAAGTTGATACTATGGCAATACCTAGACCACCAAGGACTTTTGGCAACTCGTCCTTTGATTTGTAAATTCTTAGGCCAGGGCGACTCACCCGCTTAACACTTTCAATAACCGGGATGCCGTTGTAATACTTCAGCTCAATAGTCATCTCAGTATGACTGCCTGCTACTTCGGTTTTATAATCGCTTATATATCCTTCTTCCTTTAAAACCTTGGCAATTGCAAGTTTTAGTTTTGAAGACGGCATTTTTACACTTTTTTTACCAGCAGACTGACCATTTCTGATTCTGGTCAACATATCTGCTATCGGATCTGTCATACTCATTTTATTTTCCCCAACAACCTGTACTTACCGTGGTTACCAGCTAGCTTTCGACAAGCCAGGCACATCGCCCCGCATCGTAGCTTCTCTAAGTTTGTTTCGGCTCAAACCAAACTTTCTGTAGTAGCCATGAGGCCGACCGGTAAGCTTACAACGGTTACGCAGTCTAGATTTGCTGGAGTCTCTAGGTAACTTCTGCAGTTGAATCTGCGCATTTTCCTTTTCTTCGAACGAAGCGCTGGGAGACCTTATTACCTCTTTCAGAGCATTTCTTTTTGTTTCGTATTTCTTAATTAAACCGACACGTTTCGTTTCACGCGCTATCATAGATTTCTTAGCCATTAGAACACCCCTAGCTTTTAAATGGAAAATTGAACAGCTTCAACAGCGCCAAACCTTCTTCATCGGTTTTCGCTGTAGTAGTAATACAAATATCCATCCCACGGAGGGCGTCTATTTTGTCGTAATCGATTTCCGGGAAAATAATTTGTTCCTTAATCCCGACAGAGTAATTCCCTCTTCCGTCAAAGCTCTTTGAACTCATGCCTCTAAAATCGCGTATACGAGGTATGGAGATCGTGATCAATCTATCCAAAAATTCGTACATCCTATCGCTACGCAGCGTTACTTTACAGCCGATAGGCATGTCGTCTCTGATTTTAAAACCTGCAATCGACTTGCGAGCTAAAGTGATTACAGCTTTTTGACCTGAAATTTTTTCCATGTCAGAGACTGCCGATTGCAAAATCTTCTTATCCGCTACAGCACCGCCGACACCCATGTTAAGAGTTATCTTTGTTAGTTTGGGTACCTGCATAACGGACTTGTAACCGAACTGGGCGATCAGTGCCGGCATTATTTCTTCTTTATACTTTTTTTCTAGTCTGGACATAGCCTATTCCTCAGTCTCCGATAGTATCGTTTGTAGATTTAAAAAATCTTACTTTCTTACCATCAGTTCCGACCCTAAAACCAACTCGGTCAGCTTTCTTTGTTTTAGGATTGAATATCGCTATGTTTGAAATGTGGATCGGCATATTCTTATCGACAATACCGCCGGAGATCCCTAAATTTGGATTACCTCTTTGGTGTTTCTTCACCAAATTCACTCCGTCTACCAACACTCGGCCATTTTCCAGTACCTTAGTGATACGACCTAATTTGCCTTTTTCTTTGCCTACACAGACGATTACTTCGTCGCCTTGCTTAATTTTCTGCATCTTCGGTACTCCGTTATAGCACTTCAGGGGCTAAAGAGATGATTTTCATAAACTTATCTCCCCTCAGTTCCCGTGTTACCGGCCCAAAGATACGTGTTCCAATAGGTTGAAGTTGGTTATTTAAAATCACAGCCGCATTGCCATCGAATCTGATGACGGAACCGTCCGCTCTGCGCACACCTCTTTTTGTTCTTACAACCAATGCGTTGTAAACATCACCTTTTTTAACTCGGGTGCGTGGCATTGCGTCTTTGACGCTGACCTTGATGATGTCACCAATACCAGCATAACGGCGGTGCGATCCTCCAAGAACTTTGATACACATGACCTTTTTTGCACCACTATTATCGGCGACGTCAAGGCTAGTTTGCATCTGAATCATTTTTAAATTCCCAACTAAAGATATCAATTACTTGTTAGATGTCTCTAAGACTTCCAACAGCTTAAACGACTTATTTTTCGAAATTGGCCTGCATGACGTGATGGCCACGATATCACCTTCTTGGCAAACATTATTTTCGTCATGCACCATTAACTTGGTAGAACGTTTAATATATTTGCCGTATACCGGATGCTTGACCAAGCGCTCTACTAAAACCGATGCGGTTTTCTCCATTTTGTTACTAACTACCCGGCCGATTACTCTGCGTACGCTTTCTAAATTTTCACTCATGATCAAGCCCTTGCTCGTTCGCTTAGGATAGTGTGAATCCTAGCTATATCTCTTCTAACCTGCTTCACCTGACTAGACTTAGCCAATTGCCCCGTGCCTTTTTGCATCCTTAAGTTAAATTGCTCCCTAGACAGGTCCAATAACGCCTGATTTAGTTCAGTTGCGCTCTTACTTCTCAAATCATTTGCTTTCATCACATTATAGTCCGAGCAGAAAACGTTGTTTTTACCGGCAATTTTGCTGCCGCCAGCTCAAACGCCTCTCTCGCTAACTCTTCGGAGACACCTTCTATCTCGAACAGCATGGTTCCTGGCTTAATTTGAGCAACCCAATATTCTACACTACCTTTTCCTTTACCCATACGAACTTCTAAAGGTTTTTTAGTGATTGGCTTGTCTGGAAAAATACGAATCCAAATTTTTCCGCCCCGCTTTACATGCCGGCTTATCGCACGACGGGCCGCTTCAATTTGCCGGGCAGTCATTCTACCACGGCTTATCGATTTCAAACCGTACTCGCCGAAGCTGACAGAAGACCCACGTAATGCAGTCCCGTTGTTTCGTCCAGTATGTTGCTTGCGAAACTTAGTTCTTTTTGGTTGAAGCATTTTATTTATTCTCCTTCAACTTATTTTTTTGATTCGGCATTGAGGGAAGCGGTATGAGCATCCATATCGAAAACTTCGCCTTTGAATATCCAAACTTTGATACCGATGATACCGTAGGTAGTTTTGGCTTCAGCAGTACCGTAATCTATATCTGCCCGCAAGGTGTGAAGCGGCACGCGACCTTCTCTGTACCATTCGGTTCGGGCGATCTCCGCACCGTTCAAGCGGCCGGCCACCGTGATTTTGATACCTTCAGCACCAAGCCGCATCGTATTAGTTACGGCGCGCTTCATAGCACGACGATACATAATGCGTTTTTCCAATTGCTGCGCGATACTTTCCGCTACCAAATACGCATCCAATTCTGGTTTTCTGATCTCTTCGACATTTAGCTGGACAGGAACACCCATCATGGCGGAAATGTTCTGGCGCAATATATCGATATCCTCACCTTTTTTTCCGATAACGATACCTGGACGCGCTGTGTGAACAGTAATGTTTGCGTTGTTAGCCGGGCGATTGATTTGAACACGACTGACTGAGGCGTGCGCCAATTTCTGCTTTATGTATTCCCGAACTTTCAAATCTTGTAGCAGAAGCACAGGGTAATTCTGGCTATTTGCGTACCATCTCGAAGTCCAATCTTTTACGATCCCGAGACGAATCCCTGTGGGATGAACCTTTTGTCCCATCTTATACCTCTATTTCTCAGCTACTTTGATTGTTATATGGCAAGTTCTTTTCAGAATATGGTTCGCCCGCCCTTTTGCTCGTGCCGATATACGTTTCATAGTTCGGCCCTCGTTAACGAAAACGGTGGATACCTTTAGCTCGTCTACATCTGCATTTTGATTGTGCTCAGCATTTGCGATTGCCGATTCAAGCACTTTCTTAATAATCGCCGCAGCTTTTTTGGAGCTGAAATTCAATAGATTCAGGGCGTTTTCGACGGGCAACCCCCTAATTTGGTCCCCTACCAACCGCGCCTTTTGCGCTGACAGCGGAGCGTTACTCAATTTAGCCGATACTTCCACATTCACTCCTTATCTCGATTTTTTGTCAGCAATATGGCCTTTATAAGTTCTCGTAGGCGAGAACTCACCTAATTTATGACCGACCATATTTTCAGAAATCAGTACCGGTACATGCTGCTTGCCATTATGAACTGCAATAGTCAAGCCTAGCATGTCTGGACTAATCATCGACCGTCTAGACCAGGTTTTAATCGGTTTCCTATTATTTGTTCTCACCGCCTCCTCAACTTTCTTCAGCAGGTGGTGATCAATAAATGGACCTTTTTTAATTGAACGTGGCACGTCAGATACCTCTTATTTTTGCTTACGGCGTCTGACAATCATGTTGTCAGTACGTTTATTTTTTCTGGTTTTATAACCTTTGGTCGGGGTTCCCCAGGGAGACACAGGGTGTCGACCGCCGGATGTTCTACCCTCACCACCACCGTGTGGATGGTCCACCGGATTCATCGCAACACCTCGCACGGTGGGCCTGACGCCGCGCCATCTCTTTGCTCCGGCTTTACCTAGCGAAACCAAGTTATGTTCCGAGTTGGAAACCTCGCCAACGACACCTTTACAGTCAGAAGGGACTTTTCTCATCTCGCCTGAACGCAGCCTCACGGTGACATAGGCGCCGTCCTTAGCGACGAGTTGTACCGACGTACCAGCGCTTCTGGCTAATTGCGCGCCTTTACCAGGCTTCAATTCTACGCAGTGCAGAGTAGTACCTAATGGCATGTTACGCAGGGGCATACAATTGCCCAATTTCACCGGCGTGGTTTCAGAACTCAATATTTCCTGCCCCACTTCTATACCTTTTGGCGCAATTATGTATCTACGCTCTCCATCCCTAAATAGAACCAAGGCGATATTCGCAGTCCTGTTTGGATCGTACTCGATACGCTCTACAACAGCCGGGATGTCAGTTTTATCGCGCTTGAAATCAATAATTCGATAAAACTTCTTATGGCCTCCGCCGATGTGGCGAGTTGTAACCCGGCCCAGGTTATTACGGCCGCCAGTATTGCTCTTTTTTTCTAGTAGTTGTGCAAATGGCTTACCCTTATGCAAATCATTATTTTGTACACGCACTACAAACCGAGAACCTGGAGATGTCGGCTTTGATTTTAGAATAGCCATGCTCTTCTACCGCTCCTATTTGCTTTAAAAAGTTATGCTGTTGCAAGTTCGATGTTATGGCCCGACTGCAATTTCACATATGCTTTTTTCCAGTCTGAGCGCTTACCCAATGCACGTCCGAATCGCTTAATCTTTCCCTTAACGTTTAGCACACGAACCGACTCTACTTTCACGCCGAACATCAACTCTACCGCTTTCTTTATTTGCAGCTTAGTTGCCGTTTTTTGCACTTTAAATACGTATTGGTTATTTTGGTCGGCGACGTTAGAACTCTTTTCAGAAATGATCGGCGCGTACAAGATGCTAGCTAATTTTACTTTCTGATCACTCATGCCAAACGCTCCTCAATTTGCTTTAGCGCAGATGCCGTAGCTATTACTTTATCTGCTGCGACCAGTGACACCGGGTCAATGCTTGTTGGAGTAACCACAGCGACGTACGGCAAATTTCTAGCAGCCAAAATTAAATTCTCATTTAAGTCGTCTGCGACAACGAGCAGTCTTTTAGCTTCAATACCTTTGATCTTCGCCAAAAATTCCTTAGTTTTCGGAGTGGCAGGAACAATGTCGTCGCAAACCGCAATCCGACCTTGTCTCAGCAATTCAGAGAATATGGAACGGATCCCGGCTTTGTACATTTTTTTGTTCAATTTTTGGTCGAACGATCTAGGCTGCGCGGCAAAAGTTACACCACCGGTGCGCCAGATCGGGCTTCGCGTCGTACCCGCTCGTGCTCGTCCAGTACCCTTTTGGCGGAAAGGCTTCAAACCACCGCCACTTACCGCTGAACGGTTTTTTTGGGCTTTTGTGCCAGCCCTAGCAGCTGACAAATACTTGGTTACCAGTTGATGGATTAGCGTTTCGTTAAATGCTTGGCCAAACACGGCGTCTGACACTTCAAGTGCCTGCGCCGAGCCACTGCCATTTATTGCAGGTATTTGTAATGCCATAAATTAACCTTTATTCACCATTTTTACCGCCGGGGTGATAACCACATCACCGCCTTTCGCGCCCGGAACGGCACCCCTTACGAGGATAAGATTGCGTTCAGAGTCGATAGCTTGAATCTTAAGATTCTGTACAGTAGTCTTAGCAGCACCCATATGACCGCACATCTTTTTACCTTTAAAGACCCGACCCGGTGTTTGGTTCATACCACTTGACCCCGGAACCCTGTGCGAACGAGAGTTACCGTGAGTAGCATCCTGAGTTCTGAAATTATGGCGTTTCACGGTGCCGGCAAATCCCTTGCCGATACTGGTACCGGCAACATCGACCATTTGACCGGCCGAGAACACGTTCACGTTAAGCTCGGCTCCAGGTGTCAACTCAACACCCTCACCCTCGCCCAACCTGAACTCCCATAACCCTCTACCTGCGGTGACATTGGCAGACGCATAATGGCCCGCCATCGCTTTATTGACCTTAGAAGACTTTACGTCTCCGGCAGCAACCTGGATGGCGCGATAACCGTCATTTTCCAAACTCTTCACCTGAATGACTCGGTTAGAGTCGATATGAAGCACGGTTACTGGTACCGAAGAACCATCTTCGCAAAATATTCTGGTCATACCACATTTACGACCAATAAGACCTATTGACATCTGCCAATCCCTCTAATCTATAACTTTTCGTTATTTCAGCTTAATTTGAACATCAACCCCAGCCGCCAGATCAAGCTTCATCAAGGCGTCAACGGTCTTATCGGTTGGTTCGACGATGTCCAACAACCGCTTATAAGTTCTCAATTCGTATTGATCGCGCGCGTCTTTGTTGACATGAGGCGAAATCAATACGGTAAAGCGCTCTTTTCTAGTAGGCAAAGGGATCGGGCCTTTTACTTGGGCACCGGTCCGCTTTGCTGTCTCTACTATCTCTCCTGCCGATTGATCGATCAATTTATGATCAAAGGCTTTAAGTTGGATTCTGATAGTTTGATTTGCCATCTTTAATTACTCGATAATAGAAGCCACGACACCCGCACCGACGGTACGACCACCTTCGCGGATTGCGAAGCGCAAGCCGTCTTCCATCGCGATCGGTGAAATCAGTTTGACGGTGACAGAAATATTGTCGCCAGGCATCACCATTTCTACACCTTCCGGCAGTTCAACCGCGCCGGTCACGTCGGTGGTTCTGAAGTAGAACTGCGGACGGTAGCCGTTGAAGAATGGTGTATGACGACCACCCTCTTCTTTCGACAATACGTAGATTTCCGCTTTGAAGTGGGAGTGCGGTTTGATGGTGTTGACGTGCGCCAGTACTTGACCCCGCTCAACGTCGTCACGCTTGGTGCCGCGCAACAGGATACCGACGTTGTCACCAGCCTGGCCTTGATCCAGCAGTTTGCGGAACATTTCAACACCGG
>NZ_JANIBM010000014.1 GCF_024505045.1 Methylomonas aurea | reverse complement strand
TGATAACCGTTCTTATTTGTACGAGTTAAAACCCGTGAAACATTTTTACTTTTCGGCGGCTTTTTGCGCCGCCTAAATTCCGTTACTTGTCACTCTTTATCTTGCCGGCATGAATGCCGGGTTTTGGGTTGGCAATGGCACACGTTGACCACCGCACTTAATCCCTGAACCCCGTTTTTTTTGCGGCCTCGCTTGCTGGTGCCTAACTATTGATTATCAGGCAAATCTGCCCGACAAGTTGATATTGCCGGCCATTTCGGGCACTTTTGCCCTGATAACCGCCAAACCGGGCACATCTGCCTTGATAACCGGATATTTGCCATAAATTCGGGCACATTTGCCTCTATAATCAGCTTGCGCCTCACTATATTCGTTAATAATTTGATGTCAAGCACAAAATCGCCAACCTTGCTGGAAGACGTGCGCCGCATTATGCGGCTCAAGCATTATTCGCTGCATACCGAGCGCACCTATTGCGAGTGGATCAAGCAATTCGTCAAGTTTCATCGGCTGAGCGAAAGGGCTGCTTTGCTGGAGGATGCCGAGGCCAAGATCGAGGCGTTTTTGAGCTACTTGGCCACCGAGCGCCAGGTGGCGTCCGCCACCCAGAACCAAGCCATGAATGCACTGGTGTTTTTGTACAAGCAGGTTTTGGGTGTCCCACTGCTCAAGCGTATCGAAGCGATTCGCTCCAAATCCAGCCGTCATATTCCGGTGGTGCTGTCGGTGGACGAGATCAAGCAGGTTTTGCCGCGGGTGGAAGGCGTCGCGCAATTGGTGGTCAAGTTTTTGTACGGTAGCGGTTTACGCATTTCCGAAGCCGTCCGCTTGCGAGTGCAGGATATCGATTACGCCTACAGGCAGATTACCGTGCGCTCCGGCAAGGGCGATAAGGACAGGGTGACGACGTTTTCGGCGGCCATGGTGCCGATGCTGCAAAATCATCTGGAGAAGGTCAAGGCAATTCACGATCAGGATTTGGCAGCCGGTTTCGGCGCAGTGTATCTGCCTCATGCACTGACCAAGAAATACCCCAATGCCGAGCGCGAATGGGGCTGGCAATATGTGTTCCCGGCCCGTTCGTTATCGGTCGATCCTTTATCCGGCAAGACTCGCCGCCATCATGTAGACCAATCGCTAATCAATAAGGCGATTAAAGCGGCGGTTCGGCAGGCCGGCCTCAACAAGCGAGTATCGGCCCATACGTTCCGCCACAGTTTTGCTACGCACTTGCTGCAACGCGGCACCGATATTCGCACCATTCAAGCCTTATTGGGACATAGCGAGCTGGAAACCACAATGATTCACACCCATGTGCTGAATCAAGGCGGCCAAGGTGTTGTCAGCCCATTGGACGACTTGGCGCTTTAATTTAACCGCGGCGTCGCCCTCTGCCGGCCGCCCTGCGTTGTCAGCTTTGCCGCTTCTGTGTATCCTCCCCGCCATGCAAATTCATCTGATCGCCGTCGGCAGCAAAATGCCGGACTGGGTACAGCAAGGTTATAATGAGTACGCCAAGCGGCTGCCGCGCGAGTGCGAGTTGCTACTGCGCGAAATCGCGCCGGACAAGCGCAAAAGCGGCGACCTGGCCCGGATTACCCGCGACGAAGGCGAACGGATGATCGCCGCCTTGCCGCCGCGCGCCCACGTCGTGACGCTGGATATTCCGGGCAAACCCTGGTCTACCTCTGATCTGGCGCAGGCTTTGCAGCGCTGGCTCGGCAACGGCCAGCCGGTTGCGCTGATGGTTGGCGGCCCGGAAGGCCTGGCGCCGCAGGTCAAAGAGTTGGCGCGCGAATCCTGGAGCCTGTCGCCGCTGACCTTCCCGCATCCGCTGGTGCGTATCGTCGTTGCCGAACAAATATACCGGGCCTGGAGTCTGCTCAACAACCATCCTTACCACCGTTAACGGCATGAACCCTCAACTAATCCTGGCCTCGGCGTCGCCGCGCCGCCGCGAATTACTGGCCCAAATCGGCATCCGCCACGCCGTCATGGCCGTCGACATCGACGAAACCCCGATCCCCGGCGAAGCCCCGGCCGCCTACGTCGAGCGGGTCGCCGCCGAAAAATCGGCCGTGTGTGCGGCGCAAAGCGACAGCCGCTTGCCGATACTGGCCGCCGACACCAGCGTGATTTGCGACGGCCGGATTTTGGGCAAGCCCGACGATCTGCAACATGCCATCGAAATGCTGAGCCGGCTGTCCGGCCGCAGCCACCAGGTGTATAGCGCGGTATCCTTGCGTAGCGGGCAAAACCATTGGCAGGCCGTGAGCGTCAGCGAAGTGCGTTTCCGCCCCCTCAGCCACCAGGAAATCGTGGCCTATTGGCAAACCGGGGAACCTTGCGATAAAGCCGGTGCCTATGCGATTCAGGGGCTGGCCAGCGTGTTTATCGAGTCGATCGCCGGCAGTTTTTCCGGGGTGATGGGCCTGCCGCTGTTCGAAACCGCACAACTGTTGAGCCAAGCCGGCATAGAAGTAATTCAATGAGCGAAGAAATATTAATCAATGTGACGCCGCCGGAAACCCGGGTCGCCGTCATCGAAAACGGCGTATTGCAGGAACTGATCATCGAGCGCGTCCGCCAGAAAGGCTTGGTCGGCAACATTTACAAGGGCGAGGTGTGCCGGGTATTGCCGGGCATGCAGGCCGCCTTCGTCGACATCGGCCTGGACAAGGCCGCCTTTCTGCATTTGTCCGACTTCAGCAGCCAGGAATTGGCCGAAAAAGGCTCGGAGAACATCGAACATTACCTGAAGGAAGGCCAGAAACTGGTGGTGCAAGTCACCAAGGACCCGCTCGGCAACAAGGGCGCCCGGCTCACCACCGACATTTCGATTCCGTCGCGCTACCAGGTCTACATGCCTTATGCCGGCAACTCCGGCGTGTCGCAGCGCATCGAATGCGAGTCCGAACGCGCCCGGCTGCGGGCCTGCATCGAGGCCTACCAGCAAAAACACCAGGTGCCGGGCGGCTTCATCGCCCGTACCGCCGCCGAATGCGTCGAGGAAGTGATTCTGTATTCCGACATGACCTTCTTGCACAAACTCTGGGAGTCCATCCTGGACAAGAGCAAAAAGGCCAAAGTCAAATCCTTGATCCACGAAGACCTGCCGCTGAGCATCCGCACCTTGCGCGATTTGTACAAAGACGGCATCGAAAAAATCCGGGTCGATTCCAAGGAAACCTTTTTGAAGCTGGTCGAATTCGCCGAGACCTTCGTCCCGGAAATCGTCTCGGTGATCGAACATTACTCCGGCGAGCGGCCGGTGTTCGACATCTACAACGTCGAGGACGAGATCAGCAAGGCGCTGGACCGCAAGGTCAAGCTCAAGTCCGGCGGCCATCTGGTGTTCGACCAGACCGAGTCGATGACGACGGTGGACGTCAATACCGGCGGCTACGTCGGCGGCCGCAACCTGGAAGAAACCATCTTCAAGACCAACCTGGAAGCGGCGCAAACCATTTCCCGCCAGCTGCGGCTGCGCAACTTGGGCGGCATCATCATTATCGATTTCATCGATATGCAAAGCGACGAGCACAAGAAGCAAGTGTTGGCCGCGCTGCAGCGCAATCTGGAAAAAGACCACGCCAAAACCAAGATCACCGAGGTGTCGGCGCTGGGCTTGGTGGAAATGACCCGCAAGCGTACCCGCGAGAGCCTGGAACACATTCTGTGCGAGCCTTGCTCGACTTGCGGCGGCCGCGGCGTACTGAAAACCGCCGAATCGATCTGCCTGGAGATTTTCCGCGAAATCATCCGCGTGGTGCGCCAATACAGCGTGCAGCAGATTCTGGTACTGGCCTCGGAGCAGGTGGTGGAAATGCTGCTGGACGAGGAAGCCGACATGCTGGCCGAGCTGGAAGTGTTTTTGAAGGTGGCGATCAAGATTCGCGCCGAAGCCGAATACAACCAGGAACACTACGACGTGGTGTTGTTATAGGCCAAAGCTTTGGTTATCCACCGCCATGTCAGCCGGGCCACCCGGCACCTGCTGTTCTGGTCGCTGATCGCGGCGGCGCTGGCATTGAGCGCGGTCAGGCTGTTTCTGATCGACATCGCCGACCACCGCCAACGGCTGGAAAGCGAAATTCGCCGCATCAGCGGCGTGCCGCTGCACATAGGCCGGCTCAGCGCCAAAATGCGCGGCTTCAGCCCGGAATTGATACTGCGCGACATCACGATAGACGCCGCGGAAGCCGGCACCAAACCGGCGATCAGTTTGCAACAGGTCCGGATCGGCATCAATTTGCTGGAATGGTTGTTCACCCAGGATGCGATGGCCTCCGGCTGGGTCACGCTGGTCGGCGCCAAACTAGACATCATCCGCGATGCCGACGGCGCCCTGCGCATCAAAGGCCTGCATAGCAGCGACGAGCAACCGCTGTGGTTGCTGGAAGGCGGCCAATACGAAATCCTGCAAAGCCAGGTCACTTGGCTGGACTTGAAACGGCAGCGGCCGCCGGTGACGATCGCTAACTTCGACTTACGCATCGAAAACCACCGTGCCGAACAAGACCACGAAATCCATTTGATCAGCCGGTTGCCGGACTCGTTGGGCGACAGCTTGCGGATTTCCGCACTATTGCACGGCAATATTTTCCAGGCCGATGCGATCAACGGCCGGCTCTACGTCGAAGGCGACAATTTGCAAGGTCCGGCCTGGTTGATCGAAGACTTACCGGCCGGACTGCATTTGTATTCGGGTTCCGGCGATATTCGGCTGTGGAGCGATTGGCGCGACTCGACGCCTTACCGGATTGCCGGTTACGTTCAGGGTCAGCAGATCAAAATCGGCAAACAAGGCAACAAATCCCTGCAATTGGACACCTTCGAGGGCAATCTGGCCTGGAGCGAAACCGACGGCCGCCAGCGCTGGGGCGTTTACGACATGAATGCGGTCAGCAATCGCCAACGCTGGCACGGCGGCGAGTTTTACCTGCAGCGCGACGCCCAAGGCAATCTCGGCGGCCGTATCGAAACCCTGAATCTGCAGGCGCTGGACCATTTGACCGCGCCGTTTCTGGCCGACGCCGCCGGCTACGAACGCTGGTTGAAGCTGAATCCGCGCGGCGAATTGCGCGACGCGGCGTTTTACAGCGACAGCACGCTACAGCATTACGCCCTGCATGGCGGGTTTGCCGAACTCGGCATCGACGCCGTCGACGGCATGCCGCAATTGCAAGGCTTGCGCGGCAGCATTAGTGCCGGCGACCAAGGAGGGCAATTGGTATTCGCCACCGAACGCGCCGGTTTCGACGCGCCGGAACTGTTCCGCGACAAACTGGAGATCGCCCGCCTGACTGGGCGGCTGGACTGGTTGCAAACCGGCAGCGATTGGCAATTTTCCAGCGAAGGCCTGCAATTGGACAGCGCCGACTTCCAAACCACAACCCGGCTGCGATTGAGCATCCCGAACAACGGCGGCAGTCCGGTACTGGACATGCGCACCCGCTTCGGCAATTTCGCCGACATCAGCAAGGTGCCGCGCTACCTGCCGGCTAAAATCATGGGCAAGGACGCCGTAGCCTGGTTGGACGACGCCTTTATCGGCGGCCATATCGACAAGGGCGAAATGCTGTTGCAGGGCAAGCTGGCGGACTTTCCGTTCAGCAACGGCGCCGGCCGTTTCGAAGTGGTGTTTGCGATAGACGACGGCGAAATCCAGTTCAATGCCTTGTGGCCGCATTTGCGCGCGGTGCATGCCGACGTGCAGTTTCTCGGCTCCGACCTGCAAGTTGCCATCGACGGCGGCCGTAGCGAAGATGTGGATATCGATCAGGCCGTCGTGACGATTCCGGATTTAGCCAACAGCGATTACGTCTACGTCTGGGGCCAAGTACACAGTAAGCTGCCGCAAAGCCTGCAATATCTGCAAAAAACCCCGCTGCACGTCAAAACCGATCCGCTGGCCAAAGTACTGGCGCCGGAGGGCGACACCCAAGTCGACTTGGATCTGAAAATCGCCTATTACGACACCCTGCCGACCACGGTGAAAGTCGATGCCCATCTGGATAAGGCGCGCCTGCTGCTGAAGCCGGTCGATCTTATGGTCGACAACATCGGCGGCGTACTGCACTTCACCGAAGACCGCGTCAGCAGCAGCCCGCTCGAAGCCAGAACCCTGGGCTATCCGATACGCGGCCAATTGCAAAGCGACCAGAACGCGACGCAATTATTGATCAGCGGCGTCACCGACGTCGAGCGCCTGCAAAAGCAGTTCCCTTTTTTGAAAACCCAGGCCGCCAAAGGCGGCTTCAACTACCAAGTCGCACTGTCTCTGCCTTATGCCACAGATCAGCCCGACGTCCTGCAAATTACCAGCAATCTGCAAGGCGTCAGCCTGGATGCGCCGGAAGGACTGAGCAAGACCGCAGGCGAAGAACGCGCGTTGAATTTACGTTTTTTGCTGGACGACGGCGAATTCGTGCCGTTGCATATCGGTTACGGCCGGAATGTGCAGGCGACACTGCAAATCGACGGCCAGCGTAACGGGCTGCATTCAGCGCATATCGTTTACGGCGAAGGCGGCTCGGACATTTTCGACCACCCCGGCCTAAAGCTGGAAATCCGCCAACCGCAATTCAAATTATCCGAAGCGCTGGCCGCGTTCGGCGACGGCGACAACCAAAGGCGCCTGCCCGCGCTAAAGGAACTGGTGCTAGACACCGGCGAATTGATCTGGCAAGGACATACATTAGGCGCGGTGCGCTGCCGGATGCAACATGCTGACCAGGCCTGGCAAGGCAGCATCGACAGCGCGATGGCCAGCGGTCGTTTCACGATTCCGGACCAGCGCGGCGGGACCGAACGCATCCGTCTGCAAATGGAGCACCTGAATCTGACGGCCATGGAAGGGCTGAATTTCGGCGACGCCGAAGAAGCGGCCGTCGGCGATTTGCCGCTGATCGATATCGACAGCAAGCAATTGCTATGGCGGAACGTGGACTTGGGTAATCTGAAACTGCGCACCGAACGACTGATCAACGGCATTCATTTCAAGCACGTGCAACTGGCCAGCGTCGCCGGCACCATCGACTTTAGCGCCGACTGGTTGAAATTGGGCAGCGCCAGTTCCACCCAACTCACCGGCAAATTGAACATGAAAGGCTTCGGCCTGTTCCTGTCGCAATTGGGCTTTACCGACGACTTTCGCGGCACCGACGCCGATATCGGCTTCAACGGCAGTTGGCGCGGCGGGCCGCAGCAATTTTCTCTGGCCGGCATCAACGGCCAGCTCCGGCTCAAGCTCAGCGACGGCCGTATCTCCAGCATCGAACCCGGCTTCGGCCGCTTGCTGGGGCTGATCGCGATGGAACAATGGGCCAAACGCCTGAGCCTGGATTTCAGCGACGTTTATCGCCAGGGTCTGGCCTTCGATACGATTACCGGCACCGTCAAAATCGGTAACGGTCTGGCCTATTCCGACGACTTGGTGATCGACGCCGTCTCGGCCAAACTCAGTATCGCCGGCAGCGCCGACCTGGTGAACAAGACCCTGGACCAGCGGGTGGCGGTGGTGCCCAAGAGTTCCGGCGCGCTTCCCATTGCTGGTACAATCGTCGGCGGCATCGCCGCTATAATTACCCAGGCGGTGACCGACGATTACAAAGAAGGATATTTCTTCGGCTCGCAATACAAATTGAGCGGGCCGTGGGGCAATGTCGAAGTCACGCCGCTGCACGATCAGGACGGTTTGGTGAAGAAAGCTTGGCGCAGCCTGACCGGCTTCGAGTGGCTGGATTCGCTCGGCAAATGACCGCCCAATTGCGGGCCGGCCGCTTGGCCCCATTCGACGCAATCAACTAAAAACACCAGGGACTATTCATGACACTATGTGCCGCCATTCAAATGGCTTCGGGTCCGCAAGTCAGCGCCAACCTGCTCGAAGCTGAAAAACAAATCGCCGAAGCGGTCAAAGCCGGAGCCAAACTGGTGGCTTTACCGGAAAACTTCGCCATCATGGGCATGAACGAATACGACAAGGTCAAGGTTGCCGAGTCCGACGGCCAGGGGCCGATTCAGGAGTTTCTGGCCGCCACGGCAAAAAAATACGCCGTCTGGATCATCGGCGGCACGATGCCGGTACAGGCCTCGGTTCCGAATAAAGTCCGTGCGGCCTGCCTGATCTATAACGACCAAGGCGAACGCGTCGCCCGCTACGACAAGGTGCACCTGTTCGACGTCAGTGTGCCCGATACCGCCGAGGAATACCGCGAGTCCGATTCGGTGGAAGCCGGCGACGGTTCCTGCGTGATCGACACCCCGTTCGGCCGCCTCGGCGTGGCCGTCTGCTATGACCTGCGTTTTCCGGAATTTTTCCGACCCATGACGCGAAAAGGCCTGGATATCTTAGTGATTCCGTCGGCTTTCACTGCCAAAACCGGCGCCGCGCACTGGGAAGTATTGCTGCGGGCGCGAGCCATCGAAAACCTGTGCTACGTGCTGGCACCCAACCAGGGCGGCTTTCACATGAACGGCAGGCAAACCTACGGCCACAGCATGGTCGTGGATCCATGGGGCGTAGTGCTCGATTGCTACAAGACCGGCCCCGGCTTCGTCTGCGGCGAAATCGACATCAGCCGGCTGGAAAAAATGCGGGTGTCGTTCCCGGTGTTGGAACACAGGCGTTATTTTTGCGAGTGAACCCGGTTATGTTGAAACGAGTCCGCCACGCGCTTCCGTGCCTGTTGTTGGCCGCCTGCGGCGAAACCCCCGAGAAATATCGCGATACCCACCATCTGGAGTTGCCGCCGGTATTGCCGATCGAACACACTAACCCGCAACCGGCGATCGACGTCGACGATCTGAAACCGAAATCGGTCCTGGCCGGGCTGATGGCGTTCACCGACGGCGACAAACCGCTGCTGGTTCTGAAAACCCGAGAAGAGCGGGCTTGGGAAATGCTTGCGACAGCGCTGAAAATCACTGACATCGAAATCCTCGACAAAAACCAGCAGGACGGTCGGTTCCAAGTGCGTTACGATCCCGATACGGCCGGCAAGGATCTGAGCCTGATCAGAACCTTGCTGAATAACCATTACGCCGAAGCCGAGTATCTGATTACACTGAAGGAGGAGACCGGCGGCATCCGCGTCAACGCAGCGTTGGCCAAACCGGAAGAGATGGAGAGCGACGAAGACGGCTCCGCCGAGTTGTTGCGCTTGCTGCACAAAACCATAGACGAGAAAATCCTGAACCGGAGCCCGCAAGCCAAACCGGAATACTAGGGAGCGGCGGCCTCCGCCCGCCAGTCGCCGGACTTGCCGCCGCTTTTTTCCAACAGCCGCACACCCTGAATCACCATACCGCGATCGACGGCTTTGCACATGTCGTAGATGGTCAGCAATGCAATCTGCGTCGCGGTCAGCGCTTCCATCTCAACACCGGTCTGGCCGCTGGTCTTGACTAATGTCCGGCAATAAACCCGGCTCAGGCTTGGCTGCGGCTGTAGGTCGATTTCAACGTGACTGAGCGGCAAAGGATGGCACAACGGAATCAGCTCGGCCGTTTTCTTGCTGGCCATGATCCCGGCGATCCGGGCCACGCCGAGCACGTCGCCTTTTTTATGCGCGCCGTTTACAATCAACGCCAGCGTTTCCGGCCGCATCTCGATATAGCCCTCGCAAACCGCGCTGCGCTGGGTAACCGCCTTGGCGCCGACATCGACCATGTGGACGTCTCCGGCGGCGTTGAAATGGGTGAGCGGGGAATTGGACATGGCGGGACGTATTATTAAACCAGCGCGCATTGTATTACCCGGTGGAACAGAATGTCGATCAAAGTGCTGTACTTCGCAAGCCTCAAAGACCAAGTCGGCCGCGCCGGCGACGAACTAGTCGTTCCGGCGCCGCTTTCGGTGCTGGAGCTATGGCAACAGGCCAATCCGGATCTGCCGGTGCCGAACGCGCTGCTCGCGGCGATCAACATGAATTATGCGAGTCTGGACAGCCTGGTCAGCGACGGCGACGAAGTGGCGTTCTTTCCGCCGGTCACGGGAGGCTGAACGGTATGACAGTGAAATTATCGGATGCGGTTTTCGATCCTTGGCAAGAAATCGCCGACCACCAGCAAGCGGCCGGGATAGCCGGGAAATACGGCGCCACGGCCGTATTCGTCGGTACGATGCGCGATTTCAACCAGGGCGATTCGGTTTGCGGCATGTACCTGGAACATTATCCGGGCATGACCGAAAGGCAACTGCAGCAAATCGTCGAACAAGCGGCAAGCCAATGGCAGATGCTGGACACTTTGCTAGTCCATCGGGTCGGCCAGGTCGAGCCCAACGACACCCTGGTTCTGGTAGCTGTCTGGTCCGAACATCGCGGCGACGCGTTCGACGCCAGCCGTTTCATCATGGAAAATCTGAAAAGCCGGGCGCCGTTCTGGAAGCGCGAAACGCTGGCTAATGGCAAGCAGCGCTGGGTCGAAACAAACAGCAGCGGTTACAAACGCCAATCTTGAGTTGTAAAGGCGTTGCCGGCTTGACTTTCCAGATCGACGTCCTCGGTTCCCGCATCCAACAGCCGCCGCTGCAATTCGGCAATTTGCCGGTTCGCCGTCTCGATCTGCTGCTTTAATTCGCCGATGGTTTCGTGGAGATATTCGAAATGAACCTGGAAATATCGGGCCGATGGAAAACCCGGCGCCGCCTTGTCGGCCGGCATCTCCGCCGGGCTGCTGCGAGTATGTCTTGATTTCATAAAACCACCTGAGCGTAGTAAGGCCTACCCGGGCATTTACGCCATGCTTTGGGCTCCTTATCCTTTAAGACGTTTCAGAAACCAAATTCCCCACTTTGGGTATAAAAAATTTAGCAAAGTAAAGTGTACTCTTGGCCGACACCAAGTGCGAACATGCCGACAACCGATTAATTCAGCGTAATTCTGCGCTTATGCAACCCTTGGATCGTCGGCTGCTTGGTGATCGTCAGCATCGCCGCCTGCGGCAATTTTTTATGGATCAGGCTAACCATTTCCACCTCGCCGTCCGGATCGAGCGAATCGAAGGCTTCCTGCATCAAAATCCACTTCGGTTTGTGCAGCAACAGCCGCACCAATCCCAAGCGCTGCTTCTGCTCGCGCTCCAAGCTTTTGTCCCAGTCGGCTTGCTGATCCAATTGTTCCACCAATTCGCCGACGCCGGCCAACTGCATGGTACTGACCAATAGCTCGGGATCAAACACGCCGGCGTCGGCTGGATAACAAATCGAGGCACGCAGATTCCCGGTCGGCAAATACGGTTTGGGCGGCATGAAGAACATCGGTTCGTCGTCAGGCAGTTCTATCGTACCCTCGCCCCACGGCCACAACCCGGCGATGGCCTTGAACAATTTGTTGCCGGAAAATGCGTTGCCGGCTATCAACACCCGTTCTCCGGCGCGAATCTCTTCGTTCAACATCGACACGCAAACGATATTGTCCAGCCGGCTGATGCACAGATTGCGGAATGCCAGTACCGAACTGTCGTTCTTGACGATGCGGATGCGGTGCGGATCAGGTTTGGCGATTTCCCGCTCCAGCTGCTCCAGGGCCTTGCTTAACCCGAGAACGCGCTCTACCGAAGCTCGCCACTCGGCGACCTTGCCCATATTGTCCACCGGCCAGGACAGAGCGGCGACCATTTGCTGGAAGGCTTGGGCCGATTGCATCAAGGCTCCCAAACTGATGGTTCCCAGTATGAAACGCGGCGCGGACACCAGGATCGGAAAAGCCATCGACAGGATGGAGTAGCCGGAACTGAACATCGTGATCCGTTGCCAAGCGAGGGTTTGTTGGTTCCAGGCATCGACGATATTGCCGAACAAACGGTGAAAGTGCGGATTTTCGTGGCGCTCGCCGTGAATTAACGCAATCGACTGGGCGTTTTCACGGGCCTTAACCAACGCGAAACGGAAATTGGCTTCTACGGTTTGCCGGTTATCGGTCGCCGTCGTCAATGGCCGACCGATCCACCAGCCCAGTACCGAGGCACTGGCGGCGTATATCAAGGCCAGCCAGACCAGATGGCCTTGTATCGGAATCTCGGCAATCCCCAAGTCCAAGGCAACACTGCCGGACAAAGTCCACAAAATCTCGGTAAAACTGATCAACAACAATAAGCAGTAGAACATGGTATGCAGCAGATCGATCGCATATTCGGTCGATATCCGTATATCCTCGGCGATGCGGCCGTCGGGATTATCGTGCTGGCCGGGTATATGCGTGACCAAGTAATGCCGGCCGTCTCGCATCCACTGGCCAATCAATTTGTCGGTCAACCAGCCGCGCCAACCGAGTTGCAAGCGGCGCTTGACCACCAAATGCGTCGCAGTAATGGCAATGTTCGCCAGAAAGATCAACACGATCAAACCGATCTGGGTAAAGAAGCGCGACATCGAGCGCTGTTCCAACGCATCGAACAAGTCTGCACTCCACTCGGTAATAATCACCGAAACGGCGATTTGGGCGACGGTTAACGCGACCAGCACCGCCGACAGTCCGCGAATGCTAGCCTTGTTTTCGGAACACCAGAAAGGTCCCGCCAGTCGGACGAACTGCATGAAAAATTTGCTGGTATTTCGCAAGGCCATCTCTCCGCGTTAAGGTCGGGGCGCAATATAACAAAATTAATCGCTCGCACAACCAAGAAATATTTCGGTGCTATTGCGAACGCAACTTAGATTGGAACTAGGTTGCTGTGTTGGCAGGAGAAAAACAGACCGGAGCGGGGGATGGAAAACGGGGGAAAACAGCCAAAATCGGGGCGAACGGCACGCGGAATGCCGTCCGCCGATCCGACGGCAGGCATTAACGCTTCATAGAATCGAAAAACGCGGCGTTGGTTTTAAAATCTTTGAGCTTGCCCAACAAAAATTCCGATGCCGCCAATTCGTCCATCGGCTGCAGGATCTTGCGCAAGATCCAGGTTTTTTGCAGTTCGTCGGGATCGACTAGATATTCCTCGCGACGGGTGCCTGAACGATTAATATTGATGGCGGGATAGATGCGCTTTTCAGCGATTTTCCGCTCGAGATGCAGCTCCATGTTACCTGTGCCCTTGAACTCCTCGAAAATCACCTCGTCCATCCGCGAACCGGTTTCGACCAGTGCGGTGGCAATGATGGTCAGACTGCCGCCTTCCTCGATATTACGCGCGGCGCCGAAGAAGCGCTTCGGTTTTTCCAGGGCATTGGCGTCGACACCGCCGGACAACAGCTTACCGGACGAGGGTACTACCATGTTGTAGGCGCGCGCCAAACGCGTGATCGAGTCTAACAGAATAACCACATCGTGCTTGTGCTCGACCATGCGCCGGGCTTTTTCGATCACCATGTCGGCGACCTGCACGTGGCGGGTAGCTGGTTCGTCGAAGGTACTGGACACCACCTCGCCCCGAACGCAACGCTCCATTTCGGTTACCTCTTCCGGACGCTCGTCGATCAACAGCACGATCAGGTAACATTCGGGATTATTCTCGGCAATCGCATGGGCAATGCTTTGCATGATCATGGTCTTGCCGGCTTTCGGCGGCGACACGATCAGGCCGCGCTGGCCCTTGCCGATCGGCGCGATCAAATCGATGATGCGGGCCGTCAAGTCCTCGCTGGTACCGTTGCCTTGCTCCAGGCGGAAACGTTTGTTGGCGAATAACGGCGTCAGGTTGGAAAAGGAAATTTTGTTTTTGGATTGCTCGGGCGATTCGAAGTTGATGCTCTCCACCTTCAGCATCGCAAAGTAGCGCTCGCCTTCTTTCGGCGGCCGAATCTTGCCGCTGACGGTATCTCCGGTACGTAGGCCGAAACGGCGAATCTGGCTGGGAGACACGTAAATATCGTCCGGTCCCGCCAAGTAAGAACAGCCCGGCGTACGCAGAAAGCCGAAACCGTCGGTCAAAATTTCCAGCACTCCGTCACCGTAAATGTCTTCTCCGCTCTTCGCCTGTTTCTTCAAAATCGAGAAAATCAGCTCCTGCTTTCGGGCTCTGTCGATGTTCTCCAGCCCCAGGGATTCGGCGATTGCGATGATTTCGGTCGGTTGTTTAAGTTTTAACTCGGTAAGATTCATGTTGACTTAGGGAATTGGAAGAAATGCAAAACAGCAGAAAGCTGTTTACGGCGGAAGAAGTGTGTTGGAAAAACTCGGGCGATCGGGGTGCGAGAAGCGGGCGGAATTCTAGCGCAATAACCGGACTTATCAAAACATTTTCGACAAGCCCGGTGGCAGCCGGGTTACAGGTTGCTGTCGATAAACGCGGCCAACTGCGATTTGGTCAAGGCGCCGACTTTAGTAGCCTCCACCTCGCCGCCCTTGAAAATCATCAAGGTGGGAATTCCGCGCACACCGTAGTGCTGCGGGGTTTTCGGGTTTTCGTCGATATTGAGTTTGGCGACGGTCAGCTTGCCTTGGTACTCGGCTGCAATTTCATCCAGCACCGGAGCAATCATTTTGCAAGGACCGCACCATTCGGCCCAGTAGTCAACCAATACCGGTGAGCCGGCTTTTAAGACAGTTTCGTTAAAATCAGCGTCTGATACATGAAGGACTAGGTCGCTCACGCCATTCTCCGTTAGTTTGCAAAGCAAAGACTATAGTTTCGCTGCGCCGAAATTGTCAATCGATTTCAACCGCGTCGCATTTTGAGTTATTCTAGCGAGTTATGAAAAAAACACACTTAACGGAAACGCGATTTAGCAATCTGGAGCTGTCCGACTCCATCATCAAAGGTCTGAAAGAAGCGGGATTTATCAACTGCACGCCGATCCAGGACAAGTCCCTGCCGTTATCCCTGCGCGGCAAAGACATCGCCGGCCAGGCGCAAACCGGCACCGGCAAAACCGCAACCTTCCTGCTCGCAACTTTCCAGCACCTGATCAACGACGAAAGCGAAAAAATCAAGAATCCGCGGGCTTTGATCCTCGCGCCGACCCGCGAGCTGGCAATCCAGATTCACAAAGACGCGCTGGTTTTAAGCAAATATCTGAACCTTAAGTTCGCATTGATCTACGGCGGCACCGATTACCAAAAACAACTGGAAAAGATCAAGACCAACGTCGACATCATCATCGGCACACCGGGCCGCATCATTGATTTCTACAAACAGGGCGCTTTCACGCTGGACAACATCCAGGTCACGGTACTGGACGAAGCCGACCGCATGTTCGACCTGGGCTTTATTAAGGACATACGTTTCCTGCTGCGGCGGATGCCGCCGGCCGACCAGCGCCTGAACCTGCTGTTCTCGGCCACGTTGTCCTACAAGGTCACCGAGCTGGCTTACGAACACATGAACAACCCGGTTTTGATCCGGATCGAACCCGAAGAAGTCACCTCCAAAGCAATCAAGCAAATCGCCTATTGCCCGGCCAACGACCAAAAGATACCGCTGCTGCTGGGTTTATTGAAACACCACCAGCCGCAACGCAGTATCGTCTTCGTCAACACCAAGCGTTGCGCGGAACGGCTGGACGACTACCTGCAGGCCAACGGTTACAAAGTCGCGATGCTGAGCGGCGACGTACCGCAGGAAAAGCGCCAAAAATTGCTCGCCGCGTTTCAGGACAACCAGGTCAACCTGCTGATCGCCACCGACGTCGCCGCTCGCGGCCTGCACATTCCCGACGTTTCCCACGTGTTCAACTACGATCTGCCGCAAGACGTCGAGGATTACGTGCACCGCATCGGCCGTACCGCCCGCTTCGGCGCCAGCGGCGAAGCGATCAGCTTCATCTGCGAGGAATACGCCTATTCTATGCCGGACATCAAGGACTACATCGGCGAAAAAATACCGGTCGCACCGATCGAACCGGAATTGCTGGCCGAACAGGTCGCCAAACCCGAACGGCGCGAACCGCGCGAACGGGTGGTACAGCACGGCAAACGCCCTCCCCGGCCGGACCACAAGCCTAGGGAACAGCGGCCGCGTCCGGCAGCAAACCGGGCATCAACGCCCGAAAATCCTCAATCGCCGGAAACTCCGCAATCGGTCTGACCGGCCCCCGGCTGTCCGGCTTGCTGATCGATACCAGATGAGCAATGCCGAATTGCCGGGCCGAGCGCAGCACGGCCAGACTGTCGTCTACCAACAAGCTGCTGTGCTTCTCGAACACGTGCCGTTCCTGCAAGGCTTGCCAAAAGCCCTGCTGTTCCTTGGCAAAACCGAAGTCGTGGGAACTGACGATCTCGTCGAAAAACCGGTGCAGGCAGGTTTTCTCCATTTTCAGATTGAGGCTATCGCGGTGGGCGTTGGTCACCAATAACAACCGCCGCCTGCCGCGCACCGCGTCCAAAAACTCGACCACGTGCGGATGCACCGCAATCAGGCCGGCCAGTTCCTGCTTCAAGCCGGCGATATTCAAACGCAATTCGCTGCTCCAGTAATCCAGGCAATACCACTCCAAACGGCCTTCCATCGCCTTGAAGCGCGGCGCCAATTCCTGCTTGGCCTGCTCCAGAGCCAAACCGTGCAACTCGGCAAAACGCAACGGCACGAATTCCTGCCAGAAATGGTTATCGAAATTCAGGTCCAGCAAGGTGCCGTCCATATCCAACATTACCGTTTCGATTTGCTGCCAGTCCAACATCGCTGAAATTCTCCGTTAATTTTTCGCCGATTATAAGCCGGCGGCGCCGGCCGCGGCAGCATCGGCCAATTCGACTCTATCCGCATTACCGGCAACGTTTTACAATGGCAAGCCTAGCCCAGACACTAGACACAGGAGCCAGTATGCAAGAATTGTCGGTCAAAACCCGGCTCGGACTCGGATTCGGCGGCGTGATGCTGTTGCTGGCCATCGTCGCCTTGGTCAGCATAAGCAACTTGAAAGGACTGTTGGCCAATATCGAAAACATGGTCGACGATAAGTTTCCGAAAACGGTCTGGACCCACGAAATCATTGACAACATCAACGTCATCGCCCGCTCGATGCGCAACACGCTGATCGTCAAGGACCAAACGACGATCGACAAGGAAATCGCCCGAATTCAGGAAGCTCGCGCCAGAATCAAGGAAAATCTGGATAAACTCGACGCCAAAATCGACAGCGCCGAGGGCCGCCGCTTATTGCAAGCCATACTCGACGCCAGGACGCCGTATGTCGCGGCGCAAGACCGCTTTATCGCGCTGGCCCGGCAGGGCAAGCAGCAGGAGGCCACCGACTATCTGCTCGGCGAAATCAGGCAACTGCAGACCCGCTACTTCGACAACGCGACTGCTTTGATCGCGTTTCAAACCGAATTGATGGCGGCTTCCGGCAAGGAAGCGCGTAGCGCCGTCAGCAACAGTGTCCGCATCATCGAACTGATGGCGCTGCTGTCGGTCCTGTGCGGCGGCAGTGCGGCTTATTTAATTACGCGCGGCCTGATGCGGCAACTGGGAGGAGAACCGGCTTATGCCGCAGCGGCGGTCAAGCAAATGGCAGAAGGCGACCTGACGACACACATCGAGATCCAGCCCGGCGACAGCGGCAGCCTGTTGTTCGACTTAAAAACCATGGCCGGCCAACTGGCCGACATCGTCCGCCAAGTCCAAAGCAATGCCGAAACCCTGAGCGCCGCATCGCGGGAAGTCAACGCCACCGCGCAATCGATCAGCCAGGCCACGACGCAACAGGCGGCCAGCGTCGACGAAACCACCAGCGCCGTCGAACAGCTCAGCACCTCGGTGCAGCACAATTCGCAAAGCGCCCGCGCCACCGAACAACTGGCCAAAACCTCGGCCGACGAAGCCGGCCAAGGCGGCGACGCGGTCATGGCTACGGTCAAGGCCATGCACCAAATCGCCAAGAAAATCGGCGTGATCGAAGACATCGCTTACAAAACCAATTTGTTGTCGTTGAACGCAGCCATCGAAGCCGCCTCGGCCGGCGAGCACGGCAAAGGCTTTGCCGTCGTCGCCGCCGAAGTCAGAAAACTCGCGGAAAACAGCCGGACGACGGCAGCCGAAATCAACGAATTGGCGGCCAATAGCGTCGCCATCGCCGAGCAAGCCGGACAAATGATCGGCAAGGTCGTGCCGAATATCGCCAAGACCTCGGAATTGATACAGGAAATCAGCGCGGCCTCCGACGAACAGGCCGTTGGCGTGCGCCAAATCAGCGAGGCGATGCGACAACTCGATAAAGTCACGCAACAAAACGCTGCTGCGTCCGAGGAAATGGCGGCAACGGCGGAGGAATTGAACGCCCAGGCCGAACAATTGCAGAACGCGGTCGAATTCTTCAGGGTGTAACCTCAGATCCGGCAACGGCAACAATCGCAAACCCGCCAACCACCATGCCCAAACGACCGAAAATTCTGAAACAGACCGTACTGGCCAAAACTCGCCAATTCTGTATCGAAGCGCTCGACCTGGAGTTCAGCAACGGCGAACGCCGCCAGTACGAACGCTTGGCGCGCAGCAGCTCGCACGGCGCAGTGCTGATCGTACCGATGCTGAATCCGGAAACGGTATTGCTGGTCAGAGAATATGCGGCCGGAATCCACCGCTACGAACTGGGGCTGCCGAAAGGCAAACTCGACGCCGGCGAAGACATGCTCAGCGGCGCTAATCGGGAGCTGAAGGAGGAAATTGGCTACGGCGCCGGCAAACTGCAGCATCTGCACCGGGTCTCGCTGGCGCCGTCTTACCTGGAACACACCATCGACATCATCCTGGCCGAAGAGCTGTACCCGGAGAAACTCGAAGGCGACGAACCGGAAGAATTACAGGTAGTGCCCTGGCCGTTGAGAAGCATCGACCGCCTGCTGGCCAGCGGCGAATGCAGCGAAGCCCGCTCGATCGCCGCGCTGTACATGGCCCTGGCCCACCTGGAGCGGCGCGGTTAACTCAGATTTTGAACAAGGGCTCCAGACCGTCGCCGTTGTCGGCCGCATCGTTGCCGTGTTGCGGTTCTGCGCTGAATGCCGCCCACAAGTCCCGGCCCTGCCATTCCTGGCCGCCAGGGGTGTACAACAGCCGGTTCAGGCTATTGATTTCGCCGCGCAGCGCCTCGCCGCAGCAACTCGCCAGTCCGGCCAGACTGTCGCTGCCGTAGCGCTGCTTTCCCCATTGCAACAGCAGTTGTTTGGCCGCTTGCGGGTTGTTTTCCCAACAGGCCCGCTTCAAGGCTTTTTCCAGCGCACTCTCGGCCGGAGCCGGGTTGCCGGCGCCGGTTCGGCCGCCGCCGCGGCGCCCCCTAACCAAGCCGATCGCCGTCAGCAGCCAACCCAACGCCAGCGCGGCAGACAACGCTTGCCACACCCTGGTTTCCCTGTCCGAACAGACGCTGATCGGCGTCGCGGCAATCGGGCCGGATTCGGCCGGCTTGGCCTCGGTAGCGGCAACTACCGGCGCAGCCGAGCCGGCAGCAGCCACCGCCTTGATTTTGGCGGCCGGTAGCGCCGCCTCCTCGATTTTTTGAGTTTTGATATTGAACCAGCGAATCCGCAGCGCCGGCAGACTGTACTCGCCGGGCTTGGACGGAATGAAGGCGATTTTCTCCTCGCGCGACGCGCTCAAACCGTCGCTCTGCTTATCCTCGTTCAACAGCGGCTGGTCGGGATAGGTCTTAATGCCGTCAATCGGGGTTTTGTCGAACAACTCCGGCAACTGGCCGACCGTCGCGCCCTTGGCCTTCAGGGTCAAGGTGCGGGTCAACGGCTCGCCGACCTTGGCTTGCAAACTGGAATCCGACCAACTCTCGCTCAACTCCAAGGATTCCGCGCCCAGCCAGGCGCCTTTGAACTCGGCCGGCACCGCGCGCACGTTTAGCGTCACGGCTTTCGATACCACGCGCCGGGTTTCTGTGTTGGGCCGGTTGAAAAAGCCGTTGAAGCGCGGTTGTTGCCGGCCGCTGACATATTCGGCGTTCAACACCAGCGGCGCAATCGTGAACAGGCCGCTCTGCTGCGGAAAAATCGCGTATTTACGCTCGGTCACCCAATAATCGACACCCTTGATCTGGGTAGCATAGGTGGAGTCCTCGCCCAACTTTTCCACCAGGGCATCCTTGATTTCCGGCTCGCTCAGGCTGGCCTGGGTGATCTGCACCCGGCGAAACAGTTTCAGCGTGTAAATCACCTGCGCCTGCACGTAAGGCTGTTCCGGCGTCGCCGAGACTTCCAGGAACAATTCGTCGTCCTTCGCCGTCGGTTGCGCGGATTCGGTCACGGTCAATACCAGCGGTTTACTGCTGTCGGCACCGAAAGCGATCGCCGGTATCGTCAACTCGCCGCTACGCTTGGCTATTGCCGTCAATATCCATTGTTCGCTGCGATTGCTTTTACCGTTAACCCAGGACGCGCTGCTGCTGCGTTGCTGGTTGACGATCTCGAAATCCTGCTGCAACGGCTCGAAATCCGGACTGTCGTCCGGCTGTTCGGTTGCGGTAAAGGTAATTTGAAACGATTCGTTCAACCCGACCGGATTGCGATCGACCGCAACGCCGATCTCGGCGGCGGCAACGGCGCTCAGCCAAAACCACAATATCCACAGCCACCAGGGCGACACACAAATACGCATAGGTAAAAATCCGCTCATCTCATCGAAAACGGTTTATGAACATCCTGGCGATCGTCGAACCAACCGTACAGCACCGGCAACACCACCAGAGTCAATAACGTGGAACTGATCAGGCCGCCGATCACGACGATGGCCAACGGCTTTTGTACTTCCGAACCGGGCCCGACCGCAAACAGAAACGGCACCAGACCCAGCAAGGCCACGGTCGCCGTCATCATCACCGGCCGGAAACGCTGCTCGCAGCCGCGGCGTACCGCATATTCCAGGCTCAAGCCGCTCTCGCGCTGGGCCCGGATATAGGACACCAGCACCACGCCGTTCAACACCGCGATGCCCCACAAGGCGATGAAACCGACCGAGGCCGGCACCGACAAATACTCGCCGCTCAAAAACAGCGTGACGATACCGCCGATCGAAGCGAACGGCAGCACCAGGATGATCAGCGCCGCGAAGCGCAGCGATTTGAACAACATGAACAGCAGAAAGAAAATCGCCGCGATCGTCACCGGAATGATCATTTGCAAATGGCCCAAGGCCCGTTCCATGTTCTGGAACTGGCCGCCCCACTGCAGATAATACCCCTCCGGCAATTTGACCTTGTCGGCCACGGCTTTTTGCAATTCGGCGACGAAACCGCCCAAATCGCGGTCGCGTACGTTGATGCCGACCACGATCCGCCGCTTGCCCATTTCCCGGCTGATTTGAGCGGGACCGTCGTTCAGGCTGATTTTGGTCACGTCGCCCAGCGGCACCCGCGCCCCGTTCGGCGAGGTCAACATCAATTGGTCGATCGCGGCGATATTGTTGCGGAAGGCCTCCGGCAGCCGCACTGCGGCCGAGAAGCGCCGCTCGCCCTGATAAATTTCGGTGGCGACTTTGCCGGCAATCGCGGTTTCGATCACGTCGTGAATGTCCGAGGCATTCAGGCCGTGGCGGGAAATCGCCTGGCGGTCCACGGTAATATTCAGATATTGCTGGCCGGTCAGCCGTTCGACCCGGATATCGCGGGCACCGCTGACGCCGTTAGCTACCCCGGCAATCGCGTCCGCCAATCGTTTCAGCTCGGCCAGATCGTCGCCGAACACCTTGACCGCAACGTCGGAACGCACGCCGGTCACCATTTCGTCGACCCGGTCGGAAATCGGTTGCGCCATCACCACTTGCATGCCGGGCAGATTTTCGACCAGCTTGTCGCTCATCGCGTCGGCAATGTCGTCCTGGGTCCAGCCTTGCGGCCATTCCTCGCGCGGTTTCAAGGTCACGATCGGCGTCGATTCGTTTTGCGATTGCGGATCGGCCGGACTTTCGCCACGGCCGACGCCGGATACCACGTTTTTGACGCCCGGAATCTGCATCACCATTTTCATCGCCTGCATCTCGACGTTGATACTCTCTTCCAGCGAGATATTCGGCATTCGGTTAATCGCCGGCACGATGGAGCCTTCCTTCATTTCCGGTATGAACGAGGTGCCGAGTAACGGCAACAGCAGCAGCGAGCCGACGAATGCCGCCACGGCTGCGCCGACCACTTTCAGCCGGTTGGCCATAGCAAAATCCAGCAAGCGCAGATAATAGCGCTTGATGAACGCAATCAGACGCGTGTCGTGTTCGCCGTCGTGGCCCTCCAACGCAAACGCGCACAACACCGGCGACAAGGTCAGCGACACCACCAGCGAAATCAACAGCGCGATCGCGATGGTATAAGCCAGCGGCGCGAACATCTTGCCTTCCATGCCCTGCAACGTCATCAACGGCAAAAATACCAAGACGATGATGCCGACGCCGAACAATACCGGCGTCGCCACCTCCTGGGTCGCGGCCTGCACCACCCGCACCCGGCTGGTGGCGCGCCCCTTGCGTTCGCCGAGCAAGCGGAACGCATTCTCGACCACCACCACCGAGCCGTCCACCATCAAGCCGATCGCAATCGCCAGACCGCCGAGAGACATCAAATTGGCCGACAAACCCAATTGGTTCATCATGATGAAAGTCACCAACGGCGTCACGATCAGCGTACCGACCACGATCAGACTGGAGCGCACGTCGCCCAGGAACAGAAACAGGATGATGACGACCAAGACGATGCCTTCCATTAACACCTTGGTCACGGTATGCAACGCCGCGTCGACCAGATCGCTGCGGTCGTAATAGGGCACGATTTTCAGGCCGCCCGGCAACATGCCCTTGGCATTGATTTCCGCCACCCGTTCCTTGATCCGACTCACCACTTCCTTGGCGTTGCCGCCGCGCAGCATCATGACGATGCCGCCGACCGATTCGGTGTAACCGTTTTTGATGACCGCACCGGCCCGCACTTCGTGGCCGATTTTGATTTCGGCGACGTCGTGCATGTGCACCGGCACGCTGTCTTCCTCCTTCAACACAATATTGCCGATGTCGTTGACGTCGTTGATCAAACCGACGCCGCGGATCAAATATTGCTCGGCATAGTGCGGCAACACGCCGCCGCCGCTGTTGGCGTTGTTGCGCGCCAAGGCCTCGAACACCTCGTTCAGCGAAATCCGGTAGTGGTGCAAGCGGTTGGGGTTGACCAGAACCTGGTATTGCTTGACGTAACCGCCCTGGGAATTGATCTCGGCCACGCCGGGTATGCCGCGCAACAAGGGCCGGACCACCCAGTCCTGCGCTTCGCGCCGAAACTGCAACTCTTCCTGGGTCAACGGCCGCTCGCCGTCGTCGTCGCGGTCCAGCGTGTATTGGTAAACCTCGCCCAGGCCGGTCGACACCGGACCCAGCACCGGATTGACGCCGGGCGGCATCTGCTGCTTGACTTCGATCAGGCGTTCCATCACCAACTGCCGGGCAAAATAGACTTCGGTCTTGTCGGTAAAGATCAGCGTGATCAGCGACAGGCCGTTTTTATTCAGCGAGCGCATTTCTTCCAGCCCCGGCAAGCCGGCCATCGCGATCTCCAACGGCACGGTCACCAACCGCTCGACCTCGTCCGGCGATTTTCCGGCGGCTTCGGTAGCGATTTGCACCTGAATGTTGGTCACGTCCGGAAACGCATCCACCGACAACTGGCGCACCGCGCGGACGCCGAATAGCGCTACCGCCACCGCCAGCACCGCCACCAAAATCCGTTGTTGCAGCGCCAGTTCTATCAGACGGTTGACCATGGCTTACTCCAACGCGCTGCGCAGGCGTTCGTTGTTCAAATGAAAGGCGCCGTTGACGACGATTTTTTCGCCGGGGCGCAGGCCGGCCAATAATTCACGTTTATGGGCCTCCTCGCGGCCCAGTTTGACCGGGCGCAACTCGAAACGGTTGTCGGCGGTCTGCACGAAGACGTGGTCTTTATCGTCTTCCCGCACCACCGCCGGACTCGGGATCAGCAGGGATTGGGCGCCGGGCTTGCTGATTTTCAGCGTTGCCAACATCTGCGGTTTAAATAGCCGCTGCGGATTGGCCAGCGCCATCCTGACCGTCACGGTGCGGGTGTCGGGATCGACCAGATCGGAGACGTAGATCAATTTGCCGCTGACGCTCTCGCCGGGCAACGCCGGCACTTCCGCCAGCACCTGGTCGCCCTGCCGCGCCCAATGCGCCTGTTGTTCCGGAATTTCCGCCACCAGCCACAGTTGCGATAAATCGGCGACGGTGTACAGGCTGTCGGCCGGTTGCACCACCTGGCCGATGGCGACGTTGCGCTCGATCACGACGCCGTCTATGCTGGAGGTTACCGGCGAAAACGAATAGATGCTGCGTTGCTTGTCCAGCCGCTTCAAATCGGCCTCGCCCATGCCCATCACCCGCAAACGGTCGCTAGCGGCGCGCAAGTCCACCTCGGCTTCGGCCAGCACGCCCTGGCGTTCCTGCAACTCGGCCTCGGCAATCACACCGCTTTCCAGCAACCGTTCGGCGCGCTTCACCGTGATCCGCCGCAGATTGACTTGCGACGTGGCTTTCAGGTAATCCGATTGGGCCTGGCTCAGTTCGGTGCTGTTCAACAGCGCCAGCCGGTCGCCCTTCTTGACGTTTTGGCCCAACATCGCATTGATTTCGGTGATGCGGCCGGTCACGCTGGCGCCGATCCGGGCCACCCGGTGCTGGTCCAAATCCACCCGCGCCGACAGGCTCAACGACTCCCGCATTTCGCCGGGTTTGACTTCATCTATCGTCAGCAATTTCATCAGCGCCGGCGAGGCTTCCAGCAACGGTTTCATGTCCGCGGCCGCGGCCGGAGCGGCCCAGCACACTAAAGCTGAGATCAGGGTTAATAATCGCTGCGCTTGCATGGTTTTTTCCTTTTGTCATTAATCTGCTTGCCCGGCGCGGCCGCAACCGGCCCGCCGCGGCGCTTACTCTTCGCCCGGCCGCGGCGTGATCAGCACTTTGTCTATGCGCACACCGTCGATGTCGACGATCTCGAACCGCCATTCCTGGTATTCGAAGGCTTCGGCGACGCGCGGAATGTCTTCCAGGTAAAACAAGACGAAGCCGCCCACCGTGTGGTAAGCGTTGTCGGCTTCGCCTGGGAGCTCGCCGCTGATGCCGATCAGCGATTTCAAGCGCTGCACCGAGACGCCGCCGTCGACCAGCCAGGAACCGTCAGCACGTTCGGCAATATCGACATCCAGGTCGCCGCCGGGCAGTTCGCCGACGATGGCTTTCAATACATCGCTCAACGTGACCAGTCCCTCGATATCGCCGTATTCGTTGGCGACCAGCGCCAAATCGGCCTTGTTGGATTTGAAATACTCCAGCAGTTGCACCAGCGTCATCGTCTCCGGCACGTAATGCGGCGTGCGCACGAACGGCGCGAGCTCGAACGCCGCCCCGCTCATCGCCGGCTGCAGCAATTCGCTACGGGTCAGCACCCCGACGATGTTGTCCAGCCCGCCGCGGCAAATCACGGTTCTGGCATAGGGGCATTCGGCAATCTTGCGCCGCACCTCGGCATCGCCGTCGCCCAGATCGGCGGCATAAATCTGCAGGCGCGGCGTCATCGCCGCGCCGACCCGCTGCTCGTCGAGCTTCATCACATTGCCGACCAGATGGCGTTCGCTGGCATGAAACACGCCGGACTCGGCGCCGATTTCCATCAGCAATTTGATTTCCTCATTGGTCACGCTCGCCTGCGCCGGCCGGTGGGCGCCGCACAAGCGCAGCAACAAGGAGCTGGACGAGGACAACAGCCACACCAGCGGGCTGGCGAACGCAGCCAACATATTCATCGGCTTGGCGACGGCCAGCGCAATCCGCTCCGGATTTAATAGAGCCAGCCGCTTCGGCGCCAATTCGCCGACCACGACCGAAAAATAGGTGATGGCAACCACGGTGGCCGCCAGGGCAATGCTGTCGGCATACGGCGCCAACCAGGGAAATTGGGCCAGATAGCGTTGCAACGGTTCGGTCAGGGCGTCCTCGCCAAGCGCGCCGCTGAGAATACCGACCGAGGTGATGCCGACCTGGACCGTCGACAAGAACCGCGAAGGGTCTTTATGCAGTTTCAGTGCGGTCGCAGCACCGGCCCGCTTCTCCCCTACCAATTTCTGCAACCTGGCCAACCCGGACGACACCAGCGCCATTTCCGACATGGCAAATACGCCGTTGAGCAAAATCAAAAACACTATCAGGCCAATATCCATCGTCTTCTCGTGAGTCTGTTGAACGGTTTGCGCTTCGCTTTACCAGGGGTTCTCGGCCTGAGTCCGGCGATTGCGTTGGCTGTATTGATACTTGAATTTACGCCGCAACAACCCGGTGGGCTCGTCGGGGATGCGCTTCAATAGCTGTTCGTTGGCGCGTTCGGTTTCGTTGCGTTCGACCTCGGCGGCCGATTGCGCCGGCTGCGTTTCGGGTTGGGCATCCTTGGGCTGGTCTTGAGCTTGGTCGGGCTGAGTTGTCTGTCGGCTATCCGAGGGGTTTTGTTCCGGCTGTTTTGGTTGCTGCCCGGCCTGCTTGCGCTCGTCCGCCGCCGATTGCTCGCCCGGCTGCTCCGGCGGCTTGGCCGCTTCGCTCTGCCGGTCGCGGTCTGCCTGGCCGGACTGGGATTGCCGGTCTTGCGATTGCGGCTCTTGTCCGCCGTCCTGCGGCTGACGGTCCGGGCCCTGGTTCGGCTGTTGCTGCTGCTCCTGCAATTTCTTCTCGACCAATTCCTTGTTGTATTTTGCGTCCTGGTGCTGCGGATCGAGTTGCAAGGCCTGCTGGTAAGCCTGCACCGCCTCCGGCAAGCGGCCGGCAAGGGCCAGCGCGTTGCCGCGGTTGTAATGGCCCTCTGCGCTGTTGGCGTCTTTCAGAGTTTCGGCGGCCTGTTCGTATTGGCCGGCCTTGTATTGGGCGGCGGCGCGCCAGGCCTGGTCCTGGAATTGCTCGGCCGCCTGCTGGTATTGTTGCTGCTCGAAGGCCTGTTTTGCGCGTTGGTCGGGGGTCTTCCACAGGCTTTGCCAATCCAACGCATAACCGTTACGGGGCAGCGGCGCCAGACTCAACAGGCACCATAGCAGCAAACCTTTCCTGAATTGCACAGCCGCCCACGGCAATACCAGCAGTACCAGCCACGGCCCCTTTTCGTCCCATTGCTGCAACAGCAAATTGGAATCCTGATTTTGCGGATCGGTTACTGCGGAATTGAATACCCGGCTCAATGCTTCGATGTCTTCGTCGCCGGCCGTAACCGGCTGATAAAGGCCGCGGCCGTTACGAGCGAGAGTAGCCAAAGTCACTTCGTCCATCTTCGCCACCACGATATTGCCGCTGCGATCCTTCAAAAATCCGCCTCCGGCCGCCTGGATCGGCGCACCGTCGGCGGTACCGACTGCCAATACCGATAGTTGGTAACCGCCCAGCCATTGCTCGGCCTGTTCCGCCACGTCGGCGTCGGCGCCGTCGGTTACCAGCAGGATATGGCCTTTGGCCAGTCCGGCTTGGCGCAACAAATTGACGGCGTGTTCGATGGCGATGGAAGTGTGGCTGCCCGGGCTGGGCATGATGTCGGTGGTCAACGCCGGCAACTGGCTGTCGATGGTGGCGGTGTCGGTGGTCAACGGCGTCACGGTAAAGGCATCGCCGCCGTAGACCAGCAGCGCGGTCTGGCCGTCCTTGCGCTGTTTCAGCAGATCGGCGATTTTGTAGCGGGCCTTGCCGATGCGGCTGGGTTTGATATCGGCGGCGTCCATCGATTTGGACAAATCCAGGGCGATGACTAGCGCCGCATCGTTGCGAAAAGCCGGACTGGGCAGGCGCTCCCAAGTCGGCCCGGCCAACGCGGCAATCGCCAGCACGGCCGCCAGTGCGGCGCCGACCAGGCTATAACGCCGCTGCGCTGCCGCCGGCTGATCCTGCAGCACAAACGGCAATAGCTCGGCATCACAAACCTCAGTCCAATTCGCCCGGCTTTGCCGATGGCGGGCCAGCTTCAGCAACAGCAAGGCTGCCGGCAGCAAGGCCAAAAACCAGAGCGGGCGCAAAAAATGGAATTCTGCCGGCATCAGCTCCACCGTAACCGCCCGGCCGCGATCAAGCCGGCCAGCATCAAGGCCAAGCCCAACGGCCAATGGAACAACTCGCTACGCGGCCGGAAGTATTGTTTGTCTTTTTCCACCGGTTCCAGTTGGTCGAGCATTTGGTAAATCCGCTCCAATTCCTCGGTGTTGCGAGCGCGGAAGTAATGTCCGCCGGTGGTTTCGGCGATGGCAGTCAAGGTTTTTTCGTCCAAATCCACCGATGGATTGACCCGGCGCGTGCCGAACAGACTGCGCACCAAAATCTCGTCGGCACCGATGCCGATGGTATAAATTTTCAAGCGGTGTTCGGCCGCCAGTTCTGCGGCCTTCAGCGGCGCCAGTTCGCCGGCCGTGTTGGCGCCGTCGGTCAACAGGATCAGCACGCGGCTGGCATCTTTCTGGTCTTGCAGGCGTTTGATCGCCAGGCCGATGGCATCGCCGATCGACGTTTTCGGTTCGTCTTCGGTGATGCCGATAAAGGCTTCGCCGAGCAAGGTCTGCACGGTCTTGCGGTCGAAGGTCAACGGCACGTGCAGATAAGCCTGGGTCCCGAACAGGATCAAACCAAGCCGGTCGCCGGCGCGGCGCATGATGAACTCACCCGCCACTTGCTTAATCGCAGTCAGCCGGTCGACCCGCTGTTTATCCAACAGGAAGTCTTCTTCCTGCATGCTGCCGGAGACGTCGACCGCCAACATCAGATCGCGGCCGCTGACCGCCTGCTCCAGCGGTTCCCCCAACCATTGCGGCCGCGCCGCGGCCAACAGCAGACAAAGCCAGGCGCAACCGGCCAGCCACAGCGGCCAACGCCGTTCGCTGCCGACGATATACCCAGGATCGCTGCCGAAATCGTCCAGAAACGGCGTCTTCAACGCGGCCTGCCGCGCCGGAACCTGGGCCGGCAACCAGCGGCGCAGCAACAGCGGCAACGGTATCAGAATCAGCAGCCAAGGCCAGACTAGCGTCATCATGATTTTTTCGCCTGTTGCTTCAACCAGCGTTCGCATAATTCGAACAGCGCGTCCAGCTCAGCTTCAGCAGGCGGCTGCGGCCGGTATTGGGCATCGGCTAGGCAACGTCCCGGCCCCTGCGTGAACGGCGCATCCGGCAACGAGCGGTCCAGGTACTCCAGCCAGGCCTTACCGCTCAAGCTGGCCACATCCTGGCGCGAGGCAGTGCTCAAAGCCACTCGCCGCAACAATGCCGACAAGGCAACCAACGTCGGTTTGGCGTCGCCAGCATGCTCGCGACGGATTTGCTGCAGCAATTGAGCGGCGGCTTTAACGGCGTCGCGCCGGCGGATTCTCTTGTAAAGCCAACGCAGAGCCGCGATTAGCGCCGGCAACAGCAGCGCTAAGGCCCACCAGCCGGGCGCCGGCGGCCAAAAACTGACCGCGTCGGGCAAATGAATATCTCTTAACGGCAATTGTTCCATCGTTGGCGTTATCGAATTCAAGGCACTTGAGTATACAGGATCAGGCGCTCGTCGATTTCCTGTTGTACCGCCTGTAAAGCGGCGAAACCGGCTTGGGCTGCCGCCAACTCGCCGGCATCGCATTGCTGTTTCAAGCGGTCGGCCTGGTTATGCAAATTTTGCTGCAATTGCTGCAGCCGTTCCAACCAGTCTTCGCCATACTGCCGCTCCTGTTTGGCCTGGCGCAGCCAGCGCCCGAGATGAGTACGCGTACCGTCCATGATCGGCCAGGCCGGCAACGGCCTACGTCCGGCGGCAAACAGGCAGTCATGCACGCGTTGCAACCACTGGCGGGCGTCGCAGCGCCTAATCGCGATCATGGTCTGCTCCGGCGTCAACTCGGCATTGGCATAGAAATTCCAATCGGCGAAAGGCCGGTAGGCCGCGACCCAATCGGCGATCTGCGCGGCCGGCATAGGCCTGGCAATGGCATATCCTTGCAGCAAGTGGCAACCCAGCAACAGCAGCACGATACCCTGTTCCTGGCTTTCCACGCCCTCGGCGACCACCTTGCGGTTGAAGGCTTGGCTCAGGTCGATTACGCTGTCGATGATGGCATAATCGTCCGGGTCGTCCAACATGTCGCGGACGAAGGTTTGATCGATTTTCACAGTATCCACCGACAAATGCCGCAAGTGGGTCAGCGACGAATATCCGGTACCGAAGTCGTCCAGCGCCACGCTGATGCCGAGTTGCTCGCGGCAATTCTTGATAATCCCGTTCACGGCGCTCAAATCGTCCAGCGCCGTGCTTTCCAGGATTTCGAGCTGCAAGGACTGTGCCCGGAGTTGAGGATGCTGGCGCAAGGTGTCGGCGATGTGCTCCTGAATTCCCGGCCACAGCAAATGATACGAGGAAATATTGACGCTGACGTCCAAACTCAAGCCCTGCCCCTGCCAGGCCGCCAGGTCGCGGCAGGCCTGCTCGATCACCCAATTGCCGATGCGGATTTCCAGATCGGTGGAAGCGATAGCCGGCAAGAAATCCAGCGGCGGCACCATGCCGCGCAGCGGGCTCAACCAACGGATCAGGGCTTCCACACCGGCCACATGCCCGGTCTTGATATCGACTTTTGGCTGGTAATACAGACACATTTCGCCGTTCAGGAAGGCTGCTTCGATATCGCGCAATTGCTGGTGGCGATGCATGATTTGCTGGTCCTGCGTCGCGTCGAACAGCTGGCTACGGTTCTTGCCGGCCAATTTGGCCTGGTACATAGCATGGTCGGCGTGCCGCAACAGGCCGTCGGGATCGGCATCGTCCAGCGGATATAAGGTATAGCCGCTGCTCGCGCCGATCGTGATTTGCTGGCCATCGATCACGAACGGCTCGGAAATCGCCTGGTGGATGCGCAGGATGGCTTGTTCGCATTGCTCCAGCGTGTCGATATCGCGCAGCAGCAACGCAAATTCGTCGCCGCCATGGCGCGATACGCTGTCTTCCTCGCGAATCGTATTTTTGATACGCTCCGCCACTTCCACCAGCACCCGGTCGCCGACGTCGTGGCCGAACATGTCGTTGACCGGTTTGAATCCATCCAGATCCAGAAAACCAATCGCCAGCAGCGATTTTTCACGTTTACTATGGGCTATGGCCTGGCTCAACCGGTCGGCAAACAGGATCCGGTTCGGCAACCGGGTCAGCGGATCGTAATGCGCCACCAGTTCCAATAATTGCTGTTGGTGTTTGGCTTGGGTCACGTCGGAAAACAGGCCGACGTAATGCGTGATGCGGCCTTCGCCATCGCACAACGCCGAAATCGTCAACCATTCCGCATATAAATCGCCGTTTTTCTTGCGGTTCCATAATTCGCCGTGCCAATGCTGGTGCTGGCGCAACTCGCGCCACATCTCGGCATAGAATTCCGGGCCGTACTTGCCGGACTGCAGAATGCTTGGATTTTTGCCGATGATCTCGTCGCGGCTGTAACCGGTAATCTCGCAAAAGGTGGGGTTGACATCGATGATGTTGGCGTCGGCATCGGTGATCAGAATCCCCTCGTGAGCTTCGCTGAACACGCGGGCGGCCAGTTTCAACTCATCCTCGGCCAATTTACGCTCGGTAATGTCGCGCGTCAGTCCGAGCAAGGCGGTAATATTGCCGTCGGCATCGCGCATCGGCACCGCGTGCGTTTCCAGCCAGCGCTGGCCGCCGCGCAACCCGGTGATTTCGAATTCCAAACTGCCGGATGCCCCGGCAAACACGCGGCGAAGCAATTTTATGAATTGGCCGCGGTATTTGGCATCGACCAGGTCCTCCAGCCGACCGCTTTGCGCCTGTTGCAAATCATCCGCTTCTATCATGTCCAGGCCGGCCCGGTTCATCTGCAACAGGCTACCGTCGCGCGCCAGCAGTTTCACGCATTCCGGCTGCGAATCGACGATGGTGCGCAATTTCAGTTCCGATTCGCGCGCCTGTTGCGCGGCGGCTTTTTGTTCGGCCACTGCCGTTTCCAGATCGCGGGTACGCTGTTCGACCAAAGCTTCGACCGTGGCGGTACGGCCGCTGACGATCAGCAGCATGATGTTCATCAGACTGGTGAAACAAAGCCCGCCGAGTAAGGTAATCCATAACACCGAAGAACTCTGTTCGTTGATAAACAGGCTGCTCGGCGAAATCGTCACCCGCCAATCCCGGTCGACGAACTTGAAGATTTTTTGCCAGTCCCGCAACGCGTAGTTCTGCTTTACCGTGGCCGGCATGCGCTTGGCGAACAACTCCCTATACACGCCGGTTCCAGCGGTATCTTCGATGCTGATGTCCAGCGACTGTGTGTTCAGGCCCTTGGTAACGACTTCCACCATGCGCGCCGGCAAAATCACCGCCGATACGAAACCGGCGAAGTCCTGATCGCGCATGCCGGCCGCCGGTTTGAACACCGGAATCGACACCAACACCCCCGGCGCCGGGCCGTCGACCTGCATCAAACTGAGGCCGGCCGACGCGGTCGGTTTACCGCTGGCTCTAGCCGCGTCCTTAGCCAATTTGCTCAACGGATTGGAGACCGAATCCAGGCCGAAGGCTCGCTCGTTGCCGGCCATCGGCTCGACGTAGGCCACCGGAAAATATTCGGTGCGCTCGCCCGCCGGAACCAACCCGCCGTCGGCATCACGTTCGGTAATGCGGAATCCGGCGTAGCCTTCCTGCTGCACTTTGGCTTCGAAGGTCGCGCGTTGCTGGTGGCGGATGCGCGGCAACCATTCCAAGGCCTGAATTTCCGGATGCCGCTCCAAAATACCGCGGGCAAACAGAGCGAATTGCTCGCGGCTGACATCGCTGGAAGCCAGAAATACATCCCTGAGCGCCAGACTGCTATCGACCACATGGGTGGTATATTCCACCAATAAAGTTTCGATGGCGGCGGCCCGATTGTCGAACGCCTGCTGGATCCGGGTTTGCTCGGCGCGAAACACCTGCATGAACACTAACACCAGTGCCAGTAAGGTACCCAGCATTGGCAAGGCCACGCTCAAGCGCCGAGCCCGCCACAACGCCAGCGGCCGGCCGAAGGCGCAAAACAGCAAAGGAGCGATCACCATCACGCCCAGACTGTCGCCGATCCACCAGTTACGCCAGGAGTTTTGCAACTCGTCGCCCGGCATCAAACCCAATCCGTATAACGCGGCGACACCGAAACTAGGTGCTGCCAAACAGGCCAGCGGGCCGGCCAGCACAAAAAACGTCAGGATGGCGCGCGGCGTTTCCAGTTTCGGCAACCCCGGCTGCAGGTATTTTTCGGACAAACTGGCGGCGATAACGGCCTGCAAGGTACTGCCGCAAGCAATCAGCAACGCGGCGGCGATGCCGGAGGTATTCAATTGGCCGGAAAAATTCGTGGCCGTGGCCAGTTCGATCAGCAGGGCTCCCAACCAGACCCCCGGCCAAAGCCGGCGACCGCAGATCAACAATGCGGCCAGCGCGATTCCCGCCGGCGGCCACAACGGACTGGAGTAACCTGGTGGAATCACCAGCTTCATGCCCAACCAGCCGCCGGCAAAGATCGTCACTGCCAACAAACCGATGCGGCCGACGACAACCGGCCACCGCAAAAAACCGGCTTGCCGCATCCGCGCAGCCGGAGCGGCCACATTGGCGGAACGCTGGGAATAGCCTGAACCGGTCATGGTTGATCCGAAGCCCTAACGATATTCCGGCCGGACACCGGTCAGCACGTCCAGCGCCGCTTGCTGTGTGCTGCACGGAATCAGCAACAGGCGTAATTGACTGGATAATTTTTGCAACAGTCGCCGGCGATCGGCGAACCGTTGTTGGTACACCTGTGCCCGTTGCCGGTCGGCAGTGTCGAACAAAATTTCGCGCAAACCGTCGGTAAACCGGTAACGCCCCTTGTCGGGCAAGCGGATTTCCAGCGGATCGGCGATGTGAACCATAACCACTTCGCAGTGCTTGGCCAGATTGGCCAAATGCCGTTCGGCGGCGGCGTTCAACCCGCGAAAGTCACTAAGGATATAAACCCGGCTGCCTGGGCGGGCGTGATGCAGCAATCTGGACAATGGAATATCGAGTTGATCTGCCGGATCGCCGCTATAGGCCGGTTTTACCAAAGCATTCAAAAACCTGAGTAAGGCCGGTTTGCCGGTTTGCGGCCGCAATTCCAGGCAACCGGCTTCGCTGAAAATCTGGCCACCGATGCGGTCGCCCTGCTGCAATGCGGCCCAGGCCAGCAATGCGGCCAAGCGGGCGGCCTGCACCCGTTTGAACACGCCGCGGGTAGCGAAAGCCATCGCCGCCCGGTAATCGACGGCGATGAACATCGGCCGCTCGCGTTCCTCCTTGAAAATTTTGCTGTGGGGCTTTCCGGTACGGGCGGTGACTCGCCAATCGATGCGGCGCACATCGTCGCCGGGCTGATACAGCCGGGTTTCGTCGAACGCCATACCGCGCCCTTTCAGGTGCGACAGGTAATTGCCGCTCTGCGCGGCGCGGATATTGGCGTGGCCCAGGCTGATCGCGGCGGCCGGTTTGGCCAGATCGACCAACCCTTTCAGAGTAACCGCCACCCGCGGGTTATCGGCGGTGTATTGCGCATCCATCAGGGCACGGCAATCCTGGCGATCAATTCCTTGACCACGTAATCGGCAGTGATGCCCTCGGCCTCGGCTTCGTAAGACAAAATCAGCCGGTGGCGAAGTACGTCGTAGGCCATGTCCTGGATGTCGGCCGGATCGACGAAATCGCGCTGCGCCAGCCAGGCCTTGGCCCGGGCGCAACGGTCCAGTGCAATGCTGGCGCGCGGGCTGGCACCGTATTGGATCCAACCGGCCAAGTCCTGGCCGTAGGCCGCCGGTTTACGGGTGGCCAGTACGATCTGCAATAAATACTGCTCCAGACTGTCAGCCAAATACAGGTCCAGCACTTCGCCGCGAGCGGCGAACAGGGTTTGCTGGCTGATCTTTACCGCCGGCGCGGCGCCGGCCTGCAAGGCGCCTTTGGCTTCGGCTCGCGCCAGCTGCAGAATGGCTTGCTCGTGGCCGGCGTCCGGATAATCGATTTTGACGTGCAGCAAAAACCGGTCGAGTTGCGCTTCCGGTAACGGATAAGTGCCTTCCTGTTCGATCGGGTTTTGCGTGGCCATGACCATGAACAGTTGCGGCAGCGGATAGGTGGCTTTGCCGACCGTGATCTGCCGCTCGGCCATCGCTTCCAGCAGCGCCGCCTGCACCTTGGCCGGTGCCCGGTTGATTTCGTCGGCCAGAATCAGGTTATGGAACAGCGGGCCTTTCTGAAATTCGAAGGTGGCGGATTGCGGCCGGTAAATTTCGGTGCCGGTCAAATCCGCCGGCAACAAGTCCGGGGTAAATTGCACCCGGTGAAAATCGGCCTGTATGCCCTGGCTGAGGACATTGATGGCACGGGTTTTAGCCAGACCCGGCGCACCTTCCACCAACAGATGGCCGTCGGCCAACAACGCGATCAACATCCGTTCGACCAGTATTTCCTGGCCGATGATTTGGCTGTTGATATGGTGTTTGAGTTGTTGCAGCGCCGCTTGGCAGGAATCGGGGCTTGTTGCAGTCATGTTGAGTTGGTTTGTTTGGATTAGCCGAGATCGGACCCGCCGGGGGCCGAAAAGTTGCGGATTGGTTAATTTTTGCGTTGCCGGTCTTTCCATTCCCGATGGGCGACCATGATTCTCACAACTTCGTGCGGATCGTCGGTGACGGTGATCAGCGCCAAATCTTCTTCGGAAATGGTGCCGTATTCGAGCATTTTCGCCTTCATCCAGTCCATCAGCCCGTTCCAGAAATCGCTGCCGAACAACACCAACGGAATCGGGTAGACCTTGTGAGTCTGCATCAGGGTCAGCGCCTCGAAAAATTCGTCCAGCGTACCAAAGCCGCCCGGCATACAGACGTAACCGATCGAATAGCGCACGAACATGACCTTACGCACGAAGAAATAGCGGAAATTCAAGGCGATGTTCTGGTAGGGGTTGGGCTTTTGCTCCATCGGCAATTCGATATTCAAACCGATGGAGGGTTGGTCGTTGGCGATCGCGCCTTTATTGGCCGCTTCCATCACCCCCGGACCGCCGCCGCTGATAATGGCAAAGCCCTGCTTGCTAAGCAGGTCGGCGATTTTCACGGTTTTGGCGTAGTAGGGATGTTCAGGTTTCAGGCGGGCCGAGCCGAAAATCGAAATCGCGTCGCACAGTCCTGACAATTCATCGAATCCCTCGGTAAACTCGCTGATGATCCGGAAAATGCGCCAGGACTGGTCGCCCTTCAAATCGTCGATGATGCTGGTCGAAGCTGACGTGCTGGTTCGGTTTTTGATGCAACTCATGTTTGTATCCTTGGCGAGGGCTGCCCGCCGTCACGGGTAAGGAGTCAGACCCGGTTAACTGCCGAAATATCCTGCAATCGGTAAGCGATCCGGCCGCCTTGCAGGGTGTAGGTCACGCGCCCGGTCAAGTCCCGCCCCCAATATGGCGTGTTGCAGCCGGCGCTGCGCCAGGACGGGCGCTCGACCCGCCAGACTAAAGCGGGGTCGAGTACACAGATATCGGCACTGGCTCCGACTGCCAGCGTGCCGGCGGCCAATCCCAAGATTCGGGCCGGATTACAGGTCAGACCGGCAATCACTTGCGCCAGGCCGATCCGATGCTGATCGGTCAGAGCCAGACCCAAGGGTACCAGCGTTTCCAGCGCTGCGACGCCGGATTCTGTTTCCGGAAACGCGCCGAGCTTGGCATCCAGATCGTGCGGTTGATGGTCGGAACAAATGGCGTCGATGGTACCGTTGGCCAACGCTTCGCGCAGATACTGGCGGTCTATCGTGCCGCGTAGCGGCGGCATGACGTGGTAATTGCTGTCGAACGGTTCGATATCGTTTTCGGTCAGGTGCAACTGGTGTATTGCAACGTCGGCGGTGACGTTCAAACCATACTTCTTGGCCTGCTGGATCTTGATCACCGATTGCTTGCAACTGATCTGGCTGAAATGCACCCGGCAGCCGGTCAATTCGGCCAATTCCAGACACTGCGCCAATGCAATCGATTCCGCCGCTTCCGGAATGCCGGGCAAGCCGTAGCGGCTGGCGACCGCACCTTCGTGGGCGCAGCCCTTGCCGGACAACGACGCTTCGTTGGCGCGGAACATCAGCAGCAAATCGTGGCTGCTGGCGTACTCCATGGCCCGACGCAAGATCAGCAAATTACCAAGCGGCGCGCTGGCATTACCGACTGCGATGCAACCGGCCTGCTTCAAAGCGAACATGGCACTGAGTTCGTTGCCGTCCAGTCGTTGGGTCAGTGCGCCGATACTGTAGACTTGCGCATAGCCGGCCTGCTCGGCTTTGTCTTTGATGTATTCGACCACGGCCGGCGTGTCGATGCAGGGCTTGGTGTCGGGCGGCAAACACAACGAGGTCACGCCGGCGGCCAGCGCGGCGCGGGTTTCGGATTGGATATTGCCTTTTTGGGTCTGGCCCGGTTCGCGCAGGCGCACGCTCAAGTCGACGAAACCGGGGCAAACCACCTGGCCGGTCGCGTCGATAGTTTGTTCGGCATCGAAATCGGCCAGCGCCTCGCCAACCGCAACGATTTTGCCGTCGGCGATATAAAGTGAACCTACGGCATCGATGCCGTTGGCCGGATCGACGATGCGGCCGTGGTCGATTCGTATTTTGGTCATGCCGCACCTCCTTGTGCGGCACCCTGCCGGGCCGCCGTTGGCGGTGCAAAATTTCTGTCCTGAAATTTTGTCATGCAGTACCTCCGCTTCGCATGGTCATCGACATGATCGCCATCCTTACCGCCACGCCGTTGCTGACTTGCTGCAGGATCACCGACTGCGGGCCATCGGCAACGCTGGAGGCAATTTCGACGCCACGGTTGATCGGTCCCGGATGCATCACGATCGCATCAGGCTTGGCCCGCTGCAATTTGGCTTCGGTCAAACCGAAACAACGGAAAAATTCGCTTTCGCTGGGCAGAAAGGCCGAGTTCATCCGCTCCTTTTGTAAACGCAACATGATGACCACATCGACATCGGCCAGCCCTTCGTCCATGTCGTGGATCGGCGTCACGCCCATGGTTTTGACCTGAGCCGGCAACAGCGTTTTCGGCGCAATGACTCTGACTTCGGCTACACCCAAGGCGTTTAAAGCCAGGATTTGTGAACGGGCGACCCGCGAATGCAGGATATCGCCGACGATCGCGACTTTAAGACCTTCGAACTGTTTCTTGTGCTGCCGGATCGTAAACATATCCAACATGGCCTGGGTCGGGTGGGCGTGCTGGCCGTCGCCCGCGTTGATCACACTGATGTGAGGCGCCACCTGCTGGGCGATGAAATGGGCGGCACCGCTCAAAGCGTGGCGCACCACGAACATGTCGACCTGCATCGCTTCCAGATTGCGGATCGTGTCGAGCAGGCTCTCGCCCTTGGATGTCGCGGAACGGGCAATATCCATATTCAACACGTCGGCCGACAGCCGGGTGGCGGCCAGTTCGAACGTGGTGCGGGTGCGGGTCGAGTTTTCGAAAAACAGATTGACGATGGTCTTGCCGCGCAGCAACGGCACTTTTTTAACTTGGTGCTCGGACATGCCGACAAAGGATTCGGCAGTGTCCAGAATCTCGGTCAGCAACTCCCGATCCAGGCCTTCGATGGTCAGAAAATGCTTGAGCCTGCCTTGTTCGGTCAGTTGCAGATGCCGGGTCATGCCGCGACTCCGGCCAGATCTTGAATCTCGATGCCGAGCGGGTCGGGACCGGTCAACTTGATCCGCTGGCCCTCGGCCAGATCGATACGAATGCCGCGGCAATCCGGCTGCAGCGGAATTTGGCGACCGTTGCGCTCGATCAACACCGCCAGCACTACCTGGTTGGGGCGGCCGTAATCGAAAATCTCGTTCAGCGCGGCGCGGCTGGTACGACCGCTGTAAAACACATCGTCGATCAGGATGATATCGCGACCTTCCAGATGCGGCGGCAACTGGCTGGTCCTGACCTTGGGGTGCATGCCGATTTGGGAAAAATCGTCCCGGTAAAAGGTGATGTCCAGCAAACCCAACGGCTCGCTGATGCCCAAGCGCAAGTGCATGTGGCGAGCGATCCAGGCCCCGCCGCTGTGAATTCCGATCAACAACGGATTTTGCAGTTTTCGTTCGACGATCTGCTGGCGTATGACCAGTTCCAGGTTATCCAGCAGGACGTCGATATTCAAAGAATCGATAGACATGGTGTGGTTGAGCATCTTGTTATTGTTGGCGGCCGGCCGCGGGGCATAACCAATCCGCACCGAAATCCGCGTTTATCGGTCAAACCAACTTTGTAAAATCAATTGGGCGGCAAGTTGGTCTTGTACCGACCATAGCTTGGTCGCACTGAGCTGCAGTTCGTCGAATAGCATCTGTTTGGCGGCAAACGTGGTCAACGCTTCGTCGATCTGGTGCACCGGCAAATTGTAACGGCCGTGCAATTGACGGCAGAATTTCTGCATCCGCGGCGTCACCACGTTGTCTGAGCCATCGGCCTGGCGGGAAATGCCGACCACCAATCCGGCCGGCCGCCATTCGGCGATGAGCTGGCCGATCCGGTTCCAATCCGGCACCTGGTTTAACGAGCGAATGGTTTGCAGCGGACTGGCGATGCCGCTGCCGGCATATCCGACCGCAACGCCGATTTTCTTATTGCCGAAATCAAATCCCAGATAGGCGTCGCTGCTTAATTTGGCAGCCAGCGGGTCGATTTTAACCATGTCCGGCCGGCGTGGTCAGACGATTGATATCGATACCGAGTTGGCCGGCCGCAGCATTCCAGCGTTGGTTGATCGGCGTCTCGTACAGGATGGCCTCGCCGCAGGGCGTATTCAACCAAGCGTTTTCGATGATTTCTTTCTCCAACTGGCCGCTACCCCAACCGGCATAACCGAGTGCGATCAGGTAGTGGCTAGGGCCTTTGCCTTCGGCAATGGCTTCCAGGATGTCGCGGGAACTGGTCAACGTGATGTTTTCCGCCGTAGAGATGCTGGAATCCCAGCGCTGTCCGCAGGCATTATGAATCACGAAACCGCGCTCCTGCTGCACCGGGCCACCAGCGAAAATCGGCGTGTTCAACACGGCTTCGATTTCGGATTTGATGCCCATCTGCTCGAAAATATCTTTCAACTTCATGCCGGTCGGTCGGTTTATCACAATCCCTAGCGCCCCTTCCGCATTGTGCTGGCACAGGTAGGTAACGGTGTGAAAGAAATGCGGGTCGGCCAGGCCGGGCATCGCGATCAAAAACTGATTGTTCAAATAAGTCACGTCTGTCATGGCATCGTTCATTGGCTAGCGTGCGGTCATACCGGTTTCGTCCGAGAACTTCCAGACCCTGGTAATCACCAAAACGTTCACTTCCCGTAACAACTCGTCCGGCAATGCCGCAAACGGTGCGCTCATCTTGACGATGCGTTTGGCGGCATCGTCCAGGGCCGGATTACCGGATGATTTGACAACCCGCATGCTGTAAATACTGCCGTCGGCATTGATACCGACATCCATCGTCAAGGTTTGCGAGGCGCCTTTTTTGCGCGCGGCCTCAGGATAATTCAGATTGCCGGTCCGCTCAACCTTGTCCTCCCAGTCCTTGACATACTGCGCCGCCAGGTACTTGTGGGTGCTGATCGAATGCACGAACTTGATCTTGGATTCTTCGGTACTCTGCTGGCTGTTACGAATCCGTTCGCCTAGTTGCGCGATTTGTTGCTGCAGGGCTTCAGGCGACAATTTGGGGGCAACTTCGTGTACTTCAACCGGCTCCGGCGTCTGTACCGGCTGTTCCGGCTCGACAACGACCTTGACCGGAGCCTTGGCCTGGACCAGGACTTTCTCGGTCACGGGTTTTGCCGGTAGCGGCGCCGGTTGCGGCTGCGCTTTTTTCGGCGGCGGATTGGGCAGCGACAAAGGAACCGCTTCTCTATGCTGCAAAGGCTCCGGTTTCTTGGTTTGGTCACCGGCACCGAGCTGATGCTCCGCCGCCAGATACTTGGCATCTTTCGGCGCTTTTTTCAGCGGCGTGTGCGCCACGGTGATTTCCATCGACTTGTTCACTTTTGGCGGCTGCGGCGCCGTAAAATTGACCCCGAGTACGATGGCGATATGCACCACTGCAGCCAGGAACAGTGCCGTGAGCAACGAGTCGCCTTGCGACAGCGGGGTCGGTGTCAACTGCGGTGCCGGCATTTCAGCCTTGCACCTGGACGGCAATATGGTCCATCAATTGCGCGCTGATATTGATGCCGAATTGTTTGTCCAATTCCTGGACGCAGGTTGGGCTGGTGACATTGACTTCGGTCAGATAATCGCCGATCACGTCCAAGCCGACGAACACCAGGCCTTTTTCCCGCAAGGTCGGTCCGACCTGTTCGGCGATCCAGCGGTCGCGCGCGCTCAATTCGCGGCCCTCGCCGCGCCCACCCGCGGCCAGATTGCCGCGGCTTTCGCCGCTGGCCGGAATCCGCGCCAAACAATAAGGTACCGGTTCGCCGTTAACCATCAGAATTCGCTTATCGCCGTCCCTGACCGCCGGCAAATAACGTTGCGCCATGATGTAACTGCTGCCGTGGCGGGTCATCGTTTCCAGAATCACGCTCAGGTTAGGGTCGCCCTCGCGCACATGGAAAATCGAGGCGCCGCCCATGCCATCCAGCGGCTTCAAAATGATCTCGCCTTGTTCGGCCAGAAAATTGCGGATTTTTTGCGGGTCCCGCGCCACCAGAGTATCGGTGCAGCATTGCGGAAACCAGGCAGTGAACATTTTTTCGTTGGCATCGCGTAGCGACTGCGGTTTGTTGACCACGTACACACCTTGGCGCTCGGCTTGTTCCAGCATATAAGTGGCGTAGATGTATTCCTGGTTGAACGGCGGGTCCTTGCGCATCATGATCACATCCAGCTCGGACAGCTCGATCTGCCGCTCGGCGCCGAAAGCATGCCATTGCCGCTCGTCACGCTTGACTTCGAGCAGGCGGCTGCGGGCATAGGCATGGCCGTTGTGCATGAACAGGTCGGACAGTTCCATGTAGTGCAGTTCCCAACCGCGGGCCTGAGCCTCCAGCAACATGGCAAAACTGGTGTCTTTCTTGATATTGATCTGGCCGATGGGGTCCATGACCATGCCGAGTTTGATTGCCATAAAGTCCTGTAGTAAGCGAAACGAGTGGAATTGCGGCGGATTTTATCAAATTTATTTTCCGGGCTGTGGTTTACCCGGAAAAGTTTTTTTGATATAAAGCGCGGCTATTTTGAATCAAAAGCTCGCATTGAGGTAGTCATGTCCAGAGTATGCCAAGTAACAGGTAAACGCCCCCTGAGCGGGCACAACGTTTCACACGCGATGAACAAAACCAAGCGCCGTTTTGAGCCGAATCTGCACCATCACAGATTCTGGGTTGAAAGCGAAAACCGCTGGGTACGCTTGAGAGTATCTTCGAAAGGCATGCGGATCATCGACAAAAACGGCATCGATGCGGTTCTGGCCGACATCCGCAGCCGCGGCGAACAAGTTTAAGGAGACAGACAATGCGCGACAAAATCAAATTGGTTTCGACTGAAGGCACCGGCCATTTCTACACCACGACCAAAAACAAGAAAACCATGCCGGAAAAGATGGAGATCAAAAAATACGATCCTGTCGTCCGTAAGCACGTGATGTACAAAGAAGCCAAAATCAAATAAATCCGCTTCTAGCCCTCCGGGCGGCCGGGATACCCGGTCAGCCCCGGTTGTCGGCTTTCTTCAGTTCCGCCAATTCGGCCTTCAGGCTTTCCGCGTATTTGGCGAGCGACATATACTTCATTTCCAAAGCCTTTTTCTCGGCTTCCAAAATATTGTACTTGGTCTTCAGTTGCTGCAAGTAACGGCGCAGCTTCAGCATGTCGTCTTGTAACGACGACGCCTCGGCGAACACCTGGCTGGTAGCGGCGGACATGCCGGCTTCGCTGGATACTTCGCGAAAATTACTGGTTTCGACGCCATCGTCGATCGGGAAGGAAGACGGCGCTTTCAAATGGGCGGGATCGATCGCATCAATACCGCCGGTCAAAATCAGCGCATTGAATTTGTGCCGCATCAGGATGAAAGCCGCCGCCTCGCTCATCCTGCCGTTCTGGCAAACCACCACGATCGGATGCTGCCTATTCAAGGTTTTCAAATGCATCCTCAGCGAAAAAAACGGGATGTTGATACTCAGCGGCAAATGCGACGGCTTGTATTGGTCCGGCTCGCGAACATCGATCAGATCGGCACCCTTGGCCACCAAGTCCTGCGCTTCCTTATAATCGATGTATTTCAGCGTCGGCTGTTTGATCAGCGTCAGAAACAGCTCTTTGGACAAGCGCAACAGGCTGACATCGGTCAACGCGGTCACCGACACGTTGCGCGGTTCGCCGGAAATCAGCGCATCCTCGCCGAAGGTATCCTGGTCGCCGAGTTGGGCCAGCCTGATCTCTTTTGCATTCGGCGCCGGTCGGCGGCTGACTTGGCACCGGCCTTTCTTGATGATGTAGAAATAGTCGCCGGGGTCGTCCTGCCTGACGATCACTTCCCCGGTATCGACGCGCAACTCCTGCATGCCGATCAAAATTTTCTGCAGATTGGCCGGAGGCAACGCCCGAAACACCGGCGACTTCAATAAAGTCGTCATCCAGTCGTCGTTGTCCTCCACCTCGTCTACCACCATAAAACTCTCGTTTTCCTCGAAATTACCGTCTTGCGCCGATTTGACCACATCGCTATTCAAACGTAAAAACCGAATTCTACTATTAGCGACTGCGTTCACCTTTCGCGGAATCTGGTGCGCCAACGCAAACCGCGCCGAAGGGCTGTCGGCACTAATGGTTTCGATTTTCAGCGCCTCGGTCTGCAAAGTTACGCTGCCGTCGAGCAAATAGACCAACTCGTTGCGCTCGTCGCCGCGTTGAAATAAAAATTTACCTTCTTCTGCGGATTCGATATTGATTTGCGCGCATATCGCCTCAAATTTACTGAACGGCAGCGTGGAGAGCGGAATTAACTGCCGGATAATCCGGCCCTCGGCGGAATGGATGTCGACAGCCACGAGTCAGGTGCGGATTGAAGTGAATGGAATCCAACGACAGAACATGGCCTATGATAGCCGATTATTAATTAAACTCTTGGAAACAAATTTAGGCTCCGGCTTGTCAACGCCGGCAATCCAACGTCCCACAACCCGAGATTTAGACGACCATGAACAAACTGATTCTGCTATTTTTGCTTGGCTTGAGTAGTTGGCAAACCAACGCCGCATTGCCGTTGCAAGTGGACGGCACCAACCTGCCGTCGCTGGCGCCGATGCTCGAGCAAAGCATGCCGGCCGTCGTCAACATTTCCACATCGACCAATGTGCGGATGCAGGAAAACCCGTTGATGAACGACCCCATCTTCCGCCGCTTCTTCAATATCCCCAACAACCCGCGGCAGCAACAGCGCAATAGCTTGGGCTCCGGCGTGATCATCGACAAAGACCAAGGCTACGTGTTGACCAACAACCACGTAATCGACAAAGCCGACAAGATTACCGTCACGCTGGCCGACGGCCGCCAACTGACCGCTAAATTGCTCGGCACCGACCCGGAAGCCGACGTCGCAGTGATCCAAATCCCGGCCGACAACCTAACCGCGCTGAGGGTCGCCGATTCCAACCAATTAAAAGTCGGCGACTTCGTAGTTGCGATCGGCAACCCGTTCGGTTTGGGCCAGACCGTCACCTCCGGCATCGTCAGCGCCCTGGGCCGCTCCGGCCTCGGCATCGAAGGCTACGAAGACTTCATCCAGACCGACGCCTCAATCAACCCAGGCAACTCCGGCGGCGCGCTGGTCAATTTACGCGGCGAGTTCATCGGCATGAACACCGCGATCCTGGCGCCCAGCGGCGGTAACGTCGGCATCGGCTTCGCAATTCCGTCCAACATGGCGATGCGTTTGATGGAGTCTTTGGTGCAGCACGGCGAGGTACGCCGCGGCCTGCTCGGCGTCACCACCCAGGATCTGACGCCGGATTTAGTCAAGGCCTTTTCCTTGAAAAGCCAGCACGGCGCAGTGGTGAGCCGGGTCGAAGCCGGATCGCCGGCCGAAAAAGCCGGCCTGGAACCGGGCGACATCATCGTTGCGATCAACGGCCAGGATGTGAAAGGCGGCAGCGCCCAAATCCGCAATGCGATCGGCCTGCTGCAAGTCGGCGATACCGCCGAGCTGGAAATCATGCGCGGTGAGGAGCGCAAAACCGTGCAAGCCACGATCGGCAAGCCGAAACGGCCGCAACTGGAAGGCGCCAAACTGCATCCTGTGTTGAGCGGCGCCACGCTCGGCGTCACGCCTAAAGATCAAGTCGAAGGCATCTTGATCGAGAAAGTGGAACAAAACTCCAAAGCCTGGAAGACCGGCCTGCGTCCCGGCGACGTCATCGTCACTGCCAACCGTTACCGAGTCAGAAACCTGGACGAAATGAAACAGGTGGTCAATCCGAACGCGCCGTTGCTGGTCAACCTGCAACGCGGCGGCGAAGCGTTCTTCGTGGTGTTGCAATAAGCTTCAGACCAACATCGACTTCAGCGCGGCCAGGCTGGCCTTGCCGCGCTGCTTGATCTCCTCCGGGGCCAATTGCTTTTTGTTGGCCCACTCCAAATCCTCCTCGGGCAATTCACTCAAAAACCGGCTGGGTTCGCATTCCGCCAGTTCGCCGTAGCGCTTGCGGTGGGTGCAATAACTGAAGGTCAGGGTTTGTTGGGCGCGGGTGATGCCGACGTAAGCCAGGCGCCGCTCTTCCTCGATATTGCCGGTTTCGATACTGTTCTGATGCGGCAGCAGGTTTTCTTCCATGCCGATCAGAAACACGTGCGGAAACTCCAAACCCTTGGCCGCATGCAAGGTCATCAGGCTGACCTGGTCGCCGGCCTGCTCCTCCTGGTTGCGGTCCAGGATATCCAGCAGCATCACCTTGGCGATCACATCCGCCAACGACTGTTCTCGGCCTTCCTCTTTGGTGGCGATGCGCCGCAGCCACTCGATCAATTCGTAGACGTTTTTCAGCTTGCGCTCGGCCGAGGCCGGGGTTTTGCTGTTCTCGTCCAGCCACTGTGGATAATGGATTTCGTCGATCATCTTTTCGATCTCGGCAAAGGTATCGCCGCGCTCGATCTTTAGCGCCTTGTCCCGCAGCCAATCGCAGAACCGGGTCAGACGCTGCACCGACTTTTCCGACAGCCGCTGCTGCAAGCCCAGTTCGGAGCAGGCCCGGAACAGGCTGATATGCCGCTCGTTGGCGTAGGCGCCCAATTTTTCCAGCGTAGTTGGTCCGATTTCCCGCCGCGGCGTGTTGATCACCCGCAAGAACGCCGCATCGTCGTCGCGGTTGACCAGCAGACGTAGATAAGCCAACACGTCTTTGATTTCCGTGAAGGAAAAAAACGACGCGCTGCCGCTGATGAAATAGGGGACATTGTTTTCGCGCAGCTCCTTCTCGAACAGTCGCGACTGGTGGTTGCCGCGGTACAAAATGGCATAGTCGCCGTAGCTGCCGCCGGTCTTGAACCGGTGGTGAACGATCTCGGCGGTGATCTGCTTGGCCTCGGCCAGATCGTTCTTATGGCTCAACACCCGCAACGGCTCGCCGTAGCCGAGTTCGCTCCACAATTTTTTCTCGAAGGTATGCGGATTGTTGGCGATCAACTGGTTGGCCACCTTCAAAATCCGCCCGGCCGAGCGGTAGTTCTGCTCCAGTTTGATCACCTGCAATCGGCTGTAATCCTTTTGCAACTGGCTCAGATTCTCGGGCTGGGCGCCACGCCAGGCATAAATCGACTGGTCGTCGTCGCCGACCACGGTAAACCGGCCCAGGGAGCCGGCCAGCGCCCGCACCAACTGGTACTGGGTGATATTGGTATCCTGGTATTCGTCGACCAGCAAATAGCGAATCCGATGCTGCCACTTTTCCAGAACTTCCGGATACCGTTGAAACAATTCCACCGGCAGCCCGATCAGGTCGTCGAAATCCACCGCGTTATAAGCCTTCAAACTGCGGTTGAACTGATGATACAAGCGCGCCGCCGCGGCGGTTTCGGCGTCGTCGGCCCGGCTCAAGGCCTGCTCCGGACTGACGAACGCGTTTTTCCACTGCCCAATCTTATGGTTGTAACTCTCGACGGCGCCGATGTCGCAGCCGTCGGCGCCATGACCGATCAGCTGTTTCAGCAAACTCAGTTTGTCCTGCTCGTCGAACAAAGTGATCGCGGCCTTGTAACCCAGCGCCTTGTGTTCCTTACGCAGAATTTCCAAACCCAGGGAATGAAACGTCGACACCCGTAGCCCGCGGCTTTGCTTGTCGTCGATCAGGCGGCCGACCCGGCTTTTCATCTCCCGCGCCGCCTTGTTGGTAAAGGTAACAGCGGCGATATGCCGCGCCGCGGTGCCTTGTTGCACCAGATAAGCGATCTTTTCGGTAATTACCCGGGTCTTGCCGCTACCGGCACCGGCCAATACCAGCAAGGGGCGGTCCACGGTTTTGACGGCGGCGAGTTGTTGCGGATTGAGCTTGGGAGCCATTTACGACCGATGAGCGGACACGTGAAACTTCTGCCGCCTTCTGTTAAGGATGCGGGTGTATACCACGGTTATAGCCGCATAGCTTTTCGCAACGAAACTGCATCGCCCGTCACGAGAATCGGCAGATCCAAAACGACCAGCGCGCTACGGAATGTGTCAACGCCCAATCGCGTAATACTGCAACCCAAACTGTCTAACCAACTTAGGCTCGTACATATTCCGCCCGTCGAAAATCACCTTATCCTTCAACAAACGGCTCAAATCGTCGAAGTCGGGGCTGCGGAACTGCTTCCATTCGGTGACGATGACCAGCGCATCGGCGTCGTTTAAGGTTTCATTCTGTTTCGCGCAATAAACCAAACCAGCCTTGTCGCCGTAGATACGCTGCGCTTCGTGCAGGGCTTCCGGGTCGTAGGCCCGGACCACGGCGCCGGCATCGATCAGCGCCTCCAGCAGTACCCGGCTCGGCGCTTCGCGCATGTCATCGGTGTTGGGTTTGAAGGCCAGGCCCCACAACGCAAAGCTTTTGCCTTTAACTCCGTCGGGGTAATGCGCGCAGATTTTCTCGAATAAGCGGTGCTTTTGCCGGTCGTTGACGTTCTCGACCGCGCTGAGCAGCTCGGCGTGGTAGCCATTGTCGCGGGCGGTGCGCTCCAGGGCTTTGACGTCTTTCGGAAAGCAGGAACCGCCGTAGCCGCACCCCGGGTAGATGAAGCTGTACCCGATCCGGCTGTCGGAACCTATGCCGTGCCGCACCTGTTCGATGTCGGCACCCAGCCGCTCGGCCAGATTAGCCAGTTCGTTCATGAAACTGATCTTGGTCGCCAGCATCGCATTGGCGGCGTATTTGGTCAGTTCCGCAGAGCGGATGTCCATGGTAATGACCCGTTCACGGCTGCGGTTGAACGGCGCGTATAGCGCTTTCAGCAACTCGGCGGTACGCGGGTTGTCGGTGCCGATGATGATGCGGTCGGGCTTCATGAAGTCGTCCAGTGCCGAACCTTCCTTCAAAAACTCCGGATTGGACACGACATCGAATTCCAAACTCTGCCCGCGTTGCGCCAGCGCTTCAGCTACGGTCTGTTTGACTTTATCGGCGGTGCCGACCGGGACCGTGGACTTGTCGACGACGATTTTGTAATCGTTCATGTGCTCGGCAATGCTCTTCGCTACCGCCAGCACGTATTTCAAATCGGCCGAGCCATCCTCGTCCGGCGGCGTACCAACCGCGATGAATTGGAACAAACCGAAATCGACAGCCTGCTTGACGTCGGTGGTAAAACTTAGCCGGCCGGCGGCGACGTTATCTTTGACCATTTCGTCCAAACCCGGCTCGTAGATCGGGATCACACCTTGTTTGAGCTGGTCGATCTTGCGCTGGTCGACATCCATACAGAGCACTTGATTGCCCACCTCGGCCAAGCAGGCTCCCGTGACCAAACCGACGTATCCACTGCCAAATACCGTAATTTTCATCGTTACACCTTGTAAACTAATTGAAAGATCATTGCTGCTTTAACCGATACAACGCCGAGATGTCCTCGTCGCCGAAACCTTGCACCATCAGCTTGGCATAGTCCGCCAAAGTCGCAACCGTTAGCGGACAAGCTACCCCGACCTGCTCCGCCATGCGTTTGGCGATGAGCAAATCCTTGTGGTGCAGCGCCAGCTTGAAACCCGGCGCATACTGGTTGTTGGTCATGGTCTTGCCGCGATGCTGCAAAAACCAGTTGCCGGCCGCTCCGCCGGCTATCACATCGACCACCTGTGCCAGCGGCAGCCCCTGAGCGGCGGCAAATGCCAACGCTTCGGTCACGGCCTGATTGATGCCGGCGCACATGATTTGGTTGACCGCCTTGCAGGCCTGGCCGGCGCCAACGCCGCCCATGTGTTCGATGCGCGCCGTCATCGCCGCCAAAATCGGCCGCACCTGTTCCAATACGGCGGCGTCTCCGCCGACCATCATCGCCAACGTACCGTTTCTGGCGCCTTCTACGCCGCCGGAAACCGGCGCATCGAGAAAATCCGCTTGCTTTTCGGCCAGCCTTTCAGCCGCTGTCTTGGCCGTTTCGCCGCTGACTGTCGACATATCGACAACGACAGCGCCCGGCTTGATGCCGTCAGACATAGCAGCAACCACATCGAGCACGTCTTGGTCGGCCGACACACAAATCATTATCAGCTCGACGTCGCTAGCAAGCTGTTCGATGCTACGGCAAGCGTCCACTTGCAATTCCGCGGCCAAAGCTTCCGCCTTTTCCGTACTCCGGTTATAAACGGCTGACAAGTAACCGGCCTTGGCCAGATTGCGGGCCATGCCTTGACCCATTGCCCCTAAGCCGATAAATCCCGTTTTCATTGTCTGCACCCGCCCTGTGTAACCCTAACGAAACTATTTTTCCAAGTAGGTATAAGCATTCAACCCGGCCGACAACTCCTGTTCGAAGCTGACTTTCTGTTCTGCCGTCAACGCTGCGCCGTCCAACTTGCGCCGGTAGGCCGCTTTCAACGCCTCGGTATCGATATGCACGTAATCCAGCAACTCACTGACATCTTCGCCTTCCATGAAATCGCTGAAGCGGTAACCGCCGGCCTCTAGCTCGATATTCACCGAATGGGTATCGCCGAACAGGTTGTGCATATCGCCCAGGATTTCCTGATAGGCGCCGACCATGAAAAAACCGATCAGATAATCATCGCCATCGTCGATAGTGTGTAGCGGCAAGGTATTGCTGATATTGTGCCGATCGACATACTGGTCGATGCGGCCGTCCGAATCGCAGGTCAAATCCTGCAATACCGCTCGCCGTTCCGGTTGCTCTTGCAAGCGGTGAATCGGCATGATCGGAAAAATCTGATCGATACCCCAAATATCCGGCATAGACTGAAATAGCGAGAAATTGCAAAACACCTTGTCGGCCAGTTTTTCGTCGAGCTCCTGCAAAATCTCGCGATGATGATGGTTATCCAAGTTCAATTGCATCTGTATCCGCCGGCACAAGCCGACGTAGCGCTGTTCCGCCACGGCCAACTGCGCCAGATCGATGTCGCCCTGCACGAAACGGGCTCGGGCTTCGGCCATGTCGAATTGGGCATTGTGGTACGCCTCGCTGACGTTGTTGAAATGCGTGCTAGCTAAACCGGCTCCCTGCAAGCGCTCGACTTCGGTGACATTGGTAATCAGCACGGCATGGTGCGCGGTAATGGCCCGCCCCGATTCGGTGATGATGTTCGGTTGCGGCAAATCGTGCTGCCGACTGACATCGGCAAAAGCGCGGACAATGTTATCGGCGTATTCGGACATGCTGTAGTTGATCGAACATTCCCGCCGCGAACCACTGCCGTCGTAGTCCACGCCCAGCCCGCCGCCGGCATCGACCGTGTTAATCTCGGCGCCGAGTCGGCGCAATTGCAGGTAAAACTGGCCGGCTTCTTTCAACGCCAATTTAATGTCGTGAATGTTGGCGATCTGCGAGCCCATGTGAAAATGCATCAGTTGCAAGCAATCCAGCATCTGCACCTGCCGCAAACGCTCGACCAACTGCAACACTTCGCTGGCATGCAGACCGAACTTGGATTTTTCGCCGCCGCTGTTTTGCCATTTGCCGGCACTGATCGTCGACAGCCGCACCCGCAGGCCTATCAACGGTTTGACCTGCAGTTTGGCCGCTTCTTCCAGGATCAACTCCAGCTCGGACGGCTTTTCGATGACGATGAACACAGACAAGCCCATCAGCTGGCCCATCAACGCCATCCGGATATAAAGCCTGTCCTTATAACCGTTACAGACAATGGTGCCATTGGTTTTGGCCAAACCCAAAATCGCCAGCAATTCCGGTTTACTGCCGGCTTCCAGACCGATATTGTCGGCAGACAGGATGGCCTCCACCACGTTGCCCTGCTGATTGACCTTGATCGGGTATACCGGCGTGTAATGACCAACGTAGCCGTGCGTAGTCCTGGCTTGATCAAAGGCGCGCTGCAGGCGACGGATGCGGTCGGGCAGAATATCGGTGAAGCGTACCAGCACCGGCAGATTCAACCCTTTACCGCGCAAGGCCTCAGCCACTTCGAACAGATCGATTTCCATCGGATTGTCGCTACGCGGTTTGACGCAGACGTGGCCCTGCTGGTTAATCGAAAAATAACCGTCACCCCATTGTTGAATCGCATAGAGCTGTCTTGCCTGTTCAATCGACCATGCTTGTGCCGGCACTCAGGTTCCCCCGTACTGTCATAAAGATGCACGGATTCTAAAGTATAATGCCGCGACTTTTATGACTTTTTGAGGACAACTCATGCTCGACGCCACCTGGTTCAGCGAAGCGCAAGAGCCATCAGGCTCCGCCTTTTCATTAAAAATCAAACGCAAATTGCACGAAGAGCAGTCGGAGTTTCAATTTCTGGAAATCTACGAGACCGAACAATTCGGCAATTTGATGGTGATCGACGGCTGCACCATGGTTTCAACCCGGGACAACTTCTTTTACCACGAAATGATGAGCCACCCGGTGCTGTTTACCCACCCCGCCCCCAAAAACGTGCTGATCATCGGCGGCGGCGACTGCGGCACACTCCGCGAAGTGCTGAAACATCCGAGCGTCGAAAAAGCGGTGCAGATCGACATCGACGAGCGCGTCACCCGCCTGTCCGAAATTTATTTTCCGGAATTGTGCGAGTCCAACAACGATCCGCGCGCCGAGCTGAAATTCATCGACGGCATCAAATGGGTCAAGGATGCAGCACCGAACAGCGTGGACATCATCATCGTCGACAGTACCGATCCGGTCGGGCCGGCGGCGGGCTTGTTCTGTGCCGACTTTTACAAAGACTGCTTCAGAGCCTTGACCGAAAACGGCATCGTCGTTCAGCAAAGCGAATCGGCTCTGCTGCACATGCACATCCTGCGGGAAATGCGCGACGAGATGCGGGCCGGCGGTTTTAACCATTACCAGACCGTATTCTTTCCGCAATGCATCTACCCGTCCGGCTGGTGGAGCGCGACGATGGCCGGCAAGAACGCGTTCAACGCATTCCGCGAACAGGATGCGACGAATAAGGGTTTCGACACCGTTTACTACAACAGCGATATCCATAAAGCCAGTCTGGCGATGCCGGAGTTTTTCAAAAAGGCTTTCGCATAAAGCTAGCCTGTTGCCGCAATTCGAAAACGCGGCAACAGGCATTTTGGAGTCCGAATGCCGGCAACTTGCGAGCGAGCGGCCTATCTGCGACACTGGTAAGCGGATAAGCAGATAACGAAATCAACCATGCACAACCGCTGTTGGCCGGCCCCCGAATCTCTCCGCCACCGATCGGGCCAGGCATGGAATCTTCTAATACCTGATCAACCACGCGCCGAGCGCGTTAGCCGCGCTGCGCCGCTGCCTGGGCGTGTGCCGCCACCTTGCGGAATCGCGCAATGACTACGCCACCCGATTCCACCCTCAACGCATTTTCGAACACGCTGACCGGCAACGCCACCCAAACCGGCCTCGACAGCGCCGATTTGCAGCCATATTTGGTGGTATTGTCCGGCAGAGACCAAGGCAAGCAATTTCCTCTGACCGCCAGCCAGCATATTCTGGGCCGAGAACTCAGTGCGGACATTCCCATCGCCGACCCGAAAATCTCCCGCCGTCACTGCCTGCTTTCCATCAACGGCAGACATGTCCATTTGGAAGACCTTAACTCCACCAACGGCACGTACGTCAACGACCGGCGCATTTCCCGGCATCCGTTGCAATTGCTGGACCGGATCCGCATCGGCGATACTTACCTGAAAATCGATTACAAGCTACCCAGCGAAGCGGTGTCGGAGCAGGCGCTGTACGAGGCTGCCAATATCGATTCGATGACCAAGGTTTTGAACCGCAACGCCTTTATTTCCAGAGCCCAACAGGAATTTTCCTATTGCAAACGCAACCGTAGCCGGTTGACCGTAATGATGTGCGACGCGGACCACTTCAAACTGACCAACGATAACTACGGCCATCTGGCCGGCGACCAGGTACTGCGGGATTTAGCCAAAATCTTGCAGGCCGAAATGCGCCACGAAGACTTGCTGGCGCGATACGGTGGCGAAGAATTCATCATGCTGCTGCGGGAAATTTCGGCCGAAGCCGCCGTCGCGCTGGCCGAACGCATCCGGATGACTGTGCTGAAGCACACCTTCCGCTACCAGAATTTAACCATTCCGTCGACGCTGTCGATCGGCCTCTGTACCCGCCGAGTCGATGTGCCGATGACATTGGACGACATCATCCGCACTGCCGACGACGCCTTGTACCGGGCCAAGAAAAACGGCCGCAACCGGGTGGAAATAGGCGGCTAATCCGCGACCGCCGTTTAAATCGCGCGTTTTCAGAACGCCGCCCCGTCCGCCTCAACCCTGCTCAACGCCGAAAAACAGCGAGCCTTAACCTAGCCACACCATCGGCGTTAAGGTTTGCAATTGCCTCCAACATGGGTTAGTGTCTGGCTTCCAGTGTTTTTGGCATTTTACTGCTATGCTTAAATTTGCTAAGCGGAATCATCATTGCAACACCATGGGAGATACTACAATGAAAAATAACAAATTCCTTACCACCTGCCTTCTGACCGGCATATTGCTGGCGCCGGCGGCCAATGCCGACGGTCACCAAAGTTACTTGTCCGGTTTTACCGACAAAGTCAGCCAAGGCTTTTTCAACATGGCCGGCGGCATCCTCGAGTTGCCCAAAAACATCGTCAACATCAGCAGCGACCAAAACATCCTGCTGGGCATGAGTTGGGGTTTACTGCGCGGCGTGGCCCATACGGTTGACCGTACGTTGATCGGCGCGGTGGAATTTATCAGCGCCCCTATCCCTAGCGACGAGTTTATTTCCCCGGCTTACCCTTGGGAGCGCTTTAGCGAGGATACCCGCTATTTCGGCCTGCATTTGCCCGGCTACTGGACCCATTACGGTCCGCTAGACGACGGCGAATAAGCTAAGCGCTACGAGTTTAAGGAGAATACAACCATGAAAAAACAATACATATATCTGCCTGCCGCGGCCATCGCGTTAACGCTCAGCGCTTGCAGCACGCCTAAGCAAGACACTTCCGCTCTGAAAGCCGAAATCGACGCGGCAATGGCCGGCCATTACGGCCAATCCATGTTGCACGAGGAATTAGCGGAAGAAAATCTGGAAACCGCTAACGAGATTCTGGAACACTGGGAAAAAGGCTATTACTGGAACATCGACGAGAAACAAGCCGCGTTGGAAGCCGCTCACGCCGCCGCCCAGCATCGCTTGGAATCCGAAAAGGAAATGTGTGCTTGGCTGACCGAAGTACATTCCCAAAATCACCATCACGTGGAAACCATTCATGAAACCGTGGCCTACTTCAAAACCGGTAGCCACGTGCCGTTTAAAACCAAGGAAGACACGATCAGCCATATCGGCCACTTTCTACACGACCATCCCGATGCCACAGCGACTGTCACCGCATCCACCGACACCGTGGGCAAACCGGCCGCTAACCAAGCGTTATCGGAAAGAAGAGCCAAAACCGTTAGCGATTTGTTGGTTAATAACGGCGCCAGAGCGTCGCAATTGATCGTCAAAGCTATCGGCGAAGCGGGCGGACCCGATAACACGGCGGACCAAAAGCACCGCGTTGCCGTGGTTATTTCCGCGCATCCAGACTATATCGACTGCCCGAAATTGAAATAATCCACAAACCCCGCCCCGTCGGTTCCAATCCGGCGGGGCCGGCCATTCTCACAGCTCGTCAGCCTGCTTTTTCTGCTTCTCCGCGCCGTCGAACACCTGCTTTTCCGCCTGTTCGGCTTGATCCAACGGCTCAACCGGCGCATCGTAAACCGGCTTATTTTTTTATGCGGCATCAACCGTAGTTGCATCCCGCTGCGTACCGTCGCACGCCACAACGCAAGCCCCGAAGCCAAACACCGTCAACCAATGCCTCAAGGCTCATTGCTCCCGGTCCTGGCGCGGCCGGCGTAACACCAACCCCATCGCCTGCTCGATCGCCTTGTCAACCGCTGCAACCATTTCCAGATACTGCGCCTCGCTGACGTTAATCCCTTTATCGATGGTATTTCGTACATAGCACGGCGGCAATCGGTTCAAGGCCAGACAGGCGACATCCTCCTGAAATGCCTGGCTGAAAGACTGGTCGGCCTGCTCGGCAAGTTTCCACAATCGGTCGATGACCAGCCGCTCGTAGTAGTTATTGATGTTCAACATAATGGCCTCATTTTCGGATGATCGAAAGCCGGATAAGCATAGCCGAGATCAGCCGCCGCAGGAGCCCTGCGAAGCGCCATTTGAGACGGCGCCCCGCGGGGCTGTGGCGTTAAACGGCTAATGATTGCCGCTTACGACCAAGGCCCAACAAGCCAACCAGAGCGGTACCCAACAGCGATGCGCTAGCCGGCAAGGGTACAGCCGTCAACTGAAAATGCAAAGGCGGATTCACCAGTGTAGTTGTCACCGAGCCGTAACCGTTACTCAACACGACACTGCCGCCACCCGGTAATTGGGCCTGACCACTTGAAGTATCGGCCGCCCAAACAGCAACTGCCGCTGAAAAGCTCACGACGTCGCCGTTATTGACGATAACCCCCACCGAGAGCACGCCCTGCTTACTGTCGGAGGTTAGCGGCGATTGCCAGTAATTGCCCAAACTCAGCGACTGTGCAGAGTGAGACTGGTGGCTTTGTGCGCCGCCCGCCGAGACGTTGCTCAAATCGAAACTGACGCTGGCATTAGCCGTGTTAGCGTTGTAGCAGGAATAATACTCATAACAGTTGATGCCGGTGATTTCGCCGCTAAGCGAATAGTTTGCCGACAACATCAAAAAACCGCTGCCGGATATCGTGAAATTGGCGCTGCGTTGCGCTCCAGCGGCACCATTACCTTGGCCGCTGCCGCCCACCCCGGCGCCGAACACGTTACCAGAAGTCGAGGTATCGCTGCTCCAACGCAACCAGTCGCTGGTGTTCGAGTTGGAATTGCCGCCCAGTCCGCTTAACGTGTAAGTCGGCGCGACGTCGCCCAAACCGACGGTCTTGATCGTTAACGAACTCCAGTCGATCAACGCCGTGGCCTGCGTCGGCGAACTCCAGGCCGCTCCGGCATTCGCTGCCAGCGCCAAACCGCCGATAATCGCTAAAGAAGTTTTGGTTATGGTTCTCATAAATGACTAATCCTGTTCCATGTAAGTATTTTGAAAGCAAGCGAGCCACGATTTTCTCGTAGACTCAGTTGCCATAACGGCGATCCAAGCTTAGAAAGGCTCTAAAAAATCCGGCCACTCAGACCGCGCGCAATTATCATGAAACCAACAGAGAAATACTAGCCTGCGTGCTAAGCCGCCATAATTCGATGGCATAGTGCGGGAATTTCGGGATCAGCTGTAACGGTCGAATTTAGCGGCCTTGACCTCATTCGGCGCGTAGGGCATCCAACGGATTCAATCGCGCCGCTTTTATCGCCGGCGCTACTCCGGCTACAGCGCCGATCACCAACGACACGGCAAACGCCAGCGCGATGTAATTCCAGGCCAATTGCACCGGCAAAGCCGGCAGCAACAAGCCCACCAATTTCACGGCGCCGACACCCAACCCCACCCCGCCGGCACCGCCGGCCAGACTGAGCAATACCGCTTCGGCAAGAAACAAACGGAATATCGTGGCGCGCTCGGCGCCGATCGCGCGCAACAAGCCGATTTCCGACACCCGCTCCGAGACGGCGATAGTCATGATCGTCAAGATGCCGACCGAGCCCACCAACAACGAGATTCCGCCCAAAGCCGCCACCGCCAGAGTCAGTACGCTCAACACCGAATCCATTTTTTCCAGCATCTGGTTCTGGGTCACGATCGTAAAATCCTCCGCACCATGGCGGGCCAACAACCGCTGCCTGACAGCCTGCTCGACTCGCTCGGCGCTGACGTCCGCGCGATACAGCACGTCGATTTCCATCAACCCCTGGCGATCGAACATCTCCATCGCTCTGGCGCTGGGAATGAACACCATGTCGTCCAGATCGAAGCCCAGCATCTGCCCCTTGCTGCGCATCACGCCAATTACCCGGAACCGGTCGCTGCCGATACGAATGCGTTGTCCCAAAGGGCTGGCGTCGCCGAACAATTCCTGCCGCACCTTGCTGCCGAGGACCGCGAACGGCCTGGCGTTATCGGCGCCTTCGTCGGGTAGAAAGCGGCCGATATCGACGCCGATCCGCCACACTTGCGGCAATGCCGCACCGACGCCGAATACATTGCTGCGCCGCTGTTTGTCGCCGGCTTCGATCCGGGCATTGCCTTGTACTAAAGGCATCGCCGCCAGCACATATTCGACCGAATGCAGGCTTTCGGCATCGGCCGCCGTCAGCGGCCTGACCGTACTGATGGTCGCGCCGGACAAACCGAAAGTAGTGGTCTTGCCGGGGTAAACCGCCAACAAATGCGTGCCGAACTGGGTAAACTCGCCTAAGACGAAGCCGTGGACGCCGCGGCCGATCGAGGTCAAGATCACGACCGCGGCAATACCGATGATCAGCCCCAACGCCGTCAGCAACGAGCGCTGCCTATGACTGCTGATGCTGCCGAGCGCGAGTTTGAACAAATCCTGCCACACCATCGCTCAGCGCCTACTCAATGCCGCAACCGGCTCCAGGGCCGCCGCTTTGCGGGCCGGCATCACGCCGAACACCAATCCGGTCGCCAGCGCCACCGCCAGTGCCGCCAACATCGCCCAAGCAGGCAAGGCCACCGGAAAGTTCGGAAACCACCATTGCAGCGCTTCGATGCCGATCCGCCCCAGCAGACTGCCGCACAATGCACCGGCCAACGACAGCAATGCAGCTTCGCCCAGAAACCAGCGCAACAATTGGCCGCGTGTCGCGCCCAACGCCTTCAGCAGGCCGATTTCGGCGGTACGCTGGCTGACGCTGACCAACATCACGTTCATGACCAACACGCCGGCCACGGCCAGGCTAACTGCGGCAATGCCGGCCACGGTCAAGGTCAATGCGGTCAGGATTTTATCGAAGGTATTGACCACACTGTCTTGAGTAATGATGGTCACATCGTCCTCCCCTTCGTGGCGCAGTTTGATGATCGCTCGCACTTCGTCGACCGCTTTATGCATCGCCGCTTCGGAATGGGCTTCGATCAATATCCGAAACAACGAATGGCTGTCGAACAAGGCCTGCGCCGAGGCCACCGGCACGATCACCAGCTCGTCGAATCCGGTGCCTATCGACTGACCTTCCTTGGCCAACACGCCGACGACCCGGAAGCGACGGTCGTTGATGCGCAGCCATTCCCCCACGGCCTTACGCCGGGCAAATAGCTCGTCGGCGATTTTTTTGCCGATTACGCAGACCGGCATCTCTTTATCCGCTTCGGCTTCCGGTAAAAACACGCCTTGCGCCATTGCTAGATGCCGGACCCGCAATAACGAATGGGTCGAACCCATGATATTGGTTTCCCGCTCCAGTCCTGCCACCGACACCGGCGCCGAACCGATGCTGACCGGGGCGATCGCGGCAACTTGCCGGCTGCGGAATAAGGCCGCGGCGTCGTCCAGCGTCAAATCGCGCGGCGTTTCGCCGAACAGCGGCGGATGGCCGCCGGTGGTTTCGTTGCGGCCGGGCAGCACGATGACCAGATGCGTACCCAGCGATTCGAATTCATGCACCACATAGCGCCGGGCGCTGTCGCCCAACGCGGTCAATACGTTGACCGCCGCCACGCCGATGCTCATCGCCAAAATGATCAGTGCGGCGCGCAACGGTTGGGTGCGGATGGCCTTGACGGCCTGAATCAGTAAATCTCGCTGCAGCATGACCCTTGCCGATACGGTGTTGGCGACAGTTTACCCCAAGCCGGAGCCATCGCACGCCGCAAACGCCGCGCGGACCAACAAGTCGGGTTTTGCGAAATAGCGGACCGTTCAGGCCTGCCTTCACACTTGATCGGTAACGATCACGACTGGAAACCTGTCGCCAAGACACAGCCGTCAATTATTAGGGGAACCTCTAAAAATTGCACTTCGCTTAACTCAGTGCGAACGGCAACCCTTATAAATCAGAGCATTATCCGTTCGTGCTGAATTTGTCGAAGCACGAACGGATAGGTTTCCCATTAAATAACCCCGAGAAATTAATTTAATCGCCGTCAGCCAAACTATCAGCCCAGGTAATTTTTTATGGTATAAACATTTCCCGCTATTAATCGCCACAAAACTGCCGAAAATTACGCCAAATAACACAGTTTAATAAGGTCTGGTATTTATGCTGGAAGCTGCCGCCAAAACTAGCGGGCATTATAAAATCGATCAACAGGATTTACCGGCCCAACAATTGCCGGACCAATTAATACAATCGTTACCGGAGCAGCTGGGCCGCGGCCATACCGCGGTATTTCAACTCGACGCCGACCTAAGCTTTATCGAAACCCGCTACCGGCCGAACCGGGACCTGGCCGTCGCGACCCGGATCGACCGGCAGGAACCGCGCCTGGTAGTCACGTTGGGCATGCAAGGCCGTTCCCGCTTCGTCGAGCGCGGCGGCGATGAAATCGTCTTCAGCGAAGGCTACACCTCGATCACTGCCTTCAATTGCAGTAACGGCGAACGCCAATACCAGGCCGATACCGAACTGGTGCAATTGCGTTTTTCGCTGACGAAAACCCGGCTTGACCAATATATTGGAGAAAATGCCGCGGCGCGTTTATTTAATAAAGGCGGCGTCAATTTATTAAGTTATAAACCTATCTCAAATTCGGCTTTAATCGCCGCCAACCAATTAGCCGGATGCAATATTCCGCCGCCTTTGAAACGCATGTTCATACACGGCCAAGCCATGTCGATATTAGCCGCCGAAATGCACCACCTCTGGCAATATACTGCCGATAGCGCTTACCGATTTACCGAAAAAGACCGAGCTCTGGCCTACGCGGCGCGCGCTATTTTAATTAACGAATTTCGCGCGCCGCCGCCGGTCGCGCAGTTAGCGAAACGGGTCGGAACCAATCAATGCAAATTAAAGAAACTATTCCACCATTATTTCGATAATACCCCGTACGGAATAGTGCTGGATATTAGAATGCATAAGGCTTACCGCTTGCTGCAAACTCGCGCCGGCCATATCGATGCCGTCGCCGAATTTGTCGGATATAATCACGCCAGTAATTTCAGCGCTGCCTTCAGCAAATATTTTGGAATCTCGCCCCGCCACATTGCCAAACCCGCCAGCGCACCGCGCGAGGGAGCCAGTCCCGCATAAACCAGGAACGGCGTGAAGGCTATTTTCCCGCCGCCAACCGCCAAATCCGCAATTCGCCGCGGCCTGCTGGATATGGTGCTGGCGTGCCTGTTGTTTTCGCTGATGAATGCCAGCGTTTATGCCATCCGCGTATTCGATGCCACACTACCGGCGGGCGTGATCAGTTTTTTCCGGATCCTGGCCAATTTGCTGATATTGCTGTTACCGGCTTTGTTTCGCGGCCGGACCAAGGCCCTGCTCGGCGACGGCCGGCCCTCGCTCTGGTTGCGCGGACTGTTCGGCGCTTCGGCGTTGATGCTGTCATTTGCCGCTATCGTCCGTATCGGCCCCGGCGAGAGCGCGTTTTTGACCGCCAGCAGCGGTGTGTTTGTCGCGCTGTTGGGGCCGCCGATATTGGGCCAGCGCAACTCGCTGCGGGCTTGGTTGGCGATTGTCGGCGCGTTTAGCGGCGTATCCTTGTTGTTCGATATTCACGACAGCCACAATCTGCTGGGCCAGTCCATGGCTTTACTCTCCGGACTGTTGTCGGCGCTGGCCTATCTGATGGTGGCCCGGGCCGGCCGCAGCAACCCGCCGCAAACGGTGATTTTTTATTTCTGCCTGGTTGCACTGCCATTGCACGCGGCGTATTTCGCGGCGTTCGGCGCCACGCTGCCGCTGGCCTACCCGGTCTGGGGCTTGCTATTGCTGGTCGGCCTGTTCGGCAGCGGCGCCCAACATTTTATGACCCGCGCCTATCAGCGGGCGCCGGCCGCGCTGGTCAGTTCGATCGGCTATTTGGCGCCGGTTTTGAGCCTGGTTTGGGCCATAGCGCTATTCGGCCAAATTCCGGCCCATAGCGCTTTGCTCGGTGCGGCGCTGATCGTCGTTTTCGGCGTTTTATTGCCGTTTCTTCGCTAAAGCCCTTCAGCAACCAACCGGCCGTCAACCAGCCGCAGTTGGCGCCCGGCGCGTCCGCCGATTTGCTGGTCATGGGTAATCACCATCAGCGTCACTCCCTGCCGGTTCAGGTCTTCCAGCAGATGAATGATGTCCTGGCCAGCCTTGCTGTCGAGATTGCCGGTCGGTTCGTCGGCCAATAGAATCGGCGGCCGCATGACCATGGCCCGCGCAATCGCGATACGCTGTAACTGGCCGCCGGACAATTGGTTGGGCCGATGTTCGGCGCGATCGCTCAGGTTGACCTCGGCCAGAGCCTGCCGTACCCGCTCGCGGCGCTGTTTGGGGGCTATCCCGGCCAGAATCATCGGCAGCTCAATGTTCTCGGCCGCGGTCAACCGCGGAATCAAGTGAAAGAATTGAAAGACGAAGCCGATGTTATCGCGTCGAGTATGGGCCAATTCGTTGTCGGTTTGGCGCGTAACATCGCGGCCGTTCAGATAGTATTGGCCGGCTGAAGGCTGGTCCAGCAAGGCGATGATGTTCAGCAAGGTCGACTTGCCGGAACCGGATGGCCCCATCACCGACACGTACTCGCCGACGGCGACGGCCAGATCGATGCCGTTCAGGGCATGCACGGTCTGTTCGCCGACCTGGAACCGGCGTTCGATGCCGCTGAGCCGGATCATGGCTTGGCGCGTACCGTCGCGCCGGCGGTCACGCCTTCCTTGCCCAGCGACAGCACCACCCGATCGCCGGCCTGCAACCCGCTCAATACTTCGGTGTAATTCCAGTTGGCCAAACCGGCTTCGAAGCGGCGTTCCCGCAGCACGTTATCGGCACCGACCAGCAATACCCGATTGCCTTCCAGAATGGCTTCGGCCGGCAGACGCAGCGCTTTGTCCTTGCTGGCCAGCAACACTTCGATGTCGGCACTGTAACCGGGCAGCAATTCGGCCAGATCTTTCGGATCGCGCAAGGTCACTTCCACTTCCACGGTCCGCGCCTGCTTCTCCTTTTCCAGTACATAAGGCGCAACCCTGGTCACGACGCCGGAACAGCGTTTGTCCGTAAACGCGTCGAGCGAGACGCAAGCCGGCATGCCGGTTCTAATCCGGGCCACATCGACTTCATCGATCGGCGCCGACACAGTCAGGCAACTGACATCCAGCAAATCGATCGGCGGCAGCGTCGGAATGCCGGGCGGCGACGGCGTGACGAATTCGCCCAATTCGGCATTGACTTCCGCAACCGTGCCATCGAACGGTGCCTTGACCAGGGTGCGCTGCACCGCGGCTTCGGCGACGCCCAATTGCGCTTCGGCTACGCCGATATTCTGCAACGCGGCACGGCAGGCCGCTCGTTGCGACTTGCCGCCGGTTTGCGACTTATCGACCTGCTCTTCCGACACCACGTTATTCCGCTGCTGTAATTTTGTCATCCGCACCGCCTCGCGCTCGGCACCGCCGGCCAATTGGCAGGCTTGATCGGCACTGGCCCGACTGGCTTGGATTTGCGCCTTTTGTAATGCGACCTGCGCCTTCAAGTCCTGATTCCAGACTTCCAACAACACCTGACCTTGCCCGACCTTATCCCCTTCCTTGACGTGCAACGCTGCAACCTGGCCGCCGGTGGCCGGCGCCAGGTAGGCCCGGCGACAGGCTTTGACGGTACCGACCCGGGTATTGGAGACGCTGGCCCGCACTTCGCCCTCGGCCAAGGTATAGGTGTCGACTTCCAGCGGCGGCGGGCGGCGAGCATAGGTAAAAGCAATGGCGGCCAGCACCAGCGCGGAAGGGATTAGCAGTTTTTTTCCAGTCATACGAGGCGTGGTCCATTGGGCTTTGCCTGCTAGCCTACCGTGTCGCGGCAGGATTTTCAAAACGGCAGTGCCGGCAAAACCGAGCTCAGTTGGCCGCCGGACTCCGGGCTCTGAGGCTGAACGAGATCCGGGTTTCCTGGCCGGCGAGTTCCAGAAAGCGGTTGAACTCGGCAAATTTGTCGACCGGCACTTCGGCCCGCGGCATTTGCAGATCGGTGTAAGCGGTGACGCTGTCGCCGTCCTGGCGGTAATACCGGTGCAGGGAACCCCAGCGCGACAGGTAATCGGCTTTCGGGCCGATGTTGCCGACACTTTTCCCGTCCGGCAAGCGGTAGCGGATTTCGCTGCGGTAATGGATGCCCTTGAACGAATACGGATAATATTGATTACGGGACCTGACGTCCTTCGCCAACGAATTCAGCCAGGGCTCGTAGTCGCGGTAGATTTTCAGCAAAGCCGGATCGAACACGTTGCGGTATTCGGCGGTCGACGCCAGCGTTATGCCGGAATCGGGCGTTTCCAATCCTTGGACGCTGAACGCCGGTTTCGCTTTGTCCCCCATCACCGAGCGGTAATCGTCCTGCAGCCAGCGCACGCGCTCTTCCTGCGACTTGACCGCCAACGCCCGCCGCACTTCCGCCGCCCAATGGGTATCGTAAGTTCGAGCCAGGCTTTCCAGCACGCTGCCGTCCGCGTGCAACCGGTTATCGGCCGTGGTTTGCGCCACCCAGGTGAAGGTTTCGCTGGCCAGATTATGCGGCGCGATAGCATCGCGCCCGACCGCCAAAGCCACTGCACCCTGCAAGGCGTAAGGCAAATGGCCGCCGCCGGTGTCGGGATCGGTCAAGTCCACGCAGATTTCGCCGGCCTGCACCGATTTGACGCAGGCCAGCATATGGTTGAAGTAAACGCCGCTCGGCAACAACAGTTTGGCCAGCGACATCCGTCCGGTCGAAGCCAGCACCGGATACGCGTCCAGTCCGGCGTTGCGCGCGAGATCGACGAATAGCATGGTTTTATCCTTGCAATCGCCGAAGCGGCGTTCCAACGTCGCCGCGGTCGGCCTGGGAATGACGCCGCCCTTGCCCCGTTCCAGTCCGACGTAACGGATCTCGCGCGAGACGAAGCCACTCAAGCGGCTGACGATTTCTTTAACATCGCGGGCATCGCCGCGCAATCGCAGCGCCAAGTCTGCGACGCTGCCGTCGCGACTCAAGGCCGGCTCGGCCAGTTTCTCCATACCGGCGGCGACCGCCGCCCAACTGGAGGACTCGGCCAGCACTAATACCGGCAAAACGTCGAAAGCGGACGGCATCTGGTTGTCGACCGGAAGGGGCGCAGCGGCGGCCGTCGTCGCGCAAACCAATTCCTGCTTGCCTTGCCGGCAATCCAGCTTCGGGTAGTCGGTCTGCCACGCTGGCGGCTGCGCCGCAGCGTCCCAGCGGACTTCTGTGCGAAAACGTTCCAGCGGGTAAAAATTGGCCGGAAACAAGTTGCGCGCCCACGGCATCGGTAACTTATTGCGGTCCGACACGATCTTATAGCGCAACACGGCGATACTACCCGGCCGGAGCTGGGCAAACGGCACCGTCACGTAGACGGTGTCGGTAAAAATATTGTAGACATTCTGGTTGTTGAGTTGCAGCGTGCTCGGGTCGATGTCGGCAATAGCGCCGTCCGGCTGCACCACATAAGCGGCTTCGATTTCGGCGCGCTGGTGGTTGGCGTCCAGCCAAAAGCCGTTGTTGCCGTCGCTCTCTATGCCTTTTGCCGTCAAATACAACTGAGCGACGCTGACGGTTTCCTCCACCCGGCGGTCGCGGCCGAGATAAAGCTGGTGGGTTTCGTCGACGGCCACGCTGCCGTAACCGAGCTGTTTCAGCTCCGCAATCCGCGCAGCCGCCGGCGCCAGCGCCGCGTAGTCCCGATGCTTCGCCAGCGGCGCCCAGCGCACCAGATCCGGCGCATAGCCCGCCAATTTCAAATCGCGCCCGGCAGCCGCCGCACAAGCCGAGCCGAGCCACCAGCACAGCGCGGCCAACAAGAACACCCTCATGATCTCTCCCCGGCGGCAACCAACCGAAAACTGTCGACCAATTGCGCCGCGCTGGCGTTCGGCAGGTTGCCTGCATGGGCGACCACTTCGAATACCCGCTCGGGCGTCAATACGGTCGCAACCAGCAGCGGCGAATCCCGCGATGCGACCGGCCCCTTGTGGTTGTAACGCGCCAACGACATCGGGATATTGTCGCTGCCGTCCGCGAAGTGCCTCGCCTCCTGCATCTCGTAATCGTTCCAATTGGCGGCGACCAAAGCCTGGCGCTGGTCGACGAAACCGTCCAGGGTTTGCTGCTGGCTGGGGCTGATGCGTACCACAACCCACTCGCCGCTGGCGCGATTGACCAGCTCGAGGTCGGTATCGGGGTACAGAGTCCCGCGCTCGACCACGCGCCAGTGGCGGTCGGGTATCGTCAAGACATAATCGGCTCCTGGCCCGGAAACCCGCTGCTCCGCCGCCAAAGCCGGGGCGCTGAAGTAAGCGAACTCGGTTTTGCTGCCCAACAAAGCCATTGCGATAAGGGGCGCGCCTGCCAGAAACACGCTGCGTTGGCGCCAACTATAACGGCCGGGAGGAGCCCGCCACTGTGCCGGCTGCGCAGTGCGCAGTCGATTCATCCAGCCATTCAACACCAACCAAGGTATGGACGCCAACACGCAACTGAGCAGAAACAAAAACTGCGGCATCGCGAAATTACCTAAAGTCGCAACAACCAACAGCAAGGCCAACAGCGCCGGCGATATCTTGAAAGCCATCCCGCGCGCTTGCCCCAACCGCCCGGCTTCCGCGGCTACTTGGTAGAACACGTTGAAGTTGTAAAGCGGAATCAGCATCTGCCAGGCGCAGCGCCTCGGATTCAAGCGCGAGCCGGCCAATACGGCGATATCGCCGGCAATTCGGTACATTAGAAACGGTGCATACAGCGTCGCGCTGAACAGCATCAACCACAGCAAACGCCAACTGCTTTGCGGCGGATAGAGTAAAGGCGGGGCATTTTCGGCAGAAGCGGCCGGCTCCGGACTCAGCGCGGCCGCCAGTTCGAATTCGGCAAAGCCGTGGGCGGCCCGCCACCAACGCCGGTGGCGCTGGTGGCCGCGCCAAAGTAGCGGTAAAGCCGCCACCGTCGCCAGCGCGGCGACTACTCCAGCCCCTAACATGGTGTTGGGATCGGCGGTACGGTAACCCTCGTACAGCACCGTCAGCATCAGTACCGCCAAAGCCAACAGCAGGCTGCCGGCAACAAACCAGAAACCGCCCCGGTAACGTTTCAGCGCCGCGTAGCCGCTGTACCATGCGATCAGGCCGAACCCGGCCGGCGCCAGGTAAGACAAGGCGTCGCCGGCCGCCGGCGATTGCCCGACCCCCGCGGCTGACCACACCGTTAATGCCAGATAAAGCAAACTTAGTGCATATAAACCAAAGCGGCCGTTTTCGCGATGATGTTCTTCCATGTCTGTTCCGAGTCGATAAAGTCTGTCGGCCGCTGCCGATTTAAGCGCGATGGCGAAGGGCCGGCCTCGCGCCACTCAGCACAAACTCTAAAAGGAAACCGGGCATTTGACAAACCGATTTCTCGGGGAGTTACGCTAGTTTGGAATTTCGCAGTTTCATGGGTTACGAAATCGCAACAAAAGCCATTGAAAGGTTTCTGAAAGCTTTTCGGAATAGACTGGACACCGATAATAAACTACTGTGGAAGTAAGCTGCCGATCAGGAGGCGGTTGCTCGACAGGCAGGTACCCGCGGCAAGGAGCGCCGCCATCAAGCCGATAGGGATGTAATCGCAACCTCCTGTCCTGGAAGTTACCGCCCCCCCTTAAGCGCTCCGAGCACGTTCTCGGCGGGCTTGATGGCAACGTCTTAATCCCGGTTAATTCCATCAGGAGTGCCTTATGTCCCCCCAACAATTTGCTAATTTGAAACAGACCGACTGGCACGCTGTATCCGCAGACGAAGCTCTGGCACGACTCGACACAGACCGCCGCCGCGGCCTAGCAAGCGACGAAGCCCACAAGCGCCAGAAGCTGTTTGGCCGGAACCGTTTACCGAGCCGGCGCGCCCGACCGGCATGGCTACGCTTTTTAATGCAATTCCACAACGCATTGATATACATCATGTTAGCGGCCGCAGCGACAACGGCTTTGCTCGGCGACTTGGTCGATACCGGCGTGCTGCTGGCCGCCGTTCTGGTCAACGCCGTCATCGGCTTCATCCAGGAGGGTAGAGCCGAGCAAGCGATGGACGCGATACGGCATATGTTGTCGCTACGCACCAGCGTGATCCGGAACGGCGCACGCATCGAAACCGAAGCGGACGCGTTGGTGCCCGGCGATTTGGTCCTGCTGGCGTCCGGCGATAAGGTGCCGGCAGACCTGCGCTTGATCACCTGCAAGGGGCTGCGCGTCAACGAAGCCATCCTGACCGGAGAGTCCGAAGCGGTGGAGAAAACCCCAGACCCGGTAGCGGCCGATGCATTGCTGGCCGACCGGCTCTGCCTGCTCTATTCCGGAACGCTGGTGGCGTCCGGGCAGGCGACCGGAATCGTGGTCGCCACCGGCATCAATAGCGAACTTGGCCGCATCAGTACGATGCTGGAAAACGTGCAGGCGGTAACCACGCCCTTGCTGCGCCAGATCACCGGTTTCGGCCACTGGTTGGCACTGGTCATCGTTATCATGTCCGCGGCGACATTCGTAATCGGCGTGCTCTGGCACGGTCATTCGCCGCAGGAAATGTTCATGATGGCGGTAGCGTTGGCCGCTTCGGCAATCCCGGAAGGCCTGCCCGCAATCATGACCATCACGCTGGCGCTCGGCATGAAACGCATGGCCAGACACAACGCCATCATCCGCCACTTACCGGCAGTGGAAACGCTGGGCTCCGTGACCGTCATCTGCTCGGATAAAACCGGCACGTTGACCCGAAACGAAATGACGGTGCAGCGGCTGATCACGACGGCAAGGGTTTTCGAAATCGGCGGCGCCGGCTACTCTCCCGAGGGCGGCATCTTTTTGCACGGCGAACCGGCGACCGGCGAGCAATACCCGGAATTGCAGCAGATCGCCCGTGCCGCAATATTGTGCAACGACGCCGAACTGCGTAAAAACCCCGAAGGCATCTGGCAGATAGAGGGCGATCCGACCGAAGGGGCATTATTGGCCTTCGCCGTCAAAACCGGCGCCGACCTTGCCTGGACCCGCAGCAACCATCCGCGTGCCGACGTGATCCCGTTCGAATCCGAACACAGGCTGATGGCCACGCTGAACCGAAACCGCGAGAGCCAAGCGACCATTTACGCCAAAGGCGCACCGGAGCGGATTTTGGCGATGTGCAACCGACAACACGGCACCGATGCCGCGCCGCTAAATGCCGAATACTGGCAGCAAGCCGCCGGCGAAGCAGCGGCACTCGGCCTGCGCCTGCTGGCAATTGCCGCCAAACCCGCCGCATCCGGCCAGCCCGAGATCAACTTCGCAGATCTGGACGGCGGTTTCGAATTGCTTTGCCTGGTCGGCATTATCGATCCGCCCCGCGACGAGGCGATTTCGGCAGTGGCGGCCTGTCAACGCGCCGGCATCAAGATCAAGATGATCACCGGCGACCACGTCGATACCGCCCGCGCCATCGGCGCGCAACTCGGTATCGGCCGCAATCTTTCGGCCCTGACCGGCGCCGATATCGAAACGATGGACGATGCGCAATTGCGCGAGGTCGTCAACGATGCCGACGTATTCGCCCGCGCTAGCCCGGAACACAAGTTGCGCCTGGTGCAGGCCTTGCAGGCCAGCGGCCAGGTAGTGGCGATGACCGGCGACGGCGTCAACGACGCGCCGGCGTTGAAACGGGCCGACGTCGGCGTGGCGATGGGTTTGAAGGGCACCGAAGTCGCCAAGGAAGCGGCTGACATGGTCCTAGCCGACGACAATTTCGCCACCATCGCCAACGCGGTGCGCGAAGGCCGCGGCATTTACGACAATATTCGCAAATTCGTGCTGTTCATGCTGCCGACCAACGGCGGCGAAGCGCTAGTCGTGATCGCGGCCATTCTGTTCCAATTGACCTTACCGCTGACGCCGGCTCAGGTATTGTGGATCAATATGGCCACATCGAGCACGCTGGGTTTGGCGTTGGCCTTCGAACATCCGGAACGCGACGCGATGCGCCGACCGCCGCGCAGCCCCGAAGAGTCCTTGTTGTCCTGGTTTTTCGCCTGGCGGGTTCTGATGGTTTCCGCGTTGATCATGGCTGGCTCGCTCGGTTTGTTTTTATGGGAAATCGAACGCGGCTCCAGTTTGGAAACGGCACGCACCATGGCGGTCAGTTCGGTCGTCGCCGCGGAGATGTTCTACCTGCTCAACAGCCGGTATATTTACAAATCCGCTCTGTCGCTGGAAGGACTGTTCGGCAACCGCTACGTGCTGATCGCCATAGCGGCCTGCGCATTGCTGCAGTTGGCCTACACCCACGCGGAGCCGCTACAGGCTTTATTCGGTTCCACCGATCTGTCCATCGAAGAATGGACAAGAGTCTTAGTAGCCGGAGCCAGCGTGTTTGTCGTGGCGGAGTTCGAAAAAGCAGTGCTCCGCGGCGCAAAACGATTAAAACGCCACATAGCCACGGCCGCCGCACGCGCCGAATCGCTACCGACGCTGCAGCAACGGCCGTTTTCCGCCCCACGCTCGCTATTGGCCGCCGTCGACTTTTCCAACGACGCCGACAATGCGGCGCACCAGGCCGCCCTGCTGGCGGCCACCCATAACGGCGTGCTGAAGTTACTGCACGTAGTAGACGAGACTTCCTTGAATTCGGTAGCCGAATTGATTCGTTCGCACGATGCCGCCGAAGCCAAACTCGTGGCGGACGCCCAGCATAGGCTTGAAGCGGTCAGGGCCGAAATCGCGCTGAAAACGCAAGTGGTCGCGGTTTCGCGGGTCAAAATCGGCGGGATATTCGACGAAATCCTGTCGGCCGCCGAACGCGCCGATTTGCTGGTGTTGGGCGCCCACGGCGCCAACCCGATCCGCGACATGTTGCTGGGTTCGACAACTGACCGGCTGCTGCAGGTCTACCAAGGCTCGGTGTTGGTCGTGAAACGACCGGCACAGGCAGCATACCGCCGGGTACTGGTGCCGGTGGACTTCTCGCCGCATTCCGCAGCAGCATTGAAAACCGCATTGCTTATCGCACCCGGCGCCGAAGTTTGGCTGATTCACGCCTTTACGCTACCGTTCGCCGGCGAACGCCATATCGTCGACCAACTCGATGCGGAATTGCTGCGTTACTGCGAAGAGGCCAGACAACATGCCTACAGCCGGATAGGCAATCTGATGCAACAGACTGCCAGCGGGCGGGACTGCTTTATGCGTCTGGTCGAGCCGGGCAATCCGGCCGCGGTAATTCTGGCCAAGGAAGCGGAGTTTCAGGCGGACTTGATCGTGATGGGTAAACACGGCCAATCCATCGTCAAAGAAATGTTGATCGGCAGCGTAACCCGCCACATTCTGGCCGATTCGAAATGCGACGTGCTGATTGTGCGCTGACCGCTGCGGTTGGACGCGGTGGCTTGCTCTAAAAACAGTGCGCGGCCGGCGCCGAGCCGGCCGCGTTAGGGGGGAGAATTAAAGGAAAGCTAATTGTTAGAGGACGGAGAAGACGCTTTTGCCAGCCACTCGGAGAATTTGCCGAAAATATAATGGCTGCCGCGCAGGGACAGATGGTCGTCGTCGTAAAAGTAGGAAACGTCGTCTTCCAGGCCGGCTCCGCACGACGACTCGTCGCACAAATATTCGTAGGCCGGGAAAATCTTGATCCGGTTTTCGGTCGCGGCATTGATCGAGCCGACCGCATGGCGGTAGTTAGTATTTCTCTGGTCGAAAGATTTGCGCGGGACGTTGCAATCCGGCCGCACTTTGTCGGTAATTTTTATCGGCCGGTCTTCGACGCAACTTCTGGCTTCGACGCCGATTTCCGGAACGTCCTCGACGAAAATGACCTGTTTGCCGAATTTCAGAATCTCGTTAATCGACGCCACATAGCCGGAAATAAATCGGTTGTAATTTTCCGGTAGCAAGTCGTTCGGGTCTTTGATGATGCGGTAGGTATTTTTCTTCTCGATGTCGCCATAGCCAGAGCCGTCAACGTACATCGCCCCGCGGGTGGCAAACACCACTTGCTGGATCGACGGAAAATCCCTGAGTACTTTTAGCACGATCGGCATCACGACTTTGCAGCGCGAGGCTTTCTCCGAGAACTCTTCGTACGGGTTGATAGCGACCAAATCGGCAAAGGGCAGACAGCCATTTACTGCCACTAACGCCAGATCGTTGACACCTTTCGATATCGAGTCGTAAACGAATTGCGCGGCGTGGCTGTCGCCGACGACCAAGGTTTTCGGGGTCGAAGTCGTAAAGCGGCAAATCAGATAGTCGTAACTGGCGCCCAATTCCGCTTTGCAGATGTCGTCAACCCAATCGTCCGGCGTATTAAACAACACCGTGCCTTTGACGTCTGCAAACAACTTGGTCTTACTGGACGCGTCGGCTTGGCGAAACTCGAAGCCGTCTTTCAAGTAAGAGAAGTAACCGATATTGCCGATGATCAACATCATCCCCATCAGCACAACCGTTTTGGATTTATTACCCTTGCCGAAACGTATCGGCTGCTCGACCAAGCGGTATGTCAGCCAGGCCAACACCACGGACAGCGCCACCGCGACCAAACGTATATTGACACTGGGCACTTCCGTTTCCAGAACCCGCGCAAACGACAGTAAAGGCCAATGCCACAGATAAAGCGGAAAACTGATCACGCCGACCCAGACCGCCAGGCGGTTAGACAAAACAATCCGGTTGAACCAGGCTTGCGGCCCGGCCGAGATGATCAGTACCGCACCCAGCATCGGAATCACAGCCCATTTACCGGGGAAGTAAAAATTGCGGTTGATGATGGAAAATCCGTAAACCAACAAAAACAAGCCGATAAACGACAAGGCGTTGGCCAGAGTCTTGCCGTCCGCTTCGTGCGTCTCGCGATACACCACGCTCGCCAACCAGGCATCGAGTTTGGCCCGGAAAGGCGCATAAGCACCTTTCCGGTACAGCGCGAGCCAGGCCAACATACTGCCGCACAACAACTCCCAAAAACGGGTCTGCGGCGAATAGAACGTGGCCACGCTATCAAAGCGTATCCCCCGCATGTTCAGATAAAAGGACACCAGCGCCACCAGAACAGTGACGGTCAATATGTTGAAATTCCGCCGCCAAGCCAGCCAAATCAGAAAGGGCCAAACGATATAAAACTGCTCTTCTATCCCCAAGCTCCACAAATGCAGCAGCGGCTTGGTTTCCGCCGAATAATCGAAATAACCGTCTTCGCCCCACAACACAAAGTTGGAAACAAAGCCGGCGCCGGCAGCGATATGCTTGCCTAGCTCTTTGTATTCGTCGGCAAACAGCGCAAACCAGCCGAAGGCGTAACTCGCGGCCAGGACCAGAATCAGCGAAGGAAAGATGCGCTTGACCCGGCGGGCGTAGAATTCGCCAAAACTGAAAGTCCCTTTTTCCAGGTTCTGAAAAATGATGCTGGAAATCAGGTAACCGGAAATAACGAAGAAAATGTCGACACCGATAAATCCGCCTTTCAACCCATTGGGAAAAGCATGAAAAACGACGACGGAAAGCACCGCGACGGCGCGTAAGCCATCGATATCGGGGCGGTATTTCAGATGAAGCAAGTGGGGATTGGCAGAAGTCATGAAGTCTCGTCTCGCTAAGCCAGGCTCGGATTCGTCCTTAGCCTGCTAGCGCGAGGAGGCTGTGGGCGGCGCGATTCCTGGAAATTGTTGGTCGTTCCAACTGTAAGTTTCCGGTCAGCCCCTCTATCCGGCGGCCAGGTTTTACGGAAAAGTCTGGACTTTCCCTGAACACCCCTTGTCGCCAAACCACTCCCGCGGAGAACATTTATCGGATTGCTACAGTACCCGGTTCGGCAACGGCATCGCCAGAACGGCGAAAAGGCGGCACTCCCAATCAGGTCGCGCGATAATAGCACCATTTTCCGGATAAACACTGTGAAATTTGCCTGATTAGTTGTGCTGAATCACGTTCTGAAACAAGTCAAAAAAATTTCGAATCGATATTTATTAAGCAAATCAATCGATAACGCAAAAACGGCGAAATCCGTGGCTGAAAAAATTTTTTCGCCGTTTCGGCCGGTCGGAAACCGGTTACAACGCCAAACTGCGTTCCAAATTCGTTTGCAATGCCGCCAAAAAAGCCTCGGTGGATAAATATTGCGAGTCGTCTACCGCGTCGCCGTGTATGCACACGGCCAAATCTTTGGTCATCAGCCCGGACTCGACGGTATCGACGCAGACCTTTTCCAGGGTATGGCAAAAATCGATCAGTTGGGCGTTGCCATCCAGTTTGCCGCGAAAGGCCAGCCCGCGGGTCCAGGCGAAGATCGACGCGATCGGATTGGTCGAAGTCTGCTTGCCTTGCTGGTGCAGCCGGTAATGGCGGGTGACGGTGCCATGCGCGGCTTCTGCCTCCATCGTCATGCCGTCCGGCGTTACCAGCGTCGATGTCATCAGACCCAACGAACCGAAACCTTGGGCGACGGTATCCGATTGCACGTCGCCGTCGTAATTTTTACAGGCCCAGACGAAAGCGCCGTTCCATTTCAGCGCCGACGCGACCATGTCGTCGATCAATTTGTGCTCGTAAACAATACCTTTGGCGGCGAATTGGGCTTTATATTCGTCCTGGTAAATCTGTTCGAAAATGTCTTTGAAGCGGCCATCGTATTTTTTCAGGATCGTGTTTTTGGTGGACAGGTATAGCGGCCAGCCCCGGTCCAGCGCGACGTTGAAACAACTACGGGCGAAACCGGCGATCGATTCGTCGGTGTTATACATCGCCAGCGCCACGCCGTCGCCATCGAAATGATAGACCTCATGGCTTTGCTCCGGGCCGCCGTCGTCCGGTTTAAAACTGATCGTCAATTTGCCTTTGCCCTTGGTGACGAAATCGGTGGCGCGATATTGGTCGCCAAAGGCATGGCGGCCGATACAAATCGGCTGCGTCCAGTTCGGCACCAGACGCGGCACGTTTTTGCAGATGATAGGTTCGCGAAATACGGTACCGTCCAGGATATTGCGGATCGTCCCGTTCGGCGATTTGTACATTTTTTTCAGGCCGAACTCTTTTACTCGGGCCTCGTCCGGTGTAATCGTCGCGCATTTGATGCCGACGCCGTGTTTTTTGATCGCGTTGGCGGCATCGATCGTGACTTGGTCGTCGGTGGCATCGCGCTGCTCGATGCCCAAATCGTAATATTCGATCGGCAATTCCAGATAAGGCAGGATCAATTTGTCCTTGATGAAACGCCAGATAATCCTGGTCATCTCATCGCCGTCGATTTCCACTACCGGATTGTCCACCACTATCTTTTTCATACCTTGCTCCTGACGGATTGCTATTCGTGCCTGCAGTATAGCGCCGCCGGCCGGAATCGGCGCCGGCGAGCTTCATAGTTAACCATCGAAGTCAATTGCCAATTGGTCTATACTGGCTCGACCGAGTCGACTGACCATTGTGCAAGGCTTTGTAATACTGGGCTTTTTACAAGTTAATTAGTTAACAGACGGACTCGGCCCATTCCAATAATAATAAAAAATCTTTCTCGAGGAGGTATCAATGGCCGGTCCGGATTTAGATTACGAAGCCATCATCATCGGCAGCGGCTTCGGCGGCTCCATCAATTTTTGCCGCTTGGCGCAAAAATGGGGCAACAAGGTCTTGCTGCTGGAGCGCGGACGGCGCTATCCGATGGCGTCTTTCGCCCGCTCACCGAAACAAATTGCCGACAGCTTCTGGAGCATCGACGGCAATGCGGTGAAGCGGCCCAAGCACATTCAGGACAAGAAATTGCGCGGGCTGTTCGACATCCGCAACTACAAAAAAATGGATGCGGTGATTTCGGCCGGGCTAGGCGGCGGCTCGCTGATTTACGCCAACGTGTTTTTGGAGCCGCCAGCCCACGTCTTCGAACAAGGCTGGCCCGCGGCGATAAACCGAGACACGTTACAGCCTTATTACCGGGTGGCCAAGCAAGTGCTGGGCGCGCGGCCGGTACCGTCCTGGCAAACCGATCCGCGCCGCAAAATCGTCCGCACCGAACTGTTTCAGGAATTCGCCGCCCACGACAACCGCACCAGTAAGCTGGCCGACATTTGCGTATTTTTCGGCAACGATTACAGCTACAACGGCCGAGAGCAACCGCTGGCCATCGGCCTCCAGGAGAAAAACCGCTACGGCGCCACCCAAACCTCCTGCACCTATTGCGGCGAGTGCGACATCGGCTGCAACACCCATTCCAAAAACACGCTGGACCTGAACTACCTCTACGCCGGCGAACACCACCACGGCGGCCAAATCCAAACCGACCGCCAAGCCGAGAAAATCGTCCCGCTCGGCGCCGACGGCAGCGACGATCCGCAAGCCGGCGGCGAATACGGCTATCGGGTCGAATTCCGCGACTTGGAAGCAGACACAGTGCAAACCGTTACCGCGCGGCGCGTGGTCGTATCGGCCGGCACCTTCGGCACCAACGAGCTGTTGCTGCGCTGCCGCGACATTCACCGCACCTTGCCCAAATTAAGCGCGCAACTGGGCCGCTGGTTTTCCGGCAACGGCGATTTTCTGTCGTTCGCAATCGAAGGTAAAAAGGAAGCCGACCCGAACTACGGCCCGGTGATTACCCAATACACCGACTACCACCTGTTCGACCGTTTCCAGCGCGATCGCGCCTTCATACTGGAGGACGCTTCCTACCCGGCGACTTTAGCCTGGTATATCGAGGGAGCGTTTCCCACCAGTTTACTGCGCAAACTGGTCCGCGCGGCGAAGGCGTTAATTGCCTGGCTGAAAAAATATCTGGTCAGCGGGGTCTGGAACGGTTCGTTGGGATTTTCGCTACACGAAATCCTGAAAGACGATCTGTCTTCGAAAAGCGGCGTACTGCTCTGCATGGGTTTGGATAACGGCGACGGCCGCTTGACCCTGAACCAAGAAGGCCGCATCGACCTGGATTGGCCGCAAGACAGCAGCATGAACCTCTACCAGGCCATCCTGGACGCCGGCAAACGCTTCAATACCTTTATTAGAGGTAAGCTGTTTTTGCCGTTGCCGACTTGGGAATTGCCGGTCAAACACAACGTAACGGTGCACCCGTTGGGCGGTTGCATCCTGGCCGACTCGGCGGAGAAAGGCGTGGTCTCCGCCGACCCGCGCAGCCGCGGCCAGGCCTTCGGTTACCAAGGCCTATACATAGCCGACGGCTCGATCCTGCCGAGCGCAGTCGGCGCCAATCCGATCGCCACTATCTCCGCTACCGCCGAGTGGATCGCCGAAGGCATCACCGGCATCGCACCCGACGCCAGCTTGGGCGTATAACCCCATCGCCAGAGGACACCGACATGACTGACTCCACTGTAAAAACCTCGTTCGAATTCACCGAAGAAATGAAAGGCTATCTCAGCCCGGGCCAAACCGCGTTTCAGGACGGTTACGACCAAGGCAAGGCCGACGGCCATTACTTCATGTTTCATCTGACTATCCAGAGCGACGATCTGGATACCTTTTTGGAAAACGATCGCCACCAAGCCGCCGCCATCGGCTGGGTGGAGGGCGATCTGGTCGGCGGCCGCCGCATTGTCGACCAGGGCGTGTTCAACCTGTTCGTCGACAGCGCCGACGCTAACCGCAAACAAATGCTGTACCGGCTGTTTTTCACCGACAGCAACGGCCAAAAGCTGACGCTGAGCGGCGCCAAACAAATCCAGGACAACGTCGGGCCAGACCTGTGGGCCGATACCACGACCTTGTTCACCAATCTGTTCAAAGGCCACGTCGAAACCGACCAGGAAGCCAAGGCCAAGGTCTACGCCACCGGTATCCTGCACATCGAGATCATGGACTTCGCCAAACAATTGACCACGATCCGCGCCAGCGGCGATAGCGTAGCCGACCGGCTGCACGCCGTAGAACGCTTCGGCGGCTTTTTCCTCGGCGCCTTGTGGGAAGTCTATAAACCGGCGCTGACGCCGAAAATGGGCGCCTTCGTCCGCGAAATTCCGTTGTATACGCTGGAAGGCGTCAAGGACGCCGAAATATCGACCCACCCGTTCACTACCGCCGACCGGCTGGGCTTGAGCCTGTTGCGCTTCAAGCGGGCGCCGAGCAACGACGTGGTGGTTTTGGTTCCGGGCCTGACTGCCGCCAGCGACATGTTCATCATGCCGGAACACTACAACCTGACCAGCTATCTGCTGGACCAGGGCTATACCGACGTCTGGACCCTGGACGGCCGGATCAGCAACCGCTATTCGTACAACCTGCAACGCCACCGTTACAACGTCGACGATCTGGCGTTGTACGACATGCCGGCTGCGATCTCGACCGTACGCCAAGCCGTCGGCCCGGACGCAAGGATCCATGTGATCAGCCATTGTTTCGGCGCACTGGCGTTTAGTATGAGCCTGTTCGGCAAGGCCGTGACCGGCATCCGCAGCCTGATCGCCAACGGCGTATCGCTGACGCCGTGCGTGCCGCTGCCGGCCAAAATCAAACTGTATTTGGGGCCGTTGGCCGCCGATTACCTGTTGGGCGTGGATTATCTGAATCCGCATTGGCGGCGCGACCCCGGCTTCGGCGCCGGCAAATTGCTGGCGATGGCGATCTCGGCCTTCCACCACGAATGCGATTCGCCGGAATGCCACATGCTGAGTTTCATGTGGGGTTGGGGTTTTCCGGTGCTGTACAAACACGAGAATCTGCATGACGTCACCCATCGCCGCTGCGGTGACCTGTTCGGCGGCAGTGCCGTCAATTACTACCGCCACGTGTTGAAAATGGTCAATGCCGGCAACACCGCCGTCAAGTATCTGCCCAACGAACCGCGCTACCGTAGCCTGCCGGACAACTACTTGGCCGATGCCGCCGACATTCAGACCCCGTGCCTGCTGGTCGCCGGCCAGGACAACGCCCTGTTCCGCGACTCCAACATCGTCTGCCACCAGCGCCTGGAAAAAATCGTACCGGGCCGCCACGAGCTGGCCGTGATTCCGGATTACGGCCATGCCGACGTGATCATGGGCAAGAACGCCGCGCAAGACGTGTTTCCGCGCTTCGTCGAATTTTTGAACAAACACCGGAATTGAGGTAGCAAACGATGACAATCACCGAACAAGACCTGCAACTAACGCTGGATACGCTGCAGCCGGCGACGGCCGGTTCCGGCAAGGCCTCGAACCGGCTTTGCGTCGTGATCAGCGACGTACATTTCACCGACGGCACGGTCGGTAACCAAAGTGCCGAAGAAACGGTCTGGGCGGAGTTTTTCGCCGATTTGACCGATACTTGCCAAAATCAAGACATCGACGAGTTGACGCTGATATTGGACGGCGATGTCGTGGATATGATCCGTACCTCGGTTTGGGCTGAAGCCGGGGTTTACCCGTGGCAACGCAGCAATCCGCAATTCAAGGAATGCCTGCACAAGATCATGGACGGGATTTTGCTACTACACGACCGGCCACCTGCAAAAGGAGAGCAGTCGGGCGGATTTTTCTACCACCTGAAACAGCTCCCCGGCGACTTAAAGGATCAAAACCCGAACGTGGACCTTAACGTTCTGGTATTGCTCGGCAACCACGACAAGGAAATATTCGCCGATCCCGAGGTGCTGCGGCGGTTTTACGAGGACTGCCTGGGCCAGCCTGTTTCCAGTCTGAAACCGGAATACCGGGCCTGGATCGGCAACATGTATTTCGGCGACGCCAATCGTTTCAAAGCCACCGACAGCGTGCCGTGGCTGCCGTTTTACTGGGGCGACGCCGATTTACGGCTGTTCGTCACTCACGGCCAATGGCGCGACCGCAGCAATTCTCTGGCGATTAGCGCGACTGCCGATGTTCCGGGCTGGAATACCAAGGACGGCTGGGCAGCCAAAGCCTGGCAAAAGCTTAATTACCGGCCGTTTACCGAGGCCTGTTTCGGCGACACGGTGGCAGCCGGCGTGTTGTCCACCTTCATCTGGCACAGCAAGACCAAATTGGCTGAAGCATTCAACGAGCCCGGGGCGACAGCGCCGAATCTGACACGCATCAAGCGGATCCTGGACGAATTGGACCTTTACCGACCGAACTCGGCCGCTGTGAGCCGGATCTTGCAAGAAACCAGCCGATCATCGACCGACGCCAGGGTTCGCACCATCATCGAAAACGAGTTGTTCAGCGCATTGAAGGACTGGCTGAGCTGGGACTACACGCTGGCCAGCGCGCCAAGCTCGCAACGTCTGGGTCTGAGGCTGGCCAGATATTGGCTGAAGTTGACCGAATCGCTTTTGCAGTCGCGGATTCAATTGCAGTTCGTGCGCGGCGTGCTGAAAGTGCTGGACTGGCTGGAAAAAGTCCGGCCAAGTTCGGTGTATAGCGAGGACGGCGCCAGTTTGAAAAACCTGCTGGCCTTCCCAACCTTTCAAGAAGCTTTATTGAAACAGGGCTTTCAAATCCACGGCGAGGGGCATACCCACATCCCGCTGCAAGCCGAGGCCGATATCGACAGCCCGACGCGCAAGAATTTCACCTACGTCAATTTCGGCGCCTGGCGCGACCAAATCGTCGACAAGGAAAACGGCGGCTTCCGCCGCCGCGGCATCGGCCGTTCGTTGTATGTGTTGAATCGGCAGAAGCGGTCCGAATACCGCTATTTCGTCCGCGACAACCTGAGTTGGAGCGATCGGATGGATAAACTCGACTGATTTTAGTCCGATTATCCGACACAGGCCGGCCACAGTTAAAGGCTGTCCGGCCGGCCTGTGTTAAAATCGGGCCGATGCACGAATTAGAAACCTTCAAGCTGATCGAGCGGATCAGCGCGCTGTTGCGTTCGGAAGAACGCAGGAAATACGCAACCATCGGCTTACAACCGGTTCACGGCCAGGTCCTGGAGTACTTGGCCCGCTGCAATCGCTACAGCAATACGCATTCCGCGGTTGCCGAGTATCTGGGCCTGACCAAGGGCACCGTATCGCAAAGCATCCAAATCCTGGAACGCAAACAATATCTGGAAAAGTCGGTCGACATGCTGGACGGCCGCATTTTCCATCTAAGTTTGACCGCCGCCGGCAAACGCTTGATCGATGAACTGAGACCGTTGGATATCTTCAAGCAAGCCGAATCGCGCATCAGCCGCCAGGAAGTGGACAGCGTCGGCGAGGCTTTGCAAAATGCGCTAGGCTTATTGCAAAAAGTCAACCAATCCAAAAGTTTCGGTTTATGCCGCTCCTGCCATTATTTCCAAGTGGAACAGCACCATTACCAATGCGGCTTGACCGAACAACCGCTGGACCGCGATGATACCGACAAGATTTGCCGAGACCATTTACCGACACCCAACCCCTTTATTGACCAAGAGTGATGACCATGTTCGATCCCAAAGCCATTGACAACCTAGCCGAGCGTATCGCCGGCGCCATTCCGCCCGGTTTGACCAACCTGAAGGACGATGTCGAAAAAAACGTCCACGCCTTGCTGCAAAGCGGTTTGGCCAAACTGGATCTAGTCAGCCGCGAAGAATTCGAGGTGCAAAAATCCGTATTGGCGAAAACCCGCGCCCGCCTCGAAGAATTGGAAAAACGCGTCGCCGAACTGGAACAGCGCCTGTCGCCAGAATAAGCGATGTCGCTGGCCGTGGTTTACAGCCGGGGCCGGTCCGGCATCGACGCGCCGTTGGTAACCGTGGAGGTCCACGTCAGCAACGGTTTGCCGACGCTGAACATCGTCGGCTTGCCGGAAACTGCGGTAAAGGAAAGCAAGGATCGGGTGCGCGGCGCCATCGTCAACTCGCATTTCGAATTTCCGATCCAACGCATCACGGTCAATCTGGCACCGGCCGACCTGCCCAAAGAAGGCGGCCGCTTCGATTTGGCTATCGCCTTGGGAATTTTGGCCGCGTCCGGCCAGATCCCGAAAAATTCGTTGGCCGAATACGAGTGCATCGGCGAATTGTCGCTGGGCGGCGAGCTGCGGCCGATACCCGGCGCCCTGCCAGTGGCGATCCAGTGCCGCGACGCGCATAGGCAACTGATTCTGCCAGTTGGCTGCGTTGCCGAGGCGGCTTTGATCAAAGACGCCGGCTTGCTGCCAGCCGCACATTTGCTGGAAGTTTGCGCGCATTTGAGCGGGAATAAACCGATCGAGCCACCCGCCGAAAGCACAAGCAGCGCCGCCGCGACCTTCAGCGTCGACTTTGCCGACGTTCACGGCCAATACCATGTAAAGCGGGCGTTGGAAATCGCGGCCAGCGGTCAGCATAACCTGCTGATGCTCGGCCCGCCAGGCACCGGCAAATCCATGTTGGCGGCGCGACTGCCGACCATTCTGCCGGAATTGACCGAACAACAAGCCCAGGAAACCGCCGCGCTCGCCTCGATCAGCGACCATGGCCTGGATATCGGCCGTTGGCGGCAACCGCCGTTTCGGGCACCGCACCATACCGCCTCGGCCGCGGCCCTGGTCGGCGGCGGCAGTAACCCCAAACCCGGCGAAATTTCGCTATCGCATAACGGCGCGCTGTTTTTGGACGAACTGCCCGAATTCGACCGCAAAGTGCTGGAAGTGTTGCGCGAACCGCTGGAAACCGGCCATATCACGATATCCCGCGCCAATCGCCAAGCCGATTTTCCGGCCCGATTCCAACTGATTGCGGCGATGAACCCCTGCCCGTGCGGCTATCTGGGCGATGCCTCCGGCCGCTGCCGCTGCACCTCGGAACAAGTCGCCCGCTACCGGGCGCGAGTCTCCGGGCCGTTGCTGGACCGGATCGACATGCACCTGGAAGTGCCGCGAGTTTCGCTGGAAATGTTGCGCAAAGGTGCGGCAGATGGTGAAGAGCGCAGCGAAACCATCCGCCGCCGGGTGGTCGCGGCCCGGCAAATCGCTGATGCCCGCAGCGGCAAGCCCAACGCGGCACTGACCGCCGCCGAAGTCAAAGCCGTATGCAAACTAACGGACGCCGGCCACCAATTGCTGGAGCAGGCGATGGAGAAATTCGGCCTGTCGCATCGCGCCTACCATCGCATCCTGAAACTGGCCCGCACCATCGCCGACATGGCCGACGCAAAGGCAATCGAAATTCCCCATCTCAGCGAAGCGATCGGCTACCGCAAACTGGACCGCAACCGCTAGCGCTTCAATCCTTCAACAATTGGTCGCGAATCGGTAACTGGCGGATGCGCTGGCCGGTGGCGGCGAAAATCGCATTGCACAAGGCCGGCGCAATCGGCGGCACGCCGGGTTCGCCGACGCCGCCGAGCGGGGTGTCGTATTCCGCCGATGGCAGCAAATGCACCCGAATTTCGCGCGGGGCGTCGTCGATCCGGGTCAATTGGTAGGCATGGAAATTATCCTGTACCACCGCACCGTCCTTGAAGCTGATTTCGCCCAGCGTCGCCAAGCTGACACCCATGATGCAGGCCCCCTCCAATTGCGAGCGAATCCGCTCCGGATTGACTTGCGGCCCGCAATCGACGGCGATATCCACCCGCGGGATACTGAGCCTGCCGCCGGCGTCGACGGCAACGTCAGCCACCACCGCCACGTAGGTAACGAAGCTGTAATGCGCCGCCAAACCCAAACCGCGGCCGGCTTGAGCCGGCCGGCCCCAGCCGGACTCGCGGGTCGCGGTTTCGATCACCCGCCGCAAACGACCGGTATCCAGCGGATACAGAACCGGTGATTCGCCCTGGTTCCACATGTCTTTCAGGTCGTGCGGATCGATCCGGCGATCCGGGCCAAGCAGCTCCAGCAGAAAATCGCGGTGGTCTCGTCCGGCCGCGGCGGCCAGTTCGGCGACGAAGGATTGAATCGCGAACGCGCGCGGGATATTCGACACCGAACGAAACCAGCCGATCCGGGTATGGGCGGCGGCCGGCGGATTCTCGATCCGCAAATTCGGAATCGCGAACGGATTATTGATAACGCCCATGCCCAGTTCCACCGGCATTTGTTGCTTGCTGTCGGGTCCGAAGGTCGACGAGATCGACGGCGCCGCGGTGCGGTGCAGCCACGCCACCGGCTTGCCGGCGGCATCCAGGCCGGCCTCCAGCCGCTCCAGCGACACGGTATGAAAATAGGAATGGCGCAGATCGTCTTCGCGAGTCCAGGTCATCTTCACCGGCTTGCCGCGCATTGCCTTGGACAACAAAGCCGCTTCGATCACGTAGTCCGGTTTGGACTTGCGGCCGAATCCGCCACCAAGCAGCGTGACGTGCACCGTGACTTTCGCCACCGGCAATTTCAACCATTTGGCGACGCGCTCGCGAGTCAGTTGCGGCGCTTGGGTGCAGGTCCAGACTTCGCAGGCGCCGTTGGCGATACGCACCGTCGCAGCCGGCGGCTCCATCGGCGCCTGCGCCAGATGCGGCGCGTAATATTCGGCTTCCAGGCGTTTGGCCGCATTTTGCAACGCAGCATCGACGTCGCCCTCGTTCCGCACCACTTTGCCCGGCGCCCTGGCCGCAGCTTCCAGTTCGGCCTTGTACGCGGCCGAATCGTAAACGGCGTGCGGCCCGTGGTCCCATTCGATCGTTAAGGCCTTACGACCCTGGATTGCCGCCCAGGTATTGCGCGCGATCACCGCAACGCCACCCAGCGGATTGAAATCGGCCGGCAACGGACTGCTCGGCAATTCCACGACTTTAACCACACCGGGGACTTTCATGGCCGCACTGGCGTCGTAGCTCACCACTTTACCGCCCAGCACCGGCGGCCGCGCGGCAACGGCATACAGCATATCTTTCAAATGAATATCGATACCGTATTGCGCCGCGCCGGACACGATGTCCCGACCGTCGTACAAACCTTGCTTGCCCTTGCCGATGTAACGAAACTGGTCGGCAGTTTTCAAGCGCAGGCTATCGCGCGCCGGTACCGGCAATTTCGCGGCAGCCTTGGCCAATGCGCCGTAATCCAGGGTGCGGCCGGTCGGTATATGCAAAACGGCGTGGCGCTCGGCCCGCACTTCGCTGATCGCCACCCGCCAATGTCGGGCCGCTGCGGTTTCCAGCATGTGCCGGGCGGCGGCGCCAACCCGGCGCATCGGCTGAAAAAAGTGGCGGGTGCTGCGCGAGCCGTCGGTATCCTGGTTGCCGAAGCGCGCCTCGTCGCCGGGCGCTTGCACCACCTTGACCCGCTCCCAATCGGCTTCCATTTCGTCGGCGACCACCATCGGCAGACTGGTGCGCACCCCCTGGCCCATTTCCGAGCGGTGGCAGACGATGGTCACGGCGCCGTCGGCGGCAATCGCGACGAATATCAAAGGGTTGTCGACCCAACCGTGCGGCATCGCCTCGGCGCCGAATTTTTCGGCTTGCGCCGGTGCGGCGGTTTCGTCGGCTTGCACAAGCTGCGGCATGCCGACCGCCAACACCAAACCGGTCAAGGCTAAATCCTTCAAAAATTCGCGGCGGCTGACGTTAGCGATTTCTAAGTCGCTTCCCGCCGCCGGGCCGCTGCCGGCAGTCTCAAAATCCTGAGCCAAGCGGTTCATGGCTGCACCTCCGTTTTAGCAGCGGCCTGCTTTATCGCGGCCCTGATTCTAGGGTAGGTACCGCAACGGCAGATATTGCCGCTCATGGCTTTATCGATGTCGGCATCGTCGGGCTGCGGCTTTTGCTTCAGCAACGCCGTCGCGGCCATGATCTGGCCCGATTGGCAATATCCGCATTGGGGCACGCATAAATCCAGCCAGGCATCCTGCACCTTCTTGCCGACGGCGTCCTGAGCTATGGCCTCTATGGTAACGATGGCTTTGCCCTCTGCGGCCGAAATCGGCGTCACGCAAGCGCGGACCGGCTGGCCGTCCATATGCACGGTACAGGCTCCGCACATCGAGATACCGCAACCGAACTTAGTGCCGGTCAAACCCAATTCGTCGCGTAACAGCCACAATAACGGCGTGTCGGGAGGCAAACGGGTTTTTCGGCTTTTGCCGTTGATGTTGAGTATGGTCATCTGGCGCTCCCCTGGGTTCGTTGGATGCGTTAACAATCGTAGCTAGACCGGAATTGGCCGAGGATGTTACACGCCGGTTTGCGACCGGTAAAGGTCGGCGGATCAGGCCGGCGCTAGTGCCCGACTCAGCGGCAAGCCGCTGCCGCCGCGGCGAATCGCGACCATTTCGCTGACGATGGACAACGCGATCTCTTCCGGCGATTTCGCTGCCAAATCCAATCCGGCCGGAGCCCTGACTTTGGCCAATGCAGCTTGCGGGAAGCCCTCGCCAGCCAATCGATCCAGCACCAACTTTGCCCGTTTGCGACTGGAAACCAAGGCGATGTAACACGCTTCGGAATGCAAAGCTTGGCTCAGCGCATCGTAATCGCCCTTGTGGTGAGTGGCGATCACGACGAAATCGCCGGGGCCGGGTTGGAGTTGCCGATACCTGAGATCATCGTCGATTAGCTTGGTCGCAGCCGGAAAGCGGTCGGTGGACGCTTGCGGATCGTCGACGATCACGTCGAAGCCAAGCCGATGGGCAAATTCGCAAACCGCCTCGACGATGCGGCCGTGGCCCAGCAACCACAGTTGCGGCTTGGGCAGCACCGGCTCCACGTACACCCGCATCGCGCCACCGCAAGGCATGCCGGCGCCGAATATTTCGTCGTTTAAATCGATATCGATCACGCACGGTTCTCCGGTTTTCAGACACTCCAATGCGGCTCGGGCCACCATGGACTGCGCACATCCGCCGCCAACCCACCCGACCAGGACCTGACCGTTGTGATCCAACAACGCTTTCGCCGCCGGCTTTGCCGACGAAGAGCCCAAAATTTCGGTGACCGTGGCCAACGCGTAAGGCCGGCGTTGTTCGCGCAACAAAAGTTGCAGATCGAGTATGTCGAGAATCACGCTGTTATTTATACTTGGACAAGATCGGTTGGCATATCAACGTCGCGCAGAATACCTGGATCGGCGACTTCGACCAATTGCAATTGCGAACTGTGCCGCTCGATCACGCTTTTCGCACCGTTATCGCCGTGCAAAGCGAGCAAATCGGTGGCCAAATGCCTGGCAAATCCGACCGGGTGGCCGCGCCGACCTTCCCGGCAGGGCGCAACAATTGCCGCGCCGTTTCGCAACGCATCCGCTACCAAAGCAACGGTTTGCGGCGCAATCCAAGGCATGTCTGCCAAAGCGACCAGCCAGGCATCGGCACTAGCGCCGGCGGCAATCCCGCAAGCCAGGCTGGCACCCATGCCGCTATCGGCGCCCTCGCAAACGACTACCCGAGCCCCAGCCGCTTCCAGCATCGCAGCAACGCCGTCAGCCCCTGGACGCACCACCGCCAACACCCGATCCACCGCTTGGGCTAAATTGCGGCAGGCTTGCTCGGCAACGGCTAAGCCGCTGGGAAGCGTATGACTGAGTTTATTGCCGCCGAAGCGCCGACTCGCGCCCGCCGCTAGCAGTATTCCGGTAATTTGCGCCATCGGCTGATTGCGGTTGAGTTAAGTCGAATGCCATTGTCGACACCTTAGCACCGGCCGTATCGACAGACAATATTCCGGCAGGAGTTGCCCCTCATTTATGCTATAGCACTGTCGCCTCTGCTATTTTGTCGGCCAAAAAAAAGGCGTATCGCCGCAACGATACGCCCCGTTTTCCGATGCCGGCTAATGCTTACAATTTGTCAGCATTTTTGCTCAGATATTCAGCCACACCCGCTGGGTTGGCGCTCATACCGGCGTCGCCTTTGTTCCAGCCGGCCGGGCAGACTTCGCCGTGCTCTTCGTGGAATTGCAGCGCGTCCACCATGCGCAACATTTCGTCGAAGTTACGGCCCAGAGGGAGGTCGTTAACCACTTGGTGACGAACAACACCGGACTTGTCGATCAGGAAGCTACCACGATAAGCCACGCCGATAGCGGATTCGACATCGTAGTCTTGTGCGATCGTATGTTTCAGGTCGGCCGCCAGGGTATAACGGACCGGGCCGATACCGCCTTGGTTGACCGGAGTGTTACGCCAGGCGTTGTGAGTGAAGTGTGAATCGATGGAAACACCGATGACTTCGACGCCGCGACTTTTGAATTCGTCGATACGGTGGTCCAAAGCAATCAATTCGCTGGGGCAAACGAAAGTAAAGTCCAGCGGATAGAAGAAAAGTACCGCATATTTGCCGCGAGTTGCTTCAGAAAAGCTGAAAGAGTCAACAATTTGGCCGTCGCCCAACACCGCAGGAACTGTAAAATCAGGGGCTTGCTTACCTACTAAAACGCTCATCGATTTTTCTCCATATTTATTTATAAAACAGAAGGTTAAGACATTTTTTCCGCCTCTGCGAGAAGGCTGAACCCTATTCTACACTAAATTAGTTGGTAATCGCCTAATAATCCCCGCAAATTCCGCTTGCAAGACAGTAAATTTCGCGCTAACGTGTAATCCACGGCTTACATAAATAACAGACGGTCTGCGTACATTGTTATTCACCTCTATGCGGGCTGTTGTCAAACACCTGGTTTACGACGTATGGCAAAAGTAAAACACATCACTGAACCCGACGCATTCGGCTTCCAAGTCCGTATCGTCCGCCGCGGCAAAGAAAGCAGCCGCTATTTTTCCCACAAGTTGTGGGGCAGCAAAACCAAATCGCTGAAGGCGGCCATCACTTGGCGCGACCAGATGTTGGTCGTACTTAAAGGCAGTAAAACCCGCTTTCTGAAACCGCCGAAAAACAAAACCACGACCGGAGTGACTGGCGTTTCCAGAACCATTAAATTCGACCACCGCAAGGACAAAAGTTATCTTTGCTACACGGTGTTCTGGGTGAAAGACGGCAAGTCGCGCAATAAAACCTTCCAGGTCGGCAACGTCGAAACAGTAACTGCGGATGACGAATTACATGCCTTCAGAACCGCCCGCCTGTTCCGTAGCTGCTACGAACACGCCATCGACCACGACGCTCAATTCGACGACAGCAAATTTGCCAACTGGAAAAAATTGCGACTCTATGAAAACGAGATGTTGAACGCTGTCAGCTGAGTGCGCTTGCAAGACCGGATTAGCCGATGCGCATATCGATGCGCATCGATAAATCCACTGCTTTGATATTTTTGGTCAGTGCGCCGATCGAAATAAAATCGACTCCGGTTTCAGCGACGCTACGGATGTTTTGCAGCGTGATATTGCCGGAAGCTTCCAATTCGACTTGCCCCTGATTGCGGCTAACCGCCACTACCAAGTCCGGCAAGCTAAAGTTGTCCAACATCACCCGATCCGGCTTTGCCAGCAAAGCCTGCTCGAACTCGTACAAGTTTTCAACCTCCACCTCTACCGGCACGTTTGCCTGGCTCCTGGCGGCACGCACCGCTTCTGCAATGGACCCGGCGGCCAAAATATGGTTTTCCTTGATCAAAATGGCGTCGAACAAGCCGATCCGGTGATTGAAACAACCGCCGCACTGCACTGCGTACTTTTGCGCCAGCCGCAATCCGGGCAAGGTTTTGCGCGTATCCAACACTTTACAGCCGGTGCCGGCCACCGCATTCGCATATTCGCGGGCGACGCTGGCGGTGGCGGACAGCGTTTGCAGCAGATTCAGCGCAGTGCGCTCGCCAGTCAACAGAGCCCTGGCCGGGCCGCTCAGACGGCACAGCACCGTATCGGCGGCCGCCCAATCGCCGTCGCTACATAGCCATTCGATCGCCAACTGCGGGCTGAGCCGTTCGAACACGGCATCGAACCAAGCAGTACCGCACACCACCATGCCCTCGCGGGTAATAACGGTTGCGCTGGCCTGTATCGCTTCCGGAACGATTTTAGCGGTCAAATCGCCGTCGCCGATATCTTCGGCTAAATAGCGCTCTATTTCTGCAGGGTTTGGTTGCATGGTGTGGCTGGCGGTCTGAAACGATGGCAGCATTATAAACAAAGCCGGACGGCCGTGGCCTATCCGGGCGCGGTACAATGCTGCGATTGCCGGAGCGACAACGATGAAAATCCAAGACCATTATCTGGATCAAGCCCACCAAGTCCCGTCCCCGAATTGCGACGACAGGCCCGACGCACAAGACATCACGCTGCTGGTGATTCATTGCATCAGTTTGCCACCGGAACAATTCGGCGGGCCGTATATTGATCAGTTGTTCTGTAACCGGCTCGATCCTAACGCCGATCCCTATTTCCGGGAGATCCACCAGTTACAGGTATCGGCACACTTGCTGATCCGCCGCGACGGTAGTATCCGCCAGTACGTTCCATTCAACCGCCGAGCTTGGCATGCCGGTGTTTCGAATTATCGGGGCCGCGAACGCTGCAACGATTTCTCTATCGGGATCGAATTGGAAGGCTCGGTCACGCAAGCCTATACCGATGCGCAGTACGCGAAATTGGCCGACGCGGTTACAGCCCTGCTGGCGACATATCCCGGCTTATCCGCGCAAAGGATTGCCGGTCATAGCGACATTGCCCCGCAACGCAAGGAGGATCCTGGCCCGCTATTCGACTGGCAGCGGCTCCACGATTTGCTCAACGCGAGCAGAATCGAATGGTAAAGGCCTGGCGAAACGCCAGACCGGCTAGTCCGCAGGCTCCAAATGCACGGATTTCATGATATCCAGCAACTCCTGGTACTGGGCTTGCAACGGCCCCAACTCGGCTTCCAGTTGGGCGATACTTTCCGCCAAACCGCCTTTGGACTCGTTGATCTTGCGCAACATGACCAATCGGCTTTCGATCTGTCTTTTATGGTCTTTGATCTGGTGCATTAACGGCGATAACACGCTGTTGCTCCAGGTTATCGCATCGCGTTGCGCCTGCTGCAGTATGTTGCGCGCCTTGGCGATCAAAGTGTTGTAGAGCTTATTGACCACGATGCTTTGCTCGGTCATTGTGGTTCTGGCGCTGTTGCGGAACGCTTCGCCTTCCTCGAAAATCTGCTCCAATTCGAATTGGTGCTGTTTGATCGAGAACAATTGCGGCTCGATTTCCTTGAAGCCGTATTCATCCTGGAATTTCTTATGAATAGCCTTGATCAGGCGCCGAGTTTCTTCGGTTAAATCCACCGAATCCTGCAATAAATCGCGCAATTCGTCGAACAGCTTGCGCATGTTCTGTTTCATGCCGTAGGTGGTCAGGCTTTTGCTCATGTCCTCCTTGGTACGGCGAATGATCTCGTCGATCTTTTCCTTGGCGAACGAATCGATCAGCATTTTCGCCTGCACGGCAAACACTTTCCGGCTGGCCTGAAAGTTTTCGATGTTGGCCATATAGGCGTTTTGCCGGTCGCGGGTTTCCGCCATCAACTTGCCGGTCAATTCCTGGTTTTCGAAATCAACCTGCTTGAACTCTTCCAACTGCTTCTGGGCATGGTTGATCTTGGCCTCCATCAACTTGACCGACTCGCTGATCAGGAAACCGATTTCCTTATCCACCACGCCTTTCAGAATATCGCGGCGTTGATTCAAAATATCTTCGGACAGGTAATTCTCGAGTTGCCGCAGCCGGCTCTTTTCCAGCAAAGCATCGTCGCCTTTAACTTTTGCGAGCAGCGCCTGCTTGGCCGAGACCGGGAAGATAACCTCTTTTTCCAGATTCAGGATCATCGCCGAAGTCTCGATCTGCTTTTGGATCGCGGCCTCGTACCCGGTTTCGCCGGCCAAATCGTCCCACATCGAGTCGATCTTGTTCATCACCACGGCCAAGCCCTGGCGGCGGTTTCCGCGCGAACTGCAGACGTGGCTCTTCCACATTTCCAAATCGCTCTTGGTCACGCCGGTGTCGGCCGCCAACACGAAGACGATAGCCTGGGCGCTCGGCAGCATGCTCAAGGTCAACTCCGGCTCGGTGCCTAACGCGTTCAGGCCCGGAGTGTCCAAAATGCACAAACCCTCTTTCAACAACGGATGCGGGAAACTGATCATAGCGTGACGCCAGCACGGAACTTCGACGAATTCCGGATTGATGATGCCCTGCTCGGCGGCTTCGCGCTCGTTCCAGAGTCCGAGCTTGTCGGCCACATCCTTAGATACCTTTTTCGTCGCGATCAACTCGCGGAACGCTTCCTGCATCTGGGTCGGGGAATCACAGTTCAAATCGATCTGGGTCCAGCGGTCCGGGTTGCGCTTGTAGTCCATCAGCGAGATGTCTTCCAAGCGGCTTTCGATATTCAACAGTCGGATGTAACTGCCGCCTTTTTCGTCCCAAAACAATTCGGTGGGCGACATCGTAGTGCGCCCCGGCGAGGAGGGCAGCAAACGCACGCCGGTTTCGGCAAAAAACAGCGAATTGATCAATTCGGTCTTGCCGCGGGAAAACTCGGCGACGAACGCCAACGTCACGCGGTCGTTATGCAAGCCCTGCAAAATGTTGAGCAAGGTATCGGTACTTTGCGGATCGTTGAACCGGTAGCGATTACGCCAGTCGCGATACATCTCGATGCCCTGAATCAGTTGTTCGCGCCAATGCGTGTACTCGTGCAACTGATCTTTAAATTCCAGATTTCTCATGGCTCGCCTTTGTGCTGACTGTACTCAATATGGGGGCTGATAGTAACGGCTAAGTGTAGACCAATAATCCACAAGCATTAGCCGGTAGCGCGCGTCGCGGCTCAAATTCCGTATTGTTGGCGGTAAGCGCGAATCACCGGCAATTTGTCGGCAAAAGCCGGGTCTTGAGCGATAAACTCGATGATGTCGGCCAAACCGATAATCGCCAATACCGGTACGCCGAATTGGGCCGACACTTCCTGCACCGCCGACAACTCGTTTTGGCCCTTTTCCTGGCGGTCCAACGCAATCACGACGCCGGCAACGGTCGCGCCGGCGGCGCCAATGATATCCACCGATTCGCGCACCGAAGTCCCGGCGGTAATCACATCGTCCAGAATCCAGACCTTGCCTTGCAGCGGCGCACCGACCAGCGTGCCGCCCTCGCCATGGTCTTTGGCTTCCTTGCGGTTGAAGGCAAACGGGATGTCGGCTTTCAACCGGGAATAAGCGATCGACGTCGTACTGACCAACGGGATGCCCTTATAGGCCGGGCCGTATAACACGTCGACTTCTACGCCGGCATTAATCAGCGTCTGCGCGTAAAACCGGCCTAGCTGGTCGAGTTGGGCGCCGGTATTGAACAAACCGGTATTGAAAAAATAAGGGCTGATCCGCCCCGACTTTAATTGAAATTCGCCGAACTTCAGCACTCCGCAATCCAAGGCGTACTGAATAAACTGTTTCTGGTAATCGAGCATGATGGGAATGTTACAAAATCAAATAGCGCTCATTATAACCGTGCCCCACTAATCGATAAATTTTTCTAGGACCAGATCCAGCAAATCCCAACCCCGCTCCGTGCAGGTGTAGCGCGTTTCTTGGCGGCTTAACAAGCCATGTTCCAGACAAATCGCCAAACCAGGTTGCAAGCTTGGTTCAGCCAAACCGGTTGCGGCATGAAACTGCGCCAAATCGAAGCCGGCCTTCAGGCGCAATTGGTTCATCAAATATTCCAGCGGCAACTGTTTTACCGCAATCGGTTCCGGTTTTGCGGCCCATCCGCCGCGCAAATACTGCTCCGGGCTTTTCGGCTTGACGGTACGCACAATGTCGGCGGGCAAACTTCGGCTGATTTTGCCATGGGCGCCGGCACCGATGCCGAGGTAATCGCCGAATTGCCAATAGTTTTTGTTATGCCGCGATTCCCGGCCGGGTTTGGCGTAAGCCGAAACTTCATATTGACGGAAGCCGTGGTCGGCCATTAATTGCTGGCAGCGTTTCTGTGCGGAGAATATCGCATCGCCGTCCGGCAAACTGGGCGGAAATTTGTGGAAGTAGGTGTTGGGCTCCAGCGTCAACTGGTAAAACGAAATATGCGTCGGCGCCAGATCGATCGCGGTTTGCACGTCGGCCAGCATCTGTTCGGGAGTTTGTTCCGGCAAACCGAACATCAGGTCCAGATTGAAGTTGTCGAATCCGGCCTTTGCTGCAATCTCCACCGCTGCAGCGGCTTCTGCGGCGGAATGCACCCGCCCTAGGATTTGCAAGTGACGATCGGAAAAGGTCTGGATGCCAATGGACAGGCGATTGATGCCCAAGGCCCGGAATTCGGCAAATTTGGCGCTCTCGAAGGTTCCCGGATTGGCTTCCAGCGTAATCTCGCAATCCGCGGCCAATTCGACCTGCTGCCTTATCCCGACAAACAAGCGATCGAGCGCGTCCGGCGTAAATAAGCTGGGGGTTCCGCCGCCCATGAAAATACTGCCGATTTCGCGCTGCGTCGCCAGCAAACTCAAGTCCGACCGCAAGTCGGCCAGTAAGGCGTCGATATAAAGTTGCTCCGGAATCGGCTCTTTAACGGCGTGCGAATTGAAGTCGCAATAGGGGCATTTGCGGATACACCACGGAAAATGAATGTACAGGCTTAACGGTAGCAACGGCCTATGCCTTACCAAACGCCGGTATTCGCCATAGACGCCCAAGGCTCTTGCGGCGGCAATGCAGCGCCTTTTTGCAGCAACTCGATGGAAATCTGGTCCGGAGAACGAATGAAAGCCATGTAGCCGTCGCGCGGCGGCCGATTGATGGTAACGCCTTGATCGGCCAACTTTTGACAGATTGCGTAGATATCGTCCACTTCGAACGCCACATGGCCGAAATTGCGGCCGCCGCCGTAATCTTCCGTATCCCAGTTGTAAGTCAGCTCCAGCAGCGGTGCATCGTTCCCTGTACCGCTTTGCCGGTCTTGCGGTGCCGCCAAATACACCAGAGTAAAGCGCCCGGCTTCGCTTTCCATGCGCCGAACCTCGGCCAGACCTAATTTGTTGCAGTAAAAGTCGAGCGATTCGGCGAGATCTTTCACCCGCACCATCGTATGTAAATAACGCATGACGGCCCCCGGAAATAAAAAGCCAATTATGACCGAGACGGCGGCGGAATTTGAGTTTTTTGAAACGAATTACTTGCCGTATTGCTCGATCAGGCTCGCAATTGCCTGCAATGGCAGTTCCTGTTGCACCGCACCCAATTTCACCGCTTCCTTGGGCATACCGTACACGACGCACGTTTTTTCGTCCTGGCCGGCAGTACGGGCGCCAGCCGCCAGCATTTCTTTCAGGCCGCGCGCGCCGTCGTCGCCCATCCCGGTCATGATGATGCCCAACGCATTCTTGCCGGCCCATTTCGCCACCGAGCGGAACAGCACGTCGACCGACGGCCGGTGCCGATTCACCAACGGGCCGTCCTGGACTTCGACCACGTATTGCGCTCCGCTGCGTTTGACCGTCATATGTTTGCCGCCCGGTGCGATCAAGGCACGGCCGGGGATAACCCGGTCGCCACTGACCGCCTCCTTGACTTCTATTTCGCAGATGCCGTTCAAGCGCGCGGCAAAGGCGTCGGTAAATTTTTCCGGCATATGCTGCACGATAACGATACCCGGCGCGATCCGCGACAACTGGGTCAACACTACTTCCAAAGCCTGGGTTCCGCCGGTGGATGTGCCGATGGCCACCAAGCGGTCGGTGGTCGCCGCCATCGCCGACGCTTGAGCGCCAGCGGCAGCCGGGGTAACTTCCAACGGTTTCGCTGGCCGGGCGTGAGACGCCATCGTCATCGCCTTCATCCGCCGCATATCGGTCATGGCTGCCGCTTTCACCGCATGCACAATGTCGCCGCTATCGTCTTCCAAAAAGGCTTTCAAGCCGGCCTTGGGCTTAGTGACGATGCCGGTAGCACCCGCCGACAAGGCCTGCATCGTGGTTTCGGCACCTTTTTCTGTGAGGGTCGAACAAATCACCACCGGCGTCGGCCGCACCGACATGATCTTTTTCAGAAAAGTAATGCCGTCCATCCGCGGCATTTCCACGTCCAACACGACCACATCCGGCCAATCCTGATTCATTCTAGCCATCGCGAAGATCGGGTCCGATACCGAACCGATGACTTCGATGTCGGCCGACTTGTTTAATAACTGAGTCAACACTTGGCGCACTACCGCCGAATCGTCGACGATCAGCACCCTGATTTTTTTTCCGTTCATGCCCGCACCCGCTCCAACCCTTTCGAAACGTGCCGCATCCAGACGTGCCCGCTCCACAAATCGAAAATCACATTTCGGTGGCCGGTACCGCCCAAGTGTTCGGCTTTAATTTTGAATCCGTGATGGGCCAACAAGGTTCTGCCGGCTATCACATTGCTGTCCGGTACGCTAATTCGATCCGATTGAGTTTGCCCAGGAAACTGGTCACCGCCACCAAACATTTTCACTTCGTAATCCTTCGGCGCCGTGTTTGATTCTCTCAACTCATCCATAAACATCAACAACGCATCGTCGGCATAACGCCCATCAAGTCCCTTGCGACGATTCAGCCTGCGGTTTCCCGGCAGCATGAAATGGCACATACCGCCGATATACAATTTCGGGTGCCACAATGTGATCGCCACGCACGACCCCAAAACCGTCCTAATCCTAGTCTCTCTGTCGCCAAAATACAGCTCGCCCGGCTGTAAAAATATCTCTAGAAAGAATTCCGGCTTGTTCATGCCGCGCCCGAATTCAAGCGTTCGCCGCCTTGCGGTAGATGGACGGCGTAACGATTTGCAAATCGGTCTTCATGCCGTTTAGCGACTCCGAATGGCTGACGAAAAAGTAGCCGCCCGGCAACAGGTAGTTGGTGATACGTTCCAGCAAACGCTGCTTGGTTTCCATGTCGAAGTAGATCATCACGTTACGTAGAAAAATCACATCGAACATTTCCAAGTTAGGCAAGTTACCGATCAGATTGGCGTAAACGAACTTGACGCGCTTGCGCAACGCCGGATCGATCAAAAAATAGCCGTCGAAATCGCCGGTACCTTTCAAGCAATATTTCTTCAACAGCGCTTGCGGAATCTTTTCCGCCCCATGGTTCGGATATAGGCCGCGCCGAGCCTTTTCCAAGATCCGATTGGAGATATCGGTTCCGACAATTTCCCACTGGCCGAACCGGGTTTGATTGGCTAGTAGCATCGCCATGGTATAAGCCTCCTCGCCGCTGGAACTCGCTGCGCTCCAGACCCGGAATGTCCGGCCAGACGAATGTTGCGGCAGAATATGCTGGGTCAGGAAATCGAAATGCTTGGGTTCGCGGAAAAAATAGGTTTCGTTCGTGGTCAACAAATCGATCGCCATGGTGGTTTCGTTTTCGAAGCCCGGCCGGCCGAACAGACGGAAATATTCGGTATAGCTGTCCAAACCGTGGTGCCGCAGTCGCTTCTCCAAGCGCCCCACCACCATCGCCTGCTTGTTATCGTTCAGCACGATTCCGGCGCGCTTGTAGAGGAAGTCCCTGATCCAGGCGAATTCATGCTGATGCAAGACGGGAGCAGTGCCGGACAAATGGTTAGTGGCGGCCATTACCATCCCCCTCATTCTCCTGTTCCTTCCGGGGCAAGTCCGAAAACGGTCTGCCCCAAGTCCGCCATCTCATCCACCGAAAGCACTTTGCCGACATTCAACAAAATCACGAAGCGGTTATCCCGTTTCGCCATACCGCTAATGAAATCCGGTCGGATACCGGTGCCGAAACTGGGTGGCGGCTCAATATCTTGCGGACCGATGTCCACCACCTCGTTCACCGCGTCGACAATAATGCCGATATCCTGGTTATGCCCCTCATCATGCTCGCCGACGGCAGTTTCGACAATAACAATCCCGGTGCGTTTGGCTATTTGCGTAACGCCTTTGCCGAATCTGGCCATCAAGTCGATAACCGGCACCACGCTGCCGCGCAAATTAATCACGCCACGCACGAACGACGGCATCATCGGCACTTCGGTGAGTTGGCCGTAATCGATAATTTCCTTGATATTCAAAATCCCCAGTGCATAAACCTCGCCGCCTAGCACAAACGTCAAATATTGGCCTGCAGCAGCCAGAGATCCGGCTGCCGTCGGCAACTGGTTGGATGTAGTCGCGATCGCCCCCATGCCCACCCCCTTAGAAACGTTCGAATTGGCTCATGTCGAATTCCGCCTCGCCTTCGTAGTCAGGGCTCGAATGCGAAACCGGTTTTACCTTTTCCACCCGCCGCGAGGCTTTTGGGGAGCGCCGCGCCGCGCCGCTACCACCGCGGCCGATTTTGAAGAACGCCATCAGCGACTGCAGTTGTTCGGACTGGCCGGTCATTTCTTCCGCCGTCGCCGCTAACTCTTCGCTGGCCGAGGCGTTTTGCTGGGTGATTTGGTTCATTTGGTTCATGGCGTTGTTGACTTGGCTGACGCCGGCCGATTGCTCTTGCGACGCCGCCGCGATCTCTTGCACCAGGTCGGAGGTTTTGGCGATGCTGGGCACGATTTCGTCCAGCAACTTGCCGGCCGTTTCCGCCGTTTTCACGCTGCTGCCCGCCAGTTCGCCGATTTCCTGCGCCGCCACTTGGCTGCGTTCCGCCAATTTGCGCACTTCGGCCGCCACCACCGCAAAGCCCTTGCCGTGGTCGCCGGCCCGCGCCGCTTCGATTGCTGCGTTCAGGGCCAGCATGTTGGTTTGGTAGGCGATGTCGTCGATGATGCCGATTTTAGCGGCGATTTCTTTCATCGCGTCTACGGTTTGTTTCACGGCTGCGCCGCCTTCCACCGCTTCTTTGGAGGCTTTGCCGGCCATGCCGTCGGTGACTTTGGCGTTTTCAGCGTTCTGGTTGATGCTGGCCGCCATTTCTTCGATGCTGGAGCTGGTTTCTTCGACGCTGGCCGCTTGTTCGCTGGCCGCTTGCGACAGCGATTGCGAGGTGGAGCTGATTTGTTCGGCGGCATTGGTCAGTTGGTCGGCGGCCATGATCACTTCGCCGATGGTTTTCGACAGGTTGGCGATGGTGTTGTTGACGGTGTCTTTGAAGTCGCCGAGTTGGCCTTTGTAGTCGCCGTTGATGCTGCGGGTCAGGTCGCCTTGTTCGACCAGACTTAGCACGTCAACTGCTTCGTTCAGCGGGCCGATCACGCCGTCCAGCGTG
>NZ_JANIBM010000013.1 GCF_024505045.1 Methylomonas aurea | reverse complement strand
GCCGTGCCGGCAAGCGGCTTACCGGCACGGCCGCAGCGATTATGCCACGTTATCGGCCGGTTTCGCCGTAACGGTTCAAACGCCGGAACTATTCCGACCGGACGTCTTGGCGACATCCGTTGCCGCCGGCAAGCCTCGCCCGATAAGACCTGCCAGCCGGACCAGCACCAGTTGCGGCGCTTGCGCCGCGAAGTTCGCAGCCTAGCCGCCCGCGCCCGCTACCCGCCGCAGAGGGTGCGATCCGTGCCGGATCAAGCCACCTCCTGCTCCGCCGCCCGGCGCTGGCCGTTCGGCAGCATGCCGTACAGTCCCAGTTTATGCCGCAGCACGTTGCGGCTGATATCCAGCATCCGCGCGGTCTGCACCTGGTTCTGTTCGCAGTATTCGAAAGCGGAACGGATTACCGTCTCTTCGATGATTTCGAATAACTTGGCCGGCGCCTGGTCGAACAGCCGCTGTAACGAAGTTTCCAGAGACACGGTCGATACCGCCTGGCTTTGCTCCGCTACCCGGACTCCGGACAATTTGAAGTCCTCCGGACGCAGGCAATTGCCGGGGCATACCAACAAGGCGCGGTGCACCGCGTTTTCCAGCTCGCGGATATTGCCCGGCCAATCGTAATTCAACAGCGCCAGTTCGGTGGCCGGCGACATTTTCACGTCGCCGTAACCGAGGCGGTCGGCATAAATTTTCAGGAAATGCCGGGTCAACGGCAGGATATCGCCCGGCCGCTCGCGCAGCGGCGCGAGATGGATCGCCGCGACGTTGAAGCGATAGTACAAGTCGGCGCGGAAATGTTGCGCGGCGACGGCTTCCTCCAGATTGACGTTGGTAGCGGCGATGATGCGGACATCGACCGGCACCGGGTGGCGCGATCCGACTTTGACCACCTCCCGTTCCTGCAACACCCGCAGCAACTTGGCCTGCAGGCCCAACGGCAAATCGCCGACCTCGTCCAGAAACAGGCTGCCTTTGTTCGCGGTTTCGAACCAACCCATTTTGGTCGCCAAGGCGCCGGTAAACGCGCCTTTTTCATGGCCGAACAATTCGCTTTCGATCAGATTTTCGCTCAACGCCGCGCAGTTCAACGCGCCGAACGCTTCCCGGCTGCGCCGGCTCAAGGCATGGATATGCCTGGCCACCAACTCCTTGCCGGTGCCGGTCTCACCGATGATCAGCACCGTGGCGTCGCTGGGCGCGATTCGCTCGATCTGCTCCAACAGGCGGCGGGAAACCGGGTCTTCGAATACCAATGCGCTTGCCCGCACCGACAGCGCCAACGAGCGCGATTGTTGTTCGTCAAAAGCCAATAAGGTCATAACATCCCCTTGATAACGGCGAATAACGATTTAGCCGCTAAGAATTCATACCGAATGGACGGTTTGGCCGAAAAGCCAACGCCCCCAATTACCAACAACTCCCTATTCGATCCGTCAAATCCCGAATGCGACGGACCTCGATCGATTTCAGGCTACCCTGCGCCGCACACTAAAACTGGCTGGACGATAACCGTTTGCCCGGAATAGCCAGCGGAGCGGAATCGCCAATCGAGCCCTGTTCCGCGCCGCTTACTAACGGTAGTGAATGTTACCGTTCCAGCCAGGCAGCGATGAAACGTTAAATTTCGAAAAGCTAATCGAATCTGCCGATAAGATTTCCGCGGTTTTTCCGGTTTACCTCATAACCGGGTTGAACCCGCCCAGCCTTCTTCACCCGCTGTTGCACTGCCAGCAGCCGGTAAACAGTCCCGATTCAAATCTGATGCCAGACGAACACGCCCAACCTGTCCACGCCAACTTGCAACGGGTTGGCGGGCAGCCTGTCAGCCATGCTTTTCCTATTGAGAATCATCGTGTTAGCAAACGCCGCCGCAGAATAACCAGCCAAACCATCCGGTTTGGCACAGCTTGTGCGATACAGCTCACAGTTGCCCCGAATTTCGAAGCGGATCTTGCATCCGCGCCACGAACAGCCGGGACGTTTTTTCTGAACGAGGAACCACGATGAGTACGCCTTTCGCAACAATCAAACATCTGGATGCCGAGAGCTGGACCGACGCCGAAATACCGTCATTGAAACCGGCGGCGAATTCGCTGTTGGATGGCTTGGCACATACCCCGCTGGCCAGCGCCTTGCAAAACTTCAAGTACCAGGGCAATACCCGCGACCACAAGCTAACGGACTTTCTGGCGATCGGCCTGATATCGGTCCTGGTACACACCACGCTGCTGGAACAATTCCAGGGCGCCTCGCTGGAACAGGAGTTCGTCGAACCGGTGAAAGAACCGCCCAAAGTGCAAATCACGCTGAGCCGGCCGCGCCCGGTCGTACCGCCGCCACCGGTCGTGCGCGAACCGCCCAAACCCAAAGTCGTGCCGTTGAAGCCGCCCAAGGTCAAACCCAAACCGGTGAAACAGGAGGCCGAACCGGCGCCGATTCCGGACCCGACGCCGGGCCCGGTCAGCGATTCCGCGCCGCCGGCCCCGCCTGCGCCACCGGCGCCGGTGGTCGAGGAAAAAATTACGCCGCCCACCGCCGGCGCCGACTATCTGCACAACCCGCCGCCGGAATATCCGGATATTGCCCAGGAACGCGGCTGGGAAGGCAAGGTGCTGATGAAGGTGCACGTCCAAGCCGACGGCAAACCCGACAACATCACGGTGATCAAAACCAGCGGCCAAAAAGTGCTGGACGACGCCGCGGTCAAGACCGTTTCCAAATGGTCGTTCGTACCCGCCAAACGCGGGGATACCCCGGTCGCCGGTTACGTGACCGTTCCGATTACTTTCAACTTATCTTGAGGTGTATACATGTCTGATATTGCAACCAACGTCATCGTCGATGGCACATTAAACACGCTGATCGGCGCCTCGGTCGTCACCTGGGCGCTGATTCTGGTCAAAGGAGTGCAACACCTGCGCATCTCCTACCACAACCGCAACTTCAGTAAACGCTTTTGGAGCGCCGCCGATATTCAGGCCGCGTCGCAATTGCCAGACCAGCACGGCCCGGCCGCCCGCGTCGCCGGCATCGGCTTCTCGACCTTGATCGAAACCGATAGCGGCGCCTCGACCCACGATCTGGAACATACCTGGGACCGCCAGGAATTGCTGGACCGCCGCCTGCGCCAGCAAATGCAGAAGGAGCGCGGCTCGTTGGAAAGCGGCCTGGCGGTATTGGCCACCATCGGCAGCATCTCGCCCTTCGTCGGCTTGTTCGGCACGGTCTGGGGCATCATGGGCGCGCTGACCAACATCAGTAAAAGCGGCTCAGCCAGCCTGGAAGTGGTGGCCGGCCCGATCGGCGAAGCCTTGATCGCCACCGCAGTCGGGATCGCGGTCGCGGTGCCCGCCGTCGTCGGCTACAACTTCTTTATCCGCCGTAACAAAGTGATCTGGGCCTTTCTCGACGACTTCGCCATCGACTTCGTGCATCTGGCGTTGAAACACGGCTTCGTCATCGAACGCTCCGGCAGCAAATCCGCCAATGCGGCGGCGGCACGCCTGACCGAAATCAGCGCGGCAAAAAAACCGGCACCGAAGCCGCTGCATGACGAACTGATCGCGAAGGAGGCGCACGCTTAATGGCTTTCAATACTAAAGACGACGGCGGCGACGACGTCATGGGCGAAATCAACGTCACGCCGCTGGTGGACGTAATGCTGGTGCTGTTGGTGGTATTCATCGTCACCGCCCCGCTGCTGACCAACGCGGTACATGTCAACCTGCCGAAAACCGCGGAAACCGCACCGCCGGAAGAAAAGGCCGCCACCTATCTGAGCGTGGATGCCCAAGGCAAGGTGTTTATCGACAAGCAGGAATTCGCCGTCGATGCCGTCGAAACCGAGTTGAAGAACCGCAAGGCGGCCGATCCGGAACTGGCGCTGAATCTGAACGCCGACGACGGCGTGCAATACGGCATCGTCGCCAAAGTGATGGCCGCCATCGAACGGGCCGGCGTCACCAAACTGGCCGTGCTGACCGCACCGTCCAACTAACCCAAGCCAACCCGGCCCGGCAACGAGCCGGGTTTAGTTGTTACCCAATCAAGGAGAACCCAATGGCGCGCAAAACCGCCGACGACTTCCATCCGGAAGCCCTGAAACTATTCGACCAGTACGTGCACGGCGACATTTCCCGGCGCGATTTTTTATCCTCGGTCCCCAAATACGCCCTGCTCGGCCTGACCGCCGAAGCCTTGCTGGAGGCGCTGAATCCGCGCTTCGCCGAAGCCAAACAAATCGCCGACAACGACCCGCGCGTCAAAACCAGTTATCTGGAGATTCCGTCGCCGCACGGTAACGGCAAAGTTCGCGGCTTGCTGGCTGAGCCGGCCAATGCCAAAGGCAAACTGCCCCTAGTGCTGGTAATCCACGAAAACCGCGGCCTGAATCCGCACATAGAAGATATCGCCCGCCGCCTGGCAGTCGACAATTTCATCGCTTTCGCCCCGGACGCGCTATACACGCTGGGCGGCTATCCGGGCGACGAAGACAAGGCCCGCGAATTATTCCAGAAGCTGGATAAAACCAAGACCCAAAACGATTTCCTGGCCGCGGCGCAAGCCCTGAAAAAATTGCCGGCCGGCAACGGCAAACTCGGCGCGGTGGGCTTTTGCTACGGCGGCGGGATCGTCAACTTCCTGGCGACGCGATTACCCGATCTGGCAGCCGGCGTACCGTTCTACGGCGCGCAGCCGCCGGCCGAAGAAGCCGCCAAAATCAAGGCGCCGCTGCTGATCCATTACGCGGGGGTCGACGACCGCATCAACGCCGGTTGGCCGGCCTACGAAGCGGCATTGCAAAAAGCCGGCGTCAATTACGAAGCCCATACCTATCCGGGCGTGCAACACGGCTTCAACAACGACACCACGCCGCGTTACGACGCCGCAACGGCCAAACTGGCTTGGGACCGAACCATAGCTTTCTTCAACGCTTATTTGCGCGACAGCTAACGCGCGGAGGTTAACCGTGAAAGTGGAAGTACATGTCTGGGATTGGCCGTTACGGCTGTTCCATTGGTTGTTGGTGGCGGCCGTGGTCGGCGCCTACTGGACCGGCAAAGTCGGCGGCGAATGGACCGACTGGCACGGCCGTTTCGGCAGCGCGGTACTGGGCTTGGTCGTGTTCCGGCTGGTCTGGGGCTTTGTCGGCAGCACCCACGCCCGCTTCGCCAATTTCTTTCCGACCTTTTCCCGAATCGCCGCCTACATCCGCGGCGAATGGCTCGGTGCCGGCCACAACCCGCTCGGCGCTCTGGCGGTATTTGCCTTGCTGGCGGTGTTGGCCATACTCGCCGGCACCGGCTTGTTCGCCAACGACGATATCGCCTTCGAAGGCCCGTTGTTCGATCTGATCGACAAGGATCTCAGCGACAAGCTCAGCGGCTGGCATTTGCGCAGCGTCAACGTGCTGCTGATCCTGGTCGGCATCCACGTCGCGGCAATTTTGTTTTACCAGCACGTGAAGAAAGCCGGCCTGATCGGCGCGATGCTGACCGGCAAAAAGCAGTTGCCCAGGTCGTTGGCCCCGGCGGACGCCAAACCGGCCGGACCGATCCGCTTGATCGCCAGCATCGCCGTGGCGCTGTCGGTGGTCTGGGGCGTTTGGGGCGGCGAACCGTTGCAGGCCCTGGCCAAACTGGCCGGTGTGCAGAACGTACAGGCCGGCAACAAACTCTGAGCAACCGCGGTTTGCCGGCCACCGGCCGCCGGCGAACCCGCTTGGCAAGCAACCCTGGCCGGACATTTTCATCAATAAAGGAGCAAACCCAATGAAAACCCAATTGGCAATCGCACTGGCGTTAGGCGCGGTTACGACGGCGGCCTTGGCCGGGCCGATCGAGGAACAAATCCGTTTCCGCCAGTCCGCCTATTCCTTCCTGGGCTGGAACACCGCGAAAATCAAAGCCCAAGCCGCCGACCACCCGGAAACCTTCAATAAAGACCAAGTCATCGCCGCCGCGAACGCGATTGCCGCGGTGGCCAATTCCAATTTACTGGAGCTATACGGCCCCGGCACCGACCAAGGCACCGGCTGGAAACCGACCCGCTTGAAACCGGAATACTTTCAAAAACAAGCCGAAGTAAAAGAGCTGGAAGCCACGTTCATTAAAGAAGCCAACGAATTGCAGAAAGTAGCCGAAGACGGCGACGTCGGCGAAATCAAGGCCCAATTCGGCAAACTCTCCGCCAGTTGCAAAGGCTGCCACGATTTGGTCAGAGTCCGCGAATAAGCCGTTTCGAAAAACGACGCAGCCACTCCAACCCAAAAGCCAACCGGTGGCTTGCCGCCGGTTGGCTTTTTTATGCCGGTAGCGCTGGTTTTGATAAAGGCGAATTGCTCACGCCGGTTCGGCGGGTAAAGTCGGTTGCCGATGTTGCTTTACCATTGGCGGTCCTTGCCGGCTGGCTCGACTTTACTAGCCACGAGGTTCTTACGACCCAAAGCCGCCCTTGAGCTTCAGCATCAGTCAATGTCTCGAGGGTGGCTTAAAGCAGTCGTTTAGCTCTAACTTGTGGTGGAAAGCGTACTGAGTTTCCGTAAATTCGATAACCCCAACAGACCGGTGCCGAATAACCAAGCTGCGGCTGGAAGCGGAACTGCCGCAACATCGCCGTCGCGGACGGCCCAGGCATACAATCGAGGTGATTGGAGGTTCTTAAACGAACTCCATTGGCTGCCGTCGTTAAAGTCGAACGTCCACGCGGTACTATTACCCAAGCCGAACAGATATTCTGTCCCGGCCCAATAGTATTGCTGGATATTGCCGAACAAGGCGTAATCGCTGTCGTGCTGGGTGCCGATCGGTTTCAAGGCCATGCCGCCCAGTTCCTCGTAAAACAAGTGTCCCATTTCGCTGCCCAGAATGCCGGTACCACCAGTCGAACCGCTAACGCCCACAGGCAAGCGCCAGTCGTCGTAACCACCGTAATTCAAGCTACCGGCCCAAGCCATCGCGCCGAACCAAGTCATGCCACCGCTACCGGCGTAGAAATCGGCGGCGGATAAGTTGTAAACGCCATCGTTACCGTCGTAGACATTCGGCTTGTTGAGCACGACGCCGTTGTTGGCGGCGATGATGCCTTGCACATAAGCGACGGTATCGCCGGACACATCGACCAGGGTTTTAAACAGATTGGCGTTCGCTACCCAGGTAATGTCGCGGTCGGTGTCGTAAACCATCGTGCCGTTGGCGCGGGATTCGAGGGCGGCTTGCACTGATAATGTTATAGAACCAAAATAAAGCAATTGTGGTTAATCGATATTTGTTAATTGGCATTTTCGTCCTCTCCTCTGCGGAAATGATTTATGAACTTGGTATGACTGTTCTCAAAAGTCTCTGCCCTATTTTACTCCCAGCGATTCAAGCTTATTATTCAAAGTCCCAGTGTTTTTCGACACAAAGCATCGCAACGCTCAAAAAACGTATTCGCGGCAGCCCTACAGGTTTCTACTGCTCCATAGTAGGCACATTGGAAATTAGTACACTGTGTGCCACACATCCCGCTAACGCATTTGGTGGTAATAGATCTTGCGGTGGGATTTTGATCTTCCTTATCAGTCGCGTATTTTGAGTGGGGGCGTTCGGCGTCCGGATATGTAGTAAGATAATAACCCCAGGAGTTATCGCTTGGAATGCTGCATTGCGGATTTGTCGGAGCCTGTAATTCATTAAAATCCTCAGAAAGGGGATTTGCAAAACAATTCTTGATCGCTTCTGCACCCGACGCCTCCCAAGCAGCATTGCCATGGGAGTAAGCATCTTGTAATGTGTGCATCCACCGACCGATTTCCTTAATAGCCCCAGCCCGGTCTCCTACCCTTGCTTGGTTAATAGCGTAGTTAAACGTATGCTGGTAATAGTTATAGCATTTAGTAAACGCGTCCATATGAGACTGTCCATCTAATCGATCACAATGTTTTTTTGGCTCGTAATTGCGATTTCCGAGGTAATTACCCGGCGTATCTCGCCAGTCTATACTTTCGGCAGATACTGCAAGTTCGTTGGCGATTGGAAACAGCCCCGTTTGCTGTACGCATTCCTTGGTGATTGAACCGTGATTTCCATCACCAGCCTTAGATATGGTGGCAACGTCGAATGCAGTAACTCTTTCCGAAAATAGAGCAAAAATTACAATTACGATAAAATTCAACTTGATAATAGTACAACAAAGCAATTTATTAACCATTTTGTTATCCTCTTTATCTAAATATCCTTAGATGAAGTGAGCAGGCGCCCGCGTAATATGAAACTCAGAACACTGGGTTTCATGTCGTTTAAACCAAACTACGGCCTTCTTCGTATGATTACAGTTATTAGAATTGGGTTGGTGCATGGTTAACTTGCGGAGCGTAAGTCCTCTTCACATCCACTTTCTGTAAGCTGAATAACTAGTGTCGTACGTGTGATAATTGCTCGAATCATCTGGCCTTCTTCATCTTTATCCGGGCTACAGTCAAAGTCGTGGTCGTTATCGAAACGAATGCCATTTTCGTTCTTGAACGATACATACCAATGATCGGTATTGGCGTTGATACCGGTTCGATAAATTACTTCCCAAGGCCCAGCCTCTTCATTAGGATTCAATTGTACAATCAATTGAATCCAGTCGCCGTATCCATTGCAATGCTGGAATTGGACGTCACGAATTATTGACCCGTAACTGTTAATAAGCGTTATCATGCACTTTCTTTCAGTGGACATAGTTTTTCCTCATTATGGACACAGCTATTATTCAAGAGCGAATAATCGTTATTAACCAAAAAATCAAATGTATTTTGAATTCGCTGTTTGGTTTTTAGAACTTTGAAAGCCGACCAAGCCAATAGTCTTTCTATTAACCAATGCAGCCACTCCAATACCCATTAAATACAAAAGAAAAATATTGGGTTCAGGAACGGAGTTAACGCCATCAGATGTTATTCCCATTGTTCCTCTTGCAATATTAAAATTGCTTCTCTCCCTTATTTCGGAAGTCGATGACATTGAAACGTTGATTCCATTTGCGCTTGCACCTCCTAATAACAATAATCCATTAACATTATTAAATTGAAGCCATGCTTTGGTCGGCGTAACCAAACTAATATCAGAGTCAAACCACAGATCGGCGGAAACGCCAATTGCTGGTATAAGATTCATTAAGTCACCAGCACTCCAAGAAACTCCGGCGAAGTTGATATTGCTGCTGATTATCCCAGAGGAAGAATAACCATACCATTCATGCGTGGTAATAAGCCCACCTAATGAAGTGCCACTGGCAAAATATTGAGAGTTTGTATCTAGCGCGGTATCGTAAGTAATCTGATAATTGAACGGCACAATGCCAGACTGGCCAAATACCGTGTTTCCTGCCGTATCATAAGTACCTAAAAAATTTAGCGTAACACTGGCCGAATATACCGGAGGTGACATAAATAAAGCAAGAAAACATATTGCGAGTTGATTTTGTTTTACGGATTCACAAAAAGTCATACTATCCTCCGAACGTTATAATTTTTCTAAACCATAACGAAATTATGAATTTCGTTATGGGCTTTAAGCATGCTGAAAACTCTAACCATTTGGTGAATTAACCGCCTCCCCCAAATGCAGGATGACAAGCCGATAAAATCTTGTTAGCCACCAAAGACCTACGCTAGAATCGGTTCGCGCAACACATCCTTCGCAACCCGATAATACGAACAACAAAGGGGGCGGTATGAGCATCGAGACCGAGTACGACAAATTGGTGGGGCTGATTTACGAAGCGGCCCTGGAACCTGAACGCTGGCAGGCGGTTTTATTGGGCTTTTCCGACTGGTTTGGCGCGGCCGGCACCACGTTGTGGGTGCACGATTTTGCTAGCCGGGGTGTGCATACCGAGCTCGGCGGCGAGAGCTTCCGCTTTGTGCGCTTCGATCCCGCTTATCTTGCCAGTTACGCCGACTATTACACACTGACCAACGTCTGGACCGAAAACGAAGCGCTGTTGCGGGAAGGCGCGGTAGTCACGTCGTCAATGCTCTACGACGACAACCGTTTGCCGGAAACCGAGTACTTCGGCGACTGGCTGCGACCGCAAAATTTGTTCTATTCCCTGGGCGGGATTGTCGCCAAAAACGGCACGCTCGCCGTTAAACTTGCCGCGTTGCGTGCTAAATACAAAGGCCCCTATACCAACGAAGACCTGAGTTGGTACGCTCGCCTGCTACCGCATCTAAAACGCGCCTGCGAACTGAACCAGCGCCTGGCCGGCGAGCGGTTGGCGTTCGAAAACCAGCAAACGGTCAACGGCACCGCTCAAGCCGTGTCGGGTTTGTGTATTTTGGGCTTGTCGGCCAACGGTCGCTTGATTTACGTTAATCAGCGCGGCGAATCCTGGTTGCGCGAGGGCAATTGTCTGACCTTGCACCACGGCGGCCTGCACGCCTTGGATGCCGACAAGGACGCTGTTTTACAAGCGGCGTTGAGAAATGCGGTAAGCAGCCGCAAGCCGCAACACCTCAATCTGGGTGCGGGCAACGGTTACGCCCATTGCTGTCTGACGGTGATTCCGGCTCCGAGTTTGGGCAATCCCTTGCTGCACGAACAGCAAGTGGCCTTAATCGTGTTGATAGCGGCCAACGCGCAGCAACGGGTGGCGACGGCACGGCAATTGATTGAACTGTTCGGGCTGACGGCGGCGGAAGCGCGGTTTGCCCGTGCTTTGGCGCAAGGCGAGGACGTCGATACTTACGCCAACGCCGAGGGTTTGAAAAAATCCACGGTACGCAGCCATTTGAAAACGGCGATGGAAAAAACCGGCACCAATTCGCAACGGGATTTATTGCGGCTGGTGTTGTCGGTGCCGGCGATTAGGGATAAAGCGAACATGTAGAAGGCTTCTGACATACCACACAACTGTGACCAACAAGCCACTTGTGTTTTCATGAGGAAAAATTTCGGCGTCGAATACCTGCTCAAGACCAAATTCCAGACATTCGAAATAGATAATTTTAAGGGCACTGAAAGACAGCAAATGGCCGGGTCGAGCCGACGACAATGCAAAGTTGCTTGCCAAAAAGCGGTCGTTCGCTGACGTGAGCGACGAGAAATTAGGCGAGCATCGTCACCGACCGGTTTTGGCCGATACCCGCCCCACTAACCGAAACATCGCGTGAATAGAACCAAGCAAAACGCTAGCCGATCAATCAGCAGTCGTTCCGCGAACCAACCCAATAAATGCCGGGTCAGCCAGTGGTGCATTGCGGAGGTATATTAGCCGCGACAGGATAAACAAGATGCGGGGTATCCGGCCCCGCCGGAGCGATAAACAGCCATCGCCCAGCGAGCAACGACCGTTGGCATAAGGCCGGCGAGCGGCCGCCGAGAAATGTTACTGCTCGGTTTTCGGCAGATTGGCGTCGTTTAGCAAGCGGTCGTTGCCGGCGCCGGCGGCCTCCGCTTCGCCCTCTTGCACCGCTTTGCGGAAGCCCTTGATCGCATCGCCCAAATCTGAACCGACGTCTTTCAGACGCTTGGTGCCGAATACCAGTACCACAATTGCCAGCACTACCAATAAGTGCGGAACGCTAAAACCCATGTCGAATCTCCCATCCAGTTATATCGATTGAGGCGGCATGTCGCCGCCGGCTAATAAGGCCAAGCCGCCGGCGGCAGCCTGGCTGGTTGAATTTAATCCGCCGCTTCGGTTGCCAGCGTTGCCGGCACCGGCCCGGCCGCCCGGACCTTAGCGGTACGGCGTTTTTTCGGGGCGAAGGTCTTTTTCAGCCGTTTCCAGCCGATTACCAGCGAACTGGCGCCCAACACCACACCGAACCCGACCCAGGTCAGCATCCACACGTCCCAAATCGGCCGGTAATACAGCCAACCAAAGTCCCAGTGGTGCAGGCCGGAATACAACCAGCGGTAAAGCCGGCGGCTGCTGTCCAGTTTGGCCAATATGCGGCCGTCTTGCGGATCGAGGTAAACCCGCGTGCCGGCCTTATCTTGGAATTGCGCCAACACTACCGGCAGCGGCTTGTCCACCTGGGTTTGATGGTGGCGCGGGTAGTAATAGCTGTCGTAGTCGTCCAACACCGTCAACTCGACCGAGTCACCGGCACCGTCCAGGCGTTGCAACGCGGCGGCCAGGGTGGCTTCGCTGAAGCGCGGACCGACACCGTCGGGGGTTTGCGGCAGCCGTTGACCGTCGCGGGCGTTGGCCAGCAATACCGTGTCGTTACCGAGGCGGCGCCAGTTGATTTCGACGATATCGGTCCGCCGCGCAGTCTCGGGTAACGGGCCGGGCCGCCAGTCGAACATCACAGTCGGTAACTCGCCGCCCAGGTAACGACTGGCTTCGGCCTTGGCAACCGTGCCTTCCGAGAACAATTTACCGGGATTGGTATCGATGAAACCGCTCACTGCCCAACCCAGCATAAAGCTGCCGCCGATCAAGCCGGTCCAGAAATGCCATTTGAACCAGAATTCCCGGTAGGGTTGGGTTCGGCCTTGGGAATAGGTCGGCTTGCCGCCGAATCCCGGCCGCCAACGCAGCCAGCCGATGATCAGGCCGGTGATGCAGGCGATCGTCGCCGCCAAACCGGACCACAATTGCACGTCGTGGCGGATATGGCCGAGGCCGATCGCTTCCAGCGGTTTGAACAGGTGTATCCAATTGCCGACCCAATACAAGCCGCGATTGAACCGGGTCGAGGCGTGCAACACCTCGCCGGTCCGCGCCGAAATCAGCAATTCTTCGCCGCCGTCGCCGGCTATTTTGTGGAACGGCCGCAACGCACCCTGGTTACGCAGAATGATCGGACTGTCGACGCTTTCCAGATAACTCAACTTGACGTCCCGCTCCGGCTGTTCGGCTGCAAACCAGTGTCGGGCAATTTGCAGTGCCTGTTCGGCGGAGATTTCGCGCAAGGTTCCGTCTACGGCCGAGAACGCAAACCGGTTGCCCTGGGTATCTTCTATCAACCACAGAGGGTCGCCAGCCGCGCGTACCAGCCGCGCATCGGCAATGTTAACCGGCAATTCCTCGGCGGTTTTGGCTTTGGCCGTGGCAGTGCCGGCCTCGCCGCCCGCTGCTGCCGCGGCTTTCAACTTGGCGACCGCCGCCTTGCGCGGCCCGACGCTGTTGGCCCAGACTTCGCCCAGACTCAGCCAGCCCGACTGCGGTTGCAGCGTTTCCGCATGCGCCAGTTGTTGCGCCTTGGTCTGCGTCATCGGCGTCGTATACATAATGGACAGGCCGGACACGAACCAGACGAACATAAACAACGCCAATACCACGCCCAGCCAACGGTGGGTTTCGTATAGCAACCAATTCAACGACTTCTTCATACTGCCTCGCTTATTTGCTTTATCGAAAAATTTCGCCGCCGGCTGCGGCGAAGCGCTGCGGCGGTCGGGTCAGAGGCCGGCTGAACGACATCCTTGTCCAAGGGGGTTGGTGCGCTTCCAGCTCCGGCCTCTGACCGGACGGCCCGACGCCGGCGTTTGGCTCAAGACCGGGCGTTTGCCGCGGCGGCCTTGACGATCTCCAGCGCCTTGGCCACATTCTCGGCCGGCTTCAAATCGCCGACCTTGCCCAGCACCTTGCCGTCCGCGCCGACCACAAACGTGGTGCGGGCGATCGAACCATGGTCGACGACGGTCCCGCGGCTATCCAAGCGACCGACGGTGGATTGGTCCACCGCCAAACCGTAAGCGTTGGCGATTTTGCCGTCCGGGTCGGAGGCCACCGGAAATTTGCCGGCACAGGTGTTCGGGTCGGCGGAAAATTGGTTCAGCCGCTCGATACCGTCCAGCGAGACGCCGACGATGGAGGCGCCGGCCGCGGTAAATTCGGCGTAATGTTCGGCAAAGGCCCGAGCCTGCACGCTGCAACCGCGGCCGAACGCCGTCGGATAGAAATACACCACGACCGGGCCTTTCGCCCGAGCCTGGCGCAGCGAGTAATGCAGCGGTTTGCCGGCATACGAAGCCTGAGCGTCGATATCCGGTGCGAAATCGTGTAGTTCCAAATCGGCCAGGGCCGAAAACGCCGCCGTCAAACACAACAGGCTGGCGCCGATAAAGCGTTTCATGTCCACTCCGTAAAAAGGATGGGCGGGATGCGTCGGCCTAGCCATGGCCTACAATCCCGACACATAGTCGACCAAGGCCTCGATCTCGTCGTCGGCCAGGGCTTTGGCTACTTTGTTCATCACCGCCTCCGTACTATTCTTGCGTTCGCCCAGTTTCCAATTCAGCAATTGCCGGCGCAGATACAATTTGTTCTGGCCGCCGATCACCGGATATACCACCCCGTTTTCCAATCTGCCCTTGCCGTTCCTGCCGTGGCAGGATTCGCAGGACGGCAGTTCCCGGGCCGGATCGCCGCTTTCGAACAAACTCTGCGCGCGCGGGTTCTCATGCTCCATCCGGCCGTGCATGGTCGGCTGCCCGGCGAAATAGGCGGCGATATCCGCCATATCCGCCGGCGTCAAATCGGCGGCCATTTTCACCATGATTTCGTGCCGGCGCGCCCCGCTTTGAAAATCCTGCAACTGTTTGACCAGATATGCGGCAAATTGCCCGGCATGTTTCGGAATCCGCGAATCTTCGGCGTTACCGTCGTGGCCGTGGCATTCCTGGCAACGTTCGCTGTCGGATTTGAGCTTGCCTGCCACCGGATCGCCGGCCCCGGCGTGCTGTGCCGCGGCTTCGGTAGCGCCGTCCGCCGCCAGACCGGGAGCGGCGGCAATCATTGCCAGAGTGCCCAGCGCCAGCCAGGCCCGCTTCCGCCAACACCGTCCTGTACGGCGCCGGCTGCCAACGGCAGACGCCGATTTAGCGCGGCGAACCACCCGCACCCTTGGTAAATAAGCCACCACCGGTTACGGTTTGTGCTCGGCCAGGATCTTTACCACCTCCAAGGCCTTGGCAACGTTTTCCTCGGGTTTCAGGCCGCCGAAACTGGCCGCGATCTTGCCATCCGGCCCGACCACGAAGGTGGTGCGTTCGGCAAAGCCGTGGCCGATTTCGGCGCCGCGCGTATCCTGTTTGCCGGGCGCCGCTTCGCGTACCGACACGTCGTAGGACCGAGCAATGCTGCCGTCGGCATCGGACGCGACCGGAAACTTGCTCGCGCAATAATTCGGATCGGCCGAGAAGTCGTTCAAACGCTCTATGCTGTCCAGCGAGACACCGACGATGGAGGCGCCGGCGGCGGCGAATTTATCGTGGTTTACGGCAAAGGTATGCGCCTGCAGATTGCAGCCGCCGGTATAGGCCGACGGGTAGAAATAGACCACGACCGGACCGTTCCGCAGCGTGTCTTTTAACGAATACGCAAACGCCTTGCCGGCCAAAGAAGCCTGTGCCGAAAAATCCGGCGCCGGATGGCCCTCCGGCAACGCCGCCAGCACCGGCAAGGAAACGGCGAACGGCAACAGCGCCTTGAATACGGTTTTTTTCATCGGTTCAACCTTGTTTACAACGGTTTATATTTATCGTGGCAGGCGCCGCGACATTGTTTGGAAAAGTCGTTCGCAGCCACGGCGGCGCCATCCAGGTCGCCGGCAGCCAAAGCGCTTTGTATCGATTGCGCCTTGCCTTGGTATTCCTGCGAGTTATGTACCGCGTCCGGCGCATCGCCCCGTTTCTGGAAAAAGCCCTCGACCAGTTTGAACTGCTCCTGCAACTCCTTGGCCTGGGTCGCGGCGGTCGCCGCATCCTTGGCGGCGATATTGTTTTGCACGCTTTGAATTTTGGTTTCGACATCGTTCATCAACTCTTCGAAATCGAATTCGGCTTCGGCGTATACCCCACCGCAAATCAAGCTCAGGGCCAGGGCAAAAGCCCACTTTTGGGTTCCCATGCTAAAAATCAGTCTCCTCGTTAATCCTCGAAAAAAATCCGCAACCCGGATTCGGTTTATTTAGGTAAATGCAATGCATGTGCCAGCTTGTGCAAAAAACTCGAATTAGCGCCCGGCCCTATTAACCGTTGTTTTAACGGGATTTTTACCGGGCTTGCCCGGCACATCGCCACACCCGAACTGCCTGCGAGACGGCACCTGGTGGCTGGCCAACATCCCGGCAGCACCCCCTGTTGCTGCGCTAGCAAATGCGAACCGCAACTGAAAATGCGCAAGCGGCCGCCAATACGGCAAAAAAAAAGCGGGCAAGACTTTCGCCTTGCCCGCCCAGTGTCTAACACCACGAGTACGGAGATATCTATAGATCGATTTGCCGGCTCCCCGCGCCGGCAGGCGTCTTACTTTTCAACTGCGCGTCCCTGGGCAACCGTTCCGTCGTTTGCCGGCGGCGCGACCGAGGTTCAAGGAGATAATCCCGCGGCCGCCGCTTGCTTCCCTGCCCAGCGATGAAAAATTTAAAGTCAAAACCCGATAAACCCTGCAATGCCGGGTTATTTGGCCCGCGTCGAGATGCCGCGGGACAACAGCGGAATTTTATAGGCCGATCCGCGGCCGACCACATACAGCACGTTCTTGTTCGGACCGGAGAACGCCAGATTTTGCGGTTTCTTCGGGATCGGAATCACTCCCAGCGCATCGCCTTTGTCGCTGAAAATTTCGACACCGGCATTCGAAGCCACGTACAAACGGCCTTCGTCGTCCAGCGCCAGACCGTCGGCCCCGCCGGACCACTTGCCGTCCTCGCCTTGTTGCCAGCCGGCCAGTTTGGCGAAATTACGCCGATTCTGGATCGTGCCGTCGGCGGCGATATCGTAGGCCAGCACGTGCTCGCCGGCCGTATTGGCGAGGTAAAGCACCTTCTCGTCCTTGCTCAATTGAATCCCGTTCGGCCGTTCGATGTCGTTGGCCAGTTGCTTCAATTCGCCGCCCGGACTGATGTAATACACGCCGGGGCGACTGGGCGGCGGGTTAGGGTTGTCCTTACTGGGCCGGGTGCCGCTATCGGTGAAATAAATCGCGCCGTTATTGGCACGCACCAGATCGTTGGGGCGCTGGAACGGCGTACCTTGATAGTCGGCGGCCAGCGTCTGTTTTTTATCGGCCGGGTAAACCACGCCGACTTGGGTTTTCAGGGTCTGCACCGCAACGATACTGCCGTCCGGCGCCAAGGCCAGGCCGTTGGCGCCGTTGGATTTGTCCAAAAAGGTCGAGACCGTATCGTCCGGCGCAATCCGGATAATCTTGTTGGCGTTGGTTTCGGTAAACAGCAAACTGCCGTCGCTGTATCCGAGCGGCCCTTCCGTGCCGTTGAAGCCGTCCCTGATTTCGTCGACCAGCACGCCGCCGGCCGCCACTCCAAGAATAGGCGGCGTATAAACATTTTCGGTTCCCGCAGCCGCCGAACTCAGCAGCGCGCCGATACTGAACGCCAGCAAACGCTTGGCTAACATATTCGTCTCCTCTTTCCTGCTTAAAACGTGTCGGTAAATTCGTTATCGAAACGGCCCTCACCTCCCCGGTCCGACCGGGAAGATGAGGCACGCGCCGCAGAGCTGTTACGCGATCAGCTCTTTGATCACCTTGCCGTACACCACGGTCGGACGCTCGGAGCGGCCGTTGTGGAAGTAAGTGGTTTTCAGATGGTCCAGGCCCATCAGTTGCAACACCGTAGCATGCAGGTCGTAGGTATCGACCGCTTTGCTCTTGTCGGCGACCTGCAAACCGATTTCGTCGGTCTCGCCGTGGGTGTAACCGGCATTGACGCCGCCGCCGGCCAGCCATTGGGTGTAACCCCAAGGGTTGTGGTCGCGGCCGTTGCCGCTTTGGCCGTAGGAGGTGCGGCCGAACTCGGAGGTCCACACCACCAGCGTGGTATCGAGCAGCCCTCTTTGTTTCAGGTCGGTCAACAGGCCGGCAATCGGTTTGTCCACCGCATAGGCGTGTTTCTTGTGGTTTTCCTCCAAGTGGGTATGGCCGTCCCAGTTGCGGCTGTCGCCGGCCACTTCCTGCGGGCCGGAAATGACCTGGATGAAACGCACGCCGCGTTCGACCAAGCGCCGCGCCCGCAGCAACACTTCGCCGTAGCTTTTGCTGCCTTCGTCGTTAATGCCATAGAGGGCTTTGGTTGCATCGGATTCCTTTTTCAGATCGACGGCTTCCGGTGCGGTGCGCTGCATCCGGTCGGCCAATTCGTAAGCCTGCAAGCGGGCTTCCAGTTCCGAATCGCCGGGATATCTGGCGTCTTCCAGTTCGTTCAAGCGCTTCAACAAATCCAGGGTTTTGCGCTGTTCGGAGGCCGAAGTCAACTCCGGGCGCTCCAGATACAGAATCGGCGATTCGCCGGGACGGAACGCGGTGCCCTGGTACACGGCCGGCAAGAAACCGGAGCTCCAGTTGATCGAACCGCCGGTCGGTTCCTTCTTGTCGTTGTACAACACGACATAGGCCGGCAAATCCGGATTGGCGGTGCCCAATGCGTATTTGATCCAGGCGCCTAGCGACGGCCGGCCCGGATTCAAGTCGCCGGTGTTCAGTTTCAGAATCGAAATGTTATGGGTCGCGCCTATCGTCACGCTGGACTTGATGAAGGCCAGCTCGTCGGCGTGTTGCGCCAGATTCGGCAACAGGTCGGAGAACCAGGCGCCGCTTTGGCCGTATTGCTTCCAGGTACGGTTGGTGGCGAACAATTTACCGGTACCGCCGCGCACCCCTTCCTTGATGCCTTCCATGAACGATTTCGGAATATCCTGGCCATGCATTTTCACCAATTGCGGTTTGTAATCGTACAGGTCGATGGTGGACGGCGCGCCGTCCATATGCAGCCAGATCACCGATTTCACTTTCGGCGCGAAATGCGGCGCTTTCGGCGCCAGCGGGTCGACGATACCGGCGCCGGCGGCCAGCTCGGAAGCCATCGCGCCGGAAAATCCGTTCAATCCGGGCAGCATGCCGCTCAACGCCAGACCGCCCAGGCCGTAACCGCTCTTGATTAAAAAGTCTCTACGAGATTTGTTGTTCATTGTCTGTTTCCTAATATTCAGTAAGTGTTCGCTTAGAAGCGGTAGACGAATTCGTTGGAGTTCGCCACTGCGTGCACCAGGTCGACGAAGGCCGACGAACGCACCGGGTCCAGTTTCTCCGCATCCTTCACGCCGACCGGCACGCTGGCGGTGAATTTGCCTTCCGCAACTTTCTGCTTGATCACTTTTTCCTGCTCTTCCAGGAAACCTTCCAGGGTTTCTTTCTCCTCGTCGGTCGGGCTGCGGGCGAACAGAATCTGGTACAGGCGTTCCAATTGGTCGGATTCGTCGGCGCCGGCTTCGTTGATTACGCGCCCGGCCAGGGACTGCGACCAACCGAATACGGTATCGCTGTTGAACAGGGCCAACGATTGCAACGGCGTCGTCGTCACGTCGCGCTTGCTGTGGACTTGCTGCGCGGAGGCCATGTCGAAGGTATCCAGCATCGGATACGGCACGCTGCGTTTGGTGAACACGTACAGGCTTCTGCGGTTGGTTTCCTTGGTTGTCTTGTCGACCGGCCATTTATCGCCGGCATTCAAACCTTTAGGGACTTCCGGGAATACCGGCGGTCCGCCGACGGTATCTTCCAGCTTCGCCGCGGCCACCAGCAACGAATCGCGGATTTGCTCGGCTTCCAGGCGTTGGCGCGGGAATACGGCCAGTAACTTGTTGTCCGGATCGGCTTTGGCCACGTCTTCACGCGGTTTGGAGTCCTGGCGGTAGACGCTGGACAGCAGGATTTCCTTATGCAGTTTTTTCACGCTCCAATTTTGTTTGATGAAATTGGACGCCAGATAATCCAGCAATTCCGGGTTGGTCGGTTTGGTGCCGGCTTTACCGAAGTCGCTGACGGTTTCGACGATGCCTTTGCCGAAATACTGGCCCCACACCCGGTTCACGAACACTCTAGCGGTCAACGGGTTGGTCGGGCTGGCGATCCATTTCGCCAACGCGGCGCGGCGGCCGGACGATACGGCGGTCGGCTTGATGTCCGGTTGCTCGCTGGAAATTGCGGCCGGGAAGCCGGGTTGCACTTCCTCCAACGGTTTATCGAACTGGCCGGCGAAGCGGATGTGAGTCGGCGGTTGCTGCGGATGGCCCAGCTCCGACACCGCGGAGATGTAGACGGAACCTTTAACGGGCTTCAATTTTTCCCATTTTTTCAGTTCTTTATTGATTTCCTTAAACTCTTGGGCTTTTTTCTCGTAGCTCGGATCGTAGCTGTAGGCGCCTTTAGCCGAGTTATCCTGATAGAAGGCCAACGCCGCCGCCGCTTCGTCTTCGTTGGAATCGTAACGGTGGTTGATCCAGCGATCTTCCGGGGTCCATTGGCTTTCCGGCTTGTTCAGCGCGGCCTGGGTAGCCAGCGAGAACCGCTCGTAGTTGTATTTCCGCGCCTTGTCCTTGACCGGATCGATCAATGCCTGGCGTTTGGCCTTGATTTCCTTGACCGCCTCTTCCCATTTGGCGTTGGCTTTCACCCATTCTTGTTCGGTTTCGCCTTTGACCGGCACCGGAATCTTGTCCACCGCATTGACGTTGGCGAAGAACGATTGCAGTTGGTAATACTCCTTCATCGAAATCTTGTCGAACTTATGGTTGTGGCAACGGGCGCAACCCACGGTTTGCGCCAGAAACACTTCGCCGACGGTATCGGTGATATCGGTCTGGTTCTGGAATTTTTTCTGGACCAGGTCGCGCGAGTTGCTGTCGTCGGGATAGCTTCTAATGAAGCCGGTGGCGATCAACGCATCGGTATTGCCCGGAAACAGTTCGTCGCCGGCCAATTGTTCCTGTACGAACTGTGCATACGGCTTGTCTTCGTTGAACGACTTGACGACGTAATCGCGGTAACGCCACATATTGTCGCGGTTTTCGTCGTTGGTGAATCCGGAGCTGTCGGCATAGCGGGCCAAATCCAGCCAGCGCCGCGCCTGACGCTCGCCGTATTTCGGCGACGCCAGCAAACGGTCGGCCAGTTTTTCGTAAGCGTTGTCGGATTTGTCGTTGACGAAGGCTTCGACTTCCTCCGGAGTCGGAATCACGCCCCAAGCGTCCAGCGTCGCCCGGCGAATGAAGGCGGCGCGCTCGACTTCCGGCGACGGCGCCAATTCTTTAGCCTCTAACGGCGCCAACACAAAAGCGTCGATCGGGGTTCTGACCCAATCCTTGTTTTTGACGGCTGGCGCTTCCGGCGATTTCAGCGGCTGGTAGGCCCAATGTTTCGACTTCGAAGCGCCGGACTCGGCAGCGCCGGCTTCGGCCTTGGCCGGCTCGGCGGCTTTTTCTTCTGCCGCGAATGCTTGGCTGGGTAACGCTAACGTCACCCCCCAAAGCAGCGCGGAAACCAATTTCAACCTCATAAGATTCCTCCAAAATTTAACAATGTCGCTTCGGCTCCGCACCGGCCGGAAAACTTGGCGTTTTCCGGTCTCTGCCGGGACGGATGCCGCTTGGGTTTCTTCAATCCTTAATTATTTTTTCGGTTCCGGCGGCACGATCTTGGCCAGCTTGCCGCCTTCTTCCTCGTAGTTTTGGGCGCCGACTGCACCGACCACCTTGAAGCCTTTGCTTGCCAACAAATCGGCCGCGGCGCCGGCTCTACCGGCATGGTTGGAAACGGTGACGATGCTTCTGTCCTTAGGAATGAAACCCAGGCTGTTCTCGATTTCGCTGGCTTGAATGCTCAAATACACCGGAAACCCGCCTTTGGCCGTCAATTCGTCCGGCCGGCGTACGTCGATAATGGTTAATTGCTCCGGCTTGGCCAGCAATTGGTCGAATTGGGCACGATTCAATTTCGGCGTTTTATATTTGTATTCGGCCGCGGCTGGCGCCTCCGGCTTTTTTTCATGATGGTCGTGGCTTGCCGCAAACGCGACCGGACCGTTAAGCAACAAGGCCAAAATCGCAAGCTGGATGGTTTTATTCATGTTCTGTTTCTTCCTAATTTATAAATTTCCCGCGCTGACGCACGATTGAACGATTGCTACGCTTTAGAAATTGCAACTTGCGTGCCACGAAAACCGCAAACCGCCGCCCGAAAGATATTTTTATTAGTCATTGATTTATTTATTGTTTTTTGTCAATTGCGGTCAACTTTCCGGTAATGGAACATTGTTTACCGGCAAGCTCGCATTTGGGCTGATGCAAATTCAGCAGCCGCACAACAGGGCCTGCTGTTGGACTAACAGCGGCGGCCGTCTGGCGAAGCGCGCTTGCTCAATCGAAGAACTCTGGCGCGGGACGCAAAAAAAACGGGCCTGGTTTTACCCAGGCCCGTACGGAGGCACCACGAGAAATCGGTTTAGAACTTACCGTTCAGAGTCAGGCCGAACCATTGCGGAATACCCGGCTGCCAACTGTTCCAGGTTTTGGCGAACGGCGTCTGGTTGTTGAAGATGTTTTTCGCCACCAGCGACACGTCGAACGCGCGGTCCTTGCGGCCGATACCGATCGACAAGTCGGTCGTGGTGTTGGCCGGAATCACGCTGTAATCCGACAACAAGGTATCGGATTTGTAGCTACTGGTGAACGCGGTGGTAAAGCTGGTGTGAAACTCCTGGTTGCTGCCCAAAATTTCCACCGGATACCTGAATTCCGGACTGACGCTAAACGTGAACTTGGCCGCACCGGGCAACGTTTGTCCGGTCAGATCCCGGTAAGGGGCCGCCAAATTGTTCCACTCCGCGGCTTTACCGGCATTTTTGAAATCGGTATAGAAGGCTTCGTTATACGAACCGGAGAAATTGACCGTCGTGAACGGAATGGTATCGACCAACGAACCGTCCACCTCGACGCCGTAGGCACGGACGCCTTTGGCGTTGCCGGTAATCGAGGTATAGGTGTCCTGGCCCAACGCCGCGGTCTGGTAGATATCGATAACCTGAACCGCTTGCTGGTAATTGCTGATTTCGGTCCAGAAAAAGTCGGTGTTCAAGGTCAATGCCCGGTTGAACAAGAGCGATTTCAAACCGATTTCGAACGAGTTGGTTTTTTCCGGCTCGACCAGGTAAGCCACGCTGTTGACGGTCTGCGACAGGCCGGCCTTTTCGTTGTAACCCCAGGACAGGTAACCGGTATAGTCCTCGTTGAATTTATAGGTCGGCCGTACTTGATAGCTGGGCTGGGTGGATTTAAAGATTCGACCCGGCTCGCGCGCCCACAACAAGCCCATCTGGCCGGCCCGCAAGCCTTTCGCATCGCCGACCTGGCGCCGCTGCGCCGCCGTCAGACCGGCATAAGTCGCGACGCCGAAGTATTTCAAGGCCACCGCATCGGCGCGCGCCACTTGTACCGGGTCCAGCGCGGCACTGGCGGTCAACGCGCCGGTCGCGGTCACGGTATCGAAACCGCCCAGGTTGATGCCATTGACCGAGTACGGATTCAGTGCGGCACCGGAACCTTGGTTGGTAATGAACTTATCGGTCTCCTGGCGCCGGTTTTCGATGTTGAAACGCACCCCGGTTTCCAGCGTCAGCGGCTCGGTAATGTGCCACTTGGCATTCAGGAAGGCGGATGCGGTCTTGTTATGGATGTAATAAGGGTTATCGGTATGCAACTCGTTCAACGAATCCATCATCAACTGCCGGCCGGCCGAATCGGCATCCAGCCGGCCGTAAGCGCCGGCTCCGGCCAGCCAGGCGCCGGCGTCGCGGCCGAAACCGACCCGGTTGCCCTTGATCATTTTCCGGTCGTTGAAATAGGCGCCGGCGACGTAATCGACCAGATTGCCCCAGTTGGAAGTAAATTTGATCTCCTGGCTCAATTGCCGGAATTCGGGCACCGCGCCGCCGCCGTTTTTCTGCACGTCGAATGGGGTCGAATCGCCGTCGTTACGAGCCTGGAATTCGAAATCGCGGTAAGCGGTGATCGACGTGAACTTACCGATCCCGGCGTCCCAGTTGGCTTCCACCGAGCCGCCCTTGCTGGCGGTGATCAAGGCGTATTGCGCATCCTGGTTGAACGCGTTCTCGCCGTTGCCGAACAGGTAGTTATTTTGGTAGCTATATTCGGGCTTACCCTCTCGGAACCAGCGCCGTGCCAAACGGGTGCCGGCGTCGTTGTTCAGGTTGGTCGGCAGGCCGTTGGCCGAGATGCGCGGCGTCGGCGTAAAGAAGTTGTTGCCGTTATTGAATTCCTCGCCGCGCGGATTGGCGTCGAAACGGATCAGGGTACTGAAGGTCTCGGTCGGCGTCAGCAAAAACTGGATCCGGCCGGACACGCGGTCGCGGTTGTACCAGGTCTGGTCGGTGTTATACAGGTTTTTGGTCGCGCCCTCGCCTTTGTTGACGTGGAATGCGCCGCGCCAGGCCAGAAAGTTGTCGATTACCGCCCCGCCCAAGGCGGCGTCGCCGATGTAGGTATTGAACTGGCCGTAGGTGGCCGAATAGGTCGCTTCCCGGTTGAAGGTGGGCCGCCGGGTGTTGATATTGACCCGGCCCAAGCTGACGTTCTTGCCGCCGTCGGTGCCTTGCGGACCGCGTTCGACCTGAATCGAATCGATGTCGTAATGGTCGAAGCTGGATAGCGGGTTATAGGCGTACGGCACGTTGTCAACGATGGTGCCGACGCTGGGGTCCATCGCGTCGGTTTGCGCCTGCTGGCCGACGCCGCGCATCGACAAGCTGCTGGTGCGGGCGTTGCCGTAGTTCCATTTGACGTTGCCGGCGCGTTTCAAAATATCGCCCAAATCCATCGCCAATTCCTTATGCAACTCCTCGCCGGTCCGGACCGAAGTCGAGTTCGGGATGTCCTTCAGCTTTTGCAGGCGGGGCCGGGCCTTAACCACCACCTCGCCCAAATCTTTGGCCTTGTCATCTTCTTTCTCGGCCACCTGCAATTCGGCGTCCGCGGCTTCCGCGCCGGGTTCGGCCGCTGCCGCGCCGCCCGCCGCTACGGCAGCGCCGGCACCCGCCGCCGTGCCTTTCCTGATCAATTCCAATTCCCTGGCTTTTGCCGCCGCCAATTCCTGGCGCAAACGTTGGTTCTCGAGCTCCAAATCGCTGGCCACCTTGCTATTGCCGGCGCTTCGTTTGCTAGTTTTCTTGGCCGGCGCCGCCTGGGCGTCGGCCGCCGCTAGCAGCGAAGCGCCGGCGATTGCCACCGCCACGCAGGCCGATAGGGTTCTGCGCCGGCTGACGGTTTTCGGAACGCCCGCATCCGCTCCGAGCGTTTGCGGCTCTGCGCTTGTCGAATAATCTTTCACTGTTTCACCCGATTTAATTGTCCAAATTAGAGATAGGCATCCATGCAGCAACGGCCGCGATGAAATGTGCCCTGCATCACCTTTTGCAATGCACATGCCATCGTTCGGCCAACCAACGGATGGGTAATGGCCAGCGGTACCGCAATCGGGATGCAACCTCGCTGTTTATAAGCGTTTAACGCGGATTTACCTTTTTTAACCGGCGGCAGGCTAACGCGCGCACTGGCGCCGCTTTTTTTGCGGAAAATTGTTGAAGCAGGGGCAGCCGGTGTTGACGCCATGCTGGTCGTGCAGCAGCGCCGCACGGCAAAATTTTCGCGGCAAACCGACCCGAAGCGGCGAGCCTCACCTTAGATGGGCTGCACCTGGGATTGCCCGGCACTAACCGATTGGCTTGCAAATTGCTGGACCGGTAACGAACACTCAAACCACTCCACCAGGCAAACCATTAGGCTTATGACTAAACACCCCGTTGCCCAACATCAGGCACCCAAATTCCGCCGCCTTCGGCAGCGCCAACGAAACGCGGTATTGGCGCTGGCCGGCACGCTTTACGCGTCCGGCGCCCTGGCCGCACCCAGCGTCTATCCGACCGGCGTCACCCGCTACGATCCGGCCAAGGCCTACAATAGCTACGTGTTGTTCACCGGCGGCGACAACGTCGCGCATTTGATCGACATGAACGGCAACTCGGTACACGAATGGAAAGACGCCGCCAGCCACAGCACGCTGCTCGATCCGGCTTTAACCGGAGGCAAACTCGGCCATGTTCTGGTCACATTGGAATTGACCGACGGCAAAGGCACCGATTTGATCCCCGGCCAGATCAACCGCCGCGTCAGCAAAACCATAGGCGAGCTCGATTGGGACGGCAACGTGGTCTGGCGTTTCGGCGACAAGGCGCCGGGCGGCGCGGCGCAGCAACACCACGATTGGGCGCGGCTGCCGAACGGTAATACCGCGGTACTGGCGAACTGGGTGCATCCGGTCAAAGGCTTCAAACCGACACCGGTGATCGACGATGTGGTTTACGAGGTGAATCCGGCCGGCGAAGTGGTTTGGAAATGGGTGGCATCGGCGCATCTGAACGAGTTCGGCTTCAGCCCGGCGGAATTGAAACTGGTGCGCAATTCGGCGATCGCCGACGTATTCCACACCAACAATCTGAAACCGGTCGGGCCCAACCGTTGGTACGCCGCCGGCGACAAACGCTTCGCGCCGGACAACCTGCTGTTCGACGCCCGCAACGCCAATTTCATCGCCATCATCGACCGCCACAGCGGCAAAATCGTTTGGCGCCTGGGTCCGCACTATCCGGCGACCAGCGAAGAAAACCATCCGCGCAACGTGCCGAGGCCGGTCGATCAAATCAGCGGCCAGCACGACGCCCACATCATCCCGGAAGGTTTGCCGGGCGCCGGTAACCTGCTGCTATTCGACAACCAGGGCGTGGCCGGTTATCCGCCGGCGGTGGTACCCAGAACCGGCGGCTCCCGGATTCTGGAGATCGATCCGATCCAAAACCAAATCGTCTGGCAATACACCGCGGAAGATTCGGGCAGTCCGGCTTGGTCGTTCCGCAGCACCAATATCAGCTCGGCGCGGAGGCTGCCGAACGGCAATACCTTGATCGACGAAGGTCAGAGCGGTCGTTTTTTTCAAGTCAGCAAGGACGGCGAAATCGTCTGGGAATACGTCAACCCGTATCCGAAACCCGGCAAGGACAGCCTAACCGGCAAACCGACCAGCAGTCCGGCGGTTTACCGGGCACAGCCGGTGCCGTATGCCTGGGTGCCGGCCGGGACGCCGCATAGCGAAAACCCGGTCACGCTGCCGGAAGCAGCCAAGGCCAAACCGGCCGCTTGATAACAACTGGTGGATTTCGGAGTGTTCGGTCGGGTTTTTTGGCGGCTGGGTTCCCGCCAATCGATCCACGGAACGGAGAGCCCTAGACCGAACACTCCGAAATCCACCCTCAACCCGCATTATTTTTGGAGAACACATGTTGCACACGATCCGCAAACCGCACGCCCCGGTACTGGCTATCCTGCTGGGCTTAAGTTCGGCCGTAACCGGCGCCGCCGAACTGGACCCGAAAGCGATCTCGATCAAACTGCCCGAGCAAATCAATTGGGTTGCCAATCCCAGCGGTTCCGAGACGGCCGTGCTGGTCGGCGACCCGGCCAAACCCGGTCTGTACGTGGTATTGAACAAATGGAAGGCCCACCACAACAGCAAGCCGCATTCGCATCCTAACGACCGCTTCATTACCGTCATTTCCGGCACCTGGTGGGTGGGGACCGGCAGCGATTACAACCCGGACGATCTGAAGCCGGTGCCGGCCGGCAGCTTCGTCACCCATTACGGCAACGAAATCCACTACGACGGCGCCAAAGACGAAGACACCATCCTGCAAATCGTCGGCATAGGCCCGGCAACATCGGTGCCGGCGCCGGCCAAATAGTTGCTTCGGCAGCATTCGCAAGCGCCGCCGAGAATGAATCAACCTGCGCCGCCATCGACAAGCTCGAACTGCTGCCTCGCCAGCAACGCCGCAACAGAATATGCGCCGACAAAAACATATTCCGAGCACTGTTATTTAAATAACCAATAAAATCAGACCATTAGCCCTGGCATGCAATTTGTGTATTGCATTAAGACGCTAACGCAACGGTCTGGCTTACTTTTGGCAAACCGGTACGTTATCGACGTCGAATTCACTTAATGCTATCCAATCGAATAACGGGGGACTTTCCTATGAAAAAAATCGCGATTATCAGCGCCTTACTATTAACCAGCACCGGCGTATTTGCCGAACAGCATGCCGCCGAAGCGTTGAAACATTCCGAACACGCCGTGACTCACGGCCAGGCCGGCCACGCCGACCAGTTGGTGGAACACGCCGGCAAGGCGTTGGACCACGCCAAACAAGCCGAAGGTGTAGCCAGCGGTGCGGCGAAAAGCCATGTATCGGCCGGCATCAAATCGCTGGAAGAATCCATCGCCCACGGTAAACAAAACCACGCCGACGTCGCCACCAAACACGCCGAGGAAGCGGTAGGCCATTTCAAAGCCAGCAACGGTTAAAGCGATTGCGCAAGCCGAACGCCGGGGCGTTTTTGCCGCTCCGGCCTTCGGCCGCCCGGTTCAGGAGTTGCCGCGACGCAAAACTTAAACCTCACCTCGGCGCGGATTGCGCCATATATCCCCTCGCCGAAGCAACACCCGCTCAGAAAATCGGCAGACTGACCTCCAGACTACGCTCGGCCAGCCAAACGCAGGCCAGCGCCGCTATCGCCGCCGAACCCCAGCGCAGCGCCGACTGCGAATAAACCGCAAAGCGGCCGGCATAAACCACCAGCGGCAAAACCGCCGCCACCGCGGCCAATTGCCCGGCTTCGACGCCAAGGTTGAAACCCAACAGCGCGACCAGTTGCGAGCCGCGTGCGCTACCCATATCCAACAGCACGCTGGCGATACCCATGCCGTGAATCCAACCGAAGCCGAATGCCAGCCAGGCCCGACGCCGAGACAGCAGCGGATAGATATTGTTCAGCGCCGCCAACGCCACCGATGCGGCGATGGCGGATTCCACCCAACGCGCCGGCAAGGCGATGACGTGCAATGCGGTCAGGCTCAAGGTCAAAGAATGCGCCAGCGTAAATGCGGTCACCACGGTGGCGGCGTCCCAGGCCGCCATGCGCCAACTGCCGACGGCGCGCCAGCCGGTGCGATCCCAGGCCAGTCCGGCCGGCAGCAACAAGCTTAATAGAAACAACAGATGGTCGTAGCCGATCAGGATATGCCGCATCCCCTCGCCGGCAAAATTCGCCAACACCGGCCAAATGCCGGTTTGGCCAGCCATATCGAAATCGATGCGGTGTGCGTCCGGCCCGAACACGGCCGGCCGCTCGCTGCCGGCCCAACTGAACAGGCTGCGGTGCTGGGCGTCCAGATCGAAAAACAAGCGGTAATCCACTGACCAGGGCCCGGCCGGGTCCGGGCAGGCCAGCGCAAAATTCAGCACGGCATAGTTGCCGTCGCTATGGCTATCGACCTGCAATGACCCCGGCTGCAACGTGCAGGGCTGGCCGGCGCTGGCGACGGTCAGACGCTGCAAGGCGTAAGCGAACACGGCATCGCCCAGCTCGCGCAATTCGCCCCAGGTGATGGCGCCGTCGCCGTTCGCATCCAGGCCCAAGGCATAATCCAGGTCGCGCAAGGCAATATCCCAGCGGCCTTGCCAGTGCCCACTGTCCAGACTCAAATAACTGTCGCTGGCTTTATGAGCCATGGCCGGGGCGCAGCAGCACAACCATAAGCAGAGTGCGGCCCAGTGCTTCATACCCCCTCCTCGCCGAAACGGGCGATCAACGGTTGCAAACGGCTGTCCTGCACACCGCTGGCGGCCAGGAAATCCAACACCGGCCGCAACTCGGTCCGGCTTTTGCCGGCGGCTAGCGCCGCTTCCAGCAAGATCCTGGCGTCGCGCGGCTCGCGTTGAATCCGCCAATTGGCTTGCGCCAAGTTGTACGCCGCCTCGGCCTCATTGCACAGCTGCAATCGGAAGCGGGCTTCGTCGGCTTGGTGGCGGTTGTCGCCGCGCAGCCGCAACGCGGCAAACCGGGCCTGCAACGCTTCGCTATGGGCATCGCTATCCCACTGCGGCAAATGGCGTTCGGCCAGCGCCAGCCGTAATAACAAAGGGTCGGCGCGGGTGCGGTCGGCTAATAAGCCGACCACCTCGGCGTAACGCTGCCGATCCAACAGAAAATCGGCATAAGCGGCCAGCAGATAGCCGTCAGCCGCAGCCGCCGCCAACGCTTGCCGGTAATGGCGCTCGGCGGCGGCGACATCGCCGCGGCGTTCGGCGATTTCGGCCAACGTTACCAAAGCCCATTGCCGGTCGGTTGCGGCAGCCCCGGAAGCATGCTCGAGCGCCTGCTGCAACTGCCGGTAGGCCGTCTCGCTCTGCCCGGCCAGACTCAACACCGAATTGATGCAAACGGCGCCGACCAGCGCTGCGGCGGTTTTTGCCAACGGCAGACAACTGCCGGCGGCCGCGGCATAGTCGCCCTGCACTTCCAGAATCGCCGCCCGGGTCAACCAGGCCTGCGCCAGACGCGGCTGGACCGCCAAGGCCCGCTGCAACAACGCCAGCGCCGGCGCGAATTCGTGCCGGTTTTGCAGCAAGGTGGCTTGCAGCGTCAACACTTCGGGATCGGCAGCTGGCCGCAGCAGCCAAGGCTGCAGGGCCGCTTCAGCGTAGCCGAAATAGCGCGGATCGGCTTCGGCCCGGCCCAACTCGATATAACGCCGGACCAGTTGCAGCACCGGCGGCAACGCCTGCGGCTCGGCGGCAGCTTGCTGGCGCAAGGTGCGCAGTTCCAGCCAGTGGCTGCCGCGCGCCGGCAAGGTCTCGATCACCTGGCCGGCGTCGGCCGGCAGGTAGGCTTCAGCCCAAGCGGCCGGCAGCGCCGACGCCAATCCGATAAACAAAGTTACCCATCTCCAACTATTTGCCATGATTGATCTCCGGATCGATGCGGCGGCGGCCAGGCCGCCACCGCAGTTGCAGCTAAGGCTCAGTTGCTCGGACAATTGCCGGGTAAGTCAGTAACTGCATTGAAGCAGCCGGCCTCGCCCGGATCGACATGCCGGCTTTGCCGGCCGCTGTTGGCGAAGGCGACGTAAGGAAAGCTTTCCTGGTAGATGCGGTCGTTGCCGTTGACGCCGTCGGCGATGCGGTTGTTGGGAAAGCTGTTGAAGGACGGATTCAATACTCCGGCCACGGCCTGGGCGGCGATGTCGGTGACGTCATCCGAGACCCGGCGGCCGTTGGGGAAACCGGCATTGTCGCCGGCCAGAAAGCCCATGCGTTGCCGTGCCGCGGCGACGGTCGGGCCGATGCCGGTGTTCAGCCGCAACAGGTCGGCCAAGGGTCCGCTCTGCCCGGCCGCACAGCCGGGGCAAATCGGCGCGGCATAGAACACCAGCGGCGCCAGATCCAGCCGCGGCGGCGCCGGAATCGGTACCGCGCCGGCATAGGCTGCGTTCAGCACCCGCGCCAATAGCGGATCGAGCAGGTAATTGGCGAATGCCGCGTCGTTTTTCGGATCGCTCATGCTGAATTTGTCTTTGTCGCCGGTGCCGATCAACAATTCGTTGATCAACGGGTTACCCATGCGCTGGATCTGGGTATAGGCGTTCGCCAACTTGGGTTTGCCGCCCGGCTTGTCGGCATAGGCCTTGGTGCGCGGCCGCGATGTGGTGGCATAGGTACCGATCACGGCCAGCGCATCGCCGGCGGCATGCAGCTTGCCGTCCTGGGTCAGAAGCGCGATCGGCAGTTCGATCGCAATCGAGTTGACATTGAAGCCGGCCACGTCGTCCGGGGCGTAATTCTTGCCGTTGTCGGCCGCCTGCGCGTCGGAGAACACGCCGGGAATGCCGGAGCCGAAGGCATCGCCGCGAAAATTGAAAGTATCGAACGCCGCACCCAGGTCGATGTAGAACGGATCGTCCACCGTGCCGGCAAACACCCGGACGCCGCCGGCCAAATCGTAGATGCCCTGCCGGGCCAGGTCGGTGTAATTCGGCATCGTCCGCGGCCCGACGTTGGACGGCACCGCAAACAGTTTCTGCTGCCGGCTCAGATCGATGACCTGGCGGTTGGCGCCCTTGCCTTTGATCAAGGTCACGCTGTAGCTTTGGCGCAAGCCCAGGCCCTCGGAACCGGGACCGTCCAACGCGGTGATCGCCGGCGGCACCAGCGGACTGCCCGGCGCCACCGGAGCCGGCGAATTGGCCGGCGCGAAAATGCCGTTGCCGGCACCGACGAAGCCGGTGAACACGCCGGGCAACCGGTTTTCGGATTTAAAACGAAATTGCAGCGTGACGTCTTCTTCGGCATCGAAGTTGTTGTCGACTTTCATCTCGTAGAGAATTTCCGGATCGAACGGAAAGTAATTCGGGCCGTTGCTGGGCTCCAGCAGCGGATCGACGTTGAGTATCATCGTCACTTTGCTCGGATCGTCGTAGCTGACGAAAGCGTACCAGTCGGTAATGTCGGCCTTGCTGTCCAGCGCCGTTAACGGCGCCTCGCGGTGGTTGGCGCTTTCGGCAGCCGGCAATCCGGCTAGATTGAGAATGGCGCCGGCAAGTAAGGCCAGCGGCCAGCGCTTGCTGGGGGCTGTCGGTTGGATAGGCTGTTTCATAATCGGTCTCCTGTCGGATAAGTAAGCGGTTACAAACTCCGCATCAGGCAATACGCGCCGGCACGCGATTCGGATGCAACGCGGCGGAAATTTTTTCGGCGCCGGCGTCCGGCTGGCCGCACAGGTAGCCCGGCCCGCGTTTCGGTTTGGCGTAGCGGCCGCCCAGCAAAAACAGGCCGGACAACGCCAGCAGCATCAGGGTCGGCGGTTCCGGAACCGTGGCCGCCTGCGCAGTATCGACGTTCACAACATGGAATTCCCAGGCGGCGGTGCGGTTGGCTTCGACCGGATCGTTGTTGCTGTCGAACAGGCTGCCTGCGCAGAACCGTCCGTTGGAACAGCCGAAAGCAGCGGTGAAGTTCGGGTCGGCGTCGCGCAAGAAGCCGTCGGCCAACGCCGTGCTGACCGAGAAATTGTCGTATTGGGTCAAGGTCGCGAGGTAGTCGCCGGCGGCAAGATTCAAGGCCAGGTAACTGTCGAACTCGCCGTAGTTAAAAAGGGTGCCGTTGGAAACCTGGCTGTCTCCGGGGAAACCGTCGTCCTGTTCCGCCAATTGGTTGCCGGCGCTGTCCCACAGACTCAGGATCGGATCGAAGCCGCCGCCGAGCCAGGACGAGGTGAATAAGGTGACGACGCCCGGTGCGCCGACCGTGAAGTTGAACCGCAACACGTCGTTGTCGTTGACGAAACTGCCGTTGAAGTCGAAGTCGGCGGCAGCGGCAGGCCCGGCGCTCAGACTCGCGGCGATCGCCGCCGCGCAAAGAATTGTTTTCATGATTTGGCACTCCAGAATTAGTGGTTGGCAAGCGCAAGCCCCAACAGCGGCACGGCGTGCGACGGCCGTTCGAATGGCTTGCAATCACCAATACGCAGCAAATCCGGCCGCGGATGCAGCTCGGCGAAAAAAAACTTCAGCCACAATCCGGAAACGACCGGCTCCGCGCTGCGACTATTTTTGGAAGCCCTTGTCTTTCAACAGCTTGAGCCGACAGGACCAAGCAGCGGGTTTGCCAGGCAAACGGAACCTGCTTTATAGTGGCCGACAAAAACCCGACCGCTCCCCATAGCCTTGTGCCCTAACCGCCCACTCCCAGTTGCCGACCGCATCGGTTGAATATGCTCACCAGTTCGCACATTTCAGCGCCAATCCACTCCTGCCCTGCATCCGCGGCGGCGTTTGCCGCGTATTTACCGTAACGGAGCAAGCGGCGATGGCGGACAGCGATTGGAACCCAGCAGACGAAGACCAGCCGGCGCAGGCGTCGCGCCGAACGACAGCGGCCGACGAAGCGCAATTGCAGGGCTGGGTCGCCGCCATCGTCGATCAAGACCAGTCGGCATTGGAACGACTCTACGATTGCCTGGTCGATCAGGTCTACGGATTGGCGTTGCGGATAACCGGACGGGTGCAGTGCGCGGAGGAAGTGGCGCAGGATACGTTCTGGCAGGTCTGGCGGCAGGCGCCGCGTTTCGACCCGACGCGCGGTTCGGTCAAGGCCTGGGTCATGACCATGGCCCGCAGCCGGGCGCTGGATGCGTTAAGGCAACGCGATACCCAGCAGACCGAATTGGCGGAAGAAGCCCTGGCCGCCGTCGCCGCGCCGGCGGGACAAATGCCGACCGATCTGCTCGGTGCGGTGCAACAAGGGCACATCTTGCACGCGGCCTTGGCGCAGTTGGAACCGGTGCCGCGGCAGTTGCTGGCGTTGGCGTTCTTTAGAGGGCTGAGCCACGACGAAATCGCCGAGAACTGCGGTTTGCCGTTGGGCACGGTCAAATCGCATATCCGGCGCGGATTACAGAGCATGCAGCATTTACTGACAGCCGATTTCGGCGAGGTTGATCGAACCGATGATTGAACAACAACCGCCTGTACCGGGCCCGGAAGACGACGAGCTGGCGCCGCTAACAAACCTGTTGGCGGAACATATCGCGCCGATTGCGCCGGCCGGCGAGCGCCGCAGCGCGATGCGCCGCGGGCTGCTGGCGCAAGTGGCGGCATCCGTCGCCAAACAGGCCGGCCTGACCACGGTACGGGCCAAGGACGGCGTCTGGCAAACCTTGAAAACCGGCATCCGGGTCAAACCGTTGTGGGACGGCGGCAGCCTGGGCCGCTCCGTGTTGATCGAGTTTGCCGCCGGCGCCAGCCTGATCCCGCACCGGCATAACAGTCTGGAGGAAGGCATCGTGCTGCGCGGCGATTTGGCGATGGGCGATTTGCGGCTGGGGCCGCTGGATTACCATGCCGCCGCGGCCGGCAGCCGCCACGGCGCGATCCGCTCCGAGCAAGGCGCACTGGCCTATCTGCGCGGCACCTCGCTAGGCGATAGCCGCGAGGTGTTGAAAGAAGTGTTGAGCGGTTTGCTGCCGTTCGGCCCCGGCCCGTCGCTGACGGCCCATGCTGCCGATATGCAGGATTGGCCGGAAATCCTGCCCGGCGTCCGCAAGAAAACCTTGTGGATCGAGGGCGGACGCGAGTCGTGCTTTTACCGGCTGGAGGCCGGCGCCCGCTGTCCGGAGCACGGCCACGATACCGAAGAGGAATGCATGATGCTGGCCGGCGATTTGTTTATCGACGACCTGCTGCTGCGCGCCGGCGACTACCAACTGGCCCCGGCCGGCAGCGTCCACCGCGAGGTTTACACCGATGTCGGCGCTACGTTGTTCGTGCGCGGCGCCCGCAGCGATTGATCCGGGCTTAGCCGATATTCTGGCTGTTCAGATAATCTTCGTAACTGCCGCTGAAATCGACGATGCCGGTCGGGGTTAACTCGATGATCCGGGTTGCCAGCGACGAGACGAATTCGCGGTCGTGGCTGACGAAAATCAAGGTGCCGGGATAGTTTTCCAAAGCCGCATTCAAGGATTCGATCGATTCCATATCCAAATGGTTGGTCGGCTCGTCCAGCACCATCACATTGTTTTTTTGCAGGATCAATTTGCCGAACAGCATCCGGCCCTGTTCGCCGCCGGAAATCACTTTCACGGATTTGTTGATCTCATCGTTGGAAAACAACAAGCGCCCCAGCGTGCCGCGAATCGTTTGGTCGTCGTCGGATTCCTTGCGCCACTGGCCCATCCATTCGATCAGCGACATGTCCTCGGCAAAATCCTCGGCGTGGTCTTGGGCGAAATAACCCACTTCGGCGTTCTCGGACCATTTCACTTCACCGCTGTCAGGCGTCAAATCGCCGACCAAGGTCTTCAATAAAGTGGATTTACCGATACCGTTCGGCCCGATCACCGCCACCCGTTCGCCGACCGCGATCATCATGTTCAGATTTTTGAACAATGGCTCTTCGCCATAACCCTTGGCCAAATCCTTGACTTCCAGTGCCAATCGGTACAACTTTTTGGCCTGATCGAAGCGAATAAACGGATTGACCCGGCTGGACGGCTTGACTTCGTCGAGTTTGATTTTCTCCAATTGCCGAGCCCTTGAGGTGGCCTGCTTGGCTTTGGAGGCATTGGCCGAAAAGCGGGCGACGAAGGTTTGCAATTCGGCGATCTGGGCTTTTTTCTTGGCATTGCTGGCCAGCAATTGCTCGCGCACCTGGGTCACCGCAGTCATGTAATCGTCGTAATTACCCGGGTACACCCGCAATTCGCCGTAATCCATATCGGCCATATGGGTGCAGACGCTGTTCAAGAAGTGGCGGTCGTGGGAAATGATCACCATGGTGCAGTCGCGCTGGTTCAGGATGTTCTCCAGCCAGCGGATGGTGTTGATGTCCAGGTTGTTGGTCGGCTCGTCCAACAGCATGATGTCGGGATTGGAGAACAAGGCTTGCGCCAGCAACACCCGCAATTTCCAACCCGGCGCCACCGCGCTCATCGGGCCGTTGTGCTGTTCCAGCGGAATATCCAGGCCCAGCAGCAACTCGCCGGCCCTGGCTTCCGCGGTGTAGCCGTTGTATTCGGCAAACACCGCTTCCAGCTCGGCGGCGCGCATGTAGTCGTCTTCGCTGGCTTCCAGGTTGGCATAGATCGCATCGCGCTCGGACATCGCCGCCCACATTTCGGCGTGGCCCATCATCACCACATCCAGCACGCGTTGGTCTTCGTAGGCGAACTGGTTCTGGCGCAAGATGCCGAGGCGCTCGTTGGCGTCGATGCTGACGTTGCCGGACGATGGTTCCAGATCGCCGCTCAGGATTTTCATGAATGTCGACTTGCCGCAGCCGTTGGCGCCGATCAGGCCGTAGCGGTTGCCGTTGCCGAACTTGACGGAAACGTTTTCGAACAGGGGCTTGGCCCCGAATTGCATGGTGATATTGGCTGTAGAAATCAAGGGAATGTCCGTAAATGGTCAACAGAATGGCGACTGAGCGCCAGAGATGCGCTTGCGCGCCGGCAGCGGCAAAACAAAGCGGCGATTTTACCAGAGTTTGGCTGAGACCGATTTGCAATGGCCGCGAAACGACGGCCCGGCGCCTGTTACAATCGACGCCCAACATTAAGCCGCAATCCGCTTTAACAACCTGCAACAGCCCAACCCGGCGAGGCCATGACCGAATCCAGCTACCCCATTCTGTACAGTTTTCGCCGCTGCCCGTATGCGATGCGCGCCCGCTTGGCGATCGCCGCAACCGGCATTTGCGTTGTGATCCGCGAAATCGAACTGCGCGCCAAACCGGCGGAAATGCTGGCGATCTCGGCCAAGGGCACGGTACCGGTGTTGCTGCTGCCGGACGGCCAGGTCATCGACGAAAGCCTGGACATCATGCAGTGGGCCTTGGCGCAGAACGATCCGCTAGGCTGGTTGCCCGCTTCGGATAAACCCGACGCCGAGCGGCTGATCGCAAGCAACGACGGCGATTTCAAATACTGGCTGGACCGCTACAAATACGCCGACCGTTATCCAGAACATCCGGTCGAGTACTATCGGCAACAGGGCGAACGTTTCCTGGTCGAACTGGAGCAGCGCCTGCAACGCAACGCCGGTTTCTGCGGCGAGGGTTTCGGTCTGGCCGACGCCGCAATCCTACCGTTCATCAGACAGTTCGCCGCGGTGGACGCCGCCTGGTTCGCCGCGTCGCCCTACCCGGCGTTGCGCGCAGCGTTACAACAATTCGTCGAATCCGAGCTATTCGGCAAGGCCATGGAAAAATACCCGGTCTGGCAAGCAACGGATGCGGCCAACTTTTTCGGAGCCCATCCCGACAGGAGCAGCCTATGCTGAAAATCTATAGAAAAGTCGTCGTCATCGATTCGAATCCGACCGACCCGCGGCTACCGCCGCCGCCCAAATCGTTATCGCAGCGACTGACCGGATTATTGGCGATTCCGGCCATGGTCGCCGGTGCCATCGTCGGCACCTTGGTATTTTCGGCGCTGTTTGCCATTCTGCTGATTCCGTTGTCGATCTTGGGCTTCAAAGTCTGGCGCGCCTGGCGCACTGCCCAACGCCAGCAGGCCGAGCAAACCCTGGACGCCGAGTACACCGTCATCTCCAGCGAGCGCGACGACAACCGCCCCGGCCGCTAACCATCCCGCAAAAAAAGGCCTCTAACCTTGCGGGAAGAGGCCACGTAAGATGCAGAGCATTTACAACGAGGAGGTACTACGAAAATCGGGAAACGCTTAAATCCGGACCGGTTTGGCAACGCTCAGGTTGCTGGCCAACGATGCCGCGCCGAACAGCAATGTCGACAGCACGAACTCGCCCGACATGAAGCTGAAAATACCGGTGGTGAAAAACAGACCGGTAACGATGTCTTTGAATTTTGACTGGTTCATTTTTCCGCCTTGACTGAATTAAGTCGAATCGTTGAAGTTGGGTTAACTATAAACTTTTAATTTTTATTTACAATAAGCCTGTTTATAGATGATTTGTTTCTTTATGAGAAACAAAAGTCAGCACCGAACCGCCCGCCACGATATCGGGCGGAAAATGACTGAGAATTTTTCAGGCAATCCTTTAGCCACAACATTCAGGAGTACGCCGTCATGAGCCACCATTTAAACCTGCTCCGCGCGATATTTCAGGACCCGGTCAGCGGCAACTTGCACTGGCGCGATATCGAATCGCTGCTGCGCCACTTGGGCGCCAGCGTCCAACCCAGCCACGGCGCGCGCTTCCATGTGGTGTTGAACAAAGTCGAAGGTTTTCTGCACCACCCGCACCATAGCGGCGTTTGCAGCAAACAAGAGATCAAACACCTGCGCGAATACCTGAGCCATGCCGGCATCAGCGTGGCACAATACGAAGCGGACCGGCACAAATCCGGTTAAGCGTCGGTTGCCGCGTTCATTTCAAGGATGCCTCCACTAACAGCGCGTAAGCGATGAGACTATTCGGAAAGTTGTGCCGGCTGGCGCTATTCCTGACGCCGGTGTTAATCGCGCTGGCGATTTACGCTGCACTGGACGCCAAACCGCTGTTGCAAAGCCGCGCCGAATTGACGCCGGAGCAAATCGGCCGCGCCCGGCAATTGTTCCACCAGAACGATCCGCGCCGATTGCGCTCCGGCACGGTGGCCCGCCTCAGCCTGGAGCAAGCCGATCTGGACCTGGCTTTGAACTATTGGGCCAACCAATTCGCCGGCGCCAGCGCCAGCTTGCAGCTGGAACAAAATCGGGCCCGGATCGACGCTACCTGGCCATTGCCGGCCAATCCGTTCGGCGGCTACTTGAATCTGCGGCTGCAACTGCGACAGAAAATAGGCTTGCCGCAGATCGAATCGGCTCGCCTCGGCTCGCTCAGGATACCGGGGCCGCTCGCCGAACTGGCGGTCAAAGCCGCAGTCGCCGGACTGCCGTTGCCGATCGACCTGAAACTCGTCGCCGGCGTCGTTCAACATGTGCAGTTCCTGCCGCAACGCGCCAGCGTGTATTACCGCTGGCAAGCCGATTTGCCGGGCAAATTGCGCCGCGCCCTGCTGGCCGACGCCGAAGCCCAAATCCTGGAGCCGTACCAACGCCGACTGGCCGAACTGAGCCGAAACACACCGGACCGCGCCAGCCTGACGGCATTGACCCAGCCGCTGTTTCAACTGGCGCAACGTCAAAGCCGGACCGGCGACCCTATCGCCGAAAACCGCGCGGCAATTCTGGTGCTGACGCTTTATGTCAACGGCATTCCGTTAGCCAAAGCGGTACCTCAGGCAGCACTTTGGCCGCGTCCGGTCCGACACACGCTACTGCTGAACGGCCGCGACGATTTGACCAAGCACTATTTGGTGTCGGCGATGCTGGCGGCCTACTCCGGCACGCCGCTGGCCGATGCGGTGGGTCTATACAAAGAAATCCAGGACTCGCGCGGCGGCAGCGGCTTTTCGTTTCCCGACCTGGCCGCCGACCGCGCCGGCACCCGAATGGGCGAAGCGGCCGTGGCCGACCGCAGCCAAGCCGTGCGCCTGCAGCAACGTCTGGCCCAGGCCGGCGAAGCGGAGCTGATGCCAGCCACCGCCGACTTGGTCGAATCGATGACCGAAGCCGAGTTCACGCAGCGCTTCGGCGGCGTCGACGGCGCCGTCTACCGGCAAACCCTGGAAACCATCGAACGCCGCATCGCCGAACTGGCGCTGTTCCGGGATTGAAGTGGGAACAATTCGGGCAACAAAAAAGGCGGGCCCTTACGGCACCCGCCTTTAACTAGAGTTTAAGCCGATTCGGCTTTGCCGCCCGGACTTAAACCCTAGGCATCGCCCGCAGTTTTTCGACGACTTTGTCGCCGAATTCCTGAGTGCTGATCATCGTCACGCCACTGCCCGGCTTGGACAGGTCGGCGGTGGAATAACCGTCGCCGAACACGCCCTGCATCGCCGCCCAGACGTTTTTGGCTTCGTCGGCCATATCGAAGCTGTTTTCCAGCATCATCGCCACCGAACCGATCATCGAATACGGGTTGGCGATGTTCTTGCCGGCAATGTCCGGCGCCGAACCGTGCGACGGCTCGTAATAGGCTTTGTCCGGACCGATACAGGCCGACGGCATTAAGCCCAGCGAGCCCAAAATACCGCCGCCCTGGTCGCTCAAAATGTCGCCGAACATGTTTTCCATCACCATCACGTCGAACTGGGTCGGTTTCAGGCACAACGCGGTGGCGGCGGCGTCGACCAGGTAGTTGACGACCTGCACGTCCGGATAGTCCTTCGCCACTTCTTCCATCACCTCGTTCCACAATACGCTGGACATCAGCACGTTACTTTTATGGATGTTGTGCAGCAATTTGCGGCGTTTTTGCGCCAGTTTGAAGGCCTCGTGCATGATGCGGCGAATTTGCTCTTCGTCGTATTCCAGGGTTTCGCGGACATAGCGCTGGCCTTGCTCGTTAACCCCGCGCTCCTTGTTACCGAAATACAAGCCGCCGACCAGTTCGCGCACCATGATCAAATCGATGCCTTCGCCGATCACTTCCGGTTTCAACGGCGAGAAATGCGCCAGCGATTTGGGCAAGGACACCGGGCGGAAGTTGGCGTAGGTGTTGTAACGGCGGCGCATCGGCAGCAAGGCGCCGCGCTCGGGTTGTTTTTCGACCGGGATTTTTTTCGATTCCTCATGGCTCAAGCCGATCGGGCCTTTCAGAATCGCGTCGGCCTGATCGCAGATGTCGATGGTGGCTTGCGGGAATGCGTCGCCGGTTGCGAAGTAAGCGCAGGCGCCGAACAGGGCCGGCAGCAATTCGAATTTGACGTCGTTGCGTTCTTCGATGACTTTCAAGACTTTGATAGCTTCCGCGGTGATTTCAGGGCCGATACCGTCGCCGGCCAGGACTGCGATTTTGTAGTTTTTCATGGGATGGTGAGTGTGAGTGGTTAAAGCTTTAAAACGGGAATTTTCGATCGGTCAATAAACGGCGGATTTTATCAGATCAGCAGCGCCGCTTCCCCCGAAAACAGTCTTTCCCACGAAATCTGGGGGCGAAGAAGATATACGATTTCGATTAAGCCTTAGCTGCGCGTCCTTAATATGGTCGAAAGACTAATTTGCAGTAACATAAGTTAAAAACATTATTCACGACGTTTGCGTCGGGGACGTTCTATCGGTTCTGTCGGTTGGTAGGCTTTCAGGCCAGTATCACCGGTCAATATTTCAACCCGAAAACTCATCGTCGCATAAAATTCGGCAACGTCTTTGATCGTTGCATCCCCCAATGACATTTTCTGACTGGCTAAATCTGGCCAATTTTCAGCCAAACCGATCAATTTTTCGGGTGCCCATAATTCTGATTGCTGGGAAAACGCTGCCCAGGGTGTTTCCTCGTTAGCGCTCTTTTTAATCAAATCCGCTAACGCAACAGCGCGGTCTCTTCGGCTATGTTGGGCTTGTGCAATGTGGTTGCCCGTTTCGATAATCGTTGCCAACGGTAAAACAAAAATCGTTTTGTCCTGTTCTTCTAATTTTATTTTTTCCGCTACGCGATTTTTATCCCATTTGTCGCAATCCGGGCCGCAATCGGCCATGCCGGGAACGTCGAGCCAGACGCAGAGAATGCTGGTATCCAAGATTAATACTTTTCTCATCCTTGGGTTCCTTGCTTGAGTGCAGCCTCGATTTTTCCGGCAGTCGAAAGCTGGCCCAACGAACCGCTGGCCATTAACTTTGGCAATTGCTGAATATCCTCAAGTTGGCTCAACAGGCTCGCCCCAGTTTGCATATCACGGTGAGCAACTGTAATAAAGGGCACCATACGAGTCCCAGCGGCGTCCAATAAAGCTGGGTTGTGGGTGGTAACGATAACGTCAATTTCGCGCGACTTACCCAGAGTTCGTAACATCCCGATCAAAACATGCGCGCGCGAGGGATGAAGACCATTATCAACTTCTTCAATTACCAATAAACTCCCTGGCGAACGGGTCAACATGGCCGTCACAATAGCCAAATACCGCAATGTACCATCCGACATTCCTCGTGCATCGACTGTATGCGAAACGTTGCCTGACCAACCTTCCTCACAATAAAGCATCGCGTCGGTCTGGAATTTTCCTACCGGTTCGGTCCAGATTCTCTGGATATCGCGTTCTGGTAAAGCTCTAAGGTAGTTGGTCAGCGTCTGCTCAACTTCTGCTTTACGCCGATCATCAAGAGCGGCTAACACTCCAGCGATATTGGCTCCATCAGCTTTTAACTTTTCCGAGAAAGGCGTGTAATCACGCATATGGCTGGGAACCGGATCAAAAACGAAAATTTGTTGTAATTGTGTCAAGACCTGCCTGACACCGTCTTGCACTTCTTTGCGAAGATTGAATACATCAGCTTGCAACAATACTGCGTGCGATCGATTGACATCAATGCGTTTGCCGCGGCCCTGACTGCCCGTGGAGAAATAAGCGGGAATACCCGGTGCGAGAGGTTCAGGCGGTTGGGTATAAAACAACTTTGTTTCTTTCGGCACATTACTGCGTGCGCCATACTTCAAGGACACTAATTCTTCATGCACCACTTCGGCCTTGATACCGTTGACTTGTACTTCGATTTGATAACGGTAATCCTGAGTTTTAATCTCGCCTTCTAATGTGACCGACAATAAAAAGTTTTTGGCCGACTTATGGCAAATCCACTCGATGCCACCTCGAATTGGCGGTAAATTGACATCACCGTTAATTGCCTGAAAAATTCCGACTCCAGAAGCGATACGCTGTAGAAACAACAGAGCGTCCAAAGTGTTTGATTTGCCACTGGCATTCGCTCCAATAATGATGGTCAGAGGATCTATATAAAGTGTGCTTTCAACAAAGCTTTTCCAGCCTACTAATTTGATTTCTTTAAGCAAGTCAGACTCCCAAAATTTCTTGCCAATATTTAACTTACCGATTGGTCGAGCAGTATAACGACAGTGGTGGACGGTATCATTTCATTTCATCATTCCGACGGGCTCCTGCGCTCGTCGTTATACACATCTCCCCCGACATCCTGTTGGACATCCAAAGCAATGACGAAGTCGCGCAGGCGCTGTAAGCGAATTCACATGATCTTGGCTCACGCTGGACCATCGTGTTTGTGGGCGAAATAGCTTCCTAAACAGGCTACTCCTCGCCCAACCGGGGTGGCGAGGGCTGCATGCCGCAGGTTGATTCGGCAACGATCAGCCGGTGAATCAACGCCGAATCGGAAAGAAGCAAGCTAACCAATTCTTGGTTACGATTTTTTGAAATTGCTGACCCAAACCGAGGTGTCGACCAATTATCATGCAGACGGTTCGGTTTGGCTGCGTTCCCCGGGAATATCGGCCATCTCAGGCAGCCCACATAGCATTTAATCAACCTGCTACCGAATCTTCATCGTTCCCGCGCTCAAACCGACGATAACGGCGATTTAACCGACCGAACCGAACCTTGGCGGACAAGGATTGCGCAATTCACATCGCGGCCGGGAGGAGTAGAATTAGACCGACCAGCAACGGAGGATCGAACCATGGCAGTTGCCGAAAAGTTGAAGTTGAGCTGTGCCGAGTATCTGCAAGGCGAAGAGACCGCGACGGTAAAACACGAATATTTGGACGGCGAGGTCTGGGCCATGGTCGGCGCCAGCGATGCGCATGTTTCCATTGCTATGAACCTGGCCTTCCTACTGAAACAAGCGCTGAAACAGTCGCCTTGCCGGACTTATATTTCCGACATGAAAGTCAACGTCGCCGCGGCCAACGCCTTCTTTTACCCGGACGTACTGGTGAGTTGCAATCCCAAAGACCGGGACAACCGTTTGTTCAAACAACACCCGGTATTCATCGCCGAGGTATTGTCGCCCGCCACCGAAGCTTTCGACCGCGGCGCCAAGTTTGCCGCTTACCGCCAACTCGACAGCCTGCAGAGCTATTGGTTGATCGACAGCCGGACTCAGGCCATCGATTGCTTCCGGCGCACCGCAGACAACGCCTGGCTGCTGCACAGCCATACCGGACCTTGCGATAAACTGGCAATTCCGGAGCTGAATTTGGTATTGGATTTTGCCGAAATATACGCCGACGTCGCGTTGGATTCCGAGCCGCCGCTGACGGCACCCCTCGGTTAAGCCGCTAAGGCAAGCCCGCCCTAACCCGCAAACACCGACAACACCTGCAAAAAACTGTCCTCCAATTCCGCCCGCAAATGCAATCTCTCGCCGGTCGCCGGATGCGTAAAAACCATCTCGGTCGCGGCCAGCATCAAACGGCCCTGGCCGAAGCGTTCGGCAAAATAACGGTTATGGCGGCCGCGGCCGTGGTTGGCGTCGCCGATGATCGGATGGCTGATGTGCTTCATGTGCCGACGCAGTTGGTGTTTGCGGCCGGTTTCCGGGTAGAGCTCGACCAGGCTGTAGCGGCTGGTGGCGTGGCCTTCGATAGCGACCGGGATTTCCGTTGTCGCCAGCCGCCGGTAGCGGGTGCGGGCCTCGCGTTCCGCTTGCGGTTCGCCTTTCCGGCGGCGGTCTTCGGGTTCGTCGCGTAACGGATGGTCGATCAGGCCTTGTTCCGGCGTCCAGCCGCGGACCATGGCTTGGTAGGTTTTGCGCACGTCGCCGGCCATCAGCGCTTTGCCCAGGCTACTGGCGGTTTGCGGGTCGCGGGCGAACACCAGCAAGCCGGAAGTGGGTCGGTCCAGCCGGTGCACCGGGTAGACGTGTTCGCCGCCGTTCAAGGCCCGGGCGTATTGCAGAGCGAATTCGGTTTCGTGTTTATCGATCGGGCTGCGGTGCACCAGCAAGCCGGCCGGCTTGTGCACCGCCAGCAACCACGGGTCGCGGTAGATTTCGGTGAGCGGGTTGTTTAAGTACACAGAGTTAGGCTGTCAGGTACGCAATGCGTTGCCCTACGCCTTTGGGCTGGCAGCCATCTCGTGTAATTGAATGTTGATCAATTTGATCGTCGCCAAAATGCCGGCAAACACTTGGTTGACGTGGACGCCGCGGGTCTTGCGCAACTCGTTGCCGCAGTCCCAGGTGATTACGCACTCGGTCAGCGCGCTGGTATGGCCGCCTTTCGGGATGCGGATTTCGAAATCGGCCAGCGTCGGCAGCCGATACTCGTAATGTTCCAGTACCTTGCCGATGGCGTCAATAAAAGCGTCGAAACCGCCGCTACCGGCACCGGTGGCCTGGTGCTTGTCGCCTTTGACATCGACCCGGATACTCACCGTGGACGGCAAATCCAGCCCGCTGTTGATCGAGCAAGCCAGTAATTTGATGTGCTGGTAGCTCTTGCTTTCCAGCACGTCGGCGATGATGAACGGCAGATCATCGGTGGTGATGGTCTGCTTGGAATCGCCGATGCTGACAATGCGCGCCAGCACTTTCTTTTGATCTTCCTCGGAAAGATCGAGCTCCAGTTGCTCGAGATTTTTCTTCAGCGAGGCTTTGCCGCTCATTTTGCCCAGTGCGTAACTGCGGGTGCGCGAGAAGCGTTCCGGACCGAGTTTGGTTTTGTACAAACCGCCCTTCTGGTCGCCGTCGGCGTGGATGCCGGCGGTCTGAGTAAAAACGTCGGCGCCGACGATGGGTGCGTTGGCCGCGACCCGCTTGCCGGAAAAGTTTTCCACCATGTCGCTGATCCGCACCAGATGGTTTTCGTCGATTGCCAATTCCAGCCCCATCTTGTCGCGCAACACCACGGCCACTTCCGCCAGCGAGGCGTTACCTGCCCGCTCGCCCAGGCAATTGACGGTGCAGTGCACCGCGCTGACGCCGGCCCGCACCGCCGCCATCACGTTGGCTGTCGCCAAACCGTAATCGTTGTGCGGATGGAAATCGAATTGCACTTCCGGATAACGCTGGCACATATCGCTGAAGCTGGCGAACACTTCGTCCGGCGCCATCACGCCCAAGGTATCCGGCAGCATGAAATGGCTGACCGGGCTTTGCCGCAGCCGGTCCATCAGACCATAGACATAATCCGGGCTGTCCTTGTAGCCGTTGGACCAATCCTCCAGATAGACGTTGACCTTCAAACCTTGCTCATGGGCATAGCCGATGGTTTGCAACACGTCGGCGCTGTGTTGGTCCAGGGTCTTGCCGAGTTGCTCGCGGCAATGTTTCTCGCTGCCCTTGGCCAGCAGATTGATAACTTGGCCGCCGGTGGATTTGATCCAATCCACGCTGCGGGTGTGGTCGACAAAACCCAGCACTTCGACGCGCTCGGCAAAACCTTCCTGCCGCGCCCACTGGTTGATCAGCGTCACCGCTTCCTTCTCGCCTTCCGACACCCTGGCCGACGCCACCTCGATCCGGTCGACGCGCAGGTTTTGCAACAAGGCTTTGGCAATGCTGACTTTCTCCATCGGCGTGAAAGCCACGCCCTGGGTTTGCTCGCCGTCGCGCAGCGTCGTATCCATCAATTGAATGTGTCTGGCCGATGTAGACATGGTTTTCGTCGGTGTTGGTCGAGGTATTGCGCCCGGCGGCGAAACGCAATTGCGCGCCTATCGCCGCCGGGCTTGACCGGTTATTGTCCCTCAACCGGCACCCGCTTTGCAATTTGCGGCCGGATTCGCCGCCTGCCCCCGGCCGTCAACGCCGGGTATAACGATGTTTGACGCCGACCGGGAAATATTCGGCATCGCCGAAGCCGTGCAGCGTGATCTGCGGTAACTGGCGTTCGGTTGGCGTGTAATGGGCGAACTCGCTGTTCAAGCGCAGCAATTGGGCTTTGACCGATTCGGCGATGGCCGGCACCATTTCCGCGGTCGGCTCCACGCCGGGCAACAGTTCCACCGCAATCTGCAGTTCCTTGTCGCCGTCGGCGGTTTCCCGGGTCTGCAACACGAACTTGCCGGTGGCCCAGGCCGCGATCTGCGGCTGCTCCAAACCGACCGTCACGTTCTCCGGATAAATATTGGCGCCGTAATAAGACACCGTGAAATCGGCCCGGCCGAACACGAACACGAACGGCAACTCCCGCGGCCGAAAGTCGGCCGGCAAGCCCAGATCGGTAGGCGATGTTACGCCGTATCGGCTTAAAAAATCCCGCATCTCGGCGAACGCGACCAAGCCGCCCTTGTCGGCGATGTGGTAGCGCAGCAGCGGTACGCTGGATGCGCCGGATACCACCAGGGTACCGTCGTGCAATTCAAAAAAGCGGCTGGCCGGATCGTATTGCACCAGGGTCGGTAGGCGCGACTCGCCGAACAAGGCCCGGGCCGCATCCGGCCGGTCGGCCAGCCAACGCCGGATCGCGACGCTGTAAGGGGTTTCGTTACCCAGCACGCCGCCGTCGGCGGTGCCGTACAACGACGCACTGTCGCAGCAAATATCTGGAGAGCCGGTGCGTCGGGCCAGCAAGCTGCGCCATTCCTCGCTGAACACTTCGCCGGCGAATACCAGCTTGGGCCGGTACTTTGCCCACTCCATGCCTTCGGCGATGCCGGCGTCGATCACGTCCTTGACGAACGGCGGATAGCCCAGCAACACGGTTTGTGCGAAGTGCGGCGCCAATTCGCGCACCACCCGCAGAATCTCAGCCTTGTTGTTGCCCGGCGTCGCCACCATCAGCGGATAGCCCTTGCGCGCCAGATGCCAGCAGCAGGAGGTGGTAAAGATGCCGCCGACCCAATTGCCCAAGGCAAAACACACCACCGCCAAAGTGCTACGCCGATCAGCTTGAAAGCTGTCGGCAAACACTTGCTCGAAACGCAGCGCTACCTCCAATTCGTCGGCGGCGGCGCGCGGCCAGAAGGTCGGCTTGCCGGTGGAACCGGACGACACCGCCACCCGGTCCGCGCCGTGCAAGCTGCCACCGAAGCAGCGTTGCGGTAGCGGATAGGCCTGCATGTAATCGGCCTTGCCCATCAACGGCAGATTGTTGAACGCCGCATAATCGTTGACCTGCGCTGGGTCGACCTGTCGCGCGGCCAGAAAATCGCGGTAGGCTGGCACCTCGGCGGCGCAGCGTTTGAACAATTGCAAAAACTTGTGCCGGACATCCAGCTCGGCGTTTTCGGCCAGCAAGCGATCGAGCGGCGTATTGACGAACCGATCGAACGATTCGGCGGCGGGCGGCAGCGGAAAATCGGACATGGCAATCCCCACGGAAAAAGTCGAAGCCAGATTGTAGCGCCATCCCGGCTCAACCCGCCCCGCATTTGCGCGATAATCGGCTTTTCCTCGTCCGGCGTACCGATCATGCAAGCACTGGTTTTATCCGACACCTTGGCCTACCGTACCGACTTTGCCGAGCCGGTGCCGGCAGCGGACGCCGCCTTGATCGAACTGCGTCTGGCCGGCATCTGCGCCACCGATCTGGAATTGGCGCAAGGTTATGCCGGCTTCCGCGGCATTCCCGGCCACGAATTCGTCGGCCGCGTGGTGGCAGTCGGCAACCCGCAACACGACGCTTGGCTGCAACAACGAGTGGTCGGCAGCATCAACATCGGTTGCCAAACTTGCCAGGAATGTCTGCAACACGGCCCGGAACATTGCCCGAACCGGCGCGTGCTGGGCATCCGCGGCCAACACGGCGCCTTCGCCGACTATCTGACCCTGCCGATTCGCAACCTGCAGCGCATTCCCGACGCGGTACCGGATCGGGCGGCTGTGTTCACCGAACCGCTGGCGGCGGCGTTACGCGTAGCCAAGCAACTGCCGCAGTGGCCGGCCGGCGAAATCGCCGTGGTTGGTCCGGGCCGGCTCGGCCTGTTGATCGGCAAAGTGCTGGCCCTGGCCGGCCACGACGTCGTGATGCTGGGCCGGACGCCGGCTTCGCTGGCTTTACCGGCGGCTTGGGGCTTGCAGACCGGTCTGGCCGCCGATTGCCCGGACAACCGTTTCGATTGCGTGGTCGATGCCAGCGGCAACGCCGCCGGCTTTACGGCAGCGCTGCGCCTGACCCGACCGCGCGGCACGCTGGTATTGAAAAGCACCTTCGCCGCCGGCGCGGCGCTGGATTTAAGCAAAATCGTCGTCGCCGAAATTACGCTACTCGGCTCGCGCTGCGGGCCGTTCGCTGAGGCGGTGGCGTTATTGGCGAAAGGCGCCGTGCCGGTGGAGACTTTGATAGACGGCGAATACCCGTTGCGCGACGGCGTCGCCGCGTTCGCCCATGCCGCCCAGCCCGGCGTGCGTAAAATTCTGCTGCGGCGCTAAACCGAGTCTTGCCGATGTAAACCGACGATGGTCCGAATATTGACCAGCATGGCCACACTCTCGGCCAGCAACGCCGGCCAGGCCTGCCAATACAGGTCGTTGCCGATCCAGGCCAGGCTGGACGCCAGCAAGGCCATGCGCATGCGCCGATTGTCCAGATAAAACAACGCGACGGTGGTATTGATGGTCGCAAAGCCCGGCGCCAACGATATCGGCCCCTGCCAGGAAAATGCGGTGAACGCGGCGAACGCCAAAGTAAAGCCCGCCGCCGTCCAATGTTTGCCGGCCCCGTGGGTCACGTAAGCGGATAACAACGTGCGCAACGCGGTGCCGGCCATGTTCAAGCCGGCAGTCCAGGCATTCAGTAAAAAATACTGGCCGGCCCAAAACAAGGCGCCGGCCGCCGACCAGCGCCGAAACGCCCGGCCGCCCGGCAACCAGTAGGCACGCCACTCCAGCACGATGCCGATACTGCCGACCGCATAGGCCAGGCTGTGCAAATCCAGGGTGTCGATCAGTGCGGCCAAATGCGGTAGATTCCTTGTCGTAGATTAAATGCGACCGCTAGCGTGTTACCTGCCGGCGCGCCCGTTGTTCGGACCGGGCCGTTAATGTCCGATACGGCCCCCGTCCGACAGCGATGATATACACTAATCCGGATCGGGCATACCGTCGGCCAAAGCCAAGCTTCGCAACCCGACCCAGCAAACCCGCCATGTTTCATTACCAAATCGATACCGAAATCGAAATCGCCGCTCCGGCCGCCAAAGTCTGGGCTATTTTGTCGGACTTTGCCGCCTACCCGGCCTGGAACCCGTTCGTCCGCGCCATTTCCGGCGAAGCCAAAGTCGGCAGCCGCTTGCAAGTGCACATCCAGGCCGGCAAAACCATGAAATTCCAACCCATCGTCATTACTGTGGAGCCGGAACGGGAACTGAAATGGCTGGGCCGGGTTCTAGTCCCCGGCCTATTCGACGGCGAGCACCGGTTTACCATCGACCCGCTGGCCGCCGACAAAATCCGCTTCCGCCACAGCGAGCGTTTCAGCGGACTGCTAATCCCACTTTTCGCCGCCGGCTTGCAACGCGACGTGCTGCCCGGTTTTGCAGCGATGAATCAGGCGCTGAAAGACCGAGCGGAGCAGCAATAATGCGGGCTGAATAGGATTCGGCAGAACCGAAACGCCATATTCATTACCATAATTTGTATGACTGGATTGAACAGTGTGAAACACAGCTTGAAAATTAATTATTATCCGTTTATTGAAAAACAGTTTATTAGGCGTTAGTTTGGTTAAAAAACAACTATATTCCGTGATATTTTCAACCTCATCAGCTAAATATAGATTACCCACCTTGACAAATATAGAAAACCAACAACCTGTTAAAGATGAAAAATCATAACATAAGTATTTATACGCATTGTGGTAATAGTTAATTTAATGTAAAAAACAAAAAAGTTTTTGACTTCTGATTCGGAAAAACCAAACTGCCGGAAGTTACTTAGGAAACGTCATATTTTTTTGTCAAAAGGTTGAATTTTATGAGCAGAAATATTAAGTCACATTTAATTAGTCTGGCTGCACTTCTCGTTTCCAGCATGGGATATGCAACAGATAATTCGCATTTTAGTGGCGTTTACACTGGAGCAGCGGAATGGACAGACTGGAATACAGCCGAAACAGGCAATCCGGGCAAGGCTCATGGTATATTGCGCAGCACTCGCACTATCGTAGATTATTTTGGGGAAGTATACGGAGAAATTAATCACCCGCCGGTAGATAATAATGTCGCAAGCACATATACAAACGGAAAATTTTGGGGCTGGGTGCCTGAAGCCTCATTCAATGTTGTCGATTCGCTTAATACACCGGACTCCGTGGGCGATATTATTTTGATACAGGGGAATTTTCCTCAAGAAAATAAAATTGTTTTTTCGGAACCGGTATTGAACCCCTATATCGCCATCTGGAGTCTTGGTAACATCACTAACCCGGGTCCGGACTCGTTTACCTTCAATTTGAAACCGGAATTGGTAGTGGGTGGGCCAGCAAATGCGGCGCAAGGTAATTATGTATTTGCCGGCAGTGAGTCAATCACGGTAAATGGTAACACCGTTTATGGAGTAGAAGGGAATGGCATCGTACAGTTCCACGGATTAGTGAAAGAAATTTCTTGGACGGATTCGGCAGAGGGTAACAACGGTATTGGTGGTAATTACGGTTTTACCGTTGGTAGTGTTAAGTTGTCTAAAAACGACTGTAAAAAAAATGGTTGGCAGAATTACGGCATATTTAAGAACCAGGGCGACTGCATTAGTTTCGTTACCACTCATTTTAAGAATCAGCCAGCTAATGAAATCCAATAGACTACTTACTAATCTCTACGGAGACTACGAGAGGTTAGATCGGACATTTCGCTAAGCCACGTAGGGTACGCACCGCGTACCTTCAGGTCCTCGCTAACATGATGGTCTTCTAATGGTACGCGATGATTACCCTACACCTGGATTAGGCGACAAACCAAATCATTGACAGCCTCCCCCTCGACCTTGCTGGCGCAGCATCAAGGCGACGGAAAAACAGCCCCTGTCATGGCATTCACCCCGCTGCGGCCATTAAAACCGATGCGCGACAGTCTGGTATTAGCCGAACTCAGCCAAAATATACTGACAGGCGCTTCTGCAAATTACGTATCCTTGAATAAACTGCTCGGCAAGTAGCCAACAATTGCCAGCTCACCCCCCAAGCGCCCGAATCTCCCCACGCAACCACGCCAACTCCGGATTGGCTTCTACCCCCGTCCGCCAGATCGCTGCGAAATCGAACGGTGGGATGGGTAGCGGCGGTTCCAGCATGATCAGATTGGCCGGTAAAGCCGATCCGGCGACGGCGCGGAAAGCGACCGTCAAAACCAGGTCGGTGCCGGCGAGCAAGGCGGCGGCGACGGTAAAATGCGGCATGATCACGGCGATGCGGCGGCGCAGACCGCGCGCGGCCAACGCGGTATCGACGTGGCTGTGGTGCATGCCCTGCACCGAGACGTGCACGTGCGGCGCCTGCAGATAATGATCCAGCGTCAGTTTGGCCGTAACCGGCAGGTTGTTGCGGTCGGTCAGTACGACGAAATGCTCCTGAAACAATACGTCGGCTTGCAGGCCCTCGGCCAGCATCGGAAACACGCCGAGCGCCGCGTCGAGCTCCCCTTCCGCCACTTGGCGCAAGGTTTCCAGCCGGGAATGTTGCGACAACTGCAAATCGACGCCGGGTGCGATTTGGCGCAGCCGTCGCACCAGGCCGGGCAAGACCACCGCCGATCCGTAGTCGCTGATTCCCAAACGAAAGCAACGCCGGCAGCGTTGCGGCTCGAAAGCCCCGGCCGCGACGACGTTACGCACCTGAGCCAGCGCGTCGGCCAACGGTTGCGCCAAGGCGGCGGCTCTGGCCGTCAACCGCATTTCGTTGCCGACCCGCACCAGCAACGGGTCGGCGAACAGATCGCGCAACCGGTTCAAAGCATGGCTGACCGCCGGCTGCGTCATTGCCAGCCGTTGCGCGGCGCGGGAAATATGGCGCTCGGCCAGTAACGCGTCCAGCACCACCAGCAGGTTCAAATCGATATGCCGCAAGTCATGCACCGGATTCATAGCGCTATTGCCATTTCTTCATTTCAATTACTTTGAATAATATCCGAAACTCAGCCACGTCCCATTTTCCGAACGCTAAAGCGCAGGAGACCGCCATGGCAGATAACTCTACAGCACTCGAATTCAACGCCGGCTTGCGCGTCGCCCAAGTCCGGATCGCCCGCCCTACCCGGCAACTGGACGCGGTGACCCGGTTTTACCGCGACGGCCTGGGGCTGGCGGTAATCGGCTCGTTTGCCGGCCACGCCGGTTACGACGGCGTCATGTTTGGCTTACCGGGCAGCAGCCATCATCTGGAATTTACCCAACACCACGGCGACAGCCCGTGCGGGATTCCGGCTCCGGATAATTTATTGGTGCTGTACGTGCTCGACGCCGGACAGCGGCAAGACCTGTACCAGCGCCTGGCTGCGGTCGGCGCCCGCGAAGTGGCGCCGGAAAATCCGTACTGGCTGGACAAGAGCCGCACATTCGAGGACCCGGACGGCTGGCGGGTGGTCATCTGCGCGCAAACCGGAGTCTGAGGCGATGGCACTGCGACACGGGCTGCTGGCCTTGCTCTGCGTGCTGGTCTGGGGCGGCAGTTTTGCCGTGATCCGCTGGGGCTTGCACGATTTGCCGCCGCTGGCCTTCGCCAGCCTGCGCTTTTCCGTGGTGGCGCTGTTGATCCTGTTCGTCGGCCGGCCGGCCATCAGCTGGCGGATGCTGTTGCTCTACGGCTGCGGCTGGGGCGTGGTGCAATTCGCCGGCCTGTTCCTGGCCTTGCGCTTCGGCTTGCCGACCAGCCTGAGCTCGGTGCTGGCGCAATTGCAGGTGTTTTTTACCTTGCTGTTCAGCGTCGCCTTGGGCTGGGAATCGCTGAGCCGGCGAAAATTGTTCGCACTGGCCTTGGCCGTTATCGGCGTCTGTTTGATCGTGTCCTACCGCTCCGCCGATTTGCCGGCCGCGGCGCTGGGTTTCAGCCTGCTCGGCGCGGCCGGCTGGGCCAGCGGCAACCTGGTGGCCCGGCGTTTGGCGGTCGACGGCCTGCGCGCCGACACGCTGGCCTTCGTCGCCTGGGCCTCATTGCCGCCGGCCGTGATCTTGGGCGGGCTCAGCGCTGCGCTCGAATCGCCGCAACAAATGCTGGATTTGTCCGCGGAGGCCGCCGGCCGCGCGCTGGCGGCGGTGTTGTACCAGGCGCTGGGCGCGCTGCTGATCGGCACGCTGTGCTGGAACCGGCTGCTCAGGCATTACCCGGCCACGCTGGTCGCGCCGTTCTCGTTGCTGGTGCCGGTGATCGGCTTGCTGTTGGGCGTGATGCTGTTCGACGAAAAGCTGTCCGCGGCGGCGATCGGCGGCTGCCTGTCCTTACTGCTGGCCTTATGCGGCAACCTCGGCGGGGCCCGGCGGGCGCGGATTTGATCCTGGCACGAAGTAGTCGGCTTACATCAAATGCCGTTTTGGAACAACATCCCGAATTGAGCTTCTTGTTCAAAACTGCCTGGTTTCGACAAGGATGTGGAACGCCTGCGCCATCCTTGGCTCCTGAATTCGGGCATTCCCTGCCGGAACCAGGTACTTTCCTTGACTTAACCGCATCGGGCATTGCCTGCCGGGGCGACCTGCTGTGCTCAAACTAACGCCCCCCCAGGATCCGCCTGCCGCCTGCCTTGTCGGCGTTGGATTAAGCACCGTCGGTGACGTACACGATTTCGGGCAAAACCAGTTCCCACGATTCGGTTCTGAGTTTGGCTTTGTTGTCCTGCTTTTTGTCCCGCACCAACACCGCCGCCACTCTGACCGCAATGATGCGGCCGGGCGGCGGCCGGAACGCCTTTGCCATGCGGCCGACCGCGATGCCGTTGGCGTCGGCCAGTTCCCAACCCTCGCTGCCGTTACCGAGTTCGCGCAAGACCAGTTCGCTGCCCCAATCCAAGCCGGCCAGCGCCCGGTGTATCGGCTGGTTGGCGGCAAAACTGCCCGGCCAGGACAACCAAACCTGCGACGGGCCGGCGACCCAGACCCGCTCCAGCGTGCGGCCGAGGCCCTCGACGCGCTGGCCCCGGCTTTTCAGGCAGAGCGGCTCGCAATCGGCGATGAAGGCATGGCGCCCGCCTTGGCGGGAACATAACGCCAGCGTTTTACGCGCGCGGGTCATCGCCACGTAAAACAAGCGCCGTTCGTCGTCGGCGGCCGAGCGCCAACCGCCGCCGTCCAAGACCAGGACGTGGTCGAACTCCAGCCCTTTGGCGCGATGGGCGGTCAGCAGTGTCAACGGCGAATTGATTTGCTGGCCGGCAGCCTGGCTGCCGGCACCGAATTCGTACAGCGCGTCCAGCACATCGGCGGCTACCAGTTGGCAGCCGGGCGTGGCGGCTTCGGTTTCGGCGATGAATTGCGCCAACAGCGCACGGTACGGATGGGCGATCTCTGCCGTCACCGCTTGGCGGTAGCGGCAGCGGAACCAGCGCGACAACGCCCCCCAGCGCAGCAACAGCCGCGGCTTGCCGCCGCGCCGCTCCCGCTTGCTCAACAAGCGGATCAAGACCCGGCCTTCGCGCGTGCTGTGCAGATCCAGCAAATACTCGTCGCGCAACGAACGCACCGGAATTCCTTGCCGGCGGCACAAGGCCTCGAGCGGTTCCAGGCTTTGCCAATGGCGGGCAATCACGGCGAACCGGCCCCAATAGCCGGACGGGTTGCCGGGTTGCAACCGGTTCAAACGCTGCAGTTCGGCCAGGACCGCCTCGGCTTCGGCGACGGCGTCGGCGGCGACCGCCAGAATATGCACCCGGCCCTGGGCCAGACTGTCCAAATCCTGCCATTCGCCGCCCGGCGCCGCCTCGCGCCGGGCGTGGTCCACCCTCAAGCTCTGCCCGGTTTTCATCCGACCGCGGGCCGGAGCGATCACCCGGCTGGCGCAGTGGATGATTTGCGCCGTGGAGCGGTAGTTTTCCAGCAGATAGAAGGTTCTGGCCTGGTAGTCGGCACTGAATTGCTTGATAAAGCCGACATCGGCGCCGCCGAAGGCATAGATATTCTGGTCGTCGTCGCCGACCGCCATCAAAAACAGCCGATCTTCCTCACTGCGGATGCTGCGGCCGGCCAACGCGCTGATCAAGTCGTAATGGTCGGCGTTGATATCCTGGTACTCGTCGACCAATAGATAGCGCAGCCCGGACAGCACGCGGTCGCGGCGCACCGACGGCCCGGCCTCGTCGCCGGCCTCCGCCTGGCGCAAGTAGGCCGCCGCCTGTTTGATCACCGCCGAAAAATCCACGCTTTCGCCGTGTTCGGCGGCCACCGCGTAGCTGGTGCCGGTCAATTGCATCGCCAGGCCGTGCAAGGTGCGGACGCTGACACCGGCGGCGTCGGCGCCTGCCAACGCCCACAGCCGTCGGCGAATCTCGACCGCGGCGGAGCGGTTATAGCTCAGCACCATGATCTCCTCCGGCAACGCCATGCATTCCCGCAACAACCAGGCCACGCGGTGCACGATGACCCGGGTCTTGCCGGCGCCGGGGCCGGCCAGGACCAGATAATTGCCCTCGGCGGGCGCGGCGACGATGCCTGTTGCTCCGGATTCTTCAGATCGGTCAGAATCCGGCGATGCGCGGCCTCGGTGGTCGCCATTTCCAACACGTCCTGGCGGCCGGCGAAATAGCGGCGGACGAAGGCTGCGCGGTCCATGCCGAAATAGTCGACGATAAACGCCATCGCGGCCTGGATTTTGCCCAGCGCCAGCTTGGCGTATTCGGCCATCACATGGACCTGGACGATTTTGTCCTGGTAATGCAAGGCCAATTCGGCGTAATCGGACTTCTTGAACTGGCGGCGCCGGGCCTCGGCGTTGAGCTGTATGCTCATCGCGGCGCGAAACACGGCTTTGCCGCGGGCCAAATGCAATACTTCATTGGTGTCGAGATAGACCAAAGTCGCCGCCAGCGCGACGCTCCAGTCGCGCACCTCCAGATCCTGCAGGGTCAGGTCGGCCTGCAACGCGGCTTCCAACTCGCCCTGTTTACATACCACCAACAAGTTGTTGCCCTGGCGCCGCTCGGCAAAATAATGCAGCAAGGCCTGAGCCAGGCGCATGCGCTTATGGCGAATGGCATCGATTTCGCGCCAGTCGCGCAGCAATTTGACGTAACGATTGTCCTGGCCGCCGGGCCGCAACGCGAAAAAACCGCGCTGGCCGACGCTGCCGCCAAAGGCTTCGGCGAAAGACTTCATCAGCCTGGTCAAGCGTTCCGGCTCCAACTCGACGCCGGACTCGCGCCGCAGCGTGTCGCACAAACGGCGCACGTTCAAAATCTGCCATTGCTCGCGGTCGGCGTCCGGTGCCGCTTCGCGCAGACAGGCCACCAACGCATCCTCCAATTTGCGCAACGCTTCCAGCCGCTCGGCGCTGTCCGGGTCGCGGTAAAAGGCGATGCCGATTTCAGTATCGTTGGACAGCAGTTTGAACCGGTCCAGATCGCGCAACATGTGCATCACCTGAAACGAATCACGCCTGGTGGCCAGCATCAGGTCGTCGGTGCTGATGCCGGCGTCGTCCTCGCAGGCAAATAATTGAGCCAGCATGGCCAGATAAGGTTCGATATCCGCCTGCGGCCCGAGTTTTTTCTCGAGCACGTCGCGGGCCTGGTCGAGACTCGACACCAGCAGGCTGCCCGGAAACACGCGGGTATGGTTTTCCCGCCGCTCCAGCAAACGCGCCTCTTCCAGCCAGGCTACGGCGATCCTGACCTTGGTGTCGGCATCGGCGGCGTCCGGGTCGATACCGTGTTTGTCCGGAATCTCCAGCAAAATTTCGCCGCTGGTGACGACGACCTCGCCTTCGCTGCGGTCTTTCCGCTCGATGCTACGCAACGCTTTCAGAATGGCGTGGATATCGTGCTGGCTCAAGCGGGAATTGCGCAACAGGCGAAATTGCACGTCCAGGTCGGCCTCGTCGTACAACAATATGCAACGCGCCGGTTGCTGGTCGCGGCCGGCGCGGCCGGCTTCCTGCAAATAATTTTCCAGCGACCCCGGCGTATCCAGATGCAGCACCAAGCGCACGTCCGCCTTATCCACGCCCATCCCGAAGGCGTTGGTAGCGGCGATTACGCGCAATTCGCCGGCGATGAAAGCTTCCTGCACCCGGCGCTTTTCTTCCGGCAACATGCCGCCGTGAAAATAGCCGCACTCCAGGCCGGCCTGCTGCAAGAATCCGGCGACATCCTCGACCGTTTTCTGCCGGGCGCAGAACACGATCGCGCCGCCGTCGTCGCGTAGGGCCTGTTCCAGCAGGCGTAACGCTTCCGGATATTTCGCCTGGGCCGGTACCGCGTGGACTTCATACCACAGGTTTTCCCGCTTGACGCCCCCGGTCAGCACTTGCAGCGAAACGCCGAGGCGGTCGGCGAAATGGCCGACGATGTCCTGCACCACGTCCGGTTTGGCGGTCGCGGTAAAGCAATGTAGCGGCGACGGATTGCCCGCTTGGCGCTGCTTGATGTAACGCGAGACGTACAAGTAGTCCGGCCGAAAATCGTGGCCCCATTTCGACAGGCAGTGCGCCTCGTCGAACACCCAAGCTCCGATTTCGCGCTGGGCCAGAGCCTTGGTGAACGCCGTACTGCGAAATTGCTCCGGCGCCACGAAAATCAAGCCCAAATCGCCGAGCCGCAATTTGTCGAGCATGATGCGCCGCTCCAGCGGATTCAACAGGCTGTTCAGATATCCGGCGCAGGTAATCCCGCGCGACTCCAGGTTGTCGACCTGGTCCTTCATCAAGGATTGCAGCGGCGAAACGATCACGGTCAGGCTGCCGTTACGGTAAAACCGCGCCAATGCCGGCAACTGGTAACACAAGGATTTGCCGCCGCCGGTGGGCAATATCGCCAGGGTCGGCGTGCCGGCGAAACCGTTTTCGACGATGGCCTGTTGCAGCGAGCGGCCGTCGGCGCTGGCCGGTTGCGGGCGGAAATGGCTGATGCCGGGAAAATAACGCGGCAATAGTTTCGATAGATCGTGCTGTTCGCTGCACCAGACGCAATCCGGATCGCCGCAGGCGATATCGCGCAGCCGCGCTATCAGCTCGCGGGTTTTCGGAAAATTGGCAACCACCCACGGCGGCAACACCGAATTGGCGCCTGCCACTCGCAGCCAAGCCAGTACGTAGGCCAGCGGCTTGTGCCATTCCGGGTCGGGCAAACAGGCGGTAACGGCTTGCATCTGCGCCCGCCGGCACACCTTGCCGTCCGTCGCCCGCCGCCATGCGGTTTGCGCTTCGGCCAAGGTCGGCCGCAACGCGGCGCGCAACGTCGCGAAGAAATTGGCAACGCCCTTGCCGTTTTCCGGCGCCAACAAAAAATGCAGGCACAAGGCCTCGTCGGGATGTTCCGCCACGCGTTGGCGCAAGGCGGCGGCCTGATCCAGAAACAGCTCATAGGCCAGTTCGGCGTCGCGGACCGGGTCGTTGCGGGTGGTGGTACAAAGCTTGTAGTCCTTGACCAGGCGATGGTAAGGGTTTTGCGGAAAGGCGACCGGCGACAACTCCAAGGTATCGACCAGCGGCAGCCGGTGCAGCGCCAATTTCGGATGCAACAGTGCCAGCGCCGGTTGGTCGAAGGCTATCACATTGTGGCCCAACACGAAGGCCGCACCGGCACAGGCTTGATCCAGTTTGTCCACCAGATCGGCCGCCTTGCCGGCAATTCTGAGCCTGAGGCCGGTATCGAGCCGGTAGGCGCCGATTTCTTTCAGTTGCAGGTGGTCGTGGCGTGCGGTTTCGATATCGATGCAAAGGCAACGGGCCCGCAATTTTTCCGGCTGTTGGTCCATTAAGCGACGTCAGGTGGGTGGTAAATCAAGCGGCTCGCGAGAACGCTCGAACCATTCAGTTTGCCAAAGCGGCCGGCACCTGAAAAGTTCCCGGCGACAAAAAGGAATAAACCACATTGCTCGAACGGCCGCGGCCTGTTAACGCCGGCGCGGACAGCCTGCCGCCCCCCAAAAACACGATGCCGTAAAAAAGCCCCGGTCAAGGGGCTTTAGCCGGCTCGGTAAACCTGCTTTAAAAAGGAATATCGTCGTCGAAATCGTCGTAAGCGGCCGGGCCTGAGGGCGCCGGGCTGCCGGCACCGGCCGGACGGCTGTCGTAAGCGCTCGGCGGCGGCGTATTGCTGTCGGCGTAGCTGGCGGTTCCGCCGCTGCGGCTGTCCAACATATGCATATTTTCGGCGACGATTTCGGTGGTGTAGCGGTCCTGGCCGTCCTGGCCCTGCCATTTCTGAGTGCGGATGCGGCCATCGACATAGACCTGGCTGCCCTTCTTAAGGTACTCGCCGGCGATTTTGGCCAAGCCGCTGAAAAACACCACCCGGTGCCATTCGGTTTCTTCCTTGCGCTCGTTGGTATTGCGGTCTTTCCAACGCCGGCTGGTCGCCAGGCGGATCGTGGTGATGGCGTCTCCGCTCGGCATGTAACGTACTTCCGGATCGGCGCCGAGGCGGCCGATCAGCATGACTTTGTTCAGCATGGTTGTCTCCGTGTGTTGTTCAGCAGCAGCCTAACGCCATTGCTGTAAAAATTGGTTGAGTTGGTCTTTGTCCAGGCGTTGGCTGTCGACCTTCAGATAAGCCGCCCGTTCTTCGAAATGCAGCCGGACTTCTTCGACACCGGCAATCGCCAGCAATTGTTTGGAAAATTCGCTACCCCGTTCGGCGGCAACGCCTTGCAACGGCAGCAGCAGATTGGCCCAATAGCGCGGCGGCGACATGAACAGCGCGATCAACGCCCAGCTGGCGGCCACCCCGGCCGAGAACAGGAACACGGCGACGGCGCCGAATTCGCCGTACAACCAACCGCCGGCCGCCCCGCCCAGAAATGCACCGAGGAACTGCCCGCTGGAGTAAATTCCCATCGCGGTGCCTTTCAAATCGCCCGGCGCGGTCTTCGAAATCAACGACGGCAAGGTCGCTTCCAGCAAATTGAAACCGCAGAAGAAAATCCACAGACAGGCGATCAGGCCGATCAGCTGGCCGTGCAATACCACGAAGCCGACATTGGCGACGACCAGGGTCGCAATTGCGCCAAGAAACACCGGCTTCATCTTGCGTTTCTTCTCGGCAATGATGACGAACGGAATGATGCCGGCCATCGAGGTCACCAACACCGGCAAGTACACCATCCAGTGGCTACCGCCCTCCAGACCGGCATCGCGCATCAGCAAGGGCACCACGACGAAGCTGGCCATCAGGATCAAATGCAAGGCAAAAATGCCGTAATTCAGGCGTAGCAGGTCGGGGTTGGTAATGACGCTGCTCAATTCCGACGGGATGTATTCGGCGTCACGGTGAGTGCTGATTTTTTCCGGATTGGGTACGACGAACAGAATCACCAGAATCGCCAGCGCGGCCAGTAACGCGATCATCCAGAAAATGCCGGCAATGCCGAACTGGTGGGCAATGATCGGCCCCAGCGTGATGGCGACCCCGAACGACACGCCGATGCTGGCGCCTATCGTCGCCATGGCTTTGGTGCGGTGTACTTCCTGAGTCAAATCGGCGAGTAGCGCCATGACCGCCGCCGAAATCGCCCCGCAGCCCTGCAAGGCCCGGCCGATCAGAACGCCGTAAATATCGGTAGCCAATGCCGCCCAAATGCTGCCGGCCACGAACAAGACCAAGCCGATCACGATCACGGTCTTGCGGCTGAAGCGGTCGGACAGCAGGCCGAACGGGATTTGCAAAATGGCTTGGGTCAAGCCGTAAATACCCATGGTCAAACCGACCAGTTTCGGCGTGGAACCGGGCATTTGCTCGGTGAACAGCGACAACACCGGCAACAGCATGAACAAACCCAGCATTCTGAGCGCATAGATACTGGCCAGCGACACGGTCGCCCGCTTCTCCATGGCCGTCATCGGACTGGTAATATCCTGAACCTGTGTCAAACCCTTAACTCCTCTTTGCCTCGGTACGATTTAAGCCGCTTATAGTACCAGTTTCTCGCCGGCTTCCTCCAGCGCGAACCGGCGAAATCGGCCGGTCGCCGGGCGCGGATTGCCGGCATACGCCGGTTGCGCGACAAGCCAAGGCACGGCCATCTTACCGGCTGCCGACGCAGGCGATATACTCTGGCTTTGTTGCGGACTCGGCCGGGTCCGTTAACCCCGAATTTCAAACTCGCATCCCGGAGGGAAGCCATGAACCGTTTCACCCTGCTTCATTTGACCGCCTTGCTGCTGAGCGGCAGCCTGCTCGGCGCCTGCTCGTTTTCGACCAGTTCGGAAAGCGCGTTCGACAGCTCGAAAGGCTTGTTCAACAGTGCCTCCAGCCCATTCACGTCCAGTTCCGATTCGTCGGGCGACGCCAAGGAAAAATACGAGGCAGACGTCGCCGATTACACGGCCGATTTCGTGGTCAGTTCCAGCGGCACGCTGGACAGCTTTCGCACCCGGTTGAGCGAACTGGCGGAAAACCACGGCATCACCGATTGGGAGAACGACCGCTACACCTACCTCGGCATCGGCCGCGGCCTGCGCAAAGCCAAGCTCGGCAAGCCGCAAATCTCGGCATTTACGGAAAGCCTGAGCCGAAACGATCCGATGAAAAAACAAGCCATCGAAGACGGCCTGAAAAAATAACCGGACACCGCCATGTCGCAGCGTGCGCGCTTGGTTTTCGGCCGCTGGCTGGTTAGCGCGCTACTGGCGGTCGCGTCCGGATCGGCCGCCGGCGCCAGTTTCGACTTTTTATACATCGAAGCCAACGAGGGCAACGCCAGCGGCGGCCACGCCGCGCTCCGCTTCGGCGACCGGGTTTACCATTTCCAGCACGTCGAGCCGGGCTTGTTACGACTGTACCGCGACGACTTCGCCGCGTTCCGCTTCGCTTATGCCGACCAGCAGAACCGCACCCTGCACGGTCACCGCATCGAAGTCGCCGACGCGTACTACCAAGCCTTGCAGGAGACTTTCGATAGCCGGCTGGCGCAACAGAATCGCGAACTCAGCGTGTTGCGCGAGTTGCAGGAAGACGCCGATCTGAGCCGCGATTTGTACGACTCGGAGCAGGTTCCGCAACTGCGTCTGCGGGCTCTGGGCTATTTTCTGGAAGAGTATCGGGCCGCACCGATTCCGGCCGCGGGCGAAGGCGGCGATAGTCCGGAACTGGCAACATTGCGCACGATGGCGCTGCAAAAGTACGGCGCGGATTTTCTGGCGCAAAAACGCCGAACCCTATGGCAGGAGTTGTCGACGCTGGCGCCGGACGATTCGGCGCAAGCAAGCGCTTCGGTCCCGCCGGCCGGCAGCCTGACTTTCGCCCAGCATTATAAAAACCGCTTGCTGAATCTGGCCGCACTCGACCTGCTGCTGGCCGGCAAGTCGCCGCGCGCCGATGCGTTATTGACCCTGAGCGGCGCGCATTACCGGCTGAGCGAAGCGCAGCAAACCGCGCTCCGCCGATACCGGGATCAGACCCGCGCCGATCTGCTCCGGCTGCTGAACAGCGAGCGGCCGGACTGGGGTTATCCGTTATTGGTGGGCATGGCCCGGCTGCACGCCCTGCAGCAGTCCTTGGCCGGCGGGTATCTGACGGTACTGGATCGGCGCGCTGCCGACGCCGACCCGTATGCGCCGGCCGTCGACCTGCCGGCCGCGCTGCAGTATTCCCGGCAATTATTGGGCGCCGCCAACGCCCAATTGGCTGCAGCGCAAGCGCTCGACGAACGCGGCTACGCCACGATCGAACACGGCGCAAATGCGGTATTCGCCTTGGAACGCGCCGAACGGGAACAGCAAGCCGCCGCCCTACCCCGCTTCAGCAATACGCCGGACAAATCCGCGCCGGCGGACTGGCCCCGGCCACCGCTGCCGGCCGCGACAGCCGAGGCTTACCGCACCGGTGCCGCAGCCCGTTTGGCCGATTACCGACAGCAATTGTTCGAGCGCTACGCTTACCATTTAGTGCAGCGCAATTGCGTGACCGAAATCTTTCGCTTGCTCAACGCGACCGCCGCCGCGCAAGCGTCGGCCACAGTCGATGCATCCGACCTGGCGACGCTATCCGAACAGGCTCTGGGCGCTTATCTGGACAGCGAATTTCCGCATCCGATTCCGTTCGCCGCCTTCGATCGGGTCGGCGAGCGCTACCGCACCGTTGCCAGCTACCAACTGCCCGCCTACCGCGACCGGCAGATTCGGGAGCGTTACCGGACCGCGCCGGATTGGTGGGTGGATCTACAGGAATCGAACAGTTTGACCTCGTCGTTATACCGCTGGCAAGGCAGCGACGCCGCCTTCGTGTTTTTCACCCAGGACGCGGTCTGGCCGCGGCCGCTGCAAGGCGGCTTCAATCTGGCGGCAGCGGCGCTGGAAACCGGATTCGGCCTGCTGAGCTGGCCGTGGGACGCAGGGCAACACGTGGCAAAAGGCATCAAAGGCTGGGCGGTGAGTCTGCCGGAGTTGATGTTTTTTAACATTCGCAAGGGCTCGTTTCCACAGTTATTGCCCGGTAACTCATCAAGAAAAAACGAACAGTCGAATTGATTTGCCGTTATAAGGCGTCGGAACAACTAGCCAGCGCGTCGGTTCCAGCCACCTTTTCGAAATGGAGACCAATTCCCACCCCCAATTCCCTCTGTTTTCCAACGAAACCTTAAAACCTCAAAGTGACCGCTGATTAAAGCAGATTTTTAAGATAAACCGAGACATAAGCCATTGATTTAATTCGAACCAAAATTCGAGAAAGCGAATTAATCAGAGACTCCCAAACTCTCTATAACACCGGATAGAAATATCCTTATTTACTGCGCGGAATTAATGTATAAATCTGCCCGGAGCCGATCACGCACAGCTCACGTTTCCAAAGGGGAATCTATGCCAGAAACCAAACGTCCCATAGAAGAAAAAACCTTCACCACCCACGATGGCCTCGCCTTGTTTTATCGCCATTGGCCTGCGCTAGAGGAGTCCAAAGGCGCTATCGTGTTGATTCACCGCGGCCATGAACACTCCGGACGTATGGCCCATCTGGCCGAAGAACTTGAGTTACCCGAGTTTGCCTTTTTTGCCTGGGATGCGCGCGGCTACGGGCGTTCTCCCGGCGTGCGCGGCTATAGTCCAAGTCTGGGTACATCGGTGCGCGATATACAAACCTTCATCGACCACATCGCCGAGACCTATCGCTTTGCCGTCGAAAATATCGCGATTGTTGCGCAGAGTGTCGGCGCCGTGGTCGCCGCAACTTGGGTACACGATTACGCGCCGAAGATCCGCTGCATGGTACTGGCATCGCCGGCGTTCGACGTGAAGCTTTATGTGCCTCTCGCCAAACCGTTTTTGAGGTTGATGCTGAAGCTGCGCGGTAATTTTTTCGTCAACAGCTACGTCAAAGCCAAGTTCTTGACCCACGATCCTGAACGAATTGCCAGCTACAACTCCGACCCGCTGATTACCCGGCCGATTTCGGCCAACATCTTACTGGAGTTGTATTCGACCTCGGAACGCATCGTCGCCGATGCCGAAGCGATTCACGCTCCCACGCAGTTGCTGGTTTCCGGCGACGATTGGGTGGTCAGGCCATTGCCGCAATACGAATTTCTGGCTCGAATCAACTCGAAAACCAAATCCTTGTATTTTCTGCCGGGATTCTTCCACGATACCTTCGGTGAAATCGACCGGGCATTGCCGATCAGCAAATGCCGTTCATTCATCAAAGATAATTTCGCTCGCGCTCGCCAAAATCCCCATCTGCTGAACGCCCACCACGACGGATACACGCAACGCGAAGCGGCGGCGTTGGCGGCGCCGTTGCCGGCCCATTCCTGGCGCGCACTCTATTGGAATCTGACTCGAGCACTGTTGAAATTATGCGGCTATGTCTCGGACGGTATCCGCCTGGGCCACCAAACCGGATTCGACTCCGGCAGCACCCTGGATTATGTCTACCGCAACCAGCCGTCCGGAACCACCCCGCTCGGCCGCATGATCGACTGGTTTTATTTAAACTCCATCGGCTGGCGCGGCATACGCCAGCGCAAGGTAAATATCGAAGAATTGCTGCAAAAAGCGCTGGCATTGTTGAGTCGGAACAATCAAGCAATACGCATCGTCGATATTGCTGCCGGCCATGGCCGATACGTATTGGAAGCATTAGCCGCAAGCGAGATACAGGCGGACTCGATCCTGCTGCGCGATTATTCCGACATCAATGTCGAGGCAGGTAACGCCCTGATCCATGAGAAAAATTTACAACACATCGCGCGTTTCGAGATCGGCGACGCCTTCGACAAAGACGGTCTGGCGGCTCTAACACCAAAGCCAACGCTGGCTATCGTTTCCGGTTTGTACGAATTGTTTTCGGATAACGCTTTGATTCGGCGTTCGCTGGCCGGTTTGGCGGAAGCCGTGCCTCCGGGCGGTTATCTGATCTATACCTGCCAACCCTGGCATCCGCAACTGGAATTCATTGCCCGCGCCCTCACCAGCCACCGCAAAGGCGCGGCATGGGTCATGCGCAGACGGACGCAAATGGAAATGGACCAATTGGTGGAAGACGCCGGTTTCACCAAATTGGAACAACGGATCGACGACTGGGGGATTTTCACGGTCGCTTTAGCGCAGCGTAATGCCTGAAAATACGGCCGAGTCGGTCGCCAGCCGCCGCCCTTGGCGGCGCGGCCTGCTCTGGCTGGGGTTTCTCGGCCCGTTTTTTTTCGCCAGTTACGGTTTAAGCAATTGGTTGGCCGTCCGGCGCGACGACGTGGGATCCATCGTCTTTAACTGGGAATACCAAATACCTTTCCTGCCTTGGTCGATTCTGCCGTATTGGTCTATTGACCTGTTCTACGGGCTGTCTTTGGTGGTGGCGCGTAACCGTCAAGAATTGGACGCGCACGCCAAACGCCTGCTATTCGCGCAATTGGTTTCCTGTATCTGTTTCATCGCCTTTCCGCTGAAATTCAGTTTCGATCGGCCGCAAACCAGCGGTATTCCCGGTTGGTTGTTCGATGTATTGTTGGGTTTCGACAAACCGTTCAACCAAGCGCCTTCATTGCACATCAGCCTGCTGGTCATTCTGTGGACATTTTATGCCCTATATTTGTCGGGCATCCGGCTTTGGTTGCTCCGCGCCATTGCGATAGTGATCGGTTTATCGGTACTGACAACCTGCCAACATCACTTTATCGACATTCCTACCGGCGCTTTGGTCGGTTGCATCGCGGTCATGCTGTTTCCGTTGACGCCTCAAACCGGGCTAACACAACGCGATCCGGCGCGATTCCGCATCGGCCTTTATTACTTGGCCGGCAGCCTGGCACTTGCCGCGACGGCTTGGACGCTGGCCGGCGCCTGGTTTTGGCTAATGTGGCCCGGATGCGCATTGGCGGCGATGGCAGGTATTTATTGGCTGGGGAACGCTGCGCTGTTCCGCAACATTGGCGGACGCATGGATGATGCGGTCAAGGTGCTGCTGGCGCCCTATTTGATTGGCGCGTGGCTGAATTCGCGCTTGTGGACTTACAGAAATCCGGCGCCGAACGAAATTACCCCGGATCTATGGCTGTCCCGCTGCCCTTCGTCCGCGGACATACGGCAATTCAACATCCAAGCGCTAGTTTCTTGCTGTCCGGAAATCGCGATCGATGCCAAAAATTTACCGATTTACTCGATAGCGGTGTTGGATTTGCTGGCACCGGAAATCCAGCAAATAGATCAAGGCGTTGCGGCAATCGACGCAGCCAGACGTCATGGCAAAACCTTACTGTTTTGCGCCTTGGGTTATTCGCGCAGCGCCACCGTTGCCGTAGCGTGGCTATTGGCCCATGGCCTGGCCGATTCGATCGATTCGGCGGTGGCCCGATTGCGCGGCGCACGTCCGGGGCTAATCGTATCGCCCAAACATATCCGGCAATTGGAGTCCTGGCAGGCATGGCGGGTGTCGGCTCGTTAAAAGCCATGGCCGAACTGCCCTACAGCATTAGGCGCAAAAAATAGTAACTGAGCGGCGCCACCAGAATCAGACTGTCGATCCGGTCCAGCAAGCCGCCGAAGCCGGGCAGCCAACTGCCGGCGTCCTTGACTCCGGCTTCGCGTTTGATCGCCGACTCAAACAAATCGCCCCACACCGAACCGACCGCAATCAGCGGCGGCAAACCGATCAACAGTAGCCAGTACAGGTGCTCCGGCAGCGCAAAGCTCATCAGCCCGGTACCGAGGTAGGCGCCAAGCAGGTTGCCGCCCACGCCTTCCCAAGTCTTGTTCGGGCTCAATGCCGTGAGTTTGTGTTTCCCGAACAGCGAACCGACCGCAAACGCCATGTTGTCGCTGAGCGCCACCGCCGCGCCGATCACCAGCAATACGCCGTCGCCGCCGGGAATATAGCGGCCGATCAACACCAGATGCGCCAGCAGCCAGGCGATGTAAGCCCAACCGAACGACGACAAGGCCAATTGGTGGATGCCGGCGCTGACCGCCTGAAACGCCAACGGCTGCGCCACGGCGACCAGCAACAACAACGGCGCCAGCAGATAAAACCCGTCCAGCGAGGCCAAGCCGACCGGCACCGCGGTAATGCCCATGACTTTCAATACCCACCGGTAATGGCTGACCAAGCCGACCATCTCGGCATATTCGCGCAAACCCTGCAAGGTCATGCCCAGCACTAGGACGCCGACCGCCAGCGGGCCGCCGAATACCGCGCCCAGATAAATCGGCGCGATGATGGCCCAGGTGCGCCATTTCAGGAACAAACCCTGGCGCAACAAGGCGCGGCCGTGCTTGCGCAACACCCACAGGATCAATAGCAGCGACAGGCCCAGCAGCAGCCCGATGCGCTCGGCGGCGGGCTCAAACAGTGGGTTTAATAACGGATTAGCAACCAGCGTGGACAAAACAACCTCCCAGAAGACCTGTGTGCGGACGGATTATTAACCCGGCTCTTAGATATCCGTTCGTCATGAGCTCGTCGAAGGACGTTCCACCCGGCCTCCGACAAACTCGACCCAACCGGATTACCGGCGCTAAAAATGGCCGGGTGAATAATCAAGCATTGGCATGCAGATAGTGCGCGGCGCGGCGCACTCGCAGCACGCAAGTTACGACGCTACCCAGCGCAATAATCGCCAAGGCCAACGTCATCAACCCGTAACCGGATGCGCCGAATTGCAGACGCCAAGCGTCCGGGGTAAATCCGAGATAGGCGCAGCAGACAATCACAATCGCCATCCGCATCGGTTTGGCCATCGGTCCGCCGAAATCGCTCGGTGCGCCGACGCTACGCGCCGCCACGCGCACATAAGCCGTGAATACGGCAGCGAAGGCCGCCGCGTAACCCAACAGCTCGTGGCCGCCGGCACTGAAGCCGGCCCCGGCCAGAATCAACAGATCGGCGACCCGGTCCGGAATTTCGTTGTACAAGGCGCCGACCGGCGAGGCCTTGCCCCACTCCACCGCCACCATGCCGTCCAGCATGTTGCATAACAAGCGGGTGCCGACCAGCAAACCCGCCGTAATCCACAGCGCGTGCTGCACGATGCCTTCGGTTCCGCGGGTGGCGGCCAACGCGACGGCAGCCAGCGCCGCGGCGGCTACCCCGGCCAGCGAAATCGCGTTGGCGGAAATATTGGCGTGCGCCAGCAGGCGCGCCAACGACTTGGACCAGCCCAACTCGCGGGCGGGAACGTGGCGGCGATCGGAATTTGCGGATTCTTGGTTCATGCCGGAATCTCCTCAGGTTAGTCGGAATCGGGTTGCTGAGCGTCGATCAACGCCGCCAAGCGCTGGCGTAACAGGTCGGTCGCTTGCTGCTTGTCCATGTTCGGGTCGACGACGATCGCGCTGCCGAACGTAACAACCACCGGGCTGCGCCGCGGCCAATGCGCCCCTTTCGGTAAAATCCGGTGGCCGCCGGAAACCGCAATCGGCAACACCGGTAGCCCCAGTTCGGCCGCCAGATAACCGATGCCGGGTTTGAACGGCAACAATTGCCCATCCGGCGAGCGGGTGCCTTCCGGGTAAATCAGCAGCGACCAGCCGTTATCCGCCAACTCGCCGCAATGCTCCAGGCTGCCGCGGATCGAGCCTTCACGGCTGAAGGCAAAGGCGTTGATCGCCAACTGCAGCAACCAGGCCAGCGGCCGCTTACTGAAAAAATAGTCCGCCGCCGCGGCAATGCACAAGCGCCGGCGAACCGGCCGCGGCAGCGCTCGCAGGACAGACAGGGTATCGACGTGGCTGGCATGGTTAGCGATGAACATGACCGGGAACTGCACCTGCTGCAACTGCTCCAGACCTTTGACTTGGAACGAACTGCTGACCGAACCCTGCAACAGCGGCAACAACAGGTTTTGCAACTGCCCCCGCACAGCCACTGCCCAGGCGGACAAAGGCCAACCCGGGAAACGTATTTTCTTGGCCGCCCGCTCGCTGCGGCCCAGCAGCGCCTTCAACTCGCCGACCTCGCGCACCGCGATTAGCTCGGCGTCGTCGCAAATGATGCCGAGCTGAGCCTCGATCAACCCGGCCAGTTCGACCCGGGTCAACGAATCGCAGCCCAAATCCAATACCAAGTCGGTACTGTCGCTGACGCTCTGCACATCGACCCGGCAAACGTTGGCCAGCAGTTGTTCCAGCGTAATCGACGCGTTGCCGGCCGCGACCACATCGGCTACGGCATCCTGGCCGGCTGCGCTATCGGCAAAGCGGGACTTGACTTTCCAACGCTGGATCTTCATCAGCGCCGTTCTGGGAAAATCGCCGCTCCAATAACGGATATCGGAAATGCGTTGGTGCGGCGCCAGCGCCGCGTTGGCGTTGCGCACCGCGTCCTGGCCACGGCGTTGCCGTTCCGCGTCGGCCATCGTTTCCGGAAAACTCAGGATCGCGGCGATGCCCTGGCGGCCGTGGCGGTCGATCAAATCGGTCACCATGCACGGCCCAATGCCGGGTTGTTTGGCCAATTCCAGTTCGATATCTTCCGGAAACACGTTCAGGCCGTTGGCCAGCACGATCATGTCCTTGCTGCGGCCCTTGATGTACAGCTCGCCGCGAGTGCCGAACGCCCCCAAATCGCCGGTGCGGTAACCTTCCGTTTCGCTGAACACCTGCCGGGTCGCTGCCGGATTTTGCCAATAGCCGCGACTGACGTTGGCGCCGCGCACCAGAATTTCGTCCTGTTCCGACAAGGTCACCGTGACCCCGGCCACCGGCCAGCCGACCGAACCCGGCATCCTCTGATCGTAGCGGTTGACCGAAATCACCGGCGCACATTCGGTGGTACCGTAACCTTGAATCACGCGCACGCCGAGCAATTCCCAGTGCCGCTCCAAATTAAGTGGCAACGGCGCACCGCCGCTGACGAAGAACACCGGCGTGCCGGCCATGGCCGGAAACAGGCGCTGCGTCAATGCCCGCCGCCAGGCGAACGGCACCTGCTCGGCGAAGCGCCACCACAGCCGCCAGCGCTGTTGGCCGCCGCTGGCGGCGATCTGCTTTTCCAGGGCGTGCCAGACCAGTTCCAGCATCTGCGGCACTGCGATGACGCCGTCGATGCGCTTGGCTTCCAGCTTGCGCATCACCACCTCGGACTGAAAGTTGCCGGCGTAATAGACCGTCGCCCCCAACGCCAGCGGCGCGAACAAACCGGCTGTCTGCTCGAACAGGTGCGACAACGGCAACAGCGACAGAAACCGTAACGGCCGCTGCGTCGGGTAAATATCCCGGATCGCGTTGACGCTGCTCAATATGTTGCGGTGGCTCAATACCACGCCCTTGGGGTTACTGGTAGTGCCGGAGGTGAAGACGATTTCGGCGATGTCGTCCGGCTGCGGCCGATATTCGAAATCGGCCAGATCCTCCGTCGCAGCAGCCAAATCGGCGACCGCGAATTGCGGCAAGGCCGAATAGTTGGGAATTTCGCCGTTGCCGAGCACGGCGCGGGCGCGGGTCGATTCGGCGACGCGGCTGACGAAATCGGCCGACAGATGCGGATCGAGCGGTACCGCGATCAAGCCGGCCTTGAAACAGGCGAAGTAGGCCGCCACCAATTGCGGATTGGGCTGGCCGCGCAGCAACAGGCAGGTGCCGGGAGCGAAGCCGTATTCGTGAACCAACCGGCCGGCGATCCGCTCCGCCGCCTGCAGCAAGCGGCGGTAGCTCCAGCAGTCGTCGCGTAAGCCGGCTCTGCCGACCAAGGCAATCCGTTCCGGAAATGCCGCCGCCGCGCGTTGCAGAAGATCGAACAGATTCGTCGGATGAGTCATGGCAAACGGCAGGCTGAAGGATTGGCCGCATCTTAGCCAGCGTTGCCGGGATATGTCCATACGATTGTTCCGGTCACGGCGTAACGGAATGCAAGCGCCACTTTCCCTATACCGCTAAAGCCTCGTATAGTATCCGGCTGTTAAAAATCCCAGGACTTTACCGCAGTGGACACCATCAGCATACGCGGCGCCCGCACCCATAATCTGAAAAACATCGACCTCGACTTGCCGCGCGACAAATTGATCGTCATCACCGGCCTGTCCGGTTCCGGCAAGTCGTCGCTGGCCTTCGATACCATTTACGCCGAGGGCCAGCGCCGTTACGTCGAGTCGTTGTCAGCCTATGCCCGCCAGTTCTTGTCGATGATGGAAAAGCCGGACGTCGACCATATCGAAGGCCTGTCGCCGGCGATTTCGATCGAGCAAAAATCCACCTCGCATAATCCGCGTTCGACAGTCGGCACCATCACCGAGATTTACGATTATCTGCGGCTGCTGTATGCCCGGGTCGGCATTCCGCGCTGCCCGGAGCATGGCGTGTCGTTGCAGGCGCAGACCGTCAGCCAGATGGTCGATCAAGTGCTGGCGCAGCCGGAAGGCGAGCGCTGGATGCTGCTGGCGCCGGTAATTAACGATCGCAAGGGCGAGCACGTATTGTTGCTGGAAGACTTGAAGGCGCAAGGCTTTTTACGCGCCCGCATCGACGGCGAAGTCTACGAACTGGACGAGCCCCCTGCCCTTGATTTAAAGAAAAAGCACACCATCGAAGTCATCGTCGACCGCTTCAAAATCAGGGACGACATTCAATTGCGTTTGGCCGAATCGTTCGAGACCGCACTGCGGCTGTCGGAAGGCCTGGCAATCGCCGCCTCGATGGAAAACGATCAGCAATTGCTGTTCTCCGAGCGTTACGCCTGCCCGCATTGCGGCTATAGCCTCAGCGAGCTGGAGCCGCGCATCTTCTCGTTCAACAACCCGAAAGGCGCTTGCCCCAGTTGCGACGGCTTGGGCGTGCGCCAGCATTTCGATCCGCAATTGGTGGTGCACAACCCGGACATCAGTCTGGCCGGCGGCGCGGTGCGCGGCTGGGATCGGCGCAACGCCTATTACTACCAGATCATTTGCGCGCTGGCCGCCCATTACAACTTCGACCCGGAAGCGCCGTTCGCCAAGATTCCGCGCGACGTGCAAGCCATCATTCTTTACGGCAGCGGCAACCAAAACATCGAGTTTCAGTTCCAGATGGGTAACGCCAAGCCCAAAGTGTCGCGCCATCCGTTCGAAGGCATCATTCCCAACATGGAGCGCCGCTACCGGGAGAGCGACTCGCAAATGGTCCGCGACGAGCTGGCGAAATATCTGGCGCAACAGACCTGCTCGGTCTGCGACGGAGCCCGGTTGAACATCGGCGCCCGCAATGTGTTCGTCGAGGACCAGCCCTTGCACCATTTGACCCGGCTGCCGATCCGCGACGCCTTGCATTTTTTCCAGGCCTTGACCATCGCCGGCCACCGCGGTGAGATCGCCGCCAAAATTAATAAAGAGATTCAGGAGCGGCTGGAGTTTTTAGTCAACGTCGGCCTGGATTACCTGACGCTGGACCGCAGCGCCGACACCTTGTCCGGCGGCGAAGCCCAGCGCATCCGCCTCGCCTCGCAGATCGGCGCCGGCCTGGTCGGCGTGATGTACGTGCTGGACGAGCCGTCCATCGGTTTACACCAGCGCGATAATGAGCGCTTGCTGAACACGCTGTTCAGACTGCGCGACCTCGGCAATACCGTGATCGTGGTCGAACACGACGAAGACGCGATTCGCGCCGCCGACCACATCGTCGACATTGGCCCCGGCGCCGGCGTCCATGGCGGCCAGATCGTTGCGCAGGGTACGCCAGAACAAATCCTGGCCGACGCCAACTCGCTGACCGGCCAATACCTGTCCGGCGCGGAAACCATTGCGGTACCGAACAAAACCACGCCCAACGATCCGGCCCGGCAATTGACCATCAAAGGCGCCAGCGGCAATAACCTGAAAAACGTCACGGCCAGTTTTCCGGTGGGGCTTTTGACGTGCGTGACCGGCGTGTCCGGTTCCGGCAAATCGACCTTGATCAACGATACGCTTTATAGCCATGCCGCTCGCGTCATCAACGGCGCCAGTTGCATACCGGCGCCGTGCGCGGCCATCGAAGGCCTGGAGCAGTTCGACAAGGTGGTGGACATCGACCAAAGCCCGATCGGCCGCACGCCAAGATCGAACCCGGCCACCTACACCGGCATTTTTACGCCGATCCGCGAATTGTTTTCGGCGGTGCCGGGAGCCCGCTCGCGCGGCTACAACCCCGGCCGCTTCAGCTTCAACGTCAAGGGCGGCCGCTGCGAAGCCTGCGCCGGCGACGGCGTGATCAAGGTGGAAATGCACTTTCTGCCCGACATCTTCGTACCCTGCGACATCTGCCACGGCAAACGCTACAACCGGGAAACGCTGGAAATCCGCTACAAAGGCAAGACCATCCACGAAGTACTGGAAATGACGGTCGAAGACGCCGCGGCGTTTTTCTCGGCCATCCCCAGCCTGGCGCGCAAACTGCAAACCCTGATCGACGTGGGCCTGAGCTACATCACGCTGGGCCAGAACGCCGTGACCCTGTCCGGCGGCGAAGCGCAGCGGGTCAAACTGGCGAAAGAACTATCGAAACGCGACACCGGCACCACGCTGTACATCCTCGACGAACCGACCACAGGCCTGCACTTCCACGACATCAAACAATTGCTGAGCGTACTGCACACGCTGCGCGACCACGGCAACACCCTGATCGTGATCGAACACAACCTGGACGTGATCAAGACCGCCGACTGGATCGTCGACATGGGCCCGGAAGGCGGCAGCGGCGGCGGCACCCTGGTCGCGGAAGGCACGCCCAAACAAATCGCCAAGCATAAGACTTCGCATACCGGGGCTTATTTGAAGCGGTTTTTTGCGTGATTGAAAAAACACGCAGAGTACAATCGGCAAAAACCCAGACTCATCGAGGGCAACATCATGCAAGCCGAAAAAGTCTACTTGCGTACCGACCAACAGGGTCGGCTGTTAAACGTCCCGGCTTTGCCGCCGAATGTCCAATTTGAAGCTATTTTTTTGGTTCTGGACCAATTGCCTCAAACCAAACGGCGTAGACCCTCTCCGTTAATTGCCGGCAAAGGTGCGTTGATCGGGGATCATCATGGCTCCCGCAGTCGAGAAAAGCGACTGGGATGCCCTTGAATGATTCTGCTGGATACGCATATTTGGCTGCGTTGGTTGGTAAACGGCAACCCCTTGCGGCAACACATTATCGATACGATTGAAACCGGCGATGCCATTGCGGTTTCCGCGATCTCCGTATGAGAAGCGGGATTGCTACTCCAGCGCAAGCGCGCAATGAAATCAAACACAGGAATATGGAATGACTGAAGACTTCTTGGATTCGCACCAGCGACATTGGGATGATGCCGAACGGCTGTATGTGGCAAATCGTTGGGCCAATGCGGATCATCTCTATGGGCTAGCCGCCGAATGCGGTTTGAAAGGTTTAATCGAAAAACTCGAAGGCAGGTCTTTAACGAGTGATGAAAGAGTCCACGTCATGGAAGGGAGAAAACCTAGCAATGCTTGGGACAAATTCGAATCGTGTAGACATGGGAAAACTCATGGCTGCAAATTTGTCATGCCAGCATCAAATCCATTTACCAATTGGGATGTTTCGCAGCGCTACTACAATCAAAGCCAGTTCGATCAAGCGCGGGTCGATCCTCACCGCGAGGGAGCGAAAATGGTGTCGAGATTTATCGCCATTGCCGATCAGGAAGGGCTTCTATGATAACGTTCGATAAGGTATTACCAATCGTTAGCGAGATACTGGCTAAATACCAAGGCGCTGCTTTAGATAATTTAGGCCAAATCTTATTGAATCGGGATTTGAATGGGCGCATCCGGCTGATCGTATCCGACCGTTTATCCGATAATCCAACCGCTCTTGAAACGCTCCAAGCTATCTCAACCGAATTACAAGCCCAACTGGGCCGACGAACGTACTCGACTGATCGGGCGATATTGTTTGAACAGGACCTCAATAAAATCATAGCCGAAACACCGAGTTTTCCAGTGGAAGGTTTCGAACACATTTCCGTGGTTGATCGACTAGCAACGGAAAGCAATTGGGCCTCGATTAACCCGGAATCTTCCGGCGTACCCCGCGTGGTTTTCTTTTCCATCAAGGGGGGCGTTGGACGTTCTTCCGCGTTGGCTACGGCAGCATGGTCGCTTGCTCAATCCGGAAAGCGCGTACTGGTTTTAGATTTAGACCTTGAATCTCCTGGTCTATCGACTTCATTGCTACCCGCAGACAAACAGCCGGCGTATGGTATCGCCGACTGGCTAGTCGAGGACTTGGTCGACAACGCCGACTCCATCATCGACTCCATGTTTGCTACGAGTAATTTTTCTCACGACGGAGAAATTTATGTCGTTCCAGCACATGGAGCTGATCCTGGCGAATATGTTTCCAAACTTGGCCGAGCCTGGATGCCAAAAGTGGGCGTCGATAGCTCCCGCGAGAGTTGGTCGCAACGACTACAGCGGCTGATTACGGCCTTGGAGGAGCGAATCAGACCCAACGTACTATTGATTGATTCGCGCGCTGGCATCGACGAAGTGGCCTCGAGTTGCGTAACCGACTTGGGCGCGAACCTGGTGCTCTTGTTCGCGATTGACGGCACACAAACGTGGTCGGGCTACCGCATTTTATTTGATCATTGGCGCCGAGCCAAAGTGGTCAACGCGATTCGCGAACGCTTGCAGATCGTTTCGGCTTTAACGCCGGAAACCGATCAGCTGGATTATCTCGAACACCTTCGCGACAGTGCCTACGATCTTTTTCTGGAAACGCAATATGAAGAAATTCCGCCGGGTAAACTCGCCGATCAACGCTGGAGTTTCGAATCGTCAGACATCTCGGCACCACATTACCCATGGGCGGTAAAATGGCATCGTAGTTTTTCGGGCATTTACTCCCTGCACGGCCGTCTGGCCGAAATCGATACCGATACGGTGCGCGCCTTGTTTGGCCCGTTGATCGACGGTATCGAACAAACCCTAAACCTGGAAGACACCAATGCATCATGACTTGGCCGCATTGCGCGACGCAATCATTCACTCGCCACTGGAAACCAGTAATTTTGGCGAAGAACCAGCCCCCGGAACTTTATACGTTCCCTCCTCGCATGTGAAGGCACTCCGACTGGATGCCAATGTCGTCGTTGGCGGCAGAGGCGTCGGAAAATCGTTCTGGACATCGGCATTGCGTTCTACAAATTTACGTTCCATTTTCGACGCACACGTGCCAGAGCTGACTAACCTCGAAATTACAGTCGGCTTTTCCAATCGGGAAGAGATTGCTCTCTACCCCAATGAGGATGGTTTCGCGGCAATGCTGGATTTGGGTTTTGACCCTTACGATGTTTGGCGCGCGGTAATAATGCGTTGGATTGCGCATCGCACCAAGCAGGCGATACCCAGCGACTCGTGGCAAACCACGGTTTCTTGGCTTAAACAGCGCCCCGAAGACGCCGCAAAAATGATGCAAGCGCCGCGCGACTGGCGCGGATTGATCATTTTCGACGCGCTCGATCGAACCAGTAACGATTGGAGGCGCATGGACGAAATCGTTCGAGGTCTATTAAAAGCCGTGTTGTGGCTAAAATCCTTTCCCGGCTTATTCGCCAAGGTTTTTCTTCGGGAAGATCAAGCTGAACGCACGGTATTCAATTTTCCCGATGCGTCGAAGTTATTGGCGACCAAAGCGGAACTCTCCTGGCAACGGCACGACCTTCACGGCTTGCTATGGCAACGCTTGATAAACGCGCCAGACGATGACGGACAACTTTTGCGCAACGTATGCGAGTCGGTATCAGGCGCTCCGCTGGCTAAACAATTGCAACACTGGCAGTTATCGGAAAACATGAAGCGCGAGGGAGATGTCCAACGAGGCGCATTCGAACTATTGGCAGGCCCGTGGATGGGCAAAGATAAACGTCGCGGTGTACCTTACACCTGGTCGGTGAGCCACTTGGCCGACGGTCGCGGCCTGACCTCGCCACGCTCATTTCTCGCCGCCATACGCCAAGCCGCCGAGGATTCTCGTGAACGTTATCCATCGCACGAGTTTACCCTTCATTACGAAAGCATCAAACGCGGGATCCAGAAAGCTTCGCAAATACGGGTAGCGGAAGTCGCGGAGGATTATCCTTGGGTACAAGACGTGCTTTCGGCTCTCGAAGGCTTGAATGTCCCCGCCGATTACGACACGATTCGCCAACGTTGGGAAGATCGTTATCCCATCGGCCCTCAAGGAATTGGTAGCAGTCGTCTACCTGCTCAACATGCGGATCGAGGCTGGGAAGGCATTCGAGACGACCTTGCACGGCTCGGCTTAATCAAAATCAAAACAGATGGCCGTATCGATATGCCAGACATCTACCGCGTTGGTTTTGGTCTGGGCAGAAAAGGCGGTGTAAAACCGGGCAATTAAAAACAGGCAAAACTCCTTGGATAAACGACAAAGCCGGAAGCGTTCGCAAAGTCGCACATTTCGATCTTTGTCTTGTTACAAAAGCAGCCCTAACCATGAGCGATCCAAACCCACCCTTAGCTCCGACACCCAAACCATGCTGGACTGCCTCCAACTCGCCGTAAATAAAACCTTCGAACGTAAGCGCCGTCTCGGTCAATACGTGGTTCAATGGGATGGCAAGGCACCATTTGCCATAGGCGACGATGCGCCGGAGGAACTGAAGCCAGTGCTTTCCGACTCTGCTTCATCGGGCGTCGCCGAGGTCCCGCCGTCATAAGTCAGTATCCATCGGCTTCCCCCATTGGTTTACTCAGCCCGCCTGCAACCGCCTTTTCTCACTCTCCGCCATCATCGCCGATAAATCCTCTACCGGGCGGATTTCCCAGGGGCCCATTTTGATGCCGGGATGGTTGGAGATCAGTTGGATGGCGTGGTTCATGTCCGTCGCTTCCAGTATCAGCAGGCCGCCGAGCAGTTCCTTGGTTTCGGCGTAAGGTCCGTCGGTGCAATGCACGGTGCCGTTACGATGGCGTAGCGTGACGGCGGTATCAGGGCCTTGCAGGCCTTCGCCGCCGATCCAGTTGCCGTTTCGTTTCAGGACGGCATCGTAGGCAAAGCAGGCGTCGATCATGGCCTGTTGTTCGGTTTCGGTTTTGTTCGCCCAGTTTTCCAGGTCCAGATAGCCGAAGCAGAGGTATTTCATGGTGTTCTCCTTTAAACGCGGTTGAGACTATGGTGCTTTCCGAACCTTGTCGTTTGGGAAATTGCGGAATCGACATGCGCTGGAAAATTTTCCGCTGCGGCCCGGCGGGCCGCTCCGCCCGCTGGTTTCCGCGTCGTGCCGAACCGAGTCATAATTCTAAAAAGAGCAATTGCTGAGAGCAACGTCGAAGCATGAACCGCTGACAATACACTCACCCAACGGGTGAATGAAAAATCCCGCCCTTCGACAAACTCAGGACGAACGGGATTTTTCATCGCCCAATTACTCTTTTTAGGATAATGGGCCATGACCATAGCACCCGCGCGCCCTACCCGCCTCGGTATCATCTCCGACACCCACGGCCTGCTGCGCCCGGAAGCGCTGGCGGCGCTTCGCGGTTACGAGCGGATTTTGCATGCCGGCGACATCGGCAAGCCGGAGGTGTTGCAAGCGCTGAGCCAGTTGGCGCCAGTGACGGCGGTGCGCGGCAATAACGATAAAGGCGCATGGGCCGAGGAATTACCTGAATGCGCCCGTTTGACGCTGGCGCAAACCGGCATTTACCTGATCCACGATCTGGCCGATCTGGACATCGATCCGGCGGCAGCCGGAATTCGGGTCGTGATTTCCGGCCATTCCCACCGGCCGGCGATTACGGAACGGGATGGCGTGTTGTTTTTAAACCCCGGCAGCGCCGGTCCGCGCCGATTTAAGCTGCCGGTGACCGTCGCCGAACTGGTCATATCCGACCGAGTGCAGGCTAGAATCATCCCGCTACAGGTTTGAGAGGCTTTGTTTTAACGACTGGCGGGTAAGATCGCCGCGGCCGCAACTTAAACACGTAAGCGCAAACTGCGCCTACTCAACCCGCTTAACCACGACAAAACCAACGACCATGAGTTTCGACTTCAACGCTTACCTTAACCGCATCGGCATAGCCCGCCCCGAACCCACCCTGGCCGGCCTGAGCACTTTGCAACAGGCGCAACTCGGCGCGATTCCGTTCGAGAACATCAATCCGCTGTTGGGCCTGCTGCCCGATTTGGCACCGGCGGCATTGATGACCAAGATCGTCGCCAGCCGGCGCGGCGGGTATTGCTTCGAGCTGAACGGCTTATTCGAGCAGGCGCTAATCGAACTGGGATTTACCTACCAGCCGATCATGGCGCGGGTGCGGATGGGCCGCAGCGAGGGCGGGCCGCGGCTACATTTGGCCTTTATCGTCGAGGCCGACGGCGAATCCTGGCTGGTCGATGTCGGTTTCGGCGGCCCCAGCCACTACCGGCCGTTGCGGCTGGGCACCGAGCAGGAACAAACCCTGGACCATAACCGGTTTCGCTTGCGTTTGGAGGCGGAATCGGGGGAAACCGTGCTGGAACGGCAGCAAGACGGCGAATGGTTTGCGCTGTACAGTTTCGACCGCTCCAGAGTGCAGCGCTGCGACCTGGAAGCGGCCAATCTGGTCTGCACGACCTGGGATCAGTCGCTGCTGTCGCAAAATCTGTTGATTTGCCGCAATACCGCCTCGGGCTGGGTGCAGTTGTTCAACACCAACTTTTCCCAATTCCATGCCGGAGAACAGGTCAGCGCGCCGGTTGACAGCAGGACGCATTTGCGCGATTTGCTGGGCGGCCATTTCGACATCGAGCTGGCAGACGAGCAATTGGCTAGGCTGGCTGAGAGGCTGGCGTTATCAGAAGCTTGAATCGGAACAAGACAAGGTCGCGACGTGATTAAATGCCAAGGCAGGCAACCCAAATCGAGAGATGACTCTGCGAGTCGAATGATCGAGAGTAGAGTCAGGTGCAGGCCGAAACCGGCTGCAACGACATTGAAACTTCGAGTCTGGTGGGTGCTGAGGGGTTCGAACCCCCGACCCTCGCCTTGTAAGGGCGATGCTCTCCCAGCTGAGCTAAGCACCCGACTCGAGGCCGCGCATTTTATCGAAAACCCCGCTCCGCGCAAACTGTTTTTGCCGTTTTTTATCCGGCCCGCCTGCGATCCGATCTTGCCGGACCAGGAAATAACGGTAGCGGCTTTGGCGAACCGCTGTACGCACGACAATCCGTTAAACCAACAAGACCGAGTTGCTCTACAGCGAAACTCGGGGGCTGCCGTTGGCGAACGGCAATCGCGAAACCCGTGCGGTTGAAAAATTCGCGTTTTGGTTTACTTTAATGTAGGTATAAGACTACATATAGTCGTCGTATCGATACTCCCATTAACCGCCGCTAGGTTTACCGTCAAAAATCGCATGAGTAAAAGTTCTTCTTTCATACCTATTTACGATTTTTCTCCTAGCGTAAACGCCAACTACCTGAAACAAATTCTACCGCTGCTGGTCCGGCATAATGTAGCGGCCAACCCGATCAATTACGCGATCTGGTACGACTATGTCGCCGAAAGTAATGCCAGCCTGACCCGGGCGGTCGACAACTTGATCGCCGAGCAAAAAAAATTCGATTACGAAACCAGCGTCGAACTGTATAAAACCCATATTTGCAACGCCTCGCTGGAATCGTTCGAGCAGATCAACCGCCAGTTGCATAAGGTGATCGAACAAGCCACCAGTGCGATCAACGACACCTATAACAAGGCAGAGGAAAGCAACGATAGTTTCCGGAAAAAGTCGGCGATTCTGGAAAACTTTTCCGCATCCGACGGCTTGAAGACAGTGTTGCAGGAAATCATCCAGGAAACCAAGTCGCTGGCGCTGACCAGCCAGGCCATGCAGGCCAAACTGACCGACGCCAACCGGGAAATGGAACAACTGCGGGAAGAACTGGCCCAGGTCAAGCAGATTGCTACCACGGACGGCTTGACCGGTTTGCTGAACCGGCGCGCTTTCGATATGACCCTGGCGGAGATCGTCGAACGCTCGGCGCCGGAAACCGCCTGCCTGTCGATGCTGGATATCGACCATTTCAAACGCGTCAACGATACCTACGGCCACACCATCGGCGATAACGTGATCAAATATGTAGCCTCGTTGATGAAAAAACACGCCGAAGACCACCACCACGTCGCCCGCTACGGCGGCGAAGAACTTGCCATCATCATGCCGAATACCAGCCCGGATCGGGCGATACAAATCTCGGAGAACATCCGTAGCGCCATGGAAGCCAGCAAGCTGCAGCGCAAAAACGACAACCAGCCCTTGGGCAAAATCACGCTGTCGATCGGCATCGCCCGCTTGCAGCAGGGCGACGACTCGGAAAGTTTTCTGGTCAGGGCCGATAAAGCGCTCTATCAAGCCAAACAAAGCGGCCGCAATAAGGTAGTGCCGTCGTAATCCGGCCCAACGCCGGAGCTTCAGGCCTCGGCAAAGCGTTGCACGACCAAGCAACCCACCATGTCGCCCTCGACGTTGACCATGGTCCGCACGGTATCCAACAGCCGGTCCACCGGTAACAAAATCGCGACCGCCTCGGCCGGCAAACCGACCGCTTGTAATACCATCACCATCGTCACCATACCGGCGCTGGGTATGCCCGGCGCGCCGATGGCGGCCACCATCGTCGTAAAACAGACTATCAACTGCTGCGCCAGATCCAGCTCGATTCCGGCCAGATTGGCGACGAATAATGCCGCAGCCGCCTCGTACAGCGCGGTGCCGTCCATATTCACTGTCGCGCCGAGCGGCACCACAAATCCCGCAATGCCGGGCTTGACGTGCAGATGCTGTTCCACGCAACGCAAGGTCACCGGCAGCGTCGCCGAACTGGAACTGGTGGCGAAGGCCGTAACCAAAGCGGCACGCGCGCCGCGGAAAAATTTCAGCGGCGCGACGCCGGTCGCCAGGAATAATAAGCCCGGCAACACCACGAAACCGTGCAGCAAGGTGGTACCGATCACGACCGCGACGAATTGGGCCAAACTGCTCAACAAAGCCATGTTCTGCGTCGCCAGCAACTGCGCCAGCAAGGCGCAAATCCCGAACGGCGCCAGACGCATGATCCAGCCGACCAGGCGCAACATCAATTCCAGCCCTTCCTGTAGCAATAACAGGATATTGCGGTAACGGTCGCCGCCGACCACTAGCGCAATTCCCAACAGCAGCGCAAATACCACTATCGCCAGCACGTTGGCCTGCGCCAACGCGGCAAACGGGTTGACGAACAGGCCGTGCAGGAAACTGGCGACGAATTCGGCGAAACTCATCTGCTTGGCGCTAAATCCTTGGCTGGCGTGCTGGAACAATTCCAAATTCAGACCTTTGCCGGGTTCGAACCAAATCGCCGCTCCCAGCCCCAGCAGGATCGCCAGAGCCATCGACAATACGAAAAAGCTCAGCGTTGCGATCCACACCCGGTGGAGCTGGCTGTGCAAGCGCAAATTGGCGACGCCGACTGCAATCGAAGTAAACACCAGCGGCACCAGCACCATTTTTAACAGATCGACAAACAGATTGCCGACCAAACCCAGCAGATAAATACCCTGCCGGCTAAGCTGCGCCTCCGGCCCCAATCCGGCGAAACCGATGCCTAGCGCGATACCCAACGCCGCCCCGAAAAAAATTTGCCCGTTCAATCCGATTTTCACCGCGTTCTCCGTTTGCACACTGGTCGCGCCGATTTTAACCCGGCCGCCGGCGCCGAACCCGGCCTTTTATTCCAAGCGCTGGCCATGGCATTCGGCTTCGACAGCAGGAGTGGATCGCTCTATGATTCATTGCCAACGCATCGGCACCTCGTTAAACGCAATGCAATTTTTAGAATCTAGCAGGACAAGCAAAGGAGCAAGTCGCCATGAAAATCGAAGCCAAACCGGAAGCAAACCGAGCCGGCAAGCGGCTGAAACCCAAAATCGGCGTGACGGCGAGCGAGCGACGCTTGCAGCAGGCGTTGGCGCGGATCGCCGAGCTGGAACAACGCTTGGCCGCCCTGGAACAGGCAATTCGAATCGCGCCCGACGGATCGATTAACATCAGTGCGGCCGCGGGCGTCGAAGTCAACGCGAATCGGGTAACATTCAATGCCAACAGCGTACAGGCCGCCAACATAATCCAATGCGACACGCTGATTGCGACCAATGTCGTGGCAGCGACCTATACCCCGGGCGCCGGGAACCTTTGGTAGGTCGTGACGAGTGGGCAAAGAGTGGCGCCAGCCGGCAGCCGACCGGCGCAATGGACATTACCTGCGTGCCGGTTTTCTAGCGGCGTTTGGCCCAACCGATGCCTCCGGCCAAAACCGTACCGAATAACCAAATCGCCGACGGCAGCGGCACCGCCGCCACGGTAGCCGCAGCGATGAACGGCTCGCCCGCCAAGCCTTGTTGGTTGGAATGGAAGCGGATGCTGAGCAAGGTTTGGTTGGCGAACGCGACCGGCAAGTTGAAAATCTGCTGGTCCAACCGGGCCCGGCCGCTGCCGGCAGAAAACGCCGGGATTGCATCGACGCCGTTGATGGCGTTAGTGAATGCGCCGTCGTAATGGTCGCGGACGTTTTGGCCTTCGATCAAGTCCACGGTGTAGACGTCGCCCGAACTACCGCTGAAGCTGACGTAGCCGACATTGGCTCCATCGGCGCCGAATGCGGTATTGATCAAAGTAAACGCCTGGGTGACGCCGAAGATATTGACCGGGATATCGATTTGGCCGTTATGGAACGCGGTGTTGCCGTCGCCATCGACCGCCAGTTGAAACGGCACCCCGTTGAAGGTCTGCGTACCGGGGAACAGGCTGTCGTAACTGCCTCCATCGGTCCAGGTTCTGATATCCGCATTGAGGCTTGGCAAGGCCAGCGTGGTGTAGGAAGCGTTGGCAGCCGCCATGTCCGCCGTCAATAACAGCGCAGCAATAATTTGAAGTTTCATATCGGTTCCCCCGTAAACAACTCAAATAACCCCAGAAAAAGCCGAGGTATCGCAGCCCATTCTATTTGAACTAAATCACAAAGTCATACTGTGTCGCCGGATTGTCATCCAGAGCTGCGGACAGCGTTCCCCGGTAAGTCGTCCAGAGTTTGCTCGAAGGTTAAATTCGGATGATCAGGCAGGTTACTGGCCTTTGCGGTGGTCGAGGCAATACAACGTTCGAGCGATCTGAAGGCCAATTCGCCGAGGTCTGTCGACATATCTGACCGGTACCGATTGATGCGGAATTTTACGAGAGCGTGCCCAAGGATAAGGGCCGGTTGTTTCGAGAGGGTTGCAAGACGTTTCAGCGCCTGGCCGAACAATGCACCTTCAAGCTGCCGAAAGGCCAACTCACCCACGTCTTGCGACACACTTTCGCCAGCCATTTTATGGTGAACGGCGGCAATATCCTGACCCTGTAAAAAATCCTAGGCCACGGCTCACTCAACATGACGATGCGTTACGCGCACCTGGCGCCGAAGCATTTGGAGGAAGTGAAACGATTAAACCCTCTCAGCAAAGTGAACACTTTATGGACAAGGCAATTAAAAAGGCCTAGGTCTTTCGACATAAGCCTTTGATATATATGGAGCTGGCGATGGGACTCGAACCCGCGACCGGCTGATTACAAAGCCTGACATTACAGGCGGTAACCTTATTTATCAATAACTTGCCGGCGTCGCTTATACCAAACCTACCTCATTCACACTGGAGTTGCAGGGCTCCAATAGCATGCGCTGGTACAATTTTGGTACAGTGGCCAATCATCTGATTTAGCTCAGTCGTTGATTCGACAGAACGCGTATACCAACCCGTTGCAGCCTTTTATTCAATTTGATCCAATGTCTCCAATATAGACATTTCCAGCCAAAACCAGATTAGTTTCCACGTGTTTTGCTTGGTTAGACACCTATAAGGAATTCAGAAATAATGAGCATTCTAAGCGATGACTCTCTAGAGTTTGCTAAAAAACATATTACTAAATTCTATGATTCGGACTTTTTTCCTAGAGCGTTTGAGTTTGATGCGCTTTGGCATTCATGGGATGAAGTTAAAAAGGAATTATCGTCAAAGAATATAGCAAAGCACTGGGTTACATCTCCGAAGACGTTAACATCGATGAAACCAAAAGGGGGCTTCCGCGTCGTTCAGCAGTTAGACCCGCTAGATACGATTGTCTATACCGCCCTTGCTTATTCAATTGCTGATGAGGTGGAAAACGCACGCATACCCAAGGATCAGCATGTGGCTTGCTCTTACCGAATAGATTTAGATGAGGGAAGTCTTTTTGCGGAAGGCAATGGGTTCGGGGAATTCACAGCCCAATCGGAGAAACTAGCAAATGAAAAAGAATATGTTTTAGCGACTGATATTACTGATTTTTACAATCAGATTTATTTGCACAGGTTAAATAATGCTATTGAATATGCAGATTCAAGTTTGAAGCCAATTGGTGATGACATAGAAGGATTTTTATCGAGATTAAATGGAAAAGCTTCCCAAGGAGTTCCTGTTGGTCCGGCAGCTAGCATCATTATGTCCGAAGCAGTTATGATGGATATTGATGAGTTTCTCATAAATAAAGGTGTTTTTCATACTAGATATGTTGACGATTTCCGAATTTTTTCGAATTCAAAGGAACAACTTCTATCTGTATTGGAGGATTTGACTCTATATCTTTATGAGAATCATCGACTGACACTTTCTGGTGACAAAACTAAAATCATAGAAACTGAAAAATACGTAAGTGAAATTCTGCATAACCACTACGAGCTAGAGCGTGTAGACATATTTCATACACTTGAAATATTCAATCCATATTCGGGTGAGCATGAAGAAATAGAGGTGCCAATTGAAAATGAGGAAGAATTAGCTGATGAGCAGATTAGCCTGCTAGCAGAAAAGGTGTTGGAAAGAAAAATCCTTGATTTGGGTCTATCTAGAGCGCTTTTAAGGAAAGCAAAAAGCTACAAGACACCAAGTCTTGCAGAAATTATTTTTGAAAACTTCGATTTTTTTACACCGGTTATAAATGATGTATGCCTTTATCTAAGTGCAATTACGAACGCGGATTTTGTGGATCAATGGAAGAATGAACTAATTGCCTTAACACAGACGGCTTCAATGAATAGAGACCTAGTGCGAATTTGGTTTGAGTGGTATTTATCGAACAATCTTGACTTACTCAAAGTTACACCGCTGAAGCAATTCATATTTTTGGGGCCAAATATTATAAGCCAATCTCAAGCCGCGATAGTTTCTAAAAATTTAGCATGGGTGCGAGATAAAAAAGCTGATTTGTACACTGTTGGAGCATGGGAACGAAGGTCTATACTAAGAGCCACACAAATACTTCCTAGTGATGAGCGAGAGCATTGGCTAAAATTAACAGAAACGACCTCACCCATTATGATTGATCGCTGGGTAGCAAAATGGGTCCGAGAGGCGCTATAGTCGTGAAACTCATCGTTCACGAACTGTGTGGTTCGTATAAACACCATCCTATGACTGCTTTGGGATATGCATTGACCCTTGATATTTTAGTTTAGTTCGTTGTTTTTGACCCACAGCCATGATATAGCTTCAGACTGCATGCCCTTTAAGAATCAGACAACACTCTCATGACTTCTTATATATCTATTTAAATGCTGAAATCACTTGCACACCCACAAAGAATAAAATTGATAAAAAATATTTGTGGTGAGGCCGCAGAAGATGAGTTAAACAGTATCTTCGAAAAAGCAATGTCATTTTTGACAGTAGACTGTTCATTTTTAAGAGTAATTGAACTTTTCTATTTGATTGACAACCTTGACAATATAGACTTTGAAAAACTAGAGCGCTATTCAATTGGTCAGCGCAAAATCAAAATAGTTAAAAACAACAATGACCTTAACAGCGCAATTCAGAAAATTGGGAAAAATAGAATTATAGGTTTTGATACAGAGAAAAAACCAAGCTTTAAAAAAGGAGCGCCACCCAATCAAATTTCCATAATTCAAATTGCGAACGACTCTGATTGCTATATTTTCCAAGTAAAATCTCTAAAAGATGTCTCACCCTTACTTAAAGTTCTAGAAGATATCAATACAATAAAGATAGGCAGTGGACTTAGCGAGGATATTGAAAACATGTTAAAGGAATTTGGAGTTAGGCCGCGTTCATTTTTGGATTTACATCAAATATTTAAAACTTACCTCTACTCAGAAAATGACATCGGAGCTAAAAAGGCGGTTGCTATTTTTTTAGGGAAAAATATGAAGAAATCGAAAAAGATGTCTCGGTCAAATTGGGAAAACAAAGACTTGTCTGAAAATCAGATTATATATGCCGCTGAAGACGCCTCTGCCGTATACGATGTCTTCAAATATTTGATAAATAATTATCCATTTATTATTAATACGTTGCCAAAATGGTTTCATGAAAAAGCAAAAATTCAATCATGTATCACTGATTTAAATAAGGGGATTTTATAAATAACACTGAGTTATAAATATACAGACACATGAAAAAACTTAATTCGGAAGATTATATAGCGTAAATCTTTATCGTTTTAGTCATTGCTCACTTGGAAAATGCTCCCCAAACCCAGCAAGAAATTTGCTACTCTTTACGTTCAACGCCTCCTACCCGACTACGGCGAAATGCTGGCTAAAACTAGAAAAGACGGCGGCTGGATTAAGCTCCAGCCCTGGACTTACGAAATCTTGAACAATCTAAAACTCACCGACTACGCCAAGCACTACACTATTGAAAATGTGGTCGTGAAGGCATTCATTGCCGCTATGTTCGATAAAAACGAATTTAAGGACTTAAATGCCGAGCTTGAACAGTATACCGACGAAGAGCGTACCGTGTTGGCGCCGGGCGAAAATTGACCGACCGTACCGGTTGAAATTTGACCAGGGGGCGGAGCCGGTTTTTGGAGTGGCCGGCTGTGGATAAGTGTAATGGAAACGGATGACGAGAGATAGCCGACTATCCGTTTCCAAGCTGGCTTTTTAAAACAGATTCTCCTCGTACAAACTATCTTCCGGTGTTTTGCCGCTACGTTTAAGCTTCTCGCGAGCTTGTATGCGCACCTTGGCTTCTTCAGAGCTTTGTCGGAAGCGGTAGGACTCATTACCTGTTTCAAGGATGTAGCAATGATGCGTCAGCCGGTCCAGTAACATCGAGGCATTGACCTGCTTGTTGAATTCCAGCATCAAAGCCATGGTGCGCCGCGATTCTTCGGCATCGGTAATGACTTCACCGCAGGCCAAGCAAAAATCGCCGGTTACATCCGGGATAATCGTAGACTCGCCTTTGTAGGTGTAAGGCATGTCTCGGGTATCTCTTACCAGTTCGGCAGCGCCGCAAGGCAGACATTTCAAATCACAGCTCCTTAAACGAAACAATCAGCTAGCGCTCTGGCTAACGATAGATTTCTCGACGGTGGCCGATGGCAACCACAAGGATTTTTAATTGACAATCTTCGATGGTATAGACCATCCGGTAATCGCCTACGCGGATGCGGTAAAGATCATCAACGCCGTGCAGTTTCTTGAAGCCTGGCGGCCGTGGATTTTCGGCTAAATCGCAAGCCGCCGCATAGAGGCGCTTTTGAATCTCGTTTGGAAGTTTTGAAAAGGCTTTTTCGGCGCTTGGTTTGAATACAACGCTATAGGTCATATTTCAAACGCATCTCGTCCAGGCTGATTTCGCCGGGTTCGGTCAATGACTGGGCGGCGGCCTGGATGTCGGCTTGATCATCGAGGTATTCTCGTAATAGGTTATCGAGAAACGTTAACGGCGATTGACCAGCAACAGTTGCGGCGTTGATTAACAGCGTTTCAGTAGGTTGTGGTAACTGGATCATTTTAGAGCCTCCTTTTTCGTTACATTTAACGCTGAGGATGTCGCTTGTTTTCAGCATCGAATTTTATAGCGTTTATCGGCAACAGGATCAAACGCCCAGCAAAAGCCTGGACGCGCGCTACCTGATGGGTAAGCAACCAAGTCGACAGTGATTTAAAGTGCCATTATAAAATGGACACTTTATGAACAAGGCAATAAAAAAGGCCTAGGTCTTTCGACATAAGCCTTTGATATATATGGAGCTGGCGATGGGACTCGAACCCGCGACCGGCTGATTACAAATCAGCTGCTCTACCAACTGAGCTACGCCAGCAAATTGGCTCGCCATTATACAAAAAAAATCCGTTTAATCCATTTCTTTTTTCACTGCCGCCCTATTTATTGCGGATACTATCTATCATGCCGGACAAGTAATCCATGATTTGCGCCAAGAACAGAATCAGCCGGTCGAGTTCAGCCTGCAAGAAGAACAGGAAATGGCTATGGTCGAAATCCTGGTCCAGATAAAAACTCAAGCCGTTGTTGATGGTATTCAACCCCATCGCCAACATAATTAGGGCTGCCGCCTTGAACATGTAGCCGCGCAGCTTGGCGCTCATTTTGCCGAAGGCGACGCTGATGAACAGCATCATCGGCAAGGTTCCGGAACCAAACGCCAGCATCAACGCGCCACCCTCTAAAACTGTGGTTGCCGTCGTCGCTTTTACCGCCATCGCAAACGTCAACATGCAGGGCATCAGGCCATTCAGAAAGCCGGCGATCACCGACCCGATCAACGGCCCTTTTTGATTGGCGGTAGCATACCCCTTGCGCAGAACCGCCAATGGAATCAGACGCAAAGAACCCTGCCAGGGAATCCAGCCCAGCACCCCCATCGCCAGCGCGATAACCACCAAGCCCATCGCGATCTGCAAAATACTTTGGATCTTGCCGAACAAGCCGCTCGATACCAGCACCACACCCAACGAAGCCGCCAACATTCCAATAGCCGCGTAAACCGAAATCCGCGTAAGTTGGTAGGCCAGATAAGGCAGGTAGCTTTTGCTTTTTCCGGCTTTCATGAAATAACCGGACACCAGCGCTCCGCACATGCCTAGGCAATGGCCACTGCCCAGGAAACCCGCGGCAAATGCCAACGTGTAATCGAATCCGCTGGCCGCAGCCATTTCGGTCATGCCGTGCATGGCATGATCCATCCCTTCCATATTGTGGTGGTTCATTTACTTGTTCAATCTCAGAGAATTGACGATTACGGATACGGAAGACAACGCCATCGCCGCCGATGCGATCATAGGATTCAGTTTGCCGAGCGCCGCAACCGGAATCGCTACTGTGTTGTAACCGAAGGCCCAGAACAGGTTTTGTTTGATGACGCGGATGGTAAAAGCGCTGAGTTCGATGGTATCGGTCACCTTGCCGATATCGCCTTGCACCAAAGTCAGATCGGCCGACTCGATGGCAATGTCGGCGCCGCCGCCGACCGCGAAACCGACATTGGCCGCCGCCAGCGCCGGCGCATCGTTGATGCCGTCGCCGATCATACCGACGTTGCGGCCGTCCTGTTGCAATTGGCGGATGATTTGCAATTTTTGCTCCGGCCTGGCGTTGGCGACGACATCGGCTATGCCGACTTTGTCGGCGATGAAATGCGCGGTTTTTTCGGTGTCGCCGGTCACCATCATGGTTTTGATACCGAGGCGATGCAGGCGGGCGATGGCATCCGCGGCCTCGTCGCGCGGATTGTCCGATACCGCAAATACTGCGGCTTCCTTGCCGTCCACGGCCATATAAACCGGGGTCTGGCCCTGCCGGGCGAACAAATCGGCGTGTTCGGCCAGGCGCTCGATCGCCACTTGCTGGCTTTCCAGCCAAGCCTGGTTGCCCAGCAGAATTTTGTATCCGGCCACTTCGGCCCGGATGCCGCGGCCGGTTTCGCTGTAAAAATAGGCGCACTCTCCCGGCTCGACGCCCTGTTCGCGGGCGTGGGCAACCACAGCTTTGCCCAGGAAGTGCTCCGAATTGTTCTCGGCCGATGCCGCCAACAACAGCAGTTTGGCTTCCGCCATCCGCGAGATTTTGACCAGTTTGCTAACCCTGGGCCGGCCCTCGGTGATGGTACCGGTTTTGTCGAACACGATTGCGTTCAATTTGCTGGCGATTTCCAGGCTTTCGCCGTTGCGGATATAGACGCCCTGCTTGGCGGCCTGGCCGGCGCCGACCATGATCGCCGCCGGCGTCGCCAATCCCAGTGCACAGGGACAGGCAATCAGCAGTACCGTAATCGCATTGCCGAAGGCAAAGCCGAACGGCGCACCGGCCAGCAGCCAACCGGCCAACGTCGCCGCGGAAAGCACCATCACCACCGGCACGAAGACCGCCGAAATTTTGTCGACCTGTTTCTGGATCGGCAATTTGGCCGCTTGCGCCTGGTCGACCATGTGCACGATGCCGGCCAACACGGTGTCCATGCCGATCGCAGTTGCTTTGACATGCAACACGCCGTTGCCATTAACGCAACCGCCGATCACGGTGTGGCCCGGATTTTTCACTACCGGCATGCTTTCGCCGGTAATCATGGCTTCGTCGACCGTGGAAATGCCGTAGACGACCAAGCCGTCGGTAGGAATCTTCTCGCCGGGCCGCACCAACAACAAATCGCCAATGCGGATATCGTCGATATCGATGCTACGCTCGTGACCGGCCTCGAGCAGCAACGTCGCGGTTTGCGGTTGCAAATCGACCAACTTGCGAATCGCTTCGCCGGCTTTGCCGCGAGCGCGCTCCTCCAGGTAGCGGCCGAGCAAGACGAAGGTGACAATCGCCGCGGCGGCTTCGAAATAGATGTGGCCGCGGCGGCGGAATAAGGCCGGCACGCTGTAACCGTAAGCCGAACCGACGCCCAATGCGATCAGGCTGTCCATGTTTGCCGCTCGTTGTTTAGCCAAACGGTAAGCCTTGCTGAAAAACTGACGCCCGGAACCGAATACCACTTGGGTGGTTAACGCGAATTGCAACCAGTGCAGCCAATTCCGGCTACCCATCGCCATCGCCGAGACCACCACCGGTATGGTCAATAGCCCTGCGGTTACGAATCGACGCCGGGCCACGTCAATTCGATGCAACTCCTTTTCAATGAGTTTTTTTCTTTGCGACAGCGTATCGACCGGCATCGCGCTATAGCCTAAGCGTTCAATGACTTCGACCACGTCGGCGGAAGTCAAGCAACCCTGCACATTTACAGTTTCGGTAGCGAAATTGACAGCCGCCTTCTTCACCCGCTCGTCGCGGTTCAGCACCATTTCGATCAAGAGCGCGCAGGACGCGCAACTCATCCCCTGCACGGCCAAATCAATATCTTGCAACGGACCGCCAAGGCTTTTCCGTTTGTCTTGTTTTAAATCGGCCTGTTTGTGAGCGATATTCCCCAGCACCGCGTCCAGCAGAATTAACAGGTTCTTTTTCGGCAGCCGGCTAGAATCGAATTCGATCACGACAGAACCGATCGCAAAAACAGAACGCACCCGCTTAATTTCAGGTCGCTTTTTCAGCAGAATTTCCAAAATATATCCGCGTTCCGGATCACCGGCCAGAACGCTGGAAACGATGCGCACCCTATTTCGCAACTGGTGGCGCAACTCGAAGTTTTTGGGGATCGGGATCTCGGTTTCCATGGGGGGGGACAATCCTGTACTGGAAAGGCGAACCGGTGCGGCGCCGGCCAAGCGGCGGCTCCGGGCTGAAAGCTATTTAGGCCTGCGGGAGCGGACCAGTAAGAAAAACATATAGAACAAGGCCATCCATTCGTAACGGTATACGAACGGCCTGACCAGCCATTCCTGGGTAATCCGCGTCCAGTGGGTTTTGATCAAGTACAGCACCAACACGTCGTTGAGAAAATCGATCGTGGCCTTTTCCGGATCCTTGATCAGCGCTTTCGGACCTTTGACGCCCAGTTTGCCGACGATCTTCGCCGCTTGCAAAGTTTCCCGGCCGGCTTGGTATTTTTCGCGAAACCAGCCGCCGACATGGGTCTTCCGCAACCGCTGGCCGATATTGAGCATCGATTTTTTCGCCTTGTCGGCCAAAGGCGTCTCGAACAGGCCCTGTTGTTCCAACTCGGCCACGATCCGGGCTAAGCGGACCGCCAGTTGGTTGAAGCCGCAAACCGATTCGTGATAGCGGATAGACAGTTTACGCTGGCTACGGTACAGGTGTACCGAGCGGACGCCATCGAGTTCCACCAGCTTTGCCGCCAATTGCCGGGCGGGCTCGGCTTGGCAGGCCGGCTCCGGCAATTGAAACCGCACGTGGCCGTCGCCTCGATAACGCAATAAAAATTGTTTCTGGATAGCCATAATCGTAAAAACAAAACGGGCGGCTCGGAATGCCGAAACCGCCCGTTGTCAAATCAGTGAAGCTTCACATTGAAAATGCAAACCGGCATCCTCACTCGCCTTCTTTAGCCTCGGCGACGATATCTTCCAGGTTTTCTTTTTGGTGCAGCACGAAGTCCTTGCCGGCCTCTATGGTCTTGCTGGCGCTGGAAATGATCTCTTTTCGGTATTTGTAGACGAAATAACCGGCAACCATCCCGGCACCGAAAACCAACAGTGGGTGTTTCGCTAACTTGCTCATTAATTTTCCTCCAGTATTAACCGTTGCGGTCGCCAACGTACCAGCCATCACTTGTTTAGCCATTGACGGGCCGTTGACGTCGGATTTGGGATCGTGTTTGTGCGCCATTGCATCCTCTATGCATTTTAAGAATTCGGCTGCCGGGCGTCATCCTGATCCGGTAATACCTGCGCCTCATGCAACATTTGGTAAATACCCTTACAGCCTTCGCAGCAAAATTTTTTGTCGCCGTCGACAGTTTTAAGTTCAAAACCCGCTACTTCAACCGTCAAGCCGCAAAGATCGCAATCTTTTTTGATTTCATCCGTCATGACACAAACCCGTTTTCGTTCGGCAAATTCCAGCAATCCATGATGGAATTATACCCGATCCGGCATAACCGGCTTGCTGAAAACAAACGGCGAGATTTCCCTAGCGACTTATCGAACATAGCTTTCCCGAAAGGCAAATACTGAGTCGTGCAGCGCCGGCCGCATCAAGGGCAGACGCCGAGGGCAATTATTTGAGTCCCCTTGCTGCCTGGCTGGAAGCCTTCATCAACGCGATTCTGAGAGCGCCGGTGAGACTTGCACTCAAACCCAGACGCATCGCCAATGCCGGCACCAAAATCATCGAAGCGACCGCCAACCCGGCCCCCAAAACCAAGCCGGCAGTGTTTAGTTGCTGGGCAACCACTTCTTGATTCGCAACTACTAATTCTTGAGCCATCTGTTTACCTCGCGCAGAAAAAATTAATGCAACGCCGATAAACAGCATAAAAAATGCCAGAATCGTAACTACCTGATAAAGCTTAAAAAAACAGAAAAAAGGACAAATTCCTAAACAAAAAACAAGGCAAATGCCTTGTTTTTATTAAGTCATTTAACACAGTTTTTTAAAAATCACCTGCACCTCCCCCATCTAACGTGGATCGGCGAAGCTCCGCACTCCATCGCGAGCTACTGCTGATCCAAGCCAAAGGCGGTATGTAGTGCTCGCACCGCCAGTTCCAGATATTTCTCGTCGACGACGACCGAAATCTTGATTTCAGAGGTGGAAATCATCTGAATGTTGATACCCTCGTTCGCCAATACTTTGAACATGGTACTGGCAATGCCGGCGTGCGAACGCATACCGACGCCGACGATCGACACCTTGGCGATGGTGTTGTCGCCAATCACGGTGGTGCTACCGCCCAAATCGGCTTTTAAACCTTCCAATACATTCTTGGCGCGGGCAAAGTCATTGCGATTCACGGTGAAGGTGAAATCGGTGGTGCCATGGGCGGAAATATTCTGCACGATCATGTCCACCTCGATATTTTCGGCAGCGATCGGCCCCAGAATTTTCGACGCCACACCCGGTAAATCAGGCACGCCGGTCAAGGTCAGTTTGGCCTCGTCCCGGTTAAACGCGATGCCCGAAATTAACGCTTTTTCCATTTCTGATTCCTCGTAGGTAATTAGGGTGCCGTTACCTTCCATAAACGAAGACAACACGCGCAATTTGACGTTGTATTTGCCGGCGAACTCGACCGAGCGGATCTGCAGGACTTTCGAACCCAAGCTGGCCATTTCCAGCATTTCCTCGAAGGTAATCTGTTCCAAACGCCGCGCTTTGGGTACCACGCGCGGATCGGTGGTGTAGACGCCATCGACATCGGTATAGATATGGCATTCGTCGGCTTTAAGCGCCGCCGCCAGCGCCACGCCGGTGGTATCCGAACCGCCGCGGCCTAAAGTGGTGATATTGCCGTGCTCGTCGACCCCCTGAAAACCGGCCACGACCACGACTCGACCAGCCTCCAGGTCGGCGCGGATATTGGCTTCGTCGATTTCGCGGATGCGGGCCTTGGTAAAGGCGCTATCGGTCAGAATCCGCACCTGCGGACCGGTATATGACTTGGCTTCCACACCGATGTGATGCAACGCCATCGACAACAGCGCGATGGTCACCTGTTCGCCGGTAGACAGCAGCACGTCCAACTCGCGGTCGGTCGGTTGCGGCTGCATTTCTTTGGCCAATGCCACCAACCGGTTGGTTTCTCCGCTCATCGCCGAAACGACAACCACGATTTGATCGCCCTTGTCGTGGGCGTTTTTGACTTTTTCGGCGACAGCCTTGATCCGCTCGACCGAGCCGACCGAAGTACCGCCGAATTTATAAACGTACAATGCCATTCTTTATAGACCTTCTTGGCTTTCTTACACTGAAATTGTTGGTGGACGCTCTGGCCCGCCGTCGCGATTAACCCAGCTTGGCTTTAACCCATTCCGGTACAGCAGCCAACGCCGCCGACAATCCGGCAGGATCGCTGCCGCCGGCTTGCGCCATATCCGGCCGGCCGCCGCCTTTGCCGCCGACCTGGGTGGCGACGAAATTAACCAAATCGCCGGCTTTGACCTTATCCATCGCGTCTTTCGAGACGCTGGCGATCAGGCTGACCTTGTCGCCGCTGACGGTGGCCAAGACCAATGCGGCGCTGCCCAGCTTGTTTTTGAGTTGATCGGCCAAATCGCGCAGGGCTTTCGGATCGACATCTTCAAGCTGCACCGCCAATACTTTTACGCCGTTGACCTCGACGGCCTGGCTGGTCATCTCGTCGCCGGCCGAACTGGCCAGTTTGCCTTTGAGTTTTTCCAGCTCCTTTTCCAGATGGCGGGTTTTCTCCAGTAGTTGCTGTACCTTATCGGCGGTCTTGTCCGGCGCGGCTTTCAACAAGCCGGCGACACTCAACAAGGCCTGTTCCCGCTGAGCAATCCATTCCAATGCGCCCTCGCCGGTCACTGCTTCGACCCGGCGCACGCCGGCGGCGACGCCGGTTTCGGTGACGATTTTCAACAAGCCGATGTCGCCGGTGCGTTGCACGTGGGTACCACCGCACAGCTCGGTGGAAAAATCGCCCATCGTCAACACCCGCACTTCGTCGCCGTATTTTTCGCCGAACAAGGCCATCGCGCCGGCTTTGACCGCGTCATCCTTCGCCATGATTTGCGCGCAGACCGCGTTATTAGCGCGGATTTGTTCGTTGACCAGACGTTCGACGGCGGCGATTTGCTCGGCGGTCATCGGCTCGAAATGCGAGAAGTCGAAACGTAAACGCTCATTGTTCACCTGCGAGCCTTTTTGCTGCACGTGCTCGCCCAACACGTTGCGCAATGCAGCGTGCAACAAGTGGGTCGCCGAGTGGTTGCGCTCGGTCGCCTTGCGGATCTCGGCATTGACGCTGACTTCGCAAGCCATGCCTTCGGCAATCACGCCTTTGACGACTTTGCCTTTATGCAAAAACAACTGACCGCCCTGCTTTTGGGTGTCGGTGACTTCGAACGTGCCACCGGTGCATTCGATCAAGCCGCTGTCGCCAACCTGACCGCCGGATTCAGCGTAGAACGGGGTTTGATCCAGAATCACCACACCTTCGTCGCCGGCTTCCAGACTCTCGACCAGCTGGCCTTTTTTGAACAGGCCGATGACTTGCACCGAGCCGTCAAGATGCGAATAGCCGGTAAATTCGGTAACGCTGTCGTGGCGAATGTCCTGGTCGTAATCGGCCGAGAACTGGCCGCCGGCCCTGGCGCGGTCGCGCTGGGCGCTCATTTCGACTTCGAAACCGGCGTGGTCGACGCTGAGGTTGTGTTCGCGGGCAAAGTCGGCGGTCAAATCCACCGGGAAGCCGTAGGTGTCGTACAACAAGAACACCACGTCGCCGGGGATGACGTGGCCATCCAGTTTGGCAACGCAGTTTTCCAGAATTTTCATGCCCTGGCCCAAGGTTTCGGCGAAGCGCTCTTCTTCTTTTTTCAGCACCCGTTCGACTTGTTCCTGTGCCTTGACCAATTCGGGGTAGGCTTCACCCATTTCGGCAGCCAGCGGCGCAACCAATTTGTAGAAAAAGGTCTCTTGAATGCCCAAGCGGTAACCGTGGCGAATCGCCCGACGCACGATACGGCGCAACACGTAACCGCGGCCTTCGTTGGACGGCAGCACGCCGTCGGCCACCAAAAACGCGCAGGAGCGGATATGGTCGGCGATGACGCGCAACGAGCTGTTGCTCAAATCGCTGGTACCGGCCAACGCGGCGGCGGTTTTTACCAGATTTTGGAAAATATCGATTTCGTAGTTGCTATGCACGCCCTGCATTACAGCGGCGATGCGTTCCAGGCCCATGCCGGTGTCGACCGACGGCGCCGGTAGCGGCGTCAGGTTGCCGTCCTTGTCGCGCTCGTATTGCATGAACACCAGGTTCCAGATTTCGATGTAACGGTCGCCGTCATCGTCCGGACTGCCCGGCGGGCCACCGGCCACGTGTTCGCCATGGTCGTAGAAAATCTCGGTGCAAGGGCCGCACGGACCAACATCGCCCATCGACCAGAAATTGTCCTTAGCGCCGATACGCGAGAAGCGGGTCGGATCGATTTTGACCTCTTCCAGCCAAATCGCCTCGGCTTCGGAATCCTCGTCGAACACCGTCACCCAGAGTTTGGACGGCGGAATCCCCATTTCCTTCGTCAAAAAGTCCCAGGCAAAATTGATCGCGTCGCGCTTGAAATAGTCGCCGAAGCTGAAGTTGCCCAGCATCTCGAAGAAGGTATGGTGGCGGGCGGTGTAACCGACGTTCTCCAAATCGTTATGCTTGCCGCCGGCCCGCACGCAACGCTGGCTGGTCGCGGCACGGTTAAAATCGACTTTCTCCCGGCCGAGGAACACGTCCTTGAACTGCACCATGCCGGCATTGGTGAACAACAAGGTCGGATCGTTGCCCGGCACCAAGCTGCTGGACGGACGCACGGCGTGGCCGCGCTGGCGGAAAAATTCCAAAAAGGCGGCGCGAATTTCGGCGCTGGTCATATGTTTCATGGGTTTACTTCAGTTGTTTTCTAGTCCATAACAAACTCGGCCTTGGCCACGCCAGAGCCACCAAACCGGATACAGCACTGAACCGAAAGGATCAGCCCGACCGAGATAACTTGATTTTTAATGCGGCAAACACCTGCTTGATCGTCTCGCCGCTAAAGCCGCGCTGCTGCAAAAACCGGCTGCGTTTGGCCCATTCGTTCGGCGGCAATGCCTTTTCGTCGCCGTATTTACTCGCATAAACGTCCACCGCCAGATTCAGCCAACCGCCCTGCTCTTCGGCTTGCGCATCCAAATCGACGCCGCTGATACCGCGCTGCTGCAATTCGTAGGCGATACGGATCGGGCCGTAGCCTTTGCCGATACGGTCGCGGACGTAACATTCGGCGTAGCGTTCGTCGTTTTGCCAGTTCTGCTCGGTCAGCGCATCGATAACCGGATTCACTTCGTCGCGCTCGAAGCCGCGCAAGGCCAACTTATCCAGCAACTCGCGGCGGCTATGCTCGCGCCGCGCCAACAATCTCAGACAAATCTCTTCGATTTGCCGGCCGCGCTCATTCGCCGTCGTTGAACTCGGGGTCTTCGTCTTCATGGGCCGGAGCGGTCGTCACTCTGCTGGCAAAGGCCTTTTCGCGAATGGCTTTTTCCAGCTCGGCGGCGATTTCCGGGTGCTCGCGCAAATACTGCTTGGCGTTATCCTTGCCCTGGCCGATTTTGTCGTTGTTATAGCTGTACCAGGAACCGGACTTTTGCACGAAGCCGAACTCGACGCCCAAGTCGACCAATTCGCCGAGGAATGACACGCCCTCGCCGTACAGAATTTCGAAGTCGGCCTGTTTGAAAGGTGGAGCCACTTTGTTCTTGACGATCTTGACCCGGGTTTCGTTACCGATCACCTCGTCGCCCTTCTTGATCGAACCGATGCGGCGGATGTCCATCCTGACCGAGGCGTAGAATTTCAGCGCGTTACCGCCGGTGGTGGTTTCCGGGTTGCCGAACATCACGCCGATTTTCATCCGCAACTGGTTGATGAAAATCACCAGCGTGTTGGAGCGCTTGATGTTGGCGGTCAGTTTGCGCAAGGCTTGCGACATCAAACGCGCCTGCAAGCCCATGTGCGAGTCGCCCATGTCGCCTTCGATTTCGGCTTTCGGCGTCAGTGCCGCGACCGAGTCGATGACGACGATGTCGACCGCCCCGGAACGGACCAGCATGTCGGTGATTTCCAGGGCCTGTTCGCCGGTGTCCGGTTGCGACACCAGCAGGTCGTCGATATTGACGCCGATCTTTTGCGCATACACCGGGTCCAGCGCATGCTCGGCATCGACGAAGGCCGCGGTGCCACCCAATTTCTGCATCTGGGCGATGGTTTGCAGCGTCAACGTGGTTTTACCGGACGACTCCGGGCCGTAGATTTCGATAATCCGGCCACGCGGCAAACCGCCGCAACCCAGCGCGATGTCGACGGACAAGGAGCCGGTGGACACCACTTCGATGTCGCGGGTCGCGGCGACGTCGCCCATGCGCATGACCGAACCCTTGCCGAATTGTTTTTCGATTTGCATCAACGCGGCGCCGAGAGCCTTTTTCTTGTTTTCGTCCATATCCTACCTACTGTTGTCTGCCCGGTGAAAACGCGGCATTATCCCATAGAGGCCGGCCGTGAAACAGTTTTTATCGGCCGGATTGCCGGAAAAAACCGGCCGCCGCGCGGGGGTTGAACGGGAAATACAGGTGGAGATAAGACGCCTGCAAAGCGCCGTCGCGAAAAAAACCTTCGCCGTGACCGAAGCTGCGTAGCGGCAGCGAAATCTGCAGCGGCTGCAGTTCGGTTTCCAAGGTCGAAAAATGAAAACTGTGGCCGCGAATCTCGCCTTCCGCCAAGGTCAGACTATGCATGCCCAGGTTTGCCAGCCGACTCTGCATCGTCGCCCGGCCGGGCAACAAACCGACCATCTCGGCGGCCTGGCCTTGCTTGTCTGCCAAACTCTCCAGCAAGTACAGAAAACCGCCGCATTCGGCGTAAATCGGCTTGCCTAGACCATGGTGCTCGCGCAAGGCCTGCTTCATCGGCAGATTCTCGGCCAGCGCCGACAAGTGCAGCTCCGGATAGCCGCCCGGCAAATACAGACTATCGACCTCCGGCAGCGCCGAGTCGGCCAACGGCGAGAAGAACGCCAACTCGGCGCCCATCGCCAGCAGACAATCCAGATTGGCTTGATAAATAAACGAAAACGCCGCATCCCGCGCCACGCCAATCCGCAACCCGGCCAGCAGTTGCGGCAGCGGCTCGCAGCGGACCGGCTCGAATCGCACCGGTTGCGGCAACCGACACGGGCCAAAGCCGTTCAGCAGTTCGGCGGCTCGCGCCAAGCGAGCGGAAAGATCGCCGATTTCGTCGGCTTGCAACAAGCCCAAATGGCGCGAAGGCAATCCGATGGCATCGTCGCGGGCGACCGCCGCCAGCATCGCCATGTCGGAGGTCAAGGCTTCCTGCAATAGCTTGGCATGGCCGGCGCTGCCGACTTTATTGGCGATGACGCCGGCAAACGGCAGTTCCGGCCGGTAACTCGCCAAACCGTGGGCGACCGCGGCGAAGGTCTGCGCCATACCTTGCGCGTCGATCACCGCCGCCACCGGCACGCCCAGCGCCTGGGCCAAATCGGCGCTGCTGCTGTCGCCATCGAACAGGCCCATCACGCCCTCGATCAAGATCAAATCGGCTGCCCCGGCTGCACGGTAGAGCAACTCCCGGCAATGACTCTCGCCCATCATCCACAAATCCAGTTGGTAAACCGGATGGTCCGACGCGAACGCCAATATCTGCGGATCGATGAAATCGGGACCGGTTTTGAACACTCGCACCTGCAGACCCTGGCTGCGGAAATGGTAAGCCAGTGCAGCGGTGATGGTGGTTTTGCCTTGGCCCGAAGCCGGCGCAGCGATCAGCATTGCCGGGCAGGCTACGGAGTTTTGCAAGGATGTCATGATGAAAACGAGAGTAGCCGACCGGCGGATTGCCGCCGGCCGGGAGCTTAAAAGCGCGGGATCAGGAAGCCACCAGCATATTGTCCAGCGCCTGCTTGGCCAGCGCGGCTTGTTCGGCAGCTACGGCGACTTGGTTGACGACGTGGCCGGCCGCCAGATTTTCCAATACCCAGCATAAATGCTGCGGATCGGTGCGGAACATGGTCGAGCACATGCTCAAGGTCGGCGCCATGAAATGCACGCTTTTACCTTGGGCCTTGCATTCCTGGGCCAGGCGGTTGACCAGATTCAGCTCGGTGGCCACCAGCCAGCGGGTATTGGCTTCGGCTTCGCGAACAATCTTCAGAATCATCTCGGTCGAGCCGATGTAATCCGATTTTTCGCAGACTTCGAAGCAAGCCTCCGGATGGGAAATGACGATAGTCTCCGGATATTTAGCTTTGAAGTTGTCGATCTGCTCCGGCTGAAATGCCTGATGCACCGAGCAATGGCCTTTCCACAGGATCATTTTCGCGTCGCGGATTTGCTGCTCGGTCAAACCGCCTTGGGGTTTGTTGAAGTCCCAGGTCACCATCTGTGCCAACGGGATGCCCATCCGAAAACCGGTATTGCGCCCCAAATGCTGGTCCGGGAAAAACAACACTTTCTCGCGGCGGGCAAAACTCCAGTTCAGGATTTTCTGAGCGTTGGAGGAGGTACAGACGATACCGCCGTGCTGGCCGCAAAACGCTTTCAGGTCGGCGGCGGAATTGATATAGGTCACCGGCGTGACCGTGTTTTCGACGTCGATGATCTTGGCCAATTCGTCCCAGCATTGCTGGACTTTGACTTTGTTGGCCATATCGGCCATCGAACAGCCGGCCGCCATGTCCGGCAGAATCGCGATTTGTTCCGGCCGCGACAGAATGTCGGCGACTTCGGCCATGAAATGCACACCGCAAAATACGATGTATTCGGCTTCCGATTGCGCGGCTTCGCGCGACAGTTTCAAAGAATCGCCGAAAATATCGGCGTGCTTGAATACCTCGTCGCGCTGGTAATGGTGGCCCAGAATAATGCAGCGTTTGCCGAGCTTGGCTTTGGCGGCAACAATTCGCACGTCGCACTCGGCGTCGTCCAGTAAGGCATAATCGTGGATCGGTAAAGCGGCGGCTGTCATGTATCGTTACCTGGCAATAAAAAACGCGCCATTGTAGCGCCAAGCCGCTGTTTTCGATACCGCTTAGCCGGCCTGCAGCGCGAAACGCAATAAGGTCCAGGCGATCCAGCCGAATCCCAGCGTCGTCGCCATGAAGCTGAGCAGCGAATAGATCCGCCACACCGGCTTGGCCCAGAAATCGGGGTCGAAGGCCGCGACCACAAACACGCCGGGATTGGTCATGCCGCCGATCACGACCAGCCAACAGGCCGCCACCGGCAAATCCACCTTGGTCGCGTAAAACCCGAGACAAAACAGCGCCATCAACGCAAAATCGACGTGCGCGCGAATCATGGTTTTGTAATCCTTCAAGAATACGCCATCGATGCCGGGAATCGGGAACCACTTGGCGAAGGTCATCAACCACGCAGACATTAAAATCGCAGCGATCATCAGCACCGCGCCTACCAGTAATATTTCCATGTTGTTATTTTATTTTCTTAAATTAAGGAACGAACGGCGGAGTATCAGCGTAGAGCGCTTTGCAGCAGATTCATCGCGCCGGCTCCGCCCTGGCTTTGCACATATTGCAATACCACCGGCACGAATTGGCTGACCATGGACGGGTTCATCCCCAGGGTTTGGAACGAGCCGGCCAACGCCGCCAAACTGCCCAAGGCATTGTTCTGGCCGCCCAACAGGCTGCCGGCGGCACCCAACAAACCGGCATTGGCGCCGTTGGCAGGCAGTTGCGGCGCCGACGACAGATAACGGTCCATGCCCGGTACGCTACCGCTCAATTGCGAGAAATCGCCAGGATTCATACGTTGTTGCGCCACTGAAAAGATCGAACCGACGCCACCTAAAGCCTGCTGCGGGCTGATGCCCAATTGCCCGACCAGAATGTTGATCAAACTCAATTCGTTGCCGATACCGGCAACCGGGGCGCCGGTGCTACCGATCGCCGCCGGCGCTTGTTGCAAGACCGCATTCTGCGTCCCGCCCAAGGCAATGGTTTGGCCGGTCGGCTGTTGTACCGGAGCGCATGCGCTCAAAGCCAGCGCTGCCCAAGCAGCACTACAAATATTCACGTTTTTCATGATTTCCGCCTGAAGAAAAATATGCCTGACGAAGCGTGCCGGCCATCGCCGCGCCGTCGCTCAGCGCGCTGACTTTAAATCGAAACGCTGCCGGCTGACAACACCAGGCAAAATCTTAATCAGAAAACCGGCTGGCCGAGCGACCGCGTCTGGCGCCGCCCCGCAGGCTATCCGGGCAAATTGCCGCTCGCCGAGCATAAATCGCCATCTTGGCCGGCGGCCGGTTTGGCGAATTCAGTATAATCCTGCGCTTGGCCTAACCATCGATCGGGTAACGACATGCTGAACATTCAAAAAACACTGGAAGATTACTACCTGCGCTTGCAAGCTCACCCCAAATATCTGCAAGTCATGACTCTGCCGACATTACAACGCTGGGGAGTCTTGATCGGCCTGTTCACCGCATCGCAAATTCTGGTATTCGGCAGCCTTTACCTTATTTTCGGCAAAATCGTCGTGATCGGCTTTCTCGCCAGCGTACTGGCCGGCTGCGCCACCGGCGTCGGTGCGTTACCGGCCCTGTTCTTCAAGGACATTTCCGAACGTTTGTTCAACAGCCTGCTCGGGGCCGCAGCCGGCGTCATGTTGGCGGCAACGGCATTTTCGCTGCTGGTGCCCGGCATGGAGTACGGCGAACAAGTCTGGCCCGGCAAAGGCTTGTGGGTAGTCTCGGCCGGGATGATGATCGGCGCCCTGTTTCTGCATTTCGCCGACAGCCGCCTACCGCATCTGCATTTCGATTCGGTCAGCGACCATTCGCTGGATTCGCTGCAAAAAATCTCGCTGTTCATCATTGCCATCACGATCCATAACTTCCCGGAAGGCATGTCGGTCGGGGTCAGCTTCGGTTCCGGCGATTTGAATAACGGCTTGGTGCTGTCCATCGCCATCGCGTTGCAAAACCTGCCGGAAGGTTTGGCGGTGGCCCTGCCGCTGGTGGGCTTGGGCTACGACAAATGGAAAGCCGTCGGAATTGCCACCTTGACCGGCCTGGTCGAACCCGTCGGCGGTTTGCTGGGGATTACGATGGTGACGCTGTTTTCGTCGATTCTGCCGATCGCCATGGGCTTCGCCGCCGGCGCCATGCTGTTCGTGATCAGCGAAGAAATCATCCCGGAAACCCACTCCAAAGGCCGTTCCCGCATTGCCACCTTCTCGCTGATGTTCGGCTTCATCATCATGATGGTACTGGACCGGCTGCTGGTCTAACTTCCGCAACAGGCTTATCGCCCGCCGGCAGGCTTGCGGCCGCGGCGGGCCAATTTTTCCCCGCTTCTGCCGAAACTTAAGATTTATCCATGGACTCTCTCGTCTCGCTGCTCGCTCAACTCCTCGCCGTAAACCCTGCAGAACTGTTGGCCGCCGGCGGCACCAGCTTCGCGCTGATAGCCGCCGCCGAAATCGGCGATAAAAGCCAGTTGGTATGCATGACATTGGCGTCTCGGCATCGGCCGGGGCCGGTGCTGTGGGGAGCGATTGCCGCATTCATGCTTTTGAATACGCTGGCCGTCGTGTTCGGCGCCGCAATCGCCAATTGGCTGCCGGACTATGCCGTGGCGGCCAGCGTAGCCCTACTGTTCGCGGCATTCGGCATTCACGCGCTGCTGAACGGTGGCGGCGACGATGACGGCGAACAGGATGTGGCCGAAAAAAGCGGCCACGGTATATTCCTGACCACGTTTTTGCTGATCACGGTAGCCGAATTCGGCGACAAAACCCAACTGGCCGTGGTTGCCTTCAGCAGTACGGCGCAACCCTTGGCGGTTTGGCTGGGCTCTACGCTGGCGCTGAGTTTCACCTCGGCGCTCGGCGTGTTGGCCGGGCGCACCGTGCTGCAACGGATTCCGCTGAGCCTATTGCACAAGGCGAGCGGCTTGATTTTTCTGGCCTTGTCCGCCACCGCTGCCTATAAGACCTATCTGATTCTGACCGCTGCCGGACTGCTCCAGCCCCTGTAGGGACTGCCGCTGAATGAAG
>NZ_JANIBM010000012.1 GCF_024505045.1 Methylomonas aurea | reverse complement strand
AAAAAATAATCTTCGCGATACGCGCGGGCTCTGACACGAGCACGCGCTCCTTCCTTAACCGAATCGAGTTGGCCGGCGGCGCTTATCCCTGCTCCGGCATAGTCTCCAATCGGAATGTTATTCTCCTCCAGATGGCAAGCCGAATCCTGAGGCTTTGGCAAGATCGGCGCTGCAAATTATGGCTACGATAGCTCTGCCGAGTCGGCAGCGAGAAGCGCCATACGTCTGGCGGAAACGGCTTTTAGCCTACCTTATGCGGTTGCCGGACAGGACCCTGGTGTTGAATAGGCACTGTAACCAACACGGTGCCTGCGATTTCCGGCAGTGAAATCGCGGGCACACGGGTATCTCATCTGGCCTCCGCGTGTTGCGCGCGTAACGCCCTGGCAGTATCACGAGTAACGGAGCGTAGCCGATATTGCGCACCGCCAGCCGAAGCCTTGACCGCCCCGGTTTCGAATGCCGAAAAATCCGCCCGTTCCGCCGGCAGAACCTTCACTCTTATTAACTCGCAATTGTAGGGAACTTTAGGATAGAAGGCCGCACAATTGTCGGCTTCCGCAAAAACGTTAGCCGAAATCGATGCCATGAATACAGCCGCTGACAAACCCGCAATTCGAGTCATTTTTTTCATAGTTGTAACCTCGCTGTTGGTGCAGTGATAACCGATGTTTCCGCATACGACGACAAGTCCTTTGCGTACCGGAACCATAATATTGATTCGAAACCATTAGTGCAACAAAAATCTGCACCTCTTTCGATCATGCCGCACCACATTGATGCAAACGAAAAATCAAACCGAACCGTTGTGGTGCTGAAAGATCAGACTCGGACACCAAAAATCAAAATAACTTTTTGTATTAAAAAGACATTTTATTGTGGCACGCGATATGCGCTGTAAATCAGCAGACAGCGTTAATTTCAGACAGCGAGGCCATCATGTTTGTGCGTATTCTGACGATCGTCTTGATTGAATGGTTGCTTTTTGCGACTCCCGCGCATGCGGTGCAATCGCTTCAATTCGGCACCGCGGTACCGATGACCAAGAAAGGTACCTCGACATTTTACGTTCCGGTTGGATTCGACGGAGTCGCCGGCAACGAACTGATGGTGGATACCGGGTCAGACTACGTCACGATCAACCAGACCACACTGGATGCGCTAAAGGCGCGAGGCAAGGTCGACTACGTCAAGCAAGTCGGCGGAGTGATGGCGGACGGTTCCGACGTCAATGTGTCGATTTATCGCATCGCCAATTTGAGCATCGGCTGCTGTTGCATCGTGCACGACGTGGAAGCAGCTGTATTCGAGGGCACCGACCGCCAGATTTTGGGATTGAGCGCATTAAAAAAAGTCGCCCCCTTCGCCCTATCGCTGGACCCCGCGCATTTGATGCTCAGCGATTGCAAAGCCCAATCCGCCGATCTGGCGAAAAATTAGCCTCGAGGCTTCAAGTTGTCGCGGCCGGGGCTCTAAGAGTCAGGCACCGGATATGTGCGCTGATTCCCCGATTCGCGCCGTCCGGTCTCTCGCCATCAACGCCGCCCGCGGAATAACCCGCCGGAGACCGCTATGCCTTAGGACGCTGATACCTGGAAAAGCCATTTTCCGGCATTCGCCGAGAAGGGAATACGGTGGTGACGATGCCCACATGGCAACAGGCGTTTTGTCCGGGCAAGGCTTGCGAGAGTTATTTACTGCTGCCGTCCGGCAACGTCAAAGTGCAGATTTTCTCGGCCGACGGCCGCTAGGTTTTGTCGCCCCGGATGTTGCCGAGCGTTTCCGGCGTGCCGACCACGTCCCGCCTGCGCGACGACAACCCGTATTCCGCCGAGAGTTATGCCGAAATCGGCGTCGTCTGCGCGTTCGCGATTGCGCCCCGGGTGTTGGTGTGCCACCGCTACTTGCAGCAATCGGCGTTTTTCCGCAATTACGTGTCCCGCAATTATTTATCGCGACTGGCCAGCGTGATCAGGTGCATAGCGGGGTTGATGTTCGCAGCGTCGACCGCCGGCGATTATCGGCATGTCCCTTCAAATGGCGTTCGCATGTCTAAGAACGTTCCCTACGGGTTTTGACACAGTCAGCCCGGACGGAATAACGGTGATAAGCCATAATTAGCGCCCGGTTAATAAGTCACCAACCTTGAAACTCAAACAATTTGATTAAGCCCACAGCGAACACCACTCTTCGTAAAATCCCGGTTGTATTGATCACCGGCTTCCTGGGCAGCGGCAAGACCACGTTGTTGAACCGCTTGCTGACCGATGGAGTAAAAACCGCGGTAGTGATCAACGAATTCGGCGCGGAGCCGGTCGACCAGGATTTGCTGCAACGCCAGGACGCGCCATTAACGGTACTGTCCGGCGGCTGCCTGTGCTGCCAAGTGAAAGGTGCACTGGCGCCGACCTTGAAAAACTTGCGGATGGCCTGGGACGGCGCGCAAGACAAACCGTTCGCGCGCGTCGTGATCGAAACCAGCGGTATCGCCAGCCCCGAGCCGATTCTGGATACCCTGTTGCGCGAGCGCTGGCTGGCCGGCCGTTATCGATTGCAGGCCGTGCTGGCGACATTGGCGATCCCGACCGCCGGCGAACATTTGGACCGCTTCCCGGAAGCCGCAGCCCAGGTCGCATGGGCGGACCGATTGCTGCTGACGCATGCCGATCTGGCCACTGCCGGGCAACAAGCCGAACTGGCGCAACGCCTGAGCACATTGGCCCCGGCGACGCCAACCCTGACTCTACAGCCCGGTGCGGACCTTCCGGAATGGATACTCGACTTTGACGCTCCGCTGTTACGCCGCTTACCGGATCAAACGCCGATTTCGCACGAATTCAGAAGTCTGTCTTTAATATTTTCGGCAGCGCCGGCCTGGCCGCAGTTGGAGTCTATCCTCAGTTCACTGCTTGCCAACCATCCCGAGTTGCTGCGCATCAAGGGCGTGGTTTACGTGGCGGGAAGAACAGAACCGCTTGCGATCCAGTCGGCGGGGCCACGTTTATATCCGCCCGCGGTTTTGCAAACCCGCGACGGCGACGACGGCTGCGGCCGCTTGGTGTTCATCACCAGCGGGGACGTCGGCGCGCTGGCCGCAGAGTTGGCGGAGACTTTCGACAGCGGTGCGCGCATCTACCGCTAGCCCCAATCGGCAAGGCGGGCCGGCTATGCCGCGAAAACCGGATACGGCACTAGGTTATTTGTATTACCATAGCAGGCAGCGTAATTACAGACATTCAGCGGGAGGCAGACCATGCAAGGCGACAAACAAGTCATCGCTTATTTGAACGAATTACTGGCCGGCGAATTGACGGCCATCGACCAATATTTCATCCATTCGCGGATGTACCAAAACTGGGGCCTGGAAAAGCTTTACGAACGCATCAACCACGAAGTCCAGGACGAAACCAACCACGCCGACGCGCTGATCAAGCGAATTCTGTTTCTGGAAGGCACGCCGGATTTGTCTAAACGCGAACCGCTGGCGGTGGGCGCCACGGTGCCGGACATGTTGAAAAACGACCTGGCGGTCGAGTTAAAAGTGGTAGCCGATTTGCGTAAGGTAATGGCCTATTGCGAAAGCGTCCGCGACTACCAGACCCGGGAAATTTTGAAAGTCATGCTGGACGATACCGAAATCGACCATGCCCACTGGCTGGAAAAACAACTGGGTTTGATCGAAATGGTCGGTCTGGAAAACTATTTGCAGTCGCAGATTTGATGAGTTTCCGACCGAGTTGGTTGGGTTAGCGGTTCAACCGCCTCAACACGGACTAAATCAATCGATTAGCTTCGGTCATTGGCCCGGCACATGACGAAATCGGAGCGTAAACCGGCAAGGCGGCTTAGCCGCCCTCTCCCGTTCCGGGCGGCAAGTCCGCCGCGCCGGCGCGGTTGCCGGCCCGATCCAGCAGCGCCAAGGCCGCAACGAAATCGAACCCTTCTACTCGGCGGCTGAACTCGGCATAATCCGCACCCAGCGCCAGCGATAGCGTAGTGGCACACTCCCTTGCCAGGCGGCAGGCCAGCGCATTGTCCTCGGTCAGCAAGTTTCGCAGTTCGGCGATAGCCGCCTCGGCCCTCGCTCCGCTAACGCCATCCATACCGGTTGCCGTTTCGGCGTCGCCTAAGGCTTCAATGCCCGACAACAGCGGGCTCAATTCGCCTTCGCACAATTGGACCAATTCCAGACATGCGCCAAGTTCGCGCTCTTCTTGCAGCGCAAGGTCAAGTTTGCCGGCAGCAGTGGCCAAACCGAAAGCGCCCAACGTCGCAGCGACGCCTTTCAGCGCATGAGCCAACGCCCGGGCATCGCCGCGCCGGTGCTCAAGCAAGGCGTTGACGACCCGCTTCATGTCATCGCGGTGAGACTGTCCAAACATCAACAGCAGCCGCCGGTATTTTACGGTATCGCCTTTCACGAGGGCCAACCCCTGCGCGCTATTCAAACCGGCAATCTCAATCGGAGCTTCGGCAGCATCAGCGGCTTTGCCCGGCGGCGCAGATTCCGCTTGCGGGCGGCGGGACGAAGCCGGTTGATACCGAGCGCCGCGCTCCAGCCAATCCAACAAGGTCCGGTACAAGTCGTCGGGCACCACGGGTTTGACGACAAAGCCATTCATACCGGCCTCCAGACACATTTGGCGGTCTTCGTCGAACACATTCGCCGTCATTGCCAATATCGGCAAGCGCGCATACTCGGTTCTGCCCCGAATCAGCCGGGTGGCTTCAAGCCCGTCCATTTCCGGCATTTGCACATCCATCAGCACCAGATCGTACTGGCAGGCAAAGACTTTGTCGACGGCAATCCGGCCGTTTGCAGCGGTCGCCACGGCCATACCCGCACCGTGCAACAACTCCAGCGCCACTTCGCGATTGATTGGATTGTCCTCCACCAGCAAGATTCGCGCACCGGGATACGTGCGCCGTAACTCGAATTCCGCATCGCTGTTTTTGGCCGCGGTGTATTCGGCCACCCCATGCCCGCGTTGCAAGCGGACAGTAAACCAAAAACGGCTGCCTTGCCCGGCGCGGCTATCTGCGCCGGCGTCCCCGCCCATCATCCGCGCCAGGCGCCGGGTTATCGCCAGCCCGAGGCCGGTGCCTCCGTATTTGCGTGTGGTAGTGACGTCCGCCTGGGCGAAGGTTTCGAACAACATCGGCATTTTGTCTTCCGTAATCCCGATCCCGGAATCCTCGACCACAAAACGCAGCATCAATCCGTCTTCGCCTTCCTGCAGCAATTCGGCCAACAGCCGGATTTCGCCGCTTTCGGTAAATTTCACGGCATTGCTGGCGTAATTCAGTAGCGCTTGCCGCAATCGGGTGGGATCTCCGCGCAGCCATTGCGGCACTCCGTCCTGATTCACGCTTATCGTCAAACCTTTCGCGCGCGCTTGATCGGCAACCAGCGAGCGGACATGGTCCAGCAAGGCCGAAAGTGAAAAATCGGTTTGTTCCAGTTCCAATCGGCCGGCCTCGATTTTCGATAAATCCAGAATGTCGTTGATTACCGACAACAAGTGCTGGGCGGCGGAATCGATCTTGTCCAGCCGGTCTATCTGCTCCGCACTGACTTGGCTTTGGCGCAATAGATAGGTCAGGCCGATGATGGCATTCATCGGCGTCCGGATTTCATGGCTCATGTTGGCCAAAAACGCGGTTTTGGCCTGATTGGCCGCATCGGCTTGCGCCCTGGCGGCGGCCAGCTCGGCGGTACGGCTGGCCACCAGTTCTTCCAAATGGTGGCGATGCTGGTCCAGTTCGGCGCCGATTCGCTTTTTCTCGGTGATATCTTCCTGTACCGCGACGAAATGGGTGATGCTGCCGGTTTGGGTTTGGCGGATCGGAATCACGCTGGCAAATTCGGTATATTCCCGGCCGTGTTTACCGCGATTGCTGAATTCGCCTTTCCAGACCCGGCCCTCGCTCAGGGTTTGCCACATCGACCGGTAAACCTCTCGCGGCGTTTTCCCAGACTGCAGAATGCGCGGATTCGAACCCAACACCTCTTCGCGGCTGTAACCGGTTTGCTCGACGAAAGCCTGGTTGACGTACTCGATGTTACCGTCGGCATCGGTCACGATAATGCTGGACGGGTTTTGCTCGACCACCTGCACCAGTTTCATCAATGCCTGTTCCGACTTTTTCCGGTCGGTGATGTCCAGGTTGACGCCGAACAAGCGCACCGGATTTCCGTCTGCGTCGTATAGCGCCTGGCCCCGGCTGACCATCCAACGCACAGCGCCGGAGGCGTGTAAGAAACGGAATTCGACGTCGATCGGCAAATGCTTCAGCACCCGTTCCCGCCATTGCGCATCGATCAGAGGCTGATCGTCCGGATGCACGCGTGCCAGCCAATCGGCGTTGCTGCGCAATACGCCCGGCTCCAACCCGTAAAGCCGGACGCATTCCGGAGACCAATAACACAAGTCGTTGGCGATGTCCCAATCCCAGATACCGACTTGAGCGCCCTCTTGGGCCATCCTCAAACGTTGCTCGCTGTCGCGCAACGCATTGCTGACCTGTTCGGCGCGTTCCCGGGCTACGACGGCTTCTTCCATCAATTTCAGCGCTTCGGCCTGAGTTTTGTGCAGTTCCTGCTCGGCTCGCTTACGCTCGGTAATGTCGAAAAGTACAGCCATGAAATCCTGGCCGACGATGATGCCGGAAATCTCGACGATTCGGACTGTGCCATTCTTGCAGGTTATCCGGTATTCGGCCGGCTCGATATAGCCGCCGCTGGCGGCGGCCTTGGCCAAAGCCGCACTCCAGGCCTGCATCGCCGAGCGGCGGTAGTCAGAATCGGGATAGGCCAGCGGCCACCACGCCTCCAAGCACGGCACGTCGCTTAGACTGTAACCGAATGTCTCGAAAAAACGGGTATTGGCATCGATCAAATTGCCGTTACCGGCAACGTAGGCCAACGGAATCGGCGCATCTTGAAACAACCGGCGAAACCTTTGTTCGCTGCGGTTCAAGGCCATTTCGCCCAGTTTGCGGGCGGTAATGTCCTGCATTGTGCCGTGTAGGCCGACGATCTCGCCGCCTACACCGCGTAGCGCTTCGCCGCGAGCGGTCAGCCAACGCCGCCGGCCATCGCCGCCGACGATTTCGACGTCGCACTGGTAAGGCTGCATGCCGGTCCGGCATTTCTCGACCGCCGCAGCCAATCGATCCCAACTTTCGGCAGAAAAATAGTTACGTACCTCGGCATAATCGGCCGGCGCTTGTCGCAGATCGCGGCCAAAGATCCGATAAAGCGCTTCCGACCACACTATTTCGCCGGTGGTTAAATTCCAGGTCCAGTTGCCGATCCCGGCCAATTGCTGAGTACTGCGCAACGCCTGCTGGCTTTCCAGCAACGCGCTCTCGGCACGTTTGCGGTCCCGAATGTCTTCGACCACCGCAACCAAGCAAACCGGCATACCTAAGGTGTGCCGGACTGACGATAGCGTCCATAAGGTCCAGAGGCTATTTCCGACTTTATCGATCAAACGCTTTTCCGTCTTATATGTGGAGATAGCTCCCGCAAGCAGACGCTCTGTGTTGGGCCGGTCCTGAATGCAGTCGTCGGGGTGAATAATTTCGGCGATATTTCGGCCGTTGAGTTCATCGGGGCCATATCCGGCCATTTCGCCGAAACAGCGATTAAACTGCAGAAAACGGCCGTCGATATCCAGCAACGCAATACCGACTCCGGCCTGCTCGAACAGTGCTTTGAAGCCAACATCGCCTGCTGAGGCCTCTGCTGTCTTTTCCGCTGCGGCTCGGGTTACAAATGCTAGTCGGTTCTTCAGTCGCTGCACCATTGCGCTCCACAAGCTGGCCGCCAATCCGTTGCCGAACAGTAGCGATAACTGCAGCGCCTCTTGGTTCTCCCCGCGGCCGAAATCGGCCCCGGCGAATAAACCTGGACAGCCCGCGACCACGGCGACAGCCGCCAATGTAGCGGCCAAACCCGGTCCCACCCCGGCCAACGCCGCGCTGGCTATGACCGGTAACATCAGCAATAGCGGCATCGGTTGCGGCTCCGCACCGGCCGGCAAGCGCATAGCGAGCGCTGCAACCGCCGCCACCGCCGACAAGGCGAGCAAATAACGGGCGACGGTCGGGCCAGGGTTAGAGCGTTGCATTCGAGTTCATTTTGAGGCCAAGGCAATATTGAGAGAGTGGAATGGGCGGAGCCGGTCCGCCGTTCGCCGGATTCGGCATTGCCACGGCGGCAGCAATAACCCGGCTATTGTTGCGGATAATAGGCTATGCGACAGCGCCGGGCGACAAAATTGCCGGGCTCGTCAAATTTCGCGATCCGGATTTTCGCGAAACGCCGCAGAAAAAAGGGAAGTTAAGCGGCCGGCCCAGAAAGACAGAGGGCTTGACTGGATTTAAGGTGTGCCGTACCCGCCTAAGATGAATCGGGCGGTTACCGTATTACCGTTACCGAGATATTCCAAACTATCGAAACTCAATTGCCGGGCCATCGCGATACCGCGGCCATGGATATCGAAAGCCCGCTCGGGAGAGAAGTCCATGTATTCCGTCCAATCGAAACCGTTGCCCTGGTCGGCGATGGTAAAACTCAACTCATCCCGGCCGCGCTGGAAGCTAACCTCGGCAAAGCGCTGGGAATACTCGGGCAATTGCAGCCGGCGGTTGATTTCTTCTATCCAGGTGCCGGCCAACACATAACGGCCTTTTTCGGCATAGCGGATTCCCAGGTTGCCGTGTTCGACGGCATTGACCAACAGCTCTTGCAAACCCTGCACCGCCCGTTCCGGCTCCGGGCAGGTGCGGGCCAAGTGGGTCGCTAGTACCCGGGCATTCTCCAGTGTCTGGAAACGGAACCGGCCTTCCTGCATTAAAGCCAGCGGCCGTTCCGCGCTGCGCAGGTTTTCCTGCATCCGATGCTGTTCGTTGCGCTGTTCCAGCGCAGCGTCGACTACCGCCAAAAGTACTTCGGGCTGAAACGGCTTGGTAAGATAGTAATAGGCGCCCTGGTTCAAACCCTGCTGGATGCTGTTTTTATCGCTACGCGCGGTTTCGATGATCACCGGAATACTGGCCAGGATCGGGTCGCTTTTGATCAATCGCAACAACTCGATCCCGTCGAGGCTGGGCAAACCCCAGTCGAGCAACACCAAATCGTAGGCGGCCGGATTGGCTTGCAGCTTTTCCCAGGCATGCATGCCGTTACGGCAGACATCGATTCGGTAACCTCGGGTCTGCAAGATGCTTTCTATGACAATCGAAATGATTTCTTCGTCTTCGACCAACAGTACGCTCTGAGACGTATTCATGCCGCTACCTCTTGGGAGTATCGGGATAGTGGTGGGCAATATCGCAGTAAAAATCGAAATCGGCCAAAAATACGTCGGCCATATCCGGATCGAAGTGCCGGCCGCGGCCCTCGGCGATAATTATTTTGACATCGGCCGCTGGCAACGGCGGTTTGTAGACTCGCCTGGATATCAAGGAATCGAACACATCGGCAACGGCCATGATCCGTGCCGAAACCGGGATCGCATCGCCCGCCAGGCCGTCCGGATATCCGCCGCCGTCCCATTGTTCGTGGTGCCACTGGGCGATTTCCTTGGCCAACGTCAAAAACTCCACGTTGCGGGTCGCATCGCATTCGGCCATTTCTATCGCATCGCGGCCCAATTTGGCATGGGTCTTCATGATCTGCCACTCCTCGACCGTCAACGGTCCCGGCTTGTGCAAGATGGCGTCCGGGATCCCGATTTTGCCGATGTCGTGCAACGGTGCCGAACGGGTCAGCAATTGGACGTAATGATCGCTCAAAACCCCGGAAAACCGCGGATGTTGCTGCAGCGATTCGGCCAAATGCTGGACGTAGGCTTGAGTGCGCAGAATGTGGTATCCGGTTTCCGGGTCGCGGATTTCGGCCAGATGGGCCAGAGCCCGAATGCCGATATTTTGGATCAACTCGTTTTCCCGCATCCGCCTGGCCACTTCGGCTTCCAGATAGGCATTCTGATTGCTGAGCCAGTCGCGCGCCTGTTTCAGTTCCAACTGGGTCCGTACCCTGGCCATCACAATCTGCGGCAAAATCGGTTTGGTGATGTAATCCACCGCGCCGGCGTCCAGGCCGCGCAATTCGGACTCCATACTGTCCATCGCCGTAACGAAAATCACCGGAATAGCGCTCGTTTGCGGATTGGCGCGCAGGTTTTCGAACACTTCGTAACCGTCCATCTCCGGCATCATCACATCCAGCAGAATCAAATCCGGGCATGGTTGGCTGGCCGCCACCTGCAGCGCTCGCACTCCCGTGGTCGCCACTCGCACCCGATAGTCCGGCTGCAGCAATTCGCTGAGTACGGTGACGTTTTCCGGCGAATCGTCCACCACCAAGATGGTCTGCATTTTTTTGTCGTTCATAGAGTGTTCGTAGCGAAATAGCGCACTGGCCAAGCCTCAGAAAAACCAAACTCGTTGCGGGATTACACCGGGGAGGATTATTGCCGTTATGGCGGGTTTAGAAACGTACCCCGGCAACAACTCACTTCGTGCCGGACTTTGCACCGACCCTCTCCCCGAAAACACGGTATGCGGCGAACCGTGCCTAGATACTTTAGTCTATTTTCGCCAGCCCGCGAGCCAAGCCGGTCTGGCCTGACAACGGAAAAGACCGGATAATTGCCGGTTTTCTCCGAATTCGCCAAATCGACATGCTATTTACTTTGAAATCCGCCGACGGTTTCGCCCGCCGCGGCCAGTTGGCCTTTGCCCGCGGCGTGGTGGAAACGCCGATTTTCATGCCGGTCGGCACTTACGGCGCGGTCAAGTCGCTGACACCGGAAGACCTGGAATCGCTGGGAGCGCAAATCATTCTGGGCAACACCTTCCACTTGCTGCTGCGGCCCGGTATGGACGTGATGAAAGCCCACGGCGATCTGCACGATTTCATGCGCTGGCAAAAGCCGATTCTGACCGATTCCGGCGGCTTTCAGGTGTTCAGTCTGGGCGCGTTGCGCAAGATCAGCGAGCAAGGCGTGACCTTCAAATCGCCGGTCAACGGCAGCAAGATTTTCATGGGGCCGGAAGAATCGATGCAGGTGCAGCGGGATTTGGGTTCCGACATCGTCATGATCTTCGACGAATGCACGCCCTACCCGGCCACGTTTCAGGAAGCGGCCGACTCGATGCGGCTATCGCTGCGTTGGGCCGAGCGTAGTAAACGCGCCCACGAGGGCAACGATTCCGCCCTGTTCGGCATCGTCCAGGGCGGCATGTATCCGCAACTGCGGGAGGAGTCTATCGCCGGCCTGACCGGCATCGGTTTCGACGGCTACGCTATCGGCGGCTTGTCGGTCGGCGAACCGAAACACGAAATGCTGGCGACGCTGGACGCGATCCATCAAAAGATGCCGGCCGACAAACCGCGCTATCTGATGGGCGTCGGTACGCCGGAAGACTTGGTCGAATCGGTACGGCGCGGCATCGACATGTTCGATTGCGTGATGCCGACCCGCAACGCCCGCAACGGCCATTTGTTCACCCGCCACGGCGTGATCAAAATCCGCAACCAGCAGTACCAGTTCGATACCCGGCCGCTGGACGAAAACTGCGCTTGCTATACCTGCCGCAATTACTCGCGCTCGTATTTGAAGCACTTGGACAAATGCAAGGAAATGCTGGGCTCGCGTTTGAACACGATCCACAACCTGCATTATTACTTGGAATTGATGGCCGGCATCCGCGCCGCGATCGAGGCCGGCCGCTTCGCTCAATTTGCCGAAGAGTTTTATGCGCTGCGCGGCATGCGGCCGCCGGCTGCTGCCGAATAGAACGCCGAACTAGCGGCTGCGCAGCATTTCCAAGGCCAGCTCGGCCATGTTGCGCGAACCGCCGCCGCGGCCGAGCTGGCGCTTGACCTCGCGCAAGCCGCCGATGCAGCTTTCCCGGTATTGGCTGTCGTCGAGCAAACGCCGGATTTCCGCGGCCAGATTGTCCGCCGTCAATTGTTCCTGGATCAACTCCCGGACGATCGCCTTGCCGGCAATGATATTGGGCAGGCCGATGAACGGAATTTTGACCAAGCGTTTGCCCAGCCAATAACTGAATGCGGCCAGCCGGTAGACGATGACCATCGGCACTTCCAGCAAGGCGATTTCCAGCGATGCGGTACCGGACGTAGTCATGACTGCGTCGCAGCATTGGATCGTATCGTAAGGCCGACCCTTTATTATCCGCACCGATATTTGCGCCTGTTGCAGATGCGCGGCCAGTTCGGCATCCGTAATCGAATCCGCCTGCGGTAACACGAATTGCAACTGCGGCCGCTCGGCAGCCAGTTTTTCGGCGGCCGCCAGCATCACCGGCAACATGCGTTTGATCTCGTTGCCGCGGCTGCCCGGCAACAAGCCGACCACGGGCTGCGCCGGCTCCAGATTGAACAAGGCTAAATCTTCGGCCTTGCCCAGCCGCGGCACCACCTTGTCCACCGACGGATGGCCGACGTAACGCACCGGAACCTGTTCGGCCTCGTAATAGCGGGTTTCGAACGGGAAAATCACCGCCATCATATCGATCGCCTTGCCGTAAGTCTTCACCCGCCCCGGCCGCCAGGCCCAGACCTGCGGGCTGACGTAAAACAGCACCTTTACGCCCTGGCGTTTGGCGAACTGCGCCAGTTTCAAGTTGAATTCCTTGTAATCGACGCAGACCAGTAAGTCCGGCTTCTCGGCGGCGACAATCCGTTTCAGCGCGGCCAGCGCCCGGCGGATTTCGCCGTAATGTTTCAAGATTTCCACCAGGCCGATCACGCCGATGCCGGACGAATCGACCCGAATCTCAATACCGGCCTGGCGCATTTTGGCACCGCCCATGCCCAGCCCTTTGATGCCGGGGCAAAGCTGTTGCATCTCTGCGAACATGTGGGCGGCGTGTTGGTCGCCGGAGGCTTCGCCGGCGCTAAACAGCACCGTGTAGGAGGCTTGGGAGTCGGTCATGGCGTGCGGCGGACCGCTCGGCGCAGTGTCCGCCCTGGATTATTTGAAGGTTAGGCTTGAAATACGCCGCGGATCACGCCGGCGATTTTGCGAACGTTGTCGTCGCTCAGGTTGGCGCAAATCGGCAACGACATGCAGCGCGCCGCCACCGATTCGGTTATCGGCAACGACACGCCGGCGCATTCGGCCTTGAACACGTTTTGCTGATGCAGCGGCACCGGGTAATAAATCGCGCTCGCGATCTGTTGCTCCTGCAAGGCTTTCATGACCTCGTCGCGGCGGTCGCACAGCAAGGTGTATTGGTGGTAGACGTGCACGCCGATGCCGTCTTCGTAAGGCGTGGCTAACGGCAGATCGGCCAGCAGCTCGGAGTACAGGTGTGCGGCATGGCGGCGGGCAGCGTTATATTGGTCGATGCGCTTCAACTTGGCACGCAGTACTACGGCCTGCAATTCGTCCAGCCGACTGTTGTAACCGACCACATCGTGGTAATAACGCACTTCCGAGCCGTGGTTGCGGTATTGTTTAACCTTGGCCGCGGTCGCATCGCAATCGGTTGTGACCAAGCCGCCGTCGCCGAAGCAGCCCAGATTCTTGCTCGGAAAAAAGCTGAAACCGGCGGCATTGCCGAAACTGCCGGTCTGCTTGTTGTAAACCGTAGCGCCGAAGGATTGAGCGCAGTCTTCTATCAGTTTCAGGCCATGCTTATCGCAGATGGCCTTGATCGCCGGCAAGTCGGCCGGCTGGCCGAACAGGTGCACCGGCATCACCGCCTTGGTTTTGGCGGTGATGGCTTTTTCGATATTTTCCGGCGTGATGTTGAAGCTACCCGGATCGATGTCGACGAACACCGGCGTCGCGCCGACGTATTTGATCGCTTCGGCCGTGGCGATGAAGGTAAAGGCGCTGGTGATGACTTCGTCGCCGGCGCCGATGCCCTCGGCCAGCAGGGCCAGATGCAAGGCGTCGGTGCCGGAGGCACAACCGATGGCGTGTTTGACGCCCAAATACTCGGCCGCCTCTTTCTCGAACGCCTGCACGTTAGGCCCCAGAATGAATGCGCAATTGTTCAGGGTTTCGCTGAAACCGCCGACGATTTCATCTTGGATTTCCGCATATTGCGCTTGCAAATTGACCATCGGGATCATAGTGGCCGCCCTTTAGCGATGGGTTAAGAATTTGGTGATTTCGATCGCGGTAGCCAGCGCCTTGCGGCCGGCTTCGCCGGGAACCAGCGGATTTTCGCCGGTTTGGATGCAATTGACAAAATGTTTGATTTCTTCCAGCAGCGCGTCGCCGCTCTCGAAAGTCAGTTCCTCTGTGACGATTTCCGGGATGCCCGGAAACATCTCCTTGTCGCCGGTGTTATGCTTGACCAGCACCCGATTCTGAAAATCGACCGAGACGTAGGAACTGGGGCGGAACATGCGCATCTTGCGCTCCATTTTCATGCTGATCCGGCTGGCGGTAACGTTGGCGACGCAGCCGTTTTTAAAAGTGATGCGGGCGTTGGCGATGTCGGTACCCTGAGTCAATACCGCGGTACCGCTGGCATCGATTTTTTCGATCTCGGAATTGACTAAGGCCAGGATGATGTCTATATCATGAATCATCAGATCCAACACCACGCTGACGTCGTTGGCGCGGGGATTGAATGGCGACAAACGGTGCGATTCGATGAACAGCGGCTTTTCTTCCAAGGTCTCCAGTCCGCGCACGGCCGGATTGAAACGTTCCAGATGGCCGACTTGCAGAATCACATTGCGCTCCTTGGCGATTGCGATCAATTCGTCGGCTTCTTCGACGGTCACCGTAATTGGTTTTTCCACCAGAACGTGAGTGCCGGCCTGCAAAAAATCCTTGGATACGCTGTGGTGGTAGCTGGTAGGTACCACGATGCTGACCGCATCGATTTGGCCGAGCAAAGCACGGTAATCGGTCAAAGCCTGGGTGCCGTGCTTTTCGGCGACCTGGCGCGCCGCCTCTTCGTTGATGTCGACGACAGCCACCAGTTCGCAGTTTTTTAACGATGCATATTTTTCCGCATGAAACTTCCCCAAATATCCGGCGCCTATTACGGCACATTTCAATTTACTCATAGACGACCTAAGCACGATTCGCGGTTTCCCGGCCGTCAACCACACGCCGCCGGGCATAAAAAGCCGGCCATTGTATCACCAGAATGGGACACGAATAAGCAGCTTGCCAAACTGCCGGCGCTTTCTCTTGCATTACTGGAAAACACATCTAACCTTGGCTTTCGAAACGAAAATGTAATCCTTTTCTTACACAAGTAAAAACTGATGCTGCCGACCAAACATAAATATTTTTTAGCGGTGTTGAGTTGTTTAGCACAGCCTTACGCCCACGCCACGTCAGCCGACGACGAGCATATCCGTAAAATCGTGCAAGGCATGCTGCAGGAAAAGGACCGGAAAATCGAGCAGCTCGAAGCCCGGGTCCGACAACTGGAACAGGCACTGACTTCGGCGGTTAACACAACGCAGGTGCTGGCAGCCAAGCAGCCTGCCGCACCGGAAAAAACCGTGGCGTCCACCAAGGCGGAACCGTCGGTCGACAGCAAGCTGAAAGCGTTGGACAAAAAGGTAGCGGAATTAAAGGAAGCAGCTGAAGCCAACGGCTTGGTCATGAGCGGATTCTTCGACATCAACGCCAAGACCGGCAATTCCACCGACCAAACCTTCAGCGTCGGCTCGGTGGAACTGGACCTGGACTACGTTCACGACGATCACTTCGGTGCCAGCTCGGCCTTGGTGCTGTGCGGCAACTCGTCAAATGCCGACTACGGTGCGCCGGGGGCGGTGTTTTGCGGCAACAGCGGTCCCGGCGCATTGAGCGGCGGTAGCACGATGGCAGGCATCGCCGTCGCCTTGGTCGACTACCATCTGTTCAATGACCGCATCCCGCCACGTGGCCGCATTTTCAACAATAAAGGCCTGCATATCCAGGCCGGCCGTTTCGACTTGCCGTTCGGCAGCGATTACCAAAACTTCGCCAACAAGGACCGGGTCACCGTGACCGCACCGCTGACCACGTCGCGCATGCAATTGGGCGGCTACAACGCCGACGGCTTGCGTTCCTATGGTAACTTCGACTGGTTCAACTATTCAGTATTCTGGACCGATGCCTTGTATGCCAACGACGGCCATACCATCGGTGGCCGACTGGGTGTGGCCTTGGGCCAAAACGCCTATAAGATCCACGACGCCCACCCGGAAGGCATCGAACTCGGCATTTCGCATTTGAGCGAGCTGGACGGCGAAAATCGGATTCGCAATACCGTCTACGGCGCCGACCTGGCCGTCGGCTACGGTATCTGGCGCTTGCAAAACGAATTCATGCTGCTGAACGCGCACCAGCAGGTATTTCTGGACCAGGATGGCGACGGCAACCCACTGCCGATCATCGTGGTCGGCCCGAACAACAATCCATTCGGTAAGGGCCACCAGTTGGGTTACCACTCGACGTTGACGCTGGATCTGGAAAGCCTGGCGAAAATGCCGGTCATCGCCTTCGCCCGTTACAGCCGTTGGCAGCCTTCGCAAAACCTGGGGCTGGACTTCGACGGCAGCACCGTCGCAATCAACGACCTATCGATGCTTAGCCTGGGCTTCAATTACAAATTCAGCGACCACTTGCAGGTCAAGTTCGAATACGACGATTCGCTTGGCACCGAAACGGCGGAACGCTACTTCGACCGCAAACTCGGTATTGCCCAAATCGTAATGTCGTTCTAGCCATGAAAAAATCAACCACGCTACTGCTGATCGCCGCCGGCGCCGGCCTGTTGTTTTACGGCCACGTTGCATCCACGGCGAGCGACAATCCGCATGCCGTTTCCCGGCAAAACATGCAATCGGATTGCGCCGTTTGCCACCTGTCGCAGCCGGAACTGAAAGACGACAACGTGCTGTCCAGCAAAAACCTGACGCTTGACCAAAGCGCCTTCAAACTCGACGGCGTGGCAATGTGCGCCTCCTGCCACAATCCCAACCAAGGCCATAAGGTGGGATTGAACATCGATTTTCCGGTACCGGCGGACCTGCCGCTGAATGAGGAAAACGATATTACCTGCCTGACTTGCCACTATACCCACGGCAAGTTGGACAGCGACCGGCCGCAAGCCAGCCACAGCTTCATGGACAAACTGATGAATTCGGAACGCTTGCGCAAAAGCTTTTTACTGCGCCGTAACAATAGCGACGGCGAGCTGTGTTTAACCTGTCACAACGTCAACTAAGGCTCAACCATGAACAATACCGTACAACGCCGCCAAATCTTCATCAAAAAAGAGTTCCAGGGCCGCTTCATCCTCGGCGCCTTTGCGCTGATCCTGTTGTCCGGCCTGTGCTCGGCGCTGTTGATTTACTGGATGACCGGGGGCGACCTGCAAGCCCAGGCGCAATCGGCCCACGCCAATATCGTCAACGCTGCGGAACGGCTGGGCATCTCGATCATGATCGGCAACGTCGTCGCCATCGTGATGGCCGGCGCGATTGCGGTGGCCGGAGTGCTGTACGGATCGCACAAAATCGCCGGTCCGCTGTACCGCTTCGAAACCCTGTGCCGCGAGGTCGGCGAAGGCAAGCTGGATACCGTCACCAACCTGCGCGAAAACGACCAGCTTCAGGAATTGGCCCAATCGTTCGCGACAATGGTCGGCAAGTTGCGCGACCGCCGCGACCGGCGCCAGCGCCTGATCGCCGAACTAAACCGGCAGATCGGTTTGTGCGCGCTAAATAGCGGCAATGACTTGTCGGCAAGCCAGCACGATGCCATCGCCGCCATGGCCAATTTGGTGGCGGAACTGGAAAAACTCGATAAATAACCAACCAACTTTATGCTCAAAGACCTGACAATCAAAACCGCACTGACTTACATCGCCTTAGCGCTGTTTGCAGCTAACCTGTTGTTCTTAGCCTCGCTGTGGATTGCGTTCTCCAGTATCGACGACAGCCTTACCGACACCACCAAAAAACAAGACACTTCCGATGCGCTATCGCACGTCCGTTTTCACGTGGTGCAGATTCAACAATTTTTGACCGATGTCGGCGCGACGCATACCGAAGACGGTTTCGCCGACGCCGAGCAAAATCTGGCCGAAGCCTTCAGAAACCTGGACGAGGCCGCCAGATTGCAACCGAATTTGCAAACGAAAGCGGACGAGTTGAAAACCAAAATCCGGACCATGTACGACGCCGGCGTAAAAATGGGCTGGGACTATATCAAGCTCGGCAACGAAGCGGGTACTGCGACGATGAAGGCCCCGGTCGTCGGATTGGACGACACGGCGGAAAGCCTGACCATGGAGCTGTCGACATTAACCGATCAACTGGATCGGGAATTAGCCCTTGCCAAACAAAAGCTAAGCACGTCCTTGCATGAATACAGCGCATCGCGTATCGCCTTTTCGATCGCACTATTGCTGTTCGTCGTTACCTGTTTGGCGCTGCTGTACTTCAAAATCGAACCGCCGCTAAACGCACTGCAAAAATCGTTGGAAGTCATGAAACAGGGCGGCGGCGACCTGACCCGACGGATTCCACACGAAGGCCGCGACGAAATCGGCAGCATCGTCAAACTGTTCAACGAATTTCTCAGCATGTTGCACGGCCTGATGCGGCAGGTGGCCATGGAGTCCGAGCAACTGACCAGTTCGTCCAACCGGCTTAGCCAAATGTCGGAACGGGTACAACAGGACATTTTCAAATCGCAAATGGGCGCCAACCAGGTCGCGACCACGGTGACCGAGTTGTCCGCCACGGTCACCGAAGTATCGAACAACACCCACGACGCCGCGCAAACCGCCCAACAAAGCAGCCAGGCAGCCAATAACGGCAAGGCGGTCGTTACCCGCACCGTACATTCGATCCACGCGCTGTCCAACAACATCGACCGCGCCAGCCAGGTGATCGGCAGCGTCGAACACGACTGCGTCAACGTCAGTTCGGTGTTGGACGTGATTCAAAGCATTGCCGACCAGACCAACCTGTTGGCCTTGAACGCCGCCATCGAAGCGGCCCGCGCCGGCGAGCAGGGCCGCGGCTTCGCCGTCGTGGCGGATGAGGTCCGCACCCTGGCCAGCCGTACCCAGGAATCCACCCACGAAATCCAGGCGATGATCGAAAAGCTGCAACAAGGCTCCCGCCAAGCAGTCAAGGCGATGACGGAGAGCCAGACCCATACCAAGGAAACCGTCGCGGTGATCGAAAGCACCGGAACGCTGCTGGACGACATCTCGGCGATGGTGGAACGCATCTCGGAGATGAATGCGCACATATCCGATGCGGTGAAGGAACAGAAGATCGTAGTCGAACACATCAACCAGAATGTGATCGCAATTAACGAAGCCACGGTCAACAATACGGCCGACGCCGAACAAACCGCCCGCGAAGCTCATCATTTGCAGGATATCGCCGGCAACCTGCAAAAAGCCATTTCCCAATTCAGATTGTAACCGACGCTCCGCCGCCCGGCGCGGGCGGCGTTAACGGCTATTGACGCGAACCTTAACTGCCTCGGTCCAATTTGATCCAGCGCAACCGGTTGGCGTTGCTGACCACGGTAACCGAGGACATCGCCATCGCCGCGCCGGCGATCATCGGATTCAGCAAGATGCCGAACATCGGATACAACAAGCCGGCCGCAACCGGAATGCCGATGGTGTTGTAGATGAAGGCTCCGAACAGATTCTGCTTAATGTTGGCGACCGTCAATTGCGATAGCGCAATCGCCTCCGTAATTTTCAGCAAGGACCCTTGCAGCAAGACAATGTCGGCGCTCTCGATCGCTACGTCGGTACCGGCGCCCATGGCAAAGCCGACATTGGCCTGGGCCAGCGCCGGTGCATCGTTGATACCGTCGCCGACCATACCGACCAACTCGCCCTGCTGCTGCAACGCCTTGACCGTTTCGGCTTTGTCGACCGGCAAGACCTGCGCCCGAAATTCGTCGATACCGGCCTGGGCAGCGATGGCCTTCGCGGTAATTTCGTTATCGCCGGTCACCATCAGCACCCGGACCCCGCGGCGTTTCAATTCCAGCACGGCCTGAGCCGAATCGGGTTTGATCGGATCGGCCACCGAAACCACGCCTACTACGGTCTGCTCTACCGCCAACATCATCGGCGTCTGGCCTTTTCCGGCCAATTCCGCCAGCTTATCCCGGCACACGGCGGTATCGACCCCGTGCTCGGCCATTAATGCGGCGTTGCCGAACAGCCATTGCCGCTCGCCGATCCGGCCGGTTACGCCGTGTCCCGCCACAGCCTGGAAGCGTCTGACTTTTTCCAAGGCTAGCGAACGCTGTTCGGCCGCAGCCAAAATCGCTGCCGCCAACGGGTGTTCTGAGCCGGATTCCAGACTAGCCGCGAGTTGCAACACCTGGGCTTGGTCGTACTCGCCGAACGCCATCACCTCGGCCAAGGCCGGTTTGCCGGCAGTCACCGTGCCGGTTTTATCCAGAATCAGACAGGTCAGTTTGCCGGCCGTCTGCAGGGCTTCGCCCTTACGGATCAAAATCCCGGTTTGCGCCGCACGGCCGACAGCAACCATGACCGAAATCGGCGTTGCCAAACCCAACGCGCAAGGGCAGGCGATTACCAACACCGTCATCGAGGTGACAAAGGCATAACCGAAGGCCGGCTCCGGACCGATCGCCAGCCAGATAAGAAAGGTCAGAACAGAAATCGCCACCACCGTCGGCACGAATACTGCCGAAATTTTATCGGCCAGTCTGGCGATGGCCGGCTTGCTGTTTTGCGCCTGGCGTACGCTTTGAATGATATGCGCCAGTGCCGTGTCGCGGCCGATATGAGTGGCCGTGAACAAAAAACTGCCGTGACCGTTGATCGAGCCGGCGGCAACGCTGTCGCCGACGTTTTTCTCGACCGGCATTGATTCGCCGGTGAGCATCGATTCGTCGACGCTGGAATGGCCTTCCACCACGGTACCGTCTACCGCGATCTTTTCTCCAGGCCGCACCCGCAAGGTTTCGCCGAGGCCAACCTCTTCTATCGGCACATCACTCTCTTTGCCGTCGCGCAAAACTCTGGCCGTGCGCGGCTGCAAGCCGATCAAGGCCCTGATCGCCGCCGAAGTCTTGCCGCGCGCCCGGGTTTCCAGGGCGCTGCCCAGGTTGATGAAGGCCAGAATCACGGCCGAGGCTTCGAAATAAGCGTGCGCCGACAAAGACGGCAATTGCGCGGAATAGTCGATGACGATGCAGGAATAAAACCAGGCAGAGCCGGTACCCAACGCAATCAAGGTGTCCATGTTGGCCTGCTTCACGGCCAGCAACTTTAACGCGCTATGGAAAAAATGGCCGCCGGAGTAATACAACACCGCCAGGGTCAATAGCGCGACTTCCGACCAAAACACCGTACCGGCTGATGTGCCCATCGCCGGGAACAGGTCGATATGGGCTCCCAGCATCAACGGCAGACCCAACGCGCCGGCGACGGCCGCTTTGCGCATCAAATCGCGGTAACGTTGTTCTTCCTGAGCTTCCTCTTCCGCCGGGTCTTCCAGGCCTTCCATCACCGCCGCGTCGTAACCGGCGTCCTTCAAAGCCTGCTTCATCGTCTGCCGATCGGGATTGCCCACCACTGTCGCGGAATGGTCGGCAAAATTAACGGCGACCGAAGCCACTCCCGCCACGCCTTGCAAGGCGGTTTCGACGGCGCTGACGCAACCGGCGCAGCGCATGCCCAATATCGACAGGCGAATCTCTTGGTTTTGGCTGATTTCTTCGTATCGGGCGTCTGTCATCGTGCCTCCTCGAACGCCGGCAGCGTCGCCTGCTGCCCGCGGCAAAATTTATTCGACCTTGAAACCGGCGTCGACGATGGTGTCTTCGATCTGGTCGAGACTGGCGAGGTCCGGATCGAATTCAACGTCGACCTGTTTATCCTGGTGCGATGCCTTGACCGATTTGACTCCGGGCAAAGCCGACACTTTTGTGACGATAGTATTTTCGCAACCGCCGCATTTCATGCCGGTGACCGTTAACGTTGCTGATTCGGACATTGTTCCTCCTGTGATTGGTAGAGACTCGCCCCGCCTTGATCTCGACTAAATCTCGACTTACATGATAAAAGGCGGAGCGTAGTAGCATCATAGAGCAATGATCGGGAGCCCGTAAATAAATGACAGATTTTCTGATTGGCCGGCAGCAGATACTAGACCGGCAACTGAATACCTTCGCTTACGAAATTCTGTTCCGCGGTACCGATTTCGACTTGAACTTAAAAGATGGTGCTGCCAACGCCACCAAGCAAGTCATCAGCGATACGTTACTGGAAATCGGCCTGAACGAGCTGGTCGGCCCGCACAAAGCCTTCATCAACTTCACAACCCAGAACATTCTGGACAAGGTCCCGTTGCATCTGCCGAAAGATCGCATCGTGGTGGAAGTGTTGGAAAGCGTGGTCGTCGACGCCGAGATCGTCGCCAATCTCAAGGAACTGTCGCAGCTGGGTTATACCCTGGCGCTGGACGACTTCGTGTTGGCGCCGGAATGGCTGCCGCTGCTCGAATTCGCCGACATCATCAAAATCGACGTGATGGCCGGCACGCTGGACGCCACTCGCAAACTGATCGACCAGCTCAGGCCATATAAATTGACCTTGCTGGCGGAAAAGGTCGAAACCCATGACCAATTCCAAACCCTGCGCGATTGGGGCTGCGAATTGTTCCAGGGTTTTTTCTTCAGCAAACCCAATCTGGTGGAAGGTAAACGCCTCGGCGTCAGCCAGAGCGCAGCGTTGCAGTTGCTGGCTACCGTCAACAAACCCGACGTCAGTTTCGCCGAAATCAGCGGTATCGTCTCCCAGGACGTCAGCATGAGTTTCAAGTTGCTGCATTATCTGAACTCGGCATTTTTTGCGCTGCCCCGAAAAATCGAGTCGATCCAGCACGCCGTGGTCTGTTTGGGCCTGGTCGAAATCAAGCGCTGGATCAACATCCTGACCTTGTCGGCATTATCGGACAAACCGTCGTCGGTGCTGCAAAACGTGCTGATCCGGGCCAAAATGTGCGAGCTGCTGGCCAGGGAAGCTAACGATGAGAGCGAACATTATTTTTTGATCGGCATGCTATCCGGCCTGGATAGCCTAATGGATTCGCCTTTGCCGAAATTGCTGGAACAATTGCCACTGACACAGGAGGTCAACGACGCCGTGCTGCACCATCGGGGCCCCGCCGGCGAAACTTTGAAATTCTGTGTCGCCTACGAACGCTGGGAGCCGGGTCTGAGCACCTACCGCAACATCGCGCCGGAGCGCATCGCCAACATTTATTTGGAAAGTATCGACTGGTGGGCGACGCACATATCGCCGTTACTGGCCGGATAAAACTTCATTTGACTGGTAAAGATCGACTATGAAACGCAAATTACCCTTTTTCTGCCTGGCCGCCTTGTTATCCGCCGGCGTACACGCCGCGGAACTCGGCGAACTCGATACCGAACAACTCGGCGCGATACAACAAAACCAAAACGCGCTGGTGGTAGACATCCGCACGCCGCAGGAATGGCAGGCCACCGGGCTGATTCCGGGCAGCTACAAGCTGCAATCGTTCGATGCCGACGGCAAATTCGACCAGGAAAAATGGCTGGCCGAATTGGAAAAATTGAAAACCTCGCCCGACCAACCGGTGGTCCTGGTATGCCGCTCCGGCAACCGTAGCGCCAAAGTCGGCAAAATGCTCAGCGAACAGCCCGGCATGAATAAAGTGTACCATTTGAACAACGGTATCCAATCCTGGATCCGTTCCGGCCGGCCGGTTGCGCCGGATTGCCTGGCCAGCACCTGCAACTGATATGTCGCTTTACACGATCACCAACCAGACTATCGCCTTGGCAGGTATCGCTCAGGCCTGTTCGCTGGTGCAGCAACTGGCAACGGCCGGCGCCTGCCAAAGCGGGGCCTTGGAAGCCAGTATCGGCAGCCTGTTGAAAATTGACTCGGACAGCGTCACCGACGTTTACGGCGGCCTTGCCGGCATCCGCCACGGCCTGGAGCAATTGCAGACCCAGTTGGGCAGCCGGACGCTGGCGAATCCGGAACAAGCGCGTTATGCCGCGCAATTGGTCTACCTGCAAAAGCGGCTGGCCGGCAAGCCGGACATGTTGGACAGCATTCGGGCCGGCATCAGCCGGGCTCAGGCCCAGGCTGAGCATTTCGGCGTACTGCACGAAAATGTGCTGGCCAATCTGGCCGACGTCTACCACAGCACGATCAGCACGCTACAGCCGCGGATCATGGTCCAGGGCGATCCGCAACATTTGGGCAACCAAGGTACGGTCAACAAAATTCGCGCCGTGCTGCTGGCAGGCATCCGCTCCGCTCACTTGTGGCGCCAATGCGGCGGCAGCCGCTGGAAATTGCTGTTGGCCCGGCAGAAAATCCGCCACGAAGCCCAATTCCTGTTAACCCAAATCTGAAGCGCGGCGATGCCGGAATTACCCGAGGTCGAAACCAGCAGGCGCGGCATTGCGCCGCATATTCTGGGCAAGACGTTCAAGGCGGTCGAGGTTCGCGAGTCGCGGCTGCGCTGGCCGGTAGCGGCCGAACTGGCCGAGGTGCTGACCGGCCAACGCCTGCGGGCGGTCGAGCGCCGCGGCAAATATCTGTTGCTCGGCGCCGAGGCCGGGACTCTGATTTTGCATCTGGGTATGTCCGGCAATTTGCGGATCACCAGTCCGCAACAAATTCCGGGCAAACACGACCATCTCGATTTCGTTTTCGCCGACGACACGGTGCTCAGGTTCAACGACCCGCGCAAATTCGGCGCGGCGCTGTGGACTTCCGCAGATCCGATGCAGCATCCGCTACTGGCGGAACTGGGGCCGGAACCGCTATCGGCCGAGTTCGATGCGCAATACCTGCAACGGCGCGCGGGCCAAAGGATCGCCTGCATCAAAAGCCTGATCATGGACAGCCATATCGTGGTCGGCGTCGGCAACATTTACGCCAGCGAATCGTTGTTTCTGGCCGGCGTGCTGCCCACCCGCGAGTCCGGAAGTTTGCACCGCGAAGAATTCGAACGGCTGGTGGCGGCGATCAAGACCGTGCTGAGCAAAGCCATCGAACAAGGCGGCACTACGCTACGCGACTTCACCAACGCCGAGGGCAAACCCGGCTATTTCAAACAGGCTCTGGCAGTCTACGGCCGCGGCGGCGAGCCTTGCCGGACCTGTGCCGAGCCGGTCCAACACTTGAAAATCGGCCAACGCGCCAGTTATTACTGCGGCCGCTGCCAACGCTGATTGGACTTGTTCAAGCCTGCCAGTCGAACACGGCCGTAACCCGGTTGCCGCAACCGCGGTACTCCAGGCGGGTGCACAGTTTTTCCAGCAACGGAATTCCGCGGCCGCTGTATCCGGAATTGTGTTGCAATTCGGCGCGGCGGCGGCGCCAGTCGAATCCCCTGCCGCTGTCGGCAACCTTAACGATCAACCGACCGCCGGCTTCGGTGGGATAATGAGCGAAAAACAACCGGATTCTGCCGTGGGCCTGAGTTTGCAGACGTTGCTGTTTCAAGTCGTAGAAACGAAGAAAGCCCTCCGGACTATCCTTGCCGGCCGAATCCAACTGCAGCACGCCATGGTCCAGAGCGTTGGCGAACAATTCGTTGACGATCAAGAATATCGCCTGGCGATGGCCCTGCAAGCCCTGCATCTCCAGCAAGGTGTTGACGATCACCGGGACCGGGTTGGTGCAGCGTAAACTATCGATATCGAACTCCATCATCTGTTTCCAGGTCATCGCCGCCAATTTATGGCCGGAGGCGCGATCCCGACTGCAACTCCAAGGTACGCTGTCGACCGCACAATGCAGAATCGCCATCGTGTTGTCGTCTTTCCGCACCGCGCCGCCGGTATGTTCCGCCAACCGGCTTTGCAGCAAATCGAAGTCGCCGCCCGGACTTTGCAGTATGGCCTGCAACACCCGGTCGGCACCGAATAGTTCGCCTCGCGCGTTTTCCGCTTCGAAAACGCCGTCGGTCAAAAGATATAAGCTTTCGTGCTCGCCGACCCGGTGCCGTTGCGGATTGGGCTGGATCGCGGCCTGGATCCCGAGCGGTATATTGGTGGACGAAATCGTACGGTAACTGCGGTCGACACGGTTAACCAGATAATGGTCCGGCAAACCGCAGGCGATGGTTTTCAGCGTCGATTCCTCGGGGTACAGCGCGACCAACGTCGCCGCCAGGAAGCGGTTGGGCGGCAGCATCCGATACAGCTTAGCGTTAATCTCCGCGACGATTTCTTCGATATCGAAGCCTTTGCGGGTCATACCGTAAAACATGTCCGCCAACGGCGCCGCGGCAATCGACGCCGCCAAACCGTGGCCGGTGAAATCGCCCAACAGCAGGTGCAGATGGTCCTCCGGGGTTTTCGCCACCAGCACCAAATCGCCGTTGAACAAGGCCATCGGCGACATAGAGACGGCAACTGCCTCGGTTTCCAGGAAATCGGCTTTCAGTACGCTGTTAAACAACTTGGCGGCCACTTCGTGCTCGAGGTCGGCCGTCTGCCAGTAGCCCAATAACTGGTTTTTCTGCTCGCGCTCGCGCCGGTATAACTCGCGCAAGCGTAGCGCAGACCTAATTTTGAACAACAACAAACCGAAATTGACCGGCCTGAACAAGACCGTATCGACGTCCGCGGCGGCGCACTGCTGCAGCACGGCATCGTCGATCGATTCGCTGATGCGGATGATAGGCAGATAGCTGTCGGCCGCCTCGCGAAGCTCTACCATTCGCCGCCAAGGCCAATCGCGGCAACTGACGAGCAATAGATCGGCCGGGCCCGACTCGACCAGCGCCAAAGCCGCCTCGACCGATGTCGCCGGCCGACAGGCGTAGCCTTGGCCGGTCAGCAGGCTTTGTAAATTATCGGCCTCCGCGTCGGCGTCGGCGTCGGCGTCCCGGAAAAAGACGATTGCTATTTGCATTCTCGGCGAAAATCGAACGAATCGTTGCGCTGCAGCCCACTCGGCGGAACTTCCGCCATTCGCTACCAGCCACTGTTTCTCGCTGGCTTATAATGGCAGCCCCTAACCACGGCCCCTGCAACCATGGCGATATTATTTTTTTCACTCCGCGGCGTCCCGGCCGACGAAATCGAGGACGTCCGGCAACTGCTGGCCGATAACGGTATCGAATTCTACGAAACCTCGGCCGGCACCTGGGGTACGTCGCTACCGGCAATCTGGCTTTACCGCGCAGAGGATCTGCCGGCGGCGAGCGAATTATTCGACCGCTACCAGACCCAGCGCGCCCTCACCCAACGGGCGCATTACCAAGCCCTGAAAAGCAGCGGCGAAGTACTCGGATTCTGGCGGCACAACCTTACCAGGCCGCTACGGTTTCTCGGTTTGGTCATATTGGTCGGATTAGTCGGTTTCGTATCGCTGAAATGGCTGTTCGATCTGGGCCTTTAAGGCGCGGTGGTCAGAATCGTCAACGCCCGTTGCACATGTTCAGCGGCTTCGATTCCCAAATCGGTCAAATAACCGCCGTCGGCTTGGGAAATCAAGGCCTTGCCATACAGGCGGCGGGCGGCTTCGATCATTTCCGGATCGGCATTACCGTGCACCTTGACGCCTTCTTGCGCGCTGGCCAAATTGAACAGCGATAAAAATCGGATTTCCGCGGCCAGTTCATCGTTAAATAACATTGGCATTCCCCCTGTTGTTATGGTTATTTTTCGTTGGCTGTTATGGTCAGCCAAGCATAAATCCGCTTTACCAGCAGATTGTCGTTTTGTAGATAAGCATGCCCCTCGCCGTCGAGGCGGATTTGCCGGTACACCGGATTATCCTTGCCGGCCATGCGCCGCTGCCGGGCAGTGTCTAATACGGACGGCAGATCGAATTCGGCGTAAACATCCAGAAACGGTAAGCCGATCCGTTTGATCTGCTCCAGACTCTGCGCCTGCGGCAGGCGGTCATCGGCGACCGGCAGGCTAACGGCGGCGAACGCCATTACGCCGTCCGGTTTGGCGCTGAGCCGATAAAGCGCCATCGCGGCGCCGACGCCGTAACCGACGACGGCGATCCGTTTGGCACCACCCTGCTGCAAATAAGCCACTCCCGCATCGATTCGCGTCGCGGCTTCATCGAACACGATAAAGTAATCGTCGAGGCTGGCGCCGATTTCCAGAACCGGCATTTGCAACGATAACACCGCCCAACCGTGTTTCGGCAATGTCGAACGTAGCCCGCGAACCACCGGGCCTTGGTCGGGATGGCCGCCCATGTCGTGCAATACGATAGCCGCATCGCGGTTATCGGTTTTTTCGGCGTCGCTATAAAGCCCCAGAAAAGGCTGCCGCTCAGTCTGCAGCCACACCGCGCGGCCGTCAGTTAATTGGCGTTGAATTTGTTCGGCGTAATCCTGTTCCCGACGTTGGTCGCCGGCCGCGGCCGGCAACGCCGCTGCCAGGCAGAACATTGCGAACGCCGACCCGAAGCGCACCGCAGCTAACCGTTGCTGTAGAAACCGCTGAAAGTGTAACGCTCGTGGATATGGCGCAGCAGCACCATCACCACCGATGCCACCGGCAAAGCCAGCAACACCCCCAAAAACCCGAACAAACGGCCGCCGGCCATGACCGCAAACATCACCGCGACCGGGTGCAGGCCGATCTTGTTACCGACCAGCCAGGGTGTCAGCAACATGCCTTCGATGCTTTGGCCGACGGCAAACACGGCAACTACCGGCACCAAGTGCATCGCATCCTGAAATTGCAGCAAGGCCGACATACACGCAAACACGATGCCGGTGATCGCTCCCATATAGGGCACGAAACTGACCAAGCCGGCCATCATGCCGATGACCAGAGCCAATTCCAGATCGACCAGCCACAAACCGAAACTGTAGATGCCTCCCAACGCCAGCATCACGTAAAACTGACCGCGCATGAAGGCACCCAACACGTCGTCGGCTTCCGCGGCCAGTTTCGCCACGGTGCCGGCCGCGCGGCGCGGAAACAAATCGTGGATTCTTCTGACCAATTCGTCCCAATCGCGCAGCAGATAAAAGGTGATGACCGGAATCAACACCAGATTCATGACCCAACCGATCAACACCGCGCCGGAATGCGACACCGATTCGAGCAGGTTTTCGCCGACGCCGCCGTTTTGCCAGTGGTTCCGGATCATGTTCAGTAATTGCTCTTCCCGTAGCGGACGTATACTGCGGCCGAAGTATTTCTGCAGATCCGGAATGACAGCCTTGTTGATCCAATTCAAGTAAGACGGCAATTTATCGATGAACTCGCCGATCTGGTACTCGAGCGCAGGAATGATCACGACCAGCAAGGCAGCGATGGTAAAGATGATGCCGGAAAACACCACGATCACGGCCAGCGTGCGATTGAGGCACCAACCGCGCCATTGCAGGGTTTCCAGACGGTCGACCAGGGGGTCGCCCAGATAAGCCAGAATTGCGGCGACCGCAAACGGCATCAATACCGGTGCCAACAAATAGAGCAAGCCACCGAAACCGGCGACGAAAGCCAATACCAACCACTTCTGCGAATCGCTCATCTCCACACCGTTTCTCCGCTGAATTCAATTTTCGGGCTGTCTGCGCGCTTTCCAGAGCTCGATTGCAATAGGTGTGATCGACATCAGCACAATGGCCAGAATCGCCAGCTCGAAATTTTGTTTGATGACCGGAATGTTGCCAAAGAAAAAACCGGCAAACACGCAAATCAAGACCCAGGCCAAGCCACCGGCAACGTTGTACAGGAAGAAATAACCGTACGGCATCTGGCCGATGCCGGCGACGAACGGCGCAAATGTGCGAACAATCGGCACGAAACGCGCTAGCACAATGGTTTTGGCGCCGTAAGTTTCGTAAAAGGTTTGCGCCCGTTCCAGATGCTGCCGGTTAACCCAACTCAACGAGTAAGCGCGCTTACCGACGCTACGCCCGACCCAATAATTGACCGTGTCGCCCAACACAGCGGCAACGCTCATCACCGCCAGCAATGTCGGTAGATTAAGCGCATCCACCGCGACAAAGGCACCGGCGGCAAACAACAAGGAATCGCCGGGCAGAAACGGCATTACCACAAAACCCGTTTCGACGAAGATCACGGCGAACAAAATCGCATAGGTGACCACGCCGTATTCGCCGATCAATTCGGCCAGATGTTTATCGATGTGTAACAAAACGTCGAGCAGATAATGTAGCCAATCCATCTGTTATGCCTGGAATCCTAAAAAATGCGGTCGTGGGCCGGCAGGCCGTATTACCGGTAGAAATAAGCCGCGGCCGCGGCGCTGATCAAACCCAGCAACAGCGCTACCAGCCAACGCCAGATTTTAACGGGCTTGGATGGCGTAGCCTGATAGGCCACGCCTTCGATGCTGGCATCTACCGCTTTCAACTTGCCGTCGGCTTCCCGAGCTACGCGGTAGACAATCACATCGCCGCGCTGTGGCCGCCGCGCCATACCTTTCAGCGATGAAATATGGATAAAAATGTCTTTATCGCCGCCATCCGGCTGAATAAAGCCAAAACCTCTATCGTCTTTCCAGGTTTTTAAAATACCTTTGTGGACGGTGTTATCCGCCATATCGATTCACCTCTTAAATTGCGAACGGGACTAAGTATGGAACTCGGCTGCGGCTGCAGCAAGGATCAGGCTAACGTCGCCCGTATTTTGGACGAAATGCGCGACAATTCGGTTAAATCGGATCGATCCGGCCGAACGCGCGGAACTGGAATAGGGGCGAAAGACTAGCAAATTCGCAGCTTGCAAGTTGTAAGACGGCCCCGCTTCGGCAAAAAACCACGCGGAACCGGCCGATACGGAAACGGCGTTTACGCAAAAACGCATAAACGCCGTCCGCACTTAAATTTTCTTGTCGATCAAGACTTTATCGTCGATGACCAACTTCGATACGCCGCCCAGCGACAAATGCAGCGTGCAGGATGCGGTTTTAAAGTTGGAACCCGGCTCGCCCACCCACTCCATCGTCACGTAAGTGGCTTTGTCGGTATCGGTCTTGGACGGGAAATACACCTGGGTGCCGGTTTTGTTTTGAATCAATTTCGGGCATTTTTGGTTGGCCATTTCCTGCATGGCTACCAAGGATCGGATCTGCGACGCGGCTTCCTTCTCTTCGTTGCTTTGCTCCTTGCTGGCGCCCACCAGAATGAAACCGACCACGAACACACCCACCACAGCGATCATAGCTTTTTGTATTTCGCCCATTGTTGCTCTCCTCTGTTTGTAGTTATTTTCAAAGCAAATCCGAAACCTCAGGCCCCGGATTCTAAGCTAAATGGCCGGTAGCAGCAATGCGCCGGTTGCAAAGCGTTTAGGCTTGTGGATCGACCTGGGCAATCCAGTCGCCGAGATTGTAGTAATTGGTGATGCGGGCGACTTTACCGTCGCGGATTTCGAAGAATGCGCCGGCAGGCAGACGATAAGTCTGACCGTTGGCTTCCGGCAAGCCTTCGTCGGTATTCAGATATTCGCCCAAGACGACGAATTCGGCGGCGCCACGGCTACCGTCCTCGTTGGCCATCACCACCATGTCTACCAATTGTTCTTTATAGTGATGATTCATTTTTTTCATGAATTCGCCGAATGCGGCCTTACCTTGCTCGCGGCCGCCTTGATTGATGTCGTGCACCACGTCATCGGTCAACAAGCTCAGGAATGTGTCCATGTCGCCGTCGTTGAATGCTTGATAGTACTTTTTGATCAATTCGATTGCTTGTTGCATAGTGGTCTTTGCCTGGATTGAAAAAGGCGGCAATTTTGCCAGAAGCCCGGTTTTTTTTCAGCTTAAAATTCAACGCCCTGCTCGGCTTTGATTCCGGCCTGGTAGGCGTGTTTGATACGGGTCATTTCGGTAACGGTGTCGGCGACTTCGATCACTTCAGGCGCCGCATTGCGCCCGGTCAGCACCAAATGCAGCCAACCGGGTTTATGCTGACGAACGAAATCGGCGATTTCCTGGCCGCTGATCCAGCCGTAGCCGCAGCAGTAGTTGATTTCGTCCAACACGACCAGATCGAATTGTTCCGACTGGATCTTCTGTTTGGCAAACTCCCAGATCTCGCGACTGGTCTTGATATCCTGCTCCGGATTTTTGGTGTCCCAGGTAAAGCCGTCGCCCAGTGCATGCCACTCGATCTCGTCGAAGCGAGTCGCCGCCTTCTGTTCGCCGGTCTGCCACTGGCCCTTGATAAACTGGATCACGCAAACCTTCATGCCCCAACCCGCGGCACGAAACACCATGCCGAACGCGCTGGACGACTTGCCCTTGCCTTCACCGGTATGTACCAATACCAGACCGTGTCGTTTTTCTCTTACTTTCATTGGCTGCAGCCTTTACCATGCGGATCGGAAGGGCGCGCATTGTAGCAAGTTATGGCTGATACGACGGATTTCTGTCCGCCGAATATTGGCAACACCGGAAACACCCGGCGCTATTTGCGCAGCGAGTTATGCAGCTTAACCGCCAGAATCGCCGCGGCCAGCAAGAATGTCACGGCGTTGGCAATAATAATCGCCCAGTTCGCCAGAAACACGCCGTAAATCAGCCACAACAGCACACCCAATGTAAACAGGCTGTACATGCCCAATGACAGCGACGAGGTATCGCGGGTTTTGACGGTCATCACCGCCTGCGGCAAAAACGAAGCGGTGGTCAGCGCCGCGGCCAGATAGCCTATCCAATCGGAATTCATAGTCATTAGATCGCAAAACGCTGCCAGCCCAAGTAGGCCAGCACCGCCAATATCAATAAAGAAAAAGCCAAGCCCCAAAAATAACCGACGAACAACATGGCTTTAACCGGTTTTTCGACCGGTTTGTTACGGCTCAGCAGCCAGCCGCCCAACGCCGATACGGCAAGGATGGCCAGCAAAGCGCCGATGGCGGGATTCATCCGCTTCAGCGCGGCGGCGGCGCCAGCACTTCGCGGGAGCCGTTGGTTTCCGGCGAACTGACCACGCCGGCGTTTTCCATGTCTTCGATAATCCGCGCCGCGCGGTTGTAACCGATTTTAAAGCGGCGCTGGACGCTGGAAATCGAAGCCTTGCGCGACTCGGTGACGAAGGCCACCGCTTCGTCGTACAACGGGTCGGACTCGCTGTCTTCCCCGTCCAAGCCCGCCACTTCGCCGCTGTCGGTGCGTTCCTGGGTAATTTCGTCCAGGTAGTCGGTCGGTCCGGTTTTTTTCATGAACTCGACCACCCGATGTACTTCGTGGTCGTCGACGAAGGCGCCGTGAGCGCGCAACGGAATGCTGGTGCCGGATGGTAGGAACAGCATGTCGCCGTTGCCCAATAGAGCTTCGGCACCACCCTGGTCGATAATGGTCCGCGAATCGATGCGCGAAGAGACCTGAAACGAAATCCGGGTCGGCACGTTGGCCTTGATCAACCCGGTCAAGACGTCCACCGACGGCCGCTGGGTCGCCAACACCAAATGGATGCCGGCAGCGCGGGCTTTTTGCGCCAAACGCGCGATCAGTTCCTCGACCTTCTTGCCCACCACCATCATCATGTCGGCCAACTCGTCGATAATGATGACGATACTGGGCAACGTGGTCAGATAGGGATAATCATCCAATGGAATCGGGGTTTGCGGATTGAACAGCGGATCGCGGATCGGTTGGCCGGCCGCTTCGGCTTCCTTGATGGCATGGTTGTAACCGGCCAGATTGCGCACGCCGACTTTCGACATCAATTTGTAGCGCCGCTCCATTTCCGCCACCGCCCAACGCAAGGCGTTCTGGGCATCCTTCATATCGGTAACGACCGGCGTCAGCAAATGCGGGATGCCTTCGTACACCGACAACTCCAACATCTTCGGGTCGATCATGATCATCCGCACGTCTTCCGGCTTGGCTTTGTACAGCAAACTCAGAATCATGGTATTGATCGCTACCGACTTACCGGAACCGGTGGTACCGGCCACCAACGCATGCGGCATTTTCGCCAGGTCGGCCACCACCGGGGTGCCGGCGATGTCCTTGCCCATCGCGATGCTGAGCTTGGATTTGGCCCGCTCGAATTCGTCCGATACCAGCAAATCGCGTAGCGACACCATTTCCCGCTCCTGGTTCGGAATTTCCAGACCGATAACGGATTTGCCTTCGATGATTTCGACGATACGCACGCTGGTCACCGACAGGCCGCGCGCCAAGTCCTTGGCCAGACTGCTGATCCGGCTGACCTTGACGCCGGCGGCAAGCCGCAATTCGAAACGGGTGATAACCGGACCCGGCAACACCGCTTCCACTTCGGCGGCAATGCCGTAATCGTTCAAAACGTCCTCGACCTGACGCGAAATTTCCTCCAACTCGGTTTTCGAATAGCGTTTGACCTTGATCTCGCGCTTGTCCAGCAACGACAACGGCGGCAATGCGTTCAGGAACGCGCTGTCGTCCAAATTTTCCAAGGCCTTGCTGTCCTTACGCCGCAGCGGCCTGACCGTTTCGGCGGGCTTGGCGGACACGGATTCCACGACCTGAATTTGCGGTTTGGCGCGCGGCGCTTCGTCTGTTCTGGATTCGGCTTTGGTTTCCGGTTTGATCCGCACTTTTTTGGCTTCGGCCCGCACCGGTTTTTCGCTGCTGCGATAACGTTCGGCACCGGTCACAGCTTGGCGGCCGACAACCGAGCAAGCGCTCATTGCGCATTTGCCGATCAAACTCATCACCATCAGCCAGGACAAGCCGGTAAACATGGTTACACCGGTCATGAAAATCGCCAGCAACAGCAAGGTCGAGCCGGAATTGCCCAACAAATGCACCAGCGCGTCGCCGATTTCCCGGCCCAAAATGCCGCCCGGACTTTCCGGCAGATCGACTTTGGTGCGCAGAAAATGCAGGTGTAAAAACAAAATTGCCGAACCGGACACGACGGTAGCCAGAAAACCGATCGAGCGCGCCGCGACCAACCACTGGCTGGCCTGTTGTTGGTTCGGACCCTGATAGACCATGTAGCCGTACCAGAACACCATGACCGGAATCAGATAGGCCATCAAACCGAGAAAGCTCAACACGAAATCGGCCAGCCAGGCACCGAACACGCCGCAGGCGTTGCTGATCGATTGGTAGGACGTGCTATGGCTCCAACCCGGATCGTTGGAGTTGAAGGTCAGTAAGGCAATCAAAAAGAACAGTGCGAAGCAGGAACAGCCCAGCAATGCGATTTCGCGATATCCTCGCGCGTCTCTCTCTTCCACAACAGCAACCATGGGTATCGGCTCACGATAAAAGCGTAACGAAAACCTGATTATAGATGATAAAAATCGATTTCACATTAGCTGAAACGGCCGGCGGCCGGATAAACGGAGCCGCACAGACCAAGCTCGTCCGGGCAATGATCAAGCTTAGGCGAGGTGCGACCGGGAAACCCGCCCCCTTCGTGACCTAACGGCCATAACAATCGGGCCGGCTTTGCCACAACCGTTCGAATTCATCGACTTCCAACGGCTTGGCAAACCAGTAGCCTTGAGCTTGATCGCAGCCGTTTTCAATCAACACGTCGCGTTGATCCGCGGTCTCGACTCCTTCTGCGATCACCGTCAAACCCAGGCTGTGTGCCATCTGGATGATGGCCTGAACGATGGCCAGATCATTCGGATTATTAGGTAGGCCGCGTACAAACGATTGGTCGATCTTCAATTTATCGACTGAAAACCGGTTCAAATAGGCGAGATTCGAATAACCGGTGCCGAAGTCGTCAATCGACAATTCGATGCCCATACCCTTGAACAGGCGCAAGGTCTCCAGCGTATTGTGGGCCTCGCGCATCAAAATGCCCTCGGTCAACTCCAGTTCCAACTGGCTGGCCGGCAAGCCGGTTTGATCCAGAATTTCGCCAACCTCGCTGGTCAAGGTCGGACGGCGGAACTGGATGGCGGACAGGTTCACCGCGAACGTCAACTCCGGCAAACCGGCCTGGCGCCAGGCACCAGCCTGCTCACAAGCCCGCCGCAGAATCCATTCGCCGATCGCGTTGATTTGTCCGGTTTCCTCGGCCAACGGAATGAATTCGCCCGGAGGCACCTCGCCGAGCTCGGGATGCCGCCACCGGGCCAACACCTCGCAACCGACCAACCTGCCGTCCGCCAGGCGGTATTGCGGCTGATAAACCAAGCGCAGCTGGTCGCGTTCGACAGCATGGCGCAAAGCCGTTTCCAGCTCCAGACGCTGTTCGGAAGCGCGATTCAAATCCGCCGAGTAAAACTGGTAATTGTTGCGCCCCTCGGCTTTGGCCTTGTATAACGCGGCGTCGGCATTCTTGATCAAGGCGGTTTCGTCCTCGCCATCCTGGGGATAGACCGCAATGCCGATGCTGCACGTGACATGTACCTCCCGACCGTCGATCAGGCAAGGCTGGGCAATCGCGCGCATGATCTTGTCGGCAATGCGGTTGACGACCTCGCGGCTGTTTAGCTCGGCCAACACCAACACGAACTCGTCGCCGCCCTGCCGCCCGACGGTATCGGCCTGGCGCACGCTGGTTTTCAGACGCTGGGAGACGATCTTGATGACTTCATCGCCAACGTGGTGGCCGAGCGAATCGTTGATGCTCTTGAACCGGTCCACATCCAGAAATAACAAAGCCACATTGCGCTGGTCGCGGCACGCGTGCACCAGCGCATCACTCAATCGATAGCGCAGCAAAGTGCGATTCGGCGTATCGGTCAGGGGATCGTGGTGCGCCAGATGCTCGATATGGCGCCGCGCTTCCTCGTGTTCGCTGATATCGTTGAAAATCCCCACGTAAAACTGAATCGCGCCGGCATCATCCCGCACGGCGCTGATGAATAGCCACTCCGGATACAATTCGGCATTTTTCCGGCGGTTCCAGATTTCCCCCTGCCACTGGTCCTCGGTCAAGAGCGTCGACCACATGCGCCGATAAAACGCCAGATCTTGGCTGCCCGATTTCAAAAAACGCGGATTTTTGCCCAGCACCTCGTATTCGCTGTAGCCGGTGATCCGGGTAAACGCCGGATTGACCGAAATGATTTTGTTGTCGGCGTTGGTGATCATCACGCCTTCGGTCAGATTTTTCAGCACGTGCTGATCCAATAAATGCCGGGTGGCAAATTCGGCGTAGCCGCGCAAATTTCGCAGCAATAGCAGCAAAGCCGCCTCGCCCTGATAACTGACCGGCAACGCGGTGACGAATACCCTAGCCTCCCCTATCGCCAGTACCTCATGGAAATCGCAAGGCGACTGGGTCTCGCTGGCGACGAGACCCAGCAATTCCTGGCAATGGGCGGCGGGCAAAATATCCACCAACGCGGTTGGCAACACATGCCGATTTAGCAGTTTTTGCAGACTGGCATTGCTGGACAAAAACCGGCCGGTAGTATCGACCACCAATACGGCGTCGCTGCTGTGGTCCACCAACAAACCCAATAGTCGCCGGGCCTCGCTGAGTTCCTGACGAGTTTGCTCCAACCGGGCGTTGGCCCGATCCAATCGCTGATGAATGCTGCTGAGCTTTTGCCCCATGCGCTCGGCATGACCGATCAGAAACTCATGCTCGCCCAACTGCTGGCTAGCCGCGCCCCGCTCCTTCGTTTTGGCACAAATAGCGTCCAGCTCCGCCAACAGTTGCTCGGGCGGCACCGGTTTAATCAAAAATCGGTCCGCTCCCAGCCGCAACGCGAAACGAATATCGCCTGGCTGCGTGTACGATGCCGAATAGAATACAAACGGCGTCGCCGCCAATCCGGCTTCTCTCTTGACCCGATAGCACAAGTCAAAGCCGTCCAGCTTCGGCATCATGATGTCGGAAATAATCAAATCGACCGCTTGCTCCTGCAACAGTTGCCAAGCGGCCTCGCCGTCAGCGACGCTGAGGACTTGGTGGTGTTGGGCACCTAATAGGGCCTCAAGCAAATAACGCGAATCGTCGTTGTCTTCGACACAGAGGATTTTCATGGCAAAAACGGCTGCAGTTGCGACAGGAAGGTTTCCGGAATCAGGGGTTTTTCAATATAAGCGGCCATCCCGGCAGCCAAGGCCTCCTTGCGCGACGACGGCATCGCATAGGAACTAACGCCTATAACCGGTATATTCCGGGTTTCGGGATCGCTCTTCAACTTACGGGTGGCTTCGTAACCATCCATTTCCGGCATCTGGATATCCATCAAAATCAGGTCCGGTCTCTCGCTACGCGCCATTGCCAAAGCCTGCTCGCCGTTGGCCGCACTGACGGTGGCGATGTTAGCGCTACGCAGCAGAAATTCGATCAGATACAGGTTTTGCGGATTATCTTCGACAATCAAAATCTTTGCCTTCATGGCTGCTCTCCAGGATTTTCGGCGTTGCGCGGCAAGGTAAAGCAAAACCGCGACCCCTTCCCCCACTCGCTGGTCACGGAAATATCGCCGCCCAGCATTTCCACCAATTTTTTCGACAGGTACAAACCCAGGCCCGTACCTTCGTAAACTCGCCGCGCGGAACCGTCCACCTGACGAAAGGCTTGAAACAGCATGGCTTGATGCTCGGGCTTGATGCCGATACCCTGGTCGCTGACACAAATGCGCCAGGCGTGCGGCAAGGCCTCGCAGGTCAGATCGATGCTACCCCGCTCGGAAAACTTCACGGCATTGTTTACCAGGTTCAACAAGATCTGATAGGTTTTGCGCCGATCGCTGGCCACCGCCAGCGGCAAATCGCAGCAAGCGTTATTCAAAATCAACTGCTTTTTCGCGGCAAGCGGCGCTACCACCGCGCAAGCCTCGGCTACCACGTCGCGTAAGTCGAAACTGTCTTCGGCCAACTCCGCCCGGCCGCTCTCGATTCGCGACAAGTCCAACAAATCGCTAATCAAATGCAGCAAATGCTGGGCCGAATCGTTGACCATGTTCAATTGTTTTTTCTGCTCGTCGTTCAATTGGCCGGCAATCCCCATTCTCAGCAAGCCGGTGAAACCGATGATCGAATTCAGCGGCGTACGCAACTCATGGCTCATTGCCGACAAAAACTCGGTCTTCAGCCGGTTGGCTTCCGAAATCGCCTCGTTCGCTACGGCCAAGTTGGCATTGCGGCTCTCCAGTTCGCTGTTGGCCAGTTCCAATTGCTCCATGACATCCCGCCGTTGCCGCCACTCCCGGAGCAACGACCACACCAATGCGGCGCTGACCAAGCTCAATAACAAAACGATCGCGACATTCCAGACCAGAATCCAGCGGGCGCCGTGTTGCATCAGCGCCTCCCGTTCCGTCAGTAAGCGAGCCTCGGAGTCACGCAATCGGTTTAATGAATCTCTTATGTTCTGGTTCAGCAAGTGACTTTCGCCAATCAAACGCATCTTCTCCGCGGTGTCGGAATCGGCATAACGATCGACCATTTTTTCGTTAAGCCGCATCCGCCGTTCAACCAGCGGTTGCAGTTCGGCCAAAAGCGTCTGTTGCTCGGTATTGTCTCGAGTGAGCTCGACCAGCTTCGCATGTAATGCGGGTAATTTTTGATTGGCCTCGCGGTAGTGAGGCAAAAACTCCGGCTTGCCAACCAGCAAATACCCCCGAACCGCCGTTGCCGCCTCCAAGACTTCCGTAGCCAACTGGTGCCCCACGTCCTGCACTTGCGTGGTATGAACCACCCATTGGTGGGCCGCCAGTATTTTTTGCTGCTGGTCGAAAACTTGCCAAAGCAGTGCGCAAAAGACGATCGCGCCAGCCAGGCCAATTGAGCCAATCCTGGCTCGTGTCGCGGTTTTGGTCATATATTCGCCCATTAGCTGTCTCCCGAACCACATCCCACATAAACTCACAAACTCAGTCCGCACACCAGTGCCACCCAAAGATTAGCCACAAATTACCGCTTTTGTTAACCGTTAGCGACATTGACGATTTCTCCAAAACGAACAATGCCACACTTAACGGGTTCACTGCGCATAGCAGCCGCCACAAGCCAACGATTTATGCTCGCCTCCCGGACGTTGGCGGTTTAATCCCGGGGGGATTGCCCATATAATCGTTTTACCCTAACCCGCATGGAGATCGAGAAAATGGCTGCAGCCAAGCATTGCAAACTTTTAATCTTAGGTTCCGGCCCGGCCGGCTACACCGCAGCCGTTTACGCCGCGCGCGCCAACCTGAATCCGGTAATGATCACCGGCATGCAGCAAGGCGGACAATTGACCACCACTACCGAAGTCGACAACTGGCCGGGCGACGTCGACGGCGTGCAAGGTCCGGAATTGATGGATCGCATGCTGCGCCACGCCGAACGCTTCAATACCGAAGTGATCTTCGACCACATCCACACCGCCGATTTGTCGCAAAAGCCGTTCACGCTGACCGGCGACGCCGGCGTTTACACCTGCGACGCCTTGATCATCGCCACCGGCGCCTCGGCCAAGTATCTGGGCCTGGAATCCGAAGAAGCCTTTAAAGGCAAAGGCGTATCGGCTTGCGCGACATGCGACGGTTTTTTCTACCGCAACAAGCCGGTCGCAGTAATTGGTGGCGGCAATACCGCGGTCGAAGAAGCCTTGTATCTGGCTAACATTGCCTCCGAGGTGATTGTCGTCCATCGCCGCGATAAATTCCGTTCCGAGAAAATCCTGTCCGACAAGTTGATCGAAAAATCCAAATCCGGCAACGTCCGTATCGAATGGAACCATGAGTTGGACGAGGTATTGGGCGATGAGATGGGCGTCACCGGCCTGCGCATCAAAAGTTCTGTGGACGGCTCGACCAAGGAACTGGACGTGCACGGCGTATTTATCGCCATCGGCCACACGCCGAATACCGACATCTTCGCCGGCCAATTGGAGATGGACCACGGCTACATCGTCGTTAAAAGCGGCATCCACGGCAACGCCACCGCGACCAGCGTGCCTGGCGTATTCGCCGCCGGCGACGTGATGGACTCACATTACAAACAAGCCATAACCTCGGCTGGCGCCGGCTGCATGGCCGCATTGGATGCCGAAAAATATCTGGACGATTTGTTCGGTTAATTTCTCTATCGGCGTTGCGGCCCGCTGCCGCAACGTCGGCTTTAAGCGCCATCCCTAAATCCGGTTAGCAGCCGGCGAAATATAAATCCGGCGGATCGGCCTCTCCGATTTTCGCGCCTCAGCGGGCCGGTTCCGGTCCGGCTTGATTGACGGCAATGACGCCGGGAATATTGGCCGGAAAACCGCCGCCCTGCCCTTTACCCGGCACCGCCGCCACGACCACGATACCTTCGGCCAAGGCGGCTTCTATCAACTGCCGCAACAGAAAATCCTCCGGCCCGCTCAAACTCAGATTGACGATCCGACAGCCCAGCCGCATCGCCTGGTTCAAGGCTAAAGCCAACGTAAAACTGTTGCAACGTGCGGCCAGCGTATTCGGTTTCTCCGGCCGACAGGCCCGAAACGCCTACACGTCGGCCTCCGGCGCGATACCGGCAATACCGATAGCGTTGTCGGGTCGAGCCGCCAACACGCCGGCCACTGCCATGCCGTGCAGATCGGCCCAATTCTGGTCGGCGGGTTTCGGCGCCGTGTTTTCCGAATAACGGATTTGGCCTTGCAAATCGGGATGCCCGGTATCCACGCCGGTATCGATCAGGGCGATACGCACGCCCCGGCCGGTGGTGACTCGTTACAAATCGGCTATTCGCAGTGCATTGAAAGCGGTTTGCAAATTCAGGTAAGGGTCGTTATAAGCCGGCGCGGCACCCGCCGTAGTCGCCAACACCTGAAAACTCTGCATCGGTTGCACAGAAAACACTTGCTTGTCTTGCTGCTGTAAGATCTCGTAATTTCTGAAATCTGGACCGATAAGTCTCGGCCAAAAGCTGACTGCTACCTCCCACAAATTTACCTCGAAAAGCGTCAGCTTTGTGGGATTTAGCGGCCCCATAACTTTTAGAACCGATGATTACCATATCGAGGCTTTATTGATAGCACTATCAAACATCCAGCCGCCGCCGAAAGCCCGGTAAATCGACACCATCGCTACGCCGGCCGCCGTTTCGGCTTTGGTGCGTTCGTCGCTGACGGCCAGCTTGCTGCGCTGGGCATCCAGCACCGCCAGATAATCGCCTACACCGCGTTGATACAGGGCGTCAACCAGCCGGTAAGCTTTTTCCGCCGAGGTTTCTGCTGCTGTCAATTGGCCCAAGCTATCCGTCGCGGAACGGTGCGCGACGAAGGCGTTTTCCACGTCTTCCAGGGCCAGCAAAAAAGTCTTCTCGTAATTGGTCGCGACCTGATCCAGCCGCGCATCGGCGGCGGCGATATGGGCGCGGATGCGGCCGGCGTTGAAGATTGGTGCGGAAAGGCCGGTTCCCAAGGCATAGACGCTGTCGGCCAGACTTGGAAAACCGCCGACCGCCAGCGCGCCGAGGCCGCCGCTGGCCGACAGCACCAGTTTCGGATAGAGATCGGCCCGCGCCGAACCCAGGCTGGCCGCCGCCGCGCTGACTTCGGTTTGCGCCAGACGCAAGTCGGGACGTTGCGCCAGTAAATCGGCCGGTAATAGGTTGGGCATGGCCGGCGCTTGTTTCGGCAACGGGCCGGCAAAGGCCAGCCGCTGTTCCAGGTTTTCCGGCGGCTCGCCCAATAATACGCCCAAACGGTGGATAAGCTTTTGCCCGGCGTTGGCAAGTACCGGCAGCGCCGCTTCGGTGCCGTGCAACAGCGTTTGCTGGCGGGCAATATCCGCCTCGTTAGCCAGCCCGGCTTTATGAAAAACCTGCAAAGTCCTCAGCCGCTCGCGCTGCAAGGCTATATTGCTTTGCAGAATGCCGGTGCGTTGCTGCACGCCGCGCAGCTCCAGATAGTTGGTCGCCACTTGCGCTAACAGACCGACTTGCGCCGCATGCAAACCTTCCTTGCTGCCTTCGGCTTGCGCGGCGGCGGCCTCCGCTTCCAAATGCCGGCCGCCGAACAAGTCGGTTTCCCAGCGTGCAGCCAAGCCGCCGCTGACCGCATCGGCGGTCGGCGTAATCAATTTGATGCCTTGCCCGCTCGGCACGCCGACGATGCGGTCGATGCGTTTTTCCCGACCACCGGACAGTGAGAAATCGAGGCTGGGATACAACGCCGCTTCGGCGACGGTGACCATCGCGTTGGCTTCGCGGACGCGGGCGGTGGCGATCTTGAGGTCGTGGTTGGCGGCCAAGGCCTTGTCTATCAATTCATTCAGCAAGGGATCGCCGAAACCTTGCCACCAAGTCTTTAGATCAGCCGTTTCGGCAGTTTGAGCAGTGGGCGCGTGATGCCAGCTTGCCGGGCTATTCAGCGCCACTTGGTCGCCGACGCGGGTGGGCGTGCAGGCGATTTGACTAGCCAAGGACAGGATGGTTAGCGGTATTAAAACTCTTTTATTCATTGTAAAACTCCGTGGTCGCTTCGCGCGGTACCCGCGAGGATTATCGTAAGTGGGAGTTGTCGCCTCTCTTCGGAGACAGTCGCAATGTAGGTTGGGCAACGCGAAGCCCAACAAAATCAAAACGTTTGGCTTCATTGCATTCAGCCCTGTAGGTCGGGTTAGCGATAGCGTAACCCGACACTTCGAAGCCTGGTGTGTCGGGTTACGGCTAGCGCCTACCCCGACCTACGGTACTTTGGCGTCTCCACGCCCCACCCCAAACCAAGCCGCATACAGCGCCGGCAGGAAGAACACCGTCAACGCGGTCGCCACCGTCAGCCCACCCATGATCGCGATGGCCTGCGGGCCGAAGAAGTCGTTGCGCGACAGCGGAATCATCGCCAGGATGGCGGCCGCCGCAGTCAGCATGATCGGCCTAAAGCGCCGCACTGTCGATTCGACGATGGCCGACCAGGTGTCGAGTCCCGACTGTTCGTCCTGATCGATCTGGTCGACCAGAATCACCGAGTTGCGCATGATCATGCCGGCCAGCGCCAGAATGCCCAGCAAGGCCACGAAACCGAACGGCGCCCGGAACAACAGCAAGGCGAAGGCCGCGCCGATCACGCCCAGCGGCGCGGTGCTGAACACCATGAAAGTCCTGGACAGATTCTGCAGCTGCATCATCAACAAGATCAGCGTGGCGATCAGCACCAGCGGAATCCAGATCAGAATCGACTTCTGCGCGGTCACCGCGTCTTCCTTGGAACCGCCGGTTTCGACGAAATAACCGGCCGGCAAGCTGTCCTGTATGGATTTAAGTTTCGGGACGATTTCCGCCGCCACGTCCGGAGCCATCTTACCGTCGGCCACGTCGGCGCGCACCGAGATAGTCGGGAAGCGGTTGCGGCGCCAACGCACGCCGTCTTCGAACACGGTCTCGAATTTGACGAACTGCGACAGCGATACCGACTTGCCATTGGCCGTGCGTACCGCGACGTCAGGCAATTCGTCGGCGGCGCTACGCAATTCGGGGCTGGCCCGCCAGACGATGTCTATCAACTTATCCTGTTCGCGCAATTGCCCGACCGGAATGCCGGCGTAATGCGCCTGCAAGGCTTGCGACAAGCTGGCCGTCGAAACGCCGACCGCGCGGGCCTTGTCCTGGTCCAGCATCAGGCGGAACGAGGGCATGCGGTCATGCCAGTCGTCGTTGACATCCACGGTGCCGGGATGGTTGCGCACGACGTCGGCCACCCGCTCGGCGATGCCGCGCACGATGTTGGGGTTTTCGCCGAGCACCCTGAACGTCAACGGATAATCCATCGGCGGCCCGACATTCAGGCGCTTCACCCGGCCGCGAACATTCGGAAAATCCGTCGCCAGAATCTGCCGGACCCGCTGCATCACCCGTTCGCGCGCGACATTATCCTTGGTCATCACCACCAATTCGGCCAGATTGGTATTCGCCAGTTGCTGCACGATCAACATAAAAAACCTCGGCGTGCCGCTGCCGATATAGCTGGCGACATGCTCCACGTCCTCGTCCTTGGCTAATAGCGCTTCCATGCGTTTGGCGGCGGCTTCGGTTTGCTCAAAGGCACTGCCTTCCGGCAACCACAGGTCGACGATGACTTCAGGCCGGTTGGACAGCGGAAAGAACTGTTCGGGGACATGGGTTAAAGCCACCACACCCAGGCCGAACAAAGCCAGGGTGGCGACAATGACTTTCTTACGGTGCGCTACACAGGCATCCACCCAGCGGCGCAAGCGGTTGTAGAACGGCGTATCGAACAGGTCGTGGGCCGTTTGCTCACCGTTGGCATGCACCTTGAGGATCAAAAATCCCAAATACGGGGTGAATACCACCGCGCCTATCCAAGACAGTATCAGGGAAATGCCGACCACCTGGAAAATCGCCACCGTATATTCACCGGCCGAGGATTGCGCCAGACCCACCGGCAGGAAACCGGCGATGGTGATCAAGGTGCCGGTCAGCATCGGAAAGGCGGTGGCAGTATACGCATAGGTCGCGGCACGCATCCGGTCCCAGCCTTCTTCCAGCTTGCGGGCCATCATCTCGACAGCAATCATCGCGTCGTCCACCAGCAGGCCCAGCGCCAGAATCAAAGCACCCAATGAAATCCGCTGTAGATCGATGCCGCACAGCAGCATGACCAATAAGGTGGCGGCCAGCACCAGCGGCACAGTCAGCGCCACCACGGAACCGGTACGCCAGCCCAGGCTCAAGAAACTCACCACCAACACGGTCGCCAGCGCCTCAAAGAAAGTTCGGCCGAATTCCGCCATCTGCTTTTTCACCACATGGCCTTGATTAGCCACCGGCTGCACGTCCATGCCTAACGGTAGCTCGCTGGTTAAACGGTTCAGCGTCTCGTCCAAGGCTTGCTCCAGATCGATAACGTTGCCTTTCTTGTTCATCGTCACGCCGAGACCAAGCGCCGGTTTGCCGTTGAAGCGCATTTTGAATTCCGCCGGATCGACATAGCCTCGCGCCACATTGGCAAAGTCGCCGACCTTGAAGGTTCGATTAGCGATACGCACCGCCATATTGGCAACGCTATGTTCCGAATCGAACGAGCCGGTCAGGCGTATCGGCAGATTGCGCTGAGGTGAAAACACCGTGCCGGCCGGCGCCATGCCGTTCTGCGCCTGCAAGGCCTGGGCGACCGCTGCCGTATCCAAGCCCAATTCGGCCAGCTTCTTGTCGGAAAACTCGACGAAAATCTTTTCGTCCTGTACGCCGATCAAATCGACCTTCTCGACATCCTTGACCCGCAACAGCTGTTGGCGGACCGAATCGGCCGCCAATTTCAGGTCGGCATAATTAAAGCCCTCGCCGGAAAACGCGTAGATCAGGCTATAGGTGTCGCCGAATTCGTCGTTGAAAAACGGCCCGATACTGCCGGACGGCAGTGTCATACGGATGTCGTCGACCTTCTTGCGCACTTGGTACCAAAGCTCCGGGATTTCCTTAGGCGGCGTATCCTCGCGCGGCGTGACGAAAATCACCGATTCGCCGGGTTTGGAATAACTGCGCAGGTAATCCAGATTCGGCAGTTCCTGGATTTTCTTCTCCAGCCTGTCGGTCAACTGTTGCTCGACTTCCAGCGCGGTGGCGCCGGGATAGAGGGTCTTGACCACCATAATCCGGAAGGTGAACGGCGGGTCTTCCTGCTGGCCCAAATTGTAATAGGCGAACATCCCGCCGAGCACTGTCAGTGCGAGCATAAAGCCGATGAAGGAGCGGTGTTTAAGCACCCATTCGCTTAGGTTGAAGGCTTTCATAATTGTCCCTCTTTAGCCGATGCATTTTCTGTCGGCAAGCGGACAGACTGGCCCTCGGCCAGACGCCGGACGCCGGTGCTGACCAGCAATTGACCAGGGGCTACCCCCTCGACGGCAATGTGTTCGCCGGCCAGCGTTTCGCCCAGCTTAACCGGCATGGATTTGACCGTGGCCGCCTGTTCGTCGACCAGCCAGACTAAAGGATAGTCAGGCTGATTTTGCGGGGTATAGATTGCCGAAAGCGGAACGGTGATGCGGGAGGCGGTGTTTGCGGCGAGTTGAACCGTCGCCGTCATGCCCAATTGCGCGGCATCCAGGCCTTCCAGCAAGGTGGCCTTGACGCGGTAGGTGCGGCTGGCCGGATCGGCGGCCGAGGCGATCTCGCGGATTCTGGCCTTGAACCGCCGGTTATCGTCGGACCACAAAGATACGCTGACGTCTTGTTGGCACCGGGTTTCTTGCAGGTGATGCTCGGGAACGTCGAAATGGATTTCCTTTTCGTCGAGCTGGGCCAGCGTCACCACGGCCTGACCGGCCGCCAGCACTTGCCCGGCCTCGACAGCCAGCGCCGTGACCACGCCGTCGCGGTCGGCATGCAGCTCGGTATAGGTCAGCTGGTTAAGCGCTTGGTCCAATTGCGCTTCCAGTGCCGCCGTCCGCTCCCGCGCCGTGGTATAAGCGGTTTCGTGCCGCTCGAACTCCGGTGGGCTGATGACTTGTTGGGCCAGCAGCTCGCGGTATCTCGCCAGATCGTCGCGCAAGAAATTGCTGTCGGCCCGGGCGGAAGCCAGTTGGGCTTTGATGGCCTGCACGGCGAGGCGGTAATCGGTGTTGTCCAGTATTGCCGGCAGTTGGCCTTTATGCACCTGATCGCCAACGTCAATTTTGCGCTCCAGCAGTTTACCGGCTACCCGGAAGGATAGAGGCGTCTCGATTCTTGCCCTGACCTCTCCGGCAAAGCTTCTAGCGTCGGCTGCGGCGTTCTGTTCGACTCGAAACACTTTTACCGGGCGGGAAATCGCTGGCGTTGGTTTGTCCTGGTCGTTGCAACCGGCGATTATCGTCATCGGCAACAAAGCGATCAACGGCCAGCGTATGCTGGTGGCTCGTAGTGATGGGAGTTTTGGTTTCGGCATGTTGCTTTCCTCTCTTGGAATTCTTCGAAAATGAATCATGTCGTTCTCTTTCGTTGAGCAACTCAGGCCGGCAAGTTATTAAACTTCCGTAAACTCTTATCTACTATGGCTTCCGGGAGGAAACGGCGCAGGAAACGTACTTGGCCTGCTTGCTTTCCGGCGGTATAGCGCCTTCTGGGTGTTGCGGCGGTCGCGGCTTTCAACACTGTATAGGCGACCACTTCAGGGGCATCGCCTTCGTTCACTCCCTTTTGCATCAGCGCGGCCATGTTGGCACGCACCGAGTCATAGACGGCAAGCGGCTGATCGGGCTTGGTAATGCTTGCTTCGAACGCAGTGCGGGTAAACGCCGGTTCAACCAGAACCACCCGGATGCCTAAGGTGCGCAGTTCGTGGTCGAGCGATTCGGAATACCCTTCGACGGCATGCTTGGTCGCGGCATACAGCGCGTTGTAAGGCGCCGGGATCAAGCCCATTACCGAGCTGATGTTGACGATTCTGCCTTTTCTTTGGTTGCGCATGGTCGGCAACACGGCGTTGGTCACGCGGGTGATGCCGAACACGTTCACGTCGAACAAAGCCTGGGCCTGCGCAGTGGACGACTCTTCCGCACCACCGAGCAAGCCGATGCCGGCATTATTGACCAGTAGGTCTATACGACCCGCCTGCTTCAAGACCTCAGCGACCATGTTCTTTACCGAGGTTTCGTCGGTGACGTCGCAGGTCAACATCGTGATGCCGGCTATGTTTGCTGCCGCCTTGCGGCTGGTTCCGAAGACACGGTAACCCGCTTGTTGCAGGGCCTTGGCCGTTACCAGCCCGATGCCCGAAGATGCGCCGGTGACCAGGGCTACAGCGTTGTCTTTATTGCTCATATCGAATCTCCTTTTGAGGGTGGATAGTCTGTCGACTAAGTGTTACTATCATTTTGAAAGCAATGTTACTATCAAAAAGAAACTTAGTCACTACTAAAAAAGTATGAACGATAAAAATAGTTGCGCCGACCCTTGCCCGATTGCTCGCTGCCTGGCGTTCCTCGGAGACACCTGGAGCCTCTTGATACTGCGGGACGCCCATATCGGCCTGACCCGCTTCGATCAATTTAGGAAAAGTCTGGGCATCGCGCCGACGATTCTGACCCGGCGGCTGGCGACGTTAACAGAGGAAGGATTATTGGAAAAACGGCTGTATTCGGAACGTCCGCCGCGCGAGGAGTATGTGCTGACTGCCGCCGGCCGCGACTTTCTGCCGGTGCTGGTCATGATCGGTGCCTGGGGGCATCAGTATCGCGGCGAAGGTCCGTTGGTGCGGATACAGGATGTCGAAACGGGGGCAGATATTAAACCGGTGGCCATCGACGAGATTACGGGGACAAAGATAGGCACTCGGCCGCTGCGCTTTGTGCTGCCTGATTGTGACGACTGATACAGCGGTTTTGCTATAAACAAGCGTCAGTGGAATGCAGTGCTGCGATCTACAAATGTCGGTTAAACGGATTGGAGCAGACACTGGAAGTGAAAAATACGTCCGTCGCCTGTGGGTCGTCATTTGCCCGTTCAAAATTGATAGCAGCCGAAAACATACGGCTGCTATTTTTTGGAGGGGCTAAATTTCTGTCTGTTCAGAAATCTCCAGCGCGTCGTCGCCTTCAATGCCGAGATACCTTACCGTACTTTCAAGTTTAGTATGGCCCAGCAATAACTGAACGGCACGCAGATTCTTTGTCCGACGGTAAATCAACGTAGCCTTAGTCCGTCGCATCGAGTGCGTACCACAGGCAGCTGGATCAAGGCCAATCGATGTCACCCAATGCTCAACAATCCGGGCATATTGCCGCGTCGAAAGATGTGGCGAAGCATGAATTCGACTTGGGAAAAGATGCTCATCGGATTTCAATTGAGCCTGACTAATCCAATTTGCCAGTGACTCTCTGGTTTGTTCCGTTATTTCAAATTGAACCGGTCTATGCGTTTTCTGCTGCATTATGATCGCGCGGGAAGACACTCGACCCCCTTGAGCAACATCGCTGACTTTAAGCTTGACCAGATCACAGCCCCGTAACTTGCTATCAATGGCAAGATTGAATAACGCAAGTTCTCGCGTGTTCTTGGCCATCTGCAGCCGGATACGGATAGCCCAGATTTCCTTCAATTTTAGTGGCGATTTCTGTCCAATCAATCTGCCTTTGTTCCAGGGCGAGTGTTGATTGCTTATATTTTCTTGGTTCATGACGATCTCCTAACTGTTGTTTAAGGAGATTTATTGTCATGCTATGGTCTGGATCGGGCGCTGACCGGCCATAACTTGCCAGTCGTGAATTCTTCGTTAGTGGCGGTTTAACTTTAAAAAACCGCCACTCCAGAAAACCATTTAACAACTGCATTGTTGGATTGTTATCTGTTGAGAGACGTCTCTATACTTCTGCTGTGCTTGGTAACGCTCTATCGCTACGCGAGCGTTGAACAACATACGTTCGGGACCAAGGCGGTCGGCAAAACCCGAACGGCGGACAACCTCAAGTACACTGGGATTTAGACCCACCAGCCAGAGCGTGGCGCCGCCATCGGTCGCGCGCTTTTCCCGCTCCATCAGCATTTGCAGCGCTGAGTACTCAATATCCTGAACTCGACTCATATCCAGTACCAGGACTCGTGGCTGATATTGAATCACTAAAGCCCGAACCTGATCTGCAATTTGCTGCGTATTCACGAAAAAAATGCGTCCCTCTGGGCGCAGGATCAACAGCCCTTCGAAGGTTTCATCGTCTGGGTGTTCGGGTGACAGAGGCCGTAGCACGTCATTTCCGCGCTTACGTCCAATCACATATACTGTTGGATTGGCGGCCTGACTGACTAATCCGATCACGGATACAATGATTGCGACGATGATGCCTTTCAATGTGCCAAAGATCAAAACGCCGATACAAGCGACAACTGCCCAGCCAAACTCCATCGTGCGTACCTTACGGATGGCGATAAATTCCTCTGGCTTGATGAGTCCAACCGAATAGACGATGACAACTGCCGCCAGTGTAGCGTGTGGTAAAAAGCTCAGTAAGGGCGCAATCAAAAGCATGGTTGCCAAGGCTGTGCTTGCCGTTACCAAAGACGCTTTCTGCGATTGGCCGCCGGCAGCGCGTATAACTGCGGTTTGTGTTGTGCCTCCTCCAGCCGGCATCGCTCCATATAACGCACCACCGAGATTAGCTGCTCCCAAGGCGACCAGTTCTCGATCGGCATTGATTGTAGGCTCGGCGCTATTTGCAAATGCGCGCGCCGCCGCGATAGATTCGGTGAAGCTCATCAATGCGATACCGAGAGCACCGGGTACCAACTCCTCGATCAGTGTCAGATCCGGTAAAGTTAGTGACGGCAAGCCTTGTGGAATGATTCCGACAATTGATACACCCTGTGTATTCAAGTCAAAAAACCATGATACTGCAATGCCTACGCCGACTGCGACCAGAGGAGCCGGAGAATGAGGCCATAGCCGTTCCATGACGCTCAGCACGGCCAGTGTCCCGACGGCTACCGCCAACGTGATCAGCGAGCTTTCCGGTATGTGATGTATGACACTGAACAAATCACGGAAGAAGCCATGCTTGGCAATATGGACGCCTAATAGTTTTGGCAGTTGATCTAGCACGATCACGAGACCTATTCCCGTCTTGAAACCGGTCAGGACAGGAGAGGAAATGAAGCTGGCGACGAAGCCCAAGCGTAACAACGAAGCTAAAATCATCATAATGCCGACCAGACCGGTTAATGTTGCAGTCGCAGTCATCAAACTTGCCGGATCGCCATCCGGCGCTACCAGAGCAAGTTGGGTGCCGGCCAAGATCCCTAGTGTAGTAGTCGAGCTAACACTGAGCACACTCGATGTGCCCAGTAGTGCATAAATAATCATTGGGATGAAGGCTGTATACAGGCCTACTTCAACCGGCAAGCCAGCTACCGTTGCGTAGGCCATTGCCTTGGGTAGAATCACTGCTGTGGCTGTGAGACCTGCAATCACGTCGAGGCGAAGCGTTGCGAGCATGGACTGATGGCTAATCGCTGGGGCTTTCGGATGTTGGTTCATGATTATTGTCTCCAGTTACCGCGTAAATCAAATATCGGCAGTTTACGCGGGCTTATACTGCCTTTTCATAGCTAACTCGATGAACAATGCGACCCTTTCTTGGTTTTGTGGGTAAGCCCTCCTAACCCCATTCGTTACTTTCCGACCGTCTTCTTTATCGCCGCCATCTCGACATCGGCACCGTTCAAAACGTCTTTGGTTATGTCACCCATACCTTGAATGATTCTGGCTATACAGCCCGTCCAGCCGGTCTGGTGACTGGCGCCAATGCCGGCTCCGTTGTCACCGTGAAAATATTCATAAAACAGCACTAAGTCCTTCCAATGGGGATCGGTTTGAAACTTCTCGCTTCCGCCATAAACCGGACGACGGCCGTTGTCATCGTGGAGGAAGATATTGGTCAAGCGTTTATTGAGTTCCTGCGCCACCTCAAAAAGGGTCATATACTGCCCCGATCCGGTCGGGCATTCCACCTTAAACGTGTCTCCATAGTAACCGTAGAGACGCAGGAGTGAAGCACTGAGCAAGAAATTAACGGGCATCCATACCGGTCCACGCCAATTAGAGTTACCACCGAACATGCCGGTGTTGGAATCGCCCGGCAGGTAACCAACGCGGTATTCCTTACCCGCATAGTGAAACACATACGGATGCTCCTGGTGATAGCGAGACAAGGAACGGATTCCGTAAGGACTGAAGAACTCATTTTCGTCCAGCATCCGTGCCAGCACCCGACGCAATTTTTGCTCGTTGAACACCGACAACATGCGGCGACCTGCTGCACCAGGCTGACTGGGCAAATGCATATTCGCTAAGAGTTCGGGGTGGCGACGGCAGAAGGCTTGCGCTCGCTGGACGAAGTTGGGCAAGTTCTTAAAATCAGTTTCTTCAAATAATGCCACGGCCGCTAGCGGTAGCAATCCGACCATCGAGCGGACTTTCAGACGCGTTGCAGAGCCATCCGGGAATCTCAAGACATCATAGAAGAACCCGTCTTCTTCGTCCCACATTTCATCCTGCTGTTTGCCCAGCTTATCCATCGCCCCGGCTATCCACATCGTATGCTCGAAAAATTTGCTAACAAATTCTTCGAACAGGGAATCGTGAACAGCCAGTTCGACCGCAATCCGCAACATCTGTTGGCTGAAAAAGATCATCCAGGCCGTTCCGTCCGCCTGTTCCAGGAAGCCGCCAGTAGGTAGCGGCGCGCTGCGGTCAAACACACCAATGTTATCCAGCCCCAAAAAACCGCCCTCAAACACATTGTTGCCGTTTCTGTCTTTGCGATTCAGCCACCAAGTGAAGTTCACCAGCAGTTTCGAGAAGGCATATTTGAGAAAGTCAATATCGCCTTTGCCGTCATTGCGGGCCTTGTCCATCAGATAGATTTGCATGGTGGCGAAGGCATGCACGGGCGGATTGACATCGCCAAAGTTCCATTCGTAAGCCGGGATTTGCCCATTGGGGTGCAGGTAGTCGTTGCGCAGCATCAAGTCCAGTTGGGATTTGGCAAAATCCGAATCTACGATTGACAATGGCAGCATATGAAATGCCAGATCCCAAGCGGCAAACCAGGGATACTCCCACTTATCCGGCATAGAGATAATGTCATCGCAACAAACGTGGAACCATTCGCTGTTGCGAATCCGATGGCGCTGTTCTGCTCCCGACCAAGGAGTAACGTGATGCTCCTCGAGCCACTTGTCCACCTCATAATAAAAATATTGCTTCGACCACAGCATGCCGGCCAGGGCTTGGCGCATCAGATTGGCTCGATCAGGATCGATTGCTTTGATTGCTGAGGGAGTAATGAAGTCATAAAAGGTATCGGCTTCCTGCAAGCGCGTTTGGAACACCTCATCAAAACCCGATAACGGCTTGCCGAGCTGGGCAGGCGGGGTGCTGGCCAGGCGCAGGCGGATGACTTGGGTTTCTCCAGCACCCACTGTCAGTTGATGGTGAGGGGCTGCTTTGGTACCTACCTGAGCCGGATTGACCGCATCCTGTTGTCCATGAATTAGATAGTTGTTGATGCCGTCCTTGACATAGGGGCTAGCATTCTGTCCACCGAACAGGCGGACGTTATTGGTTTCATTCTCGGTAAACAACAAAGGCACGTTGCCATCACAGTACAAATAATAGTCGCTCAGGAACTCCTGAAACAGCGGATCAGTATGCTGGGCATGAATAACGCTGCCGGCAGCATTCTCGACTTTATGCAGTATGGGTTTAGTACCACCATCTGCCCAGGACCAAGTATTGCGAAACCAGAGCGTCGGCAATACGTGCAGGGTCGCGGCTTCAGGCCCACGGTTACTGACACTGATTTTAATCAGGATGTCTTCGACATCGGCTTTAGCATATTCGACGAAGACATCGAAATAGCGGTCATCATTGAAAATCCCGGTATCGAGTAGTTCGTATTCCAATTCATCACGGCTGCGTTTGCGATTGGTATTGATCAAATCTTCGTAGGGATAGGCGGCCTGCGGATATTTGTACAGATATTTCATGTAGGAATGCGTAGGCGTACTGTCCATATAGAAGTAATACTCCTTGACATCTTCGCCGTGATTGCCTTCGCTGTTGGTCAAACCAAACGCACGCTCCTTGATAATCGGATCGTTGCCATTCCAAAGCGCCAAAGCAAAACAAAGAATCTGATGGTCATCCGAAATGCCACCCAAACCGTCTTCACCCCAACGGTAGGCCCGCGAGCGGGCTTGATCGTGGGTAAAATAATTCCAGGCATCGCCGTTGCCGCTATAGTCCTCCCGTACCGTACCCCATTGCCGTTCGCTTAAATAAGGCCCCCATTTTTTCCAGGGATATTTTGAGTCGCGAGCTTCTGTTAGTCTGATATGTTCGGGTGTCATTGGGCATCAAGAGGAGGTATGCTTAAGAATGAACTTATTCTCAATTAATCTAGGTTTTTCACAAAATATACCTCCTGACACTGCTGATTTAGACTGCGACTCGTCTGTTCAAATCTTTCTTCGGGAAAACGTCATCTAACAAAATCCCCGGTCTAAGGCAGAACTCTGGCTGTCCTTTGACGTTTTACAGAAGCTAAAGACCTGGAGATATTTTTGTTCAAAGACTGTTCATGGGCAATCAGCGGTCACTCGATTTTAAGTGCTGACGTCCGCTTGGGGTCGAGACCCGTCGATCAAGCGGTACACCATTTCGTTAATTATGAGATCCGACAGCTGCAATTCCAGGGCGATGCGCTCGCGCCACCCCGAGTTACCGTAATAGCCGCACGGACGATATCAGCCAATCCCGATATGCTGGGAGAACTCGGCGTAATCGGCCGCTTTACCGAATATTTTGCCGTCGAAAATATACCCGGCCGCCATGACCTCGCCGCGCCAGCCGGCAGCGAGCGGCAGACTCCAACCCAGATAAGGTTTGATTTCGGCATCGGCGTAATTTTTATAGTGGCGGTCGTCGAAACTGGCTTGAGAAACGCCCGCGCCGGCGAACCAACCGCTCGCATCCTGGTAATCGAGTCGGCCCTGAACTAACGGAGTGCCCCGGTTTTTGGAATAGCCCCGGCATAGGTAATCGCTAGCCACGACCAATTGGCCGTGCCATTGGCCGTCGGCAAGGCAAGCTTGGCCGAACGCCGGCAGCGCCAGCAAACTCGTCAGCCAACCCTTGAGCATACCTTTGCCCGGTGCCATGGCCTTATAAACAAAAACCGATAAACATCGTAAAACCTGCAACCTGTTTCAGTAAAACCATGGCAGCAAGCGCCAACGACGCTTCCGGTAAACAAGATAAGAATCGCCGAATTCTTGTTCCAGCATGCGTTCCTCAATTTTTATCCGGTTTGCCACGGCCCAGCCCGAACACAGCAATAAACTGCACAGCGCCAAACCATCGCCCATTGCCAATCCGGCTGCGGCCAACGCCATTAACAGGCCGGTATAGGCCGGATGCCGCAACAAACGATAGGGCCCGTCCTCGATCAAGCGGTGCCCATTCAAAATCGCCACATGGGTCGTAAAAAACCGGCCCAAACCGATCACCGCCGCATAACGCAGATACAAGCCGCCGGCAAAGATCGCCAAGGCCAATATTTGCCGCGGCAGATAGGCCAGCGGAATTGGCAACAACGCCAATTGTTTGAACAGCAGCGCCAATATCAGCCCGAGCGTAATCATCAGCCATAGCCGGCGTTGCGAATGGCGTTCGGCGAAGGCGATTTCGCTATCCGCCGAACTCCGGCGTCGAGCCAGACCAATCTCGGCGCCGACCCAAACCAGACAAACCAAAAACCAAAAAACCCTCACCCACGTCACTGCTTGCCCTCCTCCGGCTGGCGGCATAATCCTTTGCCTCGCGTCTCGTTACCTCGTGTAACATACCCCAATTTGCCGAGCGCCATGCAGCCCATTATCGAACTGAACCAGGTCTACAAGGATTATCCGCAAGCCGGCGGCCGGCAAACGGTGTTACACGGCATCGATTTACGCATTGCCGCCGGCGAATTCGTCGCGATTGTCGGGCCGTCCGGCAACGGTAAATCCACGCTATTGAATCTGATCGCCGGCATCGACCACCCCAGCCGCGGCGAAATCGTCGTCGCCGGCCACGCCCTGCAAAACCTCAGTAACGGACGGCTGACACGCTGGCGCGGCGAGTATGTCGGCATCGTGTTTCAGTTCTTCCAACTGCTACCGGCGCTAAGCCTGCTGCAAAACGTGATTCTGCCGATGGACTTCCTCGGCCGATTGGGCAAAACGCAACGCCGCGAGCGGGCGCTGCAATTACTGGACAGCGTCGGCTTGAGCGGCGCAGCCGACCGCCTGCCGAGCCAGGTATCCGGCGGCCAACAGCAACGGGCCGCCATCGCCCGCGCCCTGGCCAACGATCCGCCGTTGATCGTCGCCGACGAACCGACCGGCAATCTGGACAGCGCCAGCGCCGACGCGGTGTTCGATTTGTTCAGTCATCTGCGCGACCGCGGCAAAACCCTGCTGATGGTCACCCACAACGAGGCGCTGGCCGATGCCGCCAGCCGCAAACTGGAAATCCGCGACGGCCGGCTTTACGCCGACAGCCACTGGGCACCGGCTTGAGCGCGCTGACCTACAAATTCCGCGCCGATTTATGGCGCCATAAAGGCCGCAGCCTGCTGGCGGTCGCCAGCATCGCCATCGGCTTGTTTGGCGTCGGCACCATATTCGGCATGATCGATTTATTGCTGGCGAAAATGGATGCCGCCCACCGCTTGTCGCAACCTTCGCATATCAATATCCTATTGCGTAACGCTGCCGACTCGGCGCTACTGGAGCAAATTGCAGCGCTGCCGGACATCGCCGGCGTCGAAGGGCTGAATCCGGTGGCGGTGCGGTTCCGCCCGACGCCGGACGCCGCTTGGCAAAGCGGCAGCCTGATCGTCAGAACCGATTACGCCCGTCAGCTATACGACAGATCCGCTTTGGTTGCCGGCGACTGGCCTGTATCGGGCAAACTCGCCATCGAAAACCTGTCGGCACAAAACACCGGCCTCGGCCTTGGTGGCAACGTACAATTGCAAACCGAGCGCGGGGAGCTCAGCTTCCCGCTGGACGGCATAATCCGCCATCCCTTCGTCAAACCACCCAAATTCGGCGGCCAGACCGTGTTTTTCGGCAGTGCCACAGAAGCCGAACGATTCGGCATCGATCCGCACCGTTTTCGCCAACTGTTGGTGCAAATCCGCCAACCTTACAGCGAGGACAAGGCCCGGGTTGCCGCATTGCAAATCCGCGCCCTGCTCGCCGAACGTGGAATCGCCGCCAACGCCACTTTATTCCAGGACCCCGATCGGCACTGGGGCCGGCCGTTTCTCGCTGGCATCAACGGCGTCCTGGAAATCATGGCCTTGGCGGCGTTGGCGTTGTCCGCCAGCCTGATCGTCAACACTGTGTCGGCGCACCTCACCCAACAAACCGACCAGATCGGCGTGATGAAGGCGGTCGGCGGCGGTAGTCTCGCCATCGCCGTGTTGTATCTGAGCGAAACCTTGCTGCTGGCGCTTGTCGCCATCCTGTTCGCCGCGCCGCCCGCGGCGCTGGCCGCTCATCTCGCTTCATGCCGGCTGCTGGCTATTTTCAATATAGATTGCGGCGGATTCGAACTCCCCTACCGAGCTCTGTCGTATCTGGTCGCCGGCGGCTTGCTGGTGCCGTTGTTGGCCGCAGCCGGGCCGGTATGGCGCGGGACGACGATGACGGTACGCGCTGCGATCGCCAGCTACGGCTTGGCCGCGGATTTTGGCACTTACCGGCTAGACGTCTGGTTGCAAGGTCTGGCCGGCCGTTGGTTGCCTACCGTTTACGCCGCGGCGCTCGGCAATCTGTTTCGCCGCAAAACCCGGCTACTGTTGACGCAAATCGTACTGGTCGTGGCCGGCATCGCTTTCCTGAGTCTGATGAGCCTGATCGCTTCAGTCAACCTGACCTTGGACAACGAAATGGCCCGCAGCCGATACTCCCTGAAATTGGGCTTCGCCAGCGACCAACCCAAGCAAATGCTGCAGGAAGCGATAAAAGCGGCCGATCCGGCCTACGCCGTCGAGACTTGGCGCCGCCTGCCGCTGGAACTCGGCCGCGACCAGGGCGTTTTCCGCCAAAAAGGCAGCCTGGGCCTGCAATTGCTCGCGCTGCCGGCCGGCAGCGCGTTCTATCGCCCCCGAATCGAGAGCGGCCGCTGGCTGCAAGCCGACGACGCCGGCCGGGATGTACTGGTGATGAATGCCGAAACCGCGGCCTTGAACGGCATCAAAACCGGCGACATGGTCGAAGCGGCGATCGGCCGATACAGGCAAACTTGGCAGGTCGTGGGTTTGTACCGCTGGCTGGCCGGGAGCCAATACGCCGTGGAACCGGTCTACGCCCCGCTGGAGACCATCGAAAAAGCGGTTGGCGGCGGTTTCGCATCATTGGCGCTGGTCGCTACGCCGGCCGGGACTCGGGAGGACGAAGCCAACCGACTGCAAAGGCTCGGCGAGTTGCTGCAAAAACGCGGCGCCGTAGCGGACGTTTACAACACGCAAGGGCTGCTGGAACAGCGCGACTTCTCCCGCAACCAATTTCGACCGGTGATCGGCGCCTTATCCGGTCTGGCCGTCATGCTGGCTGCGGTCGGCGGCATCGGCCTTTCCGGTACGCTGGCGATCGGCGTACTGCAACGCAGTCGGGAAATCGGCGTATTGAGGGCCATCGGTGCACCGTCGCCGACCCTTTCTCGGCTGTTCATGCTGGAAGGCCTGTTCCACGGCATTCTGGCCTGGTTGGTCAGCGTACCGCTGGCGTATCGGGCCGGCGCACCGCTGGCCAAACGCCTCGGCGAAACCATGCTCGGTTTGAGTCTGGACTATCGTTTCGACATCGCAGCGGCCGGCTATTGGCTGGGCTTGATTCTGGTGTTGGCGGCTGCGGCGTCGTATTTCCCGGCGCGGAAAGCGGCAAAAATGGCGATCCAAGATTGCCTGTCACACTGAATGCCGGCTTTGCTCCCGACCGGGCAAGCACTTGCATCTCGTTTGCCGGCTGGGGCCGGTAAACCTAACCGCCCCGCACCGTTAGCCGTCGCCGAAAAAACGGAACTTGGCGGCAAAACACCCGGCCTTGGCCGTAGCGCCGGCTGCAGAAAGTGGCCGGGTAGCCGATAATGGAGGATAACGACGAGCCGCCGCGACTGCTCGATCAAACCCATTTGCTAGCGTAACTCAGACTTTTATCACTCTCACCCGAATTATGTTCTCAATATTCAGCCGCAAACGCGAAATAGAAGAATTACAACAAAAACTGGCTAAAGCGGAACAGCGCATGGAACAGCAAAACAGCGAACTCGAGCAACTGCGCAGGCGTTTGCAGTCGGCCGATAACGCCAACGCAACCCTGCAGCAGCAATTGCACAGCCAGAACGGCACCGTGCGCCATTTACAGAATTTCGGCCAGTCGCTGGTGACGATGCAGGCCAGCTTGCTGACGCTGGCCAACCGCCTGCGCGACGAAAAAGACAATGCCGTCGAGGCGCAAGGTATCTCGCTGGACAGCAGCAACGCCATCGAACGCATTTCGAAAAACCTGGCCAACCTGGCCGACGCCTCCAGTTCCGCCGCGCAGCAGGCCGGATCACTGGACCAAAGCTCGCGGGAAATCATCGGCGTGGTCAAGCTGATCCACGATATCGCCGACCAAACCAACTTACTGGCCTTAAACGCATCGATCGAATCGGCCCGTGCCGGCGAACAGGGTCGCGGTTTTGCCGTGGTGGCCGACGAAGTGCGGACCCTGGCGCAAAGAACCGCCGAAGCCACCAATAAAATCGCCAAACTCGCCGAATCGATCAGGGTCGCCAGCGGCGGCACCCGCGACCAGATGAATTCGCTGGCGGAGCAGTCGCGCAGCTTCAGCGAGGACGGCCAGCGCGCCACCGGCACGATGCGCGAATTGCTCGACTTTTCGGTAACGATGGAAAAAGTGGTGGCGGCATCGTCGTTGCGCAGCTTTTGTGAACTGGCGAAACTGGACCACCTGATTTACAAGTTCGAACTGTACAAAGTGTTGTTCCATTTATCGCAAAAATCGGTGCACGATTTCGCTCAGCACACCGAATGTCGCTTGGGGAAATGGTACTACCACGGCGAGGGCAAGGCCTGTTTTTCGCAATTGCCCGGTTATCACGACATCGAACAACCCCATATCGGCGTACACGCCAGCGCGATCAACGCCCTGAAAGCTCACGCCGCCGGCGAGGTAGAAACCATGCTGCGCGAGGTCGGCAACATGGAGGAGGCCAGCATGCAGGTATTGTCGAACTTGGAAAAAATGGCGCACAGCGCAGAATCCAACAGCAATTTGCTGTGCCAAGCCAAGCACGCCTGAACGGAGACCGGTTCGCCTGAACGCTAAACCAAAGGGTCGGCGGCGAAAAAAATATTGGATAAATCGATGAAAATTTCGATCCGGTCGCCGCGGCGGCGTTCCCGCTGCCTGTGTTCCTCTGCCACTTGGTCGTCGGTAGCGCGGCGGCGGTCGTTCAGATCGTCGCGAAAATTGTAGGGTCGCACCGCGATTTCGCGGCCGTTGAAGGCTTTGCCGTTTAAACGCTCTATCGCTCTGAGGCCCGACTCCTCGGAATCGAGCATGGCCAGACCGTGGTGCTCCAGCACATTGGTGAACCTGTCGCGGATTACCATGACCTCGGCTTTCAACACCTCGCCGCTGTCTGCTTCGCCGCCGGCCGACGCGATCAGCTTATACAGTTCGTTGGGGCGGGAATTGACCGGAATATCCTTGAAAAACAAAATCATAAAACGCTCGATACAGTTGCGGCACGCTGGACTATGTTCCGAGCCGGCAACCAGAACCGGCCCGCAGCGCATTTTAGCCCGATGCCCGGCTAAGCTGAAAGCCCTAGATCGGCCAGGATTTTGTCGCGCACCAATTGCCCGGACAACGTCACCATCGGCATACCGCCGCCCGGATTGACGCTGCCGCCCACGAAATACAGATTCGGCAACTGGCTGCTGCGTTGCGGCGCCTTGAAACCCAGATTTTTGTTGCGGTCGGCCACGACGCCGTAGATCGAGCCCAGATTGGAGTAATAGCGCGCCTCAATATCCAGCGGCGTCCAGTATTCTTCGGTGACGATATGCTGGCGCAGGTCGGTCAGCCCCATCCGCTCCAGCTTCAGCAATACCCGTTCGCGCAGGGCCCGGTAATCGTCCGCAGTTAACGGTTTCTCCGGGTCCAGATGCGGTATGTGCGGCAGAATCTTGATGATTTCGCAACCGGCCGGGGCCTGCGCCGGGTCGGTTTTGCACGGTGCGACCAGGTAGATGGTGGGGTCGTCGGATAATCGGTGGCTGTGGAACACCGCGTCGAAATGCGCCCGCGAGTCGGCGGAATAAAAGAAATTGTGGTGGGCCAGTTGCGGATAAATCCGGTCCACGCCCAAATGCAACACCAGTCCGGAACAGCTCGGTTCGAAGCGCTGCATTTTTTTCAGTTCGGCTGGCGTACTGTTTAGCAGTTTCTGCATCGCCGGGATCACTTCCATGTTCGAAACCACGATGTCGGCCGGCAGCAACTCGCCCTCAGCCAACCTCACGCCGGTTGCGCGGCCGTTTTGGCGTTCGATTTCAGCGGCTTCGGCGTTCAAACGTATCGCCACGCCCAGTTCCAAAGCCAGTCGTTCCATGGCCTGTGCCAAACCGTACATACCGCCTTTGACGTACCACAAACCGTAGCCGTACTGGATATAAGGCATCAGATTCATCAACGCCGGTGCATCGTAAGGCGAGGAGCCGACGTACTTGATGAAATAATTCAAAATGTCGGCCAGTTTCGGATCCGAGACAAAACGCCTGACGCCTTGGTCCATGGTGCGGAATACGTCGAATTTCAGACTGCGTAGCGGCCCGTAGAATTTCAGCAGTTCCCAAAATCCGTCCAAGCCTTTGGCGAAATAACCGGCTTCGGTTTCTTTGGTGAGTTCTTGCGAATACGCCATGAAACGCTGAAATTCTTGGTAGACCTGCGGGCCGAGCTTATCCAGCTCCCGGCGCTGGTTGTCCGGGTCTTCGCACAAGTCGACGACGGTGCCGTCTTCGAAGAAATTGCGCCAGTGCGGTTCGACTTTTTCGATCGCGACGTAATCGGCCATGCGTTTGCCGGCCCGCTCGAACAAGGACTCGAACACGTGCGGCATGGTCAGAATCGATGGCCCCAGGTCGAAGGTGAATCCGGCCTGGGTCATGATATTGAGTTTGCCGCCCACCTTGTCGTTCTTGTCCAGCAGCTGTACCTGAAAGCCTTCGCTGGCTAACGAGATTGCCGCGGACAAACCGCCGAGACCGGCACCGATCACAACGACTTTTTGATTCCCAAGGTTTTGCTTCATCGATAATTCCTATGCCAAGACAACAGTAATTTCAGGTTATGCCAGCGCTGGGCCAGATCGAACGCCGAATACTCGCGAAACGCCTGCAAGGCCGGCCAGTTGCGTTTTATGCGTTGCCGCAGCGAACCGCCGCCGTGGACGAAATCGAGATAGCCCTGCAACGCCCGGTAATGCTGCGCCGAATACGGAAACCAGTTGGGTTCCTTCGGCAAATGGCTGCGGCTGGTCAACCCCGACACCGGGTAGCTGAACGCCAGCAGGCCTTCCGCGCCGTGGTAACGGCCGAAACCGCTGCGTTTGACGCCGCCGAACGGCAGGCCGGCATGGCCGATATTCTTGATCACATCATTGACGGCCCAGTTGCCGACTTGCAGTTGCTGAGCGACCCGTTCGGCTTTAGCGATATCGCGGCTCCAGACCGAGGCATTCAAACCGAACTCGCTGTCGTTGGCCAGTGCTACCGCATCGGCCTCGCTATCGAATGCCATTACCGGCAGCAACGGCCCGAAACTCTCTTCCCGCATCAGGCGCATGCCGTGGTGCACATTCCATAGCACCACCGGCCGGACGAAGTTGCCGTCGCAAACCAACGGTCCGGAGGCTGCGGCGCCTTGCGCCAGCGCATCGTCGTACTGCGCCTTGATCAATTCGATTTGCCGGCCGGAAACCATCGCCCCCAGTTCGGCATCGGCCCCGGCGCCGACTCGCAGTTGCTCGGTAGCCTCGAGCAAGCGCTGCAGAACTTGATCATGGCACTGGCGTTGCAGGTATAGGCGCTCCACCGAGACGCAGACCTGGCCGCTGTTGCTGAACGCGCCGTAAACCGCGGCGGCGGCGGCACGCGGTAAATCGGCATCGGCGAACACCAGCATCGCATCCTTGCCGCCCAATTCCAGCAATACCGGAATCGGATGCTGTGCGGCCTGGCGCATCACCGCGCGGCCGCCCGCCAAACTGCCGGTGAAAAACACCAGATCGGGGCCAGCGTCGATCAATTGCGCGCCGACCGAACCGTCGCCAGGCAGCCATTGCACTAAATCCAGCGGCAAATCCAGGCGTCGGAACAAATCGACAATCAGTTGGCCGACCGGCAGGCTGAGTTCCGAGGGCTTCAAGATCGCGGCATTGCCGGCGAACAAGGCGGTTAGCAGCGGCGCCACCGACAATTGAAACGGGTAATTCCACGGCGAAATCACCGCGGCGACGCCGACAGGCCGGTAACAAACCTTCGCGGTGGCGCCGGGAAAGGCGAATGGCGACGTCGCCACGCCGCGTTCGGCCAAAATATCCGGCGCGTGTTTACGGTAATAGGCCAGCAAATCCAGCAGCGGATAGATCTCGCCGAGCAAGGCTTCGCAAGCCACCTTGCCGCCGGTCAGGCGCAGGCAATCAACGATGGCGTCGAGTTCGGCCAGCACCAGTTCGCCGAATGACGCCAAAATTTGGCAACGCTGCTTGACCGGCGTATGACTCCAAATGCTGGCCGCGGTGCGGGCGCGCTGCAGCGTCCGGCTGATGTCGTCGGCAGTGGCGACGGGGTACTCGCCGAGCAAGCGGCCATCCAGCGGTGAAAAGGCCTGTAACGTTGCCACGGTTACCGAAGCCGGTCGGTGGATAAACCCGACACTTTGTTCTTACTGTTTCAGCCAGCGGCTGTGCTGGATGTCGGCAAACGCGGCGCCGTGCTTGCGGGAAATCATGTTCGCGGAGATGCGCGCCGATTCGTAAATCGTCGGCAAGCCGCTGCCGGGATGGGTGCCGCCGCCGACCAGATAGCAATGGTCCAACTCTTCGAAGCGGTTATGCGGCCGCCAATACAGCATCTGGCTGAATTTATGCGCCAGGCTGAAGGTGGCGCCTTTAAATACGTATTCGTCCCGCTCCCAGCCGCCCGGCGTGATGATTTTTTCGCATTCGATATGGTCGCGAATGTCGGCCAGGCCCAAGCGCACGCCGAGACTATCCAGTACCTGTTCGCGTAGCGACTGGCAATGGGCGTCCCAATCCAGTCCGCTATCGTTGTTCGGCATCGGCGCCAACACGTACAGCGCCGATTTCCCGGCCGGCGCCAGACTCGGATCGTTGACCGACGCGTTTTGCACGTAAAACGAGAAATCCGCACTCAGCGTCTTGTTGGCGAAGATATTGCTGATGTTAGTCCGATAATCCTTGGCGAAGACGATGGTGTGGTGCGGCAAGTCATAACATTTATCCAGCCCCAGGTAGAGCATGAAGGTGGAGCAGGAGTAATCGAGCTTTTGCAATTTCTCCGGCGCATATTTCTTCAGGCTGCCGGCCGGCGCCAGCCGGCTCATGGCATGGGCGAAATCGGCATTGACCACGGTTTCGTCGCTGCGCACCTGGCTGCCGTCGTCGAGGATCACGCCTTTAACCACACCGTCTTCGACCCATAACGACTTCACACCGGTCGAGGTATGAATTTCGCCGCCGTTTTCGGTGACGACTTGCGCCATCGCCGCGGCGATGCGGTTCAAGCCGCCGGCCACGTGGTAGATGCCGTATTCGTGTTCCAGATAAGGCAACATGGTGAACAGTGCCGGACATTCCCACGGCGACATACCCAGATATTTGGACTGAAAGCAGAAAGCCAGGCGCATTTTTTCCTGCGTGAAATAACGGCCCAAATTGGCGAACACGCTTTTCGGAAACGCCAGCCAAGGCAAAGCCTTGATCAAGTCCGCCGACAGAAACGAGCTCAAACTGGAATAGTCGCGGGTGATGCAAGGGTAAAGCGCGTTGAAGCGCTTGCGCTCGCGTTGCAGAAACTGTTCGTAACCGGCCGTACCTTCATCGAACACCCGGTCCAACTCGGCCCGCATGTTTTCCCGGTCGGAATACACTTCGATCTGGCGGTCGTCGTACACCAGCCGGTACATCGGCGACAGCGGCAGAAATTCCAGGTAATCCTCACTCCGCCGTCCGCACAATTCGAACATTTCGTCCAGCACGCCCTTCATCAACAAGAAGGTGGGACCGGTATCGAAGGTAAAACCGTCGAGGCGAATCGGCCGATTGCGGCCGCCGACTTCCGGATGCTTGTCGTAAATCGAGACTTTGAAACCGCGCTGGCTCAGGAGCATGCCTGCGCACAAGCCCCCCGGACCGGCACCGACGATGATGATATGTTTGGACTGGCTCATGTTTCCGATTGCGTTTTCGTAGCTGTAACTTTCGATTATGCCGGTAATGTAACAGTAAAACTCGAAAAAGCGATTTTTGGTCGGAGTTTCACGACCGCATCGAGCAGACCGGAGCTGCGAGTCAAACAGTGCAAAACCCCGGCGCAAGCAAATTCCATGATTTGCGAAGGATAGGCCAGGGGTCGAAGGTTGCCATCCAACACAACGCAGCATCACAACGGCATGATTTTTCGCAGGCATAAAAAAGCCCACCTAAGTGGGCTTCGTCCGGTTTTATTTTTTGTGTGTTGGACGCCTGCCGCGCGATACGACAGGTTAATGGCTTGCGTTTATTATTGTTGTTCTACCAGATGACTGGTCGCTTTCCTCCCTCCCCCTATTGGCAGGTGGCGGTTGCCTAGAACCAGCCGACCTACTCAAGGTGGGCGCATTGTAGGGGATAAAAAAACTGATGTCCAGAAAAACTGCGACGTTTTGTCGCACGCCTTGTCAGGCCTTGCTTCTGCCGGGTTACAGCGGTTCGCAGCAGATGCATTTGCCGTGTATTTGTCAGTTTCGAACTCAGATATTTCGGCGCCGAAGGCAAAAAAAAGCCCCGGAGAACCGGGGCCGATGTCAATCATGAGGGGGGAACTCCGCTTAGAGCCGAGCCAAGTATCCGATCCCGAATACACCGCACTGCAACCCAAGCCGATAGTTCGGGAATAGTTATAGAAGGAGACTGCCCGAACAACCTTGATGACAATCACAGATACAATACTTCCCGGCAACAAAAACCGGGTTCTTAGCCGCGGAAAGCGGCGGCTGTCACAAAACAAAAGGTACGCCGACCCACGAGACACCGATCCCAGCCCGGGCAAATCTGCCGGAGCCTTTAATTTAACTGCACGGGCGCTCTTGACTACGATGATCGCGGAATTCATACATTATCTAGCTACACGAACCGCCAGCACTGGCGCGCGCCGACTAGGCTACTCCAGCGAGGCGGCAGCGCTGGAGACCCGTCACCGCCGTTGCCGGGAAGCCTGGATGCCGCATTTGGCAGCCACCCGAGCCGCCTTGTTGCGCGCCGCCGATCTGGCCCGGCCGAATCCGGCTTGCGCCCTACTGGTCGGCGCCGGCAGCGTTCACGATCTGCCGCTCGCCCAGTTAATGGACCGGTTCGAGCGCATCGTTTTACTGGACATTGCCTTCGGCGTTGAGGCGCGGCGTATGACCAAACGTTGGCCGAAGCGGTTGCACCTGTGTCGCCACGACGTTACCGGCATCGTCGATTGGCTGGCAAGACACCGCCGTTTGCCGCCCGCGGAAATGCTGATCCGTCCCGTATTACCGCTACTCGAAATAAAACCCGATTGGGTCGCATCGGTGAATTGCCTGACTCAATTGCCGCTGCTACCGCTGAATTACTTGGCCGACAAAGTATCGGACGAATCGGCGCTCGAAACGTTCGGCCGGACGCTGATACAAGGCCATTTGCGTTGGTTGCAGGCTTGGCGCGCGCCAATCTGCCTCATCAGCGAAGTCGAAGACCGCCACTTCGACCGCCACGGAGTATTGGCGGACAGCAGCGACTATCGCGACTTACTGCAAGGCTTTACCGCCGGTGCCGCGTGCGTCGGCCGCTGGCCGTGGCAGATTCATCCGCCGGGCGAATTGGCCGACGGCCGCCACGAAACCCGAATAGTCGAAGCCTGGTGCGTTTGAGGCTTAGCGGCCGTGCAAAAAAAAAGCCGGCACCAGGGCCGGCTTGGTTTATGCGTGTTCGGAATGCTTCAGTGTATCGTCACTTTGGCGATCTGTCGGACAACATCGCCCACGGTATCGGCCTGACTAAAGTCGACCTGAAAATTATTAAACATCTCCATGATCGACTGGTCCAGCTCTTGCTGAACCGCGGCTGTCATGCCTAAATCGTGCTTCAGGTTGCTATCGGGGTAGATAGCGTCGACATCGATATCCAACGTGTCGGCGATCACCAAATACACCGCCATCGACATCATGTTTTCCATACTCTCAATCTCGTTCTCACCCATTTTTCCGCACATTTACTGGAATCTCCATGCTGTTAAATACGGAACAATTGTCGGAAAAAACTTACAAATTATCCGTGAATTACTACCTTTTCCGTCAGACAAACTGAGAGACCGCCTACAAAATTACGGGATAACCGCCCTAGAGAAGTCAAACGAATTTGCGATCGGGTTGAACCACTTATACTCGCCGCCGAGCGCTGACTCAGAATATTGCCAGTCTCCTCATCCGGTCTCGTTTTAAGGCCGGTATCCGAGCGCGTAGCGAGTCGCCTCATCTCACCAACGTCGCCCGTTGCTCGTCGGTCATCAGACGGGCGGCTTGTTGGCGGGCTTGGGCGGCGTCGGCGTCGCCCAGGGCTTCCAGGGTTACCGCGTAATTCAGCCACAGGTTGCCGTGGGCCGGAAATTTGCGGGTTGCCTGCTCCAGCACGGTTTGCGACTCCAAATCGCGGCCGACCCGATGCAGGAAGAAGCCGTAACTGGATACCGCATCCGGATTGTCCGGCGCCAGCGCCACCCATTCTTTAAATGCCGGTTCGGCGCGCAGGTTGTCGTTGGCCATCGCCGCGGCGGTAGCCAAAGCTGCGGCGGCCATAGGCTGTTTCGGGAATTTTTGGTTGACGCCGATCGCGACCGCCAAAGCCTCATCGTAACGGCGGCTTTCGATCAGCGCCCTGACATGCTTGTAGGCCAAATACGGGTCGCCCGGCTCACGCTCGACGGCGCGGCGGGCCGGGTCGATGGCGCGTTCGGGCCGGCCGGTTACTGAAAAATAGCGCGCCAAGGCGCTCTCCAGCGCCGCGCTGGACACGGGTTGCGAGGCAATCACGCCGGAGATCAGGTTATCGGCGCGTTCCCGCTCGCCGGCCACCCACATTAAACGCGCCAGACTATACAAGGCCTCCGGCTCCGCCGGATGCCGCGCCAACACCGTTTCCCAGGCAGTCCGCGCGCCGCCGAATTCGGCCATCCGTTCCGAGATGCGCGCCAAATCGGCATATACCCGCTCCGGCGCGCCAGTGTGGCTTGCCAAACCTTTCAGCAATTCCAGCGCTTGCGGCAATTGGCCGCGCGCCTCGAATAACGCCGCCTGCAACTGCTCCGGCAGGATATCGCCGGCACGCAGGCTCCGCGCCTGTTCCAGCGCCTGCTCCGCTTCGGCGAAATGGCCGGTGCGGATTGCCGCTTCGCTAAACATGATCTGAAAATCGAAATTGTTGCGGTAATTGGGCTGAACGGCAGCAGCCAAGACGTAACCCTGGGTGAATTCGCTACGTTTGACATGTTCGAAAGCTTTTGAGCCCGCCGCTTCGATACCGCCGGCTTCGCGAACGGTGCGATTATTCCCGGCATTGCCGAGCCAGCCGGCCGCCAAGCCGCCGACCACGGCGAGAACCGGGACCAAGCGCAGCGCGGCAGCCAGCGGTTTGAAAGCCGGGGTATGCACCAAAGCCCCGGCCCTTTCCAGCGCGACGGCGCGTTGCTGGCAGTAGGCCGGCCATTGGTCGGCCGCGATTTCCGCGGCGGTACTTTCCCAACGGTAATCGAAACTCACTTCGCGCCGGCGCGACTGGATATCGACTCGATAGCGAAAGCCCGGCCCCTCGTGGCGGAATGCGCCGGCTTTCTGCTTCTTCACCGCTTTACCGCGCACGACGACGCTGTGGCAGACCGTTAGCGGATGGCGCAATTGGAAGGGCTGCTCGCGTTGCTGGTGCGGATCGATGGTTTCCACCGCCAGAAACAGGCCGTGGGCGCCGTAACTGAAAAAGTCGGGCGGTTTGCGTCCGGTCTGGCCCCAGGTCGGCAAGCCGTGCCGGCTGCGTAATGCGATGCGGTTGCTGTCGCTGTCGTCGTTGATCTGCAGGCTGTCCAGATTGGGTTGCAGAGCCGGAAAATTCTGCTGCAAGGCGTCGGCCCGATGTTTGGCAAATTGGCGTTGGCCTTGGTTAAGGATTGCCGCGCGGATGTCGTCGGCCAGCCAGCCGCTGGCCTCCAGCACTTGCTCGACGGCACCGTTAACCTCACGTCGGTCCAGCGTGAAGGTTTCGGTCAGCGTCAATTCAGCGAGCGCCGCTGGCGGCAAGTCGAGTAAACCCGTCGTTGCCTGATCGATTTCAAGGCCGGCCGCGAACGGCGGCACGCTCAAATGCGCCAGATCGCCGCCCTGGCCAACGACGGTCGGATCGGCGAAATATCGTTGGCCGTCGAATTCGAAGCCGACGATAACGTGGTTGAAACAGGCCGTGGACGGCATCAAGCGTTTGATGCCGTCGCGCCAAGCGCTGGCGACCAATACCGGCCGCGCCGCGATGCCCAACTCGCGCAGCAAAGCTACCAACAATATGGATTTATCCTTGCAGTCGCCGAAACGGCGCCTCAACACCGTGCCGGCGCCGTTCGGCAACATGCCGGCGCCGTGGCCGAAATCGACGCTCAAATAGCGGATATCGTTTTGCACGAAGCGCAACGCGGCGACGATGGCCTCGGCGCCGGTTTTGCCGTCGGCCAGGCTTTGCGCTTCTGCGGCGACGCTTGCCGAATCGTCTTGCGCCGCATCGGCCCACAGTTCGGCAAAAAAGCGCGCGACCTGCCCCCAAGACTCCCAGGCGCTGGCTTCCAGCACCGGAAACGGCCAATACACGCCAGGTACGCTAGCCTCTGCCTGGAAGATCGGCGGCCGCTCGAAACGCCAGCTCACGCCATCCGACTCGGCCGTCTCGACCGGCAGCGGCACCGCGTCCGACGCATGCAAGCGCCAACGCAGATTTAGGCCGGCAGGCGCGTGCAAGGCCAAACGGTAGTGCGCCACCGGCACGCTCCAGGCCAGGAAATGCAGGGCCGTGAACAGCAGGCCCGGCAGCGGTTCGCGCGGCAACAGCGTCCAGGACAAGTCGATCACGTCGCCGATCCGCACGTCTTCCAGCAACGCCACCAGCGAGACATAGCCTTTCAGCATTTGCTGCTCGAACTGTTGCTCGCGCTGCCTGAGCAGAAACGCCTCTTTGGCCACCGGCTCGCGTTTTTGCCAGGCACCGTCGGCGGCCATGCGCCAGATTGCCAGTTCGTGGAGTTGCAAACGCTGAGCGGCCGGATCGAACTCGACCACCACCTGGCTTTGGGTCTGCACCGCAGACAGCGAAGCCAGCATCTTGACGGTGCGCGCATAAAGAGCCTGGCTGGCCACGTGGTGCTGTTCGTCGATCAGCAAATAACCGAAACCGTGACCCTCGCCGGGCCGCCAAGCCCAATCCACGGAACGCTGTTGCACCCATTCCGCAGGAGGCTGCACCGACCACTCGGCTTGCTCTATCGGCACATGTTTACGAATCGACATGAAAATCCTCTTCTCATTATTTTATCCCGCGGGGTCGTTTACGCAGGCCGGCAGGCTCTTGCCGGATCACGGCAAACTTGACGGCCCGCAGGGGCGGGGCTGAGCATGCGGCGAAAGCGGTCTAGTGTCAACCGTGGGTGCCTCGGCTACCCAGAACGAGAGGATGCGGACCGGCTTTCGGCTGCACGCCGAAGTCGGCCATGGTTTCCCCCGAAACGTCTAATTCGGATGAGTTCTAATATCAGGAAAACTCCCCGGAATTAATATACCTTGTTGAACATACAACGGCTTTTGACTGCCTGACGCGCCGTATACCCAATAGGTAAAATACAAGGAACCGGGTGTGGCTACCGCGCGTTTCTCCAACTCCCGAAAAGGACCTATATTGACGGCGCCAAGCTGCGGTACCAGGTTAATGTCGGTCGTTCCGCCCAGGGTATGCGGGATGGAGTGGCCCCGGTGATAATCCGGACCGTCGCTGAGGGGGTGACCAGCCATACGCGAGCGGTCGCGGGCGCCAGCATGTCGGCCGTGGCTAATACCCCATGCGACGATCAATCGCTCAACCGTCACATCGAACAAATACGAAAAGCCGTCGACACTAGTCTCCAAAATTTCGCTGCCCTTAATGAAACATCTATAGTCCTCAAGCCAAGTCTCCAGCAGATACGGTATGACACGCGTTTCAAAGACATGCGATGAATGGATGTTAGCGCCGGCCATCATAGACGCCAGCATCGGATATACAGCCATTGATTCTCCTTGGTTGGATTTTTTCTGGTTTTCTGGTTCCCACGGTCTTCCGTGGGAACCCATACAGCCTTGGAAACGAATATGCATGCCCACGCAGGAGCGTGGGAACGAGGAAAAAAGCTTGCTTTTCCCGAACAATCCGCACCGCGTGCCTTAGTTTGTCGATATTATCGACTAACAGGCTAGATTTGCGTTCGAGCAAATTCACCGTGAAGAAATACGTTCCACCAGGGATGCGGTTACGTCTATAGTTTGGCATTGGTAAAGATTAGCCAATTTGGCGGATGGCGCTTCGCTTATTCGCCCTACGGTCCTGCAGATTGCGCATTGCGGCCTTCAAGACTACAACTTCTTATGTTAGATATTAAAGAACTTGTTATAGCTACCAAGGAGAGAACATGAAAAATACCGGAAATTTTCTGGTACTCCGCTATTCCCTTGTGGAAGATGCTCAAACTAGCTTAGATGTCTCGCCGTTGCCCTCAACGAAAGGTGCTGCAGTATTAGTTGCACTGCATGGAGATCGCGAATTCGAACATCACAATGTTAAATACGCATTTGTAGGTTTTGCGGAAGCAAAACCTACCGAGCTATATACATTCCAAATAGGTAGATATTTCGTCGGCAAAGTAGCAAAGTTAAGAACCGCACATGTTGGTGAAAAAGTCCCCGGCGACATTATCGAACGTGAAGCAGATGACTGGATTCCCCTTGTAGCTGTATTTGACCTCCAGGAACAATACATATTTATACAGCGGGATTGGAAGTTTGGCACCGAATCTCAAGTTACAAATGCACTTCAAGCGGGTATCCGCGAACCGGTACTGGCAAAGTATAACTATCGAGTATTCATAGAAGCCAAAACCAAGACAGCAGAATTCTGGTCAGTCGTCCAATCCCACAAAAGAATATATAGATTAGAACTTAAGTTAATTTCGCCAAATATTCTTCGTACCAATGAAAAAGCACGCGAGGCGTTAGAAGAGCTAAAAAAACTATATAGCCAAGATGAAATTTCCATGGTTCTCGAAAGTGAATCAGGTAATCTAGTAATCCCTCAAGAACCGATAGCCGACTATGTCGATTATGCTGCTGAAGGCGAAGGAAAGTGGGTATTAGTTACCGAAGGCGACCGAGGAGGAAAAAAGACACATACAAGCGAGGAGGCCGCTATTTACGTGGAATTGCCAATTCCAACTGAAGAAGAGATATATAACGAAGGGCAATTGGAATTGGAAACAGGTTTGCCAGCTCCAGGGCGAGAATCAAGCGATGCAGGCCTTATTGCTCAAGTAATTGCCGAATCCGAGAATTTTGATCGTAATCATAGCCGATGATTAGATTCATATTGGTCTTTTTGTTAGCTTTCAGTTTAGCGTTGCTGATAACGTTTTATTTTAGCAACTTAGCCCTGCCGATTTTTCAAGAATTATTATCGGTCATTGTCCCTCTGACAGTAGTAACGGGCACCCTGTCTTATGCGTTATATTCTTATGTTGATGGCGTATTAAAAGATGTTTCATCGGATGCGAAAGTAAAGGGGGTTGAAGGCTTTGGGGCGACAATTCAATCTCTGACCAACTTAAAGAAAGAAATACTAGTAAACGCATTCGCTGTAATCGGCTTACTGCTCATCGAGCGATTGGCGCAGATGTTATCGTTGATATTTCCTATCAGCATAGAGGAACCTTTCAACTGGGTTTGGGCAATTGCTATTGCGATGCGCGTGGCCTGTTTTGCTTCAAGTGCGGTAGTGGCTGCGGTGCAATGTCGTGGTTTTATTATCGCCAATGATTATAGGGCTGTGATTAGCCGTGCTAAATAGCCCGCATTCGTCCGATTAGCAAAGCGTAATCGGACAAACGTAAGCTCAACCAACCACCCTCAACGTTTGCGGCAACGCGACGACCTCCGCCTTCCTCAACGACTTACTCAACAGCATATAAGTATCCCGATCAAACGCCGGAACGCCGGCCTGCAACAACTCCGCGATTTCCGCCTCATTTTTCGCGGTACCCAGATAACACCAACGGTCGATCACATGCAATTCCTCGCCTTCGCGCACGCCAATCGCGCCCGGATACGGCCAGACGGCGAGTTTGAGTTTTTGCATGGCGATCAGCACCCGCGCCGCGTGGGCCAGCGGCACTTCGCTGCCGACGCAGGCGCCGCGGCATTTTTTGATCTGGTAACCAAAACATGGCCGGCCGGCGGCGGTTTTCTCCAAACCCAACACGCTCAAACACAGGCCGTGCTGTTCGGCGACGCCGCGCAAGGCTTTTTGGGCGTCGCGTTGGCTGTGGTAAAGGCCGTAGAGATTGTCCTGGGCGCCGAAATCCAGCTCGCCAGCCCAGCTCAATACCGGCTTGAGTTGCTCGCCCTGTTGTTGTAACTGCCAGGCGCACAAGGCGTTTTTGCGACGCAGGCGCTGGTTGTGCACCGGGGTTTTTTCCTTGATCAAGCGGGCTTCCAGCAACAGCGCGCCCAACTCGCCGGCGGTTTCGATCCAGTCGATCCGGCGCAATTGCTGGGCCAGGCTCATCTCTTTGCTGTTCTTGTGATCGGCGCCGAAATGCGCCAGCACCCGGTTGCGGATGTTGACGCTTTTGCCAATGTAAAGCGGCAGGTCGTTTTCGCCGTAAAACAGGTACACGCCAGGGGTTTCCGGCAAATCGTGGATCAATAACGGATCGATATTGGACGGCAGGCTGGAGCGGCCGACCAGACGCTGCACAGCGGCATCGACGGTCTCTGCAGAAAATTGCTCGCAAGCCTGAGTCCAGAATTGATGAATCAATTGCGCATCGGCCAACGCCCGGTGCCGGTCTTTGGCCTGCAAGCCGTGGCGTTCGATCAGGCTGTCCAGATTGTGGCGGTGGAAGTGCGGATACAAAGCCCGCGACAATTTGACGGTACACAGCACTTGCGGCCGGAAAGTCATACCCACCCGGCTGAACTCGTTCTTCAAAAAGCCGTAATCGAAGCGGGCGTTGTGGGCAATAAACAAGCGCCCTTCCAGCAATTCGGCCACTTCGCCGGCTACTTGGGCAAAGCTGGGCATCTCGGCGACCATCTCATTGCTGATGCCGGTCATTTGTTCGATGAACAACGGAATCCGGGTTTGCGGATTGACCAATTGATTCCATTCCCGCACCCCATCGGCATCGACCAGGACAATGCCGATTTCGGTGATGCGGTCTTTGGTGGCGGTGGCGCCGGTGGTTTCCAGGTCGACGAAGGCCAGCGGCTGGTTAACGAGTTTCGGCATCGCACTCCGTCGCGGCTTGCGCCCAATCCAGCGGGCAACTGCAAAATACGTGGCGGTCGCCGTAAACGCTGTCGATGCGCCCGACCGGCGGCCAGTATTTATCATCGTGCTGGTGGCTGTCCGGGAAGAAGGCTTTTTGCCGGGAATACGGCAGCTTCCAGTCCTCCAGCAACAGCCGGTGGGTATGCGGCGCGTTGTGCAACACGTTGTGTTCCGGATCGGCACTGCCGGTTTCGATCTCGCGAATCTCGGCGCGGATCGCAATCATGGCCGCGCAGAAACGGTCGATCTCGGTTTTGTTCTCGCTCTCGGTCGGTTCGATCATCAAGGTATCCGGCACCGGAAACGACACGGTCGGCGCGTGAAAGCCGTAATCGATCAGCCGCTTGGCGATGTCCTCGACGGTGACGTTGGCGGTTTTCCTGAAGGCGTGGCAATCGATGATGCATTCGTGCGCGACCCAGCCGTTGGCGTCGGTGTAAAGAATCGGGTAATGCGGCGCCAGCCGGCGAGCGATGTAATTAGCGTTCATGATCGCAGTCAAGGTGGCGCGGCGTAAGCCGGTGGCGCCCATCATCGCGATATAGGCCCAGGAAATGGTCAAAATGCTGGCCGAGCCCCACGGCGCCGCCGACACCGTACCCACCGTGCCGTGCTCGCCCTTGGCCGGATTGACGCCCTCCACGACCGGATGATCCGGCAAGTACGGCGCCAGATGCGCGCCGACGCCGATCGGCCCGACGCCGGGCCCGCCGCCGCCGTGCGGAATCGCAAAGGTTTTATGCAAATTCAAATGCGCCACGTCGGCGCCGATCTTGCCCGGCCGGCACAAACCGACCAGCGCATTGAAGTTGGCGCCATCCATATACACTTGGCCGCCGTGTTGATGGACGATGTCGCAAATCTCCCGAAACGCCTGTTCGTACACACCGTGGGTGGACGGATAGGTAATCATTAGCGCCGCCAGCGTGTCCTGGTATTGCGCGGCCTTGGCGCGCAGATCGGCGACATCGACGTTGCCGTGGTCATCGCAGGCCACGACCACGACCTGCAGCCCGGCCAAGCTGGCGCTGGCCGGATTGGTGCCGTGCGCAGAAGCCGGAATCAGGCAGATATTGCGCTGGCCTTGACCGTTGACCTGGTGGTATTTGCGGATTACCAGCAAGCCGGTGTATTCGCCTTGCGAGCCGGCATTGGGTTGCAACGAGAAGGCATCGAAGCCGGTCAGGTCGCAGAGCATGTCTTCCAGTTCGGCGAACAATTGCTGATAGCCCTGGGTTTGGTGCAACGGTGCGAACGGATGCATCGCCGCAAATTCGTAAAACGAGATCGCCTGCATTTCGGTGGCAGCGTTCAGTTTCATCGTGCACGAGCCCAGCGGAATCATCGCCCGATCCAGGGCAATGTCGCGCCGCGCCAGCCGGCGCATGTAGCGCATCATCTCGGTTTCCGAGTGGTACAGGCTGAACACCGGATGACTCAGAATCGCATCGTCGCGCAGCAAGTGAGCGGGAATGCATTCCGCCAGGCCGGCATCCAGCGCGGCGATGTCGGGCAATTCGCTGATCGGCGAGGCGAAGATTTGCCAGAGCGCGCGGATATGGTCGCGGGTGGTGGCTTCGTCCAACGCAATCCCCAAGGTATCCGGATCGATCACGCGCAGATTGATGCCGGCCTCTTCGGCCTGAGCGGCAAAGCGCCGCGCCCGGTTGGGCACACGAATTCTGATCGTGTCGAAATAGCATTGGCTCAACACCTGGTAGCCGCTACGCGCCAAGCCGGCGGCCAGAATCTGGGCGTAACGATGCACCCGGCCGGCGATCAGGCGCAAGCCGTCGGCGCCGTGGTAGACCGCGTAAAAACTGGCGATTACCGCCAGCAACACCTGCGAGGTGCAGATATTGCTGGTGGCCTTGTCGCGGCGGATGTGCTGCTCGCGGGTCTGCAAGGCCATCCGCAATGCGACCTGGCCGTGGCTGTCCTTGGAGACGCCGATCAAGCGGCCCGGCATCGAGCGTTTGAAGTCGTCGCGGGTGGCAAAGAACGCCGCATGCGGGCCGCCGTAACCCATCGGCACGCCGAAGCGCTGAGCACTGCCGACCACGATGTCGGCGCCGAATATGGCCGGCGGCGTCAACAGCACCAAAGCCAGTAAATCGGCGGCGACGGTGACCAGCGCCGATTTGGCGTGGGCCAACGCGGTAATTTCGGTCAAATCGTGGATTTCGCCGCCGCTGTTGGGATATTGCAGAATCAACGCGAAAAACTCGTACTGCTCCAGCCCGTTAAATGGGTCGGTGACCACCACCTCGTAACCGAGCGAGCCGGCCCGGGTTTTGACCACGGCGATGGTTTGCGGATGACAGTTCTGGTCGATCACCACCGTGTTGGCTTGGCTTTTCGCCAGACGGCGCGCCATCGTCATCGCTTCGGCGGCGGCTGTGGCTTCGTCGAGCAACGAGGCGTTGGCGATCTCCATGCCGGTCAAATCGATGATCATTTGCTGAAAATTCAACAACGCTTCCAGCCGACCTTGGCCGACTTCGGCCTGATACGGCGTGTAAGCGGTATACCAGCCGGGATTTTCCAGCACGTTGCGCTTGATCACCGCCGGCATGATCGTGTCCGAGTAACCCATGCCGATCATCGAAACCATGACTTTGTTGCGTTCGCGCATGGCGCGCAGGTACTTGATCACCGCCCGCTCGCTGATCGAACCGGTCAGTTTTAACGGCTCGTGGTTAAGAATATCGGGCGGCACCACTCGGTCGACGATTTGTTCCAGGTCGTCCAGGCCCAATTCGGCCAGCATGGCCCGAGTTTGCTCGGCAGTAGGTCCGATATGGCGTTGAATGAAGTTACCGCGCATTTCCAGTTGATCGAGGCGGAGACGATGGCTCATGGGTTTATCTCCCAGGTTTGTGGTACCGATGTGGCACGAAAGGTAGCCGGCAGACTGTCAATTCCACTGCCGAGTTCCGCACCAGGGCTTTGAGGCGGATGCCGGTTGTGGCGACGCGTTGATCGACCAAGGCCATCGCGATCGGCCGGTTCAAGCTTGGCGAAAAGCTGCCGCTGCTGACGATGCCAACTTCGCTATCAGCGTTATCCAGCAAGAGAGCGCCGTCCCGAACCGGAATTTTCCCTTCAACCAACAAGCCGACTCGGCGGCGGCCGACCGCGTTTTGCCGCTGCGCCAGAATGGATTCGGCGCCGGGAAAATCGGTGTGGCCTTTCTTGAAAATCCAGCCCAAGCCGGCCTCGATCGGTGTGATGGTTTCATTCAACTCATGGCCGTACAGGCAAAGCCCGGCTTCCAGGCGTAAGGTATCGCGCGCGCCCAAACCAATCGGCTCGACGCCGTCCTCGGCCAGCAACACTTTGGCGACTCGTTCGGCCGTCTCAGCCGGCAACGAGATTTCGAAGCCGTCCTCGCCGGTGTAGCCGCTACGGCTGACGGTGCAGGCCGCCCCGGCGATGTTGGTGTCGCAGACTTGCAGGAAATTCAGCGCCGTGGCTTCGCTGGAAAATTTTGCCAACACCGCAGCCGCCTCCGGGCCTTGCAAGGCCAGCAAGGCCCGGTCGGCCAATTCCCGAAATGTAGCTGTGCCGGCCAGTTTTTCCCGCAGATAGGCAAAATCCTTGTCCTTGCAACCGGCGTTGACAATCAGGCCGACGCCGTCCGCCAGCCGGGTAACAATAATGTCGTCGATCACGCCGCCCTGGGCATTGGTCAGTACCGAATATTTTTGGCTGTTAACCGGCAAATCGGCGATGCCGCCCGGCGTCAGTTTTTCGATGGCCTCAGCGGCTGCCGGGCCCAACACCAGACATTGACCCATATGGGAAATATCGAAAAAGCCGGCCCGACTGCGGCAATGCAGGTGTTCGTGGATGATGCCGCGCGGGTATTGCACCGGCATTTGGTAGCCGGCAAAGGCGGTCATTTTGGCGCCCAATTCCCGATGCAGGGCGGCGAGCGGGGTTTGTTTCAAGTCTGTCATGGCGGGCCGGCAGTTGCGGGTTGCGAGATATTCAGTCTACCAGCGTATCGGGAAACACCGCGGTACGCCGGCGTACTTGGCCTAGGGGGCGGACTCGCCGCTTGCGGCGTCGGCCGCGGCCTCGCGGGCCGCGGCGAGCTGCACATCGGCGCCGCAATCGGGGCAATAACGCTGCTCCGCACCGAGCGGGGAACCGCAAGCATGGCATTGCGCCGCGGGCTGCAATTGACCGCCGCAATGGGCGCAAAACCGGGCCGTAGCCGATACCGCCGAGCGGCATTGCCGGCAACGACGTTTGTCGGCGCCGGCCAGCCAGGGCCGGAGCCTGGCCAAATCGCTCAGCGCCAGAACCAGTTGGTCGGCTTGGCGGTAAGCGCGCAATACCAACCAGACGCTGACGCCGACGATTAACGCCAGCACGCTACCGTAATAAATCGTTTTGCCGGTGGCATTGACGAAGGGTTCGAGGATCTCCCAAAACAGGCTTTGCGCCATGGCCAATATGGCTAACGCGCACAGCGGCTCGGCGACGCTCATCGCAAAGGCCAGCACACCGCCGCGGTCCGGCACCGTTTGCAACGCCAGGCTGGCGCAAAAATAAAACAGCACCAATGCCGCCAGTTTCGCTGCGAACCATACGATTTGTCCGGCCTTGAAATGCCAGAACAATTCCAACTGGTCCATCATCGGCACCAGCGACACCGCCTTGCCGATGGCCAATATCGTCAACAGCGTTACCAGCAGTTGGGCGGCGCGCAGAGCGGTCGTGTTTGCAGACATATTGCCTCCTATGACAGGGTGTTGGTACCGGCGAGAGCAGCCTTCGGCCGGCTGCGCTGCGCACGCGGTTGCCGGACAAGGCCCTAAATTGCGGCCCGGGCTAGCGTAGCATAGATCAAATTCGGGCGGGATTGGCGGCCATGCCCAACCAACCCTGCCGCCTCGGCATCTTCAGCAGCCGAGGCCGTTGCACCGCAAAATCAAACCGAATCGGCATCAAGGTTTGGCAAGATAATCGAAAAACTCCTGCATCCACTCGGCTCCGCGTTTTTTCGGAAATTGGTTGGGGTGAGTCTTGACCCATTGCAGGGCGTAGATCATCGGCACCGAATCCGGCTGAGTGATGTGCTTGGTTTTCCAGAGCTTGCGCACCAGCCGCGAGACCTGAAACTTCAATTCGATGTGCTTGACCGTGTCCGGAGACGGCTCCCGGCAATGCTCGGCCGGCGACGTGACCAGGTATTCGCGGCAGGCCAGCGGCCGGTCCGGGTGAATCGTGCAACTCTCGGCTTCCAGAAACGGGCAGGCAATGTTCTGGCGGAAATAATCCAGTGCGTGGTTCTGCACCGCGTCATGGGTGGAGCCCTGCTCCAGTTGCTGCTGCAAGCGCTCCAGCCAGCCGATCCGGTCCAACTGCGCACAACCGTCCGTAAACCGTTGCTTGACCGCGCTGCGCCTGGGTTCCGGCAAGCGTTCGACCAAGGCGGCGATGTGGTAAGCCTCGAATTCGGCCAACGGCACCACCTGCCGGCAACAGGCGCCGCAACCGGCCTGGCAGGAAATGGACTGGTCGGTGCCGACGAAGGCCGCGACCGCCGTATCGACGAATTGGTTATCGATTTGCTGCAATGCCGGCAATACGCCGAGCGGCGTCACCTTGTCCGCGGGGACCGCGAACTGCAACGCGATCGGCTTGCCGTAAAGCGTCAAATTGACTTGGGCGGATACATTCTTGGCCATGTTGTAAAACTCGATTGCTGAATTAAGCGGCCGGGCAGCCGCCGGTCAATTTTAACGCCTTCCGCCGGCCTCAATGTCGTTATTAACCCGGCCCTTAAATACCGTTCGCCTTTATGCCCTTGAGGGTGATGAGCTTGTCGAAGGACATTCCACCTCAGGCTTCGACAGGCTCAGCCCGAACGGAATACCAGTAACGAATAGGGCCGGGTTAACAAGTTAAGGATGGTAGGAGCGGGCCAGCCCGTTCTGTTCCTTAAACCAACGGCATTGCCGCCGGCCCTTGCGGTTTTGTTTCCATGCCTAGGGCAACCGGCCTTAGGCCGGACGACGACATGAGCGTCGGGCTTGGAGAGTCCGGCAGAAAACAAGCTCGCCGGGTGCTCATGGCCTTGCAAAACAACGGCGGCCGCTACTGCCAGAAAAATCTCTTTCCCATTGCGGAAAATTAATGTTAAAAGTTTGCGCTCAACCATCCACGAGGAAATGCCTGTGATCTCAGCCGTAATTTACATCCTGACCGTCAGTTTCGCCGCCTACGCCATTTACAGAGTTCAGGCCAAATAAGCCTGCGCCCGGCAGATGTCCAGCGCCAACCTCACTCCACCCCCGGCTGGGACGCCGCGCACTTATTGGGTCAAGGAAAGCGCTTTCGGCATCTGGTTTCTGAACACCTACACCTGGCGGCAGCGGGTACTACGCATCGCACTGAACGATCTGGCCAGGTTGTTGCCGTCTCCCCCGCTTCGGCCGGCGATTCTGGATATCGGCTGCGGCCGCGGCAATTCGTTTGCGCTATTGGATCAGCAGTTCCAACCCAAACATATCGCCGGCATCGAAATCGACCCGGCATTGCTGGCGGACGCGGCTCGCGCCGGACGCAAATGTTCCTGCCCGGTCGACGTCGCTTTAGGCAATGCCGAGCAGTTACCGTTTCCGGATGCCAGCTTCGACCTGCTGTTCTGCCACCAAAGTTTCCACCACATCGTGCAACACCGGCGCGCGATGCAGGAGTTCCACCGGGTCTTGAAGCCGGGCGGCCTGCTGCTGTTCGCCGAATCCTGCAAACGCTTCATCCATTCCCTGCCGATCCGGCTGCTGTTCCGGCATCCGATGCAGGTGCAAAAAACCGCCGACGAATACATCGCATTGATCCGCGACAGCGGCTTCAAACTAGACGATGCCGCCATCTCCAGACCCTATTTGTGGTGGAGCCGGCCGGATATCGGCGCGCTGGAATGGTTCGGCTTTTCCCTGCCGCAGCGGCCGGAACCGACCTTGGTCAATCTAGTCGCCGTCAAATAACGTGGCGGTATTGCAAGCGCTCCGCCGCGGCCTGCCGGCCGGTTTGGCTGCGATTTTGACTGCGGCCTGTAGTGCTCCGCCGCCGGAGCTGACTCCGCCAAACTTGGCGCCGCCGCTGGGCCCGGCCCGGCACATCCTGCAACTGGTGACCGCGACCTGGCCGGGCGGCAGCGACAGTCTGCTCTGTGCACTGGAATTGAACGCCGAGCGCATCGCGATGGCCGGCACCAGCAAAGACGGTTTGAGTTTGTTCAATTTGAGCTACGACGGCGAAAACTTGGCATTGGATAAAAATCCGTTGCTGCCGGATGCGATCGACCCGCGGGCCATCGTCGCCGATATGCAATTAATCTACTGGCCTGTCGCGCAGTTGCAAGACCGGCTACCGCCCGGCTGGCATCTGCAAAGCGGCGCCAACCGCCGCGAACTGTTCCAAGGCGCGGAAAAAATCGCCGAAATCGTCTATCGCTCTGACGAAGCCGATTGGCCGCGGCACGCGGAATTGTCGAACCTGCGCTACCGCTATCGATTGACCATCGATACCCTGAGTTATGAACTGCTACTTGAATGATTTAGGCATCCTCTGCGCACTGGGCAGCGGCCAACAGGAGGTACTGGCCGGCTTGTGGCGCGGCGACCGCAGCGGACTGCAACCGAGCGACGCATTCAGCCCGAGCCGCAGCCACTACCTGGGCGCAGTCACAACACCGTTACCCGAGATAGCGGACGCATTGGCCGTGTACGCCTGCCGCAACAACCAACTGCTGTTGGCCGCGGCCGAGCAAATCCGCCCAGGCATCGAAGCGATGCGCGAACGCTTCGGCGCCGAGCGGATCGGTATCGCCCTCGGCACCAGCACCTCCGGGGTCCGCAATACCGAACTGGCTCTGGCTTACCAAGCCGAGCATGGCCGGCTGCCGCCCACCTACCACTACAAGCAACAGCAGATGGGCGCCGGCGCCGATTTTCTGGCCGAGTATCTGCAAATCCGCGGACCGGCCTACACCCTGTCCAGCGCCTGCGCCTCCAGCGGCAAGGCCTTTGCCTCGGCGCAACGGCTGTTGGCGATGGACCTGTGCGACGCCGTGATCGTCGGCGGCGCCGACAGCCTGTGCGGCTTGACCGTCAACGGCTTCGCCGCGCTGGAATCGGTCGGCGCCGGCTTGTGCAAACCCTTCGGCCGCCGCCGCGACGGCATCAATATCGGCGAAGCCGCCGCACTGTTCATCCTGAGCAAACAGCCGGGGCCGGTTTGCTTGCGCGGCGTGGCCGCGACCAGCGATGCCTACCACTTCTCGGCCCCCGATCCGGACGGCACCGCCGTGCAAACCGCGATGCGAGCCGCGCTGGACCAGGCCGGCCTGACACCGGCGCAAGTCGACTATCTGAATTTGCACGGCACCGCGACGCTGTTGAACGACGCGATGGAAAGCAAGGCCGTGCATGCCGTGTTCGGCACCGACACGCCGGTCAGTTCCAGCAAAGGCATGAGCGGCCACACCCTGGGCGCGGCGGCGGCATTGGAACTGGGCTTTTGCTGGTTATTACTGCAAAGCAACGATCCCCAAGGCCGTCTGATCGCCAACATCAACGGCGACGATATCGACCCAGACCTGCCGCCGTTGAATTGGGTGGCTCCGGGCCAGAGCCTGGGCCGGCCGTTAACAGTCTGCCAAAGCAATTCCTTCGCCTTCGGCGGCAGCAATGTTTCGATCATCGTAGCGCAGGCATGACAGCCGTGACCGATTGGGACATCGCCGAGTTGTTGCCGCATACCGGCGCAATGGTATTGCTCGACCGGGTAGTCAGCTTTGAAGAAGACCACCTCAGCGCGGCAATCACCGTGCGCGGCAACGGCTTGCTGTTCGGCGACGAACGCTCGGTACCGGCCTGGGCGGCGCTGGAATACATGGCGCAAGCCATCGGCGCCTATGTCGGCCTGCAAGCCAAACAGGCCGGCCAGCCGATCCGTCTCGGTTTCCTGCTCGGCAGCCGCCTGCTGCAAAGCAATGTCGGCACATTGCCGGTCGGCTGCGAACTGGCCGTGACGGTCGAGAAAATCGTGCAGGACGAGCAATTAGGCGTTTTCGATTGCCGGGTTAGCGGCGACAATATCGAAATCAGCGCCAAGCTGAATGTCTACCAACCTCGATCCGACCAATCCTTACCCGATGAATAACACTGTTCTCGTCACCGGCTCCAGCCGTGGTATCGGCAAAGCCATCGCACTTTACCTGGCCGAACGCGGCTACGACCTGGTCTTGCATTGCCGCAGCCGGCGGGCCGAAGCCGAGGCTGCCTGCGCCGAAATTTCGCAGATGGGCCGCCAAGCGCGCATCCTGCAATTCGATATCGGCAACCGCAGCGAATGCGCCGAAGTGTTAAGCGCCGACGTCGAAGCCCACGGCGCCTACTACGGCGTGGTCTGCAACGCCGGCATCAGTGCCGATAATGCCTTTCCGGCCTTGACCGGCGAAGACTGGGACAGCGTTATCCGCACCAATCTGGACGGCTTTTACAACGTGTTGCAGCCGTTGGTGATGCCGATGGTCAGACGCCGGAAACCGGGGCGGATCGTGACCCTGTCGTCGGTTTCCGGTTTGATCGGCAACCGCGGCCAGGTCAATTACAGCCGGCCAAAGCCGGCATCATCGGCGCGACCAAAGCCCTCGCTCTGGAACTGGCCAAGCGCGAAATCACGGTCAATTGCGTGGCGCCGGGCTTGATCGACACCGACATGACCGAAGCCTTGCCGCTGGACGAAATCAAACAAATGATCCCGGCGCGCCGGGTCGGCCGCCCGGAAGAAGTGGCCGCGGCGGTGGCATTCTTGCTGTCGGCAGACGCCGGCTACATCACCCGCCAGGTGATTGCGGTGAACGGAGGCCTGTGTTGAAGCGGGTGGTGGTTACCGGCATCGCCGGTTTGTCGCCGATCGGCAACGACTGGCCGACGATAGCCCAACATCTGCAAAGCGGCCGCACCGGCATTCGCGCCCTCGCCGAATGGGACCAATACCGGGGCCTGAATACCCGGTTGGCAGCCCCGGTGGCTTGCGAACGACCGGCCCATTACAGCCGCAAACAAACCCGCAGCATGGGCCGGGTGGCGCTGCTCGCCACTTACGCTACCGAACTGGCTTTGGTCGACGCCGGTTTGCTGAACCACCCCTGCCTGAGCGGCGGCCTTACCGGCATCGCTTACGGCAGTTGCGCCGGCAGTTTCGAGGCGATCGCCGATTTCGGCAACATGCTGTTGAACCATGCCACCGACGGCCTCAACGCCACGTCGTACATCCGGATGATGGCGCATACCGCGCCGGTCAATATCGGCCTGTTTTTCGGCATCAACGGCCGGGTGTATACCACCTCCAGCGCCTGTACCTCGGGCAGCCAGGGCATCGGTTACGCCTACGAAGCAATCAAATACGGCAAGCAGCAGGTCATGGTGGCCGGCGGCGCCGACGAATTGTCGGCCTCGGAAGCGGCGGTGTTCGACACGCTGTTCGCCACCAGTCTGCGCAATGCCGAACCGGACCAATCGCCGCGGCCGTTCGACCGCGACCGCGACGGTCTGGTGATCGGCGAAGGCGCCGGCACGCTGGTACTGGAGGAACTGGAACACGCCCTGGCCCGCGGCGCGCATATCTACGCCGAAGTCGCCGGTTTTGGCACCAACTCCGACGGCCTGCACGTGACCCAGCCGGACGCAGCCAGCATGCAAACCACGATGCGGCTTGCGCTGCAGGATGCCGGCCTGCCGGCATCGGCCATCGGCTATATCAGCGCCCACGGCACCGCCACCGAGCACGGCGATATCGCCGAAAGCCGCGCCACCTTCGCAGTATTCGGCGGCAACACCCCGATCAGCGCATTGAAAAGCTACACCGGCCACACCCTGGGCGCTTGCGGCGCGCTGGAGGCCTGGGCCGCGATCATGATGATGAACGCCGGCTGGTTTCACCCGACCGCGAATCTGGAGCAGGTCGATCCGGCCTGCGCCGATCTGGACTATATTCGTGACCAAAGCCGGCTGGTGGACACCGAATACGTGATCAGCAATAACTTCGCCTTCGGCGGCATCAATACTGCGCTGATTTTCAAACGTTTTTAAATCGACGAGGAGACGCATATGAAGAAGTTGATCGCCCTGTTATCGGTTCTGCTCGTGCAAGGCTGCGCCTCGCCGGTGATCCGGATCGAACCGGTGCCGGCCACCGAAACCATCAGCCACCTGTGCATCAAGGAAAATCCCAAAACCTATATGGAGGACTTCCTGCCCGAAGTCCGCGCCCAGTTGGCGGAACACGCCATCGAAACCGAACTGCTGAGCCAAGGCGGCGATTGTCCGTATACGATGAGCTACGAGGCGCAATGGTCCTGGGATTGGTTTTGGACTTTTAGCGTATATTTGTCGCTGGCCGAATTCTCGGTCAATAAAGACGGCCGCCAGATCGGCATGGCCTCCTACAACGCCGCATTGGGGCCTTCCGCCGTTGGCCGCACCAAAAACAAAATCCGGCCGTTACTGATAGAACTATTCCGAAAATAAACCGTAACGCTGTACTGCAACCCAGGAGACAACCATGCTGAACAAGATCGTACTCGCGCTGTTATTGAGCCTGTTGGTGGGCTGTACCACGACCGGCCATTTCAAGGTGCCGGAAGGCTCACAACTCTATCTGTACAAGCGGCCGCAACCGGTGGACATTAAAGCCAACGGCGAAGTCACGACCCGGCCGTTCTTCTGGACCGCAGCCGGCGTGCCGCCGGGCGGCGGTATTCCTTACCGGCTGGAGAAAGACGGCAAGGTGTTGAAAGAAGGCAAGCTCCGCGCCAAATTCCGGGTGGTTTCCATTTTCTGGCCGCCGTTCTCGTTGATTTACTGGCCGATGGGTCTGAATCCGAACATCACCTACGACTTGATCAACGACAAGCAGGAATAATCCGCACCGCTTCGGTTCCGGCCGCCGGCCGCGAACCGAAGCCCGCCGGCCCGTTGCGCCGGCATTGCCTGTAGCGTCTGACCAAGGCGGCAGCGGCGAATAGGCATAATGGCTTTTCCCGTTAGCCGGAATGCTGTTAAATTAAACGGCAACCAATGGCGCCGAACCCGTCCGGCCGTCAAACCACCACTCCGGCAACTTACGATTTAACACATGCTTACCCAACCACAAGCCGACAAACTGGCCGACGCCTGGCTGCAGGCCTGGAATAGCCGCGACCTGGCGCGGATCATGGAACACTACGCCGACGCGATCGAGTTTCGTAGCCCGTTCATCGTCAAACTCATGGATATCGCGGACGGCAGCCTGCACGGCAAAGCGGCTTTGGCAGCCTATTTTGCCCAGGGTTTGGCCAAATTCCCCGAATTGCATTTCACGCTGTTGCAGGTCCTGCCGGGCGTCGGTAGCGTCACCTTGTTGTACCGCAGCGTGAACGACCTGATGGCGGCGGAAACGATGGAAATCGACGCCGCCGGTAAAATTTGCCGGGTCATGGCGCATTATTGCGACCCGGTGGCCGCGTCCCGCGGCGCATCATTGGAATCTTGATACACGGGAGCTTATCGATATGAGTCTGAGTCTGGTCATCGGCAATAAAAATTACTCGTCCTGGTCGTTCCGGCCCTGGTTTTATTTGAAACACCACGGCATCGAGTTCGAAGAGATCCGGATTCCGCTGTACCAGGAAGAATCCAAAGCCAAAATCCTGCAATACTCGCCGTCCGGCAAAGTCCCGGTATTACTGGACGGCGAACTGCGGGTTTGGGATTCGTTGGCGATTCTGGAATATCTGGCCGAACGCTTCCCGCAAACCCAGGGCTGGCCGGACGATTTTGCCGAACGGGCGTTGGCGCGCTCGCTGGCGGCGGAAATGCATTCCGGTTTTACCGCATTGCGCACCTATTGCGGCATGAATTGCCGGCGCACGCCGGCCGCGAAGCACTTGCCGGAAGGGGTGCAGCCGGATATCGACCGCATCGGCGAAATCTGGCAACAATGCCGACGCCGGCACGGCAAAGACGGCGCCTGGCTGTTCGGCCGTTTCGGCATCGTCGACGCGATGTACGCGCCGGTGGCGTTCCGCTTCCACAGTTACCAGTTGCCCACCAATCCTGAGGCAGAGGCCTACGTGCAAACCGTGTTGCACAGCCCGGAAGCGCAAGCCTGGATCGAAGCCGGCAAACAGGAAAGCGAAGTCATCAGCGCGTTCGAGTAAAGCAGCATTGGCAACCGTGCCGTTTTATCGGTGAAAAGCAGCGCAAAGCCGGTTTGAAAATCAGGGCTCGGTGCGGATACCGAATTTCTGTGTCTAATTCTGCCGAAAGAAATCCGGTAGTTGGACCGAGATGGTGAGTGGTCGGTAGCGGCCATAGGAGACAACCGACAGAGGGTGAACCAATTGCCGACAGTAGGATGGGTAGAGCGAAGCGAAACCCATCAAATCAAACGCCGATAATGAGATATGACAGAATATCGCCGACATCGCCTCAAAGGCGGTTGTTATTTTTTCACAGTCAATTTAGCGGAACGAAATCGGACTTTGCTAACCGATAAAATTGAACTGCTTCGCGAGTCTTTTCGTAACGTGATAGATCAACACCCGTTTAATATCGACGCGATTGTTGTTTTACCGGAACATCTCCATACCATTTGGACTTTGCCGGAGGGTGACGATGATTTTAGTTGTCGCTGGCGGCTCATTAAGACCCACTTCACTAAACAGGTCGAAAAAGGCGAGCGAATTTCCAAGAGCCGTGAACGCAAACAGGAGCGCGGTATCTACCCTAAGGGCACAAGTGGCAAAGACGGTTTTGGGAGCATCGAATTAGAAACGAGGACGACTTCGTCAAGCATGTCGACTATATTCATTACAATCCAGTAAAACACGGCTATGTCTGTTGTGTTGCTGATTGGCGATATTCTTCATTTCATGATTTCGTCAATCGCGGGATTCTCCCGGAAAATTGGGCGGGCGGCATATATCCTGAATTGGATTTGGGGTAATCGATGGTGTTTTTGATGGGTTTCGGCTAGCGCCTCTACCCATCCTACGAGCTGTTAACAGCTTAATAACTTGTTAGGCAGCGCAAGCAACGCATCTAAGACTTCGAAGGCACGATGAATACAGTTTCAGAGCCAAGCGGACCCATAGTCGCTACGCAGAAGGAAGGCCATCGCATTCTCTGGACGTACGTTCCGGAAATGCCCACAGAAGATGTTCGGAGAAACAGCCCCTGGCTCACAGTCGTGCGATGGGAATACGACGGATCAGGCAACAACGGTATGCCTGAAACTGAAGTGAACCAACAGATGTTGATGCTCGAAGAAGCTCTTGGAAGAATCGAACGGCAAGAGTTTTTCGTTGAAGCCTATCGCCGGATCGGAGCTGGGCTAAGGGAGTACGTCTTCTACGCAGCCGACCGCGACAGATTCCTAGCGGAGTTCAATGAGCACGTTGCAGCTCACCCTAGGTATCCAATCGAGATCAAGTTCTATGAAGACAAAGCCTGGTCCGATCTTCAAGGCCTCATCAATGACTTCAGCGCTGCCTAACCCTTCCATCGAGAGGACGCTTTCCGGCCTACGGCCTCCAAGCGCCTCTCATGTCAAACGTTAGGCACAACCTACATGAACGCGGCGGAACACATTGTCGAAGCGTATTTCAGGCTTTGTCGCAAATGTTTTACCCTTACCGATTTGAAGGTCATACAAGGCAACAATAGGCAGTTTGATCTCCTTGCTATCAATATCCATGAAAACTTGGCATTTCATGTAGAGGTTGGTGTAACCCACCGACCCAATTGGGCTCCAACGGTCGTGCAGCTTGAATCCGGCTTTGAAAAGAAATTCTTTGGATCTGTGCCAAAACGTGAGAGCAAGGCAAACGGAAAAACAGATCACGAGAAAGGAAAGATTTACTTTGATCAAATACAGAACACATATCAAGCTGTAGGCATTGATCCCGAAAAAGTGCAGCGTGTTTGGGTCTGCTGGATTGTGAAAGGTAAAGAAAACACGCAACCGATTACTCTCGACATCAATTCGAAGACACTGAATCGTCGCTTTAAAGTCGAGGTTTTGAGCATGCGCGATTTATTGCTACCTGAACTTCAACGCAATTGGAACTTCGAACTACGATGATGAAGTTTTACGAACACTAGGGTTTGTTAAGCAAGCTCATGACCAGCGAAATCCGAAAGAAAAAAGATTACGCAGTCCAAAGTGCCAAGCTATATGAAAAACCGGCCTAACCCGGCAGTCGATAGGGACAGCTACAAGCTCCGCTTGTGGTTCCCTACGCTGCGCTCCGGCCGCCCCTCACTTCTACCTTAGCCCGTCTATGACGATCTCGACTTTTGACTCAAGTCACTTTGAGCACGGATATGTGAAATTTGCAGTCCATACAAAACCTGTTTCCCTGCAAAACGATGGAGCAAAGCGCGCTGCATTCAAGAAGGAGTTGCAGAAGATAACCAGCCAATCCGAATACATCATTACCGGCACCTGCTGGATTGCCATCGACTACTACTGCCAGCACGTTAGACGGGAAAAGAACCCGGGCGTTTACGACATCGACAACATCGTCAAGCCAATCTTGGACGGTCTAACCGGAGAGCGCGGGTTAATCGTCGACGACGTCGTTGTGAATAGGGTCACCGTCAATTGGATTGATAGCCCTCACGATGATTGGTTTGAAGTTGAAATCGAATATCCGGACCTCCTGTTTTCTAGGAAGGCGGATCTAGTCTTCCTCAAGTCACCTTCCGGTTGGTGTTTCCCATCGACCAACGCACTTATCGCAGATACTGGCTACATGGTCATGGTGAGAAGATATTTCGCCACATGGGACTCCATTTCCAGCGAGGACGAGTATTACGAATCAGTCTATGACTTACCGATTCAGAACTTCATCTACTACGTAAAGATACGCGACAAGGGCTTCCAGTTTGTCGAGTTATGTACGGTCGATGGTGACGATCTTGACAGCCCGCGTAGGGCGTATTAGCGATAGCGTAATACGCCGCATGATTAAAAGCCAACTTGCGGCGCAATACGGCTTAGCCTATTGACGCCCTACCCAATTACACCTTACGGCCTTCGCTTCGATTAGTATTGCATCACCCGTCCAAATTCCCTCGTTCCGAATCCTCTGAACGGCGACCCGCGCGCGGCAGTTCAGTTCCCGATTATAATTTGCTCCCCGCCGCTTCGGCGCCAGCGTCAACCGACCTCCGCAATATGGCCTACCCGTTCATCATCCGCCGTTGGAGCGCCTGGGCACCGGGAGTGCAAACCCAGGATGACTGGCAGCAATTTGCGGCCGGCCGGAAACCGCCGGACCATCAGGCCCCGCCGCCGCTGCAATCTACGCCCAAACCCTTGCAACGCCGGCTCAGCCCGTTGGCGAAGGCGGCGATGTTCGTCGTCGAGCAATGCCTGGCGCCCGGCGAACAAATGCCGGCCGTGTTCAGCTCGTCGCACGGCGAAATCGGCAAATGCCTGGACATGCTGAACGATCTGCAGCAAGGCGAGGAGTTATCGCCGACCGCGTTCAGCCTGTCGGTACACAATGCAATTGCCGGCCTGTTTTCGATCGCCTACGCCAACCGTTGCGAAATCAATTGCGTCGCCCCCGGCGCCGGCGGGCTCGGACCGGGACTGATCGAAGCGCTTGGCTTGCTGCATAGCGGGTACGGTGAAGTCCTGCTGGTGTATTACGACGAAGTATTGCCGGATTTCTTTCCTGCGACCGGTTTTGCGGCATCGTTACCCTTTCCCTGCGCAGCCGCATTGCGGCTGACGCTTGACGGCCCAGGACTGGCGCTGGAGTTTTCGCCGACAAGCTCGACTCGTCAGGACGGCGATCAACCGCTACAATTGCCGGCCTTTATCGAATTCCTGGCCGCCGACCGAAGCCGATTGCATTTGGGAAACGGCGGCCGCGGTTGGCAATGGCAGAAACTCTGAGTAACAACATCAACTATCTTTGGCGACTGGCGGCAACCGCAATCAGCTTCGCCTGTTTCGGCCTCGGCGGTGTGCTGTTGTGGTTGGTGGTGTTTCCGTTGCTGGCGCTGCTGCCCGGCGACCGCCGCCGCAAAGCCTGCCGCGCCCAAACCATGGTCCATCTGAGCTTTTATGCCTTTATCGGCTTGATGCACCGGCTGGGCGTTATGAGTTACCAAATCTGCGGCGGCGAGAAACTGAACCGTCCCGGCCAACTGGTCGTCGCCAACCATCCGACTTTGGTCGACGTAGTGTTTCTGCTCAGCCGCATCAAGCAAGCCAGTTGCATCGTCAAGGCTAGCCTGTGGCGCAATCCGGCGATGCGCGGCTCGATCCTGCATGCCGGCTACATCAGCAATGCCGATTCGCAGACCATGATCGCGGATTGTGCGGCGTGGCTGAACGGTGGCGGCGGCTTGATCGTATTCCCGGAGGGCACCCGTTCGATACCGGGCCAGGCTTACCGCTTCCAGCGCGGCGCCGCCGCGATTGCCCTGGCCGCCGACTGCGTGTTAACCCCGGTGACCTTGACTTGCACCCCCAGCACGTTGACCAAGAACCTGGCCTGGTACCGGATTCCGCCGCGGCGGTTTCATTTGCGGATGGAAGTCGGCGACGACATCGACCTGAGCGAGTACCGGCGATTGCAACCGCACTCGATCGCGGTACGCCGGCTGACCCAAACTTTACTGGACTACTTCACCGAACAACGCCAACGTTATGAGCAACACCGAAACTGAATTGAAACGCCTGATCGTCGATACGCTGGCTTTGGAAGACATCGACGCCGCCGACATCGACAGCTCGGCGCCGCTGTTTAACGGCGGGCTGGGGCTGGATTCGATCGACGCCCTGGAATTGGGCGTGGCGATCCGCAAACAATACCGGGTTAAAATCGACGCCGAACAGGACGACGTGGCGCAGATTTTTTCGTCGGTTGCGGCTCTGGCTCAATTTATCGATTCCGCGCGCAGTTAACAGCTTATGAAAAATCGTGAACAAATTTTGGCCACCATCCAAGACATCATGGTGGAAATGTTCGAAATGGACCCGGCCCGCATCGAACCGGAAGCCCGCCTCTACGAAGACCTGGATTTCGACAGTATCGACGCGGTCGACATGATTGTGCGCCTGAAAGAACTCACCGGCAAAATGGTGAAACCCGAGGATTTCAAAACCGCGCGCACCATAGGCGATGTAGTCGAGGCCGTCCACCGCCTGATGCAGGATTGAGATGACGCCGGGCTTGAATGCGCTGATCGGCCTGTTAACCGCGCTGTATCCGGCGGCGGTGTATTTCGGCCTGCAATACCTGCAACCCCGGCTCATCGCCCTGGCTCTCGCCGCGACGTTGCTGTTGCGCTTGACCCTGGTCCGCGCCGACTGGAGCAAACCGTTACTCCTGGCCGGCTTGGCCTACGCCGGCTTTGCAATCTGGAGCAATCAGGCCGTGGCCTTGCGCTTTTATCCGGCGCTGGTCAATGCCGTGATGCTGGCGATATTTGCCGCCAGCCTGTTGCATCCGCCCTCGATCGTCGAACGCCTGGCGCGGCTGAAACAACCTGATCTGCCGACGCAAGGCGTGTCGTATACCCGGCGCGTCACCCAGGTCTGGTGCGGTTTCTTTATCGTCAACGGTGGTATCGCTGCAGCGACCGCGCTGTGGAGCAGTTTCCAGATCTGGAGCCTGTACAACGGCCTGATCGCGTACCTGCTGATGGGATTGCTGTTTGCCGGCGAATATTGGGTCAGGCTGCGCACGCTGAAACCGGAATAAGGCTTTGATTGCGCTGGCCGATTTACTCAGTGCCGAGCTGGCCGGAACCGTTGCCAGGCACGGCGGCCGCGATTATAGCTTCGCCGAATTTCGCGCGGCGGTCGATGACTGGCGGGAATCGTTGTCCGCTGAAAACGAGCAAAAATATGCCTTGTTCTGCCACGACGCCTACCCGTTTGCGGTGTTGTTGTGCGCGCTGTGGCACGCCGGCAAGCAGGTCTGGCTCGCCGCCAACAACCGGCCCGGCACGGCGCAGCAACTGCAACAGGCCGGCTGCCGGCTGATCGGCGACTGGCAAGCCGGCTTCGATTACCGGCTGGACCAGGAGCGTGGGAGAATGCCGGTTTTCGGCCGTCTGGAGCCGGACGCGAACAACCTGGCGATTTTCACCTCCGGCTCGACCGGCGCGGCCAAATCGATAAGCAAATCCCTCCGACAGTTGCAAGCCGAAGTCGACACGCTGGAAAGGCTTTGGGGCCGGGATTTGGCCGGCAGCCGGATTCTGGCGACGGTCAGCCAGCAACACATCTACGGTCTGCTGTTCCGGGTGTTGTGGCCGCTAGCGGCCGGCCGCACCTTCCACAGCGAAACGGCACTGGATGCCGAGCATCTGGCCCAGCAAGCCGCAGCCGGTCCGGCTTGCTGGATTGCCAGCCCGGCCCATTTGAAGCGGCTGGCTGCCGATGCGCCGTGGCCGAGTCTGGCCGGGCTTTCCGCTATTTTCAGTTCCGGTGGCCCGCTTCCGACCGAATCCGCCGCGCAGATCGAACGCAATTGCGGTCGGGCGGCGCTGGAAATCTACGGTAGCAGCGAAACCGGCGGCATCGCCTGGCGCCGCTATCCCGATCCGGCCTGGCAATTGTTCGACGGCCTGAGTATCGACCTGATCGACGGCAAAGCCTACCTTAGCTCACCCTATTTGCCGGATGAGAACGCGCTGGAACTGGACGACAGGCTGGATTTGCAAAGCAAGGACCGTTTCCTGTTGCACGGCCGCCGCGACCGTATCGTCAAGATCGAAGAAAAACGGTTGTCTCTAGACGAATTGGAACGGCATTTGGCGGATAGCCCATGGCTGAGCGAAGTCCATGCTCTGGCCTTGGCCTGCAGCCGCGACCATTTGGCCGTCTGCGCGGTACTGTCGACGGCCGGGAAAGCGGCAATGGCCGACCACGGCCGCAAACTCTTGGTCGGCAAGCTGAAGGAAGCTTTGCAGCCGTGGTTCGAAGCGGTGTTGATTCCGCGCAAGTGGCTATTTGTGTCCGCCATGCCGACCACCGCGCAAGCCAAACTCGACAGCCAATTGCTGCAAACCTTGTTACAGAGCAACGACCGCATGCCGCTGCTACAAACCGCCGACTTGCAGCCGGACACCGTGGTACTGGGTTTGAAAGTACCGCGCCAGCTGCGCTATTTTGCCGACCATTTCCCGGGTTATCCGATTCTGCCCGGTGTGGTACAGATCGGCTGGGCCGAGCATTTCGGCAAACAACTTTTTAACATCAACGCGCCGTTTAGCCGTTTGGAAGCCGTCAAGTTCGCTAAACCGGTCCGTCCCGATTATGAATTGCAATTAACGCTGGACTGGCGCCGCGACAGCAACAAACTGAATTTCCGATTCAGCCAAGCCGAACAAGTCTATAGTTCCGGCCGCTTGGTATACGCAACGGACCCATCGTGAAAACCTGTTTGGTCATCCCGGTTTACAACCACGAACGCGCGATCGTGCCGTTGCTGGCCCGATTGGAACGCTTCGGGTTGCCTTGCATTCTGGTCGACGACGGCAGCAGTCCGGCATGCCGGCAAGAGCTGATCGACTGTGCCGCCCGACACCGCAGTTGGATCACGCTGCTACAACGGCCGAGTAACGGCGGCAAGGGCGCGGCGGTAGTCGACGGTTTTCAGCGGGCCATAGCCCAGGGCTTCAGTCATGCGCTGCAAATCGACGCCGACGGCCAGCATGACGTGGACGATATTCCCAAATTTCTGGAGCTGGGCTGCCAACATCCGGAAAAGATGATTTTGGGAGCCCCGCAATACCAGAGCGACGCGCCGAAAAGCCGGGTTCATGGCCGAAAAATCACCAATTTCTGGATCGCAATCAATACCTTGTCGACCGCCATCGGCGACGGCATGTGCGGCTTTCGCCTGTATCCGTTGACGGCGGTCGGGCAATTGCTGAGCCACAGCCGATTAGCCCCCGGCATGGCGTTCGATATCGATATCGCGGTGCGTCTGTACTGGCAGGGAGTCGATGCGGTCAACTTGCCGACCGCCGTCCGCTACCCGTTGGAAGGGGTATCGCATTTCGACCTGTGGCGGGACAACTTAAAGATTTCCGCGACCCACGCCCACCTGTTTTGCGGCATGCTCCCCCGCATCCCCCGCCTGCTGGCGCGGCATTGGCGATGAAAACCAAGCGCCATTGGTCGCAAATGCAGGACTGGAGCCTGGCCTGGGGTATGCGCCTGTTGTTTACGGTGTACCGACTGTGCGGACGGCAGATGCTACAAGTCTTTCTCTACCCGGTCGTGACCTATTACTGGCTGGCAAATTCCGCGGCCAGACGCGCCAGCCGCGATTACCTGGCCAGATTGGCGGCTTTCCAGCCCGAGGTGAAACTATCCGGCAGCCTGTTCGATAGCTACCGCCACTTTCTCGGCTTCGCCAACGCCATTATCGACAAACTGGCCGCCTGGTCGGGTCTGATCGCGGTAAACGATGTCGAATTCTCGGGCCGAGAACAACTATTGGCCGACCTTGCCGGCGGCCGCGGCGCCTTGTTGCTGGCCAACCACCTGGGCAATCCGGAAGTGTGCCGGGTCATGGCCGACCGCGACGCTGCCGTGAAGATCACGGTATTGGTGCATACCAAGCATGCCGAGAAATTCAATCGCCTGCTCCGCCGTTACAACCCGGACAGTGCGATGAATTTATTGCAAGTCACCGAAATCAATGCCGCCACGGCCATGCTGTTGGCGGAAAAAATCGAACAGGGCGAGTTGGTGGTGATTGCGGCCGACCGCACGCCGGTCAACGGCGGCCGCACGCTGACCGTCGATTTCCTGGGGGCGCCGGCGCGGTTGCCGCTCGGGCCGTTCGTATTGGCCGGACTGTTGAAATGCCCGGTGTATTTCCTGTTTTGCGTCAAGCGCAACGGCAGGCACCAAATCGTATTCGAGCGAATCGGCGATGCGTTGAGTTGGCGGCGCGAGCAGCGGGATGCCGTTATTCAACAAGCGGCCGCGCTTTTCGCGCAGCGGCTGCAGCAGCATACATTGCAAGCGCCTTTGCAATGGTTCAATTTCTACGATTTCTGGCAGACATAAAAAAGCCGCCGTTCAGCAGAACGGCGGCCTAGGCTGTATTGCCGAGCGGGCCGGACGGCACACCTGGACCGGTGTCCGCCGGCAAAGCCGGTTACCAGGTCAGAGTAAATACCGATTTAACGTTTTTTGCCGGGGCGTAAGTATAACCGGTCGCGGCAATGCTGTTGATGGTATAGACGCCGGATGCCGCCTTGACTTGTTTCGACGGTTTGGAGGTGTGAATCACGATACCATCGGTTCCGGTTTTGGCGACGGAAGTACCGGACAGCGCACCCGACCAGGTTCCGGTTACCACTGCATTCGGCACCGGGCGGCCTTGGGCGTCGACCACTCTGAGCAAAATCATGCCGGTCGCAGTCGAGCCTCTGGCCACCATCATGCTGGCGGCGCCGGCAGATACCGATTTCACCGGCGGAGCGGTGACAACCACTTGCACTGATTTGGTATCGGTCAGATTGTATTGGTTGGTTACGGTCAGTTTTGCGGTAAAGGTACCGGCGGTTTTGTAGGTGTAGACCGGGTTGGCGCTGGTCGAGCTGCCGCCGTCGCCAAAGCTCCATTGGTATTTGGTGATATTGCCGTTACCGACCGATTTGTTCGCAGAGAAATTGACGGTCAATGCACTTGGTCCGCTTAATGTGGAAGCGTCGATCACGGCAGCCGGTGCGACGGCGCCAGCGTTGGCAACCGGGAACGAGCCGGTAATACTGTACTGCCCCAAGCTGGCATAGGTCGGATAGCCGTAATCTGTTCCAACCGCGGCACGAGCACTGGGGCTGACCGCCAAGTAGTAAACCCCGGCGGGTACCGTACTGCTGATCGTAGCGGCGAGCGAACTTTCTGCAGCACTGGTTGCAACTACGCTGCCGTCCGCTTTATAGAGCGTCGCTTTGGTATCCAGATTCGGGCCTTTCGCTGCCGGTTTTACACTGAGGTTGACCGTACCGCCGGCCGTATTGACGATGAACATATCGACATCGGCAGCGGTTTCGATCACACCGAACGTACTGATATTTGCCGTCGCGCCGGTTGCGGTGTTGTTAAGGGAGCTGGCAGTGCTGAACAGGTTACCGAAATCATCGATACGCGCATTGAACCCGGCAGATGCCATCACCGCCAAGTCGTTTTGCTGATTGTTGGCGCCCGGATAGACGCCTGCACTCCACTGAGTCAGATTCTTGTAGTAGCCCACGCCCATGATCGGCGCCCAGCCGGTTTCGCCAGTACCGTGGCCGGCGTAGTATCCTACCGTGGTAGTCCCGGATTTTTGGCCGTCGTGCAACAAACCCAAGGTATGGCCCGCCTCATGCGATATCGCTTCCGCAATGTATTTTTCGTTGTTGGCCAGCGATTGTTGGAATACCCATGCCGGTTGGTAATAGGTATTGTTCACCATCGATACCACGCCGACGTAAGCGATACCGCCGCAGCTGCAACTGATGGTGCCGGTTTTGGTGATCACGACTTGCGTGCCGTAACTGCTATCGGCGGAACTGGTACGAAGCAGCGCGTCGCTGCTGGGCGGCTCGGTGGTGACGTCGACGTCGAAGGCGATGTAATCCTCGGCCACCCGGTTCCAGATGCTGATGATATTGCTGCGTTCGTTGTCGTCGAACACTGCCGGGTTACCGCTCAAATCGTAGGCAGGAGCGGCGATAGTCGAACTGCTCCAAGCAGTTTTGCTGGCGGTATAGCCGACGAAGTTCAGATAAATGGTCTTGCTGGCGCCCGGTTTGCTGTGCAGTTTAAAGGCATTGGCCAACTGCGCGGTGGAAGCGATCGGCACCGTGGTGTTGCTGGTGCTGGCGGTGGTAGCGCCGCCCGCCGCTTCGGGTTCGCCCGCCCCAGGATTACCGGCGTCTTGGTCGACGTAAAACATCCGGTTATTGCCATCGATCCGCAAGGAATCGTCGCTGAGCAACATTTCCCGCAATTTCTCCGGTGCCAAGCCGTAACCGTCGGCCACTTTGGCCAATTCCGTGCCTAAAAAGTCGATGGCATGTTGCCCTTCGTAGTTGACCGGCAATTCGACGGACGCCACGGCGGGATCGGCCAACACCGCGTTGGCGGAAACGGCCGGTTGCATTGGGTCGCTACCGTCGCCGTTGGCTCCGGTATCGATGATCTGTTTGATTTTGCCGTCCTGATCGACTTGAACCATGTAGTTGCGGCCTTGCATGACGCTATTGACCAGATCGCGGTTTTTATCGAGATCTTTGCCAAGCAACCGGGAGGTATCTGCGGCGAATGCCAGAGAGGCGGAGCTTGCAGCAATGGCAAGAATGCCCGCTGCTATCTTATTGAGCGTTTTCATATCGGTCACCTTTATTTATGCGAACTTCAACAGGCACACCAACCGATCCAACCTGTTGCAGTGACGACTTTGCGTTATGCGTTATCGCCGTCGAGTTAATGGAATGCACGGAAAAGTCAAAACCCAGGGTTTGTTTTCAGCACGCCTTATTGTTACGAGGCAAACGTCGGGATACTTTGAAACAGCTCTAACTTCCGCCGATGCCATCACCAGCCGCTAACGTTTCAGTGAGCCGGTCTGCAAATCCGGCCGCACGCAGCCGCAGGCAAAGTTCGTTAAACCCTGGGCCGCGGGATATGCGAAAATTCAGAGCGTTATGATTTCCGCAACCGGCATGCCCAACTCCTTGCTACGCTATCCGGCCGGCTTCCGGCCCAACTCCGCCCATCGACCGACGCCGTGACCGACCGCTCGCCCGTTTTGTTCGACGCCTCGCCGTTGCCCATCGAATCCATCGCCGACCTGGCCCGCCAACGCCGTGGCGCCGTATTGAGCGATAACCCGGATTTCGTGGCCCGTATCGACCGCGGCGCAGCCTTCGTCGACCGGCTGCTGCGCGAAGAAGGCTGCGTCTACGGCGTCACCACCGGCTACGGCGACTCCTGTACGGTCGCCATTCCGCTCGACCGGGTTGAGGAATTGCCAATCCATTTGTACACCTTTCACGGCTGCGGCCTCGGCCATTACTTCGACGCGGAGCAAAGCCGCGCGATTGTCGCCGCGCGCCTGTCCAGCCTGGCCCAAGGTTATTCCGGCGTCAGATACAAACTGCTGCAACAAATCGCATTGTTGCTGCAACACGACGTTTTGCCGTTGATCCCGCAGGAAGGCTCGGTCGGTGCCAGCGGCGACTTGACGCCTTTGTCTTATTTAGCCGCGGTGCTGGCCGGCGAACGCGAGGTGCAGTACCGCGGACAACGCCGCCCTACCGCAGAGGTGTTCGCCGAATTGCAGATCGAAGCCCTACGCTTCCAACCCAAGGAGGCTTTGGCGATCATGAACGGCACCGCGGCTATGACCGGCCTGGCTTGTCTGGCTTTCGACCGCGCCGCCTATCTGGCCGCACTCTGCACCCGCATCACCAGCCTGGCGGTGGCCGCCTTGCAAGGCAACGCCTACCACTTCGACGCCAAATTGTTTTCGTTGAAGCCCCATCCCGGCCAGATGCGGGTTGCGGCCCGGATCCGCGCCGATCTGCAAATCACCGGCGAAGCGCCACGCAACGACAAGCGCTTGCAGGACCGCTATTCACTGCGCTGCGCGCCGCATGTGATCGGCGTCCTGGAAGACGCACTGCCCTGGCTGCGGCAACTGATCGAAACCGAATTGAACAGCGCCAACGATAATCCGTTGATCGATGCCGATGGCGAGCATGTCCTGCACGGCGGCCACTTTTACGGCGGCCATATCGCGATGGCGATGGACACTTTAAAAACCGCCGTCGCCAACTTGGCCGACCTGATGGACCGGCAACTGGCGCAACTGGTCGACCCCAAATTCAACCACGGCCTGCCGGCCAATCTGAGCGGTGCCTGCGGCGGCCAGGCGCCTTTGAACCACGGCTTCAAGGCAGTACAAATCGGCGTCTCGGCCTGGACCGCCGAAGCCTTGAAACTGACCATGCCGGCCAGCGTGTTCTCCCGTTCCACCGAATGCCATAACCAGGACAAAGTCAGCATGGGCACCATCGCCGCCCGCGACTGCATCCGGATTCTGGAACTGACGGAACAAGTGGCGGCAGCGTTATTGATCGCGAGCTGTCAGGCCTTGGAACTGCGCGGCGGCTTGGATCGGAGCGGACCGATGTTGCAAGCCACCCTGCACCAAGTGCGCGAGCAAGTGGCGTTTTTGACCGACGACCGGGCGCTGGAAGCCGATTTGCGCCGCTGCCTGCGTGCGATTCGGCAGCAGCAATGGCAACTGTATCCGTAACGCCATGGCCGAAAAATTGACCACCGAAGTCGGGTTGCTGGTTCCGTTCCACGATGTCGATATGATGGAAGTGGTTTGGCACGGCCACTATTGCAAGTATTTCGAGATCGCCCGCTGCGCCTTGCTGGAAAGCATCGATTACGACTACCGGCAAATGCGCGACTCGGGATTTTTCTGGCCTATCATCGACTTGCACCTGCGCTACATAAAACCGGCGCGTTTCGGCCAGCGCATTTTGGTGCGCGCCACGCTGAGCGAGTGGGAAAACCGGCTGAAAATCGACTATCTAATCCGCGACCACGCCAGCGGCAGCCGGCTGTGCAAGGGCCACAGCGTGCAAGTGGCGGTGGATATCCAAACCCGGGAAATGCGTTTCGAATCGCCGCCGGTTTTGTTCGCCAAACTCGGGATCGAAAAACCATGAAAACCCTATCCACCCTGATCCTCTGGCTATTCGCCGCCGCCACCCAGGCCGTCGACGCCTTGGCCGCCATCAAATCCCGATTGGTACCGGCGGCAATCGTCCAAGGCCATTTCCGCCAGGAAAAACAACTGAAATTTCTGAGCAAACCGCTGGTTTCGGAAGGCGAATTCACCTTCCAGCAGCAACGCGGCGTGATCTGGAAAACCGTCAGTCCGGTCGAGTCGGTGCTGCTGATCGGGGAAAACCGCTTAATCACCAGCCAGGGCGAGCAAGCCCTGCCGGCCAGTTTCGGCCGCGTGTTTCCGGCCATGCTCGGCGGCGATCTCGCCGAATTGGGCGCAGACTTCAGCACCAGCGCCGAGATGCAACCCGATTCCTGGCGCCTGACATTGCTGCCGAAAGACCCGCTGCTCGGCAAAGCCATCGCCGCCATTTACTTGGCCGGCGACAGCGAATTGCGCAGCGTGGAAATTCGCGAAACCGGCGGCAACGTGTCGCGGATCGGCTTCGATCAGATCAGCCGCCCCGCCCAACTCAGCCCGCAACAGGCGGCCGAATTTGCGCGTTTATCGCCCTAAACTTTACGCGGCGCTGTGGCTGCTGGGCATGCTGGCCCTGGCCTGGCTGACCCTGCAAAATCTGCGGCGGGATTGGCTGGAAACCGGCTTCCTGGCGCTACTGCCGCAGGCCGAACAACGGCCGGAGGTTGCAAACGCCATCGAACGCCACAATCAGGCCGTCAACCGCAAAGTGGTCTGGCTGGCCGGCGCCGCCAACGCCGGTCAAGCGGTAACCCTGGCCGAAACGGTGAAGACTCGCCTCGCCGCCAGCGGGCTGTTCGCCGAGTTGACCCTGCAAATTCCGCAGCAACAGTACCGGCAAAGTTACCAGCAACTGTTTAGTTACCGCTACCAACTGCTGGACGCGAAAACCCGGCAAGCCTTGCAGCACGATCCAGAGCGCTTGCTGCGCGACAATCTGGAAACGCTGTACAGCCCGCTCGGCCAGTTGCAGGCCGCCAATCTGGAACACGACCCGTTGTTGCTGTTCAGCCGTTACTTCGCCGCGCAAAACCCGCTGCAACTGAATATCGAACACGGCGCCGTGGTGGTGCCGGACGGACAGATGGTCCGGGCCTTGCTAGTCGGCGAATTGCCCGACCGAGATTTGAAACTCGACAAACTGGAACTCTTGCTGAGCCTGAATCAAAGTTTGCAAAACCAAGTGCGCCAACAAGGCGGCGAACTGCTGGCGACCGGCCTGCCGCTGTTTACCGCCTACGGCGCCCACCTGGCCCAACACGAAATATCCACCATCGGCATCGGCTCGACGCTGGGTGTGGTAGCGCTGCTCTCGCTGACTTTCCGCAGCCCCCGGCCCTTGCTGCTGTGTTGCCTGGCCGTTGCCGTCGGTCTGCTGGCCGCCTGGAACTTGAGCCTGCTGCTGGTCCCGAAACTGCACATAATGACCTTGGTGTTCGGCTCCAGCCTGATCGGCGTGGTGGTCGATTACGCGTTGCATTTTTTCTGCGACGGCCTCGGCCTGCCGCACTGGACGCCGCGCCGCGGCTTGACTTACGTGCTGCCGGGCATCGCCTTCGGCTTGCTGACCAGTTTGTTGGGATACGCCGGCCTCGGCTTCTCGCCGTTTCCGGGCTTGCGGGAAATGGCGCTGTTCTCGGCACTGGGTTTGGTCGCCTCCTGGCTTACCGTGGTCATGCTGTTTCCTTTTCTACTGGCCCGCTTCCGGCCGCAACACCAATTCGGCATGCTGAGTCTGGCCGGCTACTGGCAGCGCAGTTGGCCGGAACGGCTACACCGCTATCGGCGCTATCTCTGCGCCGGTTTCGCGCTACTGCTGGTCGGCGGCCTGAGCCAGTTGCGCGCGCAAGATGACGTTCGCCTGTTGCAAACCGCCCCAACGGAAATTACCGCAGCGGACGCCGAAATCAGGCGGCTACTGCCGATCGGCCGCGACAACCAATTCTTCCTGGTCTCCGGGGCAGACCTGGCCGATTGGTACCGCAACGAACGCGGCCTGCTCGACGCGCTAGCACCGCTAACCGCACAAGCCAAACTCAAGCAGTTCGATGGCGTCAGTTCGCACTGGCCGGACCCGACCCAACAACGAGCCGATTACCAGTTACTAAAAACCGGCGTTTACCGGCCGGATTTGTTGCAGCGCTACATGCTGAACCTCGGATTCGAGCAAACCGCGATCGATAGTGAGTTACAAAATTTCGCGGCCGCAGAATCAAAAACATTGAGCCTGGACGACTGGCTGGCAAGCGCCAACCCCAATCTGCGCCAGCAATGGTTGGGCTGCAACGCCGAGGCTTGCCGCAGCATCGTGGTATTGGCCGGCATCGCCGATCTGGCGCCGCTGCCAGCGCTGGCCGCTTTGCCCGGCGTCGTCTGGGTAGACCACGTGTCGCAATTGTCGGACTTATTCCAACGCTACCGGCAACGGGTGACAGTGTTGCTAGTCGGCGTCTGCAGCTTGATTATGGGCATCCTGATTTATCGGCTGGGCTGGCGCGACGGCGTGCATGTCATGTCGGTGCCGCTGTTGGCGATGTTAACGGCGCTGGCAACGCTAGGCTGGTTCGGCGAATTGTTTACCTTGTTCAATCTGTTCGCGTTGCTGTTGGTATTGGAAGTTGCCGTCGACTATGCGGTATTTTTCCATATGGCGGCCGCCTCCGCCGGTACCGTTGATAAGCGCGATACGACCACGCTCGCGGTGGCGTTGTCGGCCTTCACGACGCTGCTAGGCTACGGCTTGTTGGCAAGCAGCTCCACCGCCATCGTCCATGCCTTCGGCGTGACCTTGGCCGCCGGCGTCGGCAGCGCCTTCCTACTGGCGCCGCTCATTGGCTTTAACGCAAATAAGTCCAAGCAATGAAGCCCGCACCCGTTTCGCCGCCGGCAAGCAAACCCGCCAAACGCTACAGGTGGTTATTTTTGCTGGCGCTACTGGCGATACTCGGCGCTGCGATCTGGAGCCTGCGCTTTCAAATTAGCGAACGATTGCTAATGCGCGCATTGCAATTCAGTCCGCTGGCCGCAACCGAATTATCCGGCCTTCAATTCGACGCCGGGCGGGTGCAACTGGCCCGGTTCGGATTTGCGCTGGAAACCGCCGCCGGCCCGTTGCAAGTAACGCTGGAAAACGTCGCAGCCGATTATCGGCTCGAACCGCTGGGTGTGGATGCCGTCGATATCGGCCGCGCGACACTGAAGCTGGACTACCGGCCCGCCGCCGACAATCCCGCGAAGGCTGGTGAGGACGCGAAGCCCGGGCGCTTGCCGCTACCGCCGGTACGCATCGCCCAGCTCGATCTGCAAATCGCCACACCCTGGGGCAACAGCAATTTCAACGGCAGCGCCCAATTCGGACTGACGCCGCCCGCCGCTTACCGGCTGAACCTCGAAGACAGCCGGCAAAGTCTGACCCTGCATCTGGCCGCCGACATGAGCAATTTCGACTTGGCGCTGGCGGGCACAAACGGCGCGCGGATTCTGGCGCTGGACGGCTCCGGCTTCGGCAGCGCTGCCGGCAAGCTGAGCCTGCGCGGCAAATTGGGCGACATCGCCGCCTGGCTGGCAAGCACGCCGTTGCTGCCGGCCAAGCTGCGGCCGGCCGGCGCGCCGACGGCGTTGGCGGCGCAACTCGGCAACAGCCGATTAAATCTGGACTTGCACAGTTCCGACGACTTCGGCCACAGCCAGGGCCATTTGTCGCTGGCCCGCGATAAAAACATTCTGGCCGAAGCCAGCGCCGCGGTCAGCCTGCTACCGCAGCCGGCCGCCGACGTCACCGGTCGGCTGGCGCTGACCGCCGGCGAAGCCTTCGACTTGGCCAAACCCTGGCTCCCGGAAACCGCCCGCAACTGGAGCGTGGCCTCGGGCCAGATCGCCGCCACTTGGCAAATCTATTGGCAAGCGCAGCTGAAGCGCGGCAAAGCCGACATCAATGTCTCCGATTTGGCGTTAACCGCCGGACCGGCGCGCTTGCTGCACAGCGATATCCATGTGGCCGTCCCTGACCTCGGCGCCGGCAGCGGCGAACTCAGCGCCCGGATTCGGACGCTGGAATTGGGCGACGGCTTGAACGGCCGCGATCTGGAGATAGACGCCGCCTACCGGGAGCCGGAATTGAATCTGAAGCGGGCGCGGCTGGCCATCTTCGGCGGCGAACTGGAACTGGCACCGGCGACGTTCGACATCGGCCAGATGCCGTTGGCCTTGACCCTGCAAGCCCGGCAAATCGATCTGGCCCAGCTATTGGCCAGCCTGCATCACCCGCAATTGTCCGGAACCGGCAGCGTCGACGGCGAACTGCCGTTAACGCTGGCAACCGGCAGCATCGAACTGCAAAATGGCACGCTGTTCGGCACCCGCCCCGGCACCTTGCGCTACCTAAGCCCGGCCGACGACGGCAATCTGGCGTTTCAAGCGCTGCGCAACCTGGTTTACCATCGCTTGCAAGCTCAATTAAACTACCAGCCCAACGGCGATTATCGGATCGGCTTGCGCCTGGAAGGCCACAATCCGGAAGTGCTGTCCGGGCACCCGTTGGCCTTTAACCTGAACATCAGCGGCCAATTGCCGGAGCTGTTGCGCCGCGGTTTGGTGGCCGGCAATTTCGAACGCGCGATATTGGAGCAAGTCGGCCAACCGCCGGCCGAACCCAAAGCCCAGCCCGCTGGGAAACCATAACCAACGCTGCCGCCGGCGGCCGAGAGGAGAACACCATGAAATTAGCAGCGCAATGCATACTGCCGGTCTGGGCCGTCTGGATACTGGCGGGATGCTCGCCGTCCGTCAAACTCGAAGCCCCCGACAAACCGATCGAGATCAACATGAACGTCAAGATCGAACACGAAATCCGCCTGAAAGTGGAAAAAGACGTCGACGATTTGATTTCCAGCCAAAAAGGCCTGTTCTAAGGAGTCCCCCATGTTAGCGAAAACCGCACAATCCCTGTTGTCCGCCCTGACCCTGGGCTTGATATTGTCCACCTCCGCCGGCGCCGCCGATCTGGCGCAACTGAAAGCCGCCGGCACCGTCGGCGAACGCAGCAACGGCCTGCTGGGCCTGGTCAAACCTGACGCCCCGGCCGAAGTCAAAGCCTTCGTCGACAACATCAACGCCCAACGTCAGGCCGAATACCAACGCATCGCCGCCAAGAACGGCGTCACCGCAGAAGAGGTCGCGCGGCTGACGGCACAAAAAGTCATCAACCAAGCCGCACCGGGCCAGTTTGTCGATACCGGATCGGGGTGGCAGCAGCGTTGACAAACAACTAACGATCCTACCTGCGTTGAATCCATATGCGTTCCATTTCAGGATTACTGTCGGGGTCCGATCGTGAATGGCGAAAAGTTTCCGGAGCGACCCGGCAACATACTATCGAGCTGAAAAGAGCCCTTCCATTTGAGCCGCCATTCGAGTACATCGAGTTTCTCAGATACTCAAACGGCGGTGAAGGCGAACTTGCCATCGCCCCGTTCTGGTTTCAGTTATTCGACGGCGCATTTGCAATAGAACGGTGACGAGACAAGAACTACCGCAAGCATTATCCAAACCTGTATTTCTTCGGAAGTAACGGCGGCCTGGAATCGATCGCATTCGATATGAGTTACCGCAAACCATGGCCTGTTGTTTCAGTTGACTGTATCGCCGGCTCAGATAGCGCTTGTCGCATATCTAACGACATTCAGGAATTTTTGGAACAAGTTGGCCCGAGAGGTCTTCAAGAAGCCCAAACCACGCGATACCCCACGCCGAATATATGAATAGAACCACTGCAACCATCACGTTGCTTACCATCGCACTTGTCGTGTCCAACGCGTGGTGGGCCTACCGCTTGTTGGACTTTGGCATTTCATATACCTATCAAGGCGTATCGTTCGAGGAACACCAGCAGGCTCTCGCTCAAGCGCTAGCGATCATTAAAGTTCTGGGTAACTGCGACGCCTCGCGCGAACAAATCGTTCAGGCGGTGCAACAGGCATGGTCATCTAGCCAGCCGTTCGAAAAAGACGGTTGGTTACGGGTCGGCAGGCTTGGCCTGCGTTTTACCGAGGACGGCCGACTCGTCCAAGCGGTATATGATGATTAAATCCACCGGCGCCGGTAAAACCATTGCGGCCACCCATATCACAAGGTCGGTTTATATTCCATTCGAATCAGAGACTTGGCATAATCAGAACCCTTGACTAATAGGAGCAACGCCATGCAGCCACGTAATCTGTTTTCCGTCGCGGTTCTGGCCGCTTTTCTTTCTGCACCCGCGCAAGCCGATTTACTATCCCGACTCGGAGGACTTGCCTATTACGATACCGACGCCGGTATCACTTGGCTGGCGGATGCCGACTATGCCAAGACCTCCGGATACGACGGCGACGGCCTAATGACATGGGAACAAGCCAATGCCTGGGCTGCCGGCCTGAATATTGCCGGCGTAACCGGTTGGCGGTTGCCTTATACGCTGCAGCCGGATACCAGTTGCGGAGTGCAAGCTTTCGGTGCCTCCCTGGGTAGCAACTGCATTGGCAGCGAACTGGGCAACTTGTTTTATAACGTTCTCGGCGGCAAAGCCACAATCGCAATCTCCGATTCGCACAACGACAATTACGAGTTGTTTTCGAATATCCGGATTTCCGGATACTGGTCCGCCACGGAGTTTTCCGGCGATCCGCTCGGCCAAACGGCCTGGGCATTCGGGATGGGCGGTGTTCAGGTCTATGTGAATAAATCGAGTTTCGAACCTCACGCCTGGGCCGTCCGCGACGGCGATATCGCGGCAGTACCCGGTTCCGGCAGCAATCTGGTTGTACGGCTTCGGGTTGGGCTTAGTGGCGTGCCTACGGCGTTATGGACAAAAAAACTAACTCCGCAGCCGCTTAAGGCCGACCGCAAGTTATCGACTATCGCGGAAAGACTATCTGGATGCGGCATTCCACTCCCACCGAATGCCGGTTGACCCCCGATATGGTGCGGGGATAGGCTTCGGCCGAACACCTTTGCGCTAATCCCAGCACTGCGGAGCTTAAAGCGGCTGAATTCCGCAACCACATCACCCGCCCAACGCTGAGCCGATGCAGATACACCGTTGCCCCAAATCAGCAAAAGCCCCCTCCCGCCAAAAACCCCGCTTTTTATGTTGGTTAAATAACAAGACCCTACAAACAATGTTACCAACCCCACCAAACCAAAACCGGAATTCCCGATTTTTATTCGTTTATTTTCAATAACTTAAAACAACAAACCACATTGGCACGGCCATTGCTCTTATCAGGTTGTTATTAACAACACCCACTCAAGAGGAGAAGACCATGGCATTACGTCAATGTGCTATTTACGGTAAAGGTGGTATTGGTAAATCCACCACTACCCAAAACCTGGTTGCCGCTCTGGCGGAAGCCGGTAAAAAAGTGATGATCGTCGGCTGCGACCCTAAAGCCGATTCTACTCGCTTGATCCTGCATTCTAAAGCGCAAACCACCATCATGCACTTGGCTGCTGAAGCCGGTAGCGTTGAGGACTTGGAACTGGAAGACGTGTTGAAAGTCGGCTACGGCGACGTGAAATGCGTTGAATCAGGTGGTCCTGAGCCAGGAGTTGGTTGCGCCGGCCGTGGTGTTATCACCGCGATCAACTTCCTGGAAGAGGAAGGTGCATACGACGACGAACTCGACTTCGTATTCTACGACGTACTGGGTGACGTTGTCTGCGGCGGTTTCGCGATGCCTATCCGCGAAAACAAAGCGCAAGAAATTTACATCGTGTGCTCTGGCGAGATGATGGCGATGTACGCTGCCAACAACATCGCCAAAGGTATCGTGAAATACGCTAACTCAGGCGGCGTGCGTTTGGCCGGCTTGATCTGCAACAGCCGTAACACCGACCGCGAAGACGAGCTGATCATGCAATTGGCTGCCAAAATGGGCACTCACATGATCCACTTCGTACCGCGCGACAACGTCGTACAACGTGCTGAAATCCGCCGGATGACTTGCATCGAATACGATCCTACCGCGAAACAATCTGACGAGTATCGCGCGCTGGCTCAAAAAATCATCAGCAACAAAAACCTGGTGATTCCTACTCCGATCACGATGGACGAACTGGAAGAATTGTTAATGGAATTCGGCATCATGGAAGAAGAGGATTTGTCTGTCGTCGGTAAAACCGCCGCCGAAGAATAAGCCTTACGCGATAGCGGCGGGCGGCCCAGGCCGTCCGCCTTTCATTCCCAAACACTGTCAGTTGGGGGATTGCCCACGACATTAGGAGGAACCATCATGGCAGCCATGACAAGAGAAGAGACGGAAGCGCTGATCGCAGAAGTGCTGGAAGTCTATCCCGAGAAAGCCAAGAAAGACCGCGCCAAGCACTTGGCGGTCAACGACCAAAGCTTGGAAAAATCCAACAAATGCATTACCTCAAACCGTAAGTCCCTGCCGGGCGTGATGACCATCCGCGGTTGCGCCTACGCCGGTTCCAAAGGCGTGGTTTGGGGCCCGATCAAGGACATGATCCACATTTCCCACGGTCCTGTCGGTTGCGGCCAATATTCCCGCGCCGGCCGCCGTAACTATTATGTCGGTACCACCGGTGTCAACACCTTCGGCACGATGAACTTCACTTCGGATTTCCAAGAGAAAGACATCGTTTTCGGCGGCGACAAAAAACTGGCCAAATGTATCGACGAGATCGAAGCCTTGTTCCCGTTGCACAAAGGTATTTCCGTACAGTCCGAGTGCCCGATCGGTCTGATCGGCGACGACATCGAAGCCGTTTCCAAAAACAAAGCCAAAGACATCGGTAAAACCGTGGTGCCGGTGCGCTGCGAAGGTTTCCGCGGCGTATCGCAATCCTTGGGCCACCATATCGCCAACGACGCGATCCGCGACTGGGTTCTGGACAAACGCGACGGCGACGATAGCTTCCCGACCACCCCGTACGACGTAGCCGTGATCGGCGACTACAACATCGGCGGCGATGCTTGGGCATCACGGACTTTGTTGGAAGAAATGGGTCTGCGCGTCGTTGCGCAATGGTCCGGCGACGGTACCATCGCCGAGATCGAAAAAACCCCGAAAGTGAAGCTGAACCTGATTCACTGCTACCGCTCGATGAACTACATCGCCCGGCACATGGAAGAGAAGTACAACATCCCCTGGATCGAGTACAACTTCTTCGGCCCGACCAAAATCGCCGAAAGCTTGCGCAGAATCGCCGCTCACTTCGACGACACGATCAAAGAAGGCGCCGAACGCGTGATCGAACGTTACAAAGCCGAATACGATGCGGTCATCGCCAAATATAAACCGCGTCTGCAAGGCAAAAAAGTCATGCTGTATATCGGTGGCTTGCGTCCGCGCCACGTCATCGGTGCCTACGAAGACTTGGGCATGGAAGTGGTCGGTACCGGTTACGAGTTCGCCCATAACGACGATTACGACCGTACCATCAAGGAAATGGGCAATGCCACCTTGTTGTACGACGACGTCACCGGTTACGAATTCGAAGAGTTCGTCAAAAAAATCAAACCGGACCTGGTCGGTTCAGGCATCAAAGAAAAGTACATTTTCCAAAAAATGGGCATCCCATTCCGGCAAATGCACTCCTGGGATTATTCAGGCCCTTACCACGGCTACGACGGCTTCGCCATCTTCGCCCGCGATATGGACATGACCCTGAACAATCCTTGCTGGAAACAAATTCAGGTGCCCTGGAAAAAAGCCGAATCCGAAAGCGAAGCGGTTAAAGCAGTCGCGTAATGCGCCGGGTGGGCGGTGCGCCGTCCGCCTCAGCCATCGAAAATCGTTCGGGCTTCGGCCCGAGCAATCCAATCAACGCCGGACCACAGATTAGTGGCGCGTTTAGGAGATTATCATGAGTCAACAAGTCGACAATATCCAACCGAGTTACCCTTTATTCCGTACCGACGAATACAAGGAAAATCTTGCCAACAAACGGGCGCTGTACGAAGAGCGCCACCCGCAAGACCAAATCGACGAAGTATTCCAATGGACCACCACCCAGGAATACCAAGAGCTGAACTTCAGCCGCGAAGCGATCACGATCAACCCGGCTAAAGCCTGCCAACCTCTGGGCGCGGTACTTTGCGCATTGGGCTTCGAAAAAACCATGCCTTACGTGCACGGTTCGCAAGGTTGCGTCGCTTACTTCCGTACCTATTTCAACCGCCATTTCAAAGAGCCGGTATCTTGCGTTTCCGACTCAATGACCGAAGATGCGGCGGTATTCGGCGGCCAGAAAAACATGTTCGCCGGCCTGGAAAACGCCAAAGCCTTGTACAAACCGGACATCATTGCGGTATCGACTACCTGTATGGCGGAAGTTATCGGCGACGACTTGAACGCGTTCATCCGTAACGCCAAGAAAGAAGGCCACGTACCCGAAGATTTTCCGACCCCGTTCGCCCACACCCCGAGCTTCGTCGACAGCCACACCACCGGCTGGGACAACATGTTCGAAGGCATGGCGCGTTACTTCACCTTGAACTTCATGGAAGGCAAGGAACCGGGTAAAAACGGCAAAATCAACTTCGTCCCCGGCTTCGAGACTTACCTGGGCAACTACCGCGTCATCCACCGGATGATGAAGGAAATGGGCGTCGACTACACCTTGCTGAGCGACCCGACCGAAGTGCTGGATACCCCGGCCGACGGTACCTTCCGCATGTATTCCGGCGGTACCACCATGGACGAAATCAAGGATGCGCCGAACGCGATCACCACCGTATTGCTGCAACCTTGGCAGTTGGAAAAAACCAAAAAGTTCGCGGAAAACACCTGGAAACACGAAATTCCGAAGCTGAACATTCCGATGGGCCTGGAATGGACCGACGAGTTCCTGATGAAAATCTCCGAACTGAGCGGCAAAGCCATTCCGGAATCGTTGGAAAAAGAGCGCGGCCGTTACGTCGACATGATCACCGACTCCCACGCTTGGCTGCACGGTAAAAAATTCGCGCTGTACGGCGACGCCGACTTTGCCTTGGGCATGACCAAAATGCTGCTGGAATTCGGTGCCGAAGTCAGCGACGTGTTGGTCAACCACGCCAACAAACGTTGGAAAAAAGCCTGCGAAGCTATCCTGGCCGAATCTCCTTACGGCCAAAATGCTACGGTGCATATCGGTCGCGACTTGTGGCACTTCCGTTCCTTGATGTTCACCAACAAACCGGACTTCATGATCGGCAACAGCTACGGCAAATTCATCCAACGCGACACCTTCTACAAAGGTGAAGAGTTCGAAGTGCCGCTGATCCGCATCGGTTTCCCGATCTTCGACCGCCACCACTTGCACCGGATGACCACGCTGGGTTACGAAGGCGGCATGTATGTGCTGACCACGTTGGTCAATGCGGTTCTGGAGCAGTTGGACAAAGAAACCAAAGGCATGGGCACCACCGACTACAACTACGACTTGATCCGCTAAGATCGAAGCTCGTAGGGTGGGCGCCGCCAGGCGCCCACCGCCCTTCCTGCCAGGCGGGCGATTGCCCGCCTCACGCTATCCTAAAGGAGAATCCCCATGCCCAGCGTCATGCTTAGAAAGCGCGAAGACGGTAAGCTGTTGTTCTACATTGCCAAAAAAGACTTGGAAGAAACCATAGAATCCCTGGAGTTCGATACCGCCGACAAATGGGGCGGCGAAGTCCTGCTCGGCGACGGCTCGAAATATTACTTCGAACCGCTGTCCCCGGCGCCGAAAATCCCGACCACGTTACAAGCGAAACGTTTAGCGGAGGAATAAAGCCATGTCCCTTTACATCGTAGCCGAAGAGTGTATTTCCTGTGGCGATTGCCTGCCGGTGTGCCCGACCGATTCGATCAAGGAAGGCGCCATCGTATTCGAGATCAACAAAAAAACCTGTACCGAGTGCAACGGCGATTACGACGAACCGCAATGCGTCAAAGTCTGCCCGATCGACAATTGCATCCTGCCGCTAGCGGCCTAGAGCGATGAACCGGTCGAGCTTAAGCCGGGAACTGGCTCTACGGATCGGACTGGCCGCACGCGCCCTGCCCGATACCTCGCCGAAACTGTTCGTATCGGTGCTGCGCGCCTGCGCCGGACCGCAGCTCGACGAACGCGGCGTCGCCCAGCTCGGCGAGGCGCAACTGCATCAGGCTCTCGGTAACTTCGGCGTAAAAACCGACGCCGATACGGTGCGCAAGGCGCTCGGCTTGCTGCAAAATACGGCGACGCCGGCCGAACCGGCCCCGCAACCGCGTCTGGCCGACCTGCCCGGCTCGATATTAGTGGCCATCGGCAGCGACGATCCGCAACAAGTCGTCGGCCATTTCGGCTCATGCCGCCAATTTTTGGTGTACCAGGTTTCGGCCGGCGAAGCGCGTTTGATCGATATCCGTAGCGTCGATAGCGACGCCCAACGCCGCCACGACGACAAAAACGCCTACCGCGCGCAATTGATCGCCGATTGCCGCGTGCTGTATGTGGCCTCGATCGGCGGGCCGGCCGCCGCCAAAATCATCAAGTACGGCTTGCACCCGATTAAAACCGAGCAAGGCGAAGCGATCAACCAAGTCATCCATCAACTGCAAAGCGTGCTGAGCCAAACCCCGCCGCCGTGGCTGGCCAAATCGATGGGGATTGCCCCGACTCCACGCATTTGTTTCGAACAGGAATCCTAACGATGATCAGTCCAGACCAACTGCAAACCATTGCCGACCGCATCAACGGCACCACGCTGAGCGAAAGCGTAGTCACCGAATTGCGCGGCGAATTTCCGGGCATCCACTTCACCTATTGCATGGAAGACGACATTCCCAACCACGAACCGTTGCTGGAAGGCAGCGGCTTTAATCTGTATCTGGTCGACGGCCGTGAACATTGCCTGTGCCTGACCCGTAACTACGAACACGCGTCAGGCATCGTCATCGCCGAAGTCATCCCGGAATAGGGTGGCGGCATGAGTGACGCGGACCGTCCCGTCAGCCTACCGATTGCCGACTGCAGCATCTGCCCGTTTCGCGGCAAGACCTTGCTGATGGGCCGCTGCATGCCCGGCGATACCTGCGTTGCCGCCCAAAGCGGCCGCCAAATCGACCGTTTCTTCCGCGTCAACCCGGTGTACGCAATCAATTTTCTGCGCGACAAATTCTGGGAGCGCCGCGCCATCGCCGTGCGTTACTCGCCGCTGAAAGCCTTGTTGCCGCTGATCGCAGACGAGGACGAAGTCGTGCGCCGCGCCGTAGCCTTCCGCCTGCCCGCGCAACAACTGGCGGCGCTGATCGACGACCCGGATCGCGAAGTGCGGATGACCGTGGCCGATCGGATCGACGCCGACAATCTGGAACGGCTGGCGGACGATCCGGATTACATCGTCCGCCTCACCGTCGCCAAGCGCCTGCCGCCGGGCCGCCTGTTCCGCTTCATCAAGGACGAGGATTTGCAGGTGCGCAAGCGGGTCGCGGAACGCCTGCCCGAAGTCAGCCTGGGCCTGATGGCCAACGACCCGGCGCCGGACGTGCGCCGCATCGTCGCCGAACGCATGCCGGCCGACGATGCGG
>NZ_JANIBM010000011.1 GCF_024505045.1 Methylomonas aurea | reverse complement strand
TGCACAGGTTCCGGTGCCGCTCAAAACCAAGGTCTCGCTACCCACCAAAGTGCCTAGCGAGAGAATGCCGGCAGCGATATTGGTGCCGCCATCGTAGCCACGAGTGCCGGTCAGACTGATCACGTAGGGATTGATGGTTAACGTGCCATTGGCGTAGCTGAAGTCGTAATTGCTCGAGGTATATCCATTCGGCGTAATGATGTAGCTACCGGCGTTGATTGCGCCTTGCGAGGTGCCGCTATAACTCAGAGTACCGCCCAGAACACCGGCGTTCTCGCTGTTGACGAATCCGGAAATGTTGACACCGTTTCCGCCGCTGTAGCCGGCGCCGTTGTAGGTTTTGCTGTCGGCGGCGGCCGTGACCGTCAAGGTCTTCTTGTTGACGGTCAAAGTGCCGCTGGCTCCGCCGGTGCCTATCGTCGTCGAATACCCGGCACCACCGCTGATAGCCGCAGTACCAACCGCACCATTGACCGTGTAATCTCCGACCGCTCGACCGGTACCGGCGGTGCCGCCGACGATGCTGAAGCTGGGTGAACCGCTCAAACCGGCAATCGTGGCGTTGTCGGTAACTCCATCGTCACTGACATAACCGGATAAGGCGCTGCTCGCGCTGGGGTCGGCATCGCCGTAGGTCTTGCTGATATTGCCGACATCGACGCTCAAGCTGGGCTGGTAAGCGTAAATCAGGTGGTTGCCGGCGACGATGGTACCCGGAGCGTTGCCATCGTAGGTTCTGTTATACAAACGCGGCAGCGCCGAACCCGCAGCGCCGGTCAGGCCGCCTTCGGTTGAGCCCGACGGGCTGTACAGGTAAACCAGCCAGCGGCCGTTGGCAGCGGAAAGTACGCCGGAGCCGACATTGTTAACCAGTTCGCCGCCACTGGCCGCCGCCAATACTAATGCGTCCCCGGTTCCGCTGGCCGTTAATGCGGCACCGCTGTTCAATACGATATTTTTGCTGCCGCTGGTGCCGCCGGTACCGCGATGGACGATGCTGATGGTATCGGCCAGAATTTGTCCGGCTAGCGTGATGTTGCCGCTGTCGTCTTCGGTGTTGCCCGCGCCGTCGCGCAGTTCCATCGTCACAGATCCGGCGCCGGCGTTAATCGTGACACCGTTGGCGACTTCGATGACGGCATTTCCGGCATCGCGTTGGCTATCCACCACGCCGTTGGCGCTTTGGTCGTTGGCGTGCAGTACCAAACTGCCATCTCCGGTCGCGATATCCGAATTGATGTAAATGCTGCGGCCGGCATCCAGCGTCAATGTCGCCAAGGCGCTGTTTAGGCCGGTAACGTTCAGCGCGCTGTTAACCGTGATGTCGTTGTTGGCCTGCAAGGTCACGTTGACACCCCAACCCAACAAGTTAGTGAGTACGCCAGGCGCGATCGTAACGTTTTGATCCTGCGCCATGCTGTAGGTGACTCGGCTCGGGTCGGCCAAGCCAGAGGTTACCCGGCCCGTATTTTCATTGGCAAAACTGACGACAAAGGTATCGCCATGATCATAGGCAAAACCCGGTAACAGGCTGAAGTAGTTGGTGCCGGCGTACTGGTACCATTCCGCCCACGGGCCGCCAGTGTTAAAGCTCATACCGCTGTTGGCTGTCCTGCCGACGATGCTATTAGCTTCCGATATTTCGCCGAAGATTCCGTAGAACGCGTCGCCGTAGGTTATGGCACCGGCATTGGTTAATGCGCCATTTTTCCAATCGGCGTCGATAACCATGTAGTCGTAGTAGTAGGTATTGTAATTCTGAGTCAAAATGACTTGGTTCAAGCCGACATCTTGGTTGTCGTAAGTGCCTACCAAGCTGTTGCTGGCCGATACCACCCCGGCCACACCGGTTGCCGCACGTCCCCAAGTGATTGCCCCGGCGTTCGCCGCACTACCGTTGTGCCAGTGCCGGCTGCCAATCAAGTAGGAAACGTAAAGATCGGTGATGCCGTCGCTGCCGACCTGATCGCCGGCCGTACTGCCCACCACGCTATTGGATGAGCCGACTACCGCACCTCGCGCACCTTCACCGTATGCGTAGCCGGTTTTTTCGGCGACCCAGGTGACCGCGCCGGCGTCGGCATTCACGCCGTTATGCCAATGCGGACTCAACACCAAATAGTTGTATACGTATTGTCCGCTAGTCGGATCGTAACCGTTGGTCAGAACGGTTACGCCGCCGCTGCCGATCCGGTCGCCGGATGTGGCGCCGATCAAGCTGTTGCTGCCAGTGACTGCGCCTAATGCGCCGGTCAGGCGGCTGCCCCAAGTTACTGCGCCGAGCTGCGTGCTCGTACCATCGCCCCAATCCGGACTGATCACGACATAGCCGACCCGGGTCGTATTGTTGTACTCGGCAGGAAGTGCAACCACGCCGCCGCTACCGACCCGGTCGTTGGCATGAGTACCGACCAAACTGTTGGCAGCGCTGGCATTGCCGGTAAGCGGAGAGGCGGCGCCGGCTGTGGTGGTTACGCTACCCCAGGTAACGGCGCCGGCATCCGCGGTTGCCGCGTTATCCCAGTTCGGACTGGCGATGGCGTAGTAATCGAGATGGTATTGTTTCTGACCGTTGGCATTCGCGGGCCCGGTGGTCCAATCGTACGGCAGCATGGTAATTCCGCCGCTGCCGATTTGGTCGTTTGCGGTTCCGCCCACCAAGCTATTGGCGGAGCTGATGCTGCCGGTAATCCCGCTAGCGGCTGCCGTTTTGGTGATGGCTCCGACGTTTGCGGTGCCGCCGTTGCTCCAGTTCGGGCTATCCACCAGATAATAGGCGGTTCGGGTGCCCGACCAAGTAGAACCGTTGTAAGTTAATTCGGTGTATTGTCCGGTTTTGACGCCGCCACTGCCAACCTGGTCGCCTGCAGTATCGCCGACCAAACTGTTTCCCGCACCGACGGTGCCTTGAATACCGGTGGCTTCGGCACCAAATGTGACCGCTCCGCGATCGTTGTTCCAATGTGGGCTGATCACGCCGTAATAGTAGGTATAGGACCAGTTGTTAGCAGTTTCTACACCGTTGTAGGTTGCCACGATACCGCCACTACCGACCCGATCGTTGGTATTGCTCCCGATCAAGCTGTTGCTGCTGCTGATCGCACCGCTGACGCCGCTGCCGAAACTGCCCCAGCTGGCGGCGCCGGCATCGACATTGGCACCGTTATCCCAGGTCGGCGTCAGCACCACATAATCGGCAGCACCGACATCGACGATATTGTTAACGTCACCGCCGACACCGTCGTTGCTGGTACTGCCAACGAGGCTGTTTCCGGCGCCGACCACGCCACTGACGCCGCTGGTTTTGCTGCCCCAAGTTACCGCGCCGGCATCGATGGCGCCGCCATTGTCCCAGTCAGGACTCAACACCAGATAGTAGCCGCTCTTCAACAGTATTCCGCCGCCGCCAATATGATCATTGGCGGTCGCGCCTACCAGACTGTTGGCCGACCCCAGGGTTCCGGTTTTGGCGGCCGTAGCATCCCAGAACGTCACCGCCCCGGCACTTGAATGCCAGAGCGGACTTAGTACGACGTAGCCAGGGTCTTGGTTAAGAAAGGTAACGCCACCGCTACCGACTTGATCGCCGGCTTGATCGCCGACCAAACTGTTGCCGCTGCCGATGACACCGGAAATACCGCCGTTGTTGGTGCTGGTTTCGGTCGGGATATTATTGAGAGGTTGGCCGATAAAGTTTGTGGTGCTGGTGGTGCCATGGGTGATGGTGCGGCCGTCTCCCCAAGTGATTGCGCCGGCATCGGCATTGCCGCCGTTGTTGAAATGAGGGCTTAGCACCAAGTAATAAGGGTGAGTCGAGGTATAGCCGGTATCAGCGCTGCGGCTGGTGTAGTGGCTGAGAACCTGAATGCCGCCGCTGCCTACCAAATCGCCTGCAGTTGCCCCAACCAAGCTATTGGCGGAGGAAACTGCGAAACCGGCTGTCGCTCCGCCGGACGCATAGCCGGTCGCGCCGTTGAGCCAAGTCACCGCACCCTTGTCGCCGTCCCAATGGGGGCTGGCGACGACGTAGGCGACATCGGTACGGTAGGTATTGACGTGGCCGAAACCGGGCGGATTGCTGTTGTAGTTGGTACTGTTGGAGTAATAAAGCACTTTGATATCGCAGCTGCCGACTTGATCGTTGGCGTTACTGCCGACCAAGCTGTTCGAAGAACCGACGGTGCCGGTCAACGCGGCCGATCCGCTGCCCCAAGTCACCGCGCCGGCATCGACGTTGGCGCCGTTCTGCCAATGCGGGCTGGCGATCGCGAAATAATTCCGGTAGTACTCGGTCGCCGTAATCAGCGCTCCGCTGCTGTTGTAATCGTGGAACTCGGTGACGAATTGGGTAATACCGGCACTACCTATGCGATCACCGGCAGTTCCGCCAACCAGGCTGTTGGCTGAAGAAATGACCCCGGAAATACCGCTCAACGCGCTACCCATCGTCACCGCGCCGGTATTGGCATTCCATTGCGGATTCAAGACCAGATATTTCAAATAGCCGTTATCGTTGCTCCAAGTGTGGCCGGTAGCACCGTAATAGTTGTCGACCAAAACGATACTGCCGCTGCCCACCGCATCGCCCGCCGAACTGCCGACCAGGCTGTTACTAGAGGATATAACGCCGGACACGCTGCCATTGCCGGCTGCCCAGGTGACTGCGCCTTTGCCGCCGTCCCAATGCGGACTGGAGATCAGGAAATTGCCGACAAAATTGACCGCGGTATTGACGGCAGTATTGGTGTTTTGGCTGTATAGCTGGGTAATGCCGCCGCTGCCGAAACGGTCGTTGGCGTGGCTACCGGTCAAGGTCGAGATCAATCCACCAGTCCAGCCATTGAACAAATAAACCGCTCCGGCATCCTGGCCGCCAAAGTCGTCGTAGGGATCGGTCACTGCGACGTTAGTGTTCCACAAAACCGACGTCGTCGTGCCGTAGCCCGTCATGACGCCGCTGTTGTTGGTTGGGTTGGGATCTTCGAAATCGAATTGCGGGTATTTGCCGCTGCTGTCGATGGTAATGTTGTGCGGATCGAGCAACAAGGTTCCGTTGTTGCCGGCCGGTGCTAAGGTAGTTACCGTGCCGCCGAAGATCAACGTGTCGTGCGATGAAGTTTCGACGGTGCCGCCATCGCCGCCGGCCGATCCGCCCTTGGCCGAGATTTCCCCGTAAAAATCGGTGTGCTGTTCGGACCAGATCACCACTTGGCCACCGTCGCCATTAACCGTGGCGTCGGCTTGCAGCTTGGTATAAGGGTTGATTCGAGTCAATGCCGCATTGCGGATAGAAGAGTCCTTGCCTTGAAAGCCGCCCCCGACCGCTATTTTGCCGCCGCCGAGAGCACCGTTGGCATTGAGCTTGGCTGCCGCCAATTTGACATCGGTACCGCCAGTCACGGTGATATTGCCGCCGCGGCCGTTGGCACCGTTGGCATTCATGGTTGCCGAGCTGAACACTCCACCATCGGCGCCGGCAGTGACCGAAATTTCACCGCCGTCCTGGCTACCGTTGGCGTTCAATTGGGCGGATGCGGTCTGTAACACCCGGCTTTCTGCGGCGAGAGTAATGGAGCCGCCGTTACCATTTTTTCCTTCGGCACTGATAGTTCCGGTTTGCAGGATCCGGTCGCCATGAAGCTCGACGGTTCCGCCAGTATCGCCGTCGGCGCGAATCGAACCGGTATCGACTACCAATTTGCCGCGCTCCACCACCTTGCCGCCGTTACTGCCGTCGGCGGCCGCAACGTCCAAAGTGCCGCTGTTCGCGACTTCGTCACCGATTAGTTCTATCGTGCCGCCACGATTGACAATCGCTTTGGCTTCTACGACCCCGCTATTGTTGATTACGGCGCTGTGCAATTGATCGGCAGCCGTAGCGGTCATGATCACGCGGCCGCCGTCGGCGCGAATCAATTGCTTGTTTTCAATCAGGGAGTCCACTGTGGCCGGGTCGACCTGAATATTGACCAATTTACCCTCGTCGAGCTCCAGTTTGACACCGTCTCCGCCTGCCACAGCGACAGTGCCAAGCCGGGCTTGCACAATCCCTTCGTTCTTAACGTTCGTTGCCAGCAGCGCGACATAGCCGCCGTCCCCAGCTTTGATATTACCCTCATTGACAATTTGCGCCGTACTGCCATCGCGTTTGAAATGGTAATTGCCGTTATTGAAATCCTCATCCCGGATATTCATCGTCGAAGCGGCCATCCCACCGACATCGACTTGCGCGGTTTTGCCGAATATCACACCGTTGGGATTGACCAAATAGACTTGGCCGTTCGCGGTCAACTTCCCGGCAATTTCCGACGCATTGCCCGAAGTCACGCGGTTCAGAGCAATTGCACTGGCATTCGGTTGTTGGAAATCGACATGCGCGCTGGCGCCGATGTTAAAAGTTTGCCAATTAATAATCGCTTTCTGGCTGCTTTGAATCACATCCATTCGCGCCGCATTCTGCTGGATACTCGCCTGGCCGGACACGACTTGGCCGCCTGTCGGCAGTTCGTTGGGTGCCGGTTCAGCGACGGCGTGTTGCCAGCCGCCGGCCAACGCTAATTGAATGGCAAGCACCAAAGGACGAGGATTGAGGTGTACTGGAACATGGTGGTTTGGATATTTGGTCATAGTCTGATCCTCAATTTGGCGATCAATGTCGACTTTCGGCGGTTCTCGCAGCTTTGCGATGCAACAGGCGGGTAAAGTTGCTCAGCGACGCTAGATGTAAATAGATGTAGGCAAGCTCTCCCGATCGGAACAATCGATCCACCTTCTCCATATCGAGTTTTTGCAATTCAGCCTCGTCGACGACCCAGAGTCCTGCTAGCGAATAGCGCTCACCCGCCGGTGAAACCGCATCGGCCCTGCGCTCGACCAAGAGTCCGAGTCGGTTTAGCGTTTCCGCAAAATTGGCGGTAGTGATGGATGAGGCATGGTATTCGCGTAAAAATCCGATAATTTGGCCCAGATAGGCTGAAGGCTGCCCAGCGATAAGCAATGGTTCTCCGCTGAGCGGGTTGAAGCGCGGGCAACTGTCGTCGAAACAGACGATCAATTGTTTGTCTTCGTTCGACTCCGCCGGAACGAACGGATAACGGCGCACAAATGCCGGAACGTAACGCGCATCCCACAGCCCGGACTCGTCGACAAACAGATTCTCGCCGTCGGCCAGTCCCAGCACCGCAACCGGAACGAACTGGCCGTCAGCCGCTTTGGCAAAGGCGATCGGATACTCTTTCGCCGATTCCGCAAACTCTTGCAGAATAACCGGTACCGAATTGCTGTTGCCGGCAAAGCTAAAGTCATCGGCGGGAGATATTCTTAGCTTATCGTGAACGCTAGGGTCCAATCTGACGATACGCTTGTAAAACAATAGTTCTGTTTTCAATGGTTTACTTGAATTGGTTTGAGAAAATGCAGAGCGTTTTCAACGCCATTTAAAACGATTTGCTGAGACTGACCCAGAAGTGCGGCGTCTTGTTGGTACCATCCGAATCGGTCCCGTCGACGGATCGTGCGGGGTTTACTCCGATGCGTTGAGCCATACTGCCGCGGATGACAAAATTTCCTGGCACTACCCAGTTGATGCCAATACCACCGCCGCTTAAGGTGTAATGGCTGGGTACGCCGGAGTTGGCATCCGGCCACGGATCGTTATGTAACGTGATGCCGCCGTGATCGATAAAACCGACCAATTCGACATGTTCGTAGACTTCATAGCGCAATTCGAAATTCATCAGATACCCTTCGTCGCCCAGGGCTTCGTTGACCGGGTAGGCTCTAACGCCGAAAGGCCCGCCCAGACTGAATTTTTCCGACGAGTCGAGATTTTTTGTCGCTAACTGGCCATTGAAACCGGCATAAAAACGTAACGTATCGGTCAGGCTTTGCAACCGCGAGAAGTTCAGCGAAAACTTTTGGTAAGCGCCGCCAGCTTGCGCGGTATTTCGGTTGAACGACTGATCGCTGGGGCTGCCCGACAAATCCAGATTACCTGCGACCATCGTTACGCCGAGTAACGACACGCCGCCCCCCAGCCAACTATCAAGGTAGTCGCCGCTAATGCCTAGATACCCGCTTTGAATTTCCTTATCGCTAACCTTGCTGCCCAAGCTGGTATTGTAGTAATTGCGGTCGTCGAATCCGGCTGCTACGTAAAGATTGGCATCGACGCTGCGTATAATCGGATAGGTAGCGAACGTGCCGCCGGTCCAGGCGGAGCCTTCGGCTTCTAGGGATTTGAATGGTTCTCCCAACATATAGTCCAGACCCGACGCAGCAACTCCGACTCTCAGTCCGTTGTAGCCAACCGGAATTGAATAAGCGACGCGACCATAAACATTACCGCTTCCACCCTGTATACGGAGGGATGCCGCATCGCCCAACCGGAACGGATTGTTTAAGTTCAAAGTTCCGCCGAATTGGTTCATCCCGACCGACCGTACGCCGGTATTGCTGTAATCCAGGCTTCCGCTGATCAGATTGGATGGATCTATCTTCAATCGTAGATCGGACTCGCCAACGGCGGAACCGGCTTTTAACGTCGAAGAAACCGTACCGCCGCTCAGATCATTCAGCAACAAAATGCCGCGTTGCAAATCCGTCAAGCGTAGCGCCTCGCCTGCTGGTTGGGCGGCCAGCATGGTCTCTTTGGCCAAATCATTGCGATAGGTTTCCGCCGGGTCGTCAACCTCGACTTTGCCCAATTTGGCTTCGCGGATCAAAATCTCGACGATACCGTCTTGGATCTGTTGCGCCGGCAGAACCGCCCGGGCAAAAAAACCGCGCTTCTGATAGTAAGTGGCGATATCGCGAGTGATAACGCGCAAGTCTGTCAGACTCAGCGCCTTGCCAATGTAAGTCTTTAAAAATTCTTGCAATTCGGCTTCGGGGATTAACGAAGCACCGGTAATTTTCCAGCTTTTTACCAAAATCCGGATGTCGCTATCGCCGACCGGCGCCGGCTGTTCGGTAATTTCGAACGGCACGTTGGAACTTTGCGGCAGAACGGGCTCTGGTCTGATATTTCTCAGAATGGAGCCGGCTTCCGGTATCGACTCCGCACCATGAACGCCGATTGGCCCGATTAGAATAGCAATCGATATTCCGAGTTTGAGGCGCACGAACTTTTGCGTGTGTGTGAACTGTTCCAATTTCGTAAACTCCAAGGCCGTGCAAGCGTACGTTAGTTTCTAAGTTAAAACTAAGTCTGAGGCAGCGTGAATAAGATACGACTCCGAAATTACCGCAGCTTAATGAGCGGCAACAGGAATCGGTGGCAATTCCAATAAACCTACATTTGTTACGCTAGTAATTTGGACCTAATACGGCCGCATGACAAATCTTTGCCTTTTTTTCTGTCGCTACGATCACAGATTTTTCGAGTGCTGCTCAAATTCTCTAGCAGTTTCAAAGCAATGTCTAACGGGGCTTAACTGTCGGTTTTCTGGTTATGGCCGAGCGGCTGCTTTCGATCGCCAAAATCAGACGATCGGCCGGCTCCAGAGCTCCGGCGGCAGACATATAACGACAGGTGCCGGCGGGGCGCTTTAGCCAGGCACACCGAGCCGGCGTGCCTGGAGACTATCGGACACAGCAGAATTACTGTGCCGGCGTAGAGTGGTGCTGTTGATGTCCCGGTACCTCCGTGGCGCCGTGGGCTTGGGTTTGGGCATCGAACCACTCGTGCAATGCCTGCACCAATTGCGGGTATTCGCTGCTGTAATGGATCTGGGCGCCGTTCGGTAAAGCCCGGTATTCGTAGCGAACCTCGTCCGGTTTCGCGCTTTTCAGCGTTGCCAAGCCCGGCATGGCGGCGCCGTGCATTCGCTCGCTCGCCGAGAAATCGCCGCTGGCGAAAGCACCCGCCAACTGCCGCAGATGGGCTTGGATGGCACTGATCACCTTGGCGTCCGCGCCAGACTTGGCGACCACGTGCTGCACGCCGCCGTGAACGGTTTTGCTGAAAGTTTGCAGCGTGTTATCCGGCGAATACGCTGCGGACACCGGACTTGGGACTGGTTTGATTTCGCTAAACGCCGTGGTGGCGAAAGCGGTAGTGATTAAAAAAATAGCGATGGCGACGAAGTTCGAATTTGTCATGGTGGCTCTCCTGAAAGTATTGATTAGCCACTTCCCCGTTGTGGGTTATCGTCCTAATCCGATCAGACAATCAAATGCAAGCACTGGTTCAGCCCCTTAGCAGCACCTTGCTAATACCAGAACCGGAAACCGGCAACGGCTCTGACGCTGTGCTGATGTTCTCGCAGCGACTGCTCTTCGACGTAATCGACCCCGAGATAAGGCGCAAATTCGCGTTCGATTTCGTAACGCAGCCGCAAACCGGCCTCGAATTCGGTCACCCCGGCTTTGACACCGCGCGATTGCAAATCTTCCGCCGCCACATTCAAACCGATGCGCGGCTGCAGGATCAGGCGCTGGCTCAGCAACAGCTCATAACTGACAGTCAATCGACCCAGTACGTTCCCCTTCTCGGTGACGAACAGCGCGCTGTCCACTTCAAAAAAATACGGCGCCAAGCCCTGAAACCCGATCACCGCGTCGAAAGTGCGCTCCGGCTCGAACGCGCGACGGGCGCCGATTTGAAAATCCCAGAAACTATCGACGTTGCGGCTGTACAGCACCTGTAAATCGGCCCGGCCGAAAATGTCCTGATCGGCCGAATAGTCGCCTTCCGATTTCAACCAGAGCTTGTGGTCGTCGTTGCCGAACCAGTTCTGTATATCCCATTTCGCCAGATGCAGTCCGCCGTTACTTTCGTATTCCAGGCGTTCGGCCAGGAAGCGGTTGAACAGCATGTGGCCGTCATCGGCTCGGCAGTTCAGCCACAGCAGGCCGATGATTGTGGCTATCGCTCTGCGCCGATCAATCATGATTCGGCTCGACGATCAATTTACGAAACATGCCGGTATCCATGTGGTACAGCAAATGGCAATGAAACGCCCATTCGCCTACCGCGTCTGCCGGCACGTCGACCACCGCGATGGTCCCCGGCCTGACGTTGATAACGTGCTTTTTCGGATTGTATGCGCCGGCGCCGATATCCAAGTATTGCCACAAGCCGTGGATATGGATCGGATGGTTCATCATGGTCTGATTGACGTAACGGAAGCGGACCACTTCGCCTAATTTGACCCGAATCGGTTCGGCATCGGCGTATTTGACGTCGTTAAACGACCAGATGTAGCGCCGCATGTCGCCGGTCAGCCGCAGCTCGACTTCCCGATCCGGTTTGGCAAGCGGCGTGGCGGTTCGAGCGCGCAAATTGCGGTAATCGAGTGTCTGGTACGACGGAATTTCCGGCGACATGGCGGCGTGATGGTGGCCGGCATCGGCGGTATGTTCTGTTGCCCGGCCTGCCTCGGGACTCTCGTTAGCCTGCGGCGCATGGCCGTCGTGTTCGGCGTGTTCGGCGTGTTCGGCGTGTTCGGCGTGTTCGGCATGTTCGGCATGTTCGGCATGTTCGGCATGTTCGAGATAATTATCGCCCTGCACTGCGTGCCCGGCATGGGCGCCGCCCATATCCGCCAGCGTCAATAAGGTCCGCGGCGTCGGCGGCGGAACCGGCGCCAACCAATCCGCCCGCGGCGACAGGCTGGCGTGAGCGTAACCGCTGCGGTCCATCGCCTCGGCGAAGATACTGTAGGCTTGTTCGGCGTTGGGTTGCACCACGACGTCGTAGGTTTCGGCAACCGCAATCCGGAAGGCGTTAACGTTCAAAGGCTGCAGGTTTTGGCCGTCGGCGGCTACGACCTGCATCGCCAAACCCGGAATACGCACATCGAAATAGGTCATCGCCGAGGCATTAATGAAACGCAGCCGCACTCTTTCACCGGGGTTGAATAAAAAATGCGGTTGCATTTGCGGGGTGCGGCCGTTAATCAGGAAACGGTAAGTCGAACCGTTGACGTCGGCCAGATCGGTCGGGTCCATCCGCATTGCTCCCCAGGCCAACCGGTTGTTGACGGTTTCTCCAAACCCGAGCCGTTCGATGTCGGCAAAGAAATCGGCAAGCGTACGCTTCTGAAAATTGTAGTAATCGCTCTGCTTTTTCAGCCGAGCCAGCGTGCGGTAAGGGTCTGCCTGCGGCCAGTCCGACAGTATCACCACGTAATCGCGATCGGTAGGCGGCTGCGGCTGCGCCGGATCGATGATCAATGCCCCGAACAAGCCCTGCTGCTCCTGCATGCCGGAATGGCCGTGGTACCAATAGGTGCCGCTCTGCTTGACCGGGAATTGGTAAGTAAAGCGGCTACCGGGCGCGATACCCTCGAAACTGATACCCGGCACGCCGTCCATCCGATACGGCAACTCGAGGCCGTGCCAATGGATCGAAGTCGGTTCCGATAGCCGGTTTTCGACATGCAACACCACCTGTTCGCCTTCGCGCCAGTGCAAAGTCGGCCCCGGCAGACCGTCGTCCGCCAGAATCGCGGTCTGCGGCTGGCCGATGAGATCGACTCGCTTCTCGGCAATCGTCAAATGGTATTCCCCGGCTAAAGCCTGTCCGGCCAGCGCCATGACCAAGCCGATACAGCGGATACGATTCGGCACAGGCTTCCCCGCAGAGCCGCCAAGTAAATAGCGGCTAGCTGATAACCGATGCATTCGCCTCCGGTTAACGCGCATCTTCCGGCATCTCCGGCGCCTGCCACTCGCCGCGTTGGCGCGCCTCGTCGACGGTTTTCCAACCGGCTGCGACTTCCTGTTGCGTAATCCCCAGCCGCTGCAACAACGAGTCCAGCAACGAATCGGAGCTAGCCGGCGCCGAAATCGGCGCGGATTTACCGGCGGACTTGGCGGCCGGCAGTTCGGTAATCACCAAGGCGCCGTTGATCGGTTTGACTTCGCCTTTGGCGCATTTTTTGGCGTCGTCGGTATACAGCGTTTTGCCTGCCACCACGCATTTGACCGGTTCGGCCGACAGCGGTGCGGCTGCAGCCAGCATCACGGCCGCACTCAGTGTTTTGACGAGCTGCATCGCTGCCTCCGAAAGATAAGGGTTTCTGTCCGGCAATCGCGCGTGGGCCAAGCCGCTAGCGCCGAAAATCGGCCTTGGAACTTTTCGCACTCGCGCCCAATCCTCCTAGCGCTGCCGGGCCAAGTTACCGGTTCGGCATACCGGAGGACGAGATGAAATTAATCCTTGCACTGATGATAGCCGCAATTGCCTACTCGGCACTACGCTTTATCGCCGAATTGGCCGGAGAACTCGCCGAATTCGCCGTCGAGGCCTGGCGGCATGGGCAAACGGAAAAGTAAGACCCGTTTCAAGACGGCCGGTTGGTAGAACGTTGCGCTCCCGGTCATCAGGATGGTGTTGGCTTTTGCGCTTCCCCGCGCCTTAGCGAAAAGATTCCTTCGTGAATCAACAACATCTCCGATTTCATTACATTTGAAACGTTACGCCATAATCGATGATGCCACTAGCAGCATGTTAGTATCGGTAGCTGGCTGAACAGTAGCGAATTGGGAGATGTCGATAACACAAGTTAAAGCAGGGATTGGTTGCGGGTTTACGGCCGCAATGTTACTCGGGCTACCAGGCCATTTGATCAATGATGTACAGGCAGCTACGACGACTAAGGCAGTCACTCAAGGCGACACTCTGATTGGTGCCGATCTGGCGAGAAACATTTACGACTTGAACGGCGCGGGCATCACCGTCGCCGTCATCAGCGACAGCTTTAATTGCCTGGGCGGCGCCGAAATTGGCCAGGCCAATGGCGAATTGCCAGCAACCGTGACGGTATTGAAAGAAGCCGATTGCCAAGGCGAAAAGACGCTAGACGAAGGCAGGGCAATGCTGGAAGTGATACACGATCTGGCGCCCGGCGCCAGTTTGCTGTTTCATGCCATGGGCGACAATCCGGCGGATTTGACGCAAGCCTTGAATCGGGTAGCTGATCACGGCGCGCAGATCATTGTCGACGATGCGATCTATTTTAGCGAACCGATGTTTCAGGACGGTCCGGCATCGCAAGCCATCGACCGCTTAGTAGCCGAGCGCGGCATCGCTGTATTCTCGTCGGCGGGTAACGCCGGCCTAAACAGCTATCAGTCGGTGTTTTCCGATAGCGGCACTTATCCCTTGGGCGAGAAACACGGCGTCGCCCACGACTTCAATCCCAACCCACGTGAAACCGATACTTGCCAAACCATCACCGTTGGCGCCGACGCGTTTACCATTTTAAGTTTGCAATGGGACCAGCCGGCCAAGTCGATTGGCGGCGGCAACGGCTCGGCCAGCGACCTGGATGTGGTGGTTTACGACGACCCGGCCTGCAAGCGAGTCGCGCGAACCTGGGTCATCGGCGGCTCGACCGATAATCTGGGCGGCGACCCTGTCGAAGTTGTCGGTTTCGACAACAAAGGCAACCGCCATCGAAAAACCGTCGGCTTGAGCATTTTGAAAGTGGCCGGTCCCGCGCCCGGCTTGCTGAAATACATCCTGAGCGGCAGCTCGCTACCCAGCGAACACCCCAGCATCGACGAGTACCGCAACGCACCGAAAACCGTCACTTCCGCATTCGGTCACGCCAATGCGGCAAGCGTGTTCAGTGTCGGCGCCATAGAAGCCGGCCATGGCAAAAAGCCGCCAGCGCCGAGTTACTATTCTTCTCCCGGTGGCCTGCCGGTTTTGTTCGACAACCAAGGCCAGCGTTTAGCCGAGCCCATCGTCCGCAGACATGTCGATGCCGTCGCGCCCACCAACGTCAATACCAGCTTCTTTTCCAAAACCCGGCCGGACCTGGAAAAAGACGGTAAGCCCAATTTCACCGGCACCTCGGCCGCCGCACCCCATGCAGCTGCCGTGGCGGCTTTGCTATTGCAAGCCGAGGCGCGAAACGGCCAAGTTTTAAAGCCGATTCAACTATACGATCTATTGCGGCGTAGTGCCTTGGACATGAGCACGCCGGGCTACGACTATGAAACGGGGTACGGACTCCTTCAACCGGCTAAGGCAATCAACTTGTTATCAAACGACCGATAAAAAAGCCTTTCTGCTATTCGAACATAGCCAGCCTAACTACAAAAACATTGACTATTCGGGGTATTGGCCGAAACGATGATTAGCTGGTTTGAAAAAGCGAAACACGCTGTCTGCCCAAACTTCCCTGCTGATAATCGAAAAATCGATGCGATCAAGCGCTGTCCAAAGCCGAAGTTCGGACCGCAGTTGCTGAATACACGCTGCAACACCAAACGAATTTATCGGCCATATTCCGCCCAGAAAATCTCGCCTTTTTCGTATTCGGCGTAGGCGATCGCAACGTTCAGCAAGGTGTGAATTTGAGAAGCAATATTGTCCAGCTTTTCGGGCATTAGCTTCTGCAGTTCCGCCGCGAGCGTGTTTGCCAGCTCTGTATTTCCCGCAGTCTTCGCCCAATAAGCGCAGGCTCCTAGCGGCGATTCTTCAATGGGAAAGTTATATGAATAGTATTTTTTGTCCGCGCGAGTTTTTGCTTCTTCAAACCAAGCACTTGCTAACGCTGGCTGTCGAATGGCATGAGCGGTGTAAGCCAATTCGCATAAGGCTTTGGCGCCATATTGGTTTTCGGTCATCGCGCGAGCCGATTCGGCAAGCTCTTGTATCACTGATAATTTCTGGGCTTCGTCAATTACCAGCGTATGCGCTTGCAAAAGCGTGGCGCTCGAATGTATCGCTTGCCGGCGGTCCGAGGGCTTCATGCTGGCCTTCAGCGACTCTGGTAAATTCTGCAACTCGCCTCTCAGGGCTGATTTGACAAAATCTTGTCCTTCGTCGTTTTCTAGGCTCGCGGCGATAGTCAGCGCCTGCCGCCAACTGTTCATACGATCACTAAGCGACTCGATTTTAGAAATCGCCTCGAGAAGCTGCGTATTCGGCTCTTGTTTAAATTGCGCCAAGGCAATTTCGGTTAAGACCTTCTGGCGAGGTTGCTTCTGATCCACCAATTGACCATGGCGATCAGGTTCCAGAAATGACCACGCCGTGTGCAACGCATCGGTGTCAGCTCCGGTTTGGGCGAGTAATTTGACGATACCTTCATCGCCCGGCGTGCTATATACGAATTGGCCTTGGCCTGTCGACATATTCTTCGCCAGCTCGTTAGCCGCTTCCTTGGCATATACCTGTGCCTTATCGGTTTGTTTTAGTTTAAGCAGTGTTTCCGCTATCTCCAGCAAACCACGCGCACGCCTCCGGTGATGGTCGTAGTTGACCGCGATGCTCCGCGCTGTGGCGAGTTCGGTTTCCATCTCGCTGTTGCGGCCGAGTACGGCCAATACTTGCGCTTTGGCTAATGCAAACAAATGAGGAAAACCATCGCCGTGGTTTCCTGGGTATATCGCTGCTAACTCGTCCAGGCGAGCCAGTGCGGCCAGTGCATCACCCTGTTCGGCGCGTTGCACGGCAATTTTTAAGCTGATAAGCGGATCTTCGAAGCGACCGCGTTGCCAAATCGGCTCCAGCCAGCCGGTAGCCAGAACATCGAGCTTCATATTCTTTATGTATCGGTACTCTTTAGTGCAACTGTCTGTAGAGCAATGAAAGTCATTGGCTATGGTCAATGCATCGACAAAATCGGTTTTGGCTTTTTCCGGATTTCCGCAGAAAAACGCTATCTTTGCCAGTTTGGCTTTAGTTATGGACGAAATGATCTTGAATCCCATCGCTTTTTCAAGTTCGACTATTTTCTCGGCTAAAGCTTGTCCTGCGTCATATCGGTTGGCTTTACATAGCGCAACCGCAACGCCGTCCATCCCGCTTTGAAAAATTGGTCGGGTTATGTTTCTCACGGCGCCAACGGCCTTGTCAGTTTCACCCAATCTGGCATACAACACACCTGCACGCGCGGCGAGTTGAGTTTCCTTTAGAAAATAGGGCTCGCTTTGTTCCAATTCGCCCAATGCTTCACGGGCAGCGGCAGTGTCGCCACGGTCGAGCCGGCCTTCGGCCAGGGCTAGCATAACGGAGGTATAAAGACCGGGCTGTTTGTCTTTGAACACGCGCAGACCGGAAAGAGAAACGGTGCCGGCGTTCGCCTCCGCAGATAAAATTTCCGCCAACTGCGCTGCCTCTTGAATGTTACCGTGTCTTGCCTGTGCGATAGCGGCGTTTTCCAGAATTCTAAACGCATTTGGCACTTGTTCGGTCTTGGCAAAATTGAAATAACTCATCGCCTTATCGGCGCTCACCGGGCTATCGCCGACTAAAAACAACGGCAAGACGGATTCCATGTCTGTCAGATAAGTTGCTCTGGAGGTGCCTTTTCGCTTGGTAAACGCAATGTCGAAGGCCTGCGTTGCCGAACGTTGAGCCTCTGAATTTAATCCCAACGCCCATTGCGCCCGTGCCAAAAGACTGGTCGGTTCGGCAAGCCAGGAATAACGGTTATAGTTGCTATTGGTATCTAATAAATGTGTTTTCCGTGCCCACTCAGGAACCCCTAATGCCAGTGCCGTAAGACTAAACCCATTGCGGTGAGCAAGCCCATCAGGTGAATCATAAGGAAGATTTTCGGCCACCTGTTCGAATAGACACACCATGCTGGGTTGAGCGCGACATTTCGCATAGCGGTTTTTCGGCCAGTCGGCATTTTCCACCGAGCTAACCGAGGCAGCCGGCGGGTTTGGGTATTGCGAGACCGAATCGGGAACTGATGTATCCAACCCTGTAGGCGGTTTGGCATCGGAACTTGAAGTTGACGGACCTGCTGCCAACGTCGTGCTCGGCGCTTGCGACGCAAGCAGCAAAATGACAATGACAAAGGGCCTTTCGAGTCGACTCTTCAATCTAGCGGCGAGTGTTGAGCATCCTTCGCCAAGATTTTTTCCATTTATCATAAGCATGCAGTCCCCATAAATTTCAGCCTCCACTATCAAACATTCAAATTGATTCGCCGCAAGAGTAGCATCGATCTCGTTTCAGCGCGCTTAGCCAACAGAGCGCAGGCTCGGTCGGTTTGCCTTGGGCAATAGCAATACCTGCCACTTAAGCCACGAAAATCGGCAGGTTAGCTCTCCAGCAAATGGCGGGCTTAACCTCCCAACAAACCCATCAGTTTTTGGGTTAATTCCGATTCGCTGCTATCTTGATCGGCAACATTAACCTGCTCCGCGGAGGATACCTTTATGTGGCCGACAAAATCGCTGCTACTCGCAACCGTCGTCGCCTCGCTTGCGGCTTGCAGCGCGGTATCCACCTCCGATACGCCTGCCGGAGCGGAGCCGGCGCCAAGCGCGCATTTCCGGATTCTGCAAGTCAACGACTCCTACAAAATCGAAGGTCTGGAGAACGGTAACGTCGGCGGTTTTGCCCGTTTGCGTACCCTGCGCCGTCAGTTGCAGGCCGATACCACTCCGGTGCTGCTGTTACACGGCGGCGATTTTTTGTTTCCGTCGGTGATGAGCAAATACCTGCAGGCCGATGCGATGGTCCAGGTCATGAACTTGCTGGACGGCGCGCCGGCCGCGTTCGATCACGACATGATGGCGGTGTTCGGCAATCACGAATTCGATACGCCGGACGCCGGGCTGTTGCTGCGGCGGATCGTGCAATCGGACTTTAGCTGGATTTCGTCCAACACCCGCTTCAAATTCAGCGACAGCGCGGCCGCAGAACCCTTCAACCAAAGGGTGCCTCAGGTGCACGACGTTTGCGTCAAAGACATCGCCGGCATCAAGGTCGGCTTCTTCGGCATCACCCTTGACAGCCGCAAACAAGCTTATGTCGAATTCGCCTACGATCTGCCGGCCAGGCGTACCGCCATCCGCAACGCCTTGGACCGCTTGCAAAGCCAGGGGGCAACGGCTATCGTCGCCCTCACCCACCAGGATTTCGACCAGGACCAATGGCTGGCGCGGGAATATCCAGAAGTGAACCTGATCGTCGGCGGCCACGAGCACTTTTTTATCGAACAACAGATCGGCAACACCTGGATCACCAAGGCCGACGCCGACAATAAAAGCGCCATCGTCCACGACATTTACCTCGCCGACGGCAAGTTCAGCAGCAGCCACCGCAAAGTCGATCTGGACCAAAGCATCGCCAAAGACCCATTGGTCGCGGCCGAAGTCGACCGCCAGTTGCAACGGCTGGCCGGCGTATTTCAGCAACAAGGCAAAGACCTGAAGCAGGTGTTGGGTTATACCGAACATCTGCTGGAAGGGGTGGAACCGGCAGTGCGCGGCCGGGAAACCGCACTCGGCAACTTCCTGGCCGACACGATGCGGGAACGCATGCGCACCGACATCGCCTTCACCAACGGCGGCGGCATCCGCATCAACGACAACATCCCGCCCGGACCGGTCACGCTGTACGACATGGAAGGCTTGTTTTACTACGACAACAAGTTGGTCAGCTTCGAATTGACCGGCCAGCAACTGCTGGAGGTGTTGAATAATTCGGTGTCGAAAACCCATTTGGGCGACGGCCGTTTTCTGCAAGTCTCCGGCATCCGCTTCGGCTACCGCGCGGAGCCCCAAGCCGACGGCGGCTTCAAGTATCGGGTAGACGCCGGCGACGTGCGGATCAGGCCGCGCGGCGCCAAACAAGACCAAGCGCTGGATTTGCAGAAAACCTATAGCGTCGCCAGCACCGATTTCATTTGGGAACACGGTTCCAGCGACGACTATGCGATATTCGGCAAAGGCGAAGGCAAAACCAGTCCGCGCCGGCTAGACGACGGCACGGCAATCGGCTTCCGCCAAACCGTGGAAGCGGCAATCGCCAACTTGCCGCAGCGCACGATAACTCAGCAGGTCGAGGGCCGCATCGTCCGGCTGCAACCCTAACCCGCCGCAACCGGCCCGTTTGCCGCCCATTTTGGAGAGACCATGGCTCAGCCCCGCTACTACTTCGCCGACGACGAACGCTTTGTCGTCGAGCAATACAACGACTGCGCTGCATTTGCCAGTTTTCTGCCCGGCATCGCCGGCGTATCCGGCCGACCGGCGTGGGCGTTTTACGTCAACCGCGGCCAGGCCATCGCCAGTTTCGGCGTCCGCAACAAAGACGGCGCCTTTCTGGAGTTCTTTCCGGCCGACAAGGCTTACCAACTGACGCCGTCCCGCGGCTTCCGCACCTTTCTGAAAGTTTCCGACGGCCAAACCAGCCGCCATTACGAACCGTTCCAACGCGGCGCCGGAGCGGACGTGGTACAGCGGTTAAGCGTGACGCCGCACGAAGTCGGGGTCGAAGAGATCAATCCCGGCCTCGGTTTCAGCGTCCGCGCCGATATGTTCACACTGCCGGAGGCCAACGTCGCCGGCCTGGTGCGTCGGGTGGAAATCGGCAATATTTCCAGCCGAACCCTGCGCATCGAAATCGTCGACGGCTTGCCGCAAGTCTTGCCGTACGCGATGAACCAATGGATCTTGAAATTCATGAGCCGCACCTCGGAAGCCTTCATGCGCGTAGAAGGCGTCGACGACGCTCTACCGTTTTACCGGCTGAAAGTCTGGCCGACCGATTCACCGCAAGTGGAACCGGTCGACGGCGGTAATTTCTTTTTCGGCTGCAGCGCCGGCCGGCGTAACCCGGTGATCGTCGATCCGGAACGCGTATTCGGGCTGGCCGGCGATTTTTCCAGCGCGGAACGCTTCTTTAGCGATGCGCCGCTGGATTTAGAAAACCAGGTCGCCGCCAACCAGACGCCGGCGGCATTTCAAACCTTGACGCTGGAACTTCCGCCCGGAACAAGCCAGGTGTTTTATGCGGTCTACGGCCACGCCGAATCGGTGGCGGAATATCAGCGTTTCGTGGCGCAGGCCGCCTATCGAGACGAGTATTTCGCCGCCAAACGCGAAGCTAACCGGGCGTTGATCGACCGAATCGGCCGCAAAGCCTTTACCGCCACCGCCCTGCCCTTGTTCGATGGCCACGTCCGCCAATGCTATCTGGATAACGGTTTGCGCGGCGGCTTTCCGACGGCGGTTCCGGGCAGCAAGCTGTTGTATTTGTTCGGCCGCAAACACGGCGATCTGGAACGCGACTATAACGACTTCCTGTTGCAGGACACGCCCTATTCGGAAGGCAACGGCGACTTTCGCGACGTATTGCAGAACCGCCGCGTCGATCTGTTTTTCGAGCCGGGATTGGGCGGGCAAAACATCCGTTACTTTTTCAATCTGATCCAGCCGGACGGCTATAACCCCTGCGCGTTGCGCAACTGGCGTTTCGCCGTCGCTGCGCCCCAGGATTTCGCGGCATATTTTGCCGAAATTCCGGGACTGGAGGCTTTACTCGAAACCGAATTCAAATACGCCGAACTCTGGCAGCTGTTGGCCGGCCATGACGCGGCTGACGAAATGATCGGCGCCATTCTCGCCGCAGCGCGGGAAGTGGCGGACGCCGAATTCGACCGCGGTTATTGGTCCGACCATTGGACGTATCTGGTCGACCTGCTGGTCAACTACCGGGCGATCTTCCCCGACCGGCTGCCTGCGCTGTTGCTGGAAGCCGATTACACCTTTTTCGATCCGACCCATTACGTCGCCCCGCGCGCGCAAAAATACCGGCTTACCGGCGACGGCCTGCGCCAATACGGCGCCGTGCAATTCAGCGCCGAGAAAAAATCCTTGATCGAGTCGCGTAGCGGCCGGCGTTACCAGGTGCGCGCCGAGCAAGGCCGTGGCGCCATCGTCCACACCACCTTGTTGGGCAAAATCGTCACCTTGGTGGCAAACAAGCTGGCGACGCTGGACCCGGCCGGGATCGGCATCGAGATGGAAGCCGACCGGCCCGGTTGGTGCGACGCGTTGAACGGCTTGCCCGGCATTCTCGGCTCGGCGGTCAACGAAACCATCGAACTGAAACGGCTGGTCGATTTTAGCTTGCCGTTATTCGCCGCGATAAACGCCGCCGAGATAGCGCTTCCGGCCGAGCTGGCCGCTTTCGTCGCCGGGCTGGACCGCTTACTCGACATGCCCGAGCTGACGCCGCACGCGTTCTGGCACCAAAGCGGCGCCTTGAAGGAAGCCTACCGCCGAGACGTGTTCATCGGCTTCACCGGCGCCGAAACAGCGCTGAGTCCGGACCGGCTGCGCGGCTTCTTCGGCAAAGCCTCGGCTTATCTGGCCGCCGCGGTAGCCAAAGCCGAATCCGACGCCGGCATCACCACTTATTACGCCTTCCGTGCCGGCGACTACCACGAGCAGGCGGACGGCAGCGTCGAAATTACCCGTTTCCTTCCGGTGGCGCTGCCGCCGTTTCTGGAAGGCTTTGTTCACGCACTACGGATTGCCGATCGCGAATCGGCCAGACGCCTGTATCTGGCCGCGCGCAATTCCGAGCTGTACGACCGCAAATTGGGCATGTACCGGCTCAATGCTGCGCTGGGCGACCAGGCGCTGGATCTGGGCCGGATCGGCGTATTCAATTACGGCTGGCTGGAAAACGGCTCGATCTTCCTGCACATGCATTACAAGTTTGTGTTGGAAATGCTGCGCGCCGGTCTGGTCGCCGAGTTTTATGCCGACATCGAGCGTTTGTTGGTGGCGTTTCGGGATGCCGAGGAGTACAAGCGCAATCCGCTGGAAAATTCCAGCTTTCTGGTCAGCAGCGGCTTCAGCGTCGATCCGCGCCAGCACGGCCGCGGCTGCGTCGCCCGCTTGTCCGGTTCGACGGTGGAACTGCTGCAACTTTGGACCTATCTGTTTTTCGGCGATGCGCCGTTCCGCGTTGTGGACGGCGAGCTGCGTTTCCAACCGGAACCGGTACTGGCGGCCAGGTTGTTTTCCGACTGCGAGCGCAGCGCGGCGCCCTTTGCTGGCGAAGAAACCTTGCCGGTGGCCAGTGCCGCCTGCGCCTTGTTCGGCGCCACGCTGGTGGTTTACCTGAATCCGCAACGGCGTGATTGTTTCGGTCCGCACCCGGTCAAGCCGCAGCGGTACCGCTTATATTTCCGCGACGGCAGCGAGGCAAAGCTGGACGGCGCTTATCTGGACGCCGAGGCCGCTGCGGCGTTACGCCAAGGCATGCTGCGGCGCCTGGATATCGAATTGGCTTAGCGACGGACAGCCGGATACTTTTCTCGCACCGCGGCGCAGGTCGAGAATCGCTGCGTTTTGCTAGACTGGAACGCATATCCAACTGTTTGGAGTAGCGAAGATGGCACAAAACTCTCTGATCCGGGTCGCGGGCGGCATCGCCCTGTTCGCGGCTGTGTGGCTGGGCGCCAGCGTTTATCTCGGCCGCAACGCCGAACGCGAATTGGCGGAGCGGGTGCAAAAGACCGCGACCGATTGCGGCCTGCGCGTGAACAATTTACAGCAGCAATCGGGTTTGCTGTCGGCCAGCGGCACGTTGGAACTGCAAGTCGGCGATTTGTGCGATACCGACCCCAGCGGCAAATACTGGGTCGTCGCCGACGTGCAATACAACATCAACCACTTGATCCTGCCCGGCTCGGTGATGCGCTTCAATTGGACCTTGCGCCAGCGCCCGGAATCCGGCCACGGCGGCGCCGGTTTGCAATTAAGCGGCAGCGGCCATTCGGCGTTCTCCGGCACGCTGTTTTCCGAGATTGCTTCGGCGGAATTCTCCGGCGAGGCCGGCGACGAAAGTTGGCGCCTGGAGCCGTTAACCGGCCATGTCGAGGCCGGCGAACAGAGCTTGAACCTGAGCTTGCAAGCGCCGCGCTTCACTGCACGCGGCGGCGGCAATGCGCTGGACCTGCAAGGCGTCGGCCTGCAGCTCAATCTGCGGGACCTGGAACAGGGACTGGGCAGTTCCAGTTTTACCATCGATAAAGTCGCCACCAGCAACGCTAGCGGCGAACGTCTGGCAGTCGCTAGCGAAACGGTGCGAAACGGCGACCGGATCGATGCCAAGATCCTTTACGCGCTGGGCGGACTGGACACGATGGGTTACTCCGCCCGGGATTTGGCGGTGGAAATCGCCGTGCGCGGGCTCTATGCCGACAGCGTGAAAACTCTGGCCAACCTTGCCAAGGAATCCAAAACTTTCCGGAATCTGACGCTGGAGGAAAACAAACGCTACCGCAAGGCGTTGAAACAGGCCATCAACCGCGGTTTTTCCACCGGCATTACCAAACTGAGCGGCAACGTCGGCAATGCCGGCGAGCAAAGCGGCTTGAACGGCCAATTGACGATAGAAGTCAAAGCCAATGCCGACCCCGATGCCGACATCCAACTGGCAAAAATGCTGCAGTCCTCGGGCCAAGTCAGCGTTACCGGTAACGCGATCGGCGAGGAACAGAAAAACCAGTGGCTGCAAATGGGCATCGCCAAGGCCAGCGCCGACGGTATCCAGGCCGGATTCGACTATTCCGCCGGCATATTGAAAACCAACGACCGCATCGTCGACGAGCCCTGGCTACAACAAACCCTGGCCGATACCGATACCCAAATCAATCGCTTTCTGAACGAAACCGAGATTGCGGCACCGATCCCCGAAATGCCGGACGCGAACGATCAACAAGCGGTCTCGCCGGCTCCACCGTAGCGCCGCGACAAGAACTCGGAAAATTCTTTAGTTACGATAGGTTTGTAGGTAGGCTTGTTCTATCAGTGAGCGTCTGATCGATCCGTACTAACCGGTTGCGTTTGTCCAAGCTCGACCAACCTTCCGCCAAGCTCAAGGCAAACCGGCGAAAAAACTCGCAAAGTCCGATCAATCGATTAGACTCGCGCCGATCGAGGCTAAACATAGCGACCGCGCGCTCCTTCCCTCAGGCCATCGGACGCACCAACCGTTTTTTTTCGATACATTTACACCGCCCAAGCCAGATTCAAAGCCAACAACACGCCAACATCGCCGACCGACATCGAGTACATGCTGGCCGGGCTGATAATTCGGCGGATTTCGAGGATGGAATCGTGACCATTAGCAGGGATCGGCCTAACCTTTCCGTAAAACTTAGCGAGTTGCGCCCGCGCGACGGACGCCATTGCGGCTTGCGCTATGCTTTGCTCATTGTAATCAGTGGCAAGGCCGCAGATTACGAAGGATTATTTCTCAAGATCGGCCGATGTTAGGCGACGAAATGAATGACGACGACAACTTATCGAAAATCCTGGTAATCGACGCCGACCGGCCGGCGATATTGGTGGTCGCTACCGATACCGAACTGGCAATTCGCCTTAACCGGCTATTCAATCTGACAGAAGTCGCCGATAGCAGCAAAATTCCGGGACAACCGAATTATGCGGTCCGTTGTGCCGATACGCCCGCACTTGCGGAACAATTGATCGCCGAAGGCTTGTCCAACAACAGCCCCTTCAACTTGGTGTTTGTACTGCATCCGTTGCGGCAGGCAAGCGGAGTGGCGCTGATAAAACGTTTGTGGGAGGTGGATTCCGGCTTGAACGCCGTACTCTGCAACGCCGATCCGGAACTGGATTGGCCGCAGATCGCCGAAAAACTGGGAGAAAGCGACCAGTTGCTGATTTTGCAGCAACCGTTTTCCGACTTGGTCGTGCGCCAAGTGGTACATGCCATGGTCAGGCAATGGCAATTGGTGAAACAAACACAGGACGTCATGCAGTTCATGGTCATGCAAAATCGGCAACTCGAGGCGACCAACCATAAGCTGCAAGATATCCAGGCCCAGTTGCTGCAATCGGAGAAAATGTCGTCCATCGGCCAGCTCGCAGCCGGGGTGGCTCACGAAATCAACAACCCGGTCGGATTCGTCAAGTCCAACTTGAATACCCTGAAGCGCTATATCGCCGACTTATTGGAATTGGCCGGCGCTTACGAAAAGGCCGAGTCGGCCGTTGCGGACGCTTGGCTGATGGCCGGCATCGACGCCGTCAAGCGCCGGATCGACCTCGATTATCTGCGTCACGATGCGCCGGAGTTGCTCGAAGAATCGCTGGACGGAATCAACCGGGTTACCAAAATCGTTCAAGACCTGAAAGAATTTTCCCATCCGCAACACAATAAGGATGATTGGCAGTGGGCCGATTTGCACGCCGGTCTGGATAGCGCATTGAACATCGTTTACAACGAATTGAAATACAAGGCGGAAATCGTCAAACGATATGGCGACGTACCTCTGGTCAACTGCCTGCCGCGGCAGTTAAATCAGGTATTCGTCAATTTACTGGTCAACGCCGCCTATGCGATCGAAAAACACGGCGTGATCACGGTCGCCACCGGCTGCGGCGACGGCCGGGTTTGGATCGAAATCGGCGACACCGGCTGCGGAATGACCGAGGAGCAGCTGGGCCGTATTTTCGATGCCTTTTACACCACCAAACCGGTCGGCAAGGGTACCGGCCTGGGCTTGACGATTTCCTACGGCATCGTCAAAAAACACGGCGGCGACATTAAAGTTCGCAGCCGGGTTGGCAGCGGCACTACGCTACGTATAGAACTGCCGGTAGACGCCGAAACAGCTCAATGAAACTTTCGGGAAAACGCATGATTGAAGCCAAGACTATCGTCATCACTGGCGTTACTCGCGGCCTGGGCCGGGCTATGGCCAAAAAATTTGCGGTCTGGGCCACCGCGTGATCGGTTGCGGCCGTTCCGTGGCCGGAATCGAAACTATGGCTGAAGCACTCGGCCGCAGGCACAGGTTCGATGTCGTCGACGTCGCTCGAGACGCTGCCGTATCGGCATGGGCGAAAGCGGCTATCGCCCAATATTGCGTCGAGCTCGGTTTCGAACTGGTCGAGACCTTTCAGCGCATTGGTTACGCGATCCCGGTCCCGCCCTGGCAGTAGAATGCTGAGTCGCCCGCCGATGGCACTTGGCCGACAGCCGCAATCGTAATGCCGCTAGCCGGTTCAGTTAGCGAATCTTTAGCGGATTTTTGCCTGTCTGTTCCAGGCTGGTTTGGCACGGCAAACAGTATTTGCAGGGTATCGCCGCACGCCGCGCTTCAGGAATCGGTTCGCCGCATTCTTCGCAGTCGGAGGCGGACTCGCCGGTATAAATGGCTTTGCGGGTTTCGGCAACGAACAATTCGGTCATTTTTTCCATGCGTTCGGCTATCGCGTCGGCACCTCCGGCCCAAGCTGTAGACATTTTCGGTTTTCTCCTTAAGTATTCGGACTAACGCTAGGGGTTATGGGGACTCTGTTGCAACCACAGGTTGAAATCGTTGAACGGTTTGGGTTTGCTGAACCAATAACCCTGAGCGATATCGCAGCTATAGCTGGACAGTCGGTCCAGTACCTCGCCGGCTTCGACACCCTCGGCGACCACTTGCAAGCCGAGATTGTGAGCCAGATTAATCGTCGCTTTGACGATCACGGCGTCGTTGTCGCTTTGCAACAGGTCATAAACAAAGGATTTGTCGATCTTCAGTTCGCTGAGCGGCATCTTTTTTAAGTAGGCCAGCGAGGAATAGCCGGTACCGAAATCGTCGATCGATAGCTTATAGCCCATCTCGTGCAGGCGCTGGATGGTTTCCATGGCGCGCTCCGGATCGTTCATGATCGAGCTTTCGGTGATCTCCAGCATCATCCAGGACGGTTTGATGTTGGCCGCCGCCGCGACACCAGCCATCACGTCCGGCAAATCCGGATCGTGCAAGTCCTTGGTCGACAGATTGACCGATACCACCAAATCCAAACCTTGCCGCCGCCACTCCGCACAATCGCGGAATGCGCGCTTCAGCATCCATAAGGTCAGATGCTTGATGACGCGGGTACGTTCCGCCATCGGAATGAACTCGTCCGGGGCGATAAAACCGTGTTTGGGATGGGCCCAGCGCACCAGACCTTCGACGCCGTAGATTTTGCCGGACTTGACCGATACCTTGGGCTGGTAGTAAATCATCAGCTGTTCCTTTTCGATGGCCTGGCGCAGCTCGCTCATCAGCGTCAGCCGACGCGGGCTGTGGTCGTCGTAGGATGGCGCGTAAATCGTGTAACCTTCATGGGATTTGGCGGCCATAAACAAAGCCACGCCTGCTTTCTGCACCAGCGTATCGACGTCGTCGCCGTGTTCCGGAAAATTGACGATGCCGATATTGGTGTGGATAGACAAACTCAAGCGCTCGACTTTGAACGCCGGATCCAGCGCCGCTTGAATGTTCTTGGCCAGACTCAGCGCCGCAGCTTCGTTTTCGGTAGCGGGCAGCAACAAGCTGAAAATATTGCTGTCGATGCGGGCTACGCTGTCGCTGCCCATCACCACGCTCTGCAGGCGGGTGGCAATTTGGCGCAAAATCATGTCGCTGCTGTTGCGGCCTAGAGTGTCATAGACTTCCTTAAAATTGGCGACCTCGACCAATAATACCGACAGCATTTTGCCCTGGTTGTTGGCGGCGTGTATCGCCTGTTCCACCCGATCGTAGAATAGAATCCGGTTCGGCAAGTCGGTCACCGCATCGTGCGTGGAAGAGTAACTGACCTGTTTCTCCAGCGTTTCCGCCCGGTTGCGCAGCTCCTGAGTCTGGTCGAAGATCATCGCCCCGGCCTGATAGGCAATCACCGCACTGGAATATTGCCCCCAGAACCCGAACAGGAACGGCAGGCACTCCAACACCCACAGGCCGTAATTCTCGGTTTGGGCGCGGATGATTCCAGACAGCGAGATTTCGCCGGTGTAATAAAAACTCAACGCCAACAATCCGCAAATAACGGCCAGAACGGCAATCGCCACTCCCTGGTAGGTCGTTTTGGAAACCTCGCTTTTCAGTAATCTGACGTTATCGGTGAGCAAGTGTTTGGCGGCAATCATTTTGTTGGACTTGAAGTTCTAACCATTCTTGGCAATCTCGCTACCGAGAAATCTGGCGCTGTTTTACCCGACGCACAAAGGCTGGGGTTCAGCTAAGTTCAAAGTTTAGACGATAGCGGCAATTTGTCCGCAGATGCCGGCACCGTTTCAGACCGCCATTTCCGCCTGCAACAGCTTGATTTGGTCGCGGATGCGGGCAGCATCCTCGAACTCCAGATTCTTGGCATGCTGGTACATTTTTTCTTCCAATTGCTTGAGGGTCTTGGCGGCTTGCTTCGGCGTCAACGCCTTGTAATTGCCGGCCGGTTCCGCCACTTTGGCGCGGGCAGTGCTGATCGATCCGCCGGACCCCGGAATTGCCAGTTCCAAGATATCGGTAACCGATTTGAATACGGTGCGCGGCTGGATGTTGTGTTGCTTGTTGAATTCGATCTGCTTCGCCCGCCGCCGTTCGGTTTCGTCGATCGCCTGCTGCATCGAACCGGTGATTTTGTCGCCGTACAAAATCACTTTGCCGTTGGCGTTGCGCGCCGCGCGGCCGATGGTTTGGATCAACGAGGTCAACGAGCGCAAAAAGCCTTCTTTATCGGCATCCAGGATCGCCACCAGCGAGACTTCCGGGATATCCAGACCCTCGCGCAACAGGTTGATGCCGACCAATACGTCGAACACGCCCAGCCGCAAATCGCGGATGATTTCCACCCGCTCCACCGTCTCGATATCCGAATGCAGATACCTGACCTTAATGCCGTGTTCCATCAGGTAATCGGTCAAATCTTCCGACATGCGCTTGGTCAACGTCGTCACCAACACCCGTTCCTGCACCGCAATCCGCTTGTTGATCTCCGACAGCAAGTCATCGACCTGGCTGGTGGCCGGCCGCACTTCCACGATCGGATCGACCAAGCCGGTCGGACGCACCACTTGCTCGACCACGGCGCCGGAATGTTCCTTCTCGTAACCGCCCGGCGTGGCCGATACGTAAATCCGCTGCCCGCAAATGCGTTCGAACTCTTCGAAACGCAACGGCCGGTTATCCAGCGCCGAAGGCAATCTGAACCCGTATTCGACCAAGGTTTCCTTACGCGAACGGTCGCCTTTGTACATCGCGCCGATCTGCGGCACCGTGACGTGGCTTTCGTCGATGATGACCAAAGCATCTTTCGGTAGATAGTCGAACATGGTCGGCGGCGACTCGCCTTCGGTGCGATTGGACAAATGCCGCGAGTAATTTTCGATGCCGGAGCAGTAGCCGACTTCCATGATCATTTCGATGTCGAACAGCGTGCGCTGTTCCAACCGCTGGGCTTCGACCAGTTTATGGTCTTCGCGCAACTGTGCCAGCCGTTCGACCAATTCCAACTTGATTTTTTCGACCGCGCTGAGCAATTGGTCGCGCGGCGTGACGTAATGGCTTTTCGGATACAGCGTGAACCGGGCCAGGCGTTGGGTGACCTCGCCGGTCAACGGGTCGAACATGGACAGGCGTTCGATCTCGTCGTCGAACAGTTCGATACGCAAAGCCTGCTCTTCCGATTCGGCCGGAAACACGTCGATCACATCGCCGCGCACCCGGTAAGTGGCGCGGCGCAGCTCGATATCGTTGCGGGTGTATTGCATTTCCGCCAACCGGCGCAGAATGTCGCGCTGCTTGATCATATCGCCGCGCACCAGATGCAACACCATCTGGAAATAGGATTCCGGCTCGCCCAAGCCGTAAATCGCCGACACGGTCGCGACGACGATGGTATCGCGCCGCTCCAACAACGCTTTGGTCGCCGACAAGCGCATTTGCTCGATGTGTTCGTTCAGCGACGCGTCTTTGTCGATGAAGGTATCGGAGGCCGGAATGTAGGCTTCCGGCTGGTAATAGTCGTAATAGGAGACGAAGTACTCGACGCTGTTTTCCGGAAAGAACTCCTTCATCTCGCCGTAAAGCTGGGCCGCCAGGGTCTTGTTCGGCGCCATGATCATCGCCGGCCGCTGCGTCTGCTGAATCACGTTGGCGATGGTGAAGGTTTTGCCGGAACCGGTCACGCCGAGCAAGGTTTGGTGCACTTCGCCGTCGTTGATGCCTTCCACCAATTGCCGAATTGCTGCGGGCTGGTCCCCGGCCGGTTGGTAACGGCTTTGAATTTTGAACGGCTTTTGCTGGAAGCCTTTGCCTTTGACAGAAGGCTCCTCCACCGCCAGTGCGCCGGATATCGCCGACTGGCTGATCTCCATCCGCCTTTTGTCGCTCATGCCGACCGCCTCGCCGAATTGATCCGATTTGTCGAAACCGTGATCATTTGCAACCCGTTTCCGGTTGGTCGAAGCCGAGCGTGTCGAGCTCGGTTTTGGGATGCAAAAAGCCTTCGATCGGTGCCACCGCCACCAAAGATCGCGGCGCGGCCAGCAATACCGGTTGCCGTAACTGGCCGTCCCATTTGCGGAACGATAGCGGCATGCCTTTATAGCCTTGCAAGGCGAAGGCGTCGGACAACATATACTCTTTTAACGCCGGCATCTGATTGGATTTGGTGCGGATGCTGGCTTCGCCGATGGCTCGGACCGCCAGGTAAGCGGCATAATCCTGTTCTTCCATCCAGCGGCCGGCCGTCTCCTTGAAGCGGTTTTGCAACTGCACGGCGCCCCATTGTTCGTGGGTACGGTGCCAGGCTGTCGCGGTCAGGCCTTGGGTTCCGATCACCGGGCGCGGTTTCCAGGTCCGGTAATCCAGATATTCGCCGAACAGGCCCTGCTCGTCGGCAATTACCAGCACATCGTAATCGTCGACCTGGGTGAAGGCCGGCACGTCGGCTTGGGCCGGGCGGCGGGCGTCGTAATCCTGGTTCCATTCTTTTTCGGCGACGAGTTTCATGCCGAAGCGTTTGGCCGCGCGTTTGATCGCGGCGGCATAGAGTTTGTCCTCCGCAGCCGGCCCCACCACTAAGAACCAGTTCTGCCAGCGCTTCTTCAGCATGTATTGCGCCAGGGCGTCGGCACGCATCGCGCGGTTCGGCAGGATGTGCAACACATTGTGCCGGCAGTCCGCATTGCGCAATTCGTCGCCGCCATTAGCCACGTCGAACAGCAACTTATTTTTCGCGGCCGGCAGGTCGGCCAGTTTATTCAAGTACTCGGCGCCGACATTCAGCAACACCAGATCGGCATCGACACTGTCGAATAGTGCTAACGGATCGCTGCCCACCGGGACCAGAATTTTCTTCAGTTCGTAGTACTGGCCGGTGAATTGGCCGGTGGTATTGTTGTCGCTGATCGCCAGTTCGGCACCGATTTGGCCTTTGTTCGGGATAAACGGATCCAGATTGGATAGCGCCGGCGGCGCAACCTGTTCCTGCGCGAAATATACGATTTTGACGATCTGTTTCGGCGCCGGCTTGGCCGGAGCGGCGGCCGGTTTCAGTTGGGCTTTGGCGGCAGCCGCGGCCGGCTTGGCCTTGGCCGCGGCTTGAACCGACGGGTTCAGATAAAACGGTAGCAGCAGCATACCGACTGCGAAGCGTTTGAGTTTTTTCATGTTTTACGACAGTCTTTAACGATACTGGCATTCTATCGATAATTCACCGGCAAGCCCAACCGATAATCGGACCGGCTCTATTGAATTTTGCCGGTTTAAGTTCAATACTTAGCCACCCTTTCCTTGCGGCATAAGCTATGTCTGATTCGGATTCCTCCATGGATTTTCTCGATCAAGAAATCGATCTTGATAGCGAGTGGTCCAACAAACGCAGCGCCGTTCGCTATCTGCGCAACGACATCAAAGCGGCCGTAAAAATTCACAGCCTTTGGTTTCCGCGCCTGTTTCCGGTATCGTTGCGCGATATCAGCAGCCGCGGCGCCGCGATCGTCACCGACCAGAAAATCAAAAAAAAAAGCCGGGTCAGCCTGTTTCTGCTGTTTTCCGACGGCAGGCGGTTTCAGGTCGAAGCCGCGATTGTCCACCACGATGCCGGCAGCCAACGCTACGGCGTCAAGTTCGACAGTCTGAATAGTGAATTGGCCGAACACCTGCTGCACACCCAAACCGACTTGAATTTCAGCTAACCCTCTATCGATGCCGATACTCAGCCAAATCTACGTCTACCCGGTCAAATCGCTGGCCGGTTTTCCGGTCTCGGAATGGCCGGTCGATGAAAAAGGTCTGCTTTACGACCGCAAATGGATGCTGGTGGACCGCGAGCGCCAGTTTCTGAGCCAACGGCGTTTACCGCAGATGGCGCTAATCAAAACCCGGATCGCCGGCCAGCATTTGATTCTATCGGCGCCCGGTCGCCCCGAACTGGAGTTACCGCTGCAAGCCGAAACCGATGAAACCCTGGAGGTTACCGTCTGGCACGACCGCTGCAGAGCCGAAGCCTGTGGCGCCGCTGCCGACGCTTGGCTCAGCGAGTTTTTGCAAACCGATTGCCGCCTGGTTTACCAAGCCGCGGGCGATCGCCGTCAAGTCGATCTGAAGTACGCGACGATCGATGACCAAACCGCGTTTTCCGACGGTTTTCCGTTTTTGCTGGTCTCCGAGGCCTCGTTGGCGGCCTTGAACCAAGCCATGCAATTGGAATACGAAATGGTGCGCTTCCGGCCCAATCTGGTCGTCTCCGGCTGCGACAGTTACGCCGAAGACCGATGGCGCCGCGTCAGCATCAACGGCATCGGCTTCCGCCTGCCCAAGCCCTGCGCGCGCTGCCCGGTGCCGACTATCGACCCGGAAACTGCAATCAGCGGTAAAGAACCGTTGGCCACACTGAGCCGGTTACGCAAATGGCAAAATAAAGTGTATTTCGGGCAAAATGCGCTGCACGATAAATCCGGCGTCCTGGCCGTGGGACAGAGCGTACAGATCGACGAAATCGGCGAACCTCAGCCGCCTTTGCCTTGAGCCGATAAAGCGTCGGAAAGGTCCGCCGATTTTAAGAACGATTTAAGAAAACGGCGTTTAAATTTCCGGCAACCGGCGACATGCCAAACTGCCGTCGACGATTTTTGCATCACAACCAGGAACGAAACTATGTATAAAAAACTACTTGCCATCTCCGTAAGTGCCGCGTTGCTCGGCGCTTGCACCACCAACCCCTACACCGGCCAGTCCGGCATGAGCAATCTCGGCAAAGGTGCCGGCATCGGCGCCGCGGTCGGCGCCGGCGCCGGTACCCTGTTCGGCGGCAACGACTGGAAAAACGCCGGCTTGGGCGCATTGGCCGGTGCCGCAGTCGGTGCCGGTATCGGTTATTACATGGATAAACAGCAGGAAGAAATGCAGCAATCGCTGCAAGGTACCGGTATCGAAGTCCAGCGTACGGCCGAAAACCAATTGGTATTGAATATGCCCAGCACCAGCGACGTGACTTTCGCCTTCGGCAAATCGGATTTGACGGCGGAAGCGCAAAATGCACTGGATCCGGTGGCACGGGTGCTGAACAACTATCCCGATTCGACGCTTTCGGTCACCGGCCACACCGACGATGTCGGCTCCGATGCCGACAACCAGCGCCTGTCGGAGGCTCGCGCCACTAGCGTGGCCAATTTCCTATCGTCCCGCGGCGTGAACCGGATGCGCATCTCGCAACAGGGCATGGGCGAAAGTTCGCCGAAAGTGCCGAATACCAGCGATGCCAACCGGGCCATCAACCGCCGAGTGGAATTGTCGATCAAAGCCAACCAGAATGCCGGCGCCGCACAACCGAACCAACAGTATCCGCAGCAGAACCAGCCGTACCAACAGCAGGGCTATCCGCAGCAGCAACAGGGTTACCCGCAACAAAACCAGCCGTATCAACAGTATCCGCAGCAAAATCAGCCTTACCAGCAACAATATCCGCAGCAGGGTTACCCACAACAACCGTACCAGCAAGGCTATCCGCAACAGCAGCAATACCAGCAGCCTTACTACCGGTAATAATTCTGCCGCGCTGGAGGCAGATATGAATAAGGCCGGAATTCCGGCCTTATTTTTTATTTTAGGGCAGAAAAATTACAGATTAGACTTCGCCGGCCCTGACATCGAACTCGATTTTCCAGCGTTGCTGGTCGCGCCGCGATACGGCGCGTAATTCCAGTGTACCGACTTCGGTTACCGCCGCCGATAAATGAACCGGCACGATTTCACCGGCTTGGCGGCCATTTTCCACCGGCAAGGTAATTTCGATTTCGTCCAATTCTTCCAATTCGTCGTCGCCCCATTCGTCGAGACGATCGCCAACCTTATCCTCACGCCGAGTTTTCGAGCCGAAGAAACGGAAACGCACCGGCTCGCCGATGACCAAACCGAATTCGTCGTGCGGCAACTCCTGTTCGCTGCCCTCTTCCATGCCGAACGGCGCAATGCACAGCGCCTCTATCGCTGGCGGCAAACCGGGTACCGCCGGCATCGCACTCTCGATGCCGACGTAATAGGCAGCGGCGGTGCCGCCTTTGATCCGTACGCCTTTACCTTGGCGCACGAAACCGTAGTAAGCGGCACCGCGGGCGACGGCCAAATCCAGATCGGCCCCTTGCAGCAAGCGGGCGGGAGCGGCCTGCTCGGTCTGCAACCAACCGTTCAATACCGCCAACAACCGCTCCGCCAACACGCCGGCCTTCAACACGCCGCCATTGAACAACAACGCGGTCGGGTGCAGGAAGCTGGCGTGTTCGGGCAGCGCGATTGCGCTGAACTCGTCGGTCGCCTGGCGCTGCCTGGACAGAAAGGCCGCCAGATGCCGGGTAATGCCGGCATCCTGCGCATACGGCAAGCCGACGCTGCGCAGACCGCTGCGCGGCCGCGACACCGGTTTATCGGTTGCTTGGGCATGAGGCAAAAAGCCATCCACCAAGATCCGGTTCAATTCGTCCCGAGTCAGTTCGCTGCGCAAAGTGCCGCCGATCAGCGACGACCCGCGCCCGGCAACCGCGAGCGGCATAGTGGCCAAATCGGGCTGGTTAAACAATTTTTCCTTGGCCTCGCGGCAGGCATGGGTCAATGCCTGCAATTGCCATGGCTCCAATTTTTTGCCACCGTCGGTTTCCAGTTTGGCCTTTACCGTGTAAGCCAGCGCCAAATCCATGTTGTCGCCGCCGAGCAGGATGTGGTCGCCGACCGCCACCCGGGTCAATTGCAAATTCCCGTCCTGTTCGGTTACGGCGATCAACGACAAGTCGGTGGTACCGCCGCCGATATCGACGACCAAAATCACGTCGCCGACTTTGACTTGGTTTCGCCAATCGCCAGCGCTTTTTTCGATCCAACTGTACAAAGCCGCCTGCGGCTCCTCGAGCAATACGGCTTGGCCCAGACCTACCTCCCGCGCAGCTTCCACGGTCAATTCCCGTGCGGCCGGATCGAACGATGCCGGCACCGTGATGGTCAAGTCCTGCTGCTGCAACGGCTGATCCGGGAAACGATGATTCCAGGCGTCGCGCAAATGCTGCAAATAGGCTTTGCTGGCGGCGAACGGCGAAATCTTGGCAACGTCTTCCGGCGCGTCGACCGGCAGAATCGCCTGTTTGCAGTCGACGCCGGCATGGCACAACCAGCTCTTGGCGCTGGAAACCAGCCGAATCGGGGTCTTGCTGCCCAGGCTACGGGCGATTTCGCCGACCAGATGCTCGGGTTTGGCGGTCCACGGCAAAGCCGACGCGCCCTCGGCGATTTCCGCCGGATGGGCTATGTAGGCGAACGAGGCCAGTTGGGCTTTATCCTCAATCACGCCCGGCGAAACCAGTTGCGGCGTATAAAACACTTCCAGCGTAGAGTTATCGTCGCCAGCCGCCAAATCGACATATGACATCACACAATGCGTGGTACCCAAATCGATACCGACCGAATAGCGGGCCGTCATAATTCAACCTCGGCCGCAGCAATGATTTTGGCGTTGTGGCCCTCGGTCAGTTTCGGCAAATGCAATTCGGTGACCTGCCAGCCTTTATGCACCAGCACGCCGGAGAACGGCGCTTCGCCGACGATATTGCCGGTCAAACGAAATGCGGCGGCGTCGAAGCCTTTGTTCAAGGTCACACGGCTGCCTTCCGCATCCTGACTGACCGGTGCCAATTTGAAATGTTCGTTGATCACTTTGCTGCACCCCTGATGCACGATGCGCGCCGCGGCACCGATATCGGCATCGGCAAAAGCGCTGACATCTTCCTTGATGAAATCGATGAAACGGGCTTCTTTCTGCAGCAGACTTAGCAACTGCAAGGCCGCGTCCGGAGTCGCTTCTTTCAATACCACCGGTTCCGGAGCCGGCGCCTGAACCACTTTTTCCACCTCTACGATCTTCTCGACGATTTTGATTTCGGGTCGCGGGGCCGGTACCGGTTCGACAGTTCGCGGCGCGGATTTACAGCGGCGCAGTCCGAGCAAAACCGAAATCAATACGGCAATCAAGATGAAAGCCAATACGGCCACGGTTCCGGCCAGGCAAACGTGCCACAGGTCGAATGTAGTCGGACGTAACGATAAATCTATGGTGTATGTGTTCATGAACAATGCAGGGTTAGTGAAACAAAGCGCTAGACGCTGGAGCGGCTGCGCGCCTGGCGCCGGCCACAGGCAGCGCGGCGTCGGCCGGCCGGTACGGCTGTTATTGCGGCATCCCGGATTTTTTTGCTGCTTCGGCGTACATCAGCTCTTGCAACAGATTGCGCGTGACTTGGATGCGCAATTTTTTCAAATGGCGGTCGGCGATAACGCCGGGTACTTGCGCATCCAAATAGACTTGGCGCATTTCGCCCAGAGTCGCTTCGCACAGTTTAATGATGGCGTCGGTCGCATTACGGCTTTCCAGTTTGGCAAAGTCGGGTTTTTGCATCGTATCGACCACGCATTTTTTGTAGTTGAATTGCGCTTTCTGGATTTTCTCGATGGTTTCGTTGCTTAAACTGGTTTCGTTCCATTCTTCTTTGGCGTCTTCGGCGCACGCCATGCCGGCGGCAAGCATCAGCAAAGCAAACAAACGGTATTTCATGATTTTTCTCCAATACGGGCATGATGTCGAATGGCGATTTTACGCGATGCCGGCGAACTTGAACAACGACGCCGGAAAATCGCGATCCGTACAGGCAGCGGCGTAGCCTCTAGCGCACCTAATCGGCCGGCCCGGTGCGCCGCCCCCGGTTAGATCTAGCGGCTTTCGGAATGATCGCAAATATGTCGGGTTTTATCCGATTCCGCATAGGACTCGGCAACCGCCAGATCCGGCGCCAGACCGTTCAATCCCTCGCTGCACTTTTTGGTCAGTTGCATGGCTTTGTTGGCGGCAATTTCCCGGCCGAAGCCAATCGCCCGCTGTTGAGCTTCATCGCGTTGTCCGACTGCACACAACTGCTTGACCTCCGCGCTGAATTGCTTGGCTTGCTGCTCCAAGGCTTTCAGAGCGGATTTATCGACATTTTTCATGCAATTTTGCATGGCCTGGATTTTTTCCAGCATTTGTTGCATTTTCGGATTCACGGCCGGTTGGCCGCTCCGGCTGTCGGTATTGTTTGCCGCCGCCAAAACCGGCGCCATCAATAAGAGTATCGGCAATAGTCTTTTCATCACAAAGCCTCGAGGTAGTGGTTTCCGGCTCTCCACTGTAGGGCGATCCGGTGCGATCCGCAAGTACCTGCGCTGGCTAACCTTCGAGGCCGCTTCCGGCCGGAATTCGCAGGATTCGCAAGACAAGCGGCGGATTTTCAAGGAAAATAGCCGCCTCTTTACCGTTTGCTCCACAGCATGTACAAATACGAAGGCTTGGTAGTCCACCAAAGCCATGACGACGAGGGCGTCATCGAAGTAGTCGACAACAACGGCGAACGCGCCCTGCACTTCGGCTCGCCGGCCCGGCAAAGCAGCATGTTGATTGCCGACCCGAATCGCCTGCACTCCTATTACGCCCGGGCCATGATGGCTTTGCTGCTGTTCAACGACAACCCGCGCGATGTGCTAATGATAGGCTTGGGCGGCGGCACCATCGCCAAGTTCATGCTGCACCAGTTTCCGGAATGCCGGCTGAAAGTCGTCGAGTTCCGCAGCAGCGTACTGAAGGTGGCGCGCAGCCATTTCGGCTTACCGTTCAATCCGCGCCTGAAAATCAAAATCGGTTGCGGCGCGGATCATGTTCGGAACCAAAGTCGGGAACTGGCCGAGATTCACGATTTGATCATGGTCGATGCCTATAGCGATAGCGGCATGGCTCCGGAAGTCGGCAGCCAACGCTTCTTCGACGACTGCCGAAATCTGCTGAAAAAGGACGGCGTGTTGGTGATCAATTTATGGGGCACCGACAAGCCTATGTTTCAGCAGGTTTCCTGGCACATGGGACGGATTTTTAACTGGCGCATGCTGTTTTTGCCGGTACGCAACCGCGGCAATATCATCGGCTTCGCTTTCGGCGAAAACTTCCCGAAACCCCAGTTCAAAAGGCTGATCGCCAAAGCCAATCAACTGGAACAGCAATACCAGCTGGAATTTCCGGTTTTTTTACAAGATTTTAAACGCAATAATCCCAGCATTCTGCATCGAGTTCTGCAACCATGATCCATAACGCCGCCAACATTTTCGGCTACAAAAAATACTGGGCGCACCGCTTCGGTCCGGCTCCCGAGTTGCCGATGAGTCGCGCGGAGATGGACGCGCTGGGCTGGGACGCCTGCGACATCATCTTGGTAACCGGAGACGCCTACGTCGACCATCCCAGCTTCGGCATGGCGGTGATTGGCCGGGTGCTGGAAGCGCAGGGTTTTCGGGTCGGCATCATTTCTCAACCCGATTGGCACAGCGCCGACGATTTTCGCAAGCTCGGCCAGCCAACGCTGTTCTTCGGCGTCACCGGCGGCAACATGGATTCGATGGTCAACCGCTATACCTCCGACAAAAAAATCCGCTCCAACGACGCCTACACCGCCGACGGTACCGCAGGCAAGCGGCCGGATCGCGCGGTCAACGTCTACTCGCACCGTTGCCGGGAAGCCTATAAAAATGTACCGATCATCATCGGCGGCATCGAGGCCAGCCTGCGCCGTATTGCCCATTACGATTACTGGTCAGACAAGGTGCGCAAATCGATTCTGCTGGATTCGAAAGCCGATTTATTGGTCTACGGCAACGCCGAGCGCCAAATCGTCGAAATCGCTCATCGCCTAGCCAAGGGCGAAAGCATTCACGATTTGAAGGGCATCCGCGGCACCGTGCATTTCGTCAAACAAGTGCCGCAAGGCTGGATCGAAAAGGATTCGACCCATTTCGACCAGCCCGGCCAGGCCATCGTGCACCAAAATCCGTATCAGGAAATGCCGAGTTGCGAATCGGCGCCGGCAGCGGCCGCTAGCGGTCTGGCCGATAACGAGAAAATCATTCAGTTCAAACCTATCGCCAACAAGAATCGGGCACAAACCGTGATTCGCCTGCCGAGCTACGAAGCGGTCAAAGACGACCCTATTTTGTATGCCCACGCCTCGCGAGTGATGCACGGCGAAACCAACCCCGGCAACGCCCGCGCCCTGATTCAGCGCCACGACAGCCGCGAGGTGTGGATCAATCCGCCGCCGCTGCCGTTGACCACGCCGGAAATGGACGGCGTGTTCGACCTGCCCTATTCGCGGCTACCGCATACTGCCTACGGCAAGGCCAATATTCCGGCCTTCGAAATGATCCAACACTCGGTGCTGATCATGCGCGGCTGTTTCGGCGGCTGCAGCTTTTGCTCCATCACCGAACACGAAGGCTGCATCATTCAAAACCGTTCGGAAGATTCAATCATCCGCGAGATCGAAGCCATCCGCGATACCTCGCCCAACTTCACCGGCAATATCTCCGACCTGGGCGGACCGACCGCCAACATGTGGCGTCTGGCTTGCAAGGACCCGAAAATAGAAGCATCCTGCCGCAAACCGTCGTGCGTTTACCCCGGCATCTGCCAAAATCTCAACACCGATCAGACGCCGTTGATCAAACTGTACCGCCGCGCCCGCGCCCTGCCCGGTATCAAGAAAATCTTCATCGCCTCCGGGTTGCGTTACGACATTGCCGTGGAAACGCCGGCTTATGTGAAAGAACTGGTCAGCCACCACGTCGGCGGCTATCTGAAAATCGCCCCGGAACACACCGAACAGGGCCCGCTGTCGAAAATGATGAAACCCGGCATGGGCACTTACGACCGCTTCAAGGCGATGTTCGACAAATACTCCAAGGAAGCCGGCAAAGAACAATACCTGATCCCGTATTTCATAGCCGCTCACCCCGGCACCACCGACCGAGATATGCTGAATCTGGCGTTATGGTTGAAACGTAACGGCTTTCGGGCCGACCAGGTCCAGGCCTTTCTGCCATCGCCAATGTCGATCGCCACCGCGATGTACCATTCCGGCAAGGACACTCTGCACAAAATCGGCCGCAATGTGCCGGACATCCCGATCCCGCGCAGCATGAAGCAACGCAAACTGCACAAAGCGTTTTTGCGCTACCACGACCCGAAAAACTGGCCGCTATTGCGGGAAGCGTTGAAAGAGATGGGACGGGCGGATCTGATCGGCAACGGAAAACAGCATTTAGTGCCGAGTTTTCAGCCGAAAGGCGATGCTGAAGTCACGCCCAAAACAAACAAAACTCAAGCGTTTAGAACCAAATTTACCGGTTTCGATAAAACCAATAAAAAGCACGAAGCGCGCCGCAAGCGAGCCCAAAAATAATTTTTGGGCTACAGAGGCTGATGCCAATGCACGCGGATTCTCCAGATTTGCTGCCAGTACCCCGCAAAACATTCGATAACGCTAGTGGTCATGGAGCGCGTTCGCTGCGGTCTTATCTGCCAGCCGTAGCCGCGCATCGTGTCTAGCGCCGCCTGCAAATCCTTGAAATATTCCTGATAAATAAAACGCTTAACCGGCTTAGGCAGAGGATAAGAGCCACAGTCGACGGCGTATCGACCCGCCAGCCACCCACGCACAATTCTTAGCTCGTGAAAGTGCCAGCAAATCCCGCGGCCATATGGAAATCGAGTGGCATTCCAGGGCGCTAGCAGCAGTTCTTTGTCGGCCAAAACATGCACGTATTGTGCAAATCGCTCCGGCCAGTCGTCCAGATACTTCTGATCGCCGAACTTTCCATCTTCCGTTCGCGCATAGCACCACTCGACGCAGCGGGCCTCCCACCACGCTCTGACTGGCTCTCCACCCTCTCGGTTAAATACTACAAATTGCACGCAATACTGGCCGGAAGTCTCAGAACGGTCGTATTCGGGTGCGTAAGCATGATCGGTAATCAATACCTGCTTGCCGGAGGCTTCGAACTCGCGGAATATCGGGCTTGGATTTTTACGAAACCATAAATCCGCGTCCAAATAAGTCACCCGTCGCACAGATGGGTCCGCCTCAAATACAAAGCGCGGCGAAAACGGAGTCAATGTCCAACAATACTCACCCTTGGAGCGATTGGCTTTGACTCGAATTAATTCATCGGTTTCGAGCTTGCTCAGTGGTAGAAGTCGCACGTTTGGCAGGTTTAATACCCCTAACATCTCAAAAACGTCATCGTCCATGCACAAAATCCACAGGGTGTACGAGCCGGCATGGCGTTGCATGGAACGATGCAGAGCCAATCCCTGAGGTAAAAACAGACTGTCAAACAACGTTACATAGTGTTCCATTACTCGCCTGAAAAGGAATTCAAAGCTGCGATGACGACGTCGACTTCCGCATCCGCCATCTGCGGATGGCACGGGATGGAAAGGCATGTTGCCGCATGGTGCTCGCTGTTTGCCAAACCTAACGGATCGCGGGCGATATTTAGGCAGGACTCCTGTTGGTGGATAGGAATCGGATAGTGGATATGGGTTTGCACCTGATGCGTCCGTAAATGGGCTTGCAATTTATCCCGCTGAGCGCAGTTCACGACAAACAGATGGTAAACATGGGCTTGCGGCGATTCCGGCACAGCCATGCATTTGACAAGAGGATTATCGATGCCGGATAAATAAGCGTCGGCAATCTCCCGCCGTCGAGTCGTAAATTCGGGGAGCCACTTTAACCGCTCGCCCAATATGGCGGCTTGCATTTCATCCAGCCGGCTATTTAAGCCCATCTCAGGATGGTAATAACGTACGCTTTGACCATAATTGCGCAACTTGGCGGCCTTCCGCGCCAGAGCCTCGTCATCGCTCACCAACATGCCGGCATCGCCCACAGCCCCAAGATTTTTGGTGGGATAAAAGCTAAACGCCCCGGCCGCGCCAAAACTGCCTGCCATGTTGCCGTTGAGCGACGCCAAATGGGCCTGAGCACAATCTTCGACCAGCAAGATACCGCGAGCGGCACAGAGTTCTGTCCAGGCATCCATCGCCCGAATTTGCCCGTAGAGGTGCACCAAAACGATTGCTTTGGTTCGCAGTGTAATGCAGCGTCGCGCACTGTCGATGGACATCAACGCGGTTTGCCGATCGATATCCGCCAGCACCGGAGTAGCGCCCGCTCTGACAATGGCCAGTACTGTAGCAAAGGCCGTCATAGGTGTGGTGATGACCTCGTCACCAGGCCCTATTCCTAGTGACCGCAGGGCGATCTCTATGGCGTCCATGCCGTTACCTACGCCTACCCCATATGCGACACCGCATTCCGCCGCCCATTGTCTTTCGAATACCTCTACTTCACGGCCAAGCACATACCACCCCGATTCCAGTACGCGACTTGCCGCACCAAGCATAGCCTGGTGCAACTCCGGCGGTTCCGCTTTGAAATCGTTCATCAAAATCATGACGTTTCGTCCCAATATTGACGATGATGGGCACGATAGTAGGCCAATGTTCGAGTCAAACCATCCCTCAGACCGATCCGGGGTTGCCAGCCGAGTTCGCGACTAATTAACGAAAAATCGCTGTAATAATCGCCTATATCGATCGCCTTACGCTCCGGTGGAAAAGGAATCAACTCAAAAGCGCCGCCAGATTCCAGACTAACCATTAATCCGGCCAGTTCTTTCAAGCTAATCACTTCGTTGCTACCCAGGTTATAGACCTTACCGTTCGAATCGTCGCTGGCGCCGGCAAGTAACAGAGCGTCCACACAGTCATCGATATAATTGAAATCCCGCAACTGCATCCCATCGCCAAAAACCTTGATTGGCTTTCCCTCGATTAGCAGCCGCACCCAAATCCCGAGGAAAGTTTGCCGTGCGTCTTTTACTCTCATGCCCGGGCCATAGGTATTAGTCAGGCGCAATGCGCACGCGCGAATGCCGTACACATTGTTATAGAGCAGGTGATACCATTCCCCTGCCAGTTTGTTGATACCGTTTACGTCAACTGGCCGAATCGGATGTTTCTCATCGACAGGCAAATAATCTGGCTTACCATAGATTTGCCGAGTACTGGCAAATACAATTTTCAAGTCTGTGTTAACCTTACGGCAAGCTTCCAATAATGACAGTTGGGCTTGGGCGTTAATATCCAGATCGGTCTGCGGATCGGCCATGGAGTCCAAATGGCTTGTTTGCCCTGCCAAGTTGAATAAATAGTCCTTGTCCCTGAGCAAATACGCAATGGCGAACGGGTCCCGCACATCGCAGACATTCACCAGAACTTGATCGAGAATATCGTTTATATTGAAAGGATTGCCGCCGTACTGCGGAATAAGGCTATCTACCAGCGTAACTTTGGCGCCAAGAGCGACAAGTTTCCGCGCCAGACTGGAGCCGATGAAACCCAGCCCCCCCGTAATTAACACTTGCTTGTTTGAATAGCCATCAAGCACCTGCAATACTCCGCCTAATACGCTTAGAAATTTTGCAGATCATTCCGGCGGCATATTTTATATAGCCGGGTGAAAGATAACGACTGGATATAGCATAAAGCTCATCAAAAAACTCGTCATCGAATTTATTGGCACCTAGCCTTGCCGCATATAATGCGAAACCATGTTCTTGTTTGATGGACGCAAATAACCAAGCAAGCAACCACTCTCGCTTGGTTAAATCTTGACTTTCCATGGTATTGATATAAGCAATCTCGCACCAACCAGGTGCAGACTTTAAAAATGAGCCTATGCTGCGCTGCGACAAAAAACCAAGATTCCGCAAATCTAATGAATCAATGCGCTGCGATCCCTTGATATCCATACCAGAAATCCAGAACGGCATCGCTTCCATATAAGCCATTAGTTGATGCAGCTTATCTTCACCGAAATAAGCATCAATAATTCCAGGCTCAAATTCGGCTAAAAGAATTTTTTCCTTAGTAGATTTAGGTAAAGAATCGAAAATACGCAAATCCGTTCCCTGTGTATCGGATTTATACCAATCTATATATTCAATACCAACTTTGCTGAGGGATTCTGCCAAAAGTACCGAGGAAAGCTTATCAACTTTCTCTATTTCAAAAAGCGAACTAAATGCCCAGGGTTGAAGAGCCAAATTATTGGGACGCAATGAACTTGAACAATATGGCGATTTAGTGAGATAAAAATTGATTTCTTCGCTTTCTCTATCCGCTACCAGACGGTTTATCAAAAATAATTTTTTCCATTCCTTTTTTTCAGTTTCCGATACCGAAAACTCCCTAGTGTCAGCATCAAAACCGACGCAAATAGAATACGGAGCGATAAGCTCCCATTGCTTAGGAAGGTGGCCCGACGCCCCCAAATCAACTAAAACCGGAGGATTATCAACGAACGAGGGCTGCTCCAGTATCCTTTTTGCAATAGCTTTCACGGCACTATCCGTTGAAAAATGTAACCTTTGAATTCAGATTTGATAAGCTTAAGCACAGGGAAACTCAAGCTAGGAAAATCGGCTTTTAATGAATAATGACTGGATACAGCATTTATCAACTTAGATTCCGACAGAGACCAGCAAGGATAAGATGCCTTATAGATAGAATCCGGTACATGTTGGATATATAACCTGTCCGATTGCGAATCGTTAACTATAGTTTTGTCTATAATCAATACGTCTGCATCGGAGATCATCAGCGATTTTAAGATATCGAACGGATCAGGTAAGTATTGCAATACACCGGACAAAAAAATAGCATTAGGCCTGTTTTCGCTTAAACATTCCGGTATAGATGAATAAAATCGCAAAATGTGGTCCTGAATATGGTCCCTACCAGCCTGCACAAAATGGACTTGCTCAACTATATTCCAACGAACTTCAGATAACTCATTTAGAAAATCTCTATGCTGAAAATAGCTGCTGCCTAGAGCGCCACCAAAATCCAACACATTTAACCGTCCGGAATTTCTAGCGGATGCGAACATTAAGCCCGATAAAATTGACCAATCGTATTCGCATTTGTAAAACAGCACAGAGTCCCGTTCATATGAGGCTATACCTTGTTTTACCTTAAGAGTGGAATCTAAGACGTTATTTAATATGCTTGCTGCATCATAACCAACGCAGTCTCGAACCGCAAAATCCCAACTACTAACTTGACTACTAAATGTAATTGTATTACTAAAAATATTGTTAACTGTATCGATAAGAATCGGTGGAAACCATTGTCGAAATGATGAAGAAATTTTCACGAGTATAATAATAAGCAGAGTATCGATTTCGAACTTTACGTTACGGAACCTCTGATTAATTTGCTATCTGGCATTTTGAGATCAATTAAATCAATGACTTGCGATTCTGTTTTTCTTGAAAAATGAATTAATCAGAGGCTTCTTAACAGTATATTTGTTATTGGAAAATATTTTTCTAAACACGACTCATATGATTGCCAAGTGCTAATCAACAGCTCGTTAAAGACAAAAAACTATTCAATTTTTTTTTCGCCAAGGCCTCCCAGGAATAGTGCTTAATTACTCTACTAGACCCAACACACCCCATACTAATCCTCAATTCCTTGCCAGATAGAGAGAGTATTTTATCAGCCAAATCCTTAACATCACCTTTTTTAAATTTCAACCCGCAACCATCGAATTTGTCATCATCCCATACCGAATCATTAATAATAATCGGCAAGCCGCAAGCCATTGCATCCAACTGACTATTGGATTCCTGCAAAGGCCAAACGCCAATATCAGATGCATGATAAACAGTAGGCAAAAATTCAGGAGAAACAAACGGAGTAACAACACATCCAGTGCAACGCGAAATCTTACTGTTATATTGAAGCGAACCTCGACCTACGAACAAGCCTTTAAAACGTTGATAGCCTCGTTCATGCAAGTATTGTATCGCCAGGGCCAATATCAACGGAGACTTTTCCTCTGTAAATCTGCCCGTGTAAACACAAACGATGTCACCTTCACAAAACCCTAGGTTACGCCTTAGTTGATTAACTTTAAAATCATCATATGTAGCGTTAAAGAGATCGGTTTCGACCGCTAGACTCGAAATCTCGCACCTGTCATGAGCTATTGTGTAGTATTTAGTAATATTATAAAAAACATCATTAGCTATCGGAAAAAATTTATCCACGTTATCAATAATAACAGGCAATCCCATTAGCTTTATATTTATCCAAAACTTAAATTGATAAAATAAATTTCTTGGAGGATTAAAAATTGAACTGTGTAATCGGCTTTCGCAAAAAAGAAGATATCTATATTTAACTTTTAGCTTTGCTAGAAGCAAAGTTGTTCTTTGTAATATTTCAAAGCAATAGATCACGTCAGGCTTCACCTCCCTAACCTTTTCTTCCAACCCCAAGATTTCTATACCGAGACGACAAAAAAAGGACTTGTTTCTGTGCAAAGTGAAATCGTTCTTTTTAAAAATACCAACTTTGACTCTAGCATCCCCAAGCTTAGGCCTATACACTTCATTATAATCGGGAGATGTTGCATACACTTGCAAATCAGAAGTGACCAAATGAACTTCGTGGCCTAATTTGCCAAATGCTTTTGGCAGAAAATTCTCGGCATATCCCATATTCTCGGAATACCACTCGGAAACAATCATTATTTTCATAACCTCTACAATTAGCCTATGACAACATCAAAGCCCTTTAAATACTCTAAAATCTCCGCTTTGCAAATAAGAAAATTCTGATGATTATTATCCCACAATCTATCGACTTTTGTTATTCTACGACCGATCTCATCAATTGAAAAATAATCATAATCAAGAGTACTAAGCAATTCGTTGATCCGATCGGCACTATCATTACCTATTATTTCTAATATGATCGATGGCAAATTAGACGACAATATTGGCCAGAGGGTTTCCAAGACTGAAAGCTCACTACCTTCAACATCCACCTTAATCAAGTCAATATCTTCAATGTCGTATTTAAAAGCAAAATAATCAAAGGATTTTACTTCGACTAAAATTTTCGAAATTTCATGGTTTTTAGCAATTTCGGGATGAAGCGCGTACCTATTCTTATCAATCTGCGTCATATAATTTAGCTTATTCTTCAACGCAAACATCGTCGCACTACCTTGATAATTTGACAATGCGACTTTCTCGGTAATTATCGAAAAATTATTCTTAATAATATTATTATGCAGCACCTCAAAATTAACATCAATTGGCTCTATAGCGATAATTTTAGCGAAAGGACTATTACTTTTTGAAATAAGACTATATATTCCGGTATTTGCACCAACATCCAATATGCATCTCGATCTCTTTGACAAATAAGCCCATAGCGCTAAAGATTGCCTTTCCCAGCCACCGTAAAGACCGTGCCTATATATCTCTGTCTCTATATAACTATCATTTCGCCAATAGAGATAAATACTTCTACACGAAATATCATCATACACCTCTATAAAGCCCTCAGAGTCGGGACGATGAAATCTGTTAAAAGCAAGGGAAAGAATCTTTTTTGCGATTTTTTTCACAATAATTATTTTCTATAAAAAAAAGTAGCCTCAGTAAAATGTAAACCATAGGCCAGCGGGCCCGTAATAGATTTTTTTTTCCAGTTACCAGTTCCCATTAAATCTCCAATAATTTTAGAATAATGTTTACGCTCCGATTGATCCAACAACAAAATGCCGCCCCTTTTTACTTTATTTTGTGCATGGTGAATACAGGATGGCCTGACTCTACCATCAACCACCACAAGATCGAAATAGCTATCTGGATAGCAATCTATCGCCGCAGCATAGTCTTTAAAACGCAATCCCTCTGATGCTTTGTCATCAGAAACATATGAACTTGCCACCGAAGCCAAATCCCTAGAATAATCCGAGTAACTGGTTGGAGGGATAATTTCGTATTTTACATTTCTTAATTTTCTTGCCTTTATCTCTGATTCAACTAATTCATACCATTCTCGATTATGCTCAACAGAAACTACGAGTTTCACTCTCCTAGAAAAAAAGAGAGTACTTCCGCCAGAGCCATACTCAAAAACCATTTGGTCTTTTTTCAATATTTTATCAAGAAGCTCAATAACTGGAAAAGACATCCAGGGCTTTTCATCAATAATGGGATCACGCTTTTCATTTTGATAAAACCTTAAAACGGGGAATGCATATCGCAGGGAATACCAAACCACACTTAATTTATAATCACACAAAAAAGCCAGTAATGCGTATTTAATATATTTAAGTACATAAATTAACGACGAGCTAAAATATTTATTTTTGAACACACAAATAACAGATAAAAAGAAAAATATAAAAAACCAGCAATCACTCCTGCCACTGAAACTCCTTGTATACCATAAAGTTTTGCACCATAAAAGTATAAAGGAACCCCTATAAAAGACACGACAATTCCAAAAACAGTAGTAATATATGTCATGTTCCAATATATCGTATAATTACTTAGCAAACCGCTAAGACTTAAAAACATACTTGATATCATCTGAAATGGGGATATCATAAGAACTCGATAATATTTTTCATCAATTATTCTGTACAATATAAAAACATACTGCATTACCCACAAGACTACAGAAAGAAAAATAAATGAAATAAACAAAGTTTTTAGCATTTTTTTTGTTTTATAAAAATTAGTCATTACGTCTCGTTCTTTTAAAAACAATGGCAGCCAGGCATTTTGAAATGCGGCAAAAACAGCTGTAATAATGCCACCATACGTGAGAGAGACATAATAAACCGACATATCTGTTAACGAGCAATATTTCTCGATAAAAAATTTGTCGCTAAAATTAACAAATATCCCTAGAATAGCTGACATCATTATTGGCCCCCCTAACTGCAATGATCTCATAGCTATATCGATATCAAACTTTAATTTCATTTCCTTAACATAACGGCGTAAAAATAAAAGTATTACGATTATTTCTGAAAACAAATAAGATTTCATTCGCACATCGGCCTTGTTACCCGACACACAATATAGCCCAAACAACGCCACAGACACTCCCACTAAAAATCTTAATACATTATAAGCCTGTACCTTTGAGATAAATTCATTCGCGATATAGAAATAAATTAACATGCACGAAAAAACGGAGACAACCAAGCCGATTAATATTAGAACCCTATGTCTCAAATAAGTCTCCGAAGATGAAAATAATAGATTTATTATAGAATTATCTAGATTAAAAATATAGAAAGTCCCAAGAGCCAAGACCAACATAACTAATAGGGTAATATTAATAGTAAAAAGTACACTTCCCTTTTCTTTTCCATCAGCATCTTGATATAATTTCACCTGAGGCACATAAAGCCCAAAGTTAAATATTAAACCAAAAGTACTTACCACGGACATTACGTAACTAAATTCCGCATACTCTTCTTGCGTCATTAGTTTTAGGTAAATTGGTAATAAAATAAAACCTGACACCTTCACAAAACCATCGACACCAATAATCCTGACAAATCGATTTAGGATAGTATTGTTTTTGAACTCCCTAAAAACTCTTGGCATCGCCTATACCCAGCATGTAGACTTGAGAAATCTCTCCCGAATCAAACAAACAAAAACCCTTATCTAGCCAATATATATCTATTAATAAAATAAACACAAAAATATCTAATATAATAAAACACAACCCCAGTTAAATAGAAACGAGGCAGAGGATAATGGAGTTTAAACAAAACAGAAATATCGTATATATTTCTATGCGATCTTCGATCTATCAAAGTTCGAATAAACGTTTTAAAGCCAATCTCACATATATCAACAGCCAAACTGGTTTGAGCGGGATCCACATCAACACAGGCTTTTAGCGACACATATAAAGCAAATTTTTTCTCTACTCGAATATAAAAATCATGATCGGCCCCATAATGTGGCAACTGGGCTTCGTTGAACAAACCAATTTCCGCAAATATATGCTTAGGGATGATGACACCGCGGCCGCCTATAATCAGGTCTACCGGTATAACGTCACCTAGCCCGGCTCCAACCGGACTTTTTAGCCCTCCAATTGTAGGAAATCCTAATAGAAAATTATGCCTAGGATTAATACTGATAATGCGTCCAGTAGGCCAGTCTCGCTGTATCGGAGCAATAATTGCACCGGATTTGTTTCTCAAAATATCAACCAATTTTTGAATAGTTTCAGATGTTACATAACAATCGTTATTCAGCAGCATAATTAAATCTGCACCCTTATCCATGGCGAACCGTATACCTAAATTATTCGCTCCCGCCCACCAAAGACTTGAAGGTCCCGGTAAACGAATCACGCAGGGATAATCATTCTGCAATCCAATCCGCGTCTCTTCTGTTGTGCCGTGGTCCACCACCAACACCGTGAAGTCTTTATATGTGCTTTTATATAAGGCATCCAGGCAACGACGTGTCTGGGCAAATCCGTTGAAGTCTGTGATGACAACGAAAAGCCTGTTCATGGCACAAGCTTAGCCAACTCTTGATGAAGTTTCCGTCCGATCGATTGCCAATCCAGAATAGCGGGATATTGCAAAATTCTCGGGCTTTCTAGTTGCGATTTAATAGCACGAGCCATATCGTCTGCAATAGGCTCGCATAGTGAAGTCGGTGCCTCTTTGAATATTTCTGCATGGTCAGATACCCTTGTAGCAACTACCGGTTTACCGCATGCAAGGTATTCGGCGATTTTGCAAGCACCTGACAGAGAATTAAACTGGTCACCAGCATATGGCACGACAACAACATCGCAAGCATTAATTAAATTTGGTACGGATGATTGAGGTAATTCTCCGTAGTATTTAATCCAGTTTTCGTTGAACTCAACTCCATCTACGCGTCCGGCAAACACAAGATGTAAGTTGGGTTTCGTTTCCCTCAAGAGCCTGCAAGCGGCGATCAAAAGTGGACCCCTCGCCAAATTTATCGAGCCGAAATAACCGATCACCTCTTTGCTTAAAGGGAGGTTTAGTTTAAGCCTAGCTTCAACGCGATCGCCGACTGAAAATACGTTTCGATCAACACCATTCTCAATCAATAATGTACGTTGATTAACCCCACTTTTGACCCAGCGCTGCAACGATTGACTAGCACAAGTAACCAGACTGGATTTTCTGACAACATAATTAAATACCGATTTCAATCCTGGCAATCTGTTGATTCGAAAAGCCGGATAATAGTCGTACACATCGTATACAAACTTTATCCCCAATCTTCGGGCCAGCAGAAGCCCAATCAATCCGATATAGATATCACCACTAGCGATAATCACGTCCGGATTTATATTCCTAACATGCGAATAAGTCCGCAAAATCGCGCCAATTAAATTAGCCGGACTTACTGGAATGGTTTGAAATGAAACCCCGTTATCTGCGACATATAAATCAGTCCGATTTCGATAGTCGAAGGCATTGACTACAATTCGATGTCCGCAGCTAGACAACTGTTTGGGTAATTGATAGAGCCGACCGAACCGATCATTGATGAGGTCTTTATTTGTGTAGTAGCGTTTGCATAGAAAATATATATTCATCAACTAAAACACTACGATCTAAATTCGGCGGTATTCAAGATGCTGATATACAACGAGATGAATTGTTCAGCAACACATTGCCAATCATAGGATTCAGCAATTTTTCTACCGGTTTTACTCAAATTCATTCTAAACTCTCTATCGGTTATCAATCTATTAATCGCTTCCGAAAGCTCGTCAACATCATTGGGACTCACAAACAAACCTGTTTCTCCATGTTTTATAATTTCCCCAATACCTCCAACATTAGAGCAGATAATTGGCACGCCACTCGCCAGCGCCTCCAAAAATGTCACTCCTTGTCCTTCGATCATAGACGGGGAAACAAAAATATCCGCTGCCGCGTAATAATCAGGCAATTTGTCATTCGGCAACTTTCCCAAGAAAAAGACCTTATCGCTTATTCTATATTTTATCGCTAACAATTTTAATCGTTCGATCTCCTCTCCATCGCCTATAATCCATAACTCGGTTCTAACTCGCAAATCCTCGGACAATAGGGCGTAAGCTTTTAATAAATAAGCTACTCCTTTAGTTTCAACCAAGCGTCCAACAAACAACAAAATTAATTTATGTTGCTTTGCAATTGACTTACGATCACCTAACACAAAACGCCGATAGTCAACGCCCATTGGAATAATATGCGGTTTAGACAATTCGTCGAATCCGACGGCACCGGAAGTCGCCCGCGTGTTGCTCGTCCAAATAGAGCATTGTTTCACCGTCCAGCGTTTCAATAAACCGAGGAGTCTTCCTTTTAGTAAAAAAGCATCGCTACCATGAGCAGTTACTACCACCGGTATTCGAAACAACTTCCCCAACAATACTGCCACAGTACCCTGCGGAAATATCCAATGTGCATGAATCAAGGCGGGACGTTGGCTAAGCAATATCCGTGCGGCAGCGACGAACATGGACACGATCAAAAACGGCACCTGCAAATATAACCACGGTGCGGCGCTCAAGTTTGGCAGGATTCCGGAGCCATACGCTAACAATTGTAGACGGCGCGGAAAAAAATAACGGAAATGGCGACAAACCAAACCGTATGGTTGGGGAAACGGGCGTACTTCGTGATGATCGGGAGCGAGAACCAACAAATCCAGTTCTCGGTTTGCGAGCGCTTCCGCCAAATAGCGCAGGAATATCGAAGCGCTATCGTCTTCATTGCGGGGGTAGCTCGAAGTGAGCCAGAGTACTTTGGTACGCTTAGCGTCCTTAAGCTGGTCGCTCATTCTAGGGAATCTCTTAAAACCAGTAAAAGCTTCATCCCCCAACCCCCGGCATAAATACCGGAAGCACATACAGGTAAAGGAATGATTTTGAATTAAATCGGCAGCTTATTTCCCTCGCCCAGCTCTCCTTAAAAAAATGAATTTTGGAGGTTCCCTGAATTCGATCCCGCCTGACAGAGCTAACGCACCAAACTCAACAACACCCCTGCCGCGACCGCTGAGCCAATCACGCCTGCGACATTGGGTCCCATCGCGTGCATCAGCAGGAAATTGTGCGGATTGCTTTCCAGACCGATTTTGTTGGCGACGCGGGCCGCCATAGGCACCGCGGAAACACCAGCCGCGCCGATCAAAGGATTAATCGGAGTGCTACTGAAACGATTCATGACCTTTGCCATGATCACACCGCTTGCAGTACCGATCGCAAACGCGACGGCGCCTAGGCCCAGGATGCCCAAGGTCTGTACTTTCAAAAACGCCTCTGCGCTAAGCTTGGAACCGACCGATAAGCCCAGAAAGATTGTGACGATATTGATCAACTCGTTCTGCGCGGTTTTGCTCAGCCGATCGACCACGCCGGTCGCATTCATCAAGTTGCCGAGGCAAAACATACCGACTAACGGCGCGGCAGACGGCAACAACAATGCTGTCAAAATCAATAACATTAGCGGAAACACCACTTTCTCTGCCTTTCCGACAGTCCGCAGCTGCTGCATTTCGATACGGCGCTCGTCCTCGCTGGTCAATGCCCTCATGATCGGCGGCTGGATCAGCGGCACTAAAGCCATGTAAGAGTATGCGGCCACGGCAATTGCGCCTAATAATTCCGGCGCCAGTTTGGAGGCAACGTAAATTGCAGTCGGGCCATCGGCGCCGCCGATGATGGCAATCGCCGCCGCTTCCTTCAAGCTAAATGCCATGCCCGGCACTGCATTCAAGGCCAGCGCGCCAAATAATGTGGCGAAAATGCCGAACTGGGCGGCAGCGCCAAGAAATAGGGTTTTCGGATTCGCTAGCATCGGCCCGAAATCGGTCATCGCCCCGACGCCCATGAATATCAATAGCGGAAATACACCCGCCTTGATACCTCCATACATGTAATAAAGAATACCGCCCTCGTCGACCATGCCGGCCACCGGGATGTTGCTGAGTACCGCGCCAAAACCGATCGGTAACAGCAATAGCGGTTCGAAGCCTTTTTTAATCGCCAGATATAACAACAGGAATCCCACCCCCATCATGATGATTTGCGGTTGGGTAATGTTGTAAATACCGGTGCTTTCCCACAAGAGTCGGAGATTTTCCATGGCTTGATTTATTCGATTTATTTGGCCGACAGCACGGCTACGACTGGCCGTCGAATTCTATATTAGGCATCCGGCTCCCACATTGCGGCAACCGGTGCGAGTTAAATCTTAGTCGGTTACAACGTAACCAGGACGTCACCAACCGCAACCGAATCGCCTTGTCGAACATTGACAGCACTAACGATACCTGCGACTTTGGCACGAATCTCGGTTTCCATTTTCATCGCTTCCATGATTAACACCACATCGCCCTCGGATAAATGCGAGCCGACGTTGACATTCACTTTCAATACAACGCCGGCCAACGGAGACTCGACGACACCGCTGCCGCTGACGATCGGAGCAGTCGATGCTAACATCGGTCCGTTTTCCAAAGCCGAGGACGGCTTGACGACAATCTCCCCGTTCCCCGGCGCGATTGCAACGTGGTAATTTTTGCCGTCCACGTTGACAGTGTAGGTTTCGACCTCGCCCGCCGCTTTAGTTGCCGCCGCTGCGGAAACAAGGGCTGGCTCGGTGGCAGGTACCGGTTCGAACGCGGCCGGGTTGCCCCGGTTCTGGATAAATTTCCAACCGACTTGGGCGAATAGGCCGTCGATCAGCGCATCTTCTTCGACATTCTCGGCCAGCTTGACACCTTCGGCCTGCGCTTTCGCTTTGATGTCGGCGATCAGTTTGTCCATCTCCGGTTCCAGTAAATCCGCCGGCCGGCAACTGATCGGCTCTGCACCGTTCAACACCCGCGCTTGCAATTCCTTATCCACGGGCGCCGGAGTCGCACCGTATTCGCCCCGTAACACACCGGCCGTTTCTTTACTGATGGTTTTGTATCTCTCACCGGCCAGAACGTTCAATACCGCTTGAGTACCGACGATTTGAGAAGTCGGCGTTACCAACGGAATATAGCCCAGATCTTTGCGTACCAGCGGTATTTCTTGCAGTACTGCATCGAAACGATCGGCAGCACCTTGCTCCTTCAACTGGCTTTCCATATTGGTCAGCATGCCGCCCGGCACTTGCGACACCAGGATCCGGCTATCCACTCCTTTCAGGCTACCTTCGAACTGTGCATACTTTTTCCGTACCTCGCGGAAATAAGCCGCGACTTTTTCCAGCCTGGCCAAATCCAGACCGGTATCGCGTTTCTGCCCGGCCAATGCCGCGACGATAGTTTCGGTTGGGGTGTGGCCGTAGGTCATACTCAACGAAGATATTGCGGTATCGATATTGTCCACACCCGCTTCGACAGCCTTGATACAGGTCGCAACGCTCAATCCGGTGGTCGCATGGCAATGTAGATGTACCGGAATCGTAACGGCTTTTTTCAATTTGCCGATCAGGTCGAACGCGTCGTAAGGAGTGAGCAAGCCCGCCATGTCTTTGATACAGATCGAATGGGCGCCCAAGTCTTCGATCTGCTTGCCCTGCTCTACCCATTTCTTGATGGTGTGTACCGGGCTGGTCGTGTACGAAATAGTACCTTGGGCATGGGCATCGGTATTCAGTACCGCCTTGATGGCCCGTTCGATATTGCGCATATCGTTCATCGCATCGAAAATCCGGAATACGTCAATACCGTTGACCACGCAACGCTCGACGAATTTATCGACCACATCGTCCGCGTAATGGCGGTAACCCAGGATATTCTGGCCTCGGAATAACATTTGCTGAGGCGTATTGGGCATAGCTTTCTTCAGTAAACGCAGGCGCTCCCACGGATCCTCGCCCAAATAGCGAATGCAAGCGTCGAAGGTCGCCCCTCCCCAGGATTCGATCGACCAGTAACCGATCTGGTCGAGTTGATCGCAGATCGGTAGCATGTCTTCGATACGCAGCCTGGTTGCCAGAATTGACTGATGGGCGTCGCGTAATACCACCTCAGTAATTCCCAGGGGCTTGTTCACCTTTTCCACTCTTTAATCTCCTAATGACATTTTGGGGTCTTAACTGACCTTACCTTTTGGGTATTTATCCGTTCTTGTGCTTTTTGCGATACTGCAGAACCGCGGCGGTTATCGCGGCTACCACCGCTTTATCGTTACCGGGGACAACCGGCTGTTCGGGAAATTTGGTCGGAACCTCCGGAAAATAGTGCCGGACCAGGTTGCTCATGACAGTGATCGCAACCACCAGCATCGCCAGAAAAGCATAAACCATGCCCATGCCGATCAGCATTAACTCAATACCCGCAGACAGCATTTCGTTCATAAACGTCGTCCAATTGAAAATTTAGCCCGGGCATTATCGCCCAAATAAGCGGGATTTCACAATCCCGAGCAAACTGAAGGGTTTAAGACTCTAAGCTCGAAAAGCCAAAATCTATAGCGCCTGCGTTAGACAAGAAAGCGGGCCTCGATGAGGCCCGCGAAAATGAAAAGACTGTGCTCCGTGGGCAACGGACGATCGCCTGGATCAAGCCGTTTTGAGAAAATCCAGCACTTCGGCTACGTGGACCTTCACCTGCACCTTGCGCCATTCTTTGACCAGGACGCCGTTTTCGTCGATCAGAAACGTACTGCGCTCAATCCCTTGCACCTGCTTGCCGTACATGTTCTTCGTTCTGATAACGTCGAATAAATGGCACAGACTCTCGTCCTGGTCGGACAGCAAATCAAATGGAAACGCTTGTTTACATTTAAAGCCTTCGTGCACTTTGACGCTATCGCGCGATACGCCCAATACCACTGCGTTCAATGCTTCGAATTGGCCGATATTGTCGCGGAAAGCCTGCCCTTCCTGGGTGCAACCCGGCGTATTGTCCTTGGGGTAAAAATACAGCACGACTTTTTTACCGCGATAATCGCTGAGTTTGACGGATTTGCCGCCGGTAGCGGCTGCTTCGAAATCGGGAACGGTATCACCGATGGCTATGGCTGTCATGAAATCACCTTTTGACGGGTTCGAGAATGGCGTCGATGTTCAAGCTGTCGCAAAAATCCAGAAACTCTTCGCGCAAGGACAGAATCCGCACCGACGGCGGCACCAACAAGATGAATTTAGTGGAAAATACCGCCGTATTGAAAAAAGCCGCATTGTGGCGACTGGCGGAGATTTCTTCGATACAAATACCCCGATCCAACAGGAAGGAAGTCACGGCAAACAGGATGTCGCTTTTATCGACGGAGATGGTTTCCAGCGTGTACGGCACACCTTCGACCGCTTGCGGCTCCTGACTCGGCCTCAGAAAGTTCATCTGGATTTCCAAACGGGTTTTAATCGCATCCAGCATGCCTTCCAACTTGGCGATATGGTTCCAGTTACCGTCGATCAACAGGTATGCGGCAGTCAGCTCGGTCAAATTGGAGGTGCGCAGTTCCAGAATGTTACATTGGCAGGCACTTAACGCCGACAAAACTTCCCCAAGAAAACCGTTGGACTTCTCGCCCAATACCGTAATTGCCAGTTGCATAATCCCAAGTCCTTAAGTACGCCCCATGCAGTTTAACATCAACCGCGCCAAAAACGCAGTCGCGATATGGTAACCCCGTCAGTCGTTACCAATAGCGGTAATCCCGGCATGTTCGTCGAAATGAACCGTCAGTTTCTTGCCCTGACGGGCTTGGCGCAATTCGGCCAAATCGACTTTAAATGCTACCGCCAATTGTTGGTCGGTGACCGGAGCGCTCCGTTTCGGCGCCACCACCGAATGCCGCCAGGACAAAAACAAGGTCCAGCACAGCCAGAACAGCGCTATCGCCAGCACGATCTCGCCGTAGAGCTCTAGTAGTTCCAGCAAGGTTTTGTAACCGCCGAACCAGCGGATCTCGTCCGACAAGCTTTTCAAGCCCATCAGCCAAGCCGTCAAAGTGAACAATGGCCACAAAAAATAAAGCCACAACACCCAGCTCATTAAAGCCATCAAGACCGAAGCGCATTTTTGCTGAAAACTTTGCAGATGCGGCTGGTTGATAATGATCTCTTTCATTTTTGCCGCAACCCTCTGTCCAAAGTCACCCAAACCGCGCGCTGGCCGCGCTTTTTCCGTAACGCCTTGATGCAACCGTTGATTGTGGTGCCGACGTTGATCAACCAGTACACGATCGGATACCAGATCATCCAATAGTAATGCTGGGCCGAGCCGCCGCTTTTCTTTTCATAGACCGAGTCTATCGTCAAACTGACTGCAAACTGGATCAGACAGGTCACGCACAGCAGCATGCTGGTCCAGTGCGGCGATAAGTCTTCCAAGGCTTCCTGCGGCTCGCTGCTGAACCAGTCCAACGGCACCAAGGCCAGCATCGCAACTACCAAAAATGCCCAACTCAAACTGATGCAACATTCCAAATACAAAGGCCACATGCCGCGCGAACGCCAACGCAGCAACGGCCGGAAATAGCGCAGCAACACCTCGACACCGCCTTGCGCCCAGCGACTGCGTTGTTTCCACAAACCTTTCAGAGTTTCCGGCATCAACACCCAGCACAGCGCATTGGGCTCGAAGCGGATCGCCCAGCCGGCCAACTGCATTTTCCAACTGATATCGATATCCTCGGTCACCATGTCCGGACTCCAGTAGCCGACATCGTGCAAGGCAGTCTTACGGAACCCGGCGATGACTCCTGATATCGTGAACACATGTCCATAAGACCGTTGGGCACGTTTGATCATACCGACGATGGCCGAAAACTCGCCGACCTGAATCTTACCCAACAAGGTTGACCGGTTGCGGATACGCGGATTGCCCGTCACGGCGCCGACGTGCGGATCTTCCAGAAAATGTTTGACGATCCACGCCGTCGCGTTCGGCGCCAACAAGGCGTCGCCGTCGATACCGATCAGAATTTCGCTGTTGGCCAGTAGCGCCGCAGTGCGCAGACCGACCGCCTTACCCTGGTTGCTGGCCAGATTTACGACACGAATTTGCGCATGCCGGTCGGCCAGTTCGTGCAGGATTTCCAGGGTATTGTCCTTGCTGCCGTCGTTGACGGCGATGATTTCGTAATTGGGATATTGTTGGTGCAACAGATATTCGATGGTTTCGCGAACGTTCTCGCCCTCGTTGTAACACGGGATCAGAATCGACACCGGCGGATATTCCGCCAACACCGGCAAGTCCGACAACACGTTGCCGCGGTTACGTTCCCAGCGAATGTAATAGACGATGCCGCCCAGCATCCAGACGTAAGCCATCAACAACGGGTAATAAAACACGAAGCGCGAAAGCCATTCGTTGAATTGCCACCAGGGCACCTCTTCCAGCCGTTCGCGCCCGATCAGCCACAGATCGATCAGATGTTGTACCCAAGGTTGCGCTAAAAGTTGGTCCACGGCCGACTCAATCCTTGATCTCTACAGGAAAATATTTTTTCAACTCTGCCAGTTTGGGCTGGTCGTGAAAGACGTTATCCGGGTAATAACCGATATGCTTGGCACCCAATTTTTTCAACAGCTGAAACTGTTCGGTGAATACCGACATCGGGATGTCCTGTTGCGTTTTCCAGTTTACCGCCTGCAGCTCGAACACCATTTTATCCAACGCGCCGGGATACTGATTGGTCTTCTCGACTAATTCCGCCAGCCACTGCTTAGGATTCTCGGCGTCCTCCATAAAAGGCATCGCCTCGATCGCCACGTAATCGTAATGCTTCATAAAGCTGGCCAGCGATTGGGCGTACCATTCTTCGCTATAGGGCTTCAACAACGGCAACGAGTAAAAGTTGCGCGCGGTTTTGATGTATGGCCGATAAAAACGCACCTTATTGGTCAGATAATCGGTGAATTGACCCATCAACTCATTCTTGTGCTGAGCCCAGCGCAGGCGCAACTCGCTGGACGAATGAATGGTATCGAACTCGGCCGGCAAGCCCCAGACCTTATTGGTGAATTCCATCGCCAGCGGCGATACGTCCTCATAATCCGACAAGATACCGTCGTCGTGGAACAGAATGCCGTTGAAGTCACAGTATTTGGCCAGATCTTCATAAATCTCGCCGACGAACTGGCGAGCCTCCGGATTGAACGGCGACAGGCGGGTATAAATGTGGCGCGACAACTGCGGTTCGCCGTCGCGCCATTCCTTGACGTACCATTTCAATGGTACGTCGGCCTTATACGCCATCATCGGCATCCAGGCGTAGACTTTGACATCGGCACCCTTTCTCAGCCTTAGGGAAACATAATTGAACAAATCCCGCCGCATCGGCAGGTGCCGATTCGGGAAATACAATTTATCGGCATTACCATCGCCGTCCGGGTCGGAAAAGGCTTGCAGATAGACGGTATTGGCGCCGCTGGCTTTGATCCGCTCGACGACGGCGGCCAGATTTTTCTCGGTCTGCTCCTCGTCCTCGTCATAAATGTAATCCATATCGACGTGGGCTACTCGCAATTCCCGGCCGGTACGCAACTTGGTGACGATGGTGGCAAAACGCTCCGCGTTCGGGTCGTCGGTCATGATCATCCGCTTCATCACCGCCGCGTCCGCCAACGTATTTGCGCCGTCGTTCAGGCCCATGGTCAGCGGCATGCCGGCGTTTTTCGCTGCTTCCAGCGCAATCGCGTTATATTCGCCGTAAGGCCAGACCATGACCCGCGGCCGCTTGCCCAAAGTCTGCAGCAATTGTTCCGAACTTTTCTCCAGTTCCTGGAAAATCCGCTTCCGGTAGTCCTCGTCTTTTTCGTATTCCTCGTATTCGCTGCTGTACAACCGAGTAGTGATCGTACTTTGTTCATTGCCCTGCGGATTGGCAACGATACCATGATGGGCGTTGAAGCTGTGGGAGGCAATTTCGACCAGACCACTGTTCGCCACTTCGCGAATTTGGGCCGGCGTCATCAACGGTTTGTTGGTGCCGGCATGATTGTGCTGTTCCAGCCAACTGCCGACCACCGCCAGTGTGGCCGGGTATTTATATTTCTTCAACAGCGGCATTGCCCGGGTATAGAAGCTTAGGTAGCCGTCGTCGAAGGTCAATAACACCGCTTTGTTGGGCAACTGTTTTTTGCCTTGCGTACAATCCAGCAAATCCTGGATGCTGATCACCCGGTATCCGTTATTTTTCAACCAGGCGAAATGATCGTTCAGATGATCCTTATTCACCGCCATCCGGTCGAACGGCGGAACTCTTTCTTCTTCCTCCAGAATATCGTGGTAATTCAACACAATGAAACTGGAATTGGCGGAATCGGCAGCCTGCAACGGCCCGGCAATCCAGCAGGCGATTACAAAAAATATCCCGGCAATAAGGCGCATGTTCATTAAAAGTGGTTTTCAGCGGAAAGTAAGAATTGGCAACGGCCGGCACGCGAGCCGCGCGGGCCGAAAATGGACGGCGCATTTTACCCGAACGGCCTTTTTTAGCCTGATTTTTATTTTCCGCCGCCGACGGACGATAACCAAGGGCGGCCGTGACGCAAAAAAACCGGAAGCGGGCAAACAACGCGCTACCCAAAATCCAGCCGCCTTTGGACAACCTCAATGCCCAATCGACATAAAGGCGAATCGACATTAAAACCCGACAGGACCGAATCGCCGATTCTTAGCCAGAATCGGCCAAGCCGGCCTGGTGTCGAAGAAAACCGGTTATCATTGCGCCGATTCAGCGCATAGCGAAGAGCGACCTCTCAAGGTTGCCCAACCGGGTCCGCCCTCTCATTTCCGGAGCATTCATGGCAAATCCAATTCATCAAGCAAATCGTTCCGGGAAGGAGTCTGCATCCGCAAACCGGCTGAGCGACCTATATGCCGGCTTTTCCGTATTTCTGATTGCGTTGCCGCTGTGCCTCGGCATCGCCACGGCCTCGGGATTTCCGCCGATGTCGGGCATCATTGCCGCCATCGTCGGTGGACTGCTGGTATCCCGCATCAACGGTTCGCAATTGACCATCACCGGACCGGCAGCCGGTTTGATCGTGGTGATTTTCAATGCGGTGGCAAGCTTGGGCGGCGGCGACCACTGGGCCGGTTACCGTTACACGCTGGCGGCGGTAGTAGTGGCCGGCCTGCTGCAAATCGTACTCGGCTATTTCAAGGCCGGCCGCTTGGCCGGCTTTTTCCGGCCTCGGTGGCGCACGGCATGCTTGCCGCGATCGGATTGATCATCATCGTCAAGCAATTGCCGGTCATCGCCGGCTTGCAAACCCATGGCGGCGACCTGCTGGCAAACATCGGCCTGTTACCGCAAATCCTGACCTTTTTTGTCCCGACCACCGGGCTGATCGGCTTGGCCGGCATCGTCACGCTGTTGGCCTGGCCCTATTTGCGGCATCGCTGGTTTCGGCGAATTCCGGCACCCATAGTGGTGATCGGTGTGGGCGTGTTGCTCGGCAAACTCTTCGGGCTCGACCAACCGCAACCCGAACGCGCCTTCGTATTGCCACCGGACCTCGCGTTTGCCGCGGATTTTCTGGTGGCGCTTCCGGCCAGTCTGGCTGATAGCCTGCAACAACCCGATTTCGGCAAATTGGCGAGTTGGGCGTTTTGGGAAAGCGTTATTGCCATTTGCCTGATCGGCAGCCTGGAGACCCTGCTCAGCGCAGCCGCGGTCGACAAGCTCGATCCCGCCCGACGTTACTCAGACTTGAACCGGGAATTGGCGGCGATCGGCGCCGGCAACGTGGTCTCCGGCATGCTCGGCGGTCTACCGATGATTACCGAAATTGTCAGAAGCTCGGCCAATATCGATGCCGGCGCCCGCAGCCGTTGGGCCAATTTCTTTCATGGCGGTTTTTTGTTGTTATTCGTCGTGCTGTTTCCGAGCTGGATCGGCGCCATACCGCTGGCATCGCTGGCCGCGCTGCTGGTCTATACCGGCTACCGCCTGGCTTCGCCCAAGGTTTTCGCCAAAAGCATGGATTTGGGCAAGGAGCAATTGGCCTTATTTCTGATCACGATCATCGCGATCCTGGTCGGCAACTTGCTCTCCGGAGTAGTGATCGGCATCGGCGCGAAGGTTCTGCTGCACCTGGGCCGCGGCGTGCCGCTGGCCCACCTGTTGAGCCTGTCTTACCACTTGCGAGCGGACAGCAACGAACAATGGACCGTCAAAGTCGACGGCTCGGCGTTGTTCTCCAATTTCTTGGCGTTAAAAAGCGAGCTGGCCGCGCTCGGCGACGGCAAAACCGTGATCTTCGATCTGAGCGATGCCGACTTAATCGACCACACCGTCATGGAATTCATCGACGGATACCGGATGGATTACGCTGCCCGCGGCGGCCGTTGCGAAATTCGCGGCTTGGAGAATCTGCAAGCCTTGGGCGACCACGCCCTCGCCGCCCGCAAACGGTTTTAACCGGATGACTGAGCCCTGTTAACCCGCGGACCGGGCGGCATAAAACGGGCAATGCTGTGCAATTGCCCGCTGCCGTGATTTATCATTGCTTGCGAAGGCCCAACCGGCGCTTCGCCGCAGTAAAACCCCAAAACCGATAGACTCAATTTTTGCGCCTACCCATGAAACATCTAAATTCGTCCCGCTACCGTGTCGGCCTGTTGTGTTTTTTCCTGAACTCATCGCTAGCGATACCGGCCGCTGCCGCCGGGTCGGAGGCCGCCACCTGGGCGGCGATCAGCCACCCCAGCACCAGTGCCGATGGCGGGCAAAGTATTGGCAGCTATACTGCCGGCTGCATTGCCGGCGCGGCGACGCTGCCGTTGCAAGGCCCCGGTTACCAAGTCATGCGCCTGTCGCGCAAACGCTATTACGGTCACCCGCTACTGGTCGACTTCATCCAACAACTCGGTCTGACCGCCGAACGGGAGGGCCTCGGTTCGTTACTGATCGGCGATCTCGGCCAACCGCGCGGCGGCCCGACACCGAGCGGACACCGTAGCCACCAAACCGGCCTGGACGTCGACATCTGGTTTTTGCTGCTGCAGCCGGCAGAAACCCGCATCTTGAGTGCGGCGGAACGGGAAGCCTGGAACGCGCCGTCCGTCGTCGACGGCCGCGCCGATGCGGTCGATCGGAGGCAATGGACCGCGGCGCACGCCAAAATTCTGGAAGCGGCAGCAAGCCAGCCGGAAGTAGACCGAATCTTCGTCAACCCCAGCATCAAACAGGAACTTTGCAACCGCAAAGCGCTTGGCTCGTCTGGCTGGCTACGGAAAATCAGGCCATGGTGGAAGCACGACGACCATTTCCACGTTCGCCTGAAATGCCCCCCCGGCAACGGCCTGTGCCAAGCCCAAGAACCGTTGCCGGCCGGCGACGGCTGCGACGCCAGCCTAGCCTGGTGGTTTTCCGAAGAAGCCAAAGCCCCGGGAAAAAGCGCGCCGCAACCGGCACCGCCCTTGCCGCCGCAATGCGAGCGCGTGTTGCAGCAACCCTGAACGGCGCAGCGGCTTGACCAGACAGCCGCGACCCGTCGCCGGCTAATCCTGGTCGAAGCCGGTCAGCAGTACCAACAATTCCGATCCGGTCATGGGTTGGTTGAACAGATAACCTTGGGCATAGTCGCAGCCCGCCGCGATCAGCCAATCGCGCTGCTGCTCGGTCTCCACACCTTCGGCCACCACTTTCAGGCCCAACTTGTGGGCCATGACGATGATCGCTTCGCACAAGGCCTCGTCCTGGGATTCGGGGCTTAGGTTATTGATGAAGCTGCGGTCGATTTTGATGTAATCGATATCGAATTTTTTGATGTAAGACAGCGACGAATAGCCGGTACCGAAATCGTCGATCGCCACTTGCACGCCGGCGTCGCGGAAATCCAGCAAGCGGGCTTTGGTCAAAGTTTGCGCGTCCAACAACAGGCCTTCGGTGATCTCGACCACCACGGCTGCGCCGTCCAACTCCAGACTCTTCAGGTAATTCAGCCAACCAAAATCGACATCCGAACGCGGCCGGAATTGCACCGGCGACTTGTTCACGCTGATTTGGAAATCGGGTCGATACTGCTCGCGCAACAACTTGGCCTGCTGCACTGCTTCCCGGAATACCCAATCGCCGATATCGTGAATCAGGCCGCTTTCTTCCGCCAGCGGAATGAACTGCGCCGGACTGACCATGCCGCGTTGCGGATGCCGCCAGCGCAGCAACGCTTCTGCTTTGCGGATCGCTCCGCTAGGCAACTCGACGATCGGCTGGTAATACACCTCGAGTTGACGATTGGCCAAGGCACTGCGCAGATCGGTGACCATCCCCAAGCGGAATTGCGCGGTTTGCTGCATCGAGGCCGTGAAAAAGCTGTAACAGTTGCGCCCGGTTTCCTTGGCCGCATACATGGCTTGGTCGGCGTTTTTGATCAACTGCTCCTGATCGAGAGAATCGTTGGGATACAGCGTAATGCCGATGCTGGCGGTGACATAGTTCAGTTCGCCGTTCAAAGGGAAGGGTTCCGCCATTTTGCGCAGAATGTTCTGCGCAACGCGTTCTGCGCATTCGCCGTTTTCCAAATCGGGCAGGATAATCGTGAATTCGTCGCCGCCCAGGCGGGAGACGGTATCGGTATCGCGCACGCAACCGGCCAGACGCTCGGCGGCAATCTGCAGCAGACTGTCGCCTTGGATATGCCCGAGAATGTCGTTGATCTCCTTGAACCGGTCCAAATCCAGAAACAACAACGCCAACACACTGCCGTTACGGTGGGCTTTTTTTATCTCGCGCGCCAGACAGTCGAGAAACATGCGCCGGTTCGGCAAACCGGTTAAGGCATCGAAATTGGCTTGCCGCCAAATCTGCTCTTCGGATAATTTTTTCTCGGTGATATCGGAAAACAGCCCGATGTAATGACGGATGTCGCCGTTAGTGGCCGGCAGAGTCGAAATACTCAACAACCCGGCGTGAAATTCGCCGTTCTTTTTTCGGTTCCAGATTTCGCCGCGCCAATAACCATTTTCGCGCACGCTTTGCCACATTTCGGCGAAGAATTCCGGCGAGTGCCGGCCGGAACTCAAAATACGCGGATTCTGGCCGACGGCCTCTTCCCGCGCATAACCGGTCATTGCACAAAAAGCCGGATTGACATCGACGATGTTACCGTCGACGCCGGTAATCATGATGGCTTCGTGCGCTTCCTGGAATACCTGCGCCGATAATTCCAGGCGCTCTTCGGCCTTCTTCCGTTCTGTTACATCGCGGCTGATTCCGACCAAACCGGCAATCTTACCGTCCGCTCCGAAAAACGGCGTCTTCACGGTTTCCAACAACACCCTTTCGCCATCCGGGTAAGTGATCCATTCTTCATGGCCGCTGGAGCGGCCGCTCTGCAAGATTTGCCTGTCATGCCTGCGAAAGCAATCGGCAGTTTCGCTATCGAACAAATCGAAATCGGTCTTGCCGACCAGTTCCGCCTCCCTACTGCCGGCGTAGCGCTCGAACGCCTTATTGCAACCGAGATAGACGCTATCGCGATCCTTGAAGAAAATCAGATCGGGAGCCGCGTCGATCAGGCTGCGCAGTAAAGCTCGTTCTTGTTGCAAGGAATCGCGCAACGCATATTCCTCGGTCACATCGCGAAACACCAATACCACCCCGGAAATTGCGCCGTCCTGGCGTCGAATCGGCGCGGCAGAATCGGCGATCTGGTATTCGGTACCGTCTTTCGCCACCAGAATGGTGTGGTTGGCCAAGCCCATGATGCGCCCGGTAGCCAACACTTTGGCGACCGGGGCTTCGGCCACCTGCCGGCTATGGGCGTTGACGATATCGAAGACCCGTTCCAGCGGCAGTCCGGCCGCGTCCGCCAATTGCCAGCCGGTCAGCTTTTGCGCGACATCGTTCATGAAACTGACCCGGCCTTCAGCATCGGTGGCGATCACCGCATCGCCGATCGAAAACAGCGTAACGGCGAGATTTTCCTTGCTTTCCGCCAACTGAGCGATGGTATCGGCCAATTCGGCCGCCATCCGGTTCAAAGCCTCACCTAAAATAGCCAGCTCGCTGTTGCCGGCCAGCCGCGAACGTACCCGATAGTCGCCGCCGGCGAAACGCCCCACCACATCCACCAAATGCCGTAACGGCCGCTCCATCCAAAGCGAAATCGCGGAGGCCATTGCAAGCAGCAATAAGATGCCGATACCCCAGATCGGGTACATCGAACGGACCAACAAATTCCAGCTTGCCGCCTTGCTTCGCGATAGATCGTAATTCAGCACCAACAAACCGATTTGATTCGGGCGGAGCCTGCCGGGATCGGTAGCCATCGCCACGGCTTGGAACGCGGTCAGCCGCTGCCTGTCTTCGGAGAAACGGATTTCGGCCCGGCGCTCGGCCCGAAACCGGCCGAGTTCCGCCGCCCCCGGTTCGGCGAATAGTTCGGCATAACCCTTTCCGACCCATTCGAAACGGGTCGCCCGCAACACCTTACCGCCTTCGTCCAGCAGCGCGGCGCTGTCAATATGGCTGTCAACCGCCAACTCCGCTATCTGTTCGGAAATCAGTTGCTGTTGCCCATGCCGATACAGGGTTTCGATATGCAACTCGGTGTCCGCCAGCAATCTGCGGACGTCCTCCATCGCTTGAGTTTCGATGCCGATCAACATCCGGCTATGCTGGTAAAAAAGGGAAAACAACAACAGCAGACCGAAACTGGCAACGACCAGAGTCGGCAAGGCTCTGCTTAAGCGAACCGTGACAATCTGTTTCAAGGCTGCGGCTCCGTGACGAATTCGGCAGCGGCAATATTGGCAACATCGACGGGGTCGCCGATCAAGCGTCGTTGCAACATCAACTGGGCCAAATCGGCGGCCACCGGCTGCAACTCGGGCTTATCGCCGGCCAGCCATTGCCGATTGGCAACTCTGTCCGGCAACGTCAAACCTGCGAATAACGGCAACACCTGAGCGGCCGCCACACCCAGCCGCGGCGCCATCCGTTGCGCAGCATCGCCGGGGTTGGCAAAAAAATAGTCGAGTGCTGCGAAATGAGCGCGAACCAGGCTTCGCAAAGCCTGCCTGTGGGCCGCCAAGGCGTCGGCGCGCACCACCAACACGTCTAAAATGCGACCGGGAATTTGCCGGCTGCTGAACAGTTCGCAGGCGCCGGCTGCCAATAAACGGCTGCGAAAAGGCTCGAAGGTGACGACCGCATCGATATCGCCTTGTTGCCAAGCGGCGAGATGGTCATTCACCGTCATCGGCACAATGCCGACCTGACTAATATCCAATCCGGCGCTTTGCAACGCCGCGTCGAGCAACACCGCGCCTGTGGCGGTGTTTTCTACGCCGATCCGCTTGCCTTGCAATCCAGCCACTGCGTCTATCCCGTTCCGCGCGAGCAGCGCATCTGCACCGTTGGAAGCATCCAGTACCAATACGACGCGCAATTCGACGCCGTTTTGCTGCATTACCGCGACCGCCTCGTCCAGGGTTAACGCGGCGGCTTCCACGGCGCCATTCTGCAAGGCATGGGATACCTGGCTGGCTGAGGTCATTTCCACCAAACGTATCGGCGCCGAGCCGAACAAGCCCAAGCTGCGGGCTAGATATAAGGCTTCGTAACCGGGCCAGACGTTGGTCGCGACCCGCAGCAGCGGTTGCGGAGCGGATGCGGTCCAGGAAAAGGCGGTCAGATACAACAGAACGATTAGTCCGACCACTGCGAGTAATGGTCGCAGCTTTGCCGGCAGGGAGCTTTTAACGGTAGGCATCAATACAACGTCCGAGCATTCATTCCGAAACACGAAACATCCGGCTGATTAAAGATGGGCAGACCTCAGAGACTCGACACGCTCGGAAAACCGCCGCGCCGGCAAAAGCCTGAGCAGAAATCGCTGCAGCCCGATTTCCGGCACGGCCGGCACGCCGGCAAGCGCGGACAGCTCACCGTGGTCATTGAACTACAAGATTAGCGACAGCTGGCAGGATTTCAAATCGGCCGGGCTCGACCCGGCCGCGGACCTAACCGGCTGACTTCGGCCGGTGCTGCCGTTCGATCAATGGTGGCAGCCGGCACCGTGGACGTGGCCGTGAGCGATTTCATCGGCGCTGGCTGGTCGCACTTCGACCACTTCCACGTCGAAAGTCAAATCCTCTCCGGCTAACGGGTGATTGCCGTCAATGGTGATATCGTCGCCGTCGATGGCAGTGATGGTAATGACGCCGGGACCGTAGCTGACTTCGGCATGAAATTGCATGCCGACTTCGATGTCCATGCCGTCGAACATGTTTCGGGAGACGACCTGGATCATTTCTTCCGACACTTCGCCGTAGGCCTGGTCGGCCGGAATCGTCACGTTGAAGGTGTCGCCGGCTTGTTTGCCGGTCAAAGCCGCTTCCAGACCGGCGATGATATTGCCGGCGCCGTGCAGGTAAACCAACGGGGCCTCGCCTCTGGAACTATCCAACTGCTCGCCGCTACCGTTGGTCAGGGTGTAATGAATGGAAACGGCGGTTTTATCTGTAATTTGCATAAGGCGCTTTTTGACTGATTAAAAAAGCCGACATGATAAAGCCTTTTGCCGCGCGGCGCGCTATTTCTGGTACTCGATCGAATTGATGTACCAGATAAATACGCCGGCTTCGGTTTTGACCACGGCATCGTCGTCCACTTGTTTTTTCAACAACGCCCGCGCCATCGGCGAATCCACCGAGATATAGTCCTTGCGGTCGAAGATTTCGTCGTAACCGGCAATGCGGAACCGCTTCTTTTCGCCTTCGTCGTTTTCGATCTCGACCCAGGCGCCGAAGAACACCCTGCCTTCCTGATCCGGGTGGTAATCGACCACCTTCAAGGTATCCAGTCGCTTCTGCAGATAACGCACGCGGCGATCGATCTCGCGCAAGCGCTTCTTGTTATATTGGTAATCAGCGTTTTCGCTGCGGTCGCCCAGGCTGGCGGCCCAAGTCACCAGTTTGGTCACCTCCGGTCGCTCTACCCGCCACAAATGATCCAATTCCTGCTGCAATTTTTCGTAACCCTGCCGGGTAATCAACGGTGTCGCCATGGTTTTGCCCGCCTCGTTTCGGGAAGTCGCAGAATACTCGTCAATGCAATTGCCGCAATTGCAATTGGCGCAATTGCGGCGCCAATTTTGCGGTACCGGCCACGACCAGCAAGGTCATCGCGCCGCCGAACACCACCGACGGCACCAAGCCCAACAAGCGGGCCGCGACGCCGGATTCGAATGCGCCGAGTTCGTTGGAAGAGCCGATGAAAATGCCGTTGATGGCCGATACCCGGCCGCGCATCGCATCCGGCGTCGCCAATTGCAAAATCGTGGTGCGCATCACCACCGAGACGCCGTCGAACAAACCGGAAAATAACAAAAACGCGCCGCCCAGCCAAAAACTGTGCGCCAAAGCAAAGCCGATCATACAGACGCCGAAGCCGGCCACGGCCGCCAGCAGCCAGCGTCCGGCATGTCTGTCGATCGGAAACCGGGCCAGGAACAAGCCCATCATCACCGCCCCGACCGCCGGCGCCGCGCGCAGAATGCCCAAACCTTCCGGCCCGTAATGGTAAATTTCGTGGATAAAAGCCGGCAACATCGCCACCGCGCCGCCGAACAATACTGCAAACATGTCCAGCGACTGCGCGCCTAACACGATTTGATTGCCGAACACGAAACGCAAGCCTTCGCCGATACTGGTAAAAATCGGCGCGCTTTCCGCCGGCGGCGGTTCCGCGACCCGCAGCGATAACAATGCCAGCGTGGCGAGCACGCACAAACCGGTCGCTGTTTGGTAAGCCGCGGTCTTACCGGCCCAAGCGACAATCAAACCGCCGATGGCCGGTCCGGCCACCAGTCCGAATTGAAACGCCGAACTGCCGATACCGGCGGCGCGGGCATAATGTTCGCGCGGCAACACCAAGGCGAACAAAGCGCTGTAACTGGGGCCGATAAAAGCCCTGGCGATACCGGTCAATCCGATTGCAGCGTAAATCCAGACCAATGGCTGATTGACGATCCAATTCTCCGCCACGGCAACCAACATCAGGCCATTCACGGCCACCAGCAAGCTGGCGCCCAGCCCGAACCAGCGCCGAGAATAGTGATCGACTGCGTAACCGGCGAACAACGCGCAACAGAAATACGGAATCACCTCGGCCAAACCGATCAAACCCAAGGCCAACGCGTCGTGGGTTAATTCGTAGATATGCCAGCCCACAACGATAGCCATCATCTGGTAGGCCAACACGATCAACAAGCGGAAACTGAGTAATTTGACGAACGCGGGATTGAAATAAGCAGACAGATGCATGTGGTATCTAAGGAAAAGGCCTAATGCGGCAAACCCCGCACCCGACTAAGTGTACCGCGTTTCGCCCAGAGAATGGCCTTGCGTTGGGCCAGACCGACTTGATACCGACCCGCCTGCCTGGGTGGGTTAAAATGGCGGAACGCAGTCTGCGACAATAGCTACGCCCTCGGCGTTGCCGGCAGACAGATTGAGAAATTAACGGCATTGGCTATTATCAAAGCTAATCCGCTTCATCAACGAGGACATCGATGAGCTCGAACGCAACCGATAATAACAACTACAACCGCAGACTCGCGCTTCGCATCTACGAGCAAATCAACCTGTTCTACCAGATCCTTCCCTACGGGGATTCATCCGCGACGAGCGGCTCGGGCGACAGCCGCCTGTCCGGCCGGCAACTGCCGGCCTCGAACAGCATCGAGAACGACACGTTGCAAGCCAATATCAGCGCCAACGGCATGTCGTTTACCTGCAAGGAACGCCTACAAAGCGGCGACTATCTGCAACTCAGAATTTTATTGCTATCGAGCATGACCACGGTCAGCACCTGCGGCCAAGTGGTGTATTGCAAACCCAGCAACCCCTATGAAGACGGCCGCTACCCGCATACGGTCGGCGTCCGTTTCGTTAATTTGAGCGAAACCGACGCCGAATTGTTGCGGCGCCACGTCGAGCGCCGCAAGCGGCAAAGCTTGGCTATCACCGTACTGGCAGCGGCCTTGATCCTGGGAGCACTGGCCATGCCCGATCTGGCCTGGGCAGTGCTTATCGGACTGCTGCACCATATATGGGAAATAGCGCTGCATCTGGCTCACCTGCTGTTCGAGTATCTGGAAATGGGGCTGGACCACGTGGTCGAACATCTGTTCCACACCGGCACCCACGAAACCCAGGTCATCGTGTTCTATACCATCGTCGTTATCGGAGCAGTAGCGCTCTATCTGCTGGGCCGAAAATTACCGGGCGTCGTCAAACGCTGGTACAACGCATTAGGGTTGTTTGCCTCCCGAAAAAAATCCAGTTGTCTGTATTTCTGGGATCAGCAAAGCGGTCTGGACAAGTTGAAAATCGTCGGAATCAGCGCTAGCGCATTGACCGTTTATCTCTATCTGAGTTTCTGAGTTTCGTCACCGCTTACTTCCGCCAGCCATTACCGCGCCAGTTTTACCCGATTTTACACTTCCGGCCGGAACGCTCGGGCCGCACTTCAGTCACAATACCACTTGTATGCCAGGCAGCAGCCGATGTGCAACGGCTGCTGCTTTTCAGACAGCCCGCTACTCATGGGCGGCAGCGATCAGCTTGAACCGGCATATCTCAGAACAATGGCACAGTAAATGCTCAATCAAAATCCTAATTTGAATCGGCAATTTTAATTGTCCGGATTGTTAACGGACGAATAGCAGCGCGTATGACCGACCTTGAACTCCAAATCGACCGCACTCAGACTCGGCCGTTGACCGCGACATCACCCTTCCTTGTCGTGCACGTCGTCGACTTTTCGGCGGCCTGCACGCGCGCCATCCGCTCGCAAACTTTAGTGAAAACCAACTCCGCATGACTCATCGATCGACAACTTCGCTGATCGCCGGCAAAAACCGCCGCTGGCTCTCGCTGGTAACGCTGCTGGCACTCGGCGCTGCCGGCACCGGCATTTATTTTCAAGACGGCATTGCCGCTCCGGAGCAAAAGGCGGAACGCAGCAAGGGCCGACGTTTGTTCCAGGAAGACGACGCGCCGGCCGTCGTCGCTGTGGAAACCGCAGGCAGCGGCGACTTTCCGGTGTATCTGAACGCGCTCGGCACAGTGACCGCACTGAAAACCGTCACCGTCAAGCCGCGCGTCGATGGCGAACTGGTCAAAATCAATTTCAGCGAAGGTCAGTTAGTTAAAGCCGGCGACCTGCTGGCAGAGATCGACCCGCGGCCGTTCCAGGTCCAGTTGCAACAGGTTCAAGGCCAACTGCAACGCGACCAAGCGTTATTGAAAAACGCCGAACTGGACCAGGCCCGTTACCAAACCCTGCTGGAACAGGATTCGATCGCGGCCCAGCAAACCGTAACGCAGGAGGCAGTGGTCAAACAATACCGCGGCAGCGTCGAGATGGATCAGGCGCTGGTCGACAACGCCAAACTGCAACTGGGCTACGCCAAATTGACCGCGCCGATTTCCGGCCGGGTCGGTTTGCGCCAGATCGACCAAGGCAATATCGTCCGCGCCGGCGACGCCAACGGCCTGGTCGTCATCACCCAGTTGCAGCCGATCAGCGTCGTTTTCACGTTGCCGGAAGACCAGTTGCCGGAAGTGGCCAAACGCTACCGAGCAGGTAAAACCATCGACATCGAAGCCTTCGACCGCAGCGGCAAGACCAAGCTGGCCGACGGCAAACTTATCGCGTTGGACAACCAAATCGACCCGACCACCGGCACGATCAAACTGAAAGCCGAATTCGATAACCGCGATCAAACCCTGTTCGCCAACCAATTCGTCAATATCAGGATGCACCTGGAGACCTTGCGCGGCGTCACGCAAATGCCGGCCGCGGCATTGCAGCACGATGCCCAAGGTGCGTTCGTCTATGTGGTGGACGGCGAAAACGTCGCTCATTTGCGCCGCATCGCGCCCGGCCCCGGCAACGACCAGAAAATCGCGGTGCCGTCGGCGTTGGCGGCCGGCGAAGCCTTGATCGTGAACGGCAGCGACCGGGTCAAGGATGGTGGCAAAGTCGATGTCGCCGAAAGGGACGGCCAGACCGTGGCCGCCCCAGCCGATCCGCATCCGGCCGCCGGCCAAGCAGGCAGCCGGCGGAGGCGCGGTTAAACCATGAGCTTCACCGATCCCGGCAAGGCCGGATTCAACCCGTCGCAACTGTTCATTCTGCGGCCGGTGGCGACCTCGCTGTTGATGGTCGCCTTGTTGTTGGTCGGCGTGCTGGCCTACCGGCTGCTGCCGGTGTCCGCCCTCCCCCAGGTCGATTACCCGACGATACAGGTGACGACACTCTACCCGGGCGCCAGTCCTGACGTCATGACGGCGATCGTCACCGCACCGTTGGAGCGCCAATTCGGGCAAATGCCGGGGCTGACGCAGATGACTTCTACCAGTTCCGGCGGCGCCTCGGTGATTACGTTGCAATTCAATTTGCATCTGGACCTGGACGTTGCCGAACAAACCGTACAGGCCGCGATCAATGCCGCCGCCAATTTCCTGCCCGAAGATCTGCCGCAAGCACCGATCTACAGCAAGGTCAATCCGGCGGATACGCCGATCATGACCTTGGCGGTCAGCTCCAAATCGATGCCATTGTTCAAAGTCGAGGATTTGGTCGATACCCGCATCGCCCAGAAGATCGCTCAGTTACCGGGCGTCGGCATGGTCAGCATCAGCGGCGGCCAGCGCCCGGCGGTGCGGATTCAAGCCAACCACAAAGCCCTGGCCGCTTACGGCATCAGCCTGGAAGATGTGCGTAATGCCATCGCCGCCGCCAACGTGGCCCAACCCAAAGGCTCGATCAACGGCCCGAGCCGAGCCGCGACGATAGACAGCAACGACCAATTGCGCTCGGCGGCCGAATACCGCGCGTTGGTCATCACCTATAAAAACGGCGCGCCGGTCAAGCTGGCCGATGTCGCCAACGTGGTCGACGGCGCGGAGAACGTCAGGCTGGCGGCCTGGGCCAATGACCAGGCTGCCGTCGTCGTCAACATTCAGCGCCAGCCCGGCGCCAACGTGATCGAGGTGGTCGACCGCATCAAAGACCTGCTGCCAACATTGCAAGCCTCGCTGCCTAACGGCGTCGAAGTTTCGCCACTGACCGACCGTACCGTGACCATTCGCGCCTCGGTGCGCGACGTGCAATTCGAACTGCTGCTGGCGGTGGCGCTGGTGGTGATGGTGATCTTTCTGTTCTTACGCAACATCCCGGCCACGATCATTCCCGGCGTGGCAGTGCCGCTGTCGTTGGTCGGCACCTTCGCCGCGATGTATCTGGCCGACTTCAGCATCAACAATCTGACCTTGATGGCGCTGACGATAGCGACCGGCTTTGTGGTCGACGACGCCATCGTCGTCATCGAAAACATTTCCCGCTACATTGAGCGCGGCGAGCCGCCACTCAAGGCCGCGCTGAAGGGTTCCGAGCAAATCGGTTTTACCATTATCTCGCTGACTTTTTCATTGGTCGCGGTATTGATTCCGCTGTTGTTCATGTCCGACGTGGTCGGCCGGCTGTTCCGGGAATTTGCTATCACGTTGGCGGTGGCGATTTTGATTTCGGCCGTGGTGTCGTTAACCCTTACGCCAATGATGTGCGCCAAATTGTTGCGGCCCGGCGGCGGCCATCATCAACACCACGAGGTCGGCGACGACTGGTTCGGCCGGCTGATTAAGGTTTACGGACGCAGCCTGAGCTGGGTGATGCGCCGGCAAACCGCCACGCTGTTGGTATTCTTTGCCACCGTGGCGCTGACCGTGGCGATGTACGTCTGGATTCCGAAAGGTTTCTTCCCCAGTCAGGATACCAGCATTATTCAAGGTTTTTCCGAAGCGCCGCAAACCGTGTCGTTTCCGGCGCTGGCCGAGCAGCAGCGCGAGCTCGCCGCTTTGATCCTGAGCGATCCGGCGGTGGCAAGCTTGTCCTCGTTCATCGGCGTCGACGGCATCAACCCGACACCGAACAGCGGGCGGTTTTTGATCAATTTGAAGCCGCACGGCCAACGTCCGCCGTCGGGCAAAGTCATCGCGTCGTTGCGCGAGCGCTTGGCCGGCCGGCCCGGCATTGCCTTGTATCTGCAACCGGTGCAGGATTTGACCATGGAAAACCGGGTCAGCCGCACCCAATACCAATTTACCCTTGAAGGCGCCGATTTGGACCAACTGAACCAGTGGACCGCCAAGTTGGTAGACCGGCTCAGGCAAAAGCCGGAGTTCGGCGACGTCGTCAGCGACGTGCTGGACCAGGGCCGACAGGTGTTCGTCAATATCGACCGGGCTACGGCCAGCCGGCTCGGCGTCAGCACCGCCGCAATCGACGACGCGTTGTACAGCGCCTACGGCCAACGCCTGGTCTCGACCATCTTTACCCAGGCCAACCAGTACCGAGTGGTGCTGGAAGTCGATCCGGCCGAGCAAACCGGGCCGCAAGACTTGCAGGAACTGCGGGTACCGTCGAGCAACGGCACACAAGTGCCGTTATCGGCGATCGCCGAGCTTTCCGAACGGCCGACCACATTGGCGATCAACCATCTGGATCAATATCCGGTGACTACGGTATCGTTCGACCTGGCACCCAGCTACGCCTTGGGCGACGCCATCGCCGCGGTGGAAGCCGCCCAGCGGGAGGTGGAATTGCCGCTTTCTATCCGCAGTGCCTACCAGGGCGCGGCCCAAGCGTTCAACGCTTCGGCGAGCCATACCTTATGGCTGATTCTGGCGGCGATCGTCACCGTCTACATCGTGCTCGGCGTGCTTTACGAAAGCTATATCCATCCGCTGACGATCTTATCCACCCTGCCCTCGGCCGGCGTCGGTGCCCTGCTGGCCTTGCGACTGTCCGGTGGCGACTTGGGCATCATCGGCATCATCGGCATCATTTTGCTGATCGGCATCGTCAAGAAGAACGCAATCATGATGATCGATTTCGCATTGGAAGCCGAGCGCCAGCAGGGCCTGCCGCCGGATCAGGCGATTTTTCAGGCTTGCCTGCTGCGGTTTCGGCCGATTCTGATGACGACTCTGGCCGCGCTGCTCGGCGCCTTGCCCTTGATGCTGGGCACTGGCGTCGGTTCGGAACTGCGCCATCCGCTGGGTATCACCATGGTCGGCGGCTTGCTGCTGAGCCAATTGTTAACGTTGTACACCACCCCGGTTATTTATCTGACAATGGATAACCTGGCGCGCCGGGTCGAAACCGTACTGGGGGTCGATTCCGGAAACGCCGTGGAACAGGACCTCGATTGAGATGAATCTGTCCTCCTTGTTCATCCGCCGTCCCGTTGCTACCAGCTTGCTGACCGTCGCCATCAGCCTGTGCGGTATATTGGCGTTCTTGAATCTGCCGGTATCGTCGCTGCCGCAAGTGGACTTTCCGACCGTGTCGGTGCAGGCGCAGTTGCCCGGTGCCAATGCCGAAACCATGGCCGCCACCGTCGCCACGCCGCTGGAACGGGCGTTGGGCCGCATTGCCGGCGTCAGCGAAATGACCTCCAGCAGTTCGCAAGGCTCGACCTCGATCACCCTGCAATTCGATTTGAACCGCGATATCGACGGCGCCTGTCGCGACGTACAGGCCGCGATCAATGCCGCCGCGAGTATGCTGCCCAGCAATATGCCCAACCGGCCCAGCTACCGGCGCGACAACCCGTCCGACTCGCCGATCCTGATTCTGGCGCTGACTTCCGACAGCTTCACTCGCGGCCAGATGTACGACGCCGCCTCGACGATCCTGTTGCAAAAGATTTCGCAGATACCCGGAGTCGGCCAGGTGCAAATCGGCGGCGCAGCCTTGCCGGCGGTACGGGTCGAATTGAACCCGAACGCACTGAGCCATTACGGTATCGGCCTGGACGACGTTCGCACCACTATTGCCCAGACCAACGTCACCCGACCGAAAGGTGTACTGGAAAGCGCCGACACTCGCTGGCAAATCCAGGCCAACGACCAGGCCCGCCAAGCGGCAGAATACCTACCGCTGATCGTGGCCTACCGCAACGGCGCGCCGGTACGGATTGCCGACCTGGGCGAGGCGGTGGATTCGGTTGAGGACCTGCGCAACACCGGCTTGCACAACGGCAAGCCGTCGGTATTGCTGATCATCCGCAAGCAACCGCTGGCCAACGTGATCCAGACTGTGGACCAGGTCCTGGCGGTGATGCCGCAACTGCGAGCGGCATTGCCGAGCAATGTCGATCTGTCGGTGGTGGTCGACCGTTCGCTGTCGATTCGGGCGTCGATCGAGGAAGTCGAGCACGGCCTGTTCGTCGCGGTGGTGCTGGTCATTTTGGTAGTGCTGGTGTTTTTGCGTAACCCGCGCTCGGCGATGGTGCCGATCGTCGCGGTGCCGGCCTCTTTGCTGGGTTCCTGCGCGGTGATGTATCTGTGCGGTTTCAGCATCAACAACCTGACTCTGATGGCCTTGACCATCGCTACCGGCTTCGTCGTCGACGACGCGATCGTCGTGGTCGAGAACAGCAACCGTCACATCGAAGCCGGCATGGCCCCGTTTCGCGCCGCCCAGTTGGCAGCCAGGGAAGTCGGCTTCACCGTGTTGTCAATGAGCGTCTCTCTGGTCGCGGTGTTCTTGCCGATATTGCTGATGGGCGGAGTGCCGGGCCGGCTGTTCCGCGAATTCGGCGTTACCTTGTCGGCCGCGGTGCTGGTGTCGCTGGTCGTGTCGTTAACCACGACGCCGATGCTGTGCGCCCGTTGGTTGGGCCGGGACGACCGACAGCACGGTTGGGCATATCACGCTATCGGCGCCGGTTTCGACCGGGTGCAGAACCTGTATCGCACCAGCCTGGGCTGGGCTTTACGCCACGGCCGAATCATGCTGCTGTTGTTATTGGCGACGATAGGCCTGAATGTGTACCTGTATATCCATATCGACAAGGGCTTCTTCCCGACTCAGGACGGCGGTCGCCTGCTCGGCGAGATTCAGACCGATCAGAATACGTCGTTTCAGACCCTGCAAAAGCAGTTCGGACAAATCTTGGACATCCTGCTGAAAGACCCTGCCGTTGCCAATGTGGCCGGCTTCGCCGGCAGCTCGCAGAGCAGCAACAGTGCCCGGATATTCATCACCCTGAAACCGCACGAACAGCGCGACGCCATCGAAATCGTCATGGACCGGCTGCGCAAGGCCGCCGGCAGGATACCGGGCGCCAATCTGCACATGTTTCCGGCCCAGGAACTGCGTATCGGCGGCCGGCCCTCGTTCGGCCTGATCGATTACACCCTGCAAGCGGACGATCTGGTTCTGTTGCGGCAATGGACGCCCAAAGTGCAGGCCGCCTTTGCCAAATTGCCGGAACTGAGCGACGTCAGCACCAGCCAGCAGGACAAGGGCGAACAGATCCGCCTCAGCGTCAACCGCGATCTGGCCGCCCGCTACGGCGTCAGCCAGGCCTTGATCGATACCAGCCTGAATAACGCCTTCGGCCAACGCCAGGTGTCGGTGATCTACAACCCGTTGAATCAATACCGGGTGATCATGGAGGTCGCACCGCAATATTGGCAATCCAGCGACACCTTGAAACAACTTTACATCAGTACTCCCGGCCAAACCGGCGCGGCGCCCAGCCCGGCCAAGCAAGTGCCGCTGTCGGCGCTGGCCAGTTTCGCACCAGGCAATACGCCGTTATCGATACGCCATCAGGGGCAATTCGCGGTCGGCGAGTTGTCCTTCAATCTGAAGCCCGGCGTATCGATGTCGGCCGCCAGCGCCGCGATCGACCAGGCCTTGCGCGACATCGGCTTGCCGGCCAGCATCACCGGCAGTTTTCAGGGCTCGGGCAAGGCCTTTCAGGAAGCGCTACGCAACCAGCCTTGGCTGATTTTGGCGGCGTTGGTCAGTATTTACATCGTGCTCGGCATTCTGTACGAAAGCCTGGTGCATCCGTTGACGATTCTGTCCACCCTGCCTTCGGCCGGGGTCGGCGCGCTGCTGGCATTGATGGCCTGCGGCAAGGAATTCAGCCTCATCGCGCTGATCGGTGTGATATTGTTGATCGGTATCGTCAAAAAGAACGCGATCATGATGATCGATTTTGCCTTGCAGGCCGAACGCGAGCACGGCCTGGATTCGGGTGAAGCCATTTTCGAAGCCTGCCTGCTGCGCTTCAGACCGATTCTGATGACGACGCTGGCGGCGCTGTTCGGCGCCCTACCGTTGGCTTTTGGCAGCGGCTACGGCGCCGAATTGCGCCAGCCACTGGGCATCGCCATTGTCGGCGGCCTAATATTCAGCCAACTGCTGACGCTGTATACGACGCCGGTGGTTTATTTGTATCTCGACCGTTTCCGGCTCTGGCTGCACAGCCGCTTTTACAACCTTAACGCCCGCCCGGCGACCAACTCCGTTTAAAACTGATCTTCATGCGCTCGACAAAAAACTCCACCGCAATCGCTTGTTTCCTGACTTTGCCGTTGGCGGCCTGTACGGTCGGCCCCGATTACGTCCGCCCGCAAGCCAAACTGACCGACGAATTCAAGGAAGTGCAAGGCTGGAAGCCGGCTCAGCCGCGCGACAACGGTTTGCCCGGTAAATGGTGGGAAATTTTCGGCGATCCGCAGTTGAACAGCCTGGAAGAACAAGTCGCCCAGGCCAACCAGTCTGTACTGCAAGCCGAGGCGCAATACCGCCAAGCGCAGCATCTGGTGCAATCGGCGCAATCGTCGCTGTTGCCGGTGGCCACTCTGACCGGCACGTTCAACCGCTTCAAGGCCGCCACCGGCCAAAACGTCGCCGTTGCCGGCGTACGCAATCTATTCGGCCAGGCGGTCGGCATCGCCTGGGAGCCGGACTTATGGGGCCGGGTCCGGCGCCAACTGGAAGCCAATACCGACAGCGCCCAAGCCAGCGCCGCCACCTTGCACGGCCTGATTCTGTCAAGCCAGGCCGCATTGGCCGATAATTATTTTCAATTGCGCACGCTGGACGCACAGAAGGCTTTGCTCGATGAAACCATCACCGCGTTCGCCAAAACCCTGGAAATTACCAAGAACCGCTACTCGGTCGGCGTTGCGGCCAAGGCCGATGTGGTCCAAGCCGAAACTCAACTCGAAACCGTGCGTGCCCAAGCCATCGACTTGGGCGTGCAACGGGCCAAACTGGAACACGCGATTGCAGTATTGATCGGTAAAACCCCGGCCGAACTGGCATTGGCGCCGGCGCCGCTAGACAGCCTGCCGCCGAGCATTCCGGTCAGCCTGCCGTCGGAATTGCTGGAGCGGCGTCCGGACATTGCCGCAGCCGAGCGCCAGATCGCCGCCGCCAACGCCCAAATCGGCGTCGCCAAGGCCGCCTATTACCCGACGTTGAACCTGGCCGGCACCAACGGCTTCCAGTCCGGCGACCCCGGCAATCTGTTTACGATGGCACGGCGTTACTGGTCATTGGGGCCAGCCGGGCTGGCCCTGACCCTATTCGACGGCGGCGTGACGAACGCCCAATACAAACAGGCCATCGCCGCCTACGATGCCAGCGTCGCCGCATACCGGCAGACCGTGCTGACCGGCTTCCAGGAAGTGGAGGACAATTTGTCGGCGTTGCGCATCTTGGAACAGGAAACCCAAGTCCAGGACAAAGCGGTCGCCAACGCCAAACAAGCCCTGGCATTGACCAACAACCAATATCAAGCCGGTACCGTCAGTTATTTGAACGTTATGACCGCACAAACCGCCGCTTTGGCCAACCAGCAAACTGCCGTGCAACTATTGGGTCAGCGCTTATCGGCATCGGTACAACTGGTCAAAGCCCTCGGCGGCGGCTGGAATGAAACCCTGCTGCCGACCGCGGATCAAGCCGGCGGCGAACGGAAGTGGACCGATTATTTGATTCTGCCGTTGGTGGAGTAAACCGGCGCGGATAAAACGCGGCGACCGGCGGGACCATTTGAAGGCGCGGCGGCCTACCCGCCGGCCGGATCAATGTGCTGCTGCGAGCTGAGATTGTCGAAGGATACTGTTCTGCGGGCTTCTAAAGGCTCACCAGGAACGGAGTGCCAGTGATCAACAGGGCCGGGTCAATAACCGCCATCGGCCAACAACGCTCTGCCCAATAAACTCTGTTGGTCGATCGCAGTTTCCGGCTCCGCCGCGCATCGGCCGATCAGCGCCTGCAACTCGGCGCCCAATGCCCGGTTGCGCTGCTGTTCAGAGGCCAGTACTTGGCGTATATCGGTTAACACCGCGGCCAGGGCCTGCTGCAGGCCTTTAGCCAAGCCCTTTACCGCAGCCTTGTACAACGACGGCTGGATTTTTTTATGCAGGAAAAACGGGATCAGCCAGCTCAAACCAATCAACAATACGCTGTGCACCGCAAAATCGGTACCGAGATAGGCGCTATGGTCGGCCGTGCTGCGGTAATAGCCGGAGAAAACCTGATAGCCGACCGTACCCATCGCCGCCAGCGGCAGTAAGGTTTCAGCGGTAGCGGTCAACTTGAGCAAAACACGCTGCGCACCGTTGCCGGGGTTCAACATGGCCTGGCGTCCGGCCAGTTCGGTCTGCGCAGCCACGCGCTTGCCGGCATCTTCGCGCATGCTCTGCAGAGCGGCCTTCAACGGCTTGGTCGGCAGACCGGCTTGCGCCGCCTGCAGGATTAGTTCGTCCAGCATGTCACTCAGCCGATTTTGCGCCCAATCGTCCCACAGCGCAGTGTCGGCTTTATCGCCCAGGTGGTCGGCCCAGTACTTGGCCAACTGCTGCATGGCCCAAGCCAGGCCTTGTTGCAGTTGGGATTCGACTTGCGGCCATCGCAAGTCGAGATTAGTCTGTAACGCCCCAAAATCGCGGCCGTCGATCTCTGCGGCCAAACGTTGCAGAGCTTGTTGCAGGTGCCGAAGGCGCAGTTGCTGATTGCGGCGTTCCAACTGGGCAACGTTATGCCGGCCGGACAATTGCCGCAATTGCTCCAGCAACAGGCCGAATTCGTCGCCCTCCGGTTCGCTGCAACTGGTGCGGAAGATCAACGGATCGGCGAAACCCGCCTTGGCCAATTGTTGCTTGAAGTCGTCGAATTGCACCGGCAGGCCGCGGTCCCACTGATTCATGACGAACAGCCAGGCATGCTTGGCGCCTTCCGCCAACAGCAATTGCCAAGCTTTATTGTCGCGGTACCGTTCCGGACTGACCACATACAGCAGTACGTCGATGTGCGGCAGCCATTCCAACACCAATCGTTTATTGCCGAGTTCGACGCTATCGAAATCCGGCATGTCGATCCAGACGATATGGCTATTGCTCGCGTCGTTATGCCTGCTGATTTTGATGCTGTCCAGCGGTAAACCTTCCGGCAATTGGTCGATGTCCAGGCTCTGGTGGTGATAGAGCGTCACTTCCCGCGAGGTCGGCCGTTCGATGCCGGCCCTGGCGACGGCCTGGCCGGCCAGGCGGTTTAACAGGCTGCTCTTGCCGACGCCGGTACCGCCCATGAAGGCGACGATCAGCGGCGCGCCGGTCTGACTGGTAAACAGTGCGCCGGTCCCGGCCGGCTCCAGACTCTGCAGCAGCGCGGCCTGCTCGGCGTTCAGACGGCCGGCGGCGACGGCGCTAGCCGCCCACTGTTGCGCCTCGGCCAGCAGCTCAGAGTATGCGTAAGCCATGTTTCTTCTCTTTCAAAGCCAGCTCCGCCGCATGGCATTGTTGTTCGGAAATATTGAACCGGGTCTGGCTGTGTACGGCCAGAGGCAATTGATACAGCCGTTGCTTCAGGCAGCCGTCGAATAAGGCGTTATTCACGGTAGTAAATTGGTGCTGCTTCAATTCGGCTTCGACCCGGTGCATATAACTGCCGATGGCGCTTTCCGCCAGCAACGAGGTGATGGTCAAAATCAGCGGCGTGATCACCAGGTCCTGCACGCCAATGCCGCCGGCCTGAATCGCCAGCAACATCGCGCCGGCATCAGTGGTGGCTCTGGTTGCGCGCAGACTGTTCAAAACCAGCGGCTGGCCCTGCAGTTTATGGTACAAGCGCTGCGCGGCGGCCTCGACATCCTGTTGGAAATCCTGATGGTAGCTATCGACCGCACGTTGGTAGGCCAACAGGATTTCGCCGCGGCGCTGGCGCAAGGCCATCGCATTTTCCCGCCACCAGAAACTGTCCGCCGGTTCGGTTTCGGTTTTCTCCAGCACCCTGTCGGCGAGTTGAATCAACAAATGCTCGCCCAATTGCTGCAACACCGCCAGTTCATGGCTGGGATTGGCCGCGGCTTTGGCGTTGCCCCAGTCCATCAATTTGCGAAACGGCCAGGTCATGGCGCGCCGGGTCTTGCCCAAAACCCGCGCCAGACCGGGTATCTCCAACAGCGTCAGCAGGTTCAACAACGCATTCTGGAAGGTTTCGTAATGGTGGGGATGATTCAGATAATCGCGCCGATAATCGCGCATGGCATCGGCCAGGCATTGCTCGACCAGGGTTTGCCAATGGCGCTGGGCGTGATGTTCGCTAAACACCGGTTCCAGCCATGCCAGCCAATACCGGCTGAGCAATTGTTGCTGCTTGTCGGCGTGTTTGCTGCGCGCCACTTTCTGCGCCAGATCGAGCACGACGCGGGAGGCTGGGGCCGGCCATTGCAGTTGCGCCGGCGCTTTCTGGAACGGCAGCGCCAGCACCGGCGGCGGGGGATCGCTGCGGGTTTGCCGCCATTTGTCTCGCAACGACTCCAGAATCACGGCCTCGCTGCCCTCGCTGAGTTTGTTAACGCAAACCAAGGTCGGTTGTCGGTAGGCTTCGATGAACTTCATCAGGTCCCAAACCGATTGGTCGGCGTATTTTTCCTTGCTGACCACCAGAATCACGGCATCGGCCAAGGCGATGGTGCGTACCACCCCTTCCCGGTAATCGGCGGAATCGATCGAGTCGAAATCCGGGGTATCCCACAGCACGCAGTCCGGCAGCAGGGGCGACGCCGTGGCAGACGAGTTTAGCGAGTAACAATCGTAGCGTCCCGGCCGTAACGCATCGCGCTGCAACTGTTGAAACCGGCCGAAATACTGTTGCAACCCGGCGCAATCTTCAGCTGGCACCCGATGGCAAAAACCCTGAGCATGGACGGTATAGCCGGCCAACGGACTGACGCCGGCGCTCTCGCTATTCAAAAGCAGATTGACCACCGAGCTTTTCCCGGCCTGAGTCGGGCCGATCACGGCGATCTGCAACGGCAACGCGGACTGGTTTTCCAGCAACTGGCCCTTGCGAATAAAGGCTTCGGCGTGGAGTAACTGTTCTATGCGTTGCTGGTATTCCATGAAGCGGGAATTTTTTCGGTCCAACTGCTGTAGCACAATTTCGTAACGCTGTTTGAGAAGTTGGATAAATTCCAGCATGTGGTAAGCTTGTGTTTTTAATTACCGAGTAATTTGGTTTGTTGGGTGACCCGCATTACAACCATTATAAATACAAAAATCGGGTTTGTTTATTTAGCCACTGGGGGGCTGCACTATGAAAAAAGCGTCAACGGTATTGGTTTTACTGCTCTGTTCGGTGATGGCCGGTTGCAACAAAAGCAACCAGATCAACGGCAGCAGCATGAAAACCGTCAACAGGTCGATCAGCCATATCAAGGAGAAATTGCCGCTGGACCAACGCATCGAGTTCGAAGTGTCGTTCTGGACTTTGCGCGACGAGATCCGCAGCAACCAGGAATTCCTGGACGCGATTGATGGCAAAACCCCCGAACAGTTGATAGAAACCGGCAAGGAATTGTTCGCCAAACGCAAGGCGTCCGGCAACAAAGAATACGCCCAATACGATTCGTGGGACCAAATGATTACCCAGTATTCGCAAGAGCGCATCGACCAGAACCGCAAAAAAACGCCTGACGCGCGCGACAAGAATCCGCCGGCGCGGGTCGATTACAAAATGCACGCGATGTAATTACTTGCGCACGGCCACCGGGGCCGGCAGTTGCTTTTGGTCCGCAAGGATCGCAACGAACTGGCTGGCCTCGGCGATGGTTTTCTCCATCACCTCGATCAACTTCGAAATATCTACGCCAATCTCAACGAATTCGTGCCGCAAAGCAGCGATGGCATGGGCATTGAGATTGTGCTTTAAGAACAGCACCTGGTCCTGAAACGCCGCCAGCACCGGCACCATCCGATTTTCCGCGGTTTGCAGCGCCTTGAGTAACCGCGCGTATTGCTGGCGGGATTTTTTCAATTGCTGCTGGCTACGGGCGCGCAAAGCCCGGTTGCTGTACAAATCCAGCTCCGCTTCCCATTCGGCGAACAAGGCCTCGCTGACCTCCTCCACCGCCTGTATCTTTTGACTGACGTGGTCGGCCTTGCTGCGGCATACATCATAGCGCCGCTTCAATTGCTGGTAGCGTTGTTCCAACGAACTCTCCGGCAAGTGCACCAGGGTTTTGAATTTATCCAGCGCCTCGACGAATTGGTCGCGGCTGTCTTTCAGGCTGTGGCAGGCCTGGTCCACCTGCATCACGACGATATCGCGTTTGTGGTGGCCGAGCAGGGATTCCCGGCTCTGGTAATACGCCTTGCGCAAGCGCCGGTTCAGAATGGCTTTCAGGAAATTAATCATGATGGAACACGAAGTCGTCTTTATTGACCACGCTAATTTTACAGGAAGCGGGTTTAGCAAAGCGGGCGAATGCCGGATCGAGAATGCCTTGCCGCTGCAGTTCCGGCCAGTGGGCCCCGGCATCGACCGGCGCCGACTTAACCAGGATCAATTCGTCGGCGCCGATACGACCGGCCAGCCATGCGGCCAGACTGTCGGAGGTGACATCCCAACTGGCCGGAATCCCGGCGGCGTCCAATTCGACAACTTGCGGCGCCCAGACCAGCGTTTTGGCGGAAGCCGCCCCGGCTGCCAACGATGCGGCATCGAATACGACTTCCAGATCGGGAAGCAGCCCGCATATCAGTTCGGCCATTTGCTGCATCGCCAGCAAGGCCATCCGGTGCGCGGCAACGTCGTCAAACGCATACTGGCGTTGCGCCGCGCGAACCCGGTCGGCGAACGGTCCGCCGCCTGGCACGATGACGACCCGCCCCGGCCGCATCGCCGCGGCCGCCAGGCAAGCCGGTAGCGCCCCGCTTTCCAGAAGACTGCCGCCGAGCTTGACTACACCGATCATCGGCCGAATTGGGCCAACAACTGTAGCAGTGCCGCCGCTTTATCAAAGCATTCCTGATATTCTTCGTCGAGCACCGAATCGTTGACGATACCGCCACCGGCCCAAAAGCGAATCGTGCCGCGATTATGCACCAGCGTCCGGATCGCAATATTGGTGTCCATATTGCCGTCGAAGCCGACGTAGCCGATGGCACCGCAATAGACTCCGCGCCGATGCGGTTCCAATTCCTCGATGATTTCCATGGCCCGGATCTTCGGCGCGCCGGTAATCGAGCCGCCGGGAAAACAACTGCGCAACAAATCCAGCGCGTGCTGGCCGGACGCCAACTGGCCGGTGACGGTGCTGACCAAGTGGTGCACTGTGGCGTAGCTTTCCACCGCGAACAGATTCGGCACCCACACCGAACCTTTCCGGCAACACTTGCCCAAGTCGTTACGCAACAGATCGACGATCATGACGTTTTCCGCCCTGTCCTTACTGCTCGACACCAAGTCTTCGATCTGCGCCTGATCCTGTTCCGGATCCGCGCGGCGCGGACGGGTGCCTTTGATCGGTTTGGTCTCGACCGCGCCGTCGGTCACCTTCAGAAATCGTTCGGGCGACGAACTCAATATCCGGACATCCGGCAGATGCAAATAGGCGCTGAACGGCGCGGCATTGATCCGCCGCAGTACCGAATAAGCCTGCCACGGGTCGCCGGCGCAGGCACTACTGAAACGCTGAGTCAGATTGATCTGGTAACAGTCGCCTTCTTTCAGATAACTCTTGATTTTGCCGAATGCCGCCGCGTATTGGCGCTTGTCCATGTTAGCGGCAGGTGCCTGCAACACCTGGAACGCTTCAGTCAGGCTCGGTGGCGATATTTGGCTGAATTGCGCAATCAAATGCTGCAGTAACTCGTCCGGCAGGTCGTAACCGACCAGCCAGCTTTGCTGTTGCTGATGATCGACGACCACCGCCCAACGGTAAATGCCGACCGCCATGTCGGCAATGCCCTCGGCGTCTGCGGCAATAGCGGGTAATTTTTCGATGCGGCGAGCCAGATCGTAGCCGAAATAGCCGATCGCGCCGCCACAGAACGGCAAACCGTCGATGGCCGGTAAGGTTGCGCCCAACACCTGCTTCAATAATTCGAACGGATCCTCAGCGCTTTCGACGACCCGATCGTCGCGTTCTATTCTGGTCAGGTTGCCGTAAGTTTGCAGAGTTGCAACGGGCGCGTAAGCCAGAATATCGTAACGGTCCTGCCGGCTGTGGGGTTGCGCGCTATCCAGGAACACCGCCCACGGCAGATGGGCAATTGGGGCGAATAATTGCGCGCTATCCGAAAAGTACGGCAGCGGTTGTTTAGTGGGTTTGGCTAGAAGCATTAAACGGGGATGCAGGGCCGGCTTGGGCGGCAAGGACGTGATTGAACACCGACAGATTTTATACCAGCCGCCGACATTAACCAAACCCACCGGCCAGATAAGCCACTGCGGCGGCCGGCGCACAGTCGCCGGCATCGATCTCGCCGCCCTGGCCCGCCGTCGGCAGTAAATCGGCGAAATCCCGGTACTCCAGCCCTAACTCGCCGACTATCTGTTTCACCAGGAAACGGCCAACGCCGGCGCCTAGCATGGCGTAGCGTTGCACCGCCGCGGCGGGTAACTGCCGTCGGCACGCCTCGACAAGCTGTTGCAGCTGGCGTTGTTTAAGGTGGGCCGCAAACGCCTGCCATAACCCCCAATCGGCTGGGTCGAATTCGTAGCCGGTCAGGCGCGACAGGCGTCTGGCGCTGGCAAGCACGGTTTTTTCCGCGCCGTCCGCAGTATCGGCCTGGTCATGAGCGTCGTTCAGATCTCCGGTCAGCCGGTAGACATCGGCCGTCGTCGCGAACAGCTCGGCCATCAGCCCCATTTGCCGGCCATTGAACTCGGCCTGCTGGGCAATCGCCATCACCGGCGTTCTGACCACGCCGGTATAGACCAACTCACCGGACACCAGACGTTGGTAATCGGTAAAGCCTTGCACGCGTGGCTGCGATTGTTCAATCAGCAGGATGTCGGTCGTGGTGCTGCCGATATCGACAAACAAGGCATCGGGTACACGTTTCGCGGCCAGCATCACGCTGGCCAGCCAATTGGCGGAAGCGATGTCCATCGCATCCGCTGCAATCACCTGCCCCGCCGGCAAAAAACCGCGCAAACCGGCGAAAACATCGATCTTGTCTGCACCGTAATGGCGGCACATGGTACCGATAATTGCCGCGACCCCCTGCTCCCGACTGCTAAAGCAATCGACCAATTCGCCGGTCATCGTCAGCGCATGCCGGCAGTATTCCAAATCCAGGTTAGCGGTCAGTTCGGCAATCGCACGCTGCAAGTAATCGATGCCCTTCCACAACGGGCAAGCCACTTGGCCGACGCTGACGATATCGCCGGCGGCATTCAACAGCGCCAGCTTCAAGTGGGCACCGCCCACATCCCAACCGGCAATCCGAGCAGCGCCGGATCGACTCATATCGTAACCTCCACAACTTGATGTCTTGTCGGAACCACTATCGGCTCGCCCTGCCTGAGCCGTAACACTTGCTCCGCCACATTGATGCCCGTAGCCGGGCCGATACCGACGTAAGAACTGGTCAAACGCGGATTGATTTCCAGAACCCATGCCCCGGATTCGCCGGTTTCGATCAGGTCGATACCGGCATAACCCCACAAGCCCGGCAACGCCGCGGCAATCCGGCCGACCAAGTCACGATAATAGTTTTCCCGGCCGTTACGCTGGTTGACAAAACATCCGCGTAAAACGAATCGCTGGGCCTCCAATACGATTTGCTGTTGGTTGCAAGTCAATAAATAAGCCTTGCCGTCATTGAATAAGGCCGACAGGCTGATGGCTCGGCCCGTAACCAGAGGCTGGATGGCATAGTGTTGCGGCTGATCCAAAGCCGCAACCGCGGCCGGCAAAGCCTCCGGCTCCACGACCAAGGTATCCTGGCACCCGGCGCCATCGCGGATTTTAATTACCGCCGGCCCGCCAAAATCCGGACATTCCTCAGCCGGGTAGGTCTCGACCGCCGGTATCGCTTGGGCGTAAAGGTGGCGGTAGGTCGCCAACTTGTCGCCACATAGAGTCAGAGTAGCCGCATCCGACGCCAAGGTTTCGACACCGGCTGCGCGCGCCAGCTCAACCAACCGGGTCAATATGCCGCCGGTTTCCGGCGCGATCGGCCAGAACAGATCGGCTTGCGCCAGCGACTCCGGCAACAGTTCCAAAACATCCTGGCCTGGACCGACTCTGACCAACTCGACACGCTCCGAATCGACAGCCAAATCGCAGCGTTCGTCCACAGTAACCCGCAAACGCAGTTGCGGAATCTGCTTCAGTTCGCCTAGCAAAGCCTGTAACATCATCCTGCCTTCAGCCAGCAAGGATGCGGGTAAATCTTCGCCGGCCATGCCGCCGCCGCTAATGTATTCGAATACCAGAATGGTCAGTTGTTTCATCCGCTCACTCCATGCAAATTATTCCAGTCATTGATTTAAAGGATGGCTTGGTGGTTCACGCCAGCGGCGGGGACCGCAGCCGTTACCGGCCGATACATCTGCATTCCCAGATCGTTGGCGGCAGTTCGATTGAAGAAGTCGTTTCCGGTTTGTTGGAGCTGTATGCATTTTCGGCGTTTTACATCGCCGACTTGAATGCAATCGAACGCAATGGTAGCCATCGTTCAATCCTCGAACCGCTGCTAAGCCGTTATCCGGCCGTCGATTTTTGGCTCGACAACGGTTTGCAGCCCCGCAGCCTAACTCCGAACCCAGCACCTAATCTGAGAACGGTTATCGGCACCGAAACCCAGTCAGAACCGACCGATTTAAGCGGTTCGGCGACGATTTTATCGCTGGATTTCAAAAACAATCAGGCCTTGGGAAATCCGGCTTGGCTGGATCTGCCGCAATACTGGCCGGATACGGTAATCGCCATGACCCTGGATCAGGTCGGCGCGAACCGCGGTCCCGACTTCGCCAGACTCGATTCGCTTCGCCGCGTTCATCCGGGCAGCCGTTGGATTGCCGCCGGCGGCGTGCGCGGCATTGACGATTTACACAGCCTCGCAGCGACCGGACTGTCCGGTGTATTGATTGCCAGCGCCTTGCACAACGGCAGCATCGGCACAGCCGAATTAAGCAAATTTTAGGCAAAAAAATACCCCGGCAAGCCGGGGTATTTTGTACAGCCTTCGATACTAAAAAATTAAATTTTGTTAGCAGCAAACGGGTGTTTAGCGTCTTTTCTGGCAGCCAATACTTCTTTAGCAGTCGGAGTGCCGGCTACAGCGCGAGCGATAGCTTCTTTGGTTGCTTTGTAGTTGAATTCTTCGATTTTCGCGTCGTCTTCAGCCAACCAGTGGATGAAAACACCAACGGAAACGAACAAGTCGTCAGCTTCGTCAGCAGGAATGGTGCCGTCTTCAACAGAATCGGCAACTGCTTGAGCAACAGCGCGTTGCGCTGGTCCGAACATTTGAACGGCTTGTTTTGAACCTTTGATGGTTACTTTGTTGAACAGGATGGTAGCCGGTTTAACCAACAGGTTAGGTGCGACCACAGCCAACAGAGTAGAGAAACCGTCTTTGTTGTTGGTCAAAGCATTTGCAAACGCGGTTTCCGCCGCTGAACCACGTGGGCCCAAGATCAGGTCGATATGGGCAATTTCGTTGCCGTCACCAACCAAAGATTCGCCTACGCGCATGTTTGTAATTTTTGCCATTTTAAATTTATCCCCTAAAGATAAGATTGAACCAAAAAATAGACACGATAATGTCCCAAAATATAGTTTCTTCGAAGTTCCCTCTATAACTCACCGGCCCGTTGTTGGCCGATAAGCTGTTCCAGAAGCACCACCAGTACTGTCGCTACAGTCATATCAGCTGTCGTACCCGGATTGATTCTTTGTGCCTTAAAAGCTTTGTCCAGTCCGTAAAGTACCGGAAAAAGCTCTTCAGGCTCAATGGCGAGCTGCATCGCTTTATCTAGCGATTCCATCTCAACCCTGATCCACTCTGAATACCGCTTTCCATACTTCCGTTCGATATGGCTATCGGGATAGCGGGCCAACATCGCAGCAAAAACCGCTAGCGCCGCCCAACCAGAATCGCCAGACAAAACGAAAGCACGATTATATCGTAAAACTGCAAAATCAAAAATGTCTTTAAAATGGGTAACGTATTGCAAGGCGATCCGATCCTTGTCTGCTGCAAAACGCATCGCTTCCGTCAACGTGACCGCCGCTTTTTCCTGGACGTCGTGTTGCTCGGAATCGCCGAGCCCGGCCGGCGCAGCCAATACGATGGCTTCGAATACCCAGTCGGCATCCTGCTGCGTGGTAGTTTCCAAAATCCGGTCGAGCGCTTGCCGCCAAGATTCTCCGGGTTTCGAATTCGTTAAGGCGTGAAGTAACGGCGCGCACAGCAAAACGATGCCAAGATTGGTGTTACACGCCACGGCCTCCCGGGTCGCTTTGACGGCGTAGTAAATTTTTTCACCCAAACAAAACTCAGGATCGGTAATCGGTCCGCTACTGACTTCGGCGCTGAGCCTGAAATCATCGACTGTCATGTCGTGCGCCGGGCTGTAAATGCTGACATTGCCGGGCTTAAAGGCCTGCAACTCAATCTCGCATGCCTGGCGATAAGCCTGGATCAACTGCTGCCGACTCAACATGGTTCGCCCAGATAGCGACTCAATAAATCGGCCACCAACATCCGGGCGACGTTGGCATCGCAAACGCTTTGCAAGCCTTTCCATGCCGGAACGCTATTGACCTCTATGATGCGGTAAACGCCATCCCGGTCTCGAATCAAATCGACGCCGGCATAATCCATGCGCAGCGTATCGACTGCCGCCACAGCCAGATCGGCCAATTCGGGTTCCATGTCGATGGCCTCGCAACTGGCGCCGCGGGCAACGTTATTCAGCCAGGATATTCCGCGCCGCCGCATCGCCGCGACCGCTTGGCCGTTCACCACAAACACCCTCACGTCCGAATACCCGTCGCCATCGCATTCGATAAACCGCTGCAAATAGTAAATGCCGCGGCTGCTGGTCAGCCATAACAGATCAGTGGATTTTTCGATACGACGGATGCCTTCGCCCTGCGAGCCGAACAACGGCTTGCTGATCAAATAATGACCATGGCGCAGCTCGAGTTCCGCGATTGCCAAAGCTTGCTCGCGATCTCGTAACACCCAGGTCGCTGCCGTCGGCAAACCGGCGCGCTGCAACAGAAAACTGGTCATGCCTTTGTCGACGCTGCGCTCTATCGCGCCGGCGTCGTTGTATACCGGCACGCCAAGCCGTTGCAACGCGTGCAATATATCCAGGTAAAAAACCACCTCTTCCAGCGATCCGCCGGGCACGCCGCGAACGAAAACCGCTGCGGGCAAGCGCTCCGCAAACCCCGGTACCAATACCGGCAGATCGTTATTGTCCAGTTGTAAGCGGCAAGCGGTCAGCGATGCATATTCGGCTTCGAAACCGTGCTCGGCAAAAGCCAGGCACAATTGCTTGCCGTGCCAACCTGGGTCGTCGGTAAAGATTGCAATTCGGCGCAATGGAAAATGAGCAAAAAAGTTAGCGGTGCGGCGGCGGGCTTGCCTAGCAATACTCGCTGCCGCGAGGGGAAGTCGGAGACGGTTAAGCGCCGAACGATTGATTTAACAATGCATTGTCCAGCTTACCGGCCCGGAAACTCTTTCCGGATTCGACGGCGGTGACGATGACCACGGCCGGACTGAACAGCATCGCATCGATTTTGAAGAAGTCGTATTCGTAAGCTTTGAAGATATCTGCAAACGGCTTGCCGTAGTCTTTGGAAGTCGAACTCGGCAATTCTTTGGCCAGTTTCTCGGCCGCAGCATCGTCACCCTTGACAAACAAATGTACCTGTCCGGCGAACAAAATCGCATCGTTAGTCCGGCCCATCGCCTTGACAAAATTCGGATGCGGCGGGCAGATCGGCGCACTGCCGGAACCGTCTACGATATTCTCCAACGGAAAATGCAAGGCATGGGCTTTGTGCATCGCCACTTCCAATACCCGCCCGACAACTTGCACGCCGCCGGCCAGACTGCTGGTCGGCGTGACGATGATCGTCAGTTTATCCGGGGCCACGCCGCAAGCCGCCGCGACTTTTTCGACAATTTCCACCGGCGGCACGGCATCGTTTTCGATCACCAACACGGTCCGTTCGGCGCTGTCGCGGTACTCCAGCTCCTTGTACAATTCTTCCACCGGCTCGACTGCGCCGTCTTTGACCTTGGTCGCCATCGCCCGCGCCGGGCCGGAACCCAAGGCGTAATACTTGCCATGCGACAAGCTCCAGCCGGCGTATTGGCTGCCCAAACACGACAACACCGGATTAGTGGCGTGGACATTGATCGTCAGCGGCCAACTTTCGGTGTAAGCGCTTTGCGAGATGGTCGCAGTCCCCATGCCGCCCATGCAGATTTCGGTAATGATCCGGCCTGCTTCCAAGCCGCCTGGCACCTGGATGCCGGCATCGATGATGGTACAACCATTGTCGAGCTGCTCGATGCCCAACCTCAATTTGTCAGCGTTATCCAGCAGCTCCTGCACCAAGGGCTGTGAAAGTTTGTTGACGCTCGCCTGATATTGCATGAATTTAACAACCTGATTCTAATAGAGTTTGAAGGATGGCCTGCCGATGCTCCAACTGCTCGGCAACCTGCCGCGAATTTTTTCCGGTGGCAATAATACTGCATATCGGCTGGCCCACGCCAAAAATCGAGCCTGCGACCGGACGATCCACGACCCAATCCGGCCAATCCAGGCCCGCGCCGATTTCGCAGTCTTTGGTTGCATAGACAATTTGGTACGCTGAGGGCTGGCCGGAAATGTTTAGTGCGGAAATTTCCGCTGCCTCGAACACAGCCATATGCAGCAACAGCAACTCGCTACCATAGAGTTGGGCGCTGGCCGATATCCGCGGATTGATCTCCAGAACATAAAACCCATTGGCGTCGAGCATAAAATCCAATGTGTTCAGACCACACAACCGATACGCAGCGGAAAGTTTCCGCACCGCCTCAGTTATTAAGCAGCGGGTCTCGGCCGCCAACTCGGCATGACTAGCGATGCCGCCGAACAAAAAATTTTTTTCGGAAATTTGGGTGGCGCACCATTGGCGATTGAACCCGATCACATCGACATCAGTAGCGGAGGACAAAAACAGAACTGACATGGCTTGACCGTGGATGTAGCGTTGCCAGTATCCCTCGACTCCAGCCGATGCTTTGTTATGCGTTATGCCTATACCACCTTCACCGCACCAAGGCTTGAAAATCCAACCATCACCGGGTGAGGAAGCAGCAAAGCTTGTCGCCGGATGCGCAATACGCAGTTGCGCCAAAAGTTGAAAAAAATAAGATTTGTCCTGAACCTTGCGAAAGACCTCAGCTGAATTCCCGAATAGTGGCCATTCGGCTTGCAAATACTCGATAGTTTCCGGATAGCTCTCGAGGCCGCTGCCATAAACAATCCCATCGATAACATACGACTGCCGAACCTCTAACACCGCAGCGCGTATATCAGGGCAAGCTAGGGAAGCAACCTTGAAGACCTGATTAGCCACTTGCCGGGTATCGACATCGGCATAGCAATCGATTGCCACCACATCGCAACCAATTTGGCTGGACATCTGCGCCAGCATCCGAGCCGATTTTGCAATTATCAACAAACACTTAGAACAATCAAGGCGCCACATATCTTTCAAACTCTCGCATCAAGCATAAAAAATACTAGATTCCGAGAAAACTTTCTGAAATAATGCGCGGCTATTGGAGAGCTGGCTGAGCGGTCGAAAGCGGCGGTCTTGAAAACCGTTGACGGCTTATACCCGTCCTGGGGTTCGAATCCCTAGCTCTCCGCCATTATTCATGCATAAGGCCTTGATAAATAAGAACTTATCAAGGCCTTTTCTTTTTATACCCCACTTTGAGCCACGCTTTAGGATTTAGTAGCTTTACCGAATCCGTCACCCTTGGTGCGCCATCAGACCTATCGAATCCAATCCGAGGTTAGGCAGGCTGAATTTGAATATATCCAAGTCTTTTATAACCGCGAGCGGCTCCATTCCGCCAATGGCTACCCGCCGCCCGTTGACTACGAATTGCAGCCGAAAGCCGCTTAGCCGTGGTCTGGAAATGGGTTGACAGATCAATTCACCGTATAACCCATGGCCCCCAAACAGGATTTCATGGCCCGGTTGTAGTTATCCAGGCCGGCAGGCGGCGCCGATGCCGCTTGCCTTTGTTCTTCACGCGCTTGCAATCCGCGCTTCATGCCTCCGGCGATCGCGCCAATAGCCGCACCCTTTCCGGCATCGCCGGCAATCGCACCGATGGCAGCTCCGGCTGCGGCACCGCGGGCACCGCCGCGCAGCGTTTCTCTGGAAGCACCACCCAAGCTTGGAGCGGCCGCTTGAGCCGGCGGGCTGCTGGGATCAAAACCTGACTGTTGCACCGACCACGTATGGCAGTTATAGCGGTCCTGTTGTTGCTGTTGCGGACTTTGCCCCTTGGCAGGATAAATCATCAACTGGCTTTGCGCCCATGCCAGTTGCAGGCTACCAACCAATAGAGCGCCAAAAAGATGGATGCGACGAATGTGGACAGAGTTCATGGTATCGCTACCTCCGCATGAATCATGCGATCAAGTATAGGAATCGAGGAGTCAGTGCATGAATAACGCTTGATCACGCACTGCTCCAGAATGCTTCGGTTTATTGCGCTGGCGGCATTTCGCCGCAGTTGGCCAAGCGATAGGCCAGACGCCCGGACCAGAAATCAAAGGCGCGATTGACGTCGTCCCACTTACCGGTGGAGCCAATGATGGATTTGGCGCCGACAATCCGGTCCACCGCTGCCGCAATGCGTTCGCCGGTGGTGGCGTCGCTGATTTCGACTTCACCACTGGCCTTGCCTACAAAGGTGCCGGTACCTGTGGCTATCTCTTTTAATTTCGACATCACCAGCAATTGCGGCACGAAAGATGACACGGTATCGGCTACCGGCCAGGAGCCTTCAGCCTCGGTAATCGCCGCTTTGATCCGCAGCGTACCGGGCTGTGGAGATGAAACAATCTGGTATTGTTTACCCAGCTCGCTGACCATTGAACTGTGCAGGTGGTTGACCAGCAATTGCCGCTCTTGGGCCGGCAGACCGGCTAGCTCGCTATTGCGTTGGGTCCATAAACTTACCGGTTCGATCAGTACCTTGTCGTAGTTCTTACAGGTTTGCGGGTAATTAGGGTCGATATAGATTTTAAGCGCTTGGCCGGCCTGGCCTTCTTTCAACAGGGAATAATCCCCCAGAAAACCGGCTTGTTCGACGTCTCTGGCTTGTTTGATCGGCGTACAGGCGACCAAGGCGGCACATAACGCCAATCCGGTGATGCTACTTTTATTTCGGTGGTTAATCGCTGCCATATTTACCTCGCATTTATTGTTATTGTGAAAATAGAGCCTGGCATCATGGCCAGCGTGTCGATCAGGGGGTAATTCGGGTGATTTTCGAGCCTTGTAAACCGAGTCCGGCCATCAGGCCGCGTTGTCCGAACACAAAGGCGTAGACATCGTCACGCAACGTGGTGGAGGTGGCTTTTTTGGCCATGCCTTCGTCCATAACCACAATGCTGGGACCAACGCCGACTTCGAAACCTTTGGCGTTATTCAGGCTGGCCAAAGCGGCGTCGTTCATGAAAAACATCGCGTAGCCAAACGATTGCACTCCGGCCTGCAAACCGTAGGATCCGGCAACGATATTGTAGTAACCCACGGTGTGGCCGTTTTGACGCATCGCACCCTTGCCGTATTCGGCACCGCCAATGAAACCCGCCTTCAACACGTTAGGAAATACCAGGATGCCCTTGGCTTTTCTGGCCAGAATTCGGGCCGAAGGCGCGGTTTCATATAGTTTGCTCAGGGCCGCGTTAACGTCACGGTCGATTTGCGCGGCATTGGTTTTGCTGTCGCCGGATGAAACACCAAGTGTCTGGCAACCCGTCAGCATCAGGAACAAGAAACAGACACAGCCGTAGAAGCCGGCCCGTTCATATCTGTGTTGCACTTCTTTTTTGTTCATCGTCATTGCCTTCCATCCGATTTAGGTCGTTAAAGCCAAGAAGTCATCGCCGCAGCCGCAGCCGTCAAGGCGGTTCACGCATGGCTGATGATGATTGCTAAGAGAGCCATCGTCAATGTTCCAAATATGCGTCGATGCGCCCCTCCCGCACTGCGCGCACCAACGCTTGATGATCCTGTTCATTCTGATCGGCATAGGCTTCGGCAAAATCGGCCAGCGCCTCATCGAAATCCTCACGCTTACCCAGATAGCCGGCGATTTTAGCCGCATCGCCGGAGCGCGCATGGGCACTGGCCAGCGCCCAGCCGCAAACTTCGGCATATTGCAGCATGATCTCGGGTCCGAACAGTTCGACCATGGGCTTGATTTTCATGTCGCGCATTTGCCGGATATAAAAATGATTGCCGACATCGGTTTCCGCCCAACCCAGGAAAATGTCGGTTGCCGACAGCATCAGCCGCTGCCCCATGGCCACCCGTTGACCATGATTGGCATAAACGCTCTGACCGGCGTAGGGCTCAAGCACCGATGCCCGTGCTTGCTTGACCTGCAGAAACAAAGGATCTTCCGCACCGCCCATCATCAGCATGATGAAGCAACGATTACCGACACTGCCAATACCCACCACCTTCATCGCCATGTCCTTGAGTTCGTAGCGATCCAGCAATAAACGCCGATCGTCGGACAAACTGGCCCGATAAACGGCGAACGCATCGTGAACGCGAGCCTCGACGACGGCCGATTCCTCGTCCTGCAAGTGGTAAATCAACGGCGGATTGTCGCGAATACGATGGACGCCCCCTTCAAAAGTCACCATCTCCGGAAAATCCTCGTCCAGCACATCCCGATCGCGCGCTTTGGCAATGCGTTTCTTGGCACGCTGGCGAACGGTTTCATCGGCAATCGTCTCAACCAATTCGTCAGCGTCGATTTTGAAATACCACAAATCGAGCGCCCGCATCTTGGCAAATTCCCGCATGCGTTGACGGTAACTGCGCACCGAGGCTTGCGCCGCGTCGCGCGCCTCGCGGCCGGTAAAGCCATTGTGACGGCCGGCAATCACAAAACTGGTTGCAAGGCGCTTGATGTCCCACTCCCAGGTAGCTGGCAGGGTTTCGTCGAAATCATTGATCGAGAAAATCAGGCGTCGCTCGGGTGTGCCAAAGCAGCCGAAATTCAGCAAATGGCAATCGCCACAGGCTTGAACCATGATGCCGGTCGAAGGCAAGCCCGCCAGATCGGCAGCCATGATCGCAGCGGAGCCCCGATAAAAGGCAAACGGCGACTGCATCATGCGCCCATAACGGATGGGCAACAATTCCGGTACCCGGCCGACGCCGGATTCGACGAGTTGCTCGACCGGGTCAAGCCGCTGTTTCGGCGCCCGCCAGACGGCGTGGCTTTGCAACGGCACGGCCAAGCGCATAGCTTTACCCTCGGCTTTACGATCGGCGCGCGAACGTCGATCCACCGTGGCAGGTCCCCCGGCCTCAGCGGAGACCGTATGAGCTTGACCCTTCTTTGAAAACGCGTCTTTCTTACTCATCATCCGACCCCTGTTTAATATGCTTCAGGCGCTCTTTGCAGCGCGTTACAGCAAAATGCCCAACAAGCTTTTAACGATGTCTTCCAGCGAAATCAGTGTCAACAGTAACGGTGACACCGGCAACAAGGCGACGACGGCTGTTTGCAGTACCATGGCCTTGTCGAACGGAAACGGGCGCATTTCCTTGACGACATCAAAACTGCCTGCCAAATCCGCTAACGATTGAATATCGGCACTGCCCACCAACGATTCGTCGGGTGGCGGTGCCGTGCGCAACCATTTGCGATCAAAATCCCGGACGTAGCGACACGCTAAATTTCCGTATTCAAGCAGCCCCTGGCGTTTGGTCTGAGCCAGTTTTGGGGCAAATGCACACAATGGCGCAAAAATAGTCAATAAAATGAACACCAACGTCGCCGCAATCTCCGACTTGAAAGCCACGAGAGACGCACCTTCGTGGAAGATTCTGTTGGCGATCATGCCGGCAACCAGTACGGTCTGAGCCAAGATAAACGGTAAGAAAGCCGCGGCACTACCACCCAAAAATCCCAAGCCACCCGCCCGGTCGGGGTGAGTGGGTATTAGAGACAAAGGCATACGGGCAATTTGCCACAAAAACCGCATCCAAATGACAAGCCGGAAATACCAGCGTATTAGCAAGAACTGAAACACTGGAATACTGACGTAGCTGTACCAATAGCCTGCCGGGGAAAGCCGGGATTGCCCATCATACGCAACCGAAAACCAGGTGGCTGTCTCAAGTACCATCTGGTGTGACCAAAGATAATGCCCGGCCGTAAAAACCAAAACAAGTAGTATGACTTCGATCAATACCGAATTGCGCAGGGCCAACGCCGAATCGACAATGGCCTGAAACCGGGGCAGCGCATCGTCAGGGACGATTTCTCGTTGTCGAAATTGTTTGACCAGCGGGGCGATGCGCTGATGGACGACGCGTTCGGCCAGCAACATCAACGGTATGGCCAGCAAAAACCGGACATGCACGTCGATGTCGTACAGAAACGGCACCTTGATTGATTCCGCCCCCTGATCGCGAAATAACAGAGAAAGCGCGAGCATAGGCAGCCAGCTAAACAAGCTGATCACCATGATTCTGCGTTTGAGTAATGTATCGGCACAGCTACCGATACGGGCACGCATGAACAATTGGTACAGCGGCCCACCCAAAACCAACGAAAAATCCTCATCGTCCCTGTAATCCGTCAAGCGATTCATGGTTTACCTCAACTGTAGTTTAGGAAAGGCATTGAAAAAAACGAGACCGCCCGCGGCAAGATTTCGAACCGATTTGACCGTCCGCCATCACAGCGAAAACGCTAACCCGCCCGCGCATGTCCCGGCTTTGGCCGCCACCTGGTAAAACCAGAGTTGTTGAAAAATAGGGCGATCGCCGTACGACCCTTCCAAGTCTTGACGGATGGCCTTGACCAAGCGCGCTGTCAGGCAACGCAGGAAACCTTGGATCACGTTCAGACTCATCGCGGTTTCCGCCCGGAACTGTACACTCCCACCAGACTGGCCACCATCACCGCCAAATAAAACTGACCGACCACGGCTTCCAGATAGGCCAAGGTTCTGAGCAAACCACCGACGGGTGTGATATCGCCGTAACCCAGACTGGCCAGCGTGACGAAACTGAAATAAATCAGCGCAGGAAACGCTTCGCGTCCGTGTTCGGATAAGCCTCCCGAGAATGCTCCCCAACCGTGGAGATGCAACATGCGATAGAGCAGCGCCCAGATTACCCCGATCAACAAGTAAACGCAGAACGCGCCTATCAGGGAATTGAGATCAACCCGATGCAGGACGAAAACGTTACGTGCGGCGATGTAGCAGCTCAGGCTGCAAAAAATCAGCATCAGCAACAAACCGCACAACTCCAGAGTCTTGCTGTCACCGATGACGATATGAATAACCACCAGGCCGGTAATGACCACCACCAACGCTGCCCCCAACTGAAAAACCCGTCGCGACGCGGCCATGCTCCAGACCGCCACCAGCATGAACAGGCTGAACAAGAAGGTCGTCGAATAACGTCCGACGCCCGGCAAAGCCGAACTGATAGGCAGCATCAGCAACGTCAATATCAAACCGAAAAACAGGTAGAAGAAGTTGCCGCTAGGGCCCAAGCGAGCGGGCAGATCGAGCTGGTTCATCGAAATTCACCTGCGTTAAAACAGCGAAATTGAGGTTAATTTCGCACAACTCCGATAAAAAGCGAAAGAAATCTGCCGGCCCTGCCGCGATGCGAAGCTCGGAGAACTCCCTGAGAAACTAATGTTTTTCTTGGCTTAACAAGGAAAACTGATTAGTCTCTAATCATCGTCTTCCCCTCAATATGCCGGCCAAATGGGATCAACTATGAATCCAAAATCGCGCAAAGACGTTTTTCGGCAACGCAACCGCCCGTTGCCATTACCAGTTACCCGAACCATTGCACTGGCGGCATGCCTATTGATCAGCGCCTGCAGCAAAACCGAGCAAGCGCCCCCGCCCTCGCCGCCGGTCGTGGAAGTGGCGGAGGTCCAGCAGAAAGACGTGCCGATCCATCAGGAATGGGTGGGTACACTCGATGGCATGGTCAATGCGCAGATACTGGCCCAGGTCACCGGCTATCTGATCAAGCAACATTATCAGGAAGGGCAGCCGGTCAAGAAAGGTCAGCTGTTGTACGAGATCGATCCCAAGGTGTTCCAAGCTACCTTAGATGGCGCCAGAAGCAATCTAGCCCGCCAACAGGCCATCCTGAAAACCGCGCAACTGGAACTGGAACGGGTCGAGCGCTTATTGCCGGAACGCGCCGTCAGTGTTCGCGACCGCGACAACGCCGTGGGTCGCGAAGCTTCGGCGCAAGCCGAAGTGCTGGCGGCCAAGGCCGCTCTGGATAGTGCGCAATTGCAACTGGGTTTCAGCAAAATCACCTCACCGATCGATGGTGTGGCCGGCATTTCCAAGGCGCAGTTGGGTAATCTGGTCGGCCCCGGCAGCGCCAATGCCGAACTGACCACGGTATCGCAACTCGACCCCATCAAGGCCTACATTGCGCTAAGCGAACAGGAATATCTGCAGTTTGCCCGCGAAAAGCAAAACGGTTCGCAACCGGCAAACGATATGGCACTGGAGCTGATTCTGGCGGATGGCTCGACCTATGCCCACCCAGGTAAATTCTTTTTCGCCGACCGTCAGGTCGATGTCAAAACCGGCACCATCCAGGTCGCCATTTTATTTGCCAATCCCGGCAACCTGTTGCGTCCGGGGCAATACGCCAAAGTGCGGGCGGTAGTCAAACACAAGCCCGGCGCTTTATTGGTCCCGCAGCGCGCGGTGGGCGAGATGCAGGGCCGGCGTCTGGTGGCGGTGGTCAAAGCGGATAACAGCGTGGAATTGCGTCCGGTCAAGGTCGCCGAAACCATAGGCAGCGACTGGATCATCGACCAGGGATTGAAACCAGGCGAACGCGTCATCGCCGAAGGCATTCAAAAAGCGCGCCCCGGCACCACCGTTACGCCGCAACCCTACACAGATGCCGCCGCAGCCGGCGCGAGGTAATCGCCAATGGCTAAATTTTTCATCAACCGCCCGATTGTGGCGATCGTCATTGCCATCTTGATGGTGATGATTGGATTGGTGTCCATGATGGGGCTGCCGATCGCGCAATTTCCGAGCATCGCGCCACCGGAAATACAAGTCACCACTACCTATACCGGCGCCGATGCGGTGACCGTCGAGCAATCGGTGGCCACGCCAATCGAACAGCAAATGTCCGGCGTGGACAACATGAACTACATGTACTCCATCAACGCCAACAGCGGTGCCATGACCTTGCGGGTCAATTTCGACGTCGCCACCGACCCCAATACCGACCAGGTGCTGGCGCAAATGCGAAAATCCCAGGCCGAATCGCAACTGCCGCAGGATGTACGCAATTTCGGCGTCAACGTGCAGAAATCGACAGCTTCGCCACTGATCATGTTCGCGCTGTATTCGCCCAACGGCAGTTACGACAACATCTTTCTGGCAAATTACGCTTACATCAATATCAACGACCAGATGACGAGGGTCAAAGGCATCGCCAGTGTCTCGGTGTTTGGCGCCGGGCAGTATGCGATGCGGATTTGGGTCAAACCCGATCAACTGGCCAAGTTGAACATCACGATTCCGGAGATCGTCAGCGCCGTGCAGGCGCAGAACAACGTCAATCCCGCCGGCAAGGTCGGCGGCGAGCCGGTGCCGGCCGGCCAGGAATTTACCTATGCGGTGCGCGCTCAAGGCCGTCTGCAAACCGAAGAGGAATTCGGCAATATCGTGCTGCGGGCGGAAGCGAACGGCTCCATCGTCCGCATCAAGGATGTCGGCCGTATCGAATTAGGCGCGCAAACCTACGACATGTCCGGTCGCCTGAACGGCAAGCCGGCGGCACTGGTGGCGCTGTATCAATTGCCGGGCACCAACGCCATCGAAGCCGCCGACGGTGCCAAAAAAGTCATGGAAGAACTCAAAACGCGTTTCCCGGACGATCTGGATTACGTGGTGGCGCTGGATACCACGCTGGCGGTCACCGAAGGTATCAATGAAATCGTGCATACCCTGTTCGAGGCCATGGTGCTGGTGATTCTGGTGGTGTTCCTGTTTCTGCAGGGCTGGCGGCCGACGCTGATTCCATTGCTGGCGGTGCCGGTGTCGTTGATCGGTACCTTCATGCTGTTTCCGCTGCTGGGTTTTTCGATCAACACCCTATCGCTATTCGGCCTGGTGCTGGCAATTGGTTTGGTGGTCGACGATCCCATCGTCGTGGTAGAAGCGGTGGAGCACTACATCGAGAAAGGTTTGAGCCCCAAGGAAGCGACCCTGAAAACCATGCAGGAAGTGACCGGTCCGATTATCGGTACTTCGCTGGCCCTGATCGCGGTGTTCTTGCCGACGGTGTTCATTCCGGGGATTACCGGCCGACTGTATCAGCAGTTCGCGGTGACGGTCGGCGTGTCGGTGATGATCTCGACCTTCAATTCGCTGTCGTTGAGCCCGGCACTGGCCGCCTTGATTCTGAAACCCCGCGTGCGCGGCACCGGGCCAATACAGAAGTTTTACGACGGTTTCAATCGCCGTTTTGGCGTAGCCAATGCCGGTTATGTCAATTTTTGCGCGGTACTGATCCGTAAAGCCGGTATCAGCATGATCTTTCTCGGCGGCTTGACGCTGCTGGCCGGCGGCCTGGGTAAAACCGTGCCGACCGGATTTTTGCCCGACGAAGATCAAGGCTACCTGTTTGCCGCCATCCAGTTGCCGAATGTCAGCTCGTTGCAGCGCACCGATGCGGCCACCCGCAAAGTCGAAGACATCCTCAAAAATACCCCCGGCGTGGCTTACTACTCGTCGGTAATTGGCTACAACATGCTGAGCCAGGCCAACACCACCTACAACACTTTTTTCTTTATCTCGCTGAAAAACTGGGCCGAGCGAACCCAGCCGGAGGAACAGTATGCGGCGATCAGGGCCCATCTCAACAAGGAACTGAGCAATCTGCCGGAAGCCATCGGTTTCGCTTTCCCGCCGCCGGCGATCCCGGGCGTGGGTACCTCGGGCGGAGTGACGATGATCCTGGAAGACCGCGCCGGTAAGGAAGTCGCGTATTTGGCGGAAAACACCATGAAATTCATTGCCGCTGCCAAACAACGGCCGGAAATCGCCAACGCCTTCACCACTGCCCTGCCCTCGGTACCGCAGATTTTCGTCGATGTCGACCGCGACAAAGTGTTGAAGCAAGGCGTGCAACTGGCCGACGTCTATAAAACCCTGCAGGCCTACATGGGTTCCGGCTTCATCAATTACTTCAACCGCTTCGGCCGGCAATGGCAAACTTACGTTCAGGCGGAAGGTGAATTTCGCAAGGACGTCAGCGCACTGGGCCAGTTTTATGTGCGTAACAATGCCGGCGAAACCGTGCCGCTGGCGGCCTTGACCAGCATCCGCAAAACCGAGGGGCCGGAATTCACCATGCGCTACAACCTGTACCGTAGCGCGCAGATCAACGTCACGCCCAAGCCGGGTTTCAGCTCGGCGCAGGCGATGGCTGCGTTGGAGGACGTGTTTGCCCAAACCATGCCCGCCGACATGGGTTACGACTACATCGGCATGAGTTATCAGGAGAAACAGGCGCAACAAGGGGTTTCGCCGGCAGCGGTATTCGCGTTTGCCATCTTCTGCGTGTTTTTGATTCTGGCGGCGCTGTACGAAAGCTGGAGTTTGCCGTTCAGCGTGCTGCTGGGCACACCGATTGCCGTTTTCGGGGCCTTTGCCGGTTTGCTGATCGGCCATTACGAAAACAATCTGTATGCCCAAATCGGTTTGGTGATGCTGATCGGTCTGGCGGCGAAGAATGCGATTTTGATTGTCGAGTTCGCCAAGATGGGTGTCGAGGAAGGCAAAAGCGTTTACGACGCCGCCATCGAAGCCGCCCGCTTGCGTTTGCGGCCGATCATGATGACGGCCTTGTCGTTCATTCTGGGCTGCATACCCCTGGCCGTTGCCAGCGGCGCCGGGTCGCTGTCCCGGCGGGTGATGGGTTACGCGGTGATCGGCGGCATGACCGCCGCGACCGCCATCGCCATTTTTTTGATTCCGGTGTTGTTCTATGTCGTGGAGAAACTGGGCAAATCCAAAACGGCGACCGGCGAAGGAGAAGGCCATGAATAAACTGTCTATCCTGAGTTTGGCCTTGTCCCTGAGCGGTTGTTTCGTGGTCGGTCCCGATTATGAAAAACCGCAACTGGAAACACCGCAACAATGGCGCTTTGCCGCCGAAGACGCCCGCGATACCGCCAATCTGCCCTGGTGGCGGCAATTGCAGGATCCGGTGTTGAACAATCTGGTGGAACAGGCCCTACACAACAATCTTGACCTGAAAATAGCGATTGCCAATGTGGAACAGTTCATGGGCGTTTACGGCGCCACCCGCGCCAATCTGTTTCCGCAGATTTTCGGCCAGGGCGGTTACCAGCGCCAGCAGACCAGCACCGCGGCATTGGGATTGGCTGGTAAAACCGCGGACACCGATTTCGCTCAACTCGGCGCTACCATGGTCTGGGAACTGGATGTCTGGGGACAGTTGCGCCGGGCCAAGGAAGCCGCCGGGGCCGATTTACTGGCTCAACAATCGGCCCGCGATGCGGTGGTATTGACCCTGGTCAGCTCGGTGGCGCAAACCTACATTACGCTGAGATCGCTGGATAGTAGTCTGGCGATTACCCGGCGCACCGTCGATAGTCTGGTGGAGGAAAATCGTATCGCCAAGGCCCGTTTTGAAGCGGGCTACGCTTCGGAAATCGAAATCAGCCAATCGGATTCCGAATTGGAGCGGCGGCGAGCCTTGATTCCGGTTTACGAACAGCAAATCGCCCAGGCCGAGCATGCTTTGAGTTTATTGTTAGGCCAAGCTCCCGGCGCCATTGACCGAGGGCTGCCCCTGGAAGAACTGACGCCACCCGCCGTGCCCGCAGGCTTGCCGTCTGAACAATTGCAACGGCGTCCGGACATCCAACAAGCCGAACAACAGTTGATGGCCGCCACGGCTCGCATTGGCGTGGCGCGCGGGGAATATTTCCCCAAGGTCACGCTGACCGGCGATTTGGGGCAGGCCAGTGTGGAACTGGCATCGCTGTTTACACCCGGCGCTAATTTCTGGACCATCGGCGGCCGTCTTTTAGGGCCAATCATCACCGCCGGCCGCGTCGCCGGTCAGGTGCAGGCCGCGGAAGGCGCACAACAGTTAGCCCTGGCTAATTATCAAAAATCGATATTGTCAGCGTTTCGCGAATTCGAAGATGGCTTGATTGCCAGCAAAAAGTCCAACGAGCGGCAAGTTTCCCAGGCGCAGCGGGTCGAGGCTCTGAAAAATTATCTGCGTCTTTCCAGAACCCGTTACGACGAAGGCTACACCTCTTACCTGGAAGTGCTGGATGCGTTGCGCCAGTATTACGAAGGCCAGATCGAATGGGTGCAAGCGCGTAGCGACACCTTTGTCGCCTTGATCCAGTTGTACCGGGCGATGGGTGGCGGCTGGATCATCGCAGCGGAGCAAGGTGTACAAATGCCCAAACCCAAGGACGCCGCGTTTTTACCCTGAGTTTCTCATCTTTGAACCGGAATACGCCATGCCGCACGAGCCGCAAATCATGAAGCCTGAAGACTTTTCCCATCGCGCCGTCGAGGCGGCACTGAAAATTGGTTTGTTGTTCGTGCTGCTGAACTGGTGTTTTCATATCGCCAAGCCGTTTATCAATCCCCTGGCCTGGGGTGTGATCATCGCCGTGGCGCTGTACCCGTTGCATCAAAAACTGACCGCATGGCTGGGCGAGCGTGAAAAACTGTCGGCGGCTTTGGTGACCGGCTTGTTATTGCTGATCATCCTGGGCCCTTGCGGCATTCTGGCCAGCATCATCGGCGAGAATGTTCGGGAGTTGGCGGACAGCCTGCAACAAAATCAACTCAACATTCCGCCTCCCCCGGAAAAAGTCGCGGCCTGGCCGCTGATCGGCGAACCGCTGTTCAATTTTTGGCAACTGGCCGCCAATAATTTCGGGGAAGCAGTCAAAACCTTTGCGCCGCAACTGAAGCAGGCCAGCAAATGGCTGCTGACTTCCGGCGCCATGGTGATCATGGCCATTCTGCAATTGTTGGTATCGGTCATCATCTGCGGTTTGTTGCTGCTCAATGGGGATAGCGGGCATCGCTTGGCATTGGCGATAGGCAGGCGGCTGGTCGGCAGCAAGGGCGAGGAATGGACTGAGCTTTGCATCGCCACGATACGCGGTGTCGCGCGCGGAATTTTGGGGGTGGCCTTGATTCAAACCGTACTGGCGGGCGTGGCGTTTTTCCTGGCCGGCATGCCGGCGGCGGGATTGCTGACTGTGTTCTGCCTGTTTCTTGCCGTGGCGCAACTGCCGACCTTCATTCTGATTTTGCCCAGCATCGTTTACGTTTTTTCCCATCAAGACACCCTGACCGCCACGGTCTTCATGGCCTGGATGCTGGGCGTGGGTGCGATCGATAACGTGCTGAAACCGATATTGATGGGGCGAGGCTTGGATTTGCCGATGGCCGTGGTCTTCATCGGTGCCATCGGCGGCATGCTGTTTTCCGGGATTATCGGGCTTTTCGTTGGTGCTGTGGTGCTGGCGCTGGGCTACAAGCTATTTCTATCCTGGCTAAAAGAAACCTACGCCGGCGCTTGACCGGTCAGCACACCCCATTCGAGGATAACATTATGAGCGCGGAAATCATCAGCAATTTCAACGGTATTGTCACCTGCAAAATCAGCGGCATACTCACTCAATCGGAACTGCGCCGAAGACAAAAAGAGGTAATCGCCATCATTGGCCGCGAGGGCGGTATTCGGTTATTGATCCTGTGCGAGGATTTCCAGGGCTGGGATAAAGCCAGCGACTGGGAGGACGTATCGTTTCAAAGCCAGAGCGATCCTTATATCAACAAGATGGCGCTGGTCGGTGACAGAAAATGGGAAGACCTGGCTTTGATGTTCACCGGCAAAGGCTTTCGGGAGTTTCCGATCGAATACTTTGAATCGCATGACATAGAAAAAGCGCGTGCTTGGTTAACGGAAAATTAGCAAATCCCCCAACCGTTCAAGGAGAAGCCAACCATGATCTTCCTGGTCATTTTTGTGCTCACGGTGTTTATTTACAGCTTGCTGTCGCGGCGTCTGGAAACGACGGTCATCACCGCGCCGATCCTTTTCACGCTGACCGGCATTGCGCTGTACCGTTTACCGCCGGTGTTCAGCGATACCGAATTGAAAAGGCAAGGCTTTTTACTGGTCGCCGAGATTGGTTTGGTCATGACGTTATTCACCGATGCCGCGCGCATCAGCCTGAGCAGCTTAAGCTTGAGCTCGAATCGCAATTTACCGATTCGCCTGCTGACCTCCGGTATGCTGATGACCATTGTGTTAGGCGGATTGGGCGCGATGTGGATCTTTCCAACCCTGAGTTGGCAGGAAGCCGGCATCCTGTCCGCAATCCTGGCCCCAACGGATGCCGGATTGGGGATGGTAATCGTTAACAGTCCTTTGGTGCCGATGCGCATCCGCCAGGCACTCAATGTGGAAGCCGGGCTCAACGATGGTCTTTCCGTGCCGTTTTTGATGTGTTTCATCGCGCTGGCCTTACAAACCAACGCCGGCGCGGTTGACGTATTGTCGGGTTTTATCGGTGAACAGATCGGCTACGGCAGTTTGATCGGCATCGGCGTTGGGGCCAGCGGCGGCTGGTTGCTGTCGTTGGCGACTCGTAAACAATGGATGAGCGAATCCCTGCAGCAGATGGGACTGGTAACGATACCGCTGCTTTGCGCACTGGCGTCGGAGGCGGCCGGCGCGAGCATGTTTATTGCGGGTTACGTGGCAGGTTTCGCCGTGCAGCTGGGCTTTGCCGAGGCCGGTCGCCATAGCGTGGAATTTACCGAAACTTGGGGACAGCTGTTCAATTTTTTTGTGTTTTTTCTGTTCGGCTTATTGGTGGCCCGCTCATGGTCGCATTTTGCATGGCCCCATTTTTATTATGCCGTGTTCAGTCTGACCCTGGCACGCATACTACCTGTTGGGCTGGCATTGCTGGGCAGCGGCTTGAGTCGAGCCAGCCTGTTGTTCATGGGCTGGTTTGGACCGCGTGGTTTGGCGTCCATCGTCTTAGGTCTGGTCTATCTGGAAACGCAAGCGGATCTGCCGGGCGAAGGCTCCATCAAGCTCGCCTTGATGATGACCGTCATCATCAGCATCTTTAGCCATGGTCTGAGCGCGCTACCCGGAATTAATTATTACGCCAAACGCATCGAGCGGTTAAAGGCTGATGCGGCTGAATTTCAGCGCTGATTGGTTGCCGAATCTGCTGCACGAATGCGCGTCGCAAAATCGGTGGCCTGATCCGCAGCCTACGCGCGCGGATTGATGTACGCATTGTTCCGCAATTCGGCAAACGGAATCCGCGTGTCGAGCCGTTGCTGTTCATACAGATATTCCGGCAAATAACCGGAAAGTAAAATCTTCCAGGAAAACGGCAAATGTTCCGGGTTGATTCTGTTCAGTAACCAAATAGCCGTGGTGCAATTGTCCAGCAAGGTGTTGTAAAACTCAGGTTTCTGCTTAAGCTCGTTGAGCTTGCGCATGTAAGCCAGAAACAGGCTTTTAGCATTGTCCAATCGGCCTTGCAGGCGATAGCGATAAACCTGTTCAGGCGGATTTTTTCGATAATTGGTTCGTAAGCGAATGACGTCCCGTTCATCGGCGACGACATAAATCAATTCGTACTGGCGGAAAAAACCTTTAATGGTCGAATAGCCCTCATTCAATTCCTTTCTAGCTTCTATGGAAATCGCCAGATGATTATTGCCGCCAAAATCGAAACTGATGATGGTATGCGCAATGGCAGGCCCCATCCAGTAAATCGAGAATAGATCCACACCTTGCAAGTCATGCAGAGCAAAGGTTTTGTCGTAATACGCCGGTTGATAATCAAACTCAGTTTGGTACGCAAAATTTCGAATGTTGCGGACGGTAACCAAATCGCCCGCAAAATCGGCATAAGCCAATTTGTCCGCGTCAGTTTGCCAGTGTCTGTCGTTGGCTGGACTGATAGTCAACCACCAGATCAATAGGCAGGCAAAGGCCAACAGATAACTCGAAATCAAAACCTGCCGCCAACGGCGTATCACCAGCCCGATTAAGGTCAGCAAGCCCAGCGTGCAAAATAAACCTGCAACAGCGCGTTCAATGTTGCCGCCACTAGAATCCCCGAAGGCAATCGCACAGGTGCCCCAGATGGTCGTTAACGGCAGCAGCGCCATCGAAATCAATTTTAAGCAAGTCATATGCACTAAAAAAATTTGTTATTGTTCAGCCTTTGCGAAATTCTTAATCAACCCAGCGCCATGATGCCTATTTTTTCTTTATCGAACCCAAAATTCATCGCTACGGCGCGAACGCAGGTTAGGGTATTCGCCTCGATGCTTATACTGCTGCAAGGCTGCGCCACGCCGGTCGGCACCAATCCGGTCGATATTCAAACCGGCTATCATCTCAACAGCATCAGCGCGCTGTCGGCCGGCGAAGCCTCGGAACCAACCAAAATGGTGCTTAGACGCAATGGCTTGCTGGATCGCTTCGACACGGAAGCGGAAGCGGTGCTGGCGGAACTGCATGCCAGCCTAAAATCCAACGGCGACGAAGATAAGCTGTTTGCTTTGGCCGAATTGTCCATGCTGCATGCCCAGCAATCCGACGACCATGCCTATTATCTGGCGGCATCCGTCTATGCCTGGTCACTGCTATTTCCGGGTGATGTCGCCGGCATTCAACTCAAGGCGTCCGATCCGCGCTATCGACTTGCTTACGATTTTTATAACCAAGGTATCGCTCAGGGTCTGGCAAATCCGGAAGACGATGACAAAGGCGAAATTGAAGTCCTTTTGAAACCCGGTGAGTACCAATTGCCATTCGGTAAATTGACGGTTAGTGTCGACGCAAGGGGATTGGTATGGGGCGGTTACCGGCTGGAGCATTTCATATCGACGGCGGCCATGGAAGTTCGCGGCTTACGCAACCGCTATCGGATTCCGGGCTTGGGGGCGTCGCTAGCTGCCGGTATTGCCGCACAGCAAGCCGGCGATAAAGTAGTCGGTTCCGATCGCATCGGTCCGCGAATCAAGGTGCCGGTCACCGCTGTCATGCAATTGGGCGATGCCCGTCGCCGCCTGGCCAGTGGCAGGCTCGAGGCGAACATCCAGGTATATGCGGCGGATCAAACCAAGGAGATCATTATCAATGACCAGCTGCAACCCATCGAATATGATCCTACTGCCGCCCTGGCCCACCAGTTGCAGAACAACCCGCTATACGAGCTTGAAATTGCCAATTTTTTTAGTGGCGGCTTATTTGGCAGTATCATCCCCAAAGACCGTGCCCAGGACGGCTTGTTTACTTTGCGCCCCTATTTTCCCGGTAAGATTCCGATCATATTGGTACACGGTACGGCTTCCAGTCCTGCCCGTTGGGCGGAACTGGTCAATGAACTGGAAGGCGATCCGCTGATTCGAGAAAAATTTCAAATCTGGGCATTCATTTACGACTCGGCCAATCCGATCGCCTATTCCGCGGGCCAACTTGTAGCCGCCTTGCAAAAAGCGACCAGGGAGTTCGATCCAGAAGGCAAGGACGAGGCGATTCAGAAAACGGTCGTGATCGGCCACAGCCAAGGCGGATTGTTAGCCAAAATGACGGCCATCGATAGCGGCACGCGTTTTTGGGATTTGATCAGCGATAAACCGTTCGAGCAAATCAACGTCACTCCCGAGATCCGGCAATTGTTGCAGAAATCTTTGTTTTTCAAGCCGTTGCCGTTTGTCAAACGCGTTGTGTTTATTGCCACGCCACAGCATGGCGCCATGGCGGCTGCCTATGAATGGGTGACCGGTTTGGTGTTCAGATTGGTCAAATTACCGTCAACCGTACTCAACGGTATCGCCCAGGCTGCGGCTTCCAGCGGCGACGAAAAACTGAACCGCTTGTTACGCAGGCCGCCAACCGCTGCCGACAATATGAACCCGAATAATCCCGGTTTGAAAGCCCTGGCTTCGATTCCGGTATCACCGACGGTACGCGCGCATTCGATTATTGCCGTGGAAGGCGACGGCCCGGTTGAAGAACGCGATGACGGCGTAGTGGCTTACCGGAGCGCACATATCGACGAGGCGGTTTCGGAAAAAATTATCCGCTGGGGACATTCCTGCCAGGATCAGCCGGAAACCATTGAGGAAATCCGACGTATTCTTTTGGAACATTTAATCGCGTCGAATTTGGTATCCGGATAAATTTTCCGGCGATGTCGCCCCGTTAACTGAAAACAACGGATCAGCGTTCATGACCAAAGCATTGCGTCCATATTCGAAATTTAATCGCCGTAATACGGCGCCAATTAGAAAATCAGCTTCGCGATTCGATCGCGGTTCTTCTGATGGGATTATTTTGGGCATGATTTGTTTTTTATGTCGCGATTAACCAAATTGCGCCACTTAATATGTCACCAAAGAAATAATCGGGCCATAAAATATTTTCAGTGCCTGTAAAGGCCTCCTCCGGTTGCTGAACTCCAGTCGGATATGCTCAATCGAGAGAGGTAGCCGATTCAAGAGGGTTTCTACTGCATAAAGCAAGTAATCCAGTGATCAAGCGCTGAATAGCCTCACCGACTTGTGCCGGACTTAACATGCCATAGGATATTCGCAGATAACAACCGTCCTGCATGCCAAAGGCACAGCCTGGAATGGCGGCCACTTTGAATTGTTTGATCAGGCGTTCGGCAAGTTCAACATCCTTTAGCGAGGTCCGGATTTTGAGCAGCACATAGAAGGCGCCTGACGCTGCCTGCAGTTGGCAAATCTCTGAGATTGCCTGCAATTGTTGCAGCACGTGTAGTCTGATCCGGGCGAGTTCCGGCAATTGCTGCCGGCAATAATCGGCACCGGTTTCTAATGCGCCGATAGCCGCTACTTGCGTGATGGCGGGTGGACAAATCAAATTGGTATCTTGAATTTTCAGCATCGCAGCTAGCAACGCTTCCGGAAAAACGGCATAACCCACCCGCCAACTGGCAAAGCCGTAGGCTTTCGATAACGAAAAAAGACTGATCGTGTGCCCGGCGGCATCGGCCAAGCTAGCCGCGGAAAAATGTGCGGCGCCATCGTAGGTGAAATACTCGTAAGCTTCGTCGCTGATATGGTAAATCCCGCGTTGATGACACAAGGCGTTGACCGCTCGCAAATCCTTTTCCGGATAAACCGCGCCGGACGGGTTATTCGGAGAAACGGTGACGATGGCCCGTGTCTTCTCGGTAATAGCCGCTTCTAGTGCTGCAAGATCGAGTTGGTAGTCTTCGCGAGTTGCAACCGGTATCGCCACGCATCCCAGCATCTGAATCGCCATTTCCTGATTAAAGTAATAGGGCATCGGCAGAATGATTTCATCGCCCGGGTCGCTGATGGCCATGACGACATTCAAAAAGGCCATGTTTGACCCCGCCGTTACCATGACTTGATAGCCCCGGCCGCAATCGATGCGATTGTCTTGGTGTAATTTGCTTTGGATGAGCTCCAACAATTTGGGATGACCTAACGGCGATCCGTACAGATGATCCTCCGGCAGCCTACCGAACGTTGCGATGGCCTGCAGGGCGGAATCCGGTGGCGGATAGTTCACCATCCCCTGCCCCAGCGATAGCGTCCCGTGCGTTTGCCGAGTCCAGTTGGCGATCGTTGGAATGATGGGCGTTTGTACCTGTTGAAGTCTGTCCGTATTTCGCATCGGCGCTTGATGGTGTTGGCCTGACAAATCAGTTTACTCGTTTCTGTGAAATGGAGTCATCTTCACCAGCTTAGTGCCCGAAGTAGCGTTCGACAAATACGCTTTTTAGGAAATTATCAGGCGCGACGAAATAATCGCTTTTTGCAAAGCCCGTTGGTAACCCAATAGTGCGGACTATGGTTAACAGCTCATAGTCGCGATCATGTCCCGCTCACCCCACCTGATCCGATAGCGGGCGATAAAATCGCAGACTTACTTCAGTAACGCCGGCTCCCTCCGCCATCCGATTCGAGTTGTAACTCGCCGGATTACGATCTTAAAAAGCTGTACCGATCAGTAAAGACCTGACACCAGCGAATCGTTTATTCCCCCCGATAACGAGCACGATCCAAACCAAACATTGCTGACGACGACTGGCTACCTTGTTGCGTTAATTGCTCCCTGCTGGCATATCACCAGCTATTGCTCGACCTCTGCCTCAATCACAGCAACTAGGAGAGTCCTGATACCGGTTCCCTTCCCGCAGCCGGCAGCGCAAACCGAGAAAGGAGGTTATCCCGACAACCCGGCAAAAATGGCGCGTTACTTGCTGTATTGGTTGCCTTGCTTGGCGGATCGATCGTTTAAAACACGACAAAGCCCTCCAGGCAATTCTCATTGCAATCGAGTTTCGCCCAAACACCATGTGGATCGTCCAAATTGCCCTGCGCCGCCCGTATACTTTTGTCGTGGCGGCCCTGCTCATTATTTTGTCCACGCCTTACGTGCTGCGCAAAATGCCGACCGATATATTTCCGACCATCGACGTACCGGTGGTGGCGATGCTGTGGGATTATCGAGGCATGACGCCCAAGGAAATCGCCGACCGGCTGACCGGCAACGTCGAACGTAGCATGAGCTTGATCGACGGCATCGAGCACAGCGAATCCCTGACCTACCCCGGCGCGGCAGTAATCAAGGTGTTTTTTCATCCCGGCACCGACATCCGCACCGCCATCGCCCAGGTCATGTCCAGCAGCAATTCGGTGTACCGCTCGCTGCCGGCCGGGACCATGCCGCCGCAGGTGATCCAGTATTCGGCGGCGGATTTGCCGTTGGTGCAGTTGGGCATTTCCAGCGCTACGGTGCCGGAAACCGAGGTCAACGATCTGGTCAACAACATTCTGCGGACCGAATTGCAATCCAAGCGCGGCGTGGCGATGACCAATCCGTTCGGCGCCAAGAGCCGGCAAATCACGCTGGACGTCAACGCGCCGGCCTTGATCGCGCGCGGCCTGTCGCCGTCGGATTTGAGCGACGCCTTGGCCGAGCAAAATCTGATTCTACCGACCGGCAGCGTCAAGGTCGGCAGTAACGAATACGACGTCACCTTGAACGGCGCAGTGGCGGCGATTCCGCGTCTGGCCGATTTGCCGGTACGCACGGTGGATGGCGCCACGACCTTGGTCCGCGACGTGGCCACGGTACGCGACGGTCCGGCGCCGACCACGACGATTGCCAGACAAAACGGCGAACGCGGTATTTTGACCTCCATTTTCAAGATCGGCAGGACCTCGACTTTGGAAGTGGTCGATCACGTCAGAAACTTGATTCCCAGGCTGTTGAACCTGATGCCGGATGGCATCAACATGCGTTTGATGTTCGACCAGTCGTTGTTCGTCAAGGCCGCGATCGGTAACGTGTTGCACGAAGCCCTGATCGCCGCCGGCTTGACTGCAGCCATGCTATTGCTGTTTCTGGGCAATTGGCGCACCACCTGCATCATTGCGGTGTCGATTCCATTGTCGATTATGGTGTCGGTGATTGCTTTGTATTTGCTCGGCGAAACCATCAACCTGATGACGATGGGTGGATTGGCCTTGGCGGTGGGGATTCTGGTTGACGACGCCACCGTCGAGATCGAAAACATCGAGCGGCAAATGCTGCTGGGCAAGAATCCGCAGCAGGCCATTCTCGACGGCGCGGCGGAGATTGCAATGCCGGCCTTGGTTTCGACGCTGTGCATCTGCATCGTCTTCGTGCCGATGTTCTTCCTGACCGGCGTGGCCCGCAGCCTGTTCGTACCGATGGCGGAAGCGGTAGTGTTCGCGATGTTGGCTTCCTATATTCTGTCGCGTACCTTGGTGCCGACGCTGGTGATGTACGTCATGTCCGGCCATCACGGCCAGCTGGATGCCGCGCCGGGCAATGCGTTGGCGCGGGGTTTCCAGCATCTGCACCAAGGTTTCGAGACCGGCTTCGAAACTCTTCGGGGCCGATACGTGGTGCTGGTCAGCCATCTGTTGAAACACAAGCTGCGCTACGGCTCGACGATTCTCGGTTTTTGCCTGGCTTCGTTGGCTTTAGTGCCGCTGCTCGGCGAGGACTTGTTCCCGGCGGTGGATGCCGGCCAGATCCGCCTGCACGTCCGCGCGCCGTCCGGCACCCGCATCGAAGAAATGCCGCAGCACATCGACGCCGTCGAAGCGGAAATCCGCCGGATTATCCCCAAGGAAGAAATCGCCGACCTGCTCGACATCATCGGCGGCCCTTACAGCACTCGTAACACCCTGTTCGGCAACTCCGGGACGATGGACACGGCCGACAGCGAGATCATGATTTCGCTGCGCCCCGGCGACCATCGCCCCAGCGTCGAATACATCAAGGCCTTGCGCGCAGCCTTGCCCAAACAATTTCCGGCATTGGAATTTTTCTTCCAACCGGCCGACCAGGTCAGCCAAACCCTGAATTTTGGCGTGCCGGCGCCGATCGATGTTCAATTCGTCGGCGGCAAAACCGAGGACGTGCTGCCGCATGTGCTGGCGTTCCAGCGCCGCCTGCAGCGAATTCCCGGCATCGTCGACGCCCATATTTACCAACGCATGCACAAACCGGCGCTGGAACTGGAAATGAACCGCCAGCAGTTGCAGCAAATGGGCTTGTCGGCCAGAGACGTGGCGCAAAACCTGCTGCTGACCTTGAGCGGCAGCATGCAGACTGCGCCGCAATTCTGGCTGAATCCGGCCAACGGCAACTCGGTCAATATCGGCGTGATGGGCAATCCGTTGGATCTGGACAATCTTGATGCCCTGCTGCGCATCCCGGTTAGCGGCAGCAGCGACCAGCCGCAGCTGCTCGGCAATCTGGTCAACTTGAAACGGACCGTGCTACCGGCGGCGGTCACGCATTACAACGCCTATAACGTGCTGAACATTTACGCCAACGTCGAGGATCGCGACCTGGGATCGGTCGGCCGCGAGATCGACGCCATCGTCCAAGAGATGCGCGGCAAATTGCCGCGCGGCGTGGACCTGAACGTACGCGGCCAGTTGCAAACCCTGGACAGCTCGTTCACCGGCCTGGCGTCGGGTTTGGCGGTGGCTATCGTCTTGCTCTACCTACTGCTGGTGGTGAATTTTCAATCCTGGCTCGACCCGGCGATCATCGTCAGTGCCCTGCCCGCAGCACTGGCCGGCATCGCCTGGACCCTGTTTCTGACCGGCACCACCTTGAGCATTCCGGCGCTGACCGGCAGCATCATGGCGATGGGCGTGGTCACCGCCAACAGCATTTTGTTGGTGTCGTTCGCTCGTAGCCGGCTCGCCGACGGCGTACCGCCAACCACCGCCGCACTGGAAGCCGCCGCCACCCGCTTGCGGCCGGTGCTGATGACCGCCTTTGCGATGATCGTCGGCATGTTGCCGATGGCGATCGGCTGGGGCGAAGGCGCCGAACAAAACGCCCCATTGGGCCGCGCCGTGATTGGCGGCCTGGCTTTCGCCACTGTGTCCACCCTGCTGTTCGTACCCCTGGTATTCGCCGGCGTCCATCGCTGGCTGGAACGGCGCCGTTCCCATTCCGTTTTTTCAGTTGCCTAAAACCGATTATGAAAACTCAACCCAGTCATGCCTTCGAACTACCGAAAACCGCTAACGCCGGCGCCACGTTAAAGCAAACCAAGCGCGCCGGCCTGGTCCTGCTTGGTCTGTTATTGTCCGGTGCCGCGTTGCGCCTGGCCGCCAATCAGCGCCATGACGTCCAATTACAGCAAACCACCGCCGAAGCCTTGCAACGCAACGTCATCGTCGCTCGTCCCCGGGTTGGCGACAGCGCGCGTAAACTGACGCTGCCGGCGACCTTGCGCGGCTACACCGAAACCCAAATCTTCGCCCGCGCCAACGGCTACCTGAAGAAGTGGCACAAAACCATCGGTGATACCGTCAAGCAAGGCGACTTGCTGGCCGAGATCGACGTGCCGGAACTGGAACACGAACTGGCGCAAGGCCGGGCGACGCTGGCGCAAGTCAAGGCCAAGGCCGAACTGGCGCGCACCACGCTGCAACGCTGGAGCCAGCTCAACGAAACCGACGGCGCGCCGCTGCAGGAGTTCGAGGAAAAACGCGCTGCTTTCATGCAAGCGGAGGCCGATGTCGCGGCTACGGTGGCCAACGTCAAGCGCTTGGAAAACATCGAAGGTTACCGGCGGGTGGTGGCGCCTTTCAACGGCGTCATCACCAGGCGCTCGGTCGATGTCGGCGCCTTGATCAGCGCCGGTACTCAGGAGTTGTTCGCACTGACCCAGACCGACCCGCTACGCTTGAACGTCTGGGTGCCGCAAGCCTACGCCGACGAAATCAAAACCGGTCAGAGCGTCAGTGTCCGCCTGCCGGACAAGGAGGACAGCAAACCGCTGAACGCTCGGGTCGAAAGGGTGGCCGGTGCGCTGGATACCGCGACCCGCAGCCGCCAGGCGGAGATAGTATTGGCCAATAACGACGCCAAATTGCTGCCCGGCAGCTACGTCGAGATCAGTATCAGCGTACCCAGCAAAGCGCCGGCCTTGGTGGCCCCGGCCAATACCTTGGTGATCGACCAGGCTGGAACACATGTCGTCGTGGTCGGTAATGACAAAAAAATCGGCTTCAAACCGGTCAAGTTGGGTCGGGATTTGGGCAAGGAAGTCGAAATCGTCGATGGCCTATCCGCCGACGACCTGCTGGTCGCCAGTCCTTCCGATTTGTTGATCGAAGGCGAAACGGTCGGCATCGTCGAAACAGCGCCGAAAACGGCGGAAAAAGCCGAACCCGCAACCAAGAAACCCAGTTAAGCTTACCGAACTGAGGACCGATTACGGCAAACGTCGGCAGAGGCCTTTAGCCAACCGGTCAGCCCAGACATGGGCTGCCTGATACCCATCCACCCTTACTCAGGAAATAACCCATGGAACGTCGCGATTTTATGAAACTCAGCGCGGCCGGCACCGTCGCCGGCCTGAGCCTTGCCACGGTCAACCGCGCCGCAGCCGGCAGTCAACCGACGCCGCCCGGCGACTTGTACTACACCGAAGCCTCGCAGGGGCGCTGGGCCGGCAAGGGCAAAACCCATTTGCCGTTGATCGAGACCAGCAAGGACGGTGGCAAGACCAAGGTAAAGGTGACGACCACGCACGAAATGAAGGCTTACGAGCATTACATCGTCAAGCACGTGTTGCTGGACAAGGACTATAAATTCCTGGCCGAACATTTGTTCGACCCAACCAAGGAGCCGCTGCCGGTCTCGGAATTTACGCTGGATAACTATAGCGGCACGCTGTATGCCCTTAGTCTGTGCAACAAGCATGATTTGTGGCTAAGCAGCGCCGAAATCTAAGCCGCGGAAACCCGCCAATGGCGGGTTTTTTTCAGCTATTTGCAAAATGAGAGAGGAATGAAAGCCGCTGTGTTTATGATTGAGTTCAATCACATGATTAGAATTCGATTCCGGGAAAATTCATGGCTTGGTTGGTTTGGGCATAATCGGCTTGTGACGAACCCATATAGTGCGCAACTATGCATAGCGGTAAATTGCCATCGTTGGCAAAGCCTGATTTCCCTGGCATTTCAAACAACCCTCCGCCCAGAAGCTTTATGTAGTTTTTCGGAATTTCTGAGGTGAAAATTTATTCTCTTTGTTAGTTTATCTGACAGATAATCCTTACATTGCATTCCTGATAAATCCGGTCTACCTTTGCCGGGCGGACAATAAAACACAACGGAGTGCCAAAATCATGCTTAACCGCCTACCGCTAGCAACCAAATTACAATTAATGGCATGGGTTGCTTCATTAGTTTTAGTTGGAGTCACTTTTCTTGGATACCACTCGTTACAAACTGTAAGTGATGCTGCTCAAAGAATGGGCCAAGGTAAAGACGTTGTCGCCGATATACTTCCCCCACCTTTGTACTTGGTGGAAGGTCAATTAATTGTCGAACGTATTTTCCATGATAGTGATCTGTCCCTTTTACTTAAACGTCTGAAGGAGCTCAAAATTGATTACGATGCCCGTAATCGATACTGGGAAACCAACCATGATTTAACAGAG
>NZ_JANIBM010000010.1 GCF_024505045.1 Methylomonas aurea | reverse complement strand
TTTCCACCCCAGGTTGTTCAATGCCCGGCTTTTTGCCGGAGAATCCTGGAGTGATAGACGTGGAAGAAGTAGCCGAAATTCGGCGGTTGCATTTTGTGGAGAAAGCGACCGTCAGTGAGTTGGCCAAACGATTCAAATTATCCCGCCCCACCATCCGTAAACATCTCCATACACTGGATGAATCGGAGAGTCGCTATTTTTGCCGAAAGATTTTTTCGGGCATCCTGCTAGAAAAAATCGGCAAAAATAGCGACCGCTGATGCCTTCGGCGACCCCGATTCGTCCGCGTCACCTCGTCCCGACCCAACAAGGGGTCGGAACTTAGGCTCTCGCATGACTTGACGCCGTTTCGCGAGGCCTTGCAGGTTTTCTCCGCTTCGCTGCGAAAACCCGCCCGGCGCTACGGCTATCGGGGACTAAAAATCTTCACTTCGCTACCGCTCCGTTTCCAAGATTTTCAGCGTCAGCGAGCGCCTATCGCCAATCTACTTGATAATAAGCTAGATACCATTCAACAAAACGTCTAATCCCTTGTTCTATACTGGTACTCGGTTTGTAGCCGACGTCGTTGACCAACGCTTCGACATCGGCATAGGTGTCCGGAACGTCACCCGGTTGTAACGGCAATAACTCTTTTTCCGCCGTTTTGCCTAAATAACGCTCCAAAGTCTCGATATATGTCATCAATTCGACCGGATTCTGGTTACCGATATTGTAAACACGCCAAGGCGCCTTGCTGGTACCGGGGTCCGGACTCAAGCCGTTCCAGTCAGGGTTGGCCTGCGCATTGTGGTCCAACGTACAAATCACGCCTTCGACAATATCATCTATATAGGTAAAATCGCGCCGATGCTTCCCGTAGTTGAATACCTTAATTTTTTCGCCTGCCAAAATGGCCTTCGTGAACAAAAACAAAGCCATGTCCGGGCGTCCCCAAGGCCCGTAAACCGTGAAAAAACGTAAACCTGTAGTCGGAAGTCGATAGAGATTGCTGTAAGTGTGCGCCATCAATTCATTGGCTTTTTTCGACGCAGCGTACAAACTTAATGGATGGTCCACATTATCGTGCACGGAAAATGGCATTGATTCATTGGCGCCGTAAACCGAACTGCTGGAGGCGTAAACTAGATGCTCGACATTGTAGTGTCGGCATCCTTCCAAAATATTGATAAAGCCGACGATGTTACTATCAATATAGGCGTGTGGATTTTCCAGCGAATATCGCACGCCCGCTTGCGCCGCTAAATTGACCACTTTTTGCGGATGGTACTGCTTGAAAACAGCTTCGATACCTGCCCGATCCGCAATATCCAACCTTACGTCGGTAAATCCGGGATAGTCTTTAATTCTAGCCAAACGGCTAAGTTTGAGATTGACGTCGTAATAGTCGTTGAGATTATCGATGCCGATAACTTCGTCGCCGCGCTCAAGCAGTTTAAGCGCCAAATGGCTGCCGATAAACCCAGCAGTGCCGGTCACCATAATTCTCATCACTTACAACCTTGCATCCGTTTGGTCGGCCGGAAACAGATACTTTAAATCATAAACAATGGTTTGCGGCGTACCTAAACTCCTAATCTCGGAAATAGGCATTTGCCGGAATTGATCGTGAGCTACCGCCAGAATAATGGCGTCGTATTTGCCCTTTTCCGGATGATCGACCGGAGATATGCCGTATTCGTGGCGCGCTTCGTCGGCGCTGACCCAGGGATCATAAACGTCGACGTTAACACCGTAGGTATGCAATTCATTTACAATATCGACTACCCGCGTGTTACGGATATCCGGACAATTTTCTTTGAAAGTTAAACCCATAATCAACACATTGGCTTCCTGGACGTGAATACGCTTTTTCAGCATCAACTTGACCAGTTGAGAAACCACATAAACACCCATGCCGTCGTTAATGCGGCGACCGGACAAGATCACTTCCGGGTTATAACCGATCGCCTGAGCTTTATGCGTCAAATAATAAGGGTCCACACCGATACAGTGCCCCCCCACCAAGCCAGGCCTAAACGGCAAAAAATTCCATTTGGTACCGGCGGCCAGCAACACTTCCTCAGTATCAATACCTAATTTGTTGAAGATTAACGCTAACTCGTTGATTAAGGCGATATTCACGTCGCGTTGCGTGTTTTCTATCACTTTGGCGGCTTCGGCAACTTTGATGCTGCTGGCTTTATGGGTACCCGCAGTAATTATACTTTTATAAAGCGCGTCGACCTTTTCTGCAATCTCGGGTGTCGAACCCGAGGTAACCTTCAATATGTTGGTGACCCGATGCAGTTTATCGCCGGGGTTGATCCGCTCGGGGCTATAGCCGACGAAAAAATCCCGGTTAAATTTCAAGTCGGACACTTTCTCTAGGATAGGTACACAAACTTCTTCGGTGGCGCCGGGATAAACCGTAGATTCGTAAATCACGATATCGCCGTGTTTGATAACCTTGCCGAGCAGATCGCTAGCCTTTTCTAGCGGCGTCAAATCCGGCTGTTTATGCTCGTTTATCGGAGTTGGTACCGTAACTATATAAACCGAACAATCGGCTATATCCTGCAAATCGGCGCTGTAGGTCAGTTTTGTGGCGGCGGCCAACTCCTCTTCGCTGACTTCCAGAGTGTGATCACGCCCGGCTCGCAATTCCTGAATACGATTACGATTGATATCGAAACCCACGGTGGGATATTTTCGGCCAAATTCCACCGCCAAAGGTAGTCCGACATAGCCCAAACCAATCATGCCAATCTTAATACTATCCAACATCCACTTAATCCTCCGCTGCCGCGCTGATACTCTTTGAGTAAGTTATTTTTTGGCGATACAACCCCATGCCACCAGCCAGGCTTGAGGCAAGTAGCTATCGGCTGACTTGGGAAGCCCGCCTGTCATCACCATTTGCAAAGTATGGTTGATGATGCCAAAAAAGTAAGTGTAAGCCAGCAACGGATCGATGGCTTTGATTTCACCGTCTTTGACACCGTTCTGAAAAATGCGTTTGATTTTGACAAACGCTGCCGTATCCAATAGTGGCTTCGGCTCAGACAGAAACTCGTCGCTGTTAACAAACAGCAGAAACTGCACCACTTCCGGCGCATCGTCGGTCAAACGGAACAATAAATCGACGATTTCTCGCAATTGCTCTGCCGCCTTACGGTTACGGCGGCGAATATCATCGATTGATATACTCAAACTATCGAGAATATTCTCATGCAAAGTCTGCGCAATGGCTTGTTTGGTTTTGAAGAACTGGTTAATACCACTGTTGGTTTTAATACCTAGCGCATTCTTAATATCGGTCAATGAAGTATTGAAATAGCCTTTTTCGGCGAACAGTTTCAGCGCCGCCTGCAATACCTCATCCTGACTAACCGTTTTTTTCTGCGTGTTCTCTGATGTTAATTCTAAATCTTGTTCCATGCTCTTATATACAGCTTTACCTGCTGCTTACTCTCTGTTATTGCAGTAATAATACCGCTTTATTATTTTATTCGCTGATGGTGGAAAAAGCCGCTACCAAGTAATTGACCATCGACCACAACGTCAAAATTGCCGACAAATATAACAGCCAATACCCCATCGAATTGATCGGCAAACCGAATAAATCCTCGCGATACAACAACAGACTGACTGCAGTCATTTGCGCAGTGGTTTTCCATTTTCCCAATAACGATACCTTAACTTTGGCGCGTTGGCCGATCTCCGCCATCCATTCCCGTAGCGAGGCTATGGCAATCTCACGGCCGATGATAACTGCCGCCGGCACAGCTAGAAAAGGATTGCCTTGTTCCTGCACGATCAAAACCAGAACGATCGCCACCATCAACTTATCGGCCACCGGATCCAGAAAAGCGCCAAAAGCCGTTTGCATATTCATTTTTCTGGCCAAATATCCGTCCAACCAATCGGTAACGCCGGCAATCAGAAAGATCAGCGTACTGGCAATATTCGAATATTGCCAGGGCAAATAAAATACGATGGCCAACAACGGGATCAGCGCGATCCTCAGCAAGGTCAAATAAGTCGGAATTGTGAATCTAATGGCCATCTTGGTGGTGAAACGTGTCGTAAATCCGCTGTGCTAATTGCCGGCTTATACCATCTATACTGGCCAAAGCATCCACACCTGCGCTGGATACTCCCTGCAACCCGCCAAACTGCTTCAGCAAAACCTGTCTTCTTTTCGGCCCCAGTCCGGCAATATCCTCCAATACCGATTGCTTATTGATTTTAGCGCGCCGCTGTCTGTGCCCGGTTATAGCAAAACGATGCGCCTCGTCGCGAATCTGTTGAATCAATAGTAAAGCGGAGGCTCCCGGCGTTACATCCAACGGCTGTCCATTACCAACCAGAATGATCTTTTCCATACCGGCTTTGCGATCGGGCCCCTTGGCAACCCCGACTATCATAACATCGTTTATCTCCAATTCGGCCAAAGCCTTTTCCGCCTCCGCGACCTGACCCTTACCGCCGTCGATAAACAAAATATCCGGAGCCCTGTGCTCGCCTTGCTTCAGCCGTTTGAACCGCCTGGAAACCGCCTGGTAAATTGCGGCATAATCGTCGCCCGGCGTTATCCCGTCGATATTGAAACGCCGGTAATCGCTTTTCACCGGCCCTTCTCTGTTAAATACGACGCACGATGCGACGGTCTGTTCGCCTTGGGTGTGGCTGATATCGAAACACTCCAATCTTTCCGGGATCGCATCGCAAGCCAACTCCTGTTGCAAACTGGCGAAGCGGCCGAACAATCCCTGTTTGTCGGCCAGACGGGCAGTCAAAGCGTTCTCAGCATTGGTCATCGCCATTTGCAGCCATTTCAATCGCTCACCGCGTACATTACTCGAGATCGCCACCGCATGCTTGGCCTGCTCGGCCAACACCTCGCCAACCAAAGCCGATTCCGGCAAGGCATGGCTGACGATCAATTCGTGCGGAACCGTCTTGTCCAAATAATATTGGGCAATGAATGCCTGCAATATTTCTTCCGGTTGGTTTTCATCCGCCATTTTCGGAAAAAACTGCCGATTGCCCAAGTGTTGGCCATTGCGAATGTAAAACACTTGCACACACGCCATGCCGGTTTTGGCAGCACAGGCCACGATATCGACGTCGCCGCGCTCGCCCTCCACGCATTGCTTCTCCAACACCGCACGCAGACGGGCGATTTGATCGCGGTACGCGGCCGCCTGCTCGAACTCCAACTCCGCCGCGGCCGCCTCCATCTTGCCGACCAGCCGATCGATCAACAATCCGCCCTTGCCCTCCAGAAACAAAATGGTATTGTCCACATCGGCGGCATACCGTTCCTTGGTCGCCAACCCGACGCACGGTGCGGTACAGCGTTCGATCTGGTACTGCAAGCACGGCCGGGAACGGGCGTTGTAATACGAATCCTCACACTGCCGCACCGGAAATATTTTTTGCAACAGTTTTAGGGTTTCTTTCACCGCGCTGGCGCTCGGGTACGGCCCAAAATATCTACCGCGCCGCTTCTTGGCCCCACGGTGGAAAGTCAATTGCGGAAAGTCGTGAAAGCTGGAAATAAACACATACGGATACGACTTGTCGTCGCGCAAACTAATGTTGTAGCGCGGTTTATGGCGCTTGATCTGCTGGCTTTCCAACAGCAAGGCTTCGCCTTCGGTATGAGTGACAGTGACCTCGATCGCTGCGACTTTAGCCACCATAGCCTGCTGCTTGGGTGAAGCGGCGTTGCTTCTAAAATAACTCGACACCCGGTTTTTCAGGTTCTTGGCCTTGCCGATATAGATAATCTCGCCTTTGTCGTCCAGCATCTTGTAAATACCGGGACGCTGGGTCAGCGTTTTGATGAAGGCCTTGGCGTCGAAACCCGCTGCGTCGCTATTCTCCACGGCTGTCCAGTAAAGATCGAATGGTGAAAAAGACTTCGGCCAGCATCGCCATGTTCAAGCGCTTTGTCTGCACGTTATAGCGACTGCAATGGTAGGAACTCACCAAGGTGTTGCCGTCCGGCAATGCAAAGGTGCGATGATGGCCGAACTTGGCGACAGTGCTTTTCAAACCGTAAGCACGCAACACAGCTTGGTGAGCGATATTGCCCAATGCCAGAATCACGGAATGCTCCGTTAGCGTTGCAATTTCTGCAGCCAAATAACGATTGCAACGCTTGATTTCGTCCCCGGAGGGTTTGTTTTGCGGCGGCAGGCATTTCACGGCATTCGTGATCCGGCAGTTGCTCAATATCAAGCCATCGTCGAGAGCAATCGAATCCGCTTGATTGCTGAAACCAAAGTCGTACAACGCTTGATACAGCAACAGCCCGGCATAATCGCCCGTGAACGGCCGGCCACTGGCGTTAGCCCCATGCATGCCCGGCGCCAGACCGACCACCAGCAATCTGGCGCCGGGATCGCCGAACGGTGCGACCGGCAAGGCGTGGTAATCGGGGTATTTCAGCTTGACGTTATCGAGAAATCCAGCCAAGCGCGGACAATCCCGGCAATCCTGATTAAAGTAATTCGAATGCAACATGACAACAGCCAAATAAAATCCGGCCAATTTTACCCGACCCGACGAAATCTTGCCGACCCGGCAGCGAAACGCTAGCAATGCTCTGCCCGATACCGATCAGAAAATCGGCTATACGTGAGGACAACCGAATTTCCATGACCCACCGGTCACAGCTCAATACCGCTGGGGCAAATCCAAAAACGATAGCGCAGCAACAAAAAAGGGCCTTACGGCCCTTTTCCAATCGATGCAGTAACGGCAATAAAATCAGTCGCTATCGACTTCCTTCATGCTCAAGCGCACCCTGCCTTGGCGATCGATTTCCAGCACTTTGACCTTGACTACGTCGCCCTCGGACAACTTGTCGCTGACCTTTTCGACGCGCTCGTCGGAAATTTGCGAAATGTGTACCAAACCGTCTTTGCCGGGCAGGATAGTCACGAACGCGCCGAAATCCATCAAGCGTACGACCTTGCCTTCGTAGGTTTTACCCACTTCGACTTCGGCGGTAATTTCTTCGATCATGCGCTTGGCTTCTTCGCCGGCGGCTTTATCGACCGAGGCGATGTTGACGGTACCGTCGTCGGTCAAATCGACGCTGGCTCCGGTTTGTTCGGTGATGGCACGAATCGTCACGCCGCCTTTGCCGATGACTTCGCGGATTTTCGCCGGATCGATCTTGAAGCTGATGATACGCGGCGCAAAGTCGGACATTTGGGTACGCGAACTGGACAAGGCTTTGTTCATCTCACCCAAAATATGCAATCGGCCCTGCTTCGCTTGATCCAATGCAACTTTCATGATCTCCGGCGTGATGCCGTCGATCTTGATGTCCATTTGCAGCGCAGTGACGCCGTTTTCGGAACCGGCCACTTTGAAATCCATATCGCCCAAGTGATCCTCGTCGCCCAGAATGTCCGACAACACGGCAAACTGGTCGCCTTCCTTAATCAAGCCCATCGCGATACCAGCCACCGGCGCCTTGATAGGGACGCCGGCATCCATCAACGCCAAACTGCTGCCGCAGACCGAAGCCATGGAACTGGAGCCGTTCGATTCGGTGATTTCGGATACGACGCGCAGAACGTAAGGGAATTCGCCCATGTTCGGCAACACCGCTTGTACGCCGCGCTTGGCCAGACGGCCATGGCCGATTTCGCGGCGTTTCGGCGAGCCGGTACGGCCGGTTTCGCCGACGCTGAACGGCGGAAAATTGTAGTGAAACAGGAAAGTATCCTTGTATTCGCCAGCCAGCGCATCAATGATCTGGGCGTCGCGCTCGGTCCCTAACGTGGCGACGACCAGGGCCTGGGTTTCACCACGAGTAAACAAGGCGGAACCGTGAGTTCTCGGCAATACGCCGGTCCGGATTGTGATTGGCCTTACGGTAGTCAAATCGCGACCGTCGATACGTTTGCGGTCGTTCAGAATAGCACCGCGGACGATGTTGTACTCCAGCGTTTCGATCACATCGCGGATGTCTTTTTCATCGTAAAGGCCATCGGCAGTCAATTTTTCGACGACGGCATTGCGGATTGCGCTGAGCGCATCCTGCCGAGCCAATTTCTCGGGAATTTGGTACGCGGCTTTGATTTGCGCTTCGGCTTCGGCGGCAACGGCGACTTTCAGGGCTTCGTTGTCGGCCGGCGGCATCCAAGCCATTGCCGGTGTAGCGGCTTCGGCGGCGAATTCGTTGATCGCATTGATCGCAACCTGCATTTGCTCGTGGCCGAACAACACCGCACCCAGCATCACCTCTTCAGGCAACAGATCGGCTTCGGACTCGACCATCAGTACGGCTTTTTGCGTGCCGGCTACCATCAACCGCAAGCGAGATTCCTTCAGTTGCGGCAAGGTAGGATTCAGCACGTATTGACCGTCGATGTAACCGATCGTTGCAGCGCCCAACGGGCCGTTGAACGGCAAACCGGATACGGCCAGAGCAGCGGAAGCACCCAAAATGGCGGGGGCTTCGGTGTCTACCTCAGGGTTCAGTGACAGGACGGTAGCGATGATCTGTACTTCGTTGGTGAAACCTTCCGGAAACAACGGGCGAATCGGGCGATCGATCAGACGCGAGATCAGTGTTTCGTTCTCGCTCGGACGGCCTTCACGCTTGAAAAAACCGCCGGGAATTTTACCGGCTGCAAAGGCTTTTTCTTGATAATCGACAGTCAACGGAAAAAAATCGCCGCCGCTGCTTTCTTTCTTGCCGACCACGGTCACCAACAACGTGGTGCCCTCGACGTCGATGATGACCGCGCCATTGGCTTGGCGGGCAATCTCGCCGGTTTCTAACGTGACGAGACGATCGCCGTACTGAAATTGTTTCCTGATAGGATTCACTATAAGGTTCCTTTGTTTAAAGGTTATGCTAAAAATGTTGCCCTAAAGCAGAAACGGCGCCCCATGCGCCGTTTCCAGATATTGCTACTTACGAATACCCAAGCGTTCGATCAAGGAACGGTAACGCGCCACATCGGTGTTTTTCAAATAATCCAGCAACTTGCGGCGTTGGTTAACCATGCGCAGCAGACCGCGACGCGAGTGGTTGTCTTTCTTGTGGGTAGCGAAATGCGGAGTTAGTTGGTTAATGTTGGCGGTCAACAACGCAACCTGTACTTCGGTAGAGCCGGTATCGGATTCCGACAAACGGTATTCTTCAACGACGGCTTTTTTTTGTTCTGCAGTTAATGACATTCTTAATCCCTATCGATTAATTTTGATTTTAAAAAACCATCTGACGATGGCGAGAGGGCAACGTCTCCGCAATAGGGTGCAGCGACGGTGCATTTTCCCGGATAATCAAGTAGTTTGGTTATCCAGATGAAACAATTTTTTCGGCGCTAGTTTACCATCCATTGAAATTTCACCCAACCCCAAAAAGCATTCCGGGGAATAGATTCTGACCCGCTCGGCAGCGGCTTCTGCCACTCGGATGCGCTGCCCTTGGCGGACCCGCTCCGCTTGTTCGGCATTTAATGAGATTTCCGGCATATCGAGCAGAGGTTGGTCCAATCCAATCAAAACCAGTAGCAACTGCTCAGGACTCATCGCCTGCAACGCTTCCAGCGTGTGAGCTTGACCGATACGAAACATGCCGGCGGCAGTCCGGCGCAGCATCGTGACACTGGCGCAAGTACCCAAGCGAGTACCGATATCTTCGGCCAAAGTGCGGATGTAGGTGCCCTTCGAGCACGATACGTCGAGCGTTAACCGCCCGTGGTCCGCATCGACCTCGACCAATTCCAAGCCGTATATTTTGATACGTCTAGCTTGCCTTTCGACGGTTTTACCCGCCCTGGCCAATTCGTACAATTTTTGACCTTGATGCTTGAGCGCGGAATACATCGGCGGCACTTGTTCGATCTCGCCGACGAAACCCGCCAGACAGTCCTGCAATTGCACGCTATCCAATGCTGGCACCGGCATTTCGGCAATGACTTTACCCTCGCTATCGCCGGTGTCGGTCATCACACCCAATTGCATGGTAACCGAGTAGCGCTTGTCGTCGTCGAGCATTAGAGCCGATACTTTGGTGGCTTCGCCGAAACAAAGCGGCAACAACCCTGTCGCTAGCGGGTCCAAAGCGCCGGTATGCCCGGCTTTATTGGCATTGAACAAGCGCTTGACTTCCTGTAATGCTTGGTTAGAGGACACACCCAAGCGTTTATCGAGCAGCACGATGCCATGGACATCGCGCCCGGTCTTGCGTTTTGCCATTAAACGTCCTATTCCGTAGTATCGTCGCTAGCCGCAGCGGTCTTACCGCCTTCCAAATCGTGCAACAAGGCTGCGACGCGCATACCGGTATCGAAGGAATTGTCGTAATAAAAGTGCAATTCCGAGATATGCCGTAAGCGCATGCGCTTGGCCAACTCGTGGCGAATGAACGGCGATATCTCGTTCAACACTTTGACATTGGCCGCCTTGCCGGCATCGTCGGCATTCAGTACTGTGACGAAAATTTTCGCCACAGCTAAATCCCTGGACAATTCGACATCGTTGATCGTCACGAAACCCAACCGACTGTCCTTGACGTCGCGTTGCATGATCGCCGCCAACTCCTTCTGCATTTCCGAAGCGACACGCTGACTGCGGCCGTATTCTCTGCCCATAGTTTAGATTTCCCGCTTCACTTCGATACGTTCATAGACCTCGATCTGGTCGCCGGCCTTGACGTCGTTGTAGTTTTTCACGCCGATACCGCACTCCATGCCCATTTTGACTTCGTTGACGTCGTCTTTGAAGCGGCGCAAAGATTCCAATTGGCCTTCGAAAATCACTACATTGTTGCGCAGCACGCGGATCGGCAGATTGCGTTTGACGAAGCCGTCGACGACCATACAGCCGGCGATCGCACCGAACTTCGGCGAGCGGAATACGTCGCGAACCTCGGCCAGACCGACGATTTTTTCCTGAATGTCCGGCGCCAGCATACCGCTGATCGCGCGCTTCACTTCGTCGATCGCTTCGTAAATGATGCTGTAGTAGTGCAGATCGATATCCTTTTCCTCGATCAGTTTGCGCGCTACCGCATCGGCACGAACGTTGAAACCGATCAGAATCGCATTGGACGCTAGCGCCAAGTTGGCGTCGCCCTCGTTGATACCGCCAACGCCGCCATAAATGCACTTAACTTGTACTTCCTCGGTCGACAGGCCGACCAGAGATTCGCGCAAGGCTTCCAAACTGCCCTGTACGTCGGTTTTGATGACGACGTTGAGAGTCGAAGTCTCGCCGGCAGACATCCGGGAAAAGACGTCGTCCAGTTTCGACGCATGCTGTGCAGCATGCCGACTGGAACGTTTGCGTTCTTCGCGGTGTGCCGCCAGTTCCCGCGCGACCCGCTCGTTCTGCACGACCAGGAACTCGTCGCCGGCATCCGGCGTACCGGACAAGCCCAAAATTTCGACCGGCGCACTCGGGCCGGCCGATTTGATGGCGTGCGAATTCTCGTCGAACATCGCCCGGATCCGGCCGTATTCGTGGCCGCACAAGACAAACTCGCCCTTGTTCAGCGTACCTTTCTGAATCAGTACGGTGGCAACCACGCCGCGGCCTTTGTCCAACCGAGACTCGATACAGACACCGGATGCGATACCGTCTTTCGGGGCTTTCAATTCCAGCACCTCGGCCAGAACGATCAAGGCTTCGATCAAATCGTCGATACCGGCGCCGGTTTTCGCCGAAACCTTCAGGAACTGCACGTCGCCGCCCCATTCTTCCGGCACCACGTTCAGCGTGGCCAATTCCTGCATGACCCGGTCCGGATTGGCTTCCGGTTTGTCGATTTTATTCAGCGCGACAATGATCGGTACATTGGCGGCGCGAGCATGGTCGATCGCCTCTTTGGTTTGCGGCATCACACCGTCGTCGGCGGCGACCACGACAATAACGATGTCGGTGACTTCCGCGCCGCGCGCCCGCATAGCGGTAAATGCCGCGTGGCCCGGGGTATCCAGAAACGTCACGGAACCGTGATCGGTTTTGACCTGGTATGCACCGATGTGCTGGGTGATACCGCCCGCCTCGCCCGCAGCGACGCGAGTTTTGCGGATGTAATCCAGCAAGGAGGTTTTACCATGGTCAACGTGGCCCATAATGGTAACGATAGGCGCTCTCGGCGAAAGCTTGACTTCGCCGGCATCGCCAATTACCTCGGCCAACATCTCTTGCTCGAAATCATCCTCGCTCTGCATGATGGCTTTGTGACCCATCTCTTCCACCAAAATCACGGCGGTTTCCTGATCGATGGTCTGATTGATGGTGGTCATGATGCCCAGCTTCATCAGGTGCTTGATCACTTCCGCAGCCTTGATGTTCATTTTCTGCGCCAGATCCGATACCACGATGGTTTCCGGAATCGTCACTTCGTAAACAGTCGGAGCCATCGGCTTTTCGAACTTATGCCGCGACTGCTGCAAATCAATCTCAAATTCGGGTTTTTCCCGACGAGGAGCAGATTTTGCTTTCTTAGCCTTGCCGCGCCGCGCATCGCCGCCGCCGCGATCGACTTCGACATCGGGAGTAGGACCGCGCGAAGGCTTGAATTCGGCTTTTTTCTTGTGCAGCGTTTGCTGTTGCTTGGCTTCAGCTTTCTTTTTGACCTTCTCGGCCGTTCGTTGCACTGCTGCTTCCAGGCGCTGTTTCTTTTCTTCCTCCAAACGCTGCTCTTCGGTCATTTCCACCGGTTTGGCGGGGGCCTGCGCCTCAACTGCCGGCGTTTCGGGCTTCACTTCCGGCGCCGGACTCTGCTGGACTGGAGCCGGCTCCGGCGCGGCAGCAACATTGCTCGCGGCAACGGCAGCCGCTTCTTCCTGGGCTTTCAGTTCGATTTGCTGCTTACGCTTTTCCTCATCCAACAACTGCTGTTTGCGCTGCTCTTCCAAGGCCTGCTTCGCCAGCTCCGCTTGCCTTTGCTCCTCGTTGCCTAGCAAATCACTACGTTTGATGTACGTTTTTTGTTTGCGGACTTCGACGCTAACCGTCTTGACGGCCGCACCGGGCGGAGTCGATTGTTTCAATTCGGTCTTGGTACTACGCTTCAAAGTGATCCGCTTCGGCGTAGCCGCCTCCTGATCGGCATCGGTTTTGCCGTGGCGCTTGCGCAAATGGGCAAGCAGCTTGATTTTCTCGTCGTCGTCGATGACGTCGTCCGGCGCGCTGGCGCTAAGGCCGGCTTCTTTCAGCTGTTCCAAAAAACGTTCCAGAGGGATGCCTACTACTTCCGCTAATTCCTGTACTGTTTTATCGCTCATAATTTCCTCCGGCCTCAGCCCTTATCCTCTGCGAACCAAGACTCGCGGGCTTTCATGATTAGTTTACCAGCACGCTCTTCGGTCATTCCGGCAAATTCGATAATATCATCGATGGCCTGCTCCGCCAGATCGTCCAAAGTCAGGATACCTTTGGCTGCCATCTCTCTGGCCAACTCCTCGCTCATCCCTTCCATGGCCAGCAACTCCGGACTCGGCTCCGCGGTTTCGATTTTTTCTTCCGAAGCGATCGCGCTGATCAGTAGCGCATCTTTGGCGCGACTGCGCAGAGCTTCGACCAATTCTTCGTCGAAACCCTCGATTTCCAGCATTTCGTCGACCGGGATGTAAGCGATTTCCTCGATGTTATTCAATCCCACATCGACCAGAATGCCGGCAATTTCTTCATCCACATCCAGCAAATCCATGAATTGCTGCTTGGCCTTTGCCGCCGCCTCGTCGTGATTCTTACCGACCTGAGCCGCATCCAGGATATTCAATTCCCAGCCGGTCAATTCGGTCGCCAATCGCACATTCTGGCCACCCCGGCCGATCGCTTGCGACAGACTGTCGGTAGCCACCGCCACATCCATACTGTGCTTATCTTCGTCGACCACGATCGATTGGATTTCCGCCGGTGACATGGCGTTGATCACGAACTGCGCGTCGTTGGCGTTCCACAAAATGATGTCCACCCGCTCGCCGGCCAATTCGTTGGAAATGGCCTGCACCCGGGAACCGCGCATGCCGACGCAGGCGCCGACCGGATCCAGGCGCGGGTCGTTGGCTCTAACCGCGATTTTCGCCCGCGACCCAGGATCTCGTGCCGCGGCCAGGATGTCGATCAAACCCTCGCCCACTTCGGGCACTTCCAGGCGAAACAGGGCAATCAGCAGCTCCGGCGCGGTACGGCTGACGAAAAGTTGCGGACCGCGAGGTTCGGAACGGACCGCTTTCAAATAGCCGCGCACCCGGTCGCCCATGCGCACCGGCTCCTTCGGAATCATGTCCTCCCGGGCGATATAAGCCTCGACGTGCCCACCCAGATCCAGATACACGCTGCCTTTTTCCAGCCGTTTGACGACACCGGTCACCAGTTCGCCGACTCGATCCTGGTACGCCTCGACGATTTTTTTGCGTTCCGCTTCGCGCACTTTCTGGATAATCACCTGCTTGGCGGTTTGCGCGGCAATCCGGCAAAAGGCGACGGATTCGATCTCTTCTTCGACGTAATCGCCGACCTGCACCTCGGGGTTATCCAACTGTGCGGCTTCCAACAGAATTTGCCAGCCGGGATGTTCGACATCGCCGTTGATTTCCGGATTGGCGTCGACAACCTGCCAGCGGCGGTAGGTCAGGTAGTCCCCGGTCTGGCGGTTGACCGCGACCCGAACTTTGACCGGATTTTCGTAACGTTTGACGGTGGCCGCTTCCAGTGCCGATTCGATCGCCTGAAAGATGATTTCCTTATCGATTTCTTTTTCGTTGGCAAAAACATCCGCCACCAATAGAATTTCTTTATTCGCCACTGCGGCCTCCTCTATTAAAATCGTAATCCGGCGCCAAACGCGCCTTGCTCATTGCCTGAAACGGCACGCTGAATAATTTTTCGCCTTCTTGAATCACTACAGCGTCGCCGTCGACGCTTTTGATCTCGCCACTAAGCTTGCGACGCTTGTCGATGGGCTTGAATAAACTTATATTGACTTTGCTGCCGATAAAACGCTGAAACTGGCTCAGTTTGAAAAACGGCCGATCGGCACCGGGCGAAGACACTTCCAACTGGTACTCGCCGGGAATCGGATCTTCGACGTCGAGCATGCCGCTCAACTGGTGGCTGACTTTGGTACAGTCGTCCAACAAAATGCCCTCTTCGTTGTCGATATAAACGCGCAGCATGCCATGGGATGGATGCGGGTTGTACTCGATACCCACACATTCGTAGCCCAGTCCTTCCACGATGGGCTCGATCAATTCCACCAAGTGTTCCGGAGCCTGTTTCATTGCCGTCTCGCCTTTTCAAACCCAAAAAAAAAGAGCCTCAGGCTCTTCCATAAACATCAAACACTGCCATGGGATTCCGTTTTCGAAAGCCCACAAAACAAAAAACCCCATAAAGGGGCTTTCGGTTTTTACAAACCACGCTAAGGAATGGTGCCCAAGGACAGAATCGAACTGTCGACACGAGGATTTTCAGTCCTCTGCTCTACCGACTGAGCTACCTGGGCTACGGCCTTTCCAAAAACTTGTGGTGCCCAAGGACAGAATCGAACTGTCGACACGAGGATTTTCAGTCCTCTGCTCTACCGACTGAGCTACCTGGGCGGCGTTAAGAGCCGTTCATTAAACTAGGTTATCGACCCTTAGTCAAGCAAAAAACACGCACACCGCCACGAGCTAGACAGCGAACGGCATTTTGTGCAATTCTTCGCGGCCTGTTAACCGGCAGTTCCGAGGCCTGGTTCCGCTCCTTTTCAATCTATTTTTGAGCGGACATTTTCAAGTTCGCCAACATCGACCATCAGATCCCATTATGCAAGAGTTCACCGACGTCCGCGGCTTAATCATCGACATGGACGGCGTGTTATGGCACGGCGACCGCCCGCAGATCGGGATCGTCGAATTTTTCCAGACCCTCAGGGACAAGAACTTGCCGTTCGTACTGGCCACCAACAACGCCAGCATGACCGCCGCACAATACGTTGCCAAACTGGCCGGCATGGGCGTAGATGTTGATTTCCAAGAAATCCTGACCTCCGGTATGGCCACCGCTCTGTATTTGGCGCAACGTTACCAACCGCAGGCGACCCGCGTATTCGTGATCGGCGGCATCGGCGCCCGCCAGCCGCTACTAGACCTGGGTTTTACGTTGACCGGGCTATATGAAACCGAACCGGAAACGCGTGCTCAATTGGTGGTTTGCGGCATGGACCGCGAGCTGAGCTGGGACAAACTCGCCACCGCGACGTTGAACCTACGTGCCGGCGCCCACTTCATCGGCACCAACGGCGACATGTCGCTACCCACCGAACGCGGCGAAACCCACGGCAACGGCGCGATCCTGGCTGCATTGACCGCCACGACCGGCATCAAACCGATGATCATCGGCAAACCCGAACCGATCATCTATCGCCAGGCGCTTGGCTTGCTGAACACGCCCCCCGAACAGACCATCGCCATCGGCGACCGCCTGGACACCGATATTCTCGGCGCAGTGCGTACCGGCATCCGCAGCCTGATGGTGCTGAGTGGCGTTTCCAGCCAGACCGATGTAGACGCCGCCGACTTCGGCCCGACCTGGATCGTGCCGGACATTCGCGACATCACTCGAATGTTACTCGACTTGCCGGCCTGACCCTTTTTCAACTCGCGGAGACACTTCATGAAAAAATTCATCGACGATCCCAACAGTTTGCTGGATACCAGCCTGCAAGGGTTTGCAAAGGCACACGCCGACATCCTGGAATTGAATCCAGAACCGCGCTTTGTCTACCGCAAGCAACGAAAATCCGGCAAGGTCGCGCTAATCTCCGGCGGGGGCTCCGGACACGAACCGCTGCACAGCGGCTTCGTCGGCTTCGGCATGCTCGATGCGGCCTGCCCGGGCCAAGTGTTCACCTCGCCGACGCCGGACCAGATGATGGCTGCAGCCGAAGCGGTCGACGGCGGAGCCGGCATATTGTTTATCGTCAAAAATTACGCCGGCGACGTGATGAATTTCGAAATGGCCGGCGAAATGCTGGCACTGCCCAACGCCAGCGTGTTGGTCAACGACGATATTTCGCTGCCGAAATCGCATAGCATCGGCCGGCGCGGCGTGGCCGGCACCACGATCGTCGAGAAAATCGTCGGCGCCGCGGCGGAAGCCGGTGCCGACCTCGCCAGTTGCAAAGCCTTGGGCGAACGCGTCAACCAAGCGACCGCATCGCTCGGCGTGGCGCTGACCAGTTGCACGGTTCCGGCGCTGGGCCACCCGACCTTTGCATTGAACGCAGACGAAATGGAATACGGGGTCGGCATCCACGGCGAACGCGGCAGGGAAACCGTCAAACTGGCCGGAGCCAGCGAAATCGTCGCCCAGTTGACCGATCACATTGCCGAGGAACTGCCCATCGCACCCGGCAGCAAAGCCTTGCTGCACGTCAACGGCTTCGGCGGAACGCCGTTAATCGAGCTACATCTAGTTTATGAACTGGCTTGGCAACAGTTAACCCGGCGCGGGCTGAGTATTCAGCGCAGTTTGGTCGGCAACTTTACGACTTCGCTGGACATGGCCGGTTGCTCGCTGACCTTGACTCTGCTGGACGACGAGATGGTGGCTTACTGGGATGCGCCGGTCAATACCGCAGCCCTGCGCTGGGGCTGTTAGTCCGCCTCGCGGCCGACTTTAAGCGGCCGCGGAATCCAGCACGTCGGCGATCGCAGCAATCATCAACTGCGCAGTTTTGGCGCCGGCATCGACGTGGCCTTTACTGCGTTCGCCAAGAAACGACGCCCTGCCCTTGGTTGCGACCATATCCCGCGTCGCTTCAGCCCCCTCCGCCGCGACTTGGCGCAAACGCGCCAAAATCGTTGGCAGCGCGCTGTTCGCCGCCGCCTCTGCCTGCAAAGCCTGAGCGACCGGCACTAGTACATCGAGCATGGTTTTCTCGCCGACATCCGCTTTGCCGCGCTGCTTGACCGCTTCCACCGCTTGCAACAAAGCTTCAGAGAAGCCCTGGACATTCAGGGATTTACCCTGACTGCTCTTCGCCAATCCGATAAGCAAGGTGGCGTACAAAGATCCCGAGGCGCCGCCGACGGCGGACATCACAGTCATGCCGATTTTTTGCCAGGCCTGCGGCCAATCCAACGCCGCAATTTCATCGGCATGTTGCTGTAAAGCCTGCAAACCGCGCTGCAGGTTAAAGACATGGTCGCCGTCGCCTATCGCCTGGTCCAGCTCAGTAACCGCATCGGCGTTGGCGTCGATAACTGCGATCAAGGCCCGGACCAGCTCCGGAAAAATAACGGGGGTAATCGGCATGCCGCCTCCTGAACAGTATCTAAAACCGCCGAGCATAGCCATGCATGAACGACCTGTCCAGCCGGAGGCCTTTGCGCCATCGACTCATAGGTAGCAACGTCACATGTCGTATCCCCATTCCAACCCGCACCTTCGCTCTACCGGCGAACCCGGCAACCCGATCGCACCGCCAACTCAACCGCCTGCCGATTCCGCGCTGTTATCGCCGATGGCCAACAAATCGCCATCCTCAGCCGGAGCGCTGAAGCGGTATTTTTCCTGCAGATAGGCATGTAACCATGCGTCGGTATCGGCGCGTTTTTGCGGTAAGGCCTCGTTCATTTGCTGCAAACGTTGGCGCACAGCGTGGCGCGGCAACAACAACAGTTCGATATCGGCCATCGACACGAATTTTTCCGGCTCCGGATTGCGGCCGTTGAAAATTTTAAACAACTGGTGTTTTTTCAGGCCCAAGTGGGTATTCAATTCGTTCTTGAACTCAATGAACAGCGGCAACAAATCACTGCCGACGCAAGCGTCGTCGTGGAGCTTGTGCAAGCGATTCAGCAAATGATAAACGGCAAAGCGGTACAACTCGGACTCGCGCACCAACAGCCTGGCAGCGGTGGAACGCACCGCAATCCGGTCAGAATTATTTAACCTTATCGAAACGATGTGTTTTTTATCGTCTATCGGATGCTCGTTCTCGTTCAACGCAAATCCTTTGAAAGTTATTAGCCTGCGAACCCTAAGCCGGCCGAAACGGCTGTAAATGGCGGAACTTTACTGCATCAATATTACAAATTTATAACAGCGCGCCGGCATTGCCCGCGGCAAGTTTGCCGCTTAACTACGGAACGTTGAAAAACCGGGGGGACTGAAACTATTGTTTGCTTCGCTAGCGTTTAAAAAATATAATCGCGCGCTTTTTTCAAGCGAACTGCGTTTTTTAAAACACCTCCAGAGCCTTGCAAATGACCAGCCATATCATGCCCACGTACGCCCGCCAGTCGGTCACCTTTTCGCGCGGAGAAGGCGCGTGGTTGTGGGACAACGAAGGCCGACGCTATCTGGACGCAGTGGCCGGTATCGCCGTTTGCAGCCTGGGCCACGCCCATCCTGCAGTGCACGAAGCCGTGTGCCGGCAAAGCAAGACCCTGTTGCACACGTCCAATCTGTACGGTGTGGAATTGCAGACACAATTGGCCGACCGCCTGATCGCACTAAGCGGCATGGACAATGTGTTTTTCGCCAACTCCGGCGCCGAGGCCAACGAAGCCGCGATCAAGATTGCCCGCAAATACGGCCATCAGCGCGGTATCGACAATCCGGTGGTGATAACCATGGAAAAAAGCTTCCACGGCCGCACCATGGGCACCTTGAGCGCGACCGGCAACAGCAAAATCAAACAAGGCTTCGCACCATTATTGCCCGGCTTCAGCCACGTGCCCTACAACGATATTCCGGCGCTGGAAGCCGCCATCGCGGCGGACAGTAACATCGTGGCGATCATGGCGGAACCGGTGCAAGGCGAAGGCGGTGTCAACATCCCGGCCGCCGACTATCTGAACCGGATTCGCGAGCTGTGCGACCGCCATAACTTGCTGATGATATTGGATGAAATCCAGACTGGCGTCGGCCGTACCGGACAGTTCCTGGCCTATCAACACAACGCTATTTTGCCGGATGTCTGCACCATGGCCAAAGCCTTGGGTAATGGCGTGCCGATTGGCGCCTGCCTGGCACGCGGCCAAGCTGCCGAAGTGCTGACAGCCGGCAACCACGGTTCCACCTTCGGCGGCAACCCGTTGGCGTGTAGCGCTGCCCTGGCAGTACTGGAAACCTTGACCGGCTCCGGCTTGATCGGACAAGCGGCCGAGAAAGGCGAAAAAATCCACACCGCGTTAAAGCAGGCCCTGGCCGGCAATCCGCACATTGTTTCGATCCGCAACAAAGGCTTGATGATCGGCATCGAACTGGATCGGGCGTGCGGCGAACTGGTCGGCATCGCCTTGGCACATGGCTTGTTGATCAACGTCACCGCCGAAAACACCATCCGTTTATTGCCGCCGTTGATCATCGACGACGCCCAAATCGCGACGCTGACCGAAACCTTGGCGGCGCTCATTCAGGACTTTAGCAGGTAAATTGCCATGCAACCCAGACACTTCACCAGCCTGTTGGATTTAACCAGCGCCGAGCTACATGCCTTGATCCTTCGCGCCATGGAGCTGAAACGCCACCGCGATCCCGATTATCAACCGCTAAAAGGCAAAGTGCTGGCGATGATTTTCGAAAAATCTTCGACCCGGACCCGAATCTCGTTCGAAGCCGGCATGGCCCAGTTCGGCGGCACGGCGCTGTTTTTGTCGCCGCGCGACACCCAACTCGGCCGCGGCGAACCGCTGGAAGACAGCGCTAAAGTGATTTCCAGCATGGTGGACTGCATCATGCTGCGCACTCACAAACACGAGACCGTCACCACCTTCGCCAAACATTCGCGGGTTCCGGTGATCAACGGCCTGACCGATTTGAAACACCCCTGCCAATTGCTGGCGGATATGCAGACCTATTTCGAGTTTCGCGGCGACATCGCGGGCAAGACCGTGGCGTGGATCGGCGACGGCAACAATATGTGTCACTCTTACATCAACGCCGCGCGCCAGTTCGGCTTCAAACTGAATATCGCCTGCCCGGTCGATTACAGACCGCTGCAAAGCATCGTCGATCCGGCCGGCGACCGCATCGCGTTCTTCAATACGCCGGAACAGGCCGCGCATCAGGCTGATCTGGTGGTAACCGACGTTTGGGCCAGCATGGGCCAGGAAGAGGAGCAAAAGAAACGCGAATTCGTGTTCAAAGACTTCCAGGTCAACGCCGCCACCATGGCAGCCGCCAAGCCCGATGCGCTGTTCATGCACTGTCTGCCGGCACACCGCGGCGAAGAGGTCACCGCCGACGTGATCGACGGCCCGCAAAGCGTGGTTTTTCCGGAAGCGGAGAACCGTCTGCACGCTCAGAAAGCGTTACTGGAATTTCTCATCTGCCGATAATTTCGCTAGAATCGCCGCTTTATTCAAAAGCCGACCGAAGAGTGATACCGTGAAAAAGCCCTTTATCTGCCTATTTGCCAGTCTGTTTTTCACCAATATCGCACTAGCCAAAACGGCTTACATCACGGATAAAGTCGAAGTCCCGCTGCGTAGCGGCGAAAGCGAACGCACCAAAATCGTCAAGATGCTGGAAAACGGCGCGCCGGTTATGGTATTGGGCGACAACACCGAAAACGGTTACACCTATATTCAGACCGGTAGCGGCGCGGAAGGCTTTATTCTGACCCGTTATTTGACCGGCGAACCTAGCGCCCGCAACCAACTCGAAGCCGCGAACAAAAAACTGGAAGCCTTGTTGGAGGAAAACAAGCAGCTGAAGGCATCTCAGGCGAGCAGTCAGGAAGTCGGTAAGGAACGCGACAAACTCAGCGCGGATCTGGCCGAATTGCAGCAGACCGCCGCGAACGCCATCCAATTGAAGCAGCAACGCGACCAATTGCAGGAACGTGTCATTGCAGTCGAACGCGAACTGCAACAATTGAAGCGGGAAAACCTGGCCTTGACCGACAACACCAACCAGGACTGGTTTCTGTACGGCGGCGGCCTGTCTCTGTTCGGCGTATTGCTCGGCTTCATCCTGCCGAAATTGAGCTGGCGCCGCCGCTCCAGCGGTTGGGATACCTTCTAGTTTTTTATGGATTTAGCCGCTAGATAAATTCGCGGCTGATACACCTTCCCCGGCGGCCGTTTACAATGGCCGCTTTCTGCTTTCAGTAGGAATCACCATGCCTGCATACCGTTCATATACCACTACCCAAGGCCGCAACATGGCAGGTGCACGCGCATTATGGCGCGCCACCGGCATGAAAGAAGGCGACTTCAACAAACCGATCATTGCCGTCGCCAACTCCTTCACCCAGTTCGTGCCGGGCCATGTACATCTGAAAGATCTGGGCCAATTGGTCGCGCGCGAGATCGAACAAGCCGGCGGCGTCGCGAAAGAATTCAACACCATCGCTGTCGACGACGGCATCGCGATGGGCCACGACGGCATGCTGTACAGCCTGCCCAGCCGCGATTTGATTGCCGACAGCGTCGAATACATGGTCAATGCCCACTGCGCCGATGCGCTGGTCTGCATTTCCAACTGCGACAAAATCACGCCGGGCATGCTGATGGCCGCGATGCGCCTGAACATTCCGGTGATTTTCGTCTCCGGCGGGCCGATGGAAGCCGGCAAAGTGCGTTTGGCTGAAGGCGCCGACGTCAAGAAACTGGATTTGATCGACGCGATGGTGATGGCGGCCGACAGCAAAGTCTCCGACAACGATTTAGCGGCGGTCGAACGCTCGGCCTGCCCGACCTGCGGCTCCTGCTCCGGCATGTTCACCGCCAACTCGATGAACTGCCTGACCGAAGCGCTGGGCCTGTCCTTGCCGGGTAACGGCACCGTGGTCGCCACCCATGCCGACCGCGAGCAGTTGTTCAAGCAAGCCGGCCGCCGCATCGTCGAACTCGCCAAGCAATATTACGAACAAAACGACGAATCGGTGCTGCCGCGCGCGGTCGGCTTCAAAGCCTTCGAGAACGCCATCGCGCTGGATATCGCGATGGGCGGTTCGACCAACACCATTTTGCACTTATTGGCCGTTGCCCAAGAAGCCGGCATCGATTTCACGCTGGCCGACATCGACCGCATGTCGCGCGTGGTGCCGCAGTTATGCAAAGTCGCGCCGAATACCAACAAATACCACATCGAAGATGTCCATCGCGCCGGCGGCATCATGGCGATTCTGGCCGAGCTGAACCGGGCCGGCAAATTGCATACCGACGTACCCACCGTGCACGCCAAAACGTTAGGCGAGGCCCTGGCGCAATGGGACGTGATGAACAACCCCAGCGATGCGGTAAAAACCTTTTATATGGCCGGCCCGGGCGGCATTCCGACTCAGGTCGCTTTCAGCCAAAACGCACGTTGGCCCAGCCTGGATCTAGACCGAGCCGAAGGTTGTATTCGCTCGTTCGAGCATGCCTTCAGCCAGGAAGGCGGTCTGGCGGTGCTGCACGGCAACATCGCGCTGGACGGCTGCGTGGTCAAAACCGCCGGCGTGGACGACAGCCTGCTGGTATTCGAAGGCAGCGCCCATGTGGTCGAGTCGCAGGACGAAGCAGTCGAAAACATCCTGGCCGATAAAGTCAAAGCCGGCGACGTGGTCGTCGTCCGCTACGAAGGTCCGCGCGGCGGCCCGGGTATGCAGGAAATGTTGTATCCGACCAGCTATATCAAATCCAAGGGCCTGGGCAAAGCCTGCGCGCTGCTGACCGACGGCCGTTTCTCCGGCGGCACTTCGGGTCTGTCGATCGGCCACTGTTCGCCGGAGGCGGCCGCCGGCGGCGCGATCGGCTTGCTGAAAAACGGCGATCGGATCAGGATCGATATTCCCAACCGCTCGATCAACGTGTTGCTGTCCGACGAGGAGCTGGCGCAACGCCGCGCCGAACAGGACAAGCTGGGCTGGAAACCGGCCAAGCCGCGCCCGCGCAAAGTATCCGTCGCCTTGAAAGCCTATGCTGCCTTTGCTACCTCTGCCGATAAAGGTGCGGTCAGGGATTTGTCGAAGCTCGCAGCAGACTGAGCTTGCCAAACTGGTCGGGTATTGGCGATAGCCGGGTTTGAGACTTTGTGCGATTTCAAGCCCGCGAGCCGCGTTGAGCTGAGTTATTGGATACAGACACCAAATCAAACGACGTTTGGACGATTCAATGCTCAACTATTTTCGCAACACGCTTTACATCGTTATGACGTCCGAGTTAATCGAAATCACCCATGCCGAAACCGGACTTAAACTGGCCGAACCGCCGTTACTGGCAATAGAGACTAAGCGGGGCCGGGATTCAATTGTTGCAGTGGGATCGATGGCAAAGCAGCTAACCGACAAGCCCAATATCCGCATCGAAAACGGCTTCCGCCATCCCCGCACCCTGCTGGCGGATTTCGCCATCGCCGAACGAACCCTGCGTTATTTGATTAAACAAGCCTTGCCGAAGAGCTTTTTCATCGCCAAACCCCTTGTAGTGCTGCATCCGCTGGCAATGCTGGAAGGCGGCTTGACTCAAATCGAAATTCGCGCCTTCGCCGAATTGGCCAGCATGGCCGGCGCATCCCAAGCCTACGTTTGGCAGGGGCCAAGTTTGACGATAGAACAACTACGCAAACGCAGCTTTCCTGAAGAGGGCCGGCTATTGTTTCCCTAACGTATCCCCATTCGAAATCGCCATTCCGACGTGAAACGTTTCTTACTGCTGCTCCTGAACATCTGGAAACAAAAACTGAAAATCTACTTTCTGGCCGCCTGGATCGGTGCCGGGATGGGGATTTTTCTGCTGGCGCCCAGTTACGATTACATCAGTTCGCGCGAACGCAATGCCGACCCGATTTCGTCGATAGAATTCGTCATCGGCCAGTTTACCGAGGTCATGACAGGGCAGATCAACCAGAATAATTTGATCCTGTTCTATGCGGAAATCGGCGCGCTCCTGGGCTTGCTGTCGCTCGGCTTTTACCAGATGCTGCATAAACGCCTGGTCGACTTGGATGCACTGAAAGCCGAGCTGGAAAAAGACCTGCCGACCATCATCCGCCAGGGCGAAGGGCCGTTGCTGGAATTTAAATCCACACTACGCTGGGATTTGCAGGAACAGCGCGTGAATCGAACCCTGGAAGGCGTCGTATTGAAAACGCTGGCCGGTTTTTTCAACAGCCACATCGGCGGCACGTTACTGATCGGAGTCGCCGACAACGGCGAAATCGTCGGCCTGGAACCCGACTTTCAGACTTTGAAAAAGAGCGACCAGGACGGTTTCGAACAAACCCTGATCACCGCGGTCGCCGAGAATTTGGGAGCGGACCTATGCCGTTTCGTGCATATTTTGTTTCACAAGATCGACAACAAAGACGTGTGCCGGGTCATCGTCTCGCCGGCCTTGCGGCCGGTGTTCCTCAGCGTCGGCAACACGCCTAAATTTTTTGTCCGTACCGGCGGTGGTACCCGCGACCTGAACATTCAGGAAGCGCTGGAATATGTTGCCGGCCGTTGGAAATCTCTCAAGTAAAGGGTATTCCGTGCCGCTAGCGGCGGCGTCGGCTGACGGTTAAACTAGCCGATTGCGATTTACCGCTGTTCCCGATGAGAAAACCTTCCATGCCGGCTCCTGCGAGTTAGGGTTCCGCTGGCGGGAAACGAGCCGGCGACGCATGGATTTTTGATACCCTCTTCCGGCAGGAGAGGCTTAGGTTTTAACTTTTACCACACCCACCGAATGGAACAACAGTCCACTTTCGTCGCCTGGTTCAGAAATTCGTCGCCCTATATCCACGCCCACCGTAATCGCACCTTCGTGATTTTCTTCGGCGGCAATGCGGTCAGCGAAGCCGATTTCGACAATCTGATTCACGATTTCGCGTTGCTGAAAAGCCTGGGCGTCAGGCTGGTGTTGGTCTACGGTATCCGAGCCCAGATCGACGAACAATTGGCGGAACACGGCGATACGCCGAAATTCCACCACCACTTGCGCATCACCGACGCCACCACGTTGCAATACGTCAAACAGGCGGCCGGCCTGGTTCGGGTCGAAATCGAAGCTTTGCTGTCGATGGGCGTTTCCGGCTCGCCGATGGCCGGTGCCCAAATCCGGGTCGCCTCCGGCAACTTCGTTACGGCAAAACCGCTCGGCGTGCTGGACGGCATCGACTACTGCTACACCGGCACGGTGCGCAAGATCGACGCCCAGGCCATTCATCAGCAACTGGACCAAAACAATGTGGTGCTGATTTCACCGGTCGGCTATTCGCCCAGCGGCGAGGTGTTCAATTTATCTGCCGAAGAAGTCGCCACCGAAGTAGCGATTGCGCTGCAGGCGGAGAAACTGATTTTATTGACCGAGCAAACCTGCGTCGACCCGGCTTCCGGCGCTGCACTGTTACAACTGACTACCGACCAGGCCGCGGAATTGCTGAATAAAACCCCTGCACTGCCGGACGCCGTCGCCCGACCGTTAACGGCGGCGATGCAAAGCTGCCGCCGTGGCGTGCAGCGCGCCCATCTGATCAACCGCCATGTCGACGGCGCCTTGCTGCTGGAACTGTTTACCCGCGACGGCGTCGGCACTCTGGTCAGTTCCACCGCCTTCGAAACTATTCGTCCGGCGACGCTGGACGATATCGGCGGCATCATGGAACTGATCAAACCGCTGGAAGCCCAAGGCATCCTGGTCAAACGTTCGCGGGAAAAACTGGAGATGGAAATCGGCGACTATATAGTTATCGAGCGCGACGGCCTGATCATCGGCTGCACCGCGTTTCACGTCATGGCCGATGCGGGCAGCGCCGAACTGGCCTGTCTGGCGGTACACGGCGACTACCGCAAGGGCGGGCGCGGCGACAGCCTGCTGAACTATTTAATCAGCCAGGCTCGGACCCGCAACATTCGCCGCCTGTTCGTCCGCACCACCCAAACTTTGCATTGGTTCGTCGAGCGCGGCTTCATCCCGTGCGCTGTTGACGATTTGCCGGCACCGATGCAAAGCGCCTACAACTACCAACGCAACTCTAAGCTACTGTATAAAGACGTAATTTAAAGAGGGACTCGCTATGCTCACCAAACAGGACTTTCTCAACGTGGTCGATTTAACACCACTGGTATCAATCGATTTGATCGTCAGCTCCGCCGACGGCAAAATTCTGATGGGGCAACGCGTCAACCAACCGGCCCAGGGCTACTGGTTCGTGCCGGGCGGCAGAATCTATAAATCGGAAACATTGGAGCAAGCCTTCCGCCGCATCACCGCAACCGAATTGGGCACGGCTTACGATGTAACCGACGGCCGTTTGTTGGGCGCGTTTACTCATTTATACGACACCAATTTTGCCGACGCGCCAGGCATCAGCACCCACTACGTGGTATTGGGCTACCAACTCAGCTTGGGGCTGGAGTCGTCCCGCCTGCCGGCGCAGCAACACAGCGCGTACCGCTGGATCGGCGCCGACGACGACTTGGGCCTGGTGCATCCGAATAGCCAAGCCTATTTCCCTTATCTGCGCTAACCGATAGCCGTGCTGAAAATCCTGCAACTGACCGACCTGCACATCCTGCCGCATGCCGGCGATACGTTGTTGGGCGTGGATACCGAATACTATTTCGCGCAAGTCTTGAACGCGGCTTTTGCCCAGCACGGTGCATTCGATCTACTGCTATTGACCGGCGATTTGGGCCAGGATCCCGCTCCGGACAGTTACCAGCGTATCGCCCGCCATTTAAACCGGTACGCGACGCCCTGCCTGTGCCTGCCAGGCAACCACGACGATTGGTCGTTAATGCAAATCGAATTGAACGTCGGCAAATCGAGCTGCCGCAAACACTGGGTATTTCCAGATTGGCAAATTATCGGTTTGAACAGCCAAAAACCGGGATGTCCCGGCGGTTATTTGACCGGCGAGGAATTGGACTTTTTAGATCGAACATTAGCGACTTGCGCTTTACCGGCGCTGCTGGCCGTACACCACCATTGCCTTGCCAGCGGCAGCCCGTGGATGGACAGCATGATGATAGAGAACGGAGAGGAATTGTTGCGAATTGCGGAAAAATATCCGCAAGTCAAAGCCATTACTTGCGGCCATTTGCATCAGGAAATGGAGAAACGCCATCGTTCCATCCAGATCATCTCTGCACCGGCCAGTTGTTTCCAATTCAAACCCGGTGCAACCGAATTCGAATTGGATATCAGGCCTCCCGGTTACCGTGTGTTCGAACTTTACAGTGACGGCCGACTGATTACCGCTTGCTATAGAATCGATGCCGAACAACCGGAGTTGCGGCTGGATTTAAACAGCTACTAACAGGCCTCCAATCTACCCGACAAATAGCTTTCGGCATTAACGCCGACATCGTTGGCAATCAGCAACGCGCCGAGCTCGTCCATCGCCTTCCGGTAAACGCGGCGCTTGAAGTAAACCACGTCCTTCAACGGATACCAATACTCGACCCATTTCCAGCTATCGAACTCCTGCTTGTGCCCGCAATCGAACCGCACCATCGACTCGTCCGTGTTCAGCCGCAAAATGAACCAAATTTGCTTCTGGCCGATGCACAACGGCGTGGAATTTTTGCGGATGTAGCGCTCGGGTAATTTGTAGCGCAACCAGTATCGGGTTCTACCCAACAATTGCACGTGTTCGGCGCGCAGGCCGGTCTCCTCCCACAACTCCCGGTACATCGCGGTTTCCGGGTCCTCGTCGCCGTCGATTCCGCCCTGCGGAAACTGCCACGAATTCGCGCCCTTGCGCTTGGCCCAAAACACACGACCCTCGTCATTGCAAAGGATAATCCCGACGTTCGGCCGGTATCCTTTCGAGTCTATCATGTAAAAAACCTGTATCATTTGCCGCCCGGTTATCGATGCCGGAATGTTAAAATCAACAACGGTGCGGCCATTAAAATTAATGCCGCAATTGTTCCACAAATACTCGGCCGACGCTACCGGCCTTATCTTTTTCTTTACGACGACAGGTTTGCCGTGAGCTTAGCGATTTTTGATCTGGATAACACGCTGATCGCCGACGACAGCGACTTTTTATGGGGCCAATTTCTGGTCGATCGCGGCATCGTCGACAAAGACCATTACGAACAAGCCAATAAAAAATTTTACGAGGATTACAAACAAGGCACGCTGGACATCGTCGAATTTCTGCATTTCTCGTTGGCGCCGCTGGCGCAGCACGAGGCCAACCAGCTTTACCGTTGGCGGGAGGAATTCGTCGATAGCTTGATTAAACCGATCATGCTGGACGCGGCAAGGGAGCTAATCGACCGGCACCGCCAGGCCGGCGACACGCTGCTGGTGATCACCGCGACCAACCGTTTCGTGACCGAACCGATCGTAAAACTTTACGGCATCGACAACTTGCTGGCGACCACGCCCGAATTCAAAGACGGCCGTTACACCGGCAAATTCGAAGGCACACCCTGCTTTCAACAAGGCAAGGTCGATCTGTTGCGGGATTGGTTGGCCGAATCGGCGGAAACGTTGGAGGGTTCATGTTTTTACAGCGATTCGCATAACGATTTGCCGTTGTTGAACCTGGTAGACCGTCCGGTAGCCGTCGATCCGGACGAAAAATTGAGGCAGGCTGCGGAGTTAGCCAATTGGCCTATCATCAGCCTGCGCTAAGCCTATTATTTTTTCTGGATGTAAAAGATCTGCCGGTCGGCATCGCGCAAATTATGAACCAATTGGTGCCCGGCCTGATCGATGTAGACGCCGAAATCGAGATGGGCGGCCGGATCGGTGGCGATAACCTTAACCACCGAACCGCTGTTGATTTCCATAATGGCTTTTTTCAGGCGCAACAGCGGCAATGGGCACTGCAAACCACTTGCGTCGACTTCCAAATCAAATTCAATCATATTGGTATTCGCTCAATCGCTAATTGACTGCAAATATCATAACATCAACCCCAGACCGCGAAAATCAAGGACCATGGATTACTTTCCGCTATTTTTAAAACTCAAAGGCCAGCCTTGTTTGGTAGTCGGCGCCGGCGAAATCGCCAGCCGAAAAATTGAGTTATTGGCAAAAGCCGGCGCCAGAATAAGCGTGGTCGCTCCGGAAATCGGCAACAGCGTTGCCGATATGGCAGCCGAAGGCCGGCTAACCCTGCTGCACAAAAATTTCGCCGATAGCGACCTGGACGGGATGTGCCTAGTGGTTTCGGCCACCAACACCAGAAGCGTCAACGAAGCCGTCGCCCAAGCAGCAAATGCACGCAACATACCGGTCAATGTGGTCGATAACCCGGATTTATGCAGCTTCATCTTTCCCGCTATCGTCGACCGCTCGCCATTGACAGTCGCGATCTCTTCCGGCGGCGTATCGCCGGTGTTGGCGCGTTTGCTGCGCGCCAAGGTGGAAGCGGCTATCCCTGGCGCGTTCGGCCTGCTAGGGCAATTTGCCGAGGACTTCCGGACATTGGTCAAACGGCGTTTGCCAGACCCGGCTCGCCGCCGAGTGTTCTGGGAAGACGCATTGCAGGGAAATATCGCCGAGATGGTGTTCTCCGGGCGCCGCGACCAAGCTGCCGCCGAACTGCAAGCCAAACTGGATGCGGCCGAGCAGACGCAAAGCCGCGGCGAAGTGTATCTGATCGGTGCCGGACCGGGCGATCCTGACCTACTGACTTTCCGCGCCTTGCGACTGATGCAGCAAGCCGACGTGATCGTTTACGACAGGCTGGTGTCGAAAGAGATTCTGGAAATGGCCCGCCGCGACGCCGAAAAAATCTACGTCGGTAAGCAACGCAGCAACCACAGCCTGCCGCAGGAGTCCATTAACGAACTACTCGCCGATCTGGCCTTGTCCGGCAAACGCGTGGCCCGTTTGAAAGGCGGCGACCCGTTTATTTTCGGCCGCGGCGGAGAAGAGATCGAAACGTTGATGCAACAGGGCGTTCAGTTTCAAGTGGTGCCGGGCATTACCGCCGCAGCGGGCTGTGCCAGCTATGCCGGCATCCCGTTGACCCATCGCGACCATGCCCAATCCTGCACCTTTGTTACCGGCCACCTGAAAGACGGCAATATCAATCTGAATTGGAGCCAATTGGCAGCCCCTAATCAAACCATCGTAATCTACATGGGCCTGGTGGGTCTGGAAACGATTTGCCAGTCCTTGATCGAACACGGCTGCCCTGCCGACCAACCCATCGCCCTGATACAACAAGGCACCACCCGCCACCAACGGGTCATCACCGGAACCTTGAGCGATATGCCGGAGAAAGTGGAGCACGCCGATATCAAACCGCCGACGCTGATTATTGTCGGCACCGTCGTGCGCTTACGCGAACAATTGGAGTGGTTTCAACCCGGCTAATGGCCGCTTGCGGGATTAATTCCCGATTTCAGCCAAATTTAAGTTTTGGTTGAAAAAATCAGGCCGCAAGCGGGTTAAAGGCCGCGGCGCCACAGAAAATCGATTGAATTTTTTGCTAAAGTTCCCTATCCTTTACCCGCTTAACTTCCCAGTGAGCTGCTTATTCAAACAACAATACGCAGTTCTTTTTTTAAACACAACGAGAGAAGAAAATGAAAAAATCATTCGGTTTATTAGTAGGCGCAGCTCTTATCGCGATCAGCGGCCAAGTTGCAGCTAACGAAGCGGAAGAAATCGGCGCAAAAATTTACGAACGTGCTTTCGGCCGTGGTTGCGGCGCTTGCCATGACATCTCATCTAACCCACAACTGAAAGAACTGATCAAAGCCGGCAAACTGCCGAAAGACCAATTCGCCAGCGTTCTGAAAAACGGCAAAAACGGCATGCCTAAAGCAACTGCAGCGATCATGGAAGTCGGTCCTGTCAAAAAAGCCGGCTACACCGAAGACCAAGCTATCGACGCAATCTACGAATATTTGAAAAAATAACCGCCGCTCGACAGACAAATAAAAAGCCGCTATCCATAACGGATAGCGGCTTTTTTATGAGTTAAATAAAAGAGCAGGCTAATCGCGTCTGCCGAGATAGGTCTGGCGACTGCGCTGATGCGTTAGACGGTAGCGGCTGCGCAACCAAACGCCGGCAATGGCAGCAATCATCAAGCCGCAAGAAACGAAGGTCAGATAAACCAAATCCTTGACGTCGTTCAATTCCTTGATCAAGACTTGGTTGACCGCTGCGCCATCGGCTCTGGCCGGCGAATCGATCGAGTAAGTCGTCAGGATTTTTACGTCGCCTTTCAAATCCCGTATCGTATCCAGCGAATCGGCGACGCTGCCTTTTTTGATGTTCTCTTCCAACGTGCGCAATTTGCTTTCGATAGACCCGCTCAACAAACCGAATAATTGACCTTTCAAGGCACTGATCTCGGCCGATAACGCCGGGTTTTGGGTCGCATAAACCGCGGAAATGGCTTGATGTTTTTGGATTTCGGTTAATAGGTTTTGCCGGGGCAACAACACAAAACCCAGCACGAACACAACTGCCATCAATCCCATCACCAACAGCAACAAAACGCGGTTGGCTTTTACCAATGCCTGATGCTGGCTTGCGGTCCGCAAATAGACAATCTCACGTTTGTCGCTCGTGACTTCATCCAGATTAATCTCAGGCATGTCGCTCATTATTGTTTTAATGTTGCTAATCGGGAAGCTTTACCGCCGGCCGGCCTAATACACCGTACGGCTGGCGGCAAGTTATCGGGGCATTATACAAGCTTGCAGAAAAATGTCCTGTTTTCTGCCCTCGACTTCAGCGGCCTTTTTTTGCCGCAATCCGCATGCGCAGCGCATTCAGTTTAATAAAGCCTTCGGCATCTTTTTGGTTATAGGCGCCGCCGTCTTCTTCGAAGGTTGCGATATTTTCGTCGAACAAACTGTTGGTTTCGGATTGGCGACCCACCACAATCACGTTGCCTTTGTAAAGCTTGACACGGACTTTACCGTTCACGTTGACTTGCGACTCGTCGATCATGGTTTGCAACATTTTGCGCTCCGGACTCCACCAATAACCGTTGTAAATCAGAGAGGCGTAGCGCGGCATCAATTCGTCTTTCAAATGCGCCACCTCGCGGTCCAGAGTCAGAGATTCGATCGCGCGGTGGGCTTTCAACATAACGGTGCCGGCCGGCGTTTCATAGCAACCACGCGACTTCATGCCGACATAACGGTTCTCGACGATATCCAAACGGCCTACGCCATTGGCACCGGCGATTTTGTTCAGCTTTTCCATGACCTGGTGCGGCGTATGCGGTTCGCCGTCGATGGCGACGATATCGCCTTTTTGATAATCCAATTCGACATAAGTGGCTTGGTCCGGCGCGTTTTCCGGCGACACGCTCCAGCGCCACATATCTTCCTCCGGCTCGGTCCACGGATTTTCCAGGATTCGGCCTTCGTAGGAAATGTGCAGCGAGTTGGCATCCATCGAGTAAGGCGAGGATTTGCCTTTCTTCATCTCCACCGAGATGCCGTGCTTCTCGGCATAATCCAGCAATTTCTGCCGCGAATTCAAATCCCATTCCCGCCACGGCGCAATGACCTTAATGTCGGGACGTAGCGCGTACGCGCCCAGCTCGAAGCGGACTTGGTCGTTGCCCTTGCCGGTGGCACCGTGGGAAATCGCGTCGGCGCCGGTTTCGTTGGCGATTTCGATCAAGCGCTTGGCGATCAACGGCCGGGCGATGGAGGTACCCAGCAGGTATTCGCCTTCGTAAATGGTATTGGCGCGAAACATCGGAAATACGAAATCGCGGGCAAATTCCTCGCGCAAATCGTCGATATAGATTTCCTTGATGCCTGCTGCCTTAGCCTTGGCTCGTGCCGGCTCGAGCTCTTCGCCCTGGCCGATGTCGGCGGTAAATGTTACTACCTCGCATTGGTAAACATCTTGCAGCCATTTCAAGATCACCGAAGTATCCAGACCGCCCGAATAGGCCAGCACCACTTTTTTAATATCCGACATAATCCGCTATACACCTAAAAAATTAAAAACCGGCGGATTATAACGGAAAACACCGAGTGCTTTCCGGCAAACCGCCAGCACGGCTTCAAACATCCAAACTTTCAGCCAATAATGCTGCAGTCCGTTCGGCCGCACCTTGATTGTCGGCGACAAACTGTCTGGCGTTGCCGACCAAGCGATTTCTAAATTCGATATCTTGATACAGGCGTAACACTGCGGCCGGCACTGTCTGAGCCCCGACACACTGAATGGCCGCTTCGGCGGCGAGCATGGACTCGGCTATTTCCTGAAAATTGAACATTTCCGGACCAAACATTACCGGTACGCCGACAGCCGCCGGCTCCAGCACGTTGTGCCCGCCGACCGGAACCAAACTCCCTCCGACGAATGCGGCATCGGCGGCGGCATACAGCATTTTCAATTCGCCCATGCTGTCGCCGATATAAACGTCGGTCTGTGCGCTGCAAGTTCGTTGCTCGCTGCGCATTACCATTTGCAGCCCGCGTTGCTCGCATAACGCCCGCACCAGCTGAAAGCGCTCGGGATGTCGCGGCACGATCAGTAATAGCAATTCGGGCAGAGCGGCTTTGAGCTGCGGATACAGTTCGAGGAACACCTCTTCTTCACCATGATGAGTACTGGCGATTAGCAAAACCCAGCGCCCGGCAAATGTCTGCGCCTTCAGGCTTTGCCCTTGCGCCACCGCCTCCGGCTCTATCGTCACGTCGAATTTGATATTGCCGAGCACTCGCACGCGTTCGGGTTGAGCTCCGATCTCGATAAACCGCGCCCGGTCTTCACCGGTTTGCACTGCAATCGCCGCCACACCAGCCAATGCAGGCCGCACTAGGGCGGGAATTTTTTGGTAGGACAGCGCCGACCTTGCCGACAACCGCGCATTGACGACATACAGCGGAATCGCCGCCTCGGCGCAAGCGGCAAACAGGTTCGGCCAAATTTCCTTTTCCATCACCACCGCCAGGCGAGGCCGAAAATGCGCGATAAAGCGGCGCACCACCAGAGGCAAATCATACGGCAAGTAAACATGCTCGACACTCTCGCCCAACACCGCGCGCACTCGCGCCGAACCGGTCGGCGTGGTCGTCGTCACCAGCACCGGCAACTCCGGATATCGGATTTGCATCAATTTGATCAGCGGAAACGCCGTCTCGGCTTCGCCGACCGAGACCGCGTGAACCCAGAGCACGCCCTGCCTGGATTGAAACGGATAAATCCCCAAACGTTCGCGCCAGCGCTGCCGGTAAGGTGGCGCTTTGATTCCTCGCCAGTACAGGCGCAGCAAAATCACGGGCAAGATTAAATAAAATATCGCTGTATAGAGCTGACGCATCAACGGAAAAACACAAACAACCCAGCATGTCCTGCCCAACCTACAGAACACTCCGGTCGATTTACGATGATTGAAAGGAGCGCGAACGCGCTGTTAACGCAAGGATTGTAACAGACTGGAACCGCCGCTAAGAACGGGAGTTTACGGCGTGGCGCCTAAACTGACGCGAAAATAAAACCGGCTAGCCGACTTCGCGACGCCCCCCTTATTGAATCCTGAGCCGTGAAACCGGCGCATTCGTAAGCCGTATTGCCATCCTTGGCAGTCTTACTGAGTCATCCTGAGTGAACTTCTGTTGACCCGCCCTCATTCGTTTAGCATTTTCAAACAACCGCCTTACGGCGGCCTAAACCAATCGAGCCCAACATTGCGCTGCCGAACAGCCATAACGCACCGGGAACGGGGACTGCGGAAACATTGGCATTAATCGCTTTAAAGCCTTTAGCGCCAACATCGGCACAAACGCCTGTTGGACAAGCGCCGCCGACAGCTAACAGATAATGGCCGGCATTAAAAAATACGCTCAACGAAGTCATTTCAGGCGCACCGTTACCAATTGTGGTATCGCCGCTGTTCACACCCGCCGCACCAATGGTTTGACCGGCTACAGACCATACGCCGGTACCAGCATTACCGGTAGTAAATGCTGCACCTGGATGGCATGCGCAAAGTAACTGAACGTGCGCCCAGCGGATGAATCAGGCATCAGTTCGGTAACGCTGGATGTTTGGCCAATAACGTGGTTTGCGTTCCAGGTACCCACCGCAGTTGTTCCGGCATTCCAAATGGTAAAACCTGGATGCATCAGATCGCTCAGCACATTGATTCGGTAAGTTCCCGAACTCGTAATGTTGAGGCCGGCGTAGGCGCCACACCCCCCAACCTGTCAACGCCGCAGCCGGTTTTCAAGCGCTAATATTCTTTGGGTGGTCTGTAATACCGTATCCGGGTTCAAGCTCATCGAATCGATACCGATTTCGACCAGATATTCGGCCATTTCCGGATAATCCGACGGCGCCTGGCCGCACAAACCGGAATGGCGGCCGTTGCGCCGAGCCCCTTCTACCGCCAGCCGAATCATGGTTTTGACGCCGGGATCGCGCTCATCGAAGTCGTTGGCGACGATTTCCGAGTCGCGATCCACACCCAACGTCAATTGCGTCAAGTCGTTGGAGCCGATCGAAAAACCGTCGAACAATTCGGCAAACTGATCGATCAGAATCACGTTATTCGGAATCTCGCACATCACGTAGATTTCCAGACCGTTGTCGCCGCGCTGCAAGCCGTGGCCGGCCATCGCTGCCAACACCCGCTCCGCCTCGTCTATGCGCCGGCAAAACGGGATCATCAATATCAGATTGCTTAAGCCCATCGTCTCGCGCACCCGCTTCATCGCCGCGCACTCCAACGCGAAACCCTCGGCGTAGGCCGGATGCACGTAACGCGAAGCGCCGCGAAAACCGATCATCGGATTGGCTTCGTCCTGCTCGAACCAGCGCCCGCCCAACAACGTGGCATATTCGTTGGTCTTGAAATCGGACATTCTGACTACGACCGGCTTGGGATAGAACGCGGCGGCAATCGTCGCCACGCCTTCGGCCAGACGCTGGATAAAAAACTCTTCCGGCTTTTCGTAACCCTCGGTCAAGCGCTTGAGTTGTTCCAACTCGGCGGCATCCTGAACCCGCTCCGGATGAATCAAGGCCAGCGGATGCGCCTTGATATATTCGGTGATGATGAATTCCATCCGCGCCAAGCCGACGCCGTCATTCGGCAAAAAGCTGTGCTTGAAGGCTAGTTCCGGATTGCCCAGATTCAGCATAATTTTGGTCTTCGGCCGCTGCATTTGCGCCAGATCGGTCCGCAGCACCTCGAATTCGACCCGGCCCTGATAGACCTTGCCGGCGTCACCCTCGGCGCAACTGACCGTGACCTCGCCGCCGCTGGCTATTGCCGTCGTCGCGTTCTCGCAACCGATCACCGCCGGCACGCCCAGTTCGCGAGCGATGATCGCCGCATGGCAGGTACGGCCGCCGCGATTGGTGACGATGGCGGCGGCCGTTTTCATGACCGGTTCCCAGTCCGGCGTGGTCATATCGGCGATCAACACTTCGCCGGGCTTGAAACTGGATAACTGCGCAACGCTGGCAATCACCCGCGCCTTGCCAGCGGCAATTTTGCTGCCGACCGCGTGGCCGCGGGCGATGACCACGCCCTGCTCCAACAAGCGGTATTGTTCCAACACGTTACCGCTACGCTGCGAAGCCACCGTCTCCGGCCGGGCCTGCACGATGTAGAGTTTGCCGTCCAGCCCATCCTTAGCCCATTCCATGTCCATCGGCCGGCTGTAGTGCGTCTCGATTTTGATCGCATAGTCGGCCAGTTCCAGCACTTCGGTGTCGGCGATGCAAAAGCGGCGGCGCTCGGCGTTGGCAGTGGCAATGTTGCGTACCGGCTCGCGGGTGCTGCCGTCGCTGTAAACCATCTTGATTTTCTTCGCGCCCAGATTGCGGCGCAGCACCGCACGGTAGCCTTGGGCAAAGGTCGGCTTGTGCACGTAAAACTCGTCCGGATCGACCGCACCCTGCACCACGTTTTCACCCAGGCCGTAAGCGCCTGTGATGAATACCGCATCCTGGAAGCCGGATTCGGTATCCAGCGAAAACATCACGCCGCTGGCCGCCAAGTCGGAGCGCACCATTTTCATGATCCCGATCGACAGCGCGACCTTGAAATGGTCGAAACCCTGGTCGATGCGGTAATGGATGGCCCGGTCGGTGAACAGGCTGGCAAAGCAACGCTTGCAGGCGTCAAGCAAGCCGTGGCCACCCCGAATATTCAAATAAGTATCCTGCTGTCCGGCAAAACTGGCGTTGGGCAAATCCTCGGCGGTCGCCGAACTGCGCACCGCGACGCTTAAATCCTCGCCGTACTGCTGTTGCAATTCGGCAAATGCGGCATTGATCTCGGTCTGCAAATCAGCGGGCAGCGGCGCGGCGTAGACCAAATCGCGGGCTTGCTGGGCGCGACGGGCCAGATCGGCAACGTCGTCGGCATCGACCTCGTCCAATAACTCGTGCAAGCGCGGCCAAGCGCCGGCTTGATCCAACAGATAACGATAGGCGTCTGCGGTGATCGCGAAGCCGTTCGGCACCCGGATACCCTCTACGGCCAAGGCTTGGTACATTTCGCCCAGCGACGCGTTCTTGCCGCCAACCAGCGGGATATCCTGGATGCTGAGTTGGTTAAACCAACGGATGTATCGGTAGGCTTGGGACATTGGGGAACTCCTTGGCTTTAATTATGCTTATCGATATAAGCATACGCGCTTGGAACGCGGCCGCAACCAGGATTTTCGGCATCAGCGCGGTTAACGCTGACGGCTCAGCCACTCCATGTAGAGCTGCACGCCCTCTTCCACCGATTTAAACTGATGCAGGCAACCTGCGGCGCGAAGTTTTTCCAGATTGGCTTCGGTAAAACTCTGGTAACAGCCTTTCAGATGCTCCGGAAACGGGATGTATTTGATGTGGCCGCGCTGATAAAACCGAATCACGGCCTTGGCTACGTCGTTGAAGGTCTGGCTACGTCCGGTGCCACAATTGAAGACGCCGCTGACTTCAGGATGGTCCAGAAACCACAAATTGACGTCGACTACATCGCCGACATAGATGAAATCGCGGCGTTGCTCGCCGTCGGCATAACCGTCGCAACCTTCGAATAATTTCAATTCGTCCGATTGCTTAATTTGGTTATGCAAATGAAACGCCACGCTGGCCATGCTGCCCTTATGCGCCTCGCGCGGCCCGTACACGTTGAAATAACGCAGACCGACCACTTGCGCAGTCAGTTTGGTTTGCCTGCGCAGATACTGGTCGAATTGAAACTTGGAATAACCGTAAACATTCAACGGCCCTTCGTAAGCCAGTTCTTCCTTGAAGGTCAGATCGGCGCCGTAAGTTGCCGCACTGGATGCGTAAATAAACGGGATTTTGTGGCTTTGGCAATAATGAAACAGGGTTTTGCTGTATTCATAGTTGTTGTCCATCATGTAATGGCCGTCCCATTCCGTAGTACTGGAACAGGCTCCCTGATGGAATATCGCCTCTATCGATTCGGCCTGGAATCGGCCTTGCTGCAGGCGCTCGAGAAACGTGGCGCGATCGAGATAATCGGCAATGCGGCAATCGACCAGATTACGGAACTTGATACCGTTGCTTAAATGGTCGACCACCAAAATATCATCGTAACCGCGGGCGTTCAGCCCCAATACCAGATTACTGCCGATGAAGCCGGCGCCACCGGTTACGATGATCAAGAGGCTTACTCCGCTACGACTTTGATCGGCAGCGTCGCAACAACGTCGGAGTGCAAATTGATCGCGATGTCGTATTCGCCGACATTGCGGATCACTCCATTCGGCAGTCGCACCTCGTGTTTCTCGACGTTAACGCCTGCCGCGGTAATCGCGTCGGCAATGGTCTGAGTGCCGACCGAACCGAACAGGCGGCCTTCGTCGCCGGTTTTGTGGGCGATCGTAATCGCCAATTTACTCAGCGCTTCGGCGCGAGCATTGGCAGCGGCCAATTTTTCGGCAGCTTGTTTTTCCAGCTCGGCGCGGCGTTCTTCGAACTCCTTGATTTTAGCCGGGGTAGCCGGAACGGCTTTACCCTGCGGGATCAGGTAATTTCTGCCATAACCCGGTTTGATGGTGACTTTGTCGCCCAGGTTGCCCAGGTTGGCGGTTTTTTCCAGAAGAATGACTTCCATCGTTTATACCTCTTGGTTCGACTCGTATGTCGAAAAATCGGGAGCTTTACGCTCCATTGGGTTTAAATTTGTTTCGCAAATCCAGCCAAGTATCGCTCAAGCCGCAAAGGATGACTACGGCGGTCACATGCGGCACCAGCATCAGCGTAATGTACAGGAAAGGCACCATGAACCGTCCGCCCTTGCTGGTGGCAAACGCCGAATGCAGCACCGCAGTACCGACGAAGACGTACAGCACAAACGCTACCAGCAACACATTCCAGCAAAATTCCGCAATGCTCTCCGGACTCAACCACGCCACCGCAATCAGCGCCAGCGTAACCAGCGTAAACGGCATATGCGCTCGCAAAGCCAGAAATTCGCTTCTGAAGCCGCCGGGATTATACAGCGCCGCCTGCCACCATCTGGCCAAAAACAGCCCCAGCAACAAGCCGCAGACGCTTCCCGCAGCAGCGACGCCGGTCATGTAATGCGCCAACGTATCCGCGGATTGGTGAATCTGTGCCACAGCAACGTCGGTCTGCCCGCTCAGCATCGGTTGAATCATGAATTCCAGGATTTGCCGCCAAAATTGCGCCGGATGCTCCTGAAAACTGTAAATGCTGAATACCGCAGCCACACCGAGCAGTACGGCGATTTCAATTGCCACGACCAGATGCCTGCCTTCGCGCAGCACGATCGAAATCAACCAGACCGGCAGCCAGAAGGCCAAGCCGTACATCAACGAATACTGGTAGTTGCCTAGCAACAGCAGGCTCAACACCCCGGCCGCCAAGCAGGAACACAGCAGCACGTACATGCCTTCGCCGGCGCCGCGCCGCAGCGTGACCAACGCTAGCGAGGCCGAACTTACGATACTTATCGGAGGAAACAACAGGGAAAGCAAGGCCAAACTGGATGCAACGGTCATCGCTTGCATCCTCCCCTTCATAATGAAAGCGGCCAGAAATTGCACGCCTGCCTTCCTCCGGGCTTTGCTTCTATTACTTATGCGCGTCGCAAAACGGCAGCAAAGCCAGGAAACGGGCTTGTTTGATCGCCGCAGTCAACTGTCTTTGGTATTTCGCGCTGGTACCGGTAATCCGGCTCGGAATGATTTTGCCGGTTTCGGTGATGTATTCGCTGAGCAGATCCAGATCTTTATAGTCGATCACGATCGCGTCTTCGCCGCTGAAACGGCAACCTTTTTTACGTCTGATATTGTTACGTGCCATGAAAATTCTCTACGTTAATTTGGGTTACTCTGAATCGGCAGCTACTTCAGCTTCGTCGCTGGTTTCGGCTTCGACTTCTTCTTCGGCGTCACCTTTGGCTCGGCCAGCGGATTTTTGGCCGTCGCTGCCGCTGGTTGCAATCACCGAAGGACCGGTGATGGCTTCTTTTTTCGCCAGGGTCAGGCTGCGCAGAATAGCGTCGTTGAAGCGAAAACCGGCTTCCAGTTCTTCCAGAGTGGCTTGGTCGCATTCGATATTCATCAGCACGTAATGCGCTTTGTGAATTTTTTTGATCGGATAGGCCAGATGTCTGCGGCCCCAGTCTTCCAGTCGGTGAATTTTGCCTGAGGCTTCTTCGACGGTGGATTTGTAACGTTCGATCATAGCCGGCACCTGAGCACTTTGGTCAGGATGGACTAAGAAGACAATTTCATAATGTCGCATGATTTCTCCTTACGGGTTGAAAAGCTTCCCGCCCGCAGGCAGTGAAGCAAGGATTCGGAGCCGGAAGACTCCAAAAAGCTGGGCATTATAGAAACCGGCGTTGTTTTTGCAAAGCAATTTTTATTACAGCGCCGGCCGGCCTGGGGACTAGGCGAACAGACTGAGCAAGCCGTTGCTGGCGATAGCACGGCCGGCTTCGATTTCGTCGAGGATATCGGTTGCAGAGGAATTGCTTGCCCCGGCATCGGTTAAATCAGGATTTTGATTTGCGCCGCGGCGTTGGTCTCCAGCCATTTGGTAGGATTCGCGCCCCTGCTTCTGGTCCGAGTGCTGCTGGGATACGTTAACATCCGCCAAGTCCAGTTTTTGTTCGCCCAACATTTCCCGCAGTTTTGGCAACGCCGCTTCGATGGCTTCTTTGACGCCGGCATGCTGAGTGGTGAACGACACGCTGGTTTGATCTTGGTTGACGTCGATTTTGATCGAAATCGGCCCCATATGCTCGGGGTTAAGCCGGATCTCGGCGGAAGGAATATCCTGTTTGTGCATCCAGAGCAGCTTTTCGCCCAGTTCGGCATTCCATTCCGGGTGATTCAAATGCCTGGATATGCTGGGCGCGGTATTGGCGGCGACGGAATCGACCGACTTCGACAATTGGGCGATATCGGCTGCCATCGCCGAAAACGCCTTGCCGTGATCGGCTGAAAACGCAGTATTTTTAGGCGCAACCACATCGGACTCGGTAGCCGATTGGTCACCGGCGTTACCCTGAGCATCCTGCCCGGCGGGATTTTCGCCGGAAAAGGCCTTCGCGAAACCAGCATTGGCAGCGGCAGCAGAAGCGGCCGGAGGCTCGCCTTTAGCCGGCAACGCCGTGGCATCCTGCCGGCTCTGCACGCCCGAGTCCGGCGCATTTTTCTTGACCACTGCCAAGGCTTGGCCCAGTGCATCGGCGTTTTTCAGCACATCGTCCGGCACCGATGGCTGAGTCGCCGGCATTTCCGCCGGACTAGCGGCATTCGGCAGCGGCGAGCCGATAATAGTGGCTGCCGCTTCATCACCTTTGGCTTCGGCCCTGCTTTCAGCATCTTCCGTCGATACGGCGGAATTGGCAGCTGCAAGTTGCGCCGCTGCCGGGGCGGCATCCAGGCTCTGCAAATACTGCAAGACATCGGCCAAGGCCGCCATCGTATCATCCAAATCGATATCTTGATCGAGCTTGGTTGCCGCAGGCACGTTATTGCCGAACAGGGCGGCAAATTCCTGCAGGTTGCGGCCGGTCAAATTTTCGGCATTCAACCCGCTCAATTGCTGCAAATTCGCCAAATTGCCGCCACTTCCCGCCGTATTAGCCGCCAAGCTCTGCTGTAGCTGCGCCAGTTGATCCAGGAATGCCGCGGAGAACAGACCGGCATTTGCGCCGTCGCCAAGCATGCCGGCGCCCAAACCGGCCGTCGCGTCTGATGCGGACAACATGGACAACGGATTAGAGCTTTGTATATTCATGACTATTCTCCTGACAGTTTTCTTGTGCTAAGCACTTCCCGTGCCATTTCCGTTTGCCATCCGCGCAGCCCGGTCGTCCTGCTCGGCCTGTTCGCGTTTTTGTTCGATTTTGATTTCTTCGGCCAGCGCCAACTCGCTGACTTTCCGCAAGCTTTTGGTCCGTTGCCGGGAATCTTCCCAGTGCTTGCGGGCTCGCTGCACCTCGCGTTCATATTGCAACACCAGCTGCCGTTGGCTATCGATCGCACTGTCCAGTTTTTCCGAGAAGGCTCTGAATTCGAGTAACTGGCTAACCGGTATTCCGCCTTGCTGACGCGCGGCGAAATTATTCAAGTACTCCACCCGGTAATTTAACAAGTTATCCAATTGCACCTGTTGCTCCTGCAGCCTTTGTTGAGCCAAACCCAACGCCGCCAACGCATCCTGCTCCTGGCGGGCTTGCAATTCGATGACCACATTCAAGCGTTGCGATTTTTTCATCAACTTGCCAATAGTTGCGCCAGCTCGCTGATGCTGCGGCTGAGATCGACCGATTCGTCCATGCTCTGTTGCAGAAAGTCCATGATCGCCGGGTTCTTCGCTACCGCGCGATCGATGCGTGGGTCGGAACCGGCGCGGTAGGCGCCGACACTGATTAAGTCCTTGTTCTGTTGGTAAATCGAATACAGCCGACGTAAATCTCGCGCCATCTGCATGTGTTCGGCCTCGACAATGTCGGGCATAACCCGGCTGATCGAGGCTTCGATATCGATAGCCGGATAATGGCCGGACTCCGCCAGGCTACGCGACAACACGACGTGACCATCGAGCACGCCACGCGCGGCGTCGGAAATCGGATCGTTGGTATCGTCGCCTTCGGCCAGCACGGTATAAAACGCCGTAATCGAACCGCCGCCTTCGTCGCCGTTACCGGCCCGTTCTACCAATTGCGGCAGTTTGGCGAATACCGAAGGCGGATAGCCTTTGGTGGCCGGCGGCTCGTTGATCGCCAAGGCAATCTCCCGATAAGCCTGGGCGTAGCGGGTCAAGGAATCCATCAATAGTAAGACGTCCAGGCCCTGGTCGCGAAAATACTCCGCAATACTGGTCGCCAACATCGCGCCGTGCATTCGCATCAGCGGCGAGTCGTCGGCTGGCGACGCCACCACCACGGCCCGGCGCAGCCCTTCTTCGCCCAGAATTTTCAACACGAATTCGTTTACCTCGCGACCGCGCTCGCCGATCAGGCCCACCACTACCACATCGGCATTGGTAAACTTGGTCATCATCCCCAACAGCACGCTTTTACCGACCCCGGTACCGGCAAACAGGCCCATGCGCTGACCGCGACCGACGCTGAGCACGGCGTTGATAGCTCTGACACCGACGTCCAAAGCCTCGCGGATCGGTTTTCGAGTCAATGGGTTGATCGGAGTGCCGGCCAAGGAGATTTTGGCATCGGTATCCAATGGACCTTTGTTATCCAACGGATTGCCGGAACCGTCCAGCACCCTGCCCAGCAGGCCGAACCCGACCCGGGCCAGACTATTTTTTCCCATCGGAATCACTCGGCAGCCGGGTTCGAGGCCATGGGTGTCGCCGGTCGGCATCAAGTAGAGGTGGGCGCCGCTGAAACCGACCACTTCGGCGGTCATGGTTTTGCCGGACTTAGTGATGACTTGGCATAACGAGCCGATCGCGGCCCGACAACCCTCGGCCTCCAGAGTCAAACCGACCATGCGCGACAATTTGCCCTCGACTACCATTTCCAGCGGCTCGTGCAACCGCTGCCGGTAAGGCCGTAAGCGGGCCAACCATAGTTCGGAGCGATCCGCATTCGGGATCATTTTTCGGCGTCCTCGCGCCGGTCTCCGCCAAGTAAATTGGCGATGACAGCCGCCAGCCTGCTTTCGACACTCGCATCCACGCGGGAAACTTCGGTTTCGACGATGCAACCGCCCCGGCTCAGCAGCGGATCTTCCTGCAATCGCCAGGGCGGCATACTCTCGTCGAGTTTCAGTGCGCTACGGACCAGAGCCGCATCCTCGGGGTGCAAATTCACGGTGACTTTCTGCGCCGCCAACGGCAACACTTTGATGGCTTCTCTAACAACCGCGACGATTTCGCCGGGTTCCGACTTTAACTCGCGGCGAATCAACTGACTGGCGATCGCAATCGCCAATTTCACCAGCTCCTGCTCGACCGCGTCGTCGAGTTTTTTGAACGGCTCGCTTAAAGCATCCAACATTCCGGCCAATTCGGCAGCCTGTTTTTGCAATAGATGCAGACTTTCCTCGTAACCTTGTTTGCGGCCGACTTCCAGGCCTTCCGCCCTGCCCTCGGCAAAACCTTGCTGCCGCCCCTGCTCGAAGGCTTCTTCGTAGGCCTGCTTTTGAATTTCTTCGATCTGTTCGACCGTCAAAACTTCGGTCGCCTGCTCCAATTCCACCGGCTCCGAATGCGGCGGGGCCTTGAAATCCTGCAGCCCGGTCCAGGGATTCAAGGCCTGCAATTCGTCTGCGGAAAATTTGGTGGGTTTAGACGAACTCATCGCCGCCGCCACCGCCCAAGCTCAATTCGCCGGCATCCGCCAAGCGTTTGGCGATCGCCAGAATGTCTTTCTGCGCAGCTTCGACTTCACTGAGCCTTGCCGGCGGAGCTGCTTCCAGATCGTCGCGCAGCATTTCCGCGGCCCGGCGCGACATATTGGCGAACACTTTGTCGCGCAACGCGGCGTCGACACCGCGCAAAGCCAGCAACAATTGATCGGTGGAGACCTCGCGCAACAAGGTCTGAATACCGCGGTCGTCGACATTGATCAGATCGCCGAATACGAACATCTTGTCCTGGATACGTTGGCCCAGGTCGGCGTTGATTTCGTTGATATCCTGCATCATCGGATCGCTGATACCGCTTTCGATGAAGTTGAGGATGTTGGCCGCAGCGTCGATGCCGCCGATTTGCGAGGACTTGACGCCTTCGCTGCCGGTCAATTGTTTTTCCATGATGTCGTCCAACTCGCGCAATGCCGCCGGTTGCACGCCCTCCAGCGTAGCAATCCGCATCAAGATATCGGAGCGCATATTTTCCGGCAGCAGCGTCAGTACGTCGGCGGCCTGGTCGGCATCCAGCAGGGACAGAATGATGGAAATGATCTGCGGATGCTCCAGCCGGATCAAATCGGCAATGGCGCGGGTGTCCATCCATTTCAACTGCTCGATACCCTTACTGTTGGCGCCGAGCAGGATGCGGTCGATGATGCTGCCGGCCTTGTCCGCGCCCAGGGCGTTGGTCAACATGTTGCGGATGTATTCGTCGGAATCCAGGCCCAGGCCGGTTTCGTTCTTGATTTCGATTATGAACTCTTCCAACACCTGGTCGATCATGCCCGACGTAATCGAGCCGAGCTGCGCCATGGTCGAGCCGACCAGTTGCACTTCCTTGGGCCCCATGTGCCGCAATACCGACGCCGCCCTATCCTGACCCACCGCCAGCAGCAGCAGAGAGGCGCGTTGCGCTTTATTAAATTTGTCGTCCTCAGCCATCGTCTTTCAACCAAGATTTGATGACCTGCGCGACCAATTTCGGATCTTCGTCGATCATTTTTTGTACATATTCCAGACGTTTCTCGTAGCTTTGCGGCGCTTCCAGTAACAACAGGTCTTCCATCGCGCTCGGCAAGGCATGGATTTCGCCGGTTTCCTGGTCGACCTCGACCGGCACCGCAACCGGCCGGCCCTCTTCGTCGAAACGCACCACGCCGCCGGTGGCTTCGGCAATCGCCCGCGCTTCTTCCAGCGCCTGCAATTGCTCTTCCTTGCTGATCAAACTTTTCAGAGCCGGCCGTAGTACGCCCATGATCAGCAGCAACACCACCAGCACCGCACCCAATTGTTTCATCGCGCTGGCAAACCAGGGTTGATCCCAAATCGGCTCGGAAGGCAGATCTTCCAACGCATCCGGCAGTTTGAACGCCACATTGGTTACCGTGACTTGGTCGCCGCGGCTGTTATCGTACCCCACCGCCTGCTTGACCAGCTCCCGGAGTTGGTTCAAATCTTCCTGAGAATACGGTTGTTGCGCGACCTTGCCGTCGGCTTGCACCACTTTTTTGTCGTCGACCACGACCGCGATCGACAACCGGCGCAACGCACCGGTCGCCAAACGAGTATGGGTGATGGTTTTATCCAGCTCGTAATTGCGCGTGGCCGACTTGCTGGCCGCTCCGCTCTCGCCGGCTGCCGATTTTTCCTGGCCGCTGGCCACTTCCGGCGCCACACCGGTCGGCGGCGGCTGGTTGGACAACGCACCGGGCACGCCTTGAACTTTAGACGAAGAATTGGTTTCTTCCTGAGTTTGTTCGCTACGCAACGCCGGCAGATCCGGGTTGAACATCTCCTGGGTTTTTTCGGTGACGGTAAAATCCACGTCCGCCGAAATTTGCGCCCGCATACCGTCGCCGCCGACCAGTGGCGTCAAGATGTTCTCGATGCGCTCGCGCAGGTGTTCTTCGATATTTTTCTTGTACTCGAATTGTTTGCTGGACAGAGAAATGTCTTCGCCGGCTTCTTTGCTGTTCAGCAGGCGGCCTTTTTGGTCGACCACGGTGACTTGACTGGCTTCCATCAGCGGCACGCTGGACGCGACCAAATGGATGATCGATTCGATTTGCTCTTTTTCCAGCGTGCGCCCCTGGTAAAGTTCGACTACCACCGATGCGCTGGGTTTTTTCCGTTCGCGAACGAACACCGATTGCACCGGGATCGCCAGCAGGACTTTGGCGGCCTTGACGTTTTGAATGGTTTGAATGGTTAGTGCGATTTCGCCTTCCAAGGCGCGCTGAAAGCGCATTTGTTCGACACTCTTGCTGGTGCCGAATCCGTTTTCCTTATCCAGCAACTCGTAGCCCAGACTGGCGCTGCGCGGCAGGCCTTGCGCGGCGAGCTTCAGTTTCAATTCCCTGACCTTATCGGCCGGCACCATGATCGCGCCGGAACCGGTCTCGACTTTGTAGTCCACGCCCAATTTGGTCAGACTATCGAGAATCTCGGCAGAATCCTTTTCGGCCACACTGGCGAACAACAAATCGTAAGCCGGTGCCTGCGACCACAGCACGACAGCGACGCCGATGGCCACGCTCAGCGCCAATCCCAGCATCAGACCGACCTGGCGCGACACCGGCAACTTGCTCAGGCTGGTCAGCGCCTGTTGCATTTTACCGGTCTCGGCCGTCGCTTGCGGCCGCGAATCCATCGGTAGGTTTCTGTCCAACTCGCTCATGGCCGGCTTCCGTTACGCTTAAATAGACATGCCCATCACATCTTTGTACGCATCGACCAGCTTGTTACGCACTTGCAACATGGCTTGAAACGAGACGCTGGCTTTTTGCGACGCAATCATGACCTCGGCCAAGCTGACGTCGCTCTGGCCCATTTCGAAAGACTTTGCCAAATTGTTGGCGGTCTGCTGCGTTTGGTTGACCGAATCGATGGACTGTTTCAGCATCGCGGCGAAATCGCCGCCGGTATCGGCCGGCTGCGCTTTGCCGCCGGCTTCGATGGACATGGCCCGCATCTGGGCCAGGACTTGGTTGACATTGATATCTGACATGATATTGACTCGTTGATATTGCCTGCCGGTGAGCAAGCATTTTCCAGGCCAATACTCCTAACCAGGCACGGCCACCCCCGCTTCCTTCATCCGCGCAATTTTATAGCGCAAGGTACGGGGACTGATACCGAGCTTGGCCGCCGTGGCTTTACGGCTGCCGCTGGCGTCGCGGAGCATCTGCAAAATAATTTTTTCTTCGGCGGAGCGCACGCCCTCGCCCAAACTGCCGGCTTCGTTGATGTCGATCGATGTATCGTATGGCCAGGATTCTACGGCAATTGTTTGCCCGGCGGCAGACTGGACCGGCAAAATCGCGGCCTCGTCGTCCAAAATCAGCTCGTCGGCACCGATGACGCCGTTGTTTTGCAGGATCAAGGCGCGCTGCACCACGTTTTCCAGCTCACGCACGTTGCCCGGCCAAGCGTAACAGCGCAATTTGTCCAACGCCGCGTCGTCGAAGCGGCATAGCGGCCGCCCGGGCGCAGTATGTTTTTGCAGCAGTTGCTGGGCCATCGGCACGATATCGGCCGGGCGCTCGCGCAAAGCCGGTATCCTCAACGGAAATACGCTGAGACGGAAATACAGGTCTTCGCGAAACCGGCCCTCCCGGACATACTCTTTCAACTTACGGTTGGTGGTCGCCAAAATTCTGACGTTCAAAGCGATCTTGCGTTGGCTGCCCAAGCGCTCGACCTCCTTTTCCTGCAATACCCGCAACAATTTGGCCTGCAGCGAAATATCCATTTCCGATATTTCGTCCAACAGCAACGTGCCGCCCTGGGCCGACTCGAATTTACCCGGCGCGGATTGAATGGCCCCGGTGAATGCGCCCTTCTCATAGCCGAACAACATGGCTTCCAGCATATTCTCCGGAATGGCCGCGCAGTTGATCGCCTCGAACGGTCCGGCGTGGTAATGCGAGTTCTTATGGATGTAGCGCGCCAAAATTTCCTTACCGACCCCGCTTTCGCCTTCCAGCAGCATCGTCACGTTGGTTTTTGCCACCTTGCCGGCCAGCGCGTACAGCTTTTTCATCGCATCGTCGGCGACCACGCGCTCTACGGCAGTCTGCGGCAAAGGTGCGATCAACGCCGCCACCTTGTCGACCAAAGCCGTCGCTTCGAACGGCTTGATCAAATAATCGGCCGCGCCGGCCTGCATCGCTTCGACCGCCTTGGGGATCGTGCCGTAAGCGGTCATCAACAACACCGGGGTATCGGCGAATTTTTGCTGCATGTTGCGCAACAACCGAAAGCCGTCCATCACCGGCATTTGCACGTCGCTGACCACCAGGCGTACCGCATGCTTTGCCAATTGGCTCAGCGCTTCGGTACCGTTTTTGGCGGCGGCTACCCGGTAGCCTTCGAGTTCCAAGGTGTCGCATAAGGCTTCGCACAGCGCCGCGTCGTCCTCAACGATCAATACATCATACTGCTTCATGGCTGTTCTCCGTAGCTGCGGCGCCAGCCGACAGGCTCAACGCGTTTTGGTTGCTGCAGGGCAGCGTCAAGGTAAAGCAGGCTCCGGCTCCCGGCGCGGAGCGGCAACTGACCGTTCCGCCGTGGGCGCGGGCAACGCTATCGACTACCGCCAAACCCAGGCCGGTACCATTGGATTTGGTAGTAAAAAAGGGCTCGAATAATTTGGCGCACTGTTCGGCAGCAATCCCGGGGCCGTCATCGGCGACGCTGATGTCGATGCCGCCAACGCCGGCCCCCGCCCGCACCCTGATTTTTTTGGCTCCGGCTTCCGCCGCATTGTTGATCAAGTTCAGTAGCGCGCCGCGCAAGGCGTCCTGATTGCCCAGCAACAACCTATCCCCGACCGAGTTATCGATATCCAATTCGCCGGCAAACCCATCCTTTGCTTCGCGCAAATGTGACATCAGCTTGTCCAATGAAAAACCATGCATCGCCATCCGCCCCTGTTTGGCGAAGATCAGCATGTCATTGACCTGCCGCTCCAGGTAATGCAGGCGCTCCAGAATTTTTGCGGAAAACTGCCGGCGCTTTTCGTCGGCGATACCGGACCGGTTCATTTGCGAGGCGTACAGAATGGCGGTCGCCAACGGCGTGCGGACCTGGTGCGCCAGGCCTGCCACCATTTCGCCCATCGCGCTGAGCTGCTTCTGTTGCACCAGCGTCTCCTGCAGAGATCGGATTTCGCTGACATCGGACAGCAGAATGACTTGCTCGGCGTGGTTGCCCAGTACATTGTGGGTAATATTGACTTTACGGCCGTCGCGCAATTGCCGTTCGTGCGGCGATTCGAATACCGGCTGCAAACTTCTGCTTACCACTTCGGACCAGAGTTGGCCGAGCAATGGTTCGCCGAGAAAATCGAGCGCGTGGTTGTTGCAATCGACCACCACGCCATGCGCATTCAATATCACCACCGCGGCCGGCAACGCCGCCAAAATTTGCTGCAAGCGACTGGCCAGCTTTTCTTTCTCAACCAAAGTCCGCAGACGTTCGTCGCGGGCGGCGGCCAACTCACGGTTCAACTTGGCGATTTGCTCTTCCAGGCCTTGGTAAGAATGGGTCAGATTCGCGGAAAGCTCGTTGAACAAGCGAAAGGCGTCGGTCAAACGCTCGGCTTTTTGCTGTTGCTGAAACGATAAAGTGTTCATTGATAATTCACCAAATGACTTTATCCGCCGAAAGCAAAAAGCAGACCAGATAAACAATACCTTTTAAAACAATGCATTAAAAACGAGAGCCAAGAATTTGACGGGGGCCATTTCAATAGAACTCAAACCCAATATGGACTATTCCTCGAAATGCATCTGACCACTACTAGCCGAACAACGGCGGATGTCACGCGACTGGAGACAATTCCGCTTTGCGGCTATCCTATGCCGACTTCTTGCACGAAAACGGTTCCCCCAATGCGCATATCCAAATTACCCCGGCGTATCACACTCGGCACCTGGTTAATGGTTGCCGGTCTTGCACCCGAACACAGCGCTTTCGCGGATGACGTGCTGGCCGGACAATATTACGAGCGGGCGTTGCAGGCCTATCGGGAACAGAACAACGACGAAGCCATCATCGAGTTGAAAAACGCGTTGCAGCAGAACGAACGTTACGTCGCCGCGCACGTGTTACTCGGCGACATCTACTTGCAGAAAAAATCGCTTTCCGAAGCGGAAGTACAACTGAATCTGGCCAAGCAAATGGGCGTCGACCCTTCGCTGATCGTAGAAAATCAGGCCAAACTTTACACTTATGAAATCCGCTACAACGACTTGCTCAAAGAAATCGATCCGGTCAGGTTTAGCAATGAGTTGCGGCCAAGTTTGCATGTCTACCGCGGAAACGCTTATCTTCAGCTCAACCAAATCAGCGAAGCCTTGAACGAATTCGACAGTGCGGCGCAAATCGATCCCAGCCACGTCGCCGCAGTCGTAGGCCGCGCCAACGCGTTGTTGAAGCGCGGAGACCTGAAAGGCGCCGAGCTAGCCGCGGATAGAGCCATGCAGATCCAGCCGGACGACCACGGCGCCTGGTTCGCCAAAGGCTCTATCAAACACGCCAGCATGGAGCTGGAGGAAGCACTCAAATTTTACGACAAGGCGATCGGGCTGAATCCGGACCATGTCGACACCCGTTTGGCGCGCGCCGGCTTGTTGATGGATTTAAAACAGGACGATAAAGCCAAGCAGGATTTGGAATATGTGCGAAAGGCCTACCCGTTCGAACCCAAGGCTGCCTACTTGCATTCAGTTTTGCTGGAACGCAACGGCGAAAAAGAAGCGGCAGCCAAAGAACTGGTGATCGCTGCCGATACCATTTCCTCGATCAAACCGGAATATTTGTCGGCGCACAGCTCGACCTTGATGCTGTCCGGCCTGGTGAACTTTAGCCTGCAGCGTTACGACCTAGCCGCCGAATATCTTCGGCTTTACACGAAGCAATTTCCGGAACAATCCGGCCCTTATAAATTGCTGGCGACCATTCTGCTGAAAAAAAACGAACCGGAACAAGCGATCGATTTGCTTCGCCCTATCCAAATGCGCAACCCGCAAGACCAACGTCTGGCCTACTTATTGGGAAATGCATTTATGCAGGCCGGCAAACACGACATGGCAAACATAATGTTCGGCAAGGCGGCTGCCTTGAGCGGGGGAGACGACACCATACAAACCGAAATAGGCCTTAACAGACTGGCCATGGGACAGGAGCAAGCTGCAACGCAAGACTTGGAAACAGCATACAAAAAGAACCCCGACTCGTTACAAGCCGGTATTCCGCTGGTAGCGTTGAAGATGAGCCAAGGCGACTCGGAAAGCGCGTTACAAATCGCCCAGGCGCTGCACAAGAAAGCGTCGAAAAATTTAACACTTCTTAATTTGCTGGGCGCGGCCCAGGTCAGCAACGGCCAATACAAACAAGCCCGGCAAAGCTTCGAAAAGGCGATCGAATCGGACCCGAATTTTCTCGCCGCGCAAATCAACTTAAGCAAACTCGATGTTGGCGAGCGTAAATTCGACCAAGCTCGACAACGTCTACAAGCCTTACATCAAAAAGAGCCGGCCAATCTGGACATTTTGGTGGAACTGGCCAAAGTGGAGCAAAGCGCCGGGCGCCTCGACGCTGCCAACGATTTGCTGGAGCGGGCGAAAAAACTCGACTCGAAATCGTTACTCGTGCTGCTGGCCTCGGTTGATTTGAATTTACAGATGGGCCGGACGACTGAAGCCAGTGCCGCCGCGCAAGCGGCTGAAGCCGTCGACAAGAACAACCTGCAGGTGGTCGATGCCTTGGCGCGCAGCTACTTGGCCAATAATAACCGCGAAAAAGCCTTGGGCGTGTTCGTCCGGATGGCAGACCTGGCCCGCTTCAACGTCAAACAGCTCTATAAAGCGGCCCGTTACCAAATCGACGCCGGCGACTATTACGAAGCCATCAAAACCTTGAAGAAAGCCGTATTGGTCGACGAAGGCCATATTCCTTCGCAAATTGCGCTGGTCGAAATGGAACTCAACCACGGGAAGCCGGTATTTGCCGCCAGTCGCGCCGAGAGCCTGCTGAAACGCTATCCAAAACGGGCTTTTCCGCACCAATTACTGGGAGACATTGCGCTGCATGACCAAAACTTCAGTTTGGCCAACAGCCACTACCAGGCGGCTTTCGAACTGGAGCCGGATACTACGTCGCTGATGCAGCTTTTCGATAGCCTGCATAAAACCAACCAATCGGATAAGGCATTCGCTTTGCTTGAACAATGGGTGAAAAAACACCCCAAAGACTACGCCCCGATGGCGGCGTTCGCGAACGAGTTATTGCAAATCGGCAACTTCAAAGAGGCTGAAAAATATTACGACCTATTGCTCAAGCAATTCCCTAACGAACCGCAATTCTTGAATAATCTCGCTTACGTCTATTTGAATCTCGGCAACAATAAAGCGCTATCACTGGCCGAACAAGCCCATAAATTGGCTCCCGACCAGGCGGCAACCAACGATACGCTGGGCTGGATTCTGGTTAACTCCGGCCAAATTGAACAAGGCCTGCACTACTTGCGTAACGCCCATTCGCTGCAGTCGCAGGACCCGGAAATTCGCTACCATATCGCGGTAGCGTTGACCAAGCTGCAACGTAACGACGAAGCCAGGCAAGAACTCGAACAAGCGTTGAAAACCAATCGGGCATTCAACGGCATGGAACAAGCCAAGGCGCTATTGGAAAAGCTGCGCTAAAAAAGAATACACAATACCTGTCGTATTTTTTTACAGCACTGTAGCCAATCGACAAAACAGGACAGATAATCGTCTGTTTTTAAAAGCAAAATAATCATGGCCTAATAAATGCTTGTAATCTCCTGATTAAGAGCATTTTGTCGTTTGTCCGATAGTACAATAGTTATTTTCAGACCGGCAAAGACAATGACGGAAAATGAATTAAAAATGCGAGGACTCTATGACCCGGAAATATTTGGCTATTACTGCGCTGTTGCTGGCGCCGCTCGCGGCTAGTGCCACGACTTGGAGCTTTAACGGTACCGGCACTACCGTACCCAGCGGCATCAAAAGCATTCAAGCCTTCTCGATTAATTCAGGCAATACCACATTCTCCACCGCAACATCATGGACTGCTTACAGCGGCGGGATCGGCGTCAAGGGCTTCTCTTCTGAAAGCACAGCAGAACCTCAACACGCAACGGATAATAATGGCAACCTTGAGGCCATTCTGTTCCGATTCGATGAAAGTACTATTTTGGACAAGTTGTCAATAGGCTGGCCATCAACCATCGCCTACGACTCTGATATCTCGGTCTTGAGGTATATCGGTACAGTGGATTCGACAGGAGCCTTGCCTTCTACCAGCAACATCAGCGGCGAATCGATCTCCCAACTTCTCTCTCGTGGATGGGAATTCGTGGGCAGTTACAATACCGTCAAAGGCACAGAAGAAGACATCAACCCAGACCATTTGTCTTCGAGTTATTGGTTAATTAGCGCATACAGCAGTAGCTGGGGTTCAGGTAAAGGTGAAACCACTCAGGTTGACAACGGCAACGACTACTTTAAGTTGCTGTCTCTCACCAGTGGCGCTCCTGGCACAACGCCTGGCACCAGTGTTCCAGAACCGACCAGCCTTTTGCTGCTAGCTGGCGGCATGTTAGGCTGGAGATTGAATCGCAAAAATCAGGCTTTAGCTGCTTAATTCAGAAAACTAAGGGTCGATTGAAACCGCCTGCAGGTTTAAAAACCGGCAGGCGTTTTTTTTGCTCGAACTTATCTAAAGCTCAAGGATAAAGCGCAACCGTTTCAAGGCCTGCCGCCTCAGCCAAACCGAACATCAAATTCATGTTCTGCACGGCCTGCCCCGAAGCGCCCTTCACCAGATTGTCGATCACCGATAAAACTACCACTGTATCGCCGCCCTGCGGTTGATGTACTGCAATCTGGCATCGGTTGCTGCCGCGGACGTTGCGGGTGTCGGCATGACTACCGGCGGGTAACACGTCGACGAAGCGTTCTTCCCGATAACGTTCTTCGAATAGCGCCTGTAAATCGGCAGCGCGACCATGCAAACGCGCATAAAGCGTGGCGTGAATCCCGCGGATCATCGGCGTCAAATGCGGTACGAAGGTCAATCCCACCGCGTTGCCCGCGACACGCGCCAATCCTTGCCTAATTTCCGGCAAATGGCGATGGCCGGCAACCGCGTAGGCTTTGAAACTTTCGCCGGCTTCGCTCATTAACGACGATATTTCCGCCTTACGCCCGGCACCGCTGACGCCGGATTTGACATCCGCTACCAACCCGTTCGCATCCACAACACTGGCTTCCAGCAAAGGTAAAAAACCCAATTGCACGGCAGTCGGGTAACAGCCGGGACAGGCTATCAAGCGCGCCTGCTTGATCTGCTCCCGATTCACCTCCGGCAAACCATACACGGCCTCATCGATCAATTCCGGGCTGGCGTGTTGCATGCCGTACCATTTCTCCCATTCGGCCGGGTCTTTAATGCGGAAATCGGCGGACAGGTCAATGACTTTGATGCCATGCTCCAGCAACGCTTCCGCCATCAACATGGCCGTGCCGTTTGGCGTCGCGAAGAACACCACGTCGCAGTCCTGCAAATACTCCAGCTCCGGCGGACTGAATTGCAAATCGCAATACCCTCGCAAGCTGGGATACAACTTATCCACACGTGATCCGGCATCGGCGCGGGAGGTGACGACGCTGACATCAACCTGCGGATGCAACACCAAAATTCTCAATAACTCGACGCCGGTGTATCCCGTGCCGCCGACAATACCTGCTCGTATCATGGATTCTCTCGTGGAAACTATACTTCTGCTAAATTGGGCCGCATATAATACGACACTCGTCCAGCAAACCTTAACATCATGCTCGCCGTTCAGATTCAAAGTAACGCCGATACCAAACAACTCGTCGTCAAGGACTGTCCGCAACCGTCCCATCGCGACAATCAAATTCTGATCCATGTCAAAGCCGCTGGCATCAACCGGCCGGACATCGTGCAGCGTCAGGGGCTATATCCGCCGCCGCCGGACGCTTCGCCCATCCTCGGCCTGGAAGTCGCCGGCACCGTCCTCGAAATCGGCAGCGCGGTAACGGAGTTTAGTGTCGGCGATCCGGTCTGCGCTCTGGTCACCGGCGGCGGTTATGCCGAATATTGCCTGGCCAGTGCCTGCTGCTGCCTGCCGATACCGCGCGGATTCAGCTTCATCGAGGCCGCCGCACTGCCGGAGACTTTCTTCACGGTTTGGAGCAACGTTTTCGACCGGGCCGGATTGCAAGCCGGCGAATCCCTGTTGGTGCATGGCGGCACCAGCGGCATCGGTACCACGGCAATCCAGTTGGCAAAAGCCTTCGGTAGCCGCGTCGTCACGACGGCCGGCAGCGACGAAAAATGCCGGCGCTGCCTGCAATTGGCCGCCGACCTTGCCGTGAATTACCGGCAACAGGATTTCGTCGAAGCCGTGCTGGACTTCACCGGCGGCAAAGGCGTCGACGTGATTCTGGATATGGTGGGTGGCGATTATTTGCCGCGCAATTTAAAGAGCTTGGCGATTGACGGTCGCCTCATGCAAATCGGGATTCAGCATGGCGGCAAGGCTGAAATCAATATGGCCGCGCTGTTGATGAAACGCCTGACGCTGGCCGGTTCGACCTTGCGCTCCCGTAGCGACGAGTTCAAAGCCAACATTGCCCGGCAATTGCGCGATAAGGTCTGGCCATTGCTGGAATCCGGCCAAGTCAAACCCGTGATAGATTCAGTCTTTCCGCTAGCCGAGGCCGACCGCGCCCACCGGCTGATGGAAAGCAGCCAACACATCGGAAAAATCGTTTTGGAGCTATGAGCATGACTTACACCACGCTGGTTTCCGCCGCCACTTTGGCGGCCAATCTCGACAATCCGAATTGGCGGATATTCGATTGCCGTTTCTCGCTGGCCGATAGCGCCGCCGGCTTTGAATCCTACCGGTCGGGCCATATTCCCGGTGCAGTCTACGCCGACTTGAATCAAGACTTGTCGTCCCCGGTGCAACCGTACACCGGCCGCCACCCGCTACCGAACTTCGATTCGCTCGCCGAAAAACTGGGCAAATGGGGAGTTAACAACCGCAGCCAAGTCGTAGTCTACGACGATGCCGGCGGTGCGTTCGCCGGCCGCATGTGGTGGCTGCTACGCAGCATGGGCCATACTCAGGTCGCAGTGCTCGACGGCGGCTACGGCCAGTGGCGCAAACAGGGCCTGCCAACGACGACAGCGCTGCCGAAAATTGGCGCCAGCGCCTTCCGCGCCTATCTCGATAACCGACAATGGCTTAGCGCAAGCCAGGTTGAAACGGGCCTGGCGAGCCGCAGCATAATCTTGGTCGACGCCAGAACCCCGGAGCGCTTCCTCGGCAAGTCCGAACCGATCGACCCGGTGGCCGGCCACGTGCCGGGAGCGGTGAACCGGCCGTTGCAATCCAACCTGGATCGAAACGGCCTGTTTCTGGCCACTGACCAATTACGCCAACAATTTACCGATTTGACTTCGCCTTTTCCGGCAGAGCGAGTGGTGCATATGTGCGGCTCCGGCGTCACCGCCTGCCATAATTTGCTGGCGATGGAAATCGCCGGGCTCGGCGGATCGAAATTGTACGCCGGCTCCTGGAGCGAATGGATCCGTAACCGGAATCGGGGAGTTGCCAGCCGTTAAACAGTGGCTGGGCCAACGCTAACGCGTTGGTTCGTATTGAAAAATGCGCCGGCGTAGCTTCGCAGAAGCACAGCCGGCGACTTTCGGATCAGAGTCGTATCCGCCAGGGTCAAGCCGCGAACGGATTTTCCAGGACGATGGTTTCGTTGCGATCGGGACCGGTGGACAATATCGTGACTTTGACGCCGACCAATTGTTCGATCCGGGCAATGTAAGCCTTGGCGTTTTCCGGTAATTGCGCGAAATCGGTAATGCCGGCGGTGCTACCGCTCCACCCCGGCATTTCCTCGATCACCGCCTCGCAAACGGCGTATTGGTCGGCGCCCAACGGCGCCGTTTCAGTGATTTGGCCGTCAATTTTATAGGCGGTACAAATGCCGATTTTATCCAGGCCATCCAGCACGTCCAGCTTGGTCAGGCAGATGCCGGCCAAACTGTTCAATTGCGCGGATTTGCGCATCGAGACCGCATCGAACCAACCGCAGCGGCGTTTACGCCCGGTGGTGGCGCCGAATTCGTGACCCTTGACCCCCAAATGTTCGCCATAACTGTCCATCAATTCGGTCGGAAACGGGCCGTTGCCGACCCGAGTCGAATAGGCTTTGGTAATGCCCAGAACGTAATCCAACGCTAACGGCCCAACGCCGCTGCCGGTCGCCGCGCCACCCGCGGTGGTATTGGAAGAGGTTACGTACGGATAAGTGCCATGGTCTATATCCAACAACGCCCCTTGCGCACCTTCGAACAAAACGTTGTTCCCCTGTTTCTGGTGGCTATACAGCGCCTCGCCGACATCTGTCAACATCGGTTCGATGATTTCGCCCAAACGCAAGGTGTTAGCCAGAATTTCTGCGTAGTTGACCGGTTCGGCCTGGTAGTAATTGACCAGCATGAAATTATGATACTCGACCAACTCCTTTAGCCGGGCCGCAAACTCGTCCCGATTGCGCAAGTCGCCGGCACGCAAACCGCGACGGGCCACTTTGTCTTCATAGGCCGGACCGATACCGCGGCCGGTCGTGCCGATTGCCTTGCTACCGCGCGCCTTCTCCCGCGCTTGGTCGATCGCAACGTGGACCGGCAAAATCAATGCGCAGGCTTCGCTGACCTGTAACCGGTTCCTGACCGGTACGCCCGATTTTTCCAGAATCTCGATTTCCTTGATCAGCGCTTCCGGGCAAAGCACTACGCCGTTGCCGATCATGCATTGCACGCCCTCGCGCAGTACGCCGGACGGAATCAGGTGCAATACCGTTTTTTCGCCGTTAATCACCAAGGTGTGGCCGGCGTTATGGCCGCCCTGGAAGCGCACGACGGCCGCAGCCTGCTCGGTTAAAAGATCGACCAGTTTGCCCTTACCTTCATCGCCCCATTGCGTGCCGATAACAACTACATTCTTTCCCATACTTTTCCAACCTTAAACTAATGGATTAACGACCCAGCGTTGATTCTGATTTTGTAAAACTGCGTTGCAGCCCAGTTGAGCGGCCGCATCTGCTTGCCCCGGCAATTGCTGAATGACGACCTCGCCCTGGGCGCGTAAATCTCTGATGGCCTGCAGCAGATCGGCATCCTCGCCGAACGGCGCATAAACGATTTGTCTGGCGTTACCGATGTCCTGGAACATAGCGGCCAACACCTTCAAATCGGCACTAAACCCGGTAGCGGCGCGAGCCCGGCCGAACCTCGCCCCGATGTTGTCGTAGCGGCCGCCGCGGGCGATCTCCTTACCCAACGCCGGGACGAAGGCGGCAAACACCATACCGGTGTGGTAATGGTAACCGCGTAATTCAGCCAAATCGAAACTGACGCTCAAGCTGGGAAAATCGCGCCGCAGTTTATCGGCGATACCGCGCAAGTCGGCCAACGCATCGCCAATAATGCCGCCACAGGGCAAGCCGGCCAACAAACCGTCGGCCTTGTCCAATACTTCTCTGCCGCCGTTCAACTTAGGCAACGCATTGAAAATGGACTGGTAGCGTTCGTCGAGGGCAAATCCGGCCAACAACTCCACCAGTTCGGTCCTGGCCTTGCGCTGCAATACGTCGAACAATTCGGACTCCTGCTGCTGGTTCAAACCGGCTTGCTCGGCCAGCGCCCGATAGATAGCGACATGACCCAAATCCAGATGTACGTTTTGTAGGCCACTGATCGCCAGCATTTCCAGCATCAACCGGATCACTTCGTAATCGCTTTCCAATCCGGCATGACCGTATAGTTCTGCGCCGATTTGCATAGGGCTGCGACTTTTTTCCAACGGATCGCCTACGGCGTGCAGCACGGTGCCGGCATAGCACAAGCGGGTCGGACCGTCGTGCTGCAAATGGTGGGCATCGATACGGGCAACCTGCGGCGTCATATCGGCACGTACACCCAGCATTTCGCCGCTGAGCTGATCGGTCAGTTTAAAAGTCTGTAGATCCAGATCGTGGCCAGAACCGGTCAGCAGAGAATCCAGGAAATCCACGAAGGGCGGAATCACCAACTGATAACCCCAACAGGCAAAAGTATCGAGCAGCTTTCGCCGCAGATTTTCCAGATGCGCGGCTTGCTCCGGCAGTACCTCGCCGATGCCTTCGGGTAACAGCCACTTGTCTTTTCTTTGCATTTTTTGTCTATCCCAATCACAGCAAACGCCCCGCAGAGCGGGGCGTCTGATCATGCAGCGTTAGATTGATGGTTTATTTCTGACTTTTGAAAAATTTGAAGAAATCCGAATTCGGCTCCAACACCATGATATTGCCGGATTTGCCGAGGGCTTCTTTGTAGGCGATCAAACTGCGGTAAAAGGCGAAAAAATCGCTGTCTTCGCCGTAGGCCTTAGCAAAAATATCCGCAGCCCTGGCATCGCCCTCGCCGCGCAGTACTTCGGAATCGCGATAAGCGTTGGCCAATATGATTTCGCGTTGTTTGTCGGCATCGGCACGAATCCGCTCCGCAGCCTCGGAACCTTGGGAGCGAAACTCACGTGCAACTCTCGCACGCTCCGCTTCCATCCGCTGGTAAACCGAGGTGCTGACCTCGTTCGGCAGATCGATGCGCTTGACCTGAACGTCGACGATGTTGATACCCAATCGAGATGCATGCGGCGATACGTTGGTGATCAGCGAATCGCGAATCGCGCTACGGTCGGTGGAAACCAGTTGTCTGATTTCGCGTTTGCTGAACTCGCTCCGTGCGGCGTCTTTGATGATCTGATCCAGACGGATGTTGGCCTGTCCGACATCACCGCCTACCGTAGTGTAAAAGGTTTTGACATCGCCGATGCGCCATTTGACGAAGGAGTCGACGATAACGTTTTTCTTCTCGGCGGTCAGGAACCGCTCCGGGGTCGCATCCATGGTCAGAATGCGGGCATCGAACTTTTTAACGTTGTTGATGAACGGAATCTTCAGGTGCATGCCGGGCTGGAAGTCGGTACCGACAATTTCGCCCAACTGGAATTTGATCACTCTTTCGGTTTCGCCGACGGTAAATACCGACATCGACAATACGACCGCCAACGCGCCAACGGCGACTAATATCTTGTTTCCCATGTTAGCGTCCCCTCACATCGCGTTCGCGGCTGGATGCACGAATATCGTTTCTAGTCTCTTTAACTTGAGGCGCGGGTGCGGCCACCGGTTCGTGGACCGGTGTCGGTGCCGGCGCAGCGTCATCAGCAACCTTATTCACCAGCTTTTCCAACGGCAGATACATGATGCTGCCGCCGGATTTAACATCCACCAACACATTATTCGATTTACCAAGCACTTGTTCCATTGCTTCAATGTACATACGTTGCTTGGTAACCGCGGGCGCCTTTTTGTACTCTGTAAGCAGTTGCGAGAAGCGGCTGACGTCGCCGTTCGCCTGCGCAATCACTTTTTCTTTATAAGCTTCGGACTCCTGCACGATACGCGACGCAGCACCACGTGCCTTCGGAACCACATCGTTGGAGTAGGCTTCCGCTTCGTTGATCAAGCGTTGTTTGTCTTCACGAGCTTTGATCGCATCCTCGAACGAACCCTGCACCTGTTCCGGTGGCTGGGCATCCTGCAAATTCACGCTGGTGATCAATATGCCGGTTTTGTAGGCATCCATCACCGACTGAATTTCGGTTTTGATTGCGGCAACGATTTCGCTGCGACCTTCGGTCAGCACGAAGTCCATGTCGCTGCGACCGATCACGCCGCGCTCAACGCTCTCCGTAACTTGTTTCAGCGTGGACGCAGGGTCCAGCACGTTAAAGGCGTAATCCTTCGCGTCCTTGACCTGGTATTGAACGGCCAGACGGACGTCGACGATATTTTCGTCTCTGGTCAACATCATCGCTTCTTTGGGGACCGAGCCCATCGCTTGTCCGCCGCCGGAACGGTAACCGACCTCGATAAAACGCTGCTGTTCGACGTTAATGACTTGCACTTGCTCGATCGGCGCCGGAATATGCCAATTCAGACCGGGCTGAGTGGTAGCGACGTAAGCGCCGAAACGGGTAACGATACCGCGGGTACCCTCGTCTACGGTGTAAAACCCACTCAAGCCCCACAGCGCCAACGCACCAGCCGCCAAAAAGCCGATACTTTGCATCGACGGGCCATTAGAGCTATCGCCGCGTTTGCCGCCACCGAAAATACCGCCCAGTTTGTCCTGCAGGGACCGGATTACTTCGTCCAGATCGGGAGGATTATCCTTTTCGTTGCGACCACTCCACGGGTCTTTTTTATCACCGCCGGGCTCATTCCAAGACATACCAAACGCTCCAATAATTGGATTTGCAAACTCTAAATTCGACTCGCCGCGTAGCGAAAAGCCGGAATTATGTTTCGGAAACGGCGCGCCGCTTCCGAAAGCGCGCCATTCTATCTCAAATTACCATTAACCGAGAAAATAACTAGGTATCGAAACGGTTTTAGGATCAGACCACCGCTTCGACCCGGATATGTTTCAACAGGCCCAAATGCTTTTTATCGATTTCAATTGTCAACTCGCAATCGCCGTGATCGTCAGTGACATCGCTTATTATTCTGACAAAAGCAAACAGCTTGGCTTTCTGTCCTGCCTGCCCGGCAGGCAAATAACATTTTCGGATAACTTTGCTGCTGGCAAACAGCTCGCTTAACGCCTGTTGCAGCAAATCGCAACCGGCTCCGCTCTGCGCCGATATCCAGACGGCAACCGGCCGGCCGTCGGCATCGTAATCGATATGCGGCTCGATATCGTCGAGTAAATCGATCTTATTGAACACTTTCAACTGCGAAATTTTGCCGGCACCTATCTCCTCCAACACCTGATTCACCTGCAAGATAGTGTCGTCGCGGTCTTCCGCCGCCGCATCGATCACGTGCAGCAACAGATCGGCCTCGGCCGCCTCCTGCAACGTGGAACGGAACGCCGCAACCAATTCGTGCGGTAAATGACGAATGAAACCTACCGTATCGGCCAGGATAATCTCACCGCCGTTCGCCAGCGGCAGTTGGCGCAAAGTCGGATCCAAAGTGGCAAACAACTGATCGGCCGCATAAATCCCGGCTCCGGTCAATGTGTTGAACAAGGTCGATTTGCCGGCGTTGGTATAGCCAACCAACGACGCGGTGGGAATTTCCGCCTTTTTCCGCTTACTGCGGCTTTGATGGCGCTGTTTTTCGACTTTTTCCAGCCGCTGTTGGATTTGCTTGATTCTTACCGCCAGCAAACGCCGGTCGGTTTCCAACTGGGTTTCGCCGGGACCGCGCAAACCGATACCGCCCTTTTGCCGCTCCAGGTGGGTCCAACCGCGAATCAATCGAGTCGAAAGATGCTTCAACTGCGCCAATTCGACTTGCAACTTGCCTTCGAAGGTCTGCGCGCGCTGAGCAAAAATATCCAGAATCAAGCCGTTACGGTCGACCACCCGCACTTCCAACGCCTTTTCCAGATTGCGCTCCTGGCTGGGCGACAAAGGATGGTTGACGATGATAATGTCGGCCTGGAGTTCGGCTACGGCGACCTTGATTTCGTCGAGCTTGCCGATGCCGACGAAATATTTGGGATCCGGCCGGTGGCGGCTGCCGGTGACCACATGAATCGGTTGGGCACCGGCGGATTTGGTGAGTTCTTTCAGCTCGTCGAGATCTTCTTGTCCGACTTGCAAATTCAGGTGAACGAGTATCGCCCGTTCGCCCGCATCGGGACGTTCAAACAAAAAAAGACCTCTTAGCTCTCGTCGCTGGGTTCGGCATCGCGGTGCATATTGACGTTTTTGCCGGGAACGATGGTGGAAATGGCGTGTTTGTATACCATTTGATTGACGGTATTCTTCAGCATCACGACGTACTGATCGAAAGAATCGACGCGACCTTGCAGCTTGATGCCGTTCACCAAGAAAATCGACACTGGGGTATGCTCTTTTCTCAGGGCGTTCAAAAAATTGTCCTGCAAGTTTTGTGCTTTCGACATCCTATTTCTCCTTATTATTGTTCGGTGCGCTATTAATACATTAACCGCTACATCTGCCGATTTCAACCGGACAGCGGCGGCTTAAAAAAACTAAAATCAAGTTTGGGACAAAGCCGCGCTATTTCAAGTTCAAAGCCAACTTTATTAGCTGCCGGGTCCGCCGCCATTTTCGGCGGCGAACCCTTAACCCCGGCTTAGCCGATTTTTTTGTATTTGATACGGCGCGGATTATCTGCGTCTGTTCCCAACCGGCGATGGCGGTCTGCTTCGTAATCGGCATAGTTGCCTTCGAACCAGACCACCTCGCTATCACCTTCGAACGCCAGCATATGGGTGGCGATCCGATCCAGGAACCAGCGATCGTGCGAAATCACCACGGCGCAACCCGGGAAACCCAGCAGCGCCTCTTCCAGAGCCCGCAAGGTTTCCACATCCAAGTCGTTGGTCGGTTCGTCGAGCAGCAATACGTTGCCGCCGCTTTTCAGCAACTTGGCCAGATGCACTCGGTTACGCTCGCCGCCGGACAATTCGCCGATGCGTTTTTGCTGATCCGAACCCTTGAAGTTAAATCGGCCACAGTAAGCGCGCGATGGGGTTTCGTATTTGCCGACCGTAATCATGTCCAGACCGTCGGAAATCTCTTCCCAAACGGTTTTGTTGTTGTCCATGTCGTCGCGAAACTGCTCGACATAAGACAATTGCACGGTCTGGCCGAAGTTGAACGAACCGGAATCCGGCTGTTCCATTCCGGCCATCATTTTGAACAACGTGGTCTTACCGGCACCATTCGGACCAATGATGCCAACGATACCACCCGGCGGCAGTTTGAAACTCAAATTATTGATCAACAACCGATCGCCAAAGCCCTTGCTGATATTGTCGGCTTCGATGACGACGTCGCCCAGGCGCGGCCCGGGCGGAATATAAATTTCCTGGGTCTCGTTGCGTTTTTGCACTTCGACCGACGACAGCTCCTCAAAGCGAGCCAGACGCGCCTTGCTTTTGGCGTGACGGCCTTTCGGATTTTGCCGCACCCACTCCAATTCCGCTTTCATGGCTTTCTGGCGCGAGGTTTCCTGCTTCTCCTCCAGCTCCAGACGTTTTTCCTTCTGTTCCAGCCAGGACGAATAGTTGCCTTCCCAAGGAATACCCATGCCGCGGTCCAGTTCCAGAATCCAGCCGGCGACGTTATCCAGGAAATAACGGTCGTGGGTTACCGCAACGACGGTACCGGTATAGTCGTGCAGGAAGCGCTCCAGCCAGGCGACCGATTCGGCGTCCAAGTGGTTGGTCGGCTCGTCCAGCAACAGCATATCGGGCTTGGACAGCAATAAACGGCACAACGCGACGCGACGCTTCTCGCCCCCGGACAATTTACTGACATCGGCGTCCCAATCCGGCAAGCGTAGAGCGTCGGCGGCAATCTCCAACTGCCGGTCCAGATTGTGACCGTCGCAGGCATTGATGATGTCCTCCAACTTGGCTTGCTCGGCGGCCAATTTATCGAAGTCGGCGTCCGGGTCGGCATAGGCCGCGTAAACCGCATCCAATTTAGCCAGGGCGTCCTTGATGTGCTGCACGGATTCTTCGATGATGCCGCGCACGTTTTTAGTCGGATCCAGCTGCGGCTCTTGCGGCAAATAGCCGATGTTGATGCCCTTCAGCGGAATCGCTTCGCCTTCGATTTCCTTGTCGACGCCGGCCATGATGCGCAGCAGCGTCGATTTACCGGAGCCGTTCAGACCCAACACACCGATCTTGGCCCCCGGAAAAAACGACAGCGAAATGTCCTTCAGGATGTATTTCTTGGGCGGCACCACCTTGCCGACCCGGTTCATGGAGAAAATATATTGCGCCATTGTTTCTCTGTTACGGAAAATAAACCGCTATTATACCCTGCCACATGGAATTTCAAGCCCGCCATTTCAACTCACACGGCTTGACGCTTCGCAACTGAAAACGCGATAGTTGGCAGCGCTTAGTTCCGCCCTTATGGTTTCTCGCAGCATGCCCCTCTCCGCGCCATTCATCGATATTCATTGCCACGGCTATCGCCCCGAAGCCGATTGGCTGATCCGCAGCCTGGACATATCCGAAATTGCCGAGCTACCGGCATGGCTTTCGGCAGATGAGCGGCGCTATGCCAGTATCGGCGTTCACCCTTGGTATTGCGACCGGCAACCTCCGGAGCACAACGAGCATAATCAGCGTAGCCTATACAGCAACCCGCGCATACTCGCCGTTGGCGAATCCGGCCTGGATAAATGCATCGATATTCCTTTGGAACGTCAGACTGCGGTATTCCAAGGCCAGATCGAATTGGCCGAACAGATCGGCAAACCGTTAATCGTTCATTGTGTGCGCGCCCACAATGAGCTGATTGCACTACAAAAATCGGTGAGACCGAACCAAGCTTGGATCCTGCACGGTTTCAACGGCAAACCGGCCTTGGCCGAGCAACTGCTGAGACACGGCTGCCACCTGTCGTTCGGAAAATCCCTGCTCACACCCGGACACCCCTCGCGAAAAGCGCTGTTGATCACGCCGACGGAGCGTTTATTCCTGGAAACCGACGCCAGAACGCAGCTTTCAATTAGCGAAATCTATAACGAAGCGGCTAAAATCCTCCGTTTGGACATCCAAACCCTGCAACGCCGAATCGTTGCAAATTTTCAAAGAGTATTCCTGCATGACTGATTTAAGCTGGCTGTCCCGTACCGAATTGCTGATCGGCAAACCCAAGCTGGATAAGCTCCAGCAATCCCATGTCTTGGTGGTGGGCATGGGCGGCGTCGGCTCGTTTGCTGCCGAATTCATCTGCCGGGCCGGGGTTGGCGAGATGACCATCGTCGACGGCGACGTGGTTGATCCCAGCAACCGCAACCGCCAGTTACCGGCCTTGGCGACGACCCATGGCCAATCCAAGGCCGATATCATGGGCGAGCGTTTGCTGGCGATCAATCCGGATTTGAAACTGCACATCCGCCACGAATTCATCACCCCGGACACCGCCGCCGAACTGTTGAACACCCATTACGATTACATCGTCGACGCCATCGACAGCCTGACGCCCAAGATCCATTTAATCCGCGCCGCCAAGACCCGCAAGATGAAAATCGTCAGCTCGATGGGCGCCGGCGGCAAGATGGACCCGACCCATCTCAAGGTGGTGGATATTTCCAAGACCTATAATTGCCCGTTCGCCCAATTCATCCGCATCCGCTTGCGCAAACACGGCATTAGCCGCGGCGTGAAAGTGGTGTTTTCGCCGGAAGTGGTGAATAAAGATTCGTTGATGTTCACCGACGGCAGCAATTACAAAAAGTCGGCCTACGGCACGATTTCCTATTTGCCGGCGGCGTTCGGCGGCGTCTGCGCCTCGGTGGTGATCCGCAACCTGATCCACGATCCGGCCCACAGCCATAAACATCAAGTATGAACAACCATAAACCCAGCGGCAGCGGCATGACGGTCGGCTTTGCCCAAAGCAGCCGACTGCGGGAAATGCGCGAAAAAGCGTTAGGCGCCACAGCGCCCTCGCCTGCTCCCCAAACATCAAAGCCCGAAACCAGCCCCAACGACGCCAAGCTCAGCCCGGAATTGCTCCTGGCCCGGCGCTTGATCGATCAGCGCCTGGCCGAGTTGCTGGCGACCTTGCCGGCCGGCAAGCAAAACAGCTTGTTCCGCATCCGTTTCGGCCTGGAACTCAGCCAAATCAAAGCGTTGCCGATTCGGCAGGTGTTCGGCAAGCTGAAAATTGCCGATCCGCAATTGCCGCCGCAGTCGCCGGCCATGAAGCGCATCGGCGATCTGAATTATAATGGCGAATCTTGCGGCTAAGGCCGCACCGCACTTTTGCTTTTAGCCCGTTCCCACGACATCCAGCCATTCATGTCAGCTACGATCTATACCCTAGAACCGAACCAGGATTACCGAGACCAAAGCCTGCGCCACGGCGCCGAGCTGTCCACCGCCGAACTGCAAGCCGACGCCGCCAAGCATTACGACGACTGCTATCACGATTATCTGTTCGCCTGGTGCAACCGCGACAACCTGGCCTTGCACTACGGCTATTGGGACGACGCCAAACCTTACGACCAGCACCAGGCCCTGCTCAATAAAAACCAGGTGCTGTACGACAAAGCCGGGATACAGCCCGGCGACCACGTGTTGGACGCCGGCTGCGGCATCGGCGGCAGTACGATCTGGATGGCCAAGCAACGCGGCAACCGGGTCACCGGCATCACCATCAGCGCCAAACAGGCCGACTATGCCCGCGACCACGCCAAGCGCCACGGTGTAGCCGAGTTGGTGGATTTTCAAGTGGCGGATTTTTGCGCAACCCCGTTCGCCGATGCGTCGTTCGATGTAGTCTGGGCGCTGGAAAGCTCCTGCCACGCTCTGCACAAGGGCGATTTTTTAAAGGAAGCCTGGCGGGTATTGAAACCGGGCGGTCGCATTGTGGTTTGCGACGGCTTTGTGTTGCAACGCCAGTTCAGCGCCCAACAGTGGCAAGCCGTGGTGACCTGCCTCAACGGCTGGGCCGTACCCAATTTGTGCAGCCGCGACGAATTTAGCGGCCTGTTGCAACAACAAGGTTTTGCCGACATCGTCTGCCACGACATTACTGCCCAAACCCAGGCTTCGGTCGAACACATGTACAAGGTAGCCAAACGCCTGAAACCGGTCCAAACTATCAGCCAATGGCTAGGGCTGCGCTCGAAGGCCCAAACTGCCAACTATTTGGTCGGCTTGGCGCAATATCAGTTGTTCACGGAAAAACTGACCGAATATTGCATTTTTACCGCGTACAAAAACTAAAAGAGCCGTTCATGTTGTTACCGCGTTTGAATTGGGTACCGTTGCTGGTGTGCTTGGCCGGCTGCGCCAGTGCGCCGGCCAGCAGCGGGCTGGACAGTTTCGCCGACTACGCCGAATCGGTGTTCCGCCATCAAAACGCTATCATGAGCCGACTGATGATGCTGAGCGAAGCCGAAATGCTGCCGGATACCGACGATTTCGAGGCCGCCGAACAGGCCATGCACGACGCCTGCCATCTATTGAACGAATACGCGGAACGCGAGGCGGACGGCGAGAGCATGGGCTTCAGGTTCAAGGCCAAAGTCCAATCCAGTATTGAAGGTTGCGACGCCAGCGTGCAGAAAATGGAAGCGTTATTGTCCGGGATAGATCCATCGCAGATCCCTCCGCACGGCCAACGTTGAGTCGATAGCCCAACTTTGCTCCGGGTCGGCTTACCACTGCCGGCGATAATCGGAATATTCATAACTTTTCTGCAAATCCAATCGGGTTCTGTTCCAGGTATAAACATCCGGCAAATTGTAGCCGTTGAACCGGTTGGCCTTGATCAAGGTATAAGCACCGACATCGGCAAACACCAATTTTTCGCCGACTTCCGGAATGCGGTCGAAACGGTATTCGCCGAATACGTCGCCGGCCAGGCAGGTCGAACCGACCAAAATTGCGGACTGCCCGCCTTCGGCAACTTCGTCCAACAAACGCGGCCTGATTTGGTACTCGAACACCTCCGGATGGTGGTTGATCGAAGTATCCAGCACCAACACCTGCTTGCCATCGCTGACAAAGCGGTCCAGCACCGTCGTCAGCAGATAGCCGGCGTTGCCGACGATGGCCTTGCCCGGCTCCAGAAACACCTCGATGGCCAACTCCGAGCGCAACCCGGCGATCAGCTCGGCCAGCGGCTCAAGATCGGCGATATCGTGGTACAGATAGCCGCCGCCCAGATTCAGCCAGCGCAGCTGCCGGTTGCGTTCCAGAATGGGCCGCAAGGCTTGCACGGTCGTTTGCAGCGGCACCAAATCGCGACAAGAAAACACGGTATGAAACTGCAAACCCGCGATACCGTCAGGCACGCCATTTCGCAACGACTCGATATCAACCCCGAGCTTGGAATGCGGCCGGCAAGGGTCGAACCGCCGATCCGCCGCAAACGGCAATTTGGGATTAACCCGCAAGCCCAGCGAATAATGAGCGCTCAGACCGGATAATCGCTGGTGCTGCGACAAGGAATTGAAACTGATATGGCTGCACAGCTCTGCCATTTCAGCGAATTCGTCCGGACGCAGACCGGGCGTGGTCAAATGAATGCTTCCCTGATCAGCCAAAATTTCGTGTGCCAGCTTGGCTTCGAACAACGAGCTGACCGAGAAGCCGTCGACTTGCGGTTTGATCAATCCCAACAGATGCGCCAAAGGCAAGGCCTTGATCGCATACAACACCTTGCAGCCGCTCGCCGCGCGCAATGCCGATAACGGTTGTAAATTGGCCAATACCTGCGCTTCATCCAACACAAAGGCCGGAGAGCGGGAGATGTGCCGTTTCAGTTCGGCAGCGTTCAGCATCCGGCTCGGCCTTTACCCGGATAAACTGCCTGCTCGGTGATGACAAAGTCCATGTAAACATCGTGCTGGTCCACAGCAACCGCCGGTAACAGTTGCGCTTCGTAGCAGACCGCCGCCAACACCGCGTCGGGCCGAACGCGTGCTAATAACCTGTCGTAATAACCGGCACCGTTACCCAGACGTCCGCCCTGTCGATCGAAAGCCACGCCGGGCACGATGACGGCATCCAGTTCCTCGGCGCGAACCTGCTTTGCCGGATCCTGCCAGCGCTCGCGCGGCGGTTCGAGAATATTCCACATACCCGGCAGCAACTCGTCGAGCGCTTGCAAACGCCAAAGGCCCAATTGCTTCTGGCCTGAAGCATCGACCGTGCAATACGGCACGACGATACGCTTGCCGCCGGCCAGTTCGGCGGCGACGGTCGGCAAAGTCCGTACTTCCGAGCGGCAATGCAGATACCACATTATCGTGTTGGCAGCCCGATACCAGGGCTGATCCACGACCAAACGGCAGATTTCGGCGCTCGACGCATCCTTTTCGGCTTGCGCGTTGCGGGCGGCGTAGGCGATTCGGCGTTGGTGGGCTTTATCGGCGTTCATCGCAATAACGCAAGGCTTGTTCGAGTAATCCGGCCGAACCGCTAACCAAATGGCAGGCATCCTGCTCTTTGCGCAACCAGGTGAATTGGCGCTTGGCCAATTGCCGGGTGGCGACGATAGCTTTGTCGCGCATTGTCGCCAGATCGTACTCGCCGTTTAAATAAGACCAAACTTGGCGGTAACCGACGCAGCGAATCGACGGCATGCTTTCGTCCAGATCGCCGCGTTGCCATAATGCCCGGACTTCTTCGAGAAAGCCCAGCTCCAGCATTGAATCGAAACGCTCGGCGATCTTATCGTGCAAGGTTTTGCGTTGCTCCGGCGCGACGATCAGTTTGATAAAGCGGTAAGGATGCACATCTTGTTGCTCGGCACCGAAAAAACTGGATAACGGCCGGCCGCTGATTTCGTAGACTTCCAGCGCGCGTTGCACACGCTGCGGATCGTTGACGTGGATCCGCGCCGCCGCTTGCGGGTCAACTTGCGCCAAGCGGGCATGCAGCACTTCCTTTCCCAGTGATTCCAGCTCCGCGTCCAGCCGCTGGCGAATCTCCGGATCGGCCGGCGGCAGTTGCGCCAAGCCCTGGGTCAAGGCGCTGAAATACAGCATTGTGCCGCCGACCAATAACGGCAGTTTGCAGCGCGCGGTGATGTCGGCCATCAACTCCAGCGCGCGGTTGCGGAATTGGCCGGTGGAAAAGGCTTCGCTAGGATCGAGGATATCGATCAGATGATGCGGCACGCCGCCGCGCTCGGCCTGGGTCGGCTTGGCGGTGCCGATGTCCATCCCGCGGTAGACCAGCGCCGAATCGACGCTGATGATTTCGGTATCGAGGGCCTGGGCCAAGGCCACGCCCAACGCCGTCTTGCCGGAAGCGGTCGGCCCCATCAGCAAGATGGCGGCCGGTTTTTGCAATTCGCTCATTTATTGGCCGCGCATGAAAAACCGGTCCAAATCTTGGTGGCTCAACGCCACCCAGGTCGGCCGACCGTGGTTGCATTGGCCGATGCGCTCGGTTTGTTCCATATCGCGCAACAAGGCGTTCATCTCTTCGATACTAAGTTTGCGTCGAGCCCGCACCGAACCGTGGCAAGCCATCGTCGCCAGAACTTGGTTGATGCTTTCCTGGGCTTTATGGCTAACGCCATGGGTTGCCAGATCGGCCAGAATGTCGCGTACCAATTGGTCGACATCGGTCTTCGCCAACAAGGCCGGCGTTGCCCGCAACACCACGGTTTCCGGGCCGGAGCGGTTGATTTCAAAACCCAGAGTCAAGAAAAACGCGTGCTCTTGCTCGGCCAGATCGGCCTCGGCGGCCGTCACTTGCAATTTGATCGGCAACAACAACGGTTGCGAGACGATGGCCCGGTTGTGGTAATGCTGTTTCAAGCGCTCGTAAGTCACCCGCTCGTGCGCCGCATGAGCATCGACCAAAATGATGCCGTTGGCGGTTTCGGCCAGTATGTAAATGTTGTGAATGTGGGCCAACGCAAAACCCAATGGCGGCATGACCGAATCCGTCGCCGCCTGCGGCGCCGGCACTGGCTCGTTTTTTGGGTAAAGTTTGGCGTAGGCCTGGATTTGCTCGGCAACATCGGCCGCCGCGGTTCGTTCCGGCTGCGGCCGGTAAGCGCCAAACGCCGGCGGCGCAGCAGTGCTTGCATTGCCGGCGGTTTGCGCCGGAAACGTCATCGGTAACGCCGTTTGCTGATTCAAAGTTGGCCGCTGCGGCGCTGACGCCGGCACGGTTTCCGAAAATTCGGCAACGGTTTCGATCCGTTGCGGCAACGGCTGAGAACCGGGCCGTTGCTCGGCCAGACTGCGATGCAACGCCTGAAACAGAAAATCATGCACCATCCGCCCTTCCCGAAACCGCACTTCCAGTTTGGTCGGATGGGCATTGACATCGACCAGCGCCGGATCCAGTTCCAGATACAAGACAAACACCGGATGGCGGCCATGGTACAGCACGTCCTGATAAGCCTGCTTGACGGCATGGGCGACCAGCCGGTCCTTGATCAAGCGGCCGTTGACGTAGAAAAACTGCATATCCTGCTGGCTGCGGGAAAAGGTCGGCAAACCGACCCAACCGTGCAGACGCAGGCCGGACGCGGCGTACTCGATCTTGACGCAATTGTCGACGAAAGCCGCGCCGCAAATCGCCGCGATACGTTTCTCCTGGGCGGCTTGGCTGTCCGCCGATTTCAGATTCAACACTTCGCGCTGGTTGTGGTTCAGGACAAAGCCGACATCGAACCGGGCCAGGGCCAATTTTTGGATCAGGCTCTCGATATGGCCAAATTCGGTTTTCTCGGCTTTTAAAAACTTGCGCCGGGCCGGGGTGTTGTAAAACAGGTCTCGGACATCGACGGTGGTGCCGGGCGGATGCGGGTCGGGCTGCGGGTCGAAATTGCGCTCGCTGCCGTCGGCACTGACTTGCCAGGCACAGTCGGCGTCGGCAGTGCGGGAAATCAAGGTCAGCCGCGCCACCGAACTGATGCTGGGCAAGGCTTCGCCGCGAAAGCCCATGCTGGCGACGTGTTCCAAGTCCTGCAGCGAGGCAATCTTGCTGGTGGCGTGCCGCGACAGCGCCAGCGCCAAATCGTCCTTGACGATGCCGCAACCGTTGTCGCGAATTTTGATCTGGCGAATCCCGCCCTGCTCGACATCGATTTGAATCTGGGTGGCGCCGGCGTCAAAGCAATTTTCCACTAATTCCTTGACCACGGACGCCGGCCGCTCAACCACCTCGCCGGCGGCGATTTGATTGACTAATTGCGTGGGTAAAGCGTGAATCCGCATCGAGGCGCCCGAAAAAAAGCGCGTATTTTAGCGGATCAAAACGAAACGGGGCGAAATGATTCGCCCCGTACCGGTTCAGTAAATCGGCAACCAAAGCCTCAGCTGTCGCGCGGGATTTGCAGCACCTGGCCGACGCGGACGTTACCGTCGTTCATCGAATTGGCCAGACGCAGCGCTCGCATCGAAACGCCGTATTGCTGGGCGATGCCGGACAGGGTTTCGCCGCGGTTAATCACGTGCTGGGTTTGGCCGGCGCCACTGGCGACCGCCGAAATGGCTTCGGCCGGCGCTGCGTCGTTGTCAGCCAGCAACGCTTTGGATTCGATTCTTGGCTTGCTTGCAGGTGCCGGTAGCGGCCGTTCGTCAGGTACGGAATTGAGCGCCACCATGCGCGGTGCCTTGGCGGAACGGTTCAGTTGCGCCATCAGCGTATCGGCCGGCGCATATTGTTTGAAATGGCCAACGATGCCGTTGAATACCGCCGCCGCCATTTTGTACTGGTAGGCTTTGCTGGTCAGGCGCCGCTCTTCTTCCGGATTCGAAATAAACGCGGTTTCCACAAGAATCGACGGTATTTCCTGCGATTTCAACACCACGAAGCCGGCTTTTTGTACCGCACTCCGGTGCAAATGGCCAACGCCTTTCACGCTTCTCAAGACCTTGTTACCGACGTTCTGGCTGGCCTCTTTCGCAGCCTTGCTGGACAAATCCATCAACACTGAAGCCAAGGTTTCATCGCGGTCTTCACCGGCTGCGGCGGAACCGTCGACCGCATTCTCGCTGGCGGCCAACCAACCGGCACCGGCACTGGAAGCACCTTTGGTCGCCAAAGTATAAACCGAGGCGCCATGGGCCTGGCTGTCGCTAAAGGCATCGGCGTGGATCGAGACGAACAAATCGGCTTTCGCGGCGCGGGCAATTCGGCGGCGTTCGTTCAATTTGACGAAATAATCGCCGTTACGGATCATCACCGCCTTCATGCCCGGCTGGGCATTAACCAGGTTTTCCAGATTCTTGGCAATTGCGAACACCACGTCCTTTTCCTGGGTGCCGTTCGGCCCCTGGGCGCCCACGTCTTTGCCGCCGTGGCCGGCATCGATCGCCACGACAATGTTGCGGCCTTTGCTTTTATTAGCCGTTTTCAACGCCGGCGGCTTGAGTGCCGCTTCAGTTTTTTTCGGTAATTTTTCCGGCGCCGGCTGCGCGGGCGCCGCGGCGACCGCAACTGCTTTGTCGCGAACCGCCGCAACCGGCTCGCCGGCGGCTGGCTGCGGCTTGGCAGCGAGTTCGATCTGCAAGGCATTGCCCTGTGCCGCGACTTTGGCATCCGCATCGGCTTTTAATTCGACCACAACCCGCAAGTCGCCGCTACCGCGCATAGCACTGCGGGCACCGGCAAATAGCGGATGGTCGGCCGGCGGCTGGCTGATGGCTTGCGCCATTTTTGCGCCGGTGAAATCGACCACCAACCGACTGGGGCTTTTCAAGACGAAAGCATGGTGGCGAACCTGGCCTGACAGGTTGAAAACCACGCGGTCAACCGAGTTATAAGTGACCGCCCCTACTTCGGCTTGGGTAGCAGCCGCCGAAAAAGCAGGTAACAACAAGCCCCAAATCCAGAAAATTCGATAAATTCGCTGCATAACCGACGCGACCGCTAATGACAAGATTGTTTAGATTATAGCAGTAGGTCTTTGTTTTTCCAGTTTAGTTTTATCACCCCCTTACAGGATTCAGCTAACACATTGATTTGAGCGACACGTTGCTGTTCGGAATATAGCAAACCGATCTCGATGTCCGCCGGTGGCAACACGCCCTGCCCCATTTCCGGCCACTCGATACAACACAAGGCGGGCATTTTCAGATAATCGTCGATGCCAATCCATTCCAATTCTTCCGGATCTTTCAAGCGGTACAAGTCGAAATGAAAGACGCGGCGCTCGGCAACCGTGTATTCCTCAACCAAGGTGTAGGTCGGGCTTTTTACCGAGCCGCGATGGCCGGCCGCACGCAGCAAACCGCGCATCAGCGTCGTTTTCCCGGCTCCCAATTCGCCGCGTAAAAACACCAGGCACTTTTCAGGCAACGCCTGCCAGAGCGCGGCGCCCAGGGCTTCGGTATCTTCGCTGCTTGCCAAAATAACGTTCATCGATTCAATAATTCCCTGATACGTGGCGGCAAATCGCCGGCCAATAAGCCGCGTTCGCCGTATTCGGCGGCCAAACTGTCGGCGGCGGCGGCATGGACCTGCGCGCCGACCAGCGCCGCTTGATCTAACGGAAAACCTTGGGCGATTAAACCGCCAATCACCCCTGCCAACACATCGCCCATACCGCCGCTGGCCATGCCCGGATTGCCAGCAGCGACCACATAGGTCCTGAGGCCGTCGCCGATTAACGTTCCGGCGCCTTTCAACAATGCCACACCACCGTAACGCTGTTGCAAGGCAGTAACGGCCGCAAACCGGTCCGCTCCGACTTGCCGAGTATCGCAGCTCAACAGCCGTGCCGCCTCGCCGGGGTGCGGCGTCAACACCCAATTATCGCGTTTGGAATTTCCAAGCGCCAATAGATTCAAGCCGTCAGCGTCGACCACGCAGGGCTTACTGGCAGCCACGGCGCAATCGAACATGGTTTGGGCCCATGCATCGCGGCCCAAGCCAGGACCGACGACGACGACATCGGCTTTATCCAGCATCTGTTCCAGATCGCCGGCCTGTTCCGCAGCCCGGCACATCAACTCCGGCCGGGCAATATTGACCAGGGCGCTGTGCGCGGCCCGGGTGGCGACGCTGACCAGGCCGGCGCCGGCCCTTAGCGCCGCTTCGGCGGCAAGGCGAATCGCCCCGGAATAACCGTGGTTGCCGCCGATCAGTAGCACGTGGCCGAACTGGCCTTTATGCGCTTTACGCTGGCGTTTCGGCAAACGCGTGCCAATCACCAGGTGACCGGCCGGCGCCATTTGGCCCAACAATTCGGCAATCTGCAAATCGGCGCAAACCACATCGCCGCGGCAATCGGCCGCCGCACCGGTATACAAACCCTGTTTCGGACCGATGAAAGTCACAGTCAGATCGGCAGCCACCGCCGCACCTAATATGCACCCGGTGTCGGCCTGCAAACCGGACGGCACGTCGACCGCCACTACCGGACCGGCCGCGGCGTTGATCGCGGCAATTGCCGGCAAATAGCCGGCCGCGACCGGTCGACTCAAGCCGATTCCGAATAAGGCATCGACGACAATGCCTGTTATCGCGGAACGGTCGGCTTCGAAGGTGCTGACGCAGCCGCCGGCCTGAACAAAATCCCGGTAAGCGCTAAGCGCGTCTGCAGGCAATTGCTCGGGATCGGCCATTTCAAAGACGGTCACCCGATAACCGGCCTCGATTGCCAAGCGGGCGACTTCATAACCGTCGCCACCGTTATTGCCGCTGCCGCAAAACACGGTCAATTCGCCGGCTTCCGGCCAACGCTGTTGAATATGGCCGAATAAAGCAGCCCCGGCCCGGCGCATCAATTCCCTGCCCGGTATGCCGAGCCGCTCGATGGCCTGGCGTTCGGCTTGGCGAATTTGTGCGGTGGAGTAAAGAGCGGAGGTTGAAATCTGCATAATCAATTCCGGAGGCGATATTCCGCCATTTTATCGTCAAACCGGCAGGCACCGGCGGAAAACGCTGAAGTTGTGCCACAATGGCCTTTTGGCATTGGCGCCTACCGCCGCGGCAATTTAGCGCCGGAGCCCGACCCGCATCGATAATTTTATGCCCGCGACCGTTTCTCTCGATCCCGCACAGCTAGCTGCTCGCATCAAACAATGGGGCCTGGAGTTGGGCTTTCAGCAAATCGGCATCAGCGACACCGACCTGCATCAGGCTGAACAGCATCTGCAAAAGTGGTTGCAGCAAGACTACCAAGGCGAGATGAACTACATGGCCGCGCATGGGCTGAAACGCAGTCGCCCTGCGCTGTTACAGGAAGGTACGCGGAGCATTATCTCGGTGCGAATGGATTACCTGGCGGAATCCCCGGCTGCCAGCCACCGAGTTCTGGACGATCCGGCGGCGGCATTCGTCTCGCGCTATGCGCTGGGACGGGATTACCACAAAGTTTTACGCAACCGCCTGCAGAAATTGGCCGATCAAATCGCGACAGCCATCGGCCCGTTCGGCTACCGGGCTTTCGTCGACAGCGCTCCGGTGCTGGAAAAGGCCATCGCCGAAAAGGCTGGCTTGGGCTGGATCGGCAAGCACAGCAATCTAATCAACCGCCGCGCCGGTTCCTGGTTTTTCCTGGGTGAAATCTATACCGATTTGGAACTGCCGGCCGACCAGACAGCAAGCAACCACTGCGGCGACTGCCGGGCCTGCCTCGATATCTGTCCCACGCAGGCCATCGTCGGCCCCTACCAGGTGGATGCGCGTCGCTGCGTATCCTATTTGACCGTCGAACTGCACGGCCCGATTCCGGAGCAGTTCCGCCCTTTGCTCGGCAACCGGATTTACGGCTGCGACGATTGCCAACTGGTCTGCCCCTGGAACCGCTTTGCCAAACTTAGCGCGGAAGCCGACTTTCGGCCGCGCCAGCGTTTGGATCAGGCCACCTTGCTGGATTTGTTTGCGTGGGACGAGACGGAATTTCTGCAAAAAACCGAAGGCTCGGCGATCCGCCGTATCGGCCATCAACGCTGGCTGCGCAACATCGCCACCGCACTGGGTAACGGCAGGCCGGCACCGGAGGTTCTGCATGCGCTGAACCGTCGCCTGCAAGACGCCTCCGATCTGGTCGCAGAGCACGTCCGTTGGGCATTACGCCGCTTGACTGGCGCTTGAGTTTTAGCGAATAAAGCGTATATTTGCGAACCAGTTAAAGCTTTTCGGTGACGAGCATGCAGGTAACCGCCGCGTCGAATACATATCAACTCTACGGCCCGCAAAGCCGATCTCCGGCCGCGTCCGTTTCGAACAGATTCCAGCCCTCGGCTAGCGCCGAGACAAGCGGCGAATTAAGCCAAGAACAACGCCAATTGGTCGAAAAGTTGAAAGCCCGCGACCGCGAAGTCCGCGCCCACGAGCAGGCGCATTTGAGCGCAGCCGGCGATCTGGCTGTCAGCGGCGCCAACTACGATTACGTCACCGGCCCGGATGGCCAACGCTACGCCAGCGGCGGTGATGTCAGCATCGACGTTTCGGCAGTGGCCGGCGACCCGCAGGCCACACTACTCAAAGCCGACAGCATCCGCCGCGCCGCATTGGCCCCGGCCAATCCGTCAGCCCAAGACCAAAGTGTCGCCGCCAGAGCGACGGCGATGGCGAACAAAGCCCGCGCCGAGCTGCTGAGCCTGCAACGTTCTGCAAACGGCGGGACTACGATCGATTTGAGCGCCTGATTTCTCCCTGCCGAATAGGACGCTTGCCGGAACGGCGGAGACCGTCGAGCAAGCGCAAATAGCATCAATCTCTGCTGCAAAACTCGACGGCAAAACCGGAAGCGGGATCGATACGAACCACCCTGACCAACTGCACCGGAGCATCTTCAATTTCCGTGGTTTGGACTTCCAGTAACGTACCGATTGGCGGAATCAGCGTCTGGTCGCACTGCAAAAACAAACCGGTTTCCGAAAAATCCCGCATTTCGACGATATTTTCCACCGACTCGGGAACGATCAATTTGATTTTGGCGCGGTGTTTTAAACGCGGATGCCTGCGCTTATTGTCAATCACGAATTCTCCTGAATTCTGCCTAAAATTTAAACCGGTTCAAGTCCGGCCACGAACCCGCTATGCGTAGCCGCCGCGGGCAAACAAATACATGCCCAAGCCAACCATCACTGCGCCGCTGGCCAATTTCAGCCAACGCCCCTGGTTGCGTTGCAAGCGGTGTTGGCTCAACGTTACGATGCCCAGCGCCAACACCACTATATCGTCTAGCATATACGCCAGATTGTATAGCAGCAAATAGCCGTAGTAGTCCCAGGCTTGCAACTGACGCAAGGTCAATATCCGGGTGTACAACGCCGGAAAACCGGAAGTGCAGAATAATTCCACGATTTGCACCAGTATTGCCAGTATCACAGCGCCTATCAGCGCACCGCACAGGTTTTGCGCCTGCAAAATCCGCCGTATCCGCGCATAAATATCCGGCTTGGCCGCTTGCGGAATCGATAACGACGGGCCGACGCCCAAAGCCCAGAAATCTTTCAGATTCAGCGCGCCGGCGGCAACGGCAATCGCCGCGATCGCGATTTCCGAGGCGCGCGACAAGCCTATCCATAAAAACAGGTTTAACCACGCTGCCATGAACATGAAGTAAGCCGCGCCTTCGACCAGTACGAATGCGCCGGCAATCGCCAACATTCTCGGCCGGTTGCCCATCGGCGCCAGCATCGATACCATCAGCACCAATACCCACATCGAGCACGGATTAAATCCATCCAGCAGCCCCATCGCCACGGTAAACGCCGGCAGACCTACATCGTCCAGCACCAGTCGCCGGCCCAACACGGTCAGCTCAAACCGGTCGGCATTGGCTGGCGCAGCCGGACTCGCGCCATCGCCAGCCGTACATGTTTGCACGCTCTGGACCTCGCAACTGCCGCTTGCCTCCTCGGCGGCGGCAGCCGGCGTGCGAGTGTCCGCTAACGCCTCGCGCAACAACAGGTCCCCGGTTTCGGCCGAATAACCGATAACCAGTTTGCCGCCGACCCGGAATGTCGGCAACCGTAGCGGGACCGGCGGATTCTGGGCTGCTGCTAATGCCTGCAATCGTTGCCAGGCATCGGGCTCTCGACTGACATTACGCAATACGATCGTCAGTTCGGGTCGTTGCCGCTGCAACTCGGCCAAGTAAGCTTCGGCGGCTTCGCAATGCGTGCAACCGTCGCGGACGAAAGCCTCGATATCCACTTGGGTTTCCTGCGCAGTATAAGCCGGATGTGGAACCGTCATCGCCAACAGCGCCAGCCAAATCCACAAAGTCTGCCGGATCCGGTACGACGGAAACTCGAGTACTGCAGCAAGCATCGGCATTTCTCCACTAATGTGGGCTGCCAGCCAAAGTCGCAGCCCTGTCGATTTTATTGGATAATATCAGGCCAACCGCATCGCCGCGCAAGCCGCCGCGACCGCCCAATCCATTAGCCGCGCCGCCGATCGCCGCAGCGCAAGCAGCAAACCAACCCGATGGCCAGAAGACCCAGAACCCGCAGTTCCGCCGTTCGACGTAGAAAACCCAAATCCCGGACATCCTGGCTGTTCCGCCTGCTGGTTCCGCTGGTTATCATCGGCGGTTTCGTATTGGCGGTTTATGTCGGCTATCTGGATTTCACCGTGCGCCAGCAATTCGAGGGCAAGCGCTGGTCGATCCCGGCCCGGGTCTATGCCAGCCCGGTCGAGCTGTATGCCGGCTACGAAATTTCCGCCAAGAACTTCGAAGATTTACTGCTGGAATTGCATTACCGGCAGGACCCGCAATTGGTCGGCGAAGGCTCTTACCACGCCAAGGGCAGTGTGGTCAACGTCCGTACCCGCGCCTTCAACTTCGGCGATACCGTGCAGGAAAGCCGCAAAATCAGCGTCGCGTTCTCGGGCGGCGCGATCAGTGGCCTGACCGACGCCGGCAGCGGCGAAAACCTGGCGATCGTGCGGATGGACCCGGTACAAATCGGCAGCTTTTACCCAACCCGCAAGGAAGACCGGATTCTGATCAAACTGGACGAAGCGCCGCCAACCCTGGTGCAGGGCCTGCTGTCGACCGAAGACCGCGATTTTTACAGCCACTTCGGCCTGTCGCCGAAAAGTATCGCCCGCGCCATGTGGTCCAATCTGAAGGCCGGCGGCATGGTCCAGGGCGGAAGTACCATCACCCAGCAGTTGGTGAAAAATTTCTTCCTGACGCCGAAACGCACCTTGCGCCGCAAACTCAAGGAAGCGTTGATGTCGTTCATTCTGGAATACCGCTACAGCAAGGACGAGATTCTGGAAGCCTATCTGAACGAAATCTTCCTGGGCCAGGACGGCGCCAGCGCCGTGCACGGCTTCGGCCTGGCCAGCGAATTCTACTTCGGCCAATCGCTAAAGACGCTGTCGCTGCACCAAGTGGCGACGCTGGTCGCCCTGGTACGCGGCCCCTCGGAATACGACCCGCGCCGCAAGCCGGAACATACTCTGGAACGGCGTAACCTGGTTTTGGATTCGATGCTGAACGAAGGCTACATTACCGAGCAGCAGGCCGCGGAAGCCAAGAAACAACCGCTCGGCGTCGCGGCGGTGATTCACCGGTCCGCCAACCGTTACCCGGATTTTATCGATCTGGTCAAACGCCAGTTGAAGCAGGAATACAAGGAGGAAGATCTGACCTCCGAAGGCTTGCGTATCGTCACGACGCTGGACACCCGGATCCAGGACATTCTGGAGCGCTCGATGGCCACTAAGCTCAAGCAATTGGAGAAGAGTCCGAAAAGCAACGACCTGGAGAGTGCTGCCATCGTCACCCGCCGCGACAGCGGTGAGATCGTCGCACTGAGCGGCGGCCGCAATAGCGAGTCCACCGGCTTCAATCGTGCGCTGGACGCGGTCAGGCCGATCGGCTCGCTGATCAAACCCGTGGTCTATCTGACGGCGCTGGAATATCCGGACCGCTACACCATCGCCACGCCGGTCAGCGACACCCAGATCAGCATCGAAGCCGAGCGCGGCAAGTCCTGGTCGCCGGACAACTACGACAACCGCGAACACGGCGTCGTTCCGCTACATACCGCCCTCACCCATTCCTACAACATGGCCACTGTGCGAATCGGCATGGACATCGGCTTGGCCAAAGTCGCCAACACCTTGAAAAACATGGGCGTCAGCCGGCCGGTGGATTTGTACCCGTCCTTCCTGCTAGGCGCGCAACCGCTTACCCCGCTGGAAGTGACGCAACTTTACCAAACCCTGGCCGGCGACGGCTTCGCCACGCCGTTGCGCTCGATCCGTGCCGTGAACGCAGCGGACGGCAAAGCCCTGCAAAGTTACCCGTTGACGGTGCGGCAGGCGGTGGACCCGGCAGCCACCTTCATCACCAATACCATTCTGCAGGAAGTGATGTACGCCGGCACCGGCCACTCTGCGTATAATTACCTGCCGAAGGAAATGGCGCTGGTCGGTAAAACCGGCACGACCAACCAATTACGCGATAGCTGGTTCGCCGGTTTCAGCGGCGACTTTCTGTCGGTGGTCTGGATCGGCCGCGACGACAACAAGCCGTCCGGTCTGACCGGCGGTAGCGGCGCGCTACAGATCTGGGCGGAAACCATGCGGCAGGTTTCAAAAAAGCCGGTCAGTCTGGTGCCGCCGGATAATATCCAGATGACTTGGATCGATCCGGAGACCGGCTTACTCAGCAGCGAGGCCTGCCCCGGCGCGAAATTGCTGCCGTTCGTCGAGGGCTCGGCACCGACCCAATTCGCCGAATGCGGCGCCAATCCTGAATCCGGCGAGAGCTGGCTCAATAATCTGAACCCTTTTTAGTATGCTACGTCACTTAAGCACTGCCCTGGTTTTATCGATCGCATCCATTGCCAACGTTTATGCCGACGAGGCGCCGATCAGCCGCCTGAAAAGCTTTCTGTCGGCTAGCGCGTCGCTCGCCGCCGATTTCAAGCAGGTCAGTTTCGATAAAAGTGGCCGACCGGCGCAGTCCAGCAGCGGCAAATTTTATTTGAGCCGGCCCGGTAAATTCCGCTGGAACTACCTAAAACCGTTCGAACAGGAAATCGTGTCCAACAGCGGTAAAGTCTGGTTTTACGATGCCGACCTGGAACAAGTCACGGTCAAGCAACTGGACGACTCGCTCGGCTCGACGCCGGCGCTATTGTTGACCGGCCAAGTCGATATCGAGGAAAAATTCGTGCTTCAGGAACAGGGCCAGGACGAAGGCATGAACTGGGTCAAGCTATCGCCGAAAAACGAGGAAAGCGGCTTCAAATACATCCTGATCGGCATGAACGGCAACCAACTCGGCGGCATGGAACTTAGCGATAATTTCGGCCAGCTGACCCGGATCTATTTTTCCAACATTCAGCTCAACCAAAAGCTGGACGACAGTTTGTTTAACTTCAAGCCGCCCAAAGGTGCGGACGTGTTTGAAAATTAATTGCGATCACTCCGACCCGCCAGAATATTGATCGCCGATAACAACACCAGCCATTGTATCGAGGAGTCCACATGCAAAAATTCAAACCGCAACTGAGTCTATTATTGTTGGCCGCAACCTTCGCGGTGCAACAGCCGGCGTGGGCGGAACCGGAAGCCGCCGGCCACGATCCGGCCCACGCCCACCACACCGCCAAAGAGCATCACTGGCTGGGCGTCTATAACGGCTTTCTGCCCTGCGCCGATTGCGCCGGCATCAAAACCCAATTGGGCTTGAACAAAAACGGCAGTTATATATTAATGACAACGTTCTCCGGCAGATCGGAGCGCGAGTTCGTCGAGAAAGGCAAATTTACCTGGGACGAGAAAAAAAATACGGTGACCTTGATGCCGAAGAAGGAAGGCGCGGTCGGCAACCAGTATTTGATCGGCAACAATATGCTGATGCAGTTGGACAGCGCCGGCATCCTCTACACCGGTAAACTAGCCGAACGTTACGTACTGCGCCGCAACGAGATTACCGAAAAAGAACCGGCGCACGCCCACTAACCGGTGAAAACCGATGCGGCCGATATTGGCCGCATCGGCAAATTCTCGTTAGGAATCGGCCTCGACCCGGTTTCGACCTTGTCTTTTGGCACGATACATCGCCGCGTCGGCCCGTTTCAACAAGCTATCGACCGTATCGTCTCCCTTCAATGTGGCAACGCCCAGACTGGCGGTCAAATTCAACACGTCCATGCCGTAGGCCAAGGTATGCGATTCGATGTCGGCCCGAATCCGCTCGCCGATCACCATGGCACCATCGATGTCGGTATCGCTGAGCAGAATTACGAATTCCTCGCCGCCGTAGCGGTATACCGCATCGCTGCCGCGCACGCTGTCTTTAAGCCAAGCGGCCACCGAAGCCAAGGCCAAGTCGCCGCATTCGTGGCCGTATTGGTCGTTGATCGATTTGAAATGGTCGACGTCGACGAAGATCAACGACAAATGGCTGCCGCTACGGTGAGCGCGTTTGATCTCGCGCAGCAAACTGTCGTTGAACGCGGTGCGGTTATTGACCTTGGTCAGCGGATCGGTGAAGGCCATTTTCAAGGCTTGTTGAAACAGCGTGGCGTTGCGTAACGGATAAATCAAACAACACAACAGACTTTCCAGCATTTTCAGCTCGTCTTTGCTGAAACGTTGGCTACGGGTCAATTTCAATTCCCCAAGTTGTTGTTCTTCCACTTTCAACGCATAGGAACAGGAATGGCGGGCCAACACGCCACGTTTGTAATCCAAATCGAATTCCGGATTGGTGTAGACGACGCCGTTATGCGGGATGGTGTGCTGAATCTTGTTGCAAAAAATCGCAATCAGCTCGTCGAATTCCAGAGTGGTCTGCAACGCGCTACTGATATCGTAGTGGTGCAGATTAACGGCTGTCGACGCGGCAAAGGTTTTGTTGCTGACAACGGCTAATTCGGCGGCTTTCTCTTTCATGACGCTTCCTCGAATCTGGAATCAATGTTCGAGAGCGATCAAGCCAACACCGTGCCAATACTATTTATTTTTTTACAAACAAAAAGTTACAAAAAATACCTTGCCGCAAAAAAAGGGAAGCGGCAATTTTCCGCCGCTACGCAGAACTGCCGGTCAAAACAGGCCCAATTGAACCTGAGCCACTTCCGACATCATTTCCCGCGACCAAGGCGGGTCCAGAACCACCTCCACCTGCACCGAGCTGACGCCGGGCAAGGCGCGAATCGATTTCTCGACGTCGCTTTGTATCACCGGCCCCATGCCGCAACCCGGTGCGGTCAACGTCATCCGGATATGCACGTCGTTGCCGCCCTCGGCATTGCCCGTGATGTCGCAACCGTAAACCAGACCCAGATCGACGATATTGACTGGGATTTCCGGGTCATAGACGGTTTTCATCACTTCCCAGCAATTCTTTTCCACCGCCTGGCGGTCGGTTTCCGATACCAGGGTTTGCAAATGCTGCGGTTCCTTGCCCAGCGCATCGGCGTCGCTGCCGGCAATACGGACCATGTGACCGTAGTCGGTCACGACCGTGTAATTGCTGCCGAGAGATTGGTGAATCGTCACTTCCTGGCCCTTTTGCAAGGTACCGTGGTTGCCGTCCGGAATCGTGACGATGTTGACGTCCCGGGTTAGAAAAACAACTTCTCTGTCTGCCATAGCGATTCTTAAGGTTTGAAAGTCTGCGCGTCAATAATTTGACCGGTCACGCCGATGCTGGCGTCGCCGAATAGATAAAGATAAAGCGGTTCCAGGCTGGACATCGGCGGAATGGCGTTCTTGTCTTCCGCCGGATAGGCGCGTTTACGCAACGGCGAATCAACCGGTCCGGGACACAGGGTATTGACCCGAATCTTTTGCCCGGCTTCCAGCTCGGCAGCCAGGATCGCGGCGAAACCCTCCAGCGCGATTTTCGACACGCCGTAGGCGCCGGAATAGGCTTGTCCCTTGCGCGCGCCGGAATCGCCGGTGAAGACGATGGATGCATGCCCGCTGAGTTGCAACAACGGCAACAATACCCGGCACAGAATGAACGGCGCGTTCAGGTTGACGTTCAGTGCATGGCCCCAATCCTTGGTTTTGTAATTGACGATCGGACTGAATGCGCTGAATTCCACCGCCGAATGCAGCAAGCCTTGCAAACTGCCGTAACGCTGTTCGATCGCATCGGCCATTTCCTGGTACTGGGCCTCGCTGGCACCGGCCAGATCGAACGGGTACATCACGGGTTCCGGCCCACCGGCCTCGACGATCGCATCGTAGACCCGCTCCAGCTTCGGAATATTCTTGTCCAGCAGAATGATTTGAGCGCCGTGCTTCGCCAACGCTAAGGCTGCAGTCGCGCCCAAGCCGCCGCCGGCGCCGGTGATTAAAATGACTTGGTCTGTTAACGGCATATCTGCGCCTGTATCCATTCCATCAGTTGTTGCGGCCGCTCGATCAAGCCGTCTGCGCCCCAGGATTCGGGGACGTCGTCGGCTTTCAGATAACCGTAGACGGCGGCCAGGGTTTTCATATTCGCGCGCTTACCGGCGGTAATGTCGTGGGCGGCATCGCCCAGGTAAACGCAATTTTCCGGTGCGACTCCAGCCTCGCGGCAGGCGGCAAACATCGGCTCCGGGTCGGGCTTGCTGCTGGGGGTCGAATCGCCGCTGATCACGCAGGCGGCGCGTTGGCGCAGCCCCAGAGCTGCCAGTAACGGTTCGGTGAAACGGCGCTTTTTGTTGGTCACTACGCCCCATTTAAGTCCTTTCGATTCGATTGCCCGGAGACTGTCGGCCAAACCGTCGAACAGCCGACTGAAATCGGCGATGTTATCCTCGTACTGGTTCAACATGAATTCCAGCATCCGCGTGGCTTCCGCTTCATCTACTGCGGCACAGTGCCTGATCATGGCCAATGCGCCATGAGAAATCAGCGGCCGCACCCTCGCCGAGTCCGCTTCCGGAAAACCGTGCGCGGCCAACGTCCGGTTCAAACAGGCAATCAGATCCGGTGCGGTATCCACCAAAGTGCCGTCCAGATCGAACAGCACACAATCGAGCTTAAATCCAGTCATGTTCAATCGGCGCGTTTGAAAGCGGCGATGTAATTGACCGAAACGTCTTTGCCCAGATAAAACGCCTTGCTGAACGGGTTGTATTCGATGCCGACCATGCCCTGCAATTCGAGACCGGCAGCGCGCGCCATCCGCCCCAACTCCGACGGTTTGATGAAGGTTTTGTAGTCGTGAGTGCCTTTCGGCACCATTTTCAGCAAATGTTCCGCGGCAACGATCGCTAGCAACCAGGCTTTCGGCTCGCGGTTCAAGGTCGAAAAGAACACCATGCCGCCGGGTTTGACCAACGTCGCACAAGCAGCGACGACCGAGGCCGGGTCGGGTACGTGTTCCAGCATTTCCATACAGGTGACGTGATCGAAACCGGCCGGTTGTTCTTCGGCCAACTGCTCGGCGCTGATTTTGCGGTACGTCGCCGCAACACCCGACTCCAAACCGTGCAGATCGGCAACGTCCAGCAAATCCTGGCTCAAATCGATACCCAGAGCGTTGGCGCCCAGCCGGGCCAGACCTTCGGTCAAGATGCCGCCGCCGCAACCGACGTCGACCACCTGCTTGCCGTTGATATCGGCGTATTCGCCGACAAACTGCAAACGTAACGGATTAACCTGGTGCAATGTCTTGAATTCGCCTTCGCTATCCCACCACCGCTCGGCCAAAGAACCGAACTTGTGAATCTCGTGCGGATTTACGTTATCTGCTGTCGCCATAGTGCTAAACCTTATCTGTGTGCCTATAGTTTACTGTATTACTAGGTTATTAGTCATGAGCTTCGCGTGCCGACGGCAACGCATTGCCAACTCGATATCGGGAAGATACTAAATTAGCCGATTAGACGCCGTTGCCAGACCGCAACCCGCTCGCTGAGCGCGGCCAGATCCATCGTGGTCAATTGCCGGTTTTTCAACAGTTGCCGGCCGGCGACCCAAACGTCGCTGACTTGGCGGCGGTCGGCGGCGTAGACGATTTGCGCCAACGGATTGAACAAGGGCTGGGTTTCCAGTTCGCTCAAGTCGATCGCCGCGACGTCGGCCTGCTTGCCGATGGTGAGGGACCCGATTTCAGCATCCAGGCCCAGCGCTTTCGCGCCGTTCAGCGTCGCCATTTGTAATGCCGTGGCAGCCGAAACCGCCCCGGCGTCGCCCGCCACCGCCTTGGCCAGCAATGCCGCCGTACGCATTTCCGAGATCATGTCCAAATCGTTGTTGCTGGCGGCGCCGTCGGTGCCCAGTGCGACGTTGATCCCCGCCGCCAGGCATTCCGCAACCGGGCAGAAACCGCTGGCCAATTTCAGATTGGATTCCGGACAGTGCACGATATGGGCACCGGTTTCGGCATACGCCGCAATTTCGGCGGCTGACAGTTGCGTCATATGCACGCCGATGAACGACGGATTCAGCAAACCCAGTTGTTGCAGGCGTTGTATCGGCGTTTGCCCGGTCTTTTGTTTTTGTTCTTCGACCTCGTGCGCCGTTTCGTGCAGATGCATATGCACCGTCAAATTCATTTCGTCGGCATAGGTCAGCACGCTGCGCAACGGCGCATCGGACACGGTATACGGCGCATGCGGCGCAAACGACAGGCTGAGCAGGTTTTCGTGGCGCAGCTTCTCGTGCAAAGCCAGGCCCTTGGCCAGATAGGCGTCGGCGTTTTCGGCCCAAACGGTCGGAAAATCGAATACGATCAAGCCGATATTGGCGCGAATACCGTGTTGCACGGCCTGTTGCGCGGCGATTTCCGGAAAGAAATACATATCGTTAAAGCAAGTGGTGCCGCAGCGCAACATTTCCGCGATCGCCAGATCGACGCCGTCGCGGACGAAGGCCTCGCCGACCCATTTCTGTTCGGCCGGCCAGATGTGGTTCTGCAGCCAATCCATCAACTGCAAATCGTCGGCGATACCGCGCAACAGGGACATTGCCGCATGGGTATGGCAGTTGACCAAACCCGGAAGCAAGGCATGACGATCCAGAACCTCCAGCGTGCGCGGCCGGTATTTTGCCTTCGCCTCGGCAGCGGGCAATAAATCGATTATCCTGCCATCGTGGACTACCAGACTTGAATGGTCAAGGATTTGGCCCGCCGGTTCGACCGGAATTATCCAGCGTGCCTGAATCACAAGATCGACCTGCATTTTCTGCTCCAGGTTATAAATCGGCGATTATAACCGTTAAGCCGGCGTCCTCGCCCGTTCGGCAAAAAACCATATACAATTTACCACCATTGCCCGCGGCCGACTTATGCGACCAGCCATGACTCAATGCAACCCGACACCGCACCAGCCGGTTATCCTGATTGTCGACGACACTCCGGAAAATATCACCGTGCTGGGCGAATTACTGCAATCCCATTACACGGTCAAAGTCGCCACCGACGGTCGGCGTGCGCTCGCTTCGGCAGTAAAGGAGCCACGGCCCGACCTGATACTGCTCGATGTAATGATGCCGGGGCTGGACGGCTACGCGGTACTGGCCCGACTGCAAGATGACCCTGCGACCCGCGATATTCCGGTGATCTTCGTCACCGCGCTGGACGCCAGCGAAGACGAGAGCCGGGGCCTGGCGCTGGGCGCTGCGGATTACATCACCAAACCGATTCGGCCGCCGATTGTACTCGCCAGAGTCCGCGCCCAACTGGAACTGAAACACGCCAGAGACCGCCTGCGCGACCAAAACCAATGGCTGGAAGGCGAAGTTGCCCGCCGTCTGCAACAGAACCAGAAAATCCAGGACGTCAGCATCCGCGCGCTGGCCAGCCTGGCCGAAACCCGCGATAACGAGACCGGCAACCATATCCTACGCACCCAGGGCTACGTCGGCGTCCTCTGCGACGAACTGGCCGGCAGCCATTTTTCCGGCCTACTCGATGCGCACACCGTGCAATTGATTACCAAGGCCGCGCCGTTGCACGACATCGGCAAAGTCGGCATTCCCGACCACGTCCTGCTCAAACCCGGCAAGCTGAGCGACGACGAGTGGCGGCTGATGCGCACCCACGCCAAGTTAGGTGCGGACGCGATCAGCCGCGCCATTCGCGGCGAATCCGACCAATCCTCGTTCGACTTCTTGCATACCGCCATCGAGATCGCCCATTCCCACCACGAGAAATGGGACGGCAGCGGCTACCCGGACGGTCTGCGCGGCGATGCGATACCGTTACCGGCCAGGTTGATGGCGCTAGCCGACGTATTCGACGCTTTAGTCAACCGCCGCTGTTACAAAGCGCCGATGACAATCGATCAAGCCGCCACCATCATCGTCGACGGCAAGGGCACTCACTTCGACCCGAGAGTGGTCGAAGCATTCACCAATCGCCTCGGCCAATTCGCCACCATCGCCGAACGTTATGCCGACAACGATTGACGACCGACGTCGGCGCGCGGAAACCCCATGGCAGCACAGCGTGCTATAGGTCTAGCGAAGCTGGCGCTGATTGCCGCGCTGTACGCGGCCAGCGGCAGCTTATCGTTGTCTTATTTCACTTCAGCAGGCGAATCCAGCCTGTTTTTTATCCCCAGCGGTTTGGCGCTGGCCTGCGTACTGTTGCAGGGCGAGACTTGCCTTTGGGCGATTCTAGTAGGCGCCCTGTTGCTTAATATCTGGCAACACGGCTCGATTTTGCTCTCGGTTCCGATCGCGGCCGGCAGCAGCGCGGCCGCCTGGCTGGGCGCCCGGCTGGTCCGCGCCGATCCCGAATTCAGTCCGGAGCTACCGCGCTTGCGCGACTACCTTTCGTTGGTCGCGCTAGGCGGCGGCCTCGCCAGCCTGGTGTCGGCCCTGTGCGGTACGTTGGTATTATCGGCGGACGCCGGCAGTATCCGGGACATCCTCGCCCGCGGCGGACAATGGTGGATGGGCGACACGCTGGGTGTGGTGCTGATCGCACCGCTAATTCTGGCTTGGAGCCGTCCGCTGCCGCAACTAAGCAGGCGGCAAGCCGCGGAAGCGGCGTTTCTGCTGGCCGCCAACGCACTGGTGGGGCAAACGGTATTCCTGGATTTATTCGACGGCAATATCGGCGATTACGCGATAAGCCATTCGGCGTTTCTGTTCGTAACCTGGTCCGCGCTACGCGGCGGCCCGCGTCTGACTACGCTGGTCCTGGCCGTCCTCGCCGCCCAAGCCGCCACCAGTTTACACTTGCAACGCTGGGCGTTTTCCTTTCCCGACCACGGCGGCAATCCGTTGCTCGACTATTGGGCATTCATGGCCGCGCTGGCGCTGGTCGGCATGGCATTGAGCTGCTACGTCGGCGAACGCCGGCGCACATTGGCACGCTTCAGCGAAAAAGAACAATTATTGCGGACGCTGATCGATGCGATGCCGGACGTAGTTTGGCTGAAAGACCCCGACGGCACGTTTGTGCTGTGCAACCGAAGTTTCGAGCGCCTCTGCGGACTGCCGCGCGCACAAATCCTGGGCAAAACCGATTACCAACTGCTCGGCTACGAACTGGCCGACCACTTTCGCCGACAAGACCTGGATGCCGTCGCCGGCGGCGCGCCGGTGACGAGCGAACAATGGCTGGACCACGCCGACGGCAAGCGCCGAGCTCTTTACGAAACCGTGAAGACTCCGGTGGCTGGCGCCGGCGACCGCTTGATCGGCGTGCTCGGCGTCGCACGCGACATTACCCGTTTACGCAACGCCGAAACCGCCTTGGCCAACGAACGCGAGCGCCTGCAAGCCATTATCGACGGCACCCACGCCGGCACCTGGGAATGGAATCTGCAAACCGGTGCCGCCGTATTCAACGAACGCTGGGCCGAAATATTCGGCTACCGCCTGGAACAACTGGAGCCGTTCTCGACCCGCACCTGGGAGCAATTCGTACACCCGGACGATTTGCAACGCGCCAATGCCTTGCTGGAGCGGCATTTGGCCGGCGAGACCGAATACTACGAGTGCGATCTGCGCATGCGCCACAAACGCGGGCATTGGGTCTGGATTGCCGACCGCGGCCGGGTCACCCGCCGCGATGCCGACGGCAGGCCGTTGCTGATTAGCGGCACCCATATGGACATTACCGAGCGCCATCGGGCGGAAGAACGGCTGCGGCAAAGCGAGGAGCGTTTCCGCAGCTTGTTCGAGGAAACCAAGGAAGCTTCTCTGCTGATCGAAGACGGTTATTTCGTCGACGCCAACCGGGCGGCGTTGCAGATGTTGGGCATGCAGGATTTTACCGAAATCGCACCGCTGGCACCGGCGCAAATCTCGCCGGAATTTCAACCCGACGGCCAATCATCCAGCGTCAAAAGCCAGGAAATGATACGCATCGCCGAAGAATGCGGCGCCCATCAGTTCGAATGGGTACATTTGACCGCCCAAGGCCAACCTTTCGATGCCGAAGTGTTGCTGACCGTGATCCGGCAACAAGACAAGAACCTGTTGCACGTAGTCTGGCGCGACATCACCGAAAAAAAGCGCGCACAGCGGGAACTCGACAGTTACCGGAAACATTTGGAAGAGCTGGTGGTCGAGCGCACCCAAGCGTTGGATGCCGCCAACCGCCAGCTCAAGCGCAGCCAAGAATTGTACAGTTATGCGCTCGCAGCCAGTAACGACGGCATCTGGGACTGGAATATCGCCGACAATACCAGTTACTGCAGCCCGGCCTATTTCGCCATGCTCGGTTACCAATCCGGAGAATTGGCCGGCGATGTCTACAGTTGCTGGGTGAATTTGCTGCATCCGGACGAAACAGAGCAAATTCAGGCACAAGCCAGCCGGAAACTGGCCGAGCTCGGCTCTTACGAGCTGGAATTCAGGATGCGTACCCGCGACGGCGGCTATAAGTGGATCCTGAGCCGCGGCAAAGTCGTCGAGCGCGACAATAACGGCAAACCCGTCCGGGCCGTCGGCACCCACACCGACCTGACGGCCCGCAAACAACTGGAAATCGAATTACGCCAGGCCAAAGAGCAAGCGGAAGCAGCCAACCTGTCGAAAAGCGCGTTTTTGGCCAATATGAGCCACGAGATCCGCACGCCGATGAATGCGATTTTAGGGCTGTCCGCGTTATTGCAGCGGGAACTGGACAACCCGCAACAATTGGAAAAACTCGACAAAATCATGGCGTCCGGCAAACACCTGTTGGGTTTGATCGACGACATTCTGGATTTGTCCAAGATCGAGGCCAAACGCCTGGCGATCGAAGAGACGCCGCTCAACCTGGCCGCGATTCAGGACCGGGTATGCAGCATGGTCCACGAAAAGCTGTGCAGCAAGGGCTTGACGTTGGTCAAAGACCTGGCGCCCGATCTGGACAGGATGGCTTTGCTGGGCGACCCGTTGCGGATCGGCCAGATTTTGTTGAATTATCTGGGCAATGCGGTCAAATTTACCGATAGCGGCCGAATCGTGTTCGGCATCCGCATCGAGCGGCAGAGCGAACGCGAGGTGGCAGTGCGCTTTGCGGTGCAAGACAGCGGCATCGGCATCGATCCGGAGCAGCAACAGCGCATTTTCGACGCCTTCGAACAGGGCCAAAGCTCCACCTCCCGCCGCTACGGCGGTACCGGCCTGGGGTTGGCGATCAGTCGGCATCTGGCGCAGATGATGGGCGGCGAAGTCGGCGTCGACAGCGAGCCGGGCCGAGGCAGTACTTTCTGGTTGAGGCTGACGTTGAAACGCGATCCGCACCCGCGACAGCCGCCGCTTCTCCCGGCCGCTGGCGATTACCGTCGCGATGCCCGGATACTGTTGGTGGAAGATAACGAGATCAACCAGGAAGTTGCCCGCCGTCTGCTGGAATCGGCCGGCCTGCGCACCGATGTCGCCAACCATGGCGGCGAGGCGCTGGAAATGGCCCAATCCAACCGCTACGATTTGATTTTCATGGACATACAAATGCCGGTCATGGACGGTCTGGAAGCTTGCCGCCGGCTCCGGCAACTACCCGCCTATGCCGGCATACCAATCCTGGCGATGACCGCCAACGCCTTCACCGAAGACCGCGCAAGCTGCCTGGCAGCGGGAATGGACGACTTCCTGTCGAAACCGGTCGATCCGGATTTATTGCTGGCCGCACTGGCGCGTTGGCTCCCCACCCAAATTGCGGCCGAGGCCGCTCCCGCCGCACCGTTGCCATCCAGCCCGCGCAGCGGCAATCGGCAACCGGCTGCCCACCTGTTGCGCCACTTCTGCACCCGGCATGCGGCCGATGCCGGCAAGATCGCCGCCGCACTCGGCGCCGGCGACCTGGCACAAGCCAAACTGCTGGCGCATTCACTGCGCGGGGTCGCGGCGAATCTGGGCCTGGAACCGATCCAGGCGCAAAGCGCCGCCATCGAAGCTGCCATCGGCAATCCGCCCGCCACCGGCGTCGACCTGGATGCCGCAGTCGGCGAATTGGCCCGGCTGCTGGCTGCCACGGCCGCCGAAATCGAAACAGGACATGCGCATTCGGCCCGGCCAGGCCCGCGGGAAGCGGACGCACGCGATATCGCCGAACTGGAAAACCTGCTGGCCGCCGACAACCTCGCTGCGACAGCCACTTGGCGCGGGCTGAAACCGGCTCTGGCGGCGCAGGTCGGCGAAGCGGCTGTTGCCGGTTTGTCCGAACAAATCGAAAATTACGACTTGCCGGCCGCGCTGGAAAGCCTGCGCCGGCTGTTAAACGCCTATCCCGGCTTGTCCGGCAACGGCAACCAAGCCACCGAGCCCTCCGCCACCTGAATCCGAACGGACCGCTTATGACCTTCATGACCTGGAGTGACAATTACCTGACCGGTATCGAAGCCATAGACCGGCAACATAAGACGCTGGTCGCCATGATCAACGACGCCGCGCCGGCACTGGCCGCCACGGCATTGGCCGTCGACGTGGCATTACCGCTGCTGGACGGCCTGCTGGATTACGTCTCGGCCCATTTTCAAACCGAGGAGCGCATCATGGTGCGTTCCGGCATCGACAGCCGCCATCTGCAACACCACCAAGCGGTACACGGCGAGTTCCACCGGCAAGTGCTGGCGTTACGCCGGCGGGTGGAATCCGGCGACGATCTCGACGGCACCGAAGTGCTCAGATTTCTATCCAACTGGCTGGCGTTCCACATCCTCGGCGAAGACCAGCGCATGGCCCGCGAACTGAAAGCCATCGGCGCCGGCATCACGGCCGGCGAAGCCTACGAACGCACCGAAGGCGGCAAAGCCGAAATCCTGCAAGGCGCCAACGACGTGCTGGTCAATGCCCTGGTCAACCTGTTCAGCCAAATGACTGAACAAAATCGGGCGCTGGCGGAAAAGAATGCCGTGTTGCAAGTTGCGCACCGGGAATTGGATACCTATCGCCGCACCCTGGAGCAGCAGGTGGAGACCCGCACCGCCGAACTGCGCCAGGCCAAGGAAGCCGCCGAAGCCGCGTCCCATGCCAAAAGCCGCTTTCTCGGCACGGTCAGCCACGAACTGCTGACGCCGTTGAACGCGATCCTCGGTTTCGCCCATTTGCTGGAGCAATCCGAGATTCCGCCCAAGGCCAAGGAACAGGCGAACCGGATCGGCGCCGCCGGCAAAAGGCTACAGGCTCTGCTCGGCGATGTGTTGCAGTTTTCCCGGCTGGAAGCCGGCGAAGTCAATATCGACTACGCACCGTTCCAGGCCGCGGCGCTGTTGGCGCGATTGCAGGAACGCCTGGCCAAGTCGGCTTACCAGAAAGGCTTGGCCTTGACCTGCGACAGCGATCCCGCCCTGCCCGCGCTGCTCGGCGACCAACAGCTGTTGGGCCTGGCGCTGGAAGCCTTGGTCAACAACGCGGTCAAATTTACCGAATCCGGCACGGTACAACTCCGGGTCCGGCTGCTCGACCGCAACAACAGCCGCCTGCTGTTGAGCTTCGAAGTCGAGGATACCGGCGGCGGCATTGCCCCGGAACGGCAAAACCAACTTTTCGGGGCATTCGAGCAACTCGACGCCACCACCAGCCGCCGCTTCGAAGGCATAGGCCTGGGGCTGGCGATCGCCGCGCGCCTGGCCAAGTTGCTGGGCGGCGAATTGACGCTGGATAGCACGCCCGGCGGCGGCAGCGTATTCCGAATCAGCCTGTGGCTGGCGGCGGTCGACGCACAGGCCGTCCCGGTCGGCTCCGGCCAAAGCTTGGACCGGGACGCTACCAGCGCCGCGCTGAACCAGCTTAAAATGGAGCTGAGCCAGAGCAACATCGTCGCCCGCAAACGTTTCGGCGAATTGCGGCCTTTTCTGAGTACGCTCGACGCCGCAGCGGCGCAAACCATGGCGCAGCAGATCGACAACTACGCTTTCGACGAGGCCTTGCTGACTTTGAACCGAATCACCGCCGCGCTCGGGCAAACCCTGCCCGCCGACGGCACGGCATCCGCTAACCCTGACAACCGAACTACATGAGCCAAACTTCGCAATTATCGGTCCAAGCCCTGCAATGGACCGGACACAGCCTGAACGTACTGGACCAGCGCGTCCTGCCGCAAACCATCGCTTACGACGAATACCGCGACGCCGCCGGCGTCGCCACAGCCATCGCCTCAATGCGGGTGCGCGGCGCGCCGGCCATCGGCATTGCCGCCGCCTACGGCGTGGTGTTGTCGGCCATGCGCCATTACCCGCAAGCCGATTGGCAAGCCGCGGTCGGCCGCGACATCGAGCAATTGGCCGCCTCGCGGCCGACCGCCGTCAATCTGTTCTGGGCGCTGGACCGGATGCGCGGCTTGATCGCGAATAATCCGGCCGATCCGGTCGCCGCGCTGACCGAGCTGGCACAAACCATCCACGCCGACGATTATGCTGCCAACCAAGCCATGGGCGAGCGCGGCGCGGACCTGATCGGTACGGCACAAGCGGTGTTGACCCATTGCAATGCCGGCGCGTTGGCGACCGGCGGTTACGGCACCGCCTTGGGCGTGATCCGCAGCCTGCACCGCCGCGGCGGCTTGCAACAAGTCTACGCCGGCGAAACCCGGCCCTGGTTGCAAGGCGCGCGGCTGACGGTGTGGGAATTGGCGCAGGACGGCATCCCCGCCACGCTGATCGCCGATTCGGCGGCGGCCTGGCTGATGAAATCCGGCAAGATAGACTGGATCGTGGTGGGCGCCGACCGCATCGCCGCCAACGGCGACGTCGCCAACAAGATAGGCACCTATTCGCTGGCGGTGCTGGCCAAGCAACACGGCGTCAAAGTCATGGTCGCCGCGCCCTCTTCCACTTTCGATTTCAACCTGGAAAACGGCGCCGGCATCGAAATCGAACAACGCGATCCGCGGGAATTGCTGGCCGATTGCTATTTGCACGAAGGCTCATTGGTCAGCGCCTGGAACCCGGTGTTCGACGTCACGCCGGCCGACTTGATCGACGCGATCGTCACCGAACGCGGCGCCGTCGTCGACCCCGGCAAACACGGCGTCAGGAGTTTGCAACCATGTTGAAGTTGAATTTCAAAAGCGGCAATAGTCCGCTGTTTGCGGTGCAATGCCTCTGGGAAGGCGTGCGCATGCTGATCCGCCCGGAGTTGCGCAATTACCTGCTGATTCCGTTGTTCATCAATATGGTGCTGTACACCGGCGGTTTCGTGCTGGGTTACCACATGGTGTCGGCCTTGATCCACCAGTTCATCCCGGACTGGTTGTCCTGGCTGAACTGGATTCTGTGGCCGCTGTTTTTCGTCAGCTTTCTGGTGGTCGGATTTTTCAGTTTTGCGTTGCTGGCCAACCTGATCGCCGCGCCGTATTACAGCCGGCTGTCCGCCAAGACCCTGGCGCTGATCAGCGGCCAGCCGCTGCCGGCGGCGGAATTGGCCTGGGACAAGGTGTTTTTCGGCGAACTGCACCGGATCGGTTATCTGCTATTGCGGGTGCTGCCGTTATTGCTGTTGTTCGCGGTACCGGTCGTGAACTTGTTGGCGCCGCTGTTATGGGCCGGGTTCGCCGCCTGGGGCATGGCCTTGGAATTCATGGCCTACCCGTTGGAACAGCGCGGCCTGGCGTTTGCCGGGCAAAAACAGTTTTTACAGCAGGTACGCTGGGGCGCGCTGAGTTTCGGCGGCCTGACCAGCCTGGGCTTGACGCTGCCGCTGCTGAATCTGGTCATCGGCCAAGCCGCCGTGATCGGCGCGACGATTTACATCTACCGGCTTTCGGCCCCAGATACCGAGTCCGCCGCCGCATCCTGAGCCCCGCGCAATACCGTTGCGTCGACTTTGCGCTAGGGATCGCCGAGACGAAGCGAACCCGGGTGACAAGGACGCATGAAGCATTCGCCGTCCATAGCAACAGGCCCCCGGCGCTCCCTGCCGGGGTGACGCACGGCTATTAACCAACGGCATAATCCCCGCCAGCCCAGCCGGAGGCCGCCGCTCCATCAATACTTGATCGTGACGCCGACGAAAGCCGAGCGGCCCATACCCGGCACGTTTCGGCCCCAAGGTACCGTGACGTTGGGGGCGGCGGTCGGGTTCATGCCGTAGCGGTCGCCGAGATAGGAGCCGGCCAACGGATGGAAATATTGCTTATCTAGCACGTTGTCCAAGCCGACGTCCAGCCTGACATTGCCCCATTCGTAGCCGGTTCTGGCGTTAAGCAGAATGTAGGACGGCGTCTGAACTTCGTTACGGATTTGCTGGACATGGGATTTGCCGTCGACGAACTGCATTTCCAGCGCGCTCTGCCAACGGCTCAAGCGGTGGTCCAGACTCAATTTCATATTGAACGGCATCATGTGGTACAGGTTGCCGCCGTCCATCCGCTCGCCGCGGACGTAACTCATCGTGGTATGGGCCGCAAATTCGCCGAGCGTTTGGTCTTTATACAAGCGGGTGCGGCCCGACACGTCCATACCCCATAGCCGCGCATCGTGGTTAGCGTATTGTAAATAGACGTACTGATTGTCCACCGTCAAGTTATTGATGGTAGGCCCGCCCGTGTACGACGTTGCCGCGGTGCGGCAACCGTTGGCGTCGCGAGCCGGATTGGTATTGACCAGACAGCGATCCGCATCGATGAAGTTATTGACGTAAGTGAAATACGGCGTGACGTTGACTTCCCACAAATTGTTTTGCGGCTCGTGAAATGCTGCGGTCAAACTGACGGTATGGGCGGTTTCCTCGGTCAAATCCATATTGCCGACATAACCATTGCCATCGCCGAACCAGCCTATCATCGCCATATCCATTTTCCGCGCGCCCCAGACGTAACGCTCGTATAAATTCGGGGTGCGGTTCTTGCGGGCATAACCCAATTCGTACTGGCTGATGTCGTTGGGCGTGAACTGCACCAGAGCCGTCACGTCGAAAGTGTCGTTGGTCCGCCCTTTATCGCGAGCGTTGAAGGCGTTGGCCGCCGTCAAGGCTAATTTCGCGCCTGCCGGATCGGGATTGTTCGCCAAATTGCCATTGGTGCCCAGCAGATTCGGGTTGTAGGGGCTGACGTTACCGGTATCGGTGCTGGTGTGTTCGTAGCGCAAACCCAGCAAGCTTTTCCATTGTTGGTTCCAGCGCGCTTCCCATTCGCCGAAAAAGGCAACCCGCTCCTTCTCCGCATTGTTCAAATTGATGTAATTCTGCGGCGCCATCATCCAGTATGCGGGATTCGGCGTGGGGTTGGCCGGTCCGGGATCGTTATGCACCGCCGGCCAGTAATCGTTCAGCTTGTTGGCGTGGTATTCGTTGCCGATTCTGAAGGTATCGCGCTTGCCGTAGGGGATTTCCGCCAAAATCTTGTAGCCCAGGTTGCGGCCGCGGGTTTCCATCGGCATCCTGTCGTTCGGAAAAGCAAAGCCGCCGCCCGACACCGTACCGTCGAGATAGCGGTTGTGCTTGTCGTCGCCGATGTCCATGCTGTGCTGGGTCGACTCGAAGTAGAACTTACTTTCCAGCGTGCCCCAATCGAAACTGCCCTTGTGCATGATGTTGCCGAAGATACTGTCGTTGTTGGTCAGGTCCATGCGCTGGTTCGGAAACAACTGGTAGGGCATGTGCTGCTGGCCGCCTCTGACCACGACCAGATGGTTGTCGGATTTGAACGACAACGCCGCGGAGTGGTTTTGGTTGACGTAAGCCGTGGAGTTGACGATCTGGCCGTTGCCGTCGTTGTAATTCATGCTTTCGGTATGCGAACCGGTGTAGTCCAGCCGGACGTTCTGAGTAGCGACGCCGGCCGCGATACTGCCGCCGAAGGCGTCGCCGTTGCTGCGGTAAAACGACGACACCGAACCGTCCAGCAAAATATCCTTGCCCGGCTCGGCAAACACCGGTTCCGGCGTTTGTACCGAAATGGTGCCGCCGATGCTGTCGCCGCCCAGGCTCACCGGCGTCACCCCGGTCAGAATCGTGATCTTGCCGATATTGCTGCGGTCGATATACGACAGCGGCGGATTCATGTGGTTGGCGCAAGCCGAAGTCAAGGTCATGCCGTTGATGTCGATTTTGACCCTATCGTCGTTCAGGCCGTGGATCACCGGTAAACTGGACACGCCGCCGGCCCCATACAAACTGACGCCGGGCGTATCCTCCAATAACTTGGCGGTATCGCTGACCGCGGCGCGCTTGCTTTCCAGAATATCGGCTTCCATTTCCGATGCCCCCAGGTTCTTAACGCTGGGGAACTTGTCGGTGACGATCACTTTTTCCAACACCACTTCGGTTTCGGTTCCGGCCGGTTCCGGCACGGTCTCCGCCGCTAACGCCGAAGCCACGAAACAGAGCGATACCGTGCCGAGCCAGTTATCGCAACGCAACCGGTTGCAGGAGGACGTTGCCGCGGGTTGGTTCGGAAGATGCGACGGTAGATTTGAATTGAAATTGTTCATTGCTTGCCTTTCGAAAGTCTGAAATCTGGGCGAACGCCAGGGTTCGGCCAGAACTGAGTTAAGCAACAAGCGCACCAAATTGTAAGGCTTTGTAATATTATAAATTTCTAATTTTATGTTTTATGAATTCTCTGAAACTATGTTATATGCCACATGCAAAATAGGCGATATGCCGCAATCCGCGCCGCCGCTTTTCGCGGTATCTCCGCCTTGTCCATACAATCGCGCCGGCCGCAAAGCAATCCGTCGCGACGCCGACTTTGCCGGAAACGGCGGCGCAGACTTACAATAGCGTGCCTTCAATCACCTAACTTTTCGGAAAACACGATATGAAATACAGCCCTTGCGTCGACCAATGCACCACTGACGGTACTCATTGCTCAGGCTGCGGCCGCTCGCACCAGGAAATCGCCGAAACCAAGCAATTGGTCAAAACGGTGGTCGACTTCATCCAGAAACAGGGTTACGACAACCCGGAAGAATTTGTCGACCGCATCGGCAAAAGCATTCTGAAAAAGCTGCAAAAAGCCAACGGCTGAGCGGGTTGTAAGCCCAACAAGCGCAGCGAGTTTCAGCTGCCGTCGGCGGCCAGCCGGTAGCCGACGCCGACTTCGGTCAACAAATAGCGCGGCCGGGCCGGATTCACCTCCAGCTTGTGCCGCAATTGGCCCATGTAGATGCGCAGATAGTGCTGGTCGTGAATATGCTCGGCGCCCCAAACTTCGCCGAGCAATTGCCGATGGGTCACGACCAGGCCGGCATGACGCACCAGGATGCCGAGCAGGCGAAACTCGATCGGCGTAATCCGCACTTCGTTACCGGCGATGAACACTTTTCGCCGCGCCAAATCGATTTTTAATTGCCCGGTTTCGAAAGTCTCGCTAGCCGCGATACTGCGCGCCACCCGGCGCAACAAGGCCTGCAAACGGGCATGCAATTCGCCGCTGCCGAACGGTTTGGTCAGATAATCGTCGGCGCCGGCGTCCAGCGCCATGATCTTGTTCTGCTCCTGGCTACGGGCCGACAACACCAGCACCGGCAGATCGGACAGTTGCCGCAAGCGCCGGGCCACGGCGATCCCATCCATGTCCGGCAAGCCCAAGTCCAGGATCACGCAATCGGGCTGCTCGCTTTTCAGCAGCGCCAGCCCGGACTTGGCGCAATCGGCTTCGGCGATGCGCCAGCCGCGGTTGGCCAAGCTGGTTTTCAAAAAGCGCCGGGTCTGGCTGTCGTCTTCTATCAGTAAAATCAACGGTGCCGCATCGTTCATCCGCCACTCTCTACGGTCTCGCCCCAATCCAGCGCCGGCGGCTCGCGCAACGGCAAATCGATAATGAACGCCGCGCCCTTACCGGCCACATTCGTCGCCCGAATCCGGCCGCCATGGGCGGCAATGATGGTACGGCACAATGCCAGTCCCAAGCCGACGCCACCGTGTTCGGTCTCGCCGCTCAGCCGGTAGAATTTGTCGAAGATTTTCTGCTGCATGCCGTCCGGAATCCCGGCGCCGTAATCGGTAACGGTCAATTGCAAACCGTCTGCCGCCAGTTCCGCGCCGATATCGATCGGGCTGCCCGGCGGCGTGTATTTGATCGCATTCTCGATCAGATTGGCCAGCACTTGCTCGAACAAGACGGCATCGACCCACAACAACGGCAGGCGGTCCGGAATTTGGGTACGCACCGGCCGCTCCCGCAACGCTTTATCGAGCCGGGTCAACGCGCTGCCGACGATTTCCTCCAGCGCGTTCCATTCGCAATGCAGCGTAATTTCGCCGCTGCTGAGCCGGGCCATGTCCAGAATCTTGCTGGTCAATTCGGCCATCCGTTGCGCTTCGTCGAATACCGCCCGGTAAAACTCCTGGCGCTCGGCCGCCGATAAGCGGTCGGCATTGTCGATCAATGCGCCGGCCGCACCGCTGATCCGGGTCAACGGCGTGCGCAAGTCGTGGGAGATAGCGCTGAGCAAGGCGTTTCGTAACGCTTCGGCCTGCACCTGCAGGCCGGCTTCGCGGGCGCGTTCGGCCAGATACAAGCGCTCCAGCGCCTGGCCGACCAGATTGCGGAAGGTTTCGAACAAAGCCAGTGCCTCCGGATGCGCCAAGCGCGACGAAGGCTCCGCTCTGACCAACAACACGCCGAATACGGTCTGCGATCCGGCCAACGGATAATAGGCTGCACCTTGGCTGTGGCGAGTCGAGTTCGCCGCGAACGCCTGCCGGGCCGCTTCGGCATCGAAACCCGGCCCAACTTCGGCAATCGCCACCGGCAGGCGCCGGTTCTCGTCGGCCGGCACGATGACCGCTTCGGCGCCGAATTCGTCCCGTATCCGCTCGGCAGCCAACGCCGCAATCGCCTCGCGGCTCTGCGCATCGGACAAGGCCCGGCTTAAGCGGTACAAGGCGTTGGCCCGGTTTTCCCGTTGCCGGGCAATTTCGGCTTGACTGCGAGCCCGATCCAATAAATTGCTGGTCAGACTGGCAACGACGATCATGATGGCCAAACCGACGATGTTTTCCAGATCGGAAATCGCAAACGAGAAAATCGGCGGCGCGAAATAATAGGCGAACACCGGCGGGCTCAGCAGCGAGGCGGTCAGCGACGCGCCGCGGCCGTAGCGGCTGGCGACCAGGAATACGCCGAGCATATAGCTCATCAGAATGCTGGCCGGCTCCAATATGCTCCGCAACGGCCAAGCCGCCAACGTGCAGATGAACGGCGCGGCGATACCGCAAACGTAGCCGATGAAACGCTCGCGCCGGGTCCTGGCCGGCAGGCGCGCTTCCGGTCCAGCATGACTCTGCCACCGCCTGCTACCTAACATCGCCCTCACCCTTCCCGCCGGACATCCGCGTCAAAAGGAATGGGCGTTGACCAGAAAATGCACGCCGATACTGGCGAAATAACCGAGCAGGATCACCGGACACCATTTCATGTGGTTGCTGAAGGTATATTGTCCCTTGGCCTGGCCCAACAAGCCAATCCCCGGTGCCGAACCGATGGCCAACAAGCTGCCGCCGACGCCCAGGGTCAAAGTCAACAGCAGCCATTGGCCTTGGGTAATGTCGGGGTGCATGGTCAGAATCGCGAACATCAGCGTGCCGTTATCGACGAAGGCCGAGCACAGGCCGATCGCGATGTTGGCTAAGGTCGGGCTGAGTTGGCCGTAAAGCAGGTGCGAGACGGCGTCGAGATAACCGATGTAACCCAGGCCGCCGATGCCCATCATCGCGCCGTAGAAGAACAGCAGCGTGTCCCATTCCAGCCGGCCGACTTTGTCGAAAATATCGAAACGCGTCGATTGGGTGGCAGCGGTCCGGTAATCGCCGCCGCCGAAAAACAGCGAGAACTCCGACTGGCTCAACGGTTGCGCCTTTTCGGTTTGGTGCAGGTAATAGTAAAAAAACTGCAACAACGACAACCCCGCCATCATGCCGGCCGCGGCCGGCAAATGCAGTTCCATATCGAACACCACGGCCAACGCAATCGTCACGCCGAACAGAAACAGCAGGCGCTTCGCCCCGCGCGGCAGCGCGACATCCGCCATTTCGATGCTGGGAACCTCCCGCGGCAGCGCAAAATGCATCGCTAGCGCCGGGACCAGGAAATTCACCAGGCAGGGTAAAAACAACTTGAAGAATTCGGTGAAACCGAGGATGCCGTGCTGCCAGACGAACAAGGTCGAAATCCCGCCCAAAGGACTGAACGAACCGCCGGCATTGGTTGCGATTACGATATTGATACACGCTAAGGACACGAAGCGCGGATTGCTCTTGCCGACCGCGACCGCCACAGCCCCCATCAGCAGGCCGGCCGTCAGGCCGTTGACGACACAAGACAGGAAGAACACCAAAAACCCGGTAATCCAGAATAATTGCCGGTAACTCAAATGCTTGGTAACCAGCCAGACCTTCAACGTGTCGAACAGGCGCATGTCTTCCATCGCGTTCAGATAGGTCATCGATACCATGATGAACAACAATAGCTCGATGTAAGTCTGCAAATTGCTACGAAACGCGGCGACCGCCAGCTCGTCGCGGCCCTGTTCCCGGTAGGCCAGTACGATGACGAACCAGATCAACGCCGCCGCCAACAGCATGGGTTTGGATTTGCGCAGTTCGGTCACTTCTTCCAGCATCGCCGCGATATACGCCGCCACCATGACCAAAAGCGAAATGTAACCTGCCCAATGGCCGGTCAAATCCAAAGGTTTTAGGCTTTCCGCCGCCGAGCCGGCATCCGCGGCAGCCAGTGACGGCAGCGCCAGGGCTGCCAGTCCCAGCAGGCCCGATATCATCATCTGCACAAATTTCTCCTTACGCTGATTCGCAAGCGCTCCGAATCGACGGAACGCTCCACCAAGCTCGGCGCCATCGCCTTAATGTTTCCGCCGGCCGGCCGCCGCAACGACCGGGCCGCGAGCACTTTCACGACCCGGAATTCTAAGCAGCCGGACGTAAAAAAGGCGTAAAGAGCGGCCAGCACAGTTGCCGAGGATTTGCCAAATCCCGGCAAATTTGCGGAAATGGGCGGTTTTAGCCCGAACCGATCGTTAGCCCGATGAAAAATAAAGCCCTCGCCGACCTGCCCCGCCACAACGTCCCCAACTTCCCCGGCTGGTGGGCCGCATTGGGACCCGGCGTGGTGTGGATGGCGCTGGCCCAGGGCAGCGGCGAACTGATCTGGTGGCCGTATATGGTCGCCAAGTACGGTTTGACCTTTCTCTGGTTATTGGCGCCGGCCTGTTTGCTGCAATACCCGTTGAATCTGGAAATCGGCCGCTACACATTACTGACCGGGGAAAGCATTTTTCACGGCTTCATCCGCTTGAACCGCAGCTTCGGCGTGTTTTTATGGCTGCTGATGACGGTATCGTTTCTGTGGTTCGGCGCGTTCGCCTCGGCCGGCGGCACGGCGATGGCCGAATTGACCCATTGGCCGGAGGGCTGGAGCCAGCGCGGCCAAAGCCTGTTCTGGGGCTACACCTCGATTGCGGTGTTCGTGACGGCGATTCTGGCCAGCGGCGTGGTCTATACCTTGATCGAGCGTTTCATGAAGCTGGTCGCCGTCGTCACCGTGATCGGCCTGCTGTCGGCCTGTTTGCAAACCGACGTGCTGAAGGCGCTGCCGGCGTTCAGCCAAGGCCTGTTCGGGCCGGTCGGCGACATGCCCCGGCCCTGGGATAACCATGACGCCAGCAAACTGCTGACCGCCATCACCTTCGCCGGCCTCGGCGGCTTCTGGATCTTGTTTTACTCGTACTGGTTGCGCGACAAAGGCGCCGGCATGGCCGGCCTGGTCGGCCGCATCACCGGTCTGGGCGGCGCCGAGGAAGCGGTGCTCAGCGACGGCTTTCTGCCGGAAGATGCCGCACCAAGCGCGCAAAATTGGCAATCCTGGCGCCGATTCTTGAGCGCGGACATCCTGGTCGGCATCGTCGGCAATTTATTGACCACGTTAATGACCTGCCTGCTGGCCTATGCGCTGCTGTTTCCGAAAGGCTTGCTGCCGCAGGAATACGAACTGGCGGTCGTGCAAAGCCAGTTCTTTGCCGTGAGTTGGGGCGAAGTCGGCCGGCTGCTGTTTTTGGTGGTGGCCGCGGCGTTTCTGACCGATACCTGGCTGGCCACCGCCGACGCGGTCAGCCGAATCCAGGCCGATATCGTGTTGACGCTGTTTCCGCAGGCGCAACGCTGGCCGGCCCGGCGCTGGTATTACCTGTTTCTGGCGCTGCTGACCGTAATCACCTCGTTCACGATGCAGCTCGATGCGCCGGGACCGTTGATCCTGACCAGCGCCGTGATCGGCTTCGCCGGCACCATTATGTTTCCGGCGGCCTTATATTTATTGAATTACCGGTTATTGCCGCCCCATTTGCCGGAATGGGCCAAGCCCAAGGGCCGGCCCTGGCTGCTGGCATTGAGCTTTGCCGTGTATCTGCTGCTGGCGCTACTGTACCTGCGCGCTAGCTTGTAACGGCCAACCGCTTTAAAACTCGTATTTCAACGAGCCCAATACATTGATCGGCGCGCCGGGAATCACGCCGAGATTGCTGCCGGCCGAGTTGGCGTAGTATTCCTTGTCCAGCAGGTTGTTGATGTTCAATTGCGCGGTCAACCACTGCTGGCCGATTTTCTGGGTGTAAGCCGCCATCGCATCCAAGAGGTGCTTTCCAGAGTTTGGCGGTGGAAGCCGTCCTTCAGGCTCCGGCTGAGCGGAATCGGCGCCGGCCGGCCGCTGATCGCCGGGATACCGTCATCGGCATTGAATTGGTCGTGTTTGTATTCCAGATCGACGTTGGTTTCGAAGCGGGCGTTCGGCCGCCAGCTCAAGCTGGGGGTGACGAAAAAGCGCTGGTTGCCGACGAAATCGCGAAACGATTGCTGGTCGGTATACGACCCGTTCAGCCGGTACAACAAGGTCTTGCCGGCATCGAGCGGTCCGGTGGCGTCGAGCAAGGTGCGGTATTGGTCGAAGGAACCGAACTGCTGCTGCAACGAGTAATACGCGGTAGCCAGCGGCTTTTTGGTCACGTAATTGACCAAACCGCCCGGCTCGATCCGGCCGTACAACATCGCCGCCGGCCCCTTCACAATCTCGATTTGTTCGATGTTGGCGATATCGTAAATGTCCTGGCGGTTGAACAAACCGTTGCGGTAAGCATCGCCGAAATCGGAGCCGGCCAAGCCGCGGATCACGAAATGTCGTACAGGTAACCGCCGCCGGTACGGCCCAACACGCCGCTGACGTGGCCGTTGACCGCGTCCGGCAAGGTCATGGTCTGTTTGTCGGCCAACACCGCTTTCGGCACAATTTGGATCGAGATCGGCGTTTCCATCACCGGGGTATCGGTTTTGGTGGCCGTGGTCGCCTTGGGCCGGTTGTAATCCGGATTGTCCGGCGCATTCCAGGCATATACCGGCTTACCGACCACCGTCATCGCCGGCATCAGCTCCGGGCTGGTTTTGTTGTGCAGCTCCGGCGGCTTGGGCTGAATCGTCACGGTACCGTCGCCGGTGGTTTGCGCCCGCAACGGCGAATCGGCCAACAGCCTATTCAGCGCTTCGGCGTCGGTATACTCGCCCTGCACCGCCCGGCTGCGCAGCTGCTCGGCGATGTCGGTGCCGTAGATCAAAGGCTGCCGGCTCTGCTTGCCGAACTGCAACAGCGCCTGGTTCAGCGCTTGGGCCGGAATGTCGTAATAATGCTTGGCGCCGACGTTTTCCGCCTGCGCCGCCGGGGCCAGTGCCAGGGCCGTCGACGCGACTAGCGAACGGCAGATAACAATCGAACGGCGATGCGTTGCGTGGGACATGAACACTCCTGATTTCGTCTCGGTTACGGGGCAGCACTGCGGCTGCTAACGGTAAAGACGGAATCGGCGGAAGAATCCACATTAGCGCGGCGTTAATGACTCGGCCAATTATTGCTGTGAGAGGGAAACCAGCCCAAGCCTCGGGCGGGAAAAAGTCTTCATATCGTCACGGCGCGTGCGGCATAATCCTTCTAGCGCGCGCCGTGGCGGGCCGCGCTACCGACTTACTCCATAATAACGATGAGGAGCGCGCCCATGTCCAGATCGAACCTGCTTGCCGTGATTTACCTGACGCTTTGCGCCGCCGTAGCCCATGCCGATTGCGTGGACCCCAAAGACACTTACGATGCCTACAACGAGGTCGCCGACGCCGCGCAAGACCGGCCGTCGGAATTTTACGTGTTGTCGTACTCCTGGGCGCCGCGCTATTGCGCCGAGAAAGGCGACAAACGCCGTCCCGGCCAAAAAGATTATCTACAATGCGGCAGTAACGCACGTTTCGGTTACATCCTGCACGGGCTGTGGCCGCAAGGCACCCTGGCCAAACCCAACGACTACCCGCGGGCCTGCGCCGGCGACCAGCCTAAAATCGACCGCGCGTTGATGGCGAAATATTTCTGCATGACGCCCAGCGCCTGGCTGTTGCAACACGAATACGAAAACCACGGCACCTGCATGATCGACCGGAATCTGCGTACTCCCGAGGCCTATTTCGATAAAGCGCTGGCACTGCACAGCGCACTGCGCCTGCCGAACCAACAGTTCACCAACGAAGCCAAGGGCAAAGCCTGGTTCGTGCAAAACAATCCGCAACTGCCCGAAGACAGCGTCTACTTCGACAACAACACCAAGGAATGGCGGGTCTGCTACGACCGCGATTTCGCGCCGTTCGCCTGCCCCCGCCCCGGCCATAACGGCGACGATTCGGACGACGACAACGGCAATGCCGACGCCTGCCCGGTCAAAGGCAATATCTCCGGCAAGAACCGCAAATACTACTTCGTGCCAAGCCACCCGAGCTATGCCGGCGTAGTCATCGACGTCAGCAGAGGCGAACGTTGTTTCGACACGGTCAAGCAGGCAATGGCGGCGGGCTGGAAAAAAGCGCCTTGATTTTTTAGGGATTTGCAGGCGGGTTTGAGCGTTTCCGGCGGTAGATCATTTGTCGGAAACGTTAGCGCTTGAGGTTGCCTTGACTATTTTGGACTATGCGGCGGAAGGAGCGAGTTCGGCCACAACAGGTCGGGGTAACTATCCAATTTCAATGGTTCAGGCATCCGGTGACACCGCCGAACGTCCGGTATTCGGCGAACAAAGTGCCGTAACCACTGCCTCACCGCAGCCAAGAGTTGCAGGCCGTGAGCGGCAGGTTTCAGACAGTTCGGGGGATATACCAGGCAACCGGTACTTCTACCGTGACCTGCTGCTGGGCCATGACAATAAGTTAAAGATTTTCGTCAAATAAATCAGAAATATCGCATTTAAAGTATCGTTGAATGATGTCTGCCAATTCATTTCTGGCATCTTCTTCATGCCGCGCGAAGCGATGGTATAAGGGCTCTACAATGCCCACGAAAACGTCTAACAACTCCGGATCAAAATGCTTGCCAGCCTCTCGTCGGAGGTGATCTATCGAATCTTCGTAGCTCAATGCCATTTTATAAGGACGCGCCGACGTCAAGGCATCGAAGACGTCGACGATGGCGAAAATACGTGCCGTCAGCGGAATTTCCTGGGTTTTCAGACCTGAATAGTAACCGCTGCCGTCGAATCTTTCATGATGGTTACCGACGATATCGCCGGCATCGCGTAACCATTGGCAATGGTTGATGATGTCCAGTCCATGCAAAACGTGCGTTTTCATAACTTCGAATTCGCCGGCATCCAGCTTTCCAGGTTTCAGTAATATGTGATCCCGAATTGCAATTTTGCCAATGTCATGCAAAAAGGCTCCCTTGATTAGCGTACGAATACCGCCGGCTTTCAATCCAGCCGCCTCGGCTAGCCTGACGGCATAAATAGTCACCCTAAAATTATGCGCGTCGGTCTCGCTATCGCGTTTGGCAATCGCACTGCCAAAAGCTTGCAAGGTTTCCAGATTCGCATCCAGCAGATGTATCGATAATCGTCCAAGGTGATCGAATAAACGGCGCACCACCGGATAATGCAACGCCGTCACTAACAGGACGAGCAATACCGAAACGGCCACCGAATGGATAATATCGCGCCATAATTCCGCGATAGCCAGTGGAGCAACCGAATAAAGACCCCTTAATGTCGCCACGATTTGGCCATCGGCATCCATGATGTTCAAGCCAATCGCATACACGGGGTTGCCGTCAGGCCCTATCAATGGCGTCAAGGCAAGCTTGTTTCCGCTAGCGGCGGCTTGCCGATCATGGTTCTGAATCAGAGTTTGTAACTGGGGATAGTCCAAATCTTCCATGCGTCCAATTTCCAGGCCTTTGGCATTGTGAATCGATAACCAGACAAAATGCCCGAAGGCACTGTTCATGGAAACTTTCCGCAAATCGTCCACCGCTTGCTGTACTTGCGATTCCCAAGGGCGATGGCTGAGTGCCTCAATATCCTGGATCCTTAGTTTCAGTAATTCGATGGATAGATGGGTACGCTCGGCAATGACGGCTTCGAAGCGGCCGCGCTCCAGCCAAAATACGCTGCCTCCAACCAGAATGGACACTACGGTCGACAAGGCTATCAGCCGGACTATCAATATCTTCCGTAAAGAACCAATTCGTGATTTCATCGATAAGCCGATTAGTATGCGATTCTAATTTTTTTCATTCAACAACGCTTGATCAGTAATTTGTTTATACAAATGAGCGACTTGAGAATATAACGCTTGATACTCAGGATGCTGGTCTACTAATGGTTTGATTCGTTGGGCCTCCCTAATCAATTCCTCCAAAAACTGCCTATCCCAATGATCTAACTGCTCCCCATTTGCCAGCCTTTCCTGAATACTTTTAGCTCTTGGCATGATCTCGCTGGTAAGTCTCTCTAATAGCACTATCGCGATGCCCTGGTCGTTTGAAAATTCAGTCATGTTAATTCCTCCTAATTGTTGGATTTACGGCACTAACGATTTGCAGATGAAATTAGTGCCTACTGAACAATGAGCGGTCTTCGTCGCCGCTCACCAACATCTTGGTATCGTGGTCGAGGCTGCTTTATAAATTCGGAACACCGGCTCCGGAAGCTTAGCTATCTCGGCTCAGTCTGAGCAGTTCCTGCCTGGCGCCAAAACTGAAGTCTTTCAGCGGGTCTGCAAGTCCAGAAGCCGCCATTTTGGGTAGTTCTTCTATAGACAGTTTGGGTCGAAAATACTGTTCCACGATGCGCTTTATGGTTTGGTCCGCGGCATCAACGACCGAATCCGAAGAAGTAAGTCGGATACGGTTCAGCAGCGCATAGGCATTCATCAGGGTTTCGGGATGCTCCAGCGTGCGATCGAAGGCATCCATCGCCAACTTGGAGCATTCATCAATGAACTCGGTATAGACCAGCTCGCGCCGGCGTATTTCAGCATTGATCGATTCACGCTTGCTCTGGGCTTTTTGAGTAAACCGCGCGGTCGCGATGCTGGAAACCCCACCTACCAAAGATCCGAGAACAGCGGAAAGCCCGCTGATGATAGATTGATCCATTGCTGGTACCTCTTATATGGATTTGAAAAATCCGTTGGTTTTTCCGCGCGAACAAAACTACTGCTCTTTCAGCAGTGCGCCGCTCATGCCCTGGATTACCGGAATGGCGATGACCAGAGACAGTATGCCGAGACTTAGGTCGGCGAAACCCAGCCCCTTGGAGAAAATACCGGAGCGATCGCTGCCTTCTCTTAAGTTGCAGAGGTTACCCATCCGCCGACTCATGCGAGGTAAAGCCACCGTCACCATCCCCCGCCCAAAGCCTTATATAAAGCAACATGCCCCGTCGCCCACGCCAAACGGCTTTGCAACAGCTGCTCGCGGGCATTGTGCCAACTGCGGCGGCTATCCAGCACACTTGAGAGATCGGCCTCGCCTTCGGAGTAATAAGCCTCCGCGGTTTCCGCGGCCTTTTTTGCCGACTGCACGGCGCTTTCCAGGGCCAACCGCCGGCTGTGTTCGCCCTGCAGCGTGGACAGCCCGTCTTCGACTTCCCGCAGCGCCGCTAAAACCGATTTTTCATAGGCCATCAGCGCTTCCTGGTGACGGGCTTCTTGAGCATCGATGTTCGCCAGCAGGCGGCCGGCCTGGAAAATCGGCAGCGAAACGCGCGGACCGAAGCCGTAGAAGCCGCTGGACAGGCTGGTGAAGTTGCTCAAATCCTGGCTCTGAAAGCCGGCCGCACCGGTCAGGGATAATTTGGGGAATAACTCCGCCACCGCCGCGCCGATGGATGCGGAAGCCGATGCCACTGTGCGTTCGGCCTGGCGGATGTCGGGCCGCCGCCGCAGCAAATCGGAGGGCATGCCGGGCTGAACGGCGGGCGGGACGGGAATCGCCGCCTGGACTTCGGCCAATTCGCCTTCCAATCCGGCCGGCGGCAAGCCGGCCAGCAGCGCCAGAGCATGCCGGGTATTCTTGATCTGCGCGGAGATAGGCGCAACGCTACCCTCGGCCGTTTCCAACTCTGCCGTTGCTCGCTGCACATCCAATGCCGTCGCCATGCCTTCCTGAAAGCCGGCTTCAGCCAGACGCAAGATCTCACGCTGGTTTTTCAGGTTATCTTCGGCTATGGCTAGCCGGGAATGCAGCGCCGTTAATTCCAGATAGGCCCTAGCCACTTCGGCGATTAGGCTGACTTGAACGTCGAGCTGGCTATCGGCTATCGCCTCGGCGTTGGCTTCGGCCGCTTCCTGTTGGCGGCGAATGCCGCCGAATAGGTCCAGTTCCCAGGAGCTGTCGAAACCGGCCTGAAACAAGTTAAACGGCGTGCCGATAGAACCCAAAGTGGAAAGCAGGCCGTTGTTGCTTTGTCCTCCTCCTTGTATCGAACCCAGCGCGCCCAATAAGGCATTGGGGCTGATCCGTTGCCGTTGAAACGCACTGGAGGCGTTGACGCTGGGCCAGCGTTCCGCGTCGGTCGCATCGCGTTGGGCTCTGGCAGCCAGGATACGAGCCTCGGCAGCCTTAAGGTCGAGGTTGCCTTGCAGCGCCCGCTCGACCAGCCGATTCAGCCTGTCGTCGTTGAAGCCCCGCCACCATTCGGCCAGATCGTTACGGGCAGCAGCGGAGGCCGTAGGCACGATTTCGGTCCAGCGCTCCGGCATGGCCGGTTGCGGCGGCTGATAATCGGGACCCACCGCGCAGGCGGTGAGCAGGAAGGCAAGACCCAGCAAACTTAGCCGCCGAAAAATAAGTGTGGTATCGTTCCCGCGCGCCGCGCAGGAATCAGAAAGGTGCATAGCCATCTTCACTCCTCCCGTATGCCAAACCAAGCAGCATACAAAGCCGGCAGGAACAACAGTGTTAGCACAGTGGCCACCAGCAAGCCGCCCATGATCGCCACGGCCATCGGGCCCCAAAACACGCTACCGGCCAAGGGGATCATCGCCAGGATCGCTGCGGCGGCGGTCAGCACGATGGGGCGCAAGCGACGCACGGCGGACTCGATCACCGCATCCCAAGGCCTGACGCCGGCGGCGATGTCATGCTCGATCTGATCGACCAGAATCACCGAATTGCGCATGATCATCCCGGCCAGCGCGATCACACCCAATGTAGCGACGAAGCCGAAAGGCTGATCGAAGATCAATAAAAAGGCTGTCACGCCTATCAGGCCCAGCGGCGCCGTCAACAGTACCATCGCGGTACGCTTGACGCTCTGCAACTGCATCATCAGCAAGGTCGCCAGACCGAACAGCATCACCGGCATCACCGCGTTGATCGAGGCCTGAGCCTTTTGGCTGCTCTCCACCGCACCGCCCACTTCTATCCGATAGCCGTCGGGCAGTTTGGCACGCAGGGGCTCCAGCAAGGGCTCGATTTGCGCGGTCACTTCCGGCGCTTGGGTGTCGTCGCGGATATCGCTACGCACCGTGAAGGTCGGAAAGCGATCCCGGCGCCAGATGATGCCTTCCTCGAAACCGTATTCGGCACGCACCAACTGGCTCAGCGGCACCGACTTGCCGTTTCGGGTCTGGATATTGATCTCCTCGATCAGCGACGGATCGTTGCGTTCGTCGGATTCGCCGCGGCCCAGCACCTCGATCAATTTGTTGTTTTCCCGGTAATCGGTGATTCCGAATCCCGACAGCACGGTATTGAGTGTCAGGGAAATATCCTTGGAGCTGACGCCCAATACCCGCGCCTTGTCTTGATCCACTTCCAGATGCACCGCCTTGCTTGGCTCGCTCCAATCCATCTGCACATCCAGGGTATGCGGATTGCCGCGCATGACGGTAGCGACTTCCTCGGCGATGGCGCGGGTTTGTTTGATGTCGCGCCCGGACACCCTAAATTGCACCGGAAAGCCGACCGGCGGCCCGTTTTCCAGACGGTTGACGCGTGCGCGCAGCAAGGTAAAGTCGTTGTCGAACTCGGCAAGCAAGCGGGCGATCAGCTTTTCCCGCGCTGCCATATCCTTGGTCAGTATCACGATCTGAGCGAAGTTGTCGTGCTCCAACTGCTGATCCAGGGGCAGATAAAAGCGGGGCGAGCCGGCGCCGACGTAACTGGCGAAGTTGACGATGTCCGGATCGTCTTTCAGCAAGGCTTCGGCTTTTCGGGTTTCGCGCTCCGTGGTCAGGATCGACGATCCTTGCGGCAGCCAAAGATCCACCAGCACTTCGGGACGTGCGGAAAACGGGAAAAACTGCTGTTCGACCCAGCGTAACGAAGCCATCGCCAGCACGAATGCCACGGCGGTCGCCGTCAGCACCCAACGCCGGCGGCGCAGACAGCCGGCCATCAACCGCCGAAATTTAGGATAGATACCCCTGTTATAGACCTCTGCCTCGTCATGCACATCGTGACCCGTGAGATCCGGTAATAGCAGATAACCGATATAGGGCGTGAAGATCACGGCGACCAGCCAGGACACCAACAAGGCAATGCCCACCACCGCAAAAATCGTGAAGCAATATTCGCCGGCGGAAGACTTGGCGAAGCCGACCGGCGTGAAAGCTGCCGCCGTCACCAAGGTGCCGGTCAGCATGGGAAAGGCCGTGGAGGTGTAAGCGAAAGTAGCAGCCTTGATCCTGTCCCAACCCTGTTCCATCTTCACCACCATCATTTCGACCGAAATGATGGCATCGTCCACCAATAGCCCCAAGGCGATGATCAGCGCACCCAGTGAGATGCGCTGCAAATCGATGCCCAACAACTTCATCACCAAAAAGGTAATGGCCAATACCAACGGGATGGACAAGGCCACTACCAAGCCGGTACGCCATCCCAGCGACAGGAAGCTGACCGCCAGCACGATGACCAGCGCCTCTTCCAGGCTCTTCATGAATTCGGCGACCGACTCCTTGACGACGCCCGGCTGATCGGACACCTGATGCACGTCGATGCCAATCGGCAGGTTGGCTGACAGCCGGTTGATTTCGGCGGATAGTTGTTCGCCCAAGGCCAGGATGTCGCCGCCCTTGGTCATAGATACCGCTAAGCCGATGGCGTCCTCGCCACTGTAACGGAACTTGGGCGTCATGGGTTGGGCGTAACCGCGATAAACCCGGGCGATGTCGCCCAGCCGGAACTGCCGACCGTTGGCTTCGATGCCGATTTCGCGGATCGCTTCGACCGTTTTCAAGTCGCCGCTGACGCGCAGGTAGAGCTTATCGCTGGAGGTTTCGATGCTGCCGGCGGGATTCAGGCCGTTCTGCTCGCGCAGGGTCTTAGCGATGATCATCGGGTCTATGCCCAGCGTTGCCAATTTGCGGTGCGAGACCTCGATGTAGACCTTCTCTTGCTGCACGCCGATCAAATCGACCTTGGCGACACCGGGAATTCTCAGCAGTTCCTGGCGCACGTCGTCCACAGCGTCCTTTAGTTCGGCATGACTGAAACCGTCGGCAGTGAAGGCGTAAATCGTGCCGTAGGTATCGCCGAATTCATCGTTGAAAAACGGCCCGCGCACGCCCTCGGGCAGCGTATGGGCGATGTCTTTCAGTTTCGTCCTAACCTGATACCAGGCATCGGGCACTTGGGTATTGGGGGCGTATTCCTTGAGGTTGACGAAAATGAAGCAGCGGCCGGACTCGGAATAGCTTTTCACGTAATCCAGCCAGGGCGTCTCCTGCAATTTCTTTTCCAGGCGATCGGTTACTTGCTGTTCCATCTCCCGCGCCGTCGCCCCCGGCCATTCGGCGCTGACGACCATGGTCCTGATGGTGAAATCCGGATCTTCGGCCCGCCCCAGCGTGAAATAAGCCAACGTTCCGGCCAAGGTGACGGCCACAAACAGATAGGCGATGAAAGACTGATGGCGCAAGGCCCAGTCGGAGAGGTTCAATGACTTCATGGGCTTACTCCAAACAGGCGTACCTTCTGCCCCGCAACCAGCTTATGCACGCCGGCGGTGACGATGGTTTCGCCCTCGGCCACCCCTTCGATCAATTTGGCATTCTCGCTGTCGTATCCTGCCACCGTGACGGCACGCGGGTTAACGGTTTCGGTCGGCGGGTCGAACACCCATACCGCCGCTTTACCGTTATCCTGGGTCAGCGCCGTCAACGGCAGACTGGCCACGGGCCGTGCCTCGTCCTTATGCACATGCACGGTGGCGGTCATGCCCAGGCCGACGCTAGCGTCGGCGTCCGCCAGCGCTACCTTGGCGGTATAAGTGCGTAGCAGCTCATCCACGCCCGGCGAGACTTCCCGGAGCCGGCCCTGGTAGAAATGCTCAGGCTCGGCCCAGAGATTAACCTTGATAGAAGTGGCGGCACGCAGGTCCTGTAAGCGGTTTTCCGGCACGCTGATCACGACTTCCTTCTCGTCGATTTGCGCCAGACGAACGATGGCCTGGCCGGCGGCAACGATCTGTCCCGGCTCGGCATCGACGGCGGTGATGACGCCGGCACGGTCGGCCCGCAGTTCCGCGTAGGCGGATTTGCGGGCATAACTTCCCAGCGAGGCGTGTAAGGCAGCGACGCGGGCTTTGGCGCCACGAACCTGGTCGCGGCGGCGCTCCAACGCGGCCGGACTGGCCAGATCTTTTTCCTGCAGATTGGCGAGATGGTCGAGATCCTTGCGGGCCTGATCCAGCTCGGCCTGCGCCGCCGCCAGTTGCGCCTCGGCCCCGGCTTCGTCTAAACGCACGTCGGCCTGATCCAAGGTCGCCAGCAATTGGCCGCGTTCGACGCTCGCTCCCACGTCCACCACACGCTTGACCAGCTTGCCGCCTACCTGGAAAGCCAAAGGGCTCTCGTGTCTAGCCCTGATTTCGCCGGAATAGCGGGCGGTGGTCGCCGTTTGCCGGTATTGCGCCTTGACCACTCTAACCGGTCGGGGCTGGGGCTCGGCCGTCTTGGATTCGGAACAGGCCGTCAGGAAAATTGCGCTTACGGTCACCATGGCAATGAGTTTGGCACGGCAAACGAGCGGTAGATGTGTCGCGTGGGTTGCGACGGCATGGACGTAGAAGTTAAGGCAACTTAGAAAGCTGTTGCCGAACCTAGCGTAACCCAACATCATCAAAACGTTATGATTCATCGTTGTACTCCTCTGATCATCGCGTTAATGGTCATTTTGGCGGTTTCTTCGACGCTACGCCACTCTATCCAGGGGTCGCCGTAGAGGTTGATATGAATGGCGACGACTCCGTGCGTGCCGGCCCAGAAAACTTGTGCCAACAAATGGGGATCGGTGAATTCGGGAGCGAGTAATTGCTTTGCGATGGCTTCTTCGAAGGTATTCAACAGCAGCAGATAAGCGTCGGTCTCCGGATTGCCGTGCCCCATTTCAGCCAGTTGTTCCACTTCATGCAGCCGGTTGCTCATAAACATCAGCCGAAAGTGATTGGGATATTCGATGCCGAATTTCACGTAAGCCATCCCGGTCTTACGCAGCCGCTCCAGCGGCTCGGGCTCGTCGGCGGCGTTTTGAATCGCCTGCATCAACGACATCATATCCAACCGGCACAGTTCTCGAATCAAGGCATCCTTGTCCTTGAAATGGAGATAAATGGTGGTGGGAGAATATTCAATTTCCTCGGCAACGCGGCGCATGGTCACTGCGTCGTAACCTTCGCTAGCAAATAACCAGCGCGCCGCATCGAGAATTTTGTTGCGGACTTTCAGGCGATCCCGCTCACGCCGTTCGGATATGCTCATAAACACCATTTATTTACTTAACATTGTTATCTTAAAAATCGTAGTTATGTTTTGTCAAGTAAACAATCTCAGGGTGGCTTAGTAGCTTTGAGAGACGGACATCTGATTACATCGATGCCATATACGGGTTAGGGGGCTTCGACCAGTCACCGATGCAATTTTTTGGTGAAGTTGAACGTCTCAAAGCTGAAATCGCTTCAGTTATTTCCCTAGTAGCTGGAAACGTCCGGAGGATAAGGAACCCAAGTCAAGGCTGCATTTGGCAAGCACAGCGATGGCACGTATAAACGTAGGGAGTATCTACAGAGGGGCAGAACCTGAGGGGGAAACCTTTGGTGGTGGCTACTCAAAACGTAGCCGCCGTTTTTATATCGATCCGTCGAGTCTGAATGGGAGCGGCTTCGATGGCTGCTTTGTAGACCCCCAGTTCGCAGATTCTGGATTTGGCTGACTGTCCGCTTTGGAGAAACGCGACGGCGGGAAAGGGTCGTAACCGAGCTGTCCAATTTCATTAAATCTAAAAAATTTAACCTCAACCCCATGATAATCTGATACCGGCGGACAGGTCATCGCGGTGTATCCCTTTTATAGCCCCGCAACGCTCGACCCAACCTCCCGGCGCGGCAGCCATTCGCGATAAGACGTATGCAGTTCAGGGCCCTCGCCGCGGTGCAATGCCAGCGCCAAAACATGGTCCGGACTCGGGTAGCGTTGCGCGAATTGCCATGCATCAGGATCGTCGGCGCAGCCGGATTGGAAGCTGATTGCGATATGCTCGCCGAGGGCAAACCCAAATTCGTTCAGTGCCAGCGACAGCCCCTTGCCCACCGCTTTGATGTAGGCTTCTTTCAGAGTCCAGAACTTCAGAAACGCCCAATTCCGTTCCGCTGCCGGCAAACGCCACAGATAATCGCGTTCTGTTGCAGTCAGCACCTGGCTGGCCATCGCCGTCAGATCGCCCAAATCGCGCCGGGCTTCGACGTCGATTCCGCAATCCACGCCACAATTCACGACCAGCGCGGCCAAACCCTGTGCATGCGACAGATTGAAACGGACATCGGCCATGCCCGGATTGCGGACCAATTCCGGACGGCCGTAGCGATTGGCCGTGAACTGCAATCTGTCCGGTTCGGTATCCAGATAAGCGGCCAACACGAATCTGACCATGGCGTGAGCCACCAGATACAACTGGCGGTCGCGCTCGAAATGAAACTTCCGCCATTTTTTCAGCTCGTCCTCCGACAGCAGATTGCGGCAGATTTCCAGCGCCTCGGGCTCGGCGAAACGCTCGGTCCAGGCCAGCCAGACTTGCGCCCTCCCCGGCGTCGGCGCCGGAACCAACGGAAACCGTTGCCTTAAATCCGCGAAATTCGGCAGAGCGCCAGACCCCGAGTTATCCATGTTCATCAGCCGGCGCTCAGTCGAAGTAATATTTCACGCCCAGGAAATAGATATTATTCAGATAGCCGCCGAACTCGGTATCGCTACCGCCCAGATTGAATACCAAGTTGGCGGCCAGATTGACCTGACCGAACAGGTTGTACTCGACAATCGGTACCAGTTGTGCGCCTCCGTCCTGCAGGTTTTGCGAATACAGCACATTAAGGCTGAGGTCTTCGACGATTTCGTGCACCCGGTAATTGGCGTACAGATAATGCTGATTCAGCGAACGGATCTGCACCGACGAGGCCTGGGCCAGGGTACCGGCGGCCAAGCCTTGCAAATTGGGGTCGGGCCCCACCAGGTGCCCGGCGGCGTTCTGCGCCATACGCCGGTAAGCGGAGCTGTCGGCATTGCTGTAACCTTCGTTGCTGTGACGGTATTCCAGGTTCAATACGTCGCCGTTGTCGAAGGTATAGGAACCGCCGGCCAGGAAGTCGACGAACCAGCCACGGCCGTTGCCGTTCGGCGCCAATTCGTAACCCAGCGGCGAATCGGATGCATGCGGATACAAGCCATAGCTTTTGCCTTTCATGCCGACGTCGAAATACAGCAGCGTCGAATCGTTCAGCGTCCACTGGCCGAACATGCCGCCCTGCGGCAGGCCGTCGTTTTCGCGGTAGCCGGCAATCGCGCTCAGCGAATAATCGTCGCCGCGGTGGTCGTACTTCAGCGCCACGGTTTTCTTGAAATTCGGCGTCTCCAGCGTCGAACGGCCCCGGGCCAGACTGCCGATCAGCGCCAGCGTGTTGGAATAATCGTGAAAATACTGCAGTTGCACGAAATCCTGGGCGCCGGGCTCGATGAAGGGATTGGTCTGGTTGCTGTTCGGAAAAAACGGATTGGACGGCGACGCGAACAACGACGGCCCCCAGTACAGCAATTCGCGGCTATAGGACAGGCTGAGATCGTCCGTCGCATATTGCGCCAGCCAATCCTGGAAATAATGCTCGCCGGCCACCACGTTGCCGCCGTCGGCCTGGTTACTCAAAAAGTAACCGAAGCGCGGGCTAAGCTTGGCACTGAAGCCGCCGTAACGGGCGGTGAATTTCGACCGCAGCCGGGTACCCTGCTGAAAATTGTCCAGTTGCGCCAACTGGTTGTCCGGATTCAGATTGCTGTTCTTGGCAATATCGTAAATCGCGCCGAAACTTTGCAGCATGAAGCTGTGTTCGAACTCGAAATTGTTGTCGGCTGCGGCGGCGATGCCCGGCAGCGATACGGCCAGCAACGCCGGCCGCAAGCCGCGCAGAGCATTCCCCGAAGCCATCGGCCGTTAGCGGCTGAGCAAGGCCCGCAGATCGAAGCGGCTCGGCGGCACCGCCGCGGCTTCGACTTTGTCGTAAACCAACACGGTTTTCTGGCCGGTTTGCACTTCGTCCTGAATCTCGATTTTGCTGACGAAAGGCTGGCTTTTGCCGGCAACCTCGACCCGGTTGGCGTATTCCATCAATGCGGTTTTGAAATGCTTGTCGGAAACCGTCATGTATTCGGCTTTCAACGCCAACTGGCTGTCCTTGGCGACGTAATATCGAATCTTGTCGTAGGCCACGTTCGCGTCCTTGGCTTTTAATTCCAGTACGTAACACGGCTGCCCTGCCACTTCCGCTTCGCCGGCCGGCGTCGCGTCGTAGTCACGACTGTAATTGGTCGTGGCGACGTCGCCGTTGCTGGCCTCGCCGAGCAGGCGTTGCCGCGGCGAAATCGGCACCGGCTTGCTGACGTCGGGCGACAGGAACCACATATTGCGGTTCTGCATCAGCATCATCTTACCGGCGGATGTGGCCGGCTTCAGGAAGGTCACCAGGGAATTGTCCTGGTCGGCCTCGATCTTCAGCGTATAGCTTTTATCCTCGACATTGTCCTGATAAGCGATGACGGTACTGGTCATGGTAATACCGCCGATCTCGCCGCCGCGGGCACGGTCGCTGGCTTTTAAAAGCTCCAGCGGCGTCGGCTCTGCGGCCGCAGCCGAAGCCGCCAGCATTAATATTGCAAATAAAGGGGTGCGGACGAATTCAAACATGGCCCAGGGCTCCGACAATGGTTTTTTGCGTGGCGTGGCGGGCCGGGAAATACGAAGCGACCGCGGCCAACACCGACAGAGTGAATAAAGAACCGAACATGTTATTAAACAACAATTCGATCACCAGCGCGGCCTGTTCCGACGAATCCGGCGGCGAATAAGTAATCTGCGCCAGATTGATGCCGGCACCGATGGCATAGGATAGCGCCATCCCGGCCAGCGAGCCGACGAAGACGATGATGACGCCTTCGATCACGAACAGACTCTTGATCGTCATCGAGCGCATGCCGATCGCGCGCAAGGTGCCGATTTCGCGGGTGCGTTCGGCAATCGCCATCGTCATGGTATTGACCACACTGGTCATCGCCACCATCACCACTACCACCATGATGAACAGATACATCATGTCGAACAAACCTTTGACTTGAGTGTAGTACACCGACAATTCGCTCCATTCCTTGATGTCGGCGTCGAAGCCGGCAGCCTTGAGTTTTTCCAGCAACACCGGCTTTACGGCCGGAATCGAATCGACCGCATCCAACACCACCACTACCCGGTCGGCGCCGTCGCTGCCGTACAACTTACGAGCCAAGGCCAACGGCAACAGCGCGAACTTGTCGTCGGTGCCCATCGAGCCGGTGTTGGCGATTTCGCCGACCCGGAAATCGACCGCGTTGACCATGCCGGACAGCGTCGACGCCATCAACACGCCGTCGCTGCCCTGCTGCAAGCCCATTATCTTCGCCATCTTCTGGCCGATCACGGCGGCATCGTCCTGGCCCGGCGCCAGTTTGCCGGGCAGATAGGCGTATTCGGTGCCGCGCAGTGCCTTCTGGTCTTCCGCCGATATCGCTTCGCCGATGAAAATATGCGAGGTGGTGCCGTTACTGACCAAGCCGCTGACGGCCAGCCGCGGGCTGACCAATTTCACGCCCGGCACCTGGCGGACGGTGCGGGTCACCAAGTCCAGCGCGGCGGCATCGAGTTGGAATTTTTCCGGGTCCAGCGTGCCCTGGTCGAAGAAGCCGCGGCGCACCACGGTCAAGTGGCCCAGACGTTCGCCGACGATGGCCTGGTCCTTCAGAATCCGGTAGACGTAGGTGAAATAACCTTCGAACAAGCTCAGCGCCAGAAAGCCGATCGCCACCGACAGCACGGTGACCAGGCTTCTGCGCCGGTTTTTCATGACGTTGCGCGCCGCCAGTTTGCAGCGCATTGCGAGTGACATGGACATCAGGAGGCCTCTTTTAAATAAGTATTGTGGCGGTCGTCGACGATCCGGCCGTCGCGGACCTGGATCGAGCGTGCCGCGTAGGACAGCAAATGGGTATCGTGGGTGGCGAACACGAAGGTGACCTTGCGTTTTTGATTCAGCTTTTGCATCAACAAAATGATCGCGTCGCTGTTGGCCGAATCCAGATTCGCGGTCGGTTCGTCGGCCAGCACGATATCCGGATCGCCGATCAAGGCCCGGGCGATGGCCACCCGCTGGCGTTGGCCGCCGCTCATTTCGTCCGGCCGTTTGTGCAAGTGCCGCTCCAGCCCCAGTTCCGCCAGCAGGTCGCGCGCCCTGCGCCGCGCCGTATCGTCCGCTTCGCCGCGGATTTGCAGCGGCAGCATCGTGTTTTCCTGGGCCGACAACACCGGCACCAGATTGAAGCTTTGGAAAATAAAGCCCAGGTGCCGGCTGCGGAAATCGGCCAGCCGATTGTCGTTCAGCCCCAGGACTTCTGCGTTTTTAATCGCGATCCGGCCCTGATCCGGCCGGTCCAGCAGGCCCATCAGGTTCAATAGCGTCGATTTGCCGCTGCCGGAAGCGCCCCAGATACAGGTGAACTCGCCCTGCTGGATCGACAGGTTCAAGTCCTGCAGCACGTTGACGGCGCCGTCGCCGTGGCCGTAGGACTTGGTGATATGTTCCAATTTGATGATCGGTTGCGTCATAACTAGTAGTCTCGTCATTTTAAAAGACCGGTTCGTAACCGGCTGCGGCAGGAGTCCGCGCCATCGGCAGCAGGATATCGTCCTTGATATGCTCGTTGACGATGTCCTGAAGCGCGCCCAGCACGGCGTCGCGGTTCTCCAGTAAAAAGAAGTGGCCGCCGCCGAACAGGCGCTGTTCGAAGCCGGCCGCGGTTTTGTCGCGCCAGGGCGCCATATCCTCGCCCGGCACCAGATGGTCGGCCATGCCGGTGAAGGCGGCAATCGGGAATTGCGCCGCCGGTTGCGGCGCGTGGCGGTAAGTTTCGTGGATGCGAAAATCGGCGCGCAGCATCGGCAACAACAACTGCATGGTTTCCTCGTGTTGCAACACCTCGTCCGGCGTACCGCCGTAGCGTTGCAATTCGACGATGAATTCGCTGTCGCTCAGCGTATGCAACACGCGGTTGCGGCTGCCAAGTTCCGGCGAACGGTAGCCGGAAACGATCAGTTGTTTCGGCGGCCGCACGCCGCGGCGCTCCAACTCCAGCGCCACCCGGTAAGCGATCAACGCGCCCATGCTGTGACCGAACAGCAGATAGGGCCGGTCGATCCGCGCGATCAGCGCCGGCAGCAAGCCGGCGACCAACGCGTCCAGATCGCCGATGGCCGGTTCGGCGATGCGGCGTTCGCGGCCCGGCAACTGCGCCGCCAGCACGTCGGCGTTATCCAACGCGCCGGCCCAGCTGCGAAACACGTTGGCGCCGGCCCCGGAATACGGAAAGCAGACCAGCAGATACGGCGCGCGGCCGCCCAGATTAAAATCGGTAAACCAATTGTCGGTAGTCATCGCTCTGTCTTGGTAGTAGTCAAATCAAGCCGGCAGCGCGGTCGGCGCCCAGCGTCGGGGATCGAAAAAGGCCTCGCTATCGTTGGCCGGCGCAAACGCATTGCGGTTCAGCGCAATCGGCCGGGTATTGACGATAAACGGATGGTTGAAATTGGTTTCGCCGTTGGCGCCGACGCTGCTCGGCAACAGGCGGGTAATCAACGGCTTGTTCCATTTGATGGCTTCGGTGCAAATCGCTTCGATCAAGGCCGCGATCTGGCCGACGCCGACGTCCAACGCCAGCGGCACCATATCCAGACCGCAGCCGCACACCGTAGAGTACAGCAGCAAATCCTTGACATCGACGCTACCGTTGCCCACCGCCCGCGCCAGATGGCTGTCTTCCAACACCGACAGCATGGTGCCGTTGTAGCCGACCTGCGGAAAATCGGCCAAGCCCTGCTTCAGCAAATTGTTCACCGCATACAGCGAAAACAGGAATTGGAAACTGCCGACCGGACTGCCGGCCAGCGCCTCGATCGCGCTGACGGCGCTGGTGTCCTCGCCGGGGTAAGGCGCCAGCGAGAAATCGATACCGCGAAAACCGACGCCGGTCTCGGCGGCCAGCGCCTCGGCGCACTCGGCCGCATCCCGCGCCGCCCGCCGCACCTGATTGCGGAACAGGGCCAGTTTCTCGTCGAACGGCAACGGCTGCGAAAACGCGGCGTTGGCCAGTTCCGACAACTCCAGCGCGATACTGAATCCGGCCTCGCCCTGGTGCCAGGACGCCGGAAAAAACGGCGTATTGGCCTGGACGTTGGACATCACCGCAAACCGGAAATTGGCCTGGTGCTGTTGGTCCAGCATGGCCAGTTCCCGCACCACCGCAGCGGCCCGGCGCAATGCGCCGCGGTGCATGCCGGCAGCCGAACTGACCAAAGTATTCATGAATACGTGGCGGGTGGCGCCGATCACGGCCGGCACCAGCGCCAGCAATTCCGGGTCGTCGGCCGCATCGACGAAAAACGGGCCGGGCATGCAGAACCAGATATCGCCCAACGCGTTCTCCATCCGCACCGCAAATTCGGCCGCGGCATTGGCCCGAATTCGGCGACCTTGCAGCAAGCGGTCCAGCGGTTGCCCGGCCAGGCGGAAACAACGCGCCCGCAGGCCGCTTTCCGCCAAACTGTTGCCGGCCTTCCCGAAAAAGCGCCGCGCCGCTTCCGCGCCCCGCTCCGGCTGGTCCGGGTCCAGGTTCAGCCCCAATGTCACGGTGCGCACCACCGGCGACGGCGGCCGCGTTCCGAATTCTTCCTGAGCAGTCATCGGTTTCATAGCGTTCTCAAGCTCAACGGCCGGATGTCGGGCCAATGTTGATTGACATAGTCCAGACAGTTTTCCCGACTGTCGGCAGCCTTGACCTGCTGCCAACCGGCAGGCACCGGCTTGAAAGCCGGCCATAAGGCGTGTTGCTGTTCGTGGTTGCAGACCACGACGAAACCTGTTTCCAATTCTTCAGCCATAGCGACCATTCTCCAATTCTTAATTTAAGTTCAATGCATGCGGGCGACCGCACCGCTTATTAACCCGGCGTTTAAATATCGTTCGTCCTGAGCTTGTCGAAGGGCTCTCCACATCGGGCTTCGACAAGCTCAGCCCGAACGGAATGCCAGTGTTAACTAGGCCGGGTTAATAAAACCAGCCGCGGCGCTTGAACGCCACTTCGCGGCCTTCGCTAACGAACAAGCGCTCGATGTAACGTTGCCAAGCCGCGCGATCGATCTGCGGCGCCGGCAGATCCAGCTCGGCCAGCCGGCGCAGGGTTTTCGTTTGGCCGATCTGCAAACTGCCCTTGTCCGGCGCGCCGCGGTCGGTATCCCAATAAAACAGGTAGGGCGCGAACGGCAGCGGGGTTTCGGTCGAAGCCTGTTTGACCCGGTCCACCCAATGGTCGGCGCGGATGCGTTTCAGGCCGACGCTGCCTGCCACGTGCTGGGACAGCAATTTGCTCCAGTCGTAGCTTTCTTCGCCCATCAAATGGAATATTTCGCCGCCGCCGGGCTGTCCGGCCAAGGCAATAATCGCCCGCGCCGCGTAATCCACCGGTATCGCCTTTTCGACCAGCGGGTAATCCGGATAGACCCCGAGCTGGATGCAGGTGCGCAGATACAAGCCGATAAAGTCGTCGTCGCGGCCAGCACCGCTGCGGCTGTCCACCGCCACCCGGCCCAGCCGGAAGATCTGGATCGGCAGGCCCATCCGTCCGGCTTTCCTGACCGCCGCTTCCGCCACCCATTTGCTGGCGTTGTAGCCTTCGAGATCGCTAAAACCTTCGCCGGCCAGATCGCTGTCTTCGTCCACTTTCCGCCCCGAAATTTCGGTGTTGAACACGCCGCCGGTTGAGACGTAAGCGAATCGTTTCAAGCGGTTGTAGGCGGCCAATTCCAGCAGAGCCTTGGTCGAACCGACGTTGGCCGCGGCCAGTTGGCCGTAGCGCAACACGTGGTTCAGATGCGAGCCGTTATGCAAAATCAAGTCGATTTCCGAGGCCAGGTAATCGCGCACTTCGCCGCTCAAGCCGAGGTTGGGCTTGGCCAGGTCGCCGACCACGACTTTGATCCGCGGCGCATAGCCGTCCCACCACAAGCCGTATTCCTCCAGATTGGCCCGAATCCGGCGCAAGCCGTCTTCGGCCGAGCCGGCGCGCACCAGGCAGTGCACCGTGGTCTCCGGCCAGCGTTCCAGCATTTGTTCCAGCAAATAAGCGCCGACGAAACCGGTGACGCCGGTCAGCAACACGTTTTGCATCATGCCGCTGGCCGGCGGCAACGGCGTCGGCAGCGCGATGGCGGATTCGGCTTCCAAATCCACCGGCCGCGGCGGCAACAGAATCGCAGTGTCTTCCGCTTCGGCTTGGGTGTCCGTTCCGGCCGCATCCAGATAGGCCGCCATGCTGCGCACGGTCGGCGCCACGAAAAAGTCCTTCAGCGGCATCGATCGGCCGCATTCTTCCCGCACCCGCGCCATCAACCGGGTCGCACTCAGCGAATGGCCGCCCAGTTCGAAAAAGTCGTCGCTGACGCCGACCGTGTCGACGCCCAGAATCTCCTGCCACAATTCGGCCAGCCAGCGCTCGCGCTCGGTTGCGGCCGGTTCGCAAACCCGGCTTGCCGTGTCGGCCGCGCCCGGTAACGGCAGCGCGCGGCGGTCGATCTTGGCGTTGGGCGTCATCGGCCAGGCAGCCAATGCCATCACCGCCATCGGCACCATGAAGTGCGGCAAGCTTTCCCGCAGCCTTGCCATCAGCTCCGCGGCCAAACCGTCGGCGCCCGCTTCGCACAGCACGTAGCCGACCAATTGCCGGTTGCCGGCATCGATGTCGCGCACCAACACCAGCGCGTCGCGCACCCACTCGTGTTCCATCAGTCGGGCTTCGATCTCGCCCAGCTCGATACGGAAGCCGCGGATTTTGATCTGGTTATCGATCCGGCCCAGGAATTCGATGGTGCCGTCCGCCAACCAGCGCACCAGGTCGCCGGTGCGGTACAAACGCTCGCCGCTCTCGGGCCGGAACGGATGGGCGATGAATTTTTCGTTGTTCAATTCGGGCCGGTTCAGATAACCGCGGCAGACGCCGCCGCCGCCGATACACAATTCGCCCGGCACGCCGAGCGGCACCGGCCGCAGTTTGGCGTCGAGGATGAACAATTCGGTGTTGGCCAAGGCGTGGCCCAACGTCAATTTGGCGTCGCCCGGCTGGTAATCGGCCGCCATGCAGATCACCGTGGTTTCGGTGGGACCGTAAGCGTTGAAAAAGTGCCGATTCGGGCTCCAAGCTTCGGCCAGCGCCTGTTGGTAGCCTTCGCCGCCGACCAATAAATGGTCGAGGCAGGCCAATTTCGCCGGGTCGAGATAAGCCAATAACGACGGCGGCAACAGCGCGTGGCTGGTCGTCGCGGTAGCGACGAAATCGGCCAGCCGATCCGGACTTTTGATCACGTCGTCGGCGGCCATGCACAGGCAACCGCCGTTGGCCAAGGCCACCGCCCATTCCCAGACCGAGGCGTCGAAACTGAACGAGGCGAACTGCAACATGCGGCTGCCGCCGCGAAAATCGAAGCGATTCGCCAACGCCACGCTGACCAGCGCCAGGTTGCGGTGTTCGATCAAGGTTCCTTTCGGCCGGCCGGTCGAGCCGGAGGTATAGATCACGTATGCCAACTGCTCCGGCAGCATGCCGGCGACCTGCGGTTCTTCGACCGATTCGCGGGCGATCGCTTCCCTCAGGTATTCGCCGTCCAGAGCCAGCAAACGGATGCCGGCCGGTAGCGCGATGCGTTCGGCAATATGGCTGTGGGCGATCAACCAGCGGCAATCGGCATCCTCCAGCATGAATTGCTGCCGGTCCGCCGGATAGTTCGGGTCCAGCGGCACATAGGCGGCGCCGGATTTCAACACCGCCAGAATCGCCACGATCCAGTCGGGGCTGCGCTCCAGACACAAACCCACCCGCAATTCGCTGCCGGCGCCCAGCCGGATCAGGAAATGAGCCAGCCGATTGGCTCGCCGATTCAACTCGGCATAACTGATAACGCTATCCTGGAACAGGACCGCCGGAGCTTCCGGCCGGTCGCGCACCTGCGCCATGAACATCTGCGGAAACAGGCGACTGTCCAAATCCAGGTTTGGCCCTTTACCCAAAGCCAACATCTCGGCGGCACCAGCGCCATCCAACAAATCGTAATCGGCCAGCGCCCGGTCCGGATCGGCCACCAGTTGCGGCAGCAGCACCGCGAACGACTGCGCCAGCCGCTCTATGGTTTCCGGGCGGAACAGCGCGCGGCTGAATTCCCATTGCCCGCTCAGGCCGTCCTGCTCGTTGAACACCACATACAAATCCCAGCGCGCCACCCACTCGTCGCTATCGACCAGCGACATGTCCTCGTAAGCGTTACGCAACGCGAAACAGACCTGGAAGAACGGGTTGTAGGCCGCGCTGCGCGCCGGTTTCAATTCGTCGACCAGCATTTCGAACGGCAGATCCTGATGTTCGTAGGCCGCCTGCGCCGTTTGTTTCGCCGCCGCCAACAAATCGTTAAAGCTGTGGCCGGCGTCGATCCGGGCCCGGATCGGCAAAGTGTTGACGAAAAAGCCGATCACCGGCTCGGTCTCTTCGAGATGGCGGTTGGCGATCGGCGTACCCAGCACGAAATCGTCCTGGCCGGACCAGCGGTACAACAACAATTCGAAGGCGGCCATCAGCGCCATGAACAGCGTCGCTCCCTGCTGTTCCGCCAGCGCTTTCAAGCCCTGGGCCAGTTCCGGCGCGTAGCGGTCGCGCACCATACCGCCCTGCCAGGACAGTTGCGCCGGCCGCGGAAAATCGTACGGCAGGCCGATGGTATGCACCGCGCCGTCCAGCTCGCCGCGCCAGTAGGCCAGCTGGGTTTCGCGCAGCTCGCCAGTCAAAAACTGGCGTTGCCACAACGCGTAATCGGCGTACTGCAGCGCAAGTTCCGGTAGATCCGGCTCCGTGCCAAGTTGGTAGGCGGCGTAGGCCTGGCGAAATTCGCGCACGAAAATATCGGTGGACCAGCCGTCGGTGACGATGTGGTGCAAGGTTGCCAACAACACGGCATTTTCCGGACTCGAAAGCAGCCGGTAGCGTAGCGGCGGCGCGGCGGCCAAATCGAAGGTCGCCTGCGCTTCCGCCGTGGCCAGCTCGGCCATGCGCAGCTCGCGTTCCGACTCCGCCAACGCCGACAGATCGTCGATGACCAGCGGCGGCACGAAATCGGGCAAAATCTGCTGGCGCGGTTCGCCGCCGACGGCCGGGAAGCAGGTGCGCAGCGATTCGTGGCGGCGGGTCAACCAGGCCAGTGCCAGGCGCACGGCTTCGACATCGGCCGGCGCATCGAGGAACACCGCGTTGGGAACGTTATAGGCCGGATTGTCCGGCGCATATTCCTGCACGAACCAAAGCCGGCTCTGGGCGTAGGACAGCGGCAAGGGCTCGGGGCGTTCCTGCCGGACCAATGCCGGATAAGCCGGCGCGCCGCCGGCTTGCCGGTTGCGGATCAATGCAGCCTGCCCGGCGATGGTCGGCTGTTGAAACAGTTCGGACAGGCCCAGCTTGACCTCGAACAGCTTCGGAATCCTGGAGAACACCTGAGTGATCGTCAACGAATGGCCGCCCAAGGCAAAGAAATTGTCGTTGACGCCGATGTCGTCGCGGCCCAGCACTTTCTGCCAAACGCCGAGCAAGGCCTCTTCCACCGCGTCGGCCGGCGCTTGCGCCAGCGCAGCCTGCAACGCATCGGTTTCTTCCGGTGCCGGCAGCGCGGAACGGTCGGCCTTGCCGTTGGCGTTCAACGGAATCGCCGCCAACAGGACGAAGACGCTGGGTACCATGTAATCCGGCAGGCGTTGCGCCAGATAAGCCCGCAACTCGGCGCGGAACTCGGCCGGCTCGGCGACAGCCGCCGCCGGCACCAGGTAGCTGACCAGTTGTTGGCGGTCGCCGCCGCTGACCACGGTCACGGCGTCCTGCACCGCGGCGTGGCCGCGCAATACCGTATCGATTTCCTCCAGCTCGATCCGATAGCCGCGAACCTTGACTTGAAAATCCACCCGGCCTTTGACGACGATGCTGCCGTCCTCGCGGAAGTAGCCCAAGTCGCCGGTGCGGTACAGGCGTTCGCCGGCAACTTCCGGCTGCGGATGCGGAATGAACTGGCTGGCGGTCAAGCCCGGATTATTGAGATAGCCGACGCCGAGCGAGACGCCGCCTATCATCACCTCGCCGGCAATGCCGGCCGGCAACGGATTGTTGAAGCGGTCCAATACCAGCATGCGCACGTTGGGCAGGTTTTTGCCGACCGTGACCGGCCACTCCGGATGCTCTAACTCTTCCCGGCTAAAGCGATGCGTGGTGCAAAGGTCGGTGCATTCGGTCGGGCCGTAGGTGTTGACCAATTCGCAGCGGCTGTGTGCCGACAACAGCCACGGCGCCAGTCTGGCCTTGTTTACCGGCTCGCCGCCCAGCAGCAAGTAGCGCAGCGAGGCCAAGTCGCGGTAATCGACGTCTTCGCCTTCGGCCAGCGCATAGCCCATGCTCGGCGTGCAGTTGATCCAGGTAATGCCCTGCTCGGCCACGCTGCGGCGCACATAGTCGGGATCAAAATGGTCGCCGACGGCAAGGTGCAATTCGCCGCCGGTGAGCAAGGCGCCCCAGACGTTTTTCTGCGCCAGATCGAAGGTAATTTTATTGATCAACAGACATTTGTCGGCGCTGCCGAAACCGAATTCGCGGTTCCACCACAAGATGAAATTAATGAAACTGTCGTGGTAGACCCCGGCGGCTTTGGGCTTGCCGGTGGAACCGGAGGTATGGATCACGTAGAACAGTCGCCGGGTATCGACAGCCACGGCCGGCGCGGTATCCGGCTGGCTGCTCCAATTCGCCCAAGTCCGGTCCAGATCGATAATCTGCAGCCCGTCCGCCGCCAGCGCGTCGCCGCGGCCATGGTGGCTGAGCAATTGGCTAAAGCTCAGGTCCTGCAACATGCCGGCCAGCCGGGCGGCGGGCGCCTTCGGATCGAGCGGCGCGTAAGCATTGCCGGTTTTGACCACGGCCAGTATCGCAATGATCAGTTCCGCCGAAGGCTCCAGCAATAGCGCGATTTGGCCGCCGGCTGAGGCACCCTGCGCCAACAGAAAATGGGCCAGACTATTGGCGCGCCGCTCCAGTTCGGCATAACTCAGGCGGACGTCGCCGACCGCCAGCGCGGTCCGCTCCGGGTGCAACGCCGCCCGCTCGGCGAACAACGCGGCCAAGTCGCGCTCGCGCGGAAAATCGGTCGCGGTTGCGTTCCAGGCCGCCTGACGCAGGCGTTCGGCTTCCGCCATCGCGCTGACCGTGGCCAGCGGCCGCTCGGCATCCAGCAGCATCTGGTCCAGCACGGTTTGCCAGTGGTCCAGCAAACGTTCGACCACAGCCGGCGCATAGCGGCGCGGATCGAACATGGCGCGGATATTCATCTCGCCCACCGGTTCGACCACCAGCGTCAATGGGTAATTGGTCTTTTGCGCCACCGCGACATCGGGCAATTGCACCTGGCTGGACTGCGGAAACGATTCCACCGCCAGCATCGAATCGAACAGCGACAGCCCCGGCCCGATCGGGCTCCAGGCCTGAATCTCGACCAGCGGGCTATGTTCGTAGCTGCGCAAGGCCAGCAAGTCGTCCTGCAAGTCGCGCAGCCAGGCCGCCACCGGCTGCTCGGCGCCGATGCGCACCCGCAAAGGCAGCGTATTGATGAACAGGCCGACCATGTGCTGCGAGCTTTCCAGTTCCGGCGGCCGGCCGGACACGGTGCAGCCGAACACGACGTCGTCCTCGCCGCTGTACAAAGCCAGCAAGTAAGCGTACGCGCCCTGAATCACGCTATTCGGCGTCAAGCGCGCCGCGCGGGCGAATTCGCGCAAACGCTCCGCCCGCGTCTGGCCCAGCGCCCGACGGACCACGGCATAGTCGCAGTTCGGCTCGGCGCCGGGATTGCCCTCGACCAGGCCGAGCGGCGTCGGCGCGGCGAAGCCGGCCAGGTAATCGCGCCAGAAAGTCTCGGCCGCGGTCCGGTCCTGCTGCCCCAGCCAACGCAAGTAATTTTTATACGGCGTACTGGCCGGCAGTTCAGGCTCGCGGCCGTCCGCCAATGCCATATAAGCTTGCAGGGCCTGGTCCAGCACGATAAACGCCGACCAGCCGTCGAGCAGGATGTGGTGGTAGGTCCACAGCAACACGCTCTGCTCCGCCCCGGTCCGAATCACCCGCAAGCGCAGCAACGGCGCCTTGGCCAAATCGAACCCTGCTTTGGCGTCCGCAACGCGCAGCGCTTGCAGGCCTTGCTCGCGTTCCGTCTCGGCCAGATCAGACCAATCCAGGGCTTCGACCCGGATTTCGGCTTGGCGCTGCACCACCTGCACCGGTTTTTCCAGGCCTTCCCAGAAAAAGCCGCTACGCAGGATGTCGTGGTGGGCGATTACCCGGTTCCAGGCTTGCTGCCACAGGCCGGGGTCGACGCCGAACGGCACGGTTTGGCTGAACTGTTCGACGTACACCCCCGAGTCGGGGCTGCTCAGGGAATGGAACAGCATCCCTTCCTGAATCGGCGTCAGCTTGTAAATATCGGCGATGTTGGCGCGATCGATGGTCATGGCTCTATCAACTCGTTATTCGATGGTTTGGAACAAGGTAGCGAAGTCTTCTTCGGACAAACCGGCGTCGCCGAAATCGGCTGCGGTAAATCCCCGGCCCTGGGCCTGTTCGGCTGCAGCCAAGTAGGCAATCACGGTGTTTTCCAACGCCGTGCTTAGTCGCGGCAATTGCTCTACCTGTTCGGCATCCATAGCCAACCGCAACAGCAATCCGTCTGCTGTCAGACAGGCGCTGACGGCAAAGGCCTCGCCGGCGGCCAGCACGGCCTCCGGTTCGAACCGGCCGCAACCGCATTGGCCCAGCCAGGTGAAACGCAGGCTCGGCAACGGCAACCCGGAAGCGGCTAACTCAAATCCGAAACCGGCGCTGGGCGCCTGCTTGCGGGCAGCTTTGGCCAGGGTGGTCGCCGTCAATGCATCGCTGTCCGTTTCCAGACAGAGCGGATAGCTGTAGCGCAACACGGCACCGGATTCGGCAACGATATGGGTTTGCACGTAGCGGACCGCGACCGGCGCCAGACCGAAGCATTCGCCGATGCTGGCCGCCAATGCCGCCAGCAGCAGATCTTCGGCATCAAGATTCAACGCGACGCGCAGGCGTTCCAGGCCCTGGAGTTGGTCGGCCTCGATCCGGATTTCGGCCGCGGCGGCGCAAGCGCCGGTCGCTGCCAGCGCTGCGGATTGGTCCGGCACCGCGGCATAGCCGGCGATCTCGGCCTGAGCATCGCGCTCGCCGGCGGCGGCCAAATCGGCGGCGGCGGC